>CAVSVS010000015.1:0-597741 GCA_963731405.1 uncultured Acidobacteriaceae bacterium | reverse complement strand
ACCTACGACCTACGGATTATGAGTTGTGAGCCGCCTGCTGCAGACAAACAAGATACAGGGCTTACGTCGGCAGAACCCTGCAAAGTTCCGCAAAATCCGCAACTCCCGCGCAACCAAGAACAGGCAGTTCCCCATACGAAGCCGGCAGACCCGACGGGAGGAAAGCCTTCTGGTGGTGGTGGGTGATGACAGGGTAGCGACACTCGTTTGGACTGGGTATGCCCCCTACCTAGGTAGGGTCCAGAGGATCTGATGGTAAAGAAATGTGAGTTCGGGAAGAAGAACGGCGAGCCATGCGGCGCGGACGCGCAAACCGGCAAGAGTCTCTGCGTCTTTCACGATCCAGCTAGGTCATCTGAGGGGCGAAGAGCCAGACGGGCCGGAGGCATCACCCGAAGCCGCGTCGCTGCGGTGTTGCCGTCCGACACGCCAGATCATCCTCTCGGCAATACCAAAGAGGTCTCAGCGTTCTTGGCCGACTCGATCAACCGGCTTCGCCGCGGTCAACTGGGTCCGCGCGTTGCCACCGGGTTGGGATACCTCACAAATATTCTTTTACGGGCTTTGGAACAGGGACCGTTAGAGGAGCGAATGGCAAAGATCGAGGCCGCGCTAGCACAAAATACAACTTCCAAGGAGTCGACAAAAGATGGCTCGGGGAACTCTACTCAAACGCCTTGAAAAAGCAGAAGAATCTGCGAAAGCGCTATCTCCTCTCCAGCTCTCGCCGTTCGACGAGGACGCACTGGCGATATACAGCGCCACGGCCTATCTTGATGCGACGATGGAGCCCACGTACCACGAAGTCGAGCCGACAGCCGCTTACCTGCGAGGACGAGAATTGCGTGATGCCCTTTATGGGCCAATTATTCCTGCGTCTCTCGACGAACACTTGAAACGTTACACCAGGGCGAGCGGTGAGTTTGAACTTGCGTTTGGTCGCGAACCGAAAGCCGGCGACATGCTGAGTCTTGATCATGTTTCTAGGATTCACAGCTCAGAAAACTACTCGCGCGAGTTCGGACGTGTTATCGAAGCGTGGCAACGCCAGCTTCCTCAGATAACGTGCCCACTCAAATTCGAAGACGGACATCTGTTCAGGCGTCTCAGACCCAATAGGCTTGGCGAGATGCCGGTGTGGGAGGAAGACCTGAGGATTCAACCTGAAGAGCGTTGGCTGTCAATACGCGAGGTGTTAACGAACACGGACTTTGAGGCGATGACCACGATCTCGGCTGTCATTTTTCTAGGGGTGGACGGCGCGAAACACCAGTGTAGAGCAATAACACCAGAGGATTTTCGGCAAGCAATGGTGGAATTACCTATCAAAGAGCCGACAGGATTCCTGTTCGGACAGCAGAGAATCAAAGAAATGCTGGTGGAAGTGATGGGAGCTTGAACGTCGACGCAACACTGCGGAACATACCGCAATGAATCGTTGAGGACTACCGAGGTGCAAAGCAAATATCATGCCCACCCGAACTTTCCTAAACCGAATTGGCCGTGCCGAGGAATCGCTGAAAGCGCAATTCCTCTTCTCCGTGGATTGCATCTGTTTCCCGGAGAAGGAACGACCGTCCTTCGGCTTCCCGATCGAGATGGAAATCGCCGGCAAAGTGAAGTGCCCGCTGCATGGTGAGCGATTCAAACCGCTATTTCACCTTTACGTCCCGAAGTGGCTCCGTGAAAAATCGTGGGAGCATTTGGAGAGCTTTCATAGCGAGCAGTACCGGAAGGCATGGTTCGCTGCCTTCACGCCTGATCTTTGGCCAGCGGACGAAGAATCCGAAGAGGGCAGAATCTTCTTGAAGCTGAAGAACGGAACCAGACTGTTAGCTTACGAACCAGATGGGGCGCGCGGAACTGCAACAATATCCTTTAGGAGGAGAAACAGATGGTTATCAGCAAGAAAGTAAAAGGCGAGATTGATTACAACGATGGGGAGTTCGCCGAAGTTCAGACCTGCGGAATCGAAGGAATCGAGAAAGACCTTTTGTTAGGTACTATCCAGATCCATCGCGAAAACGCAAGTGATACGTCCGAAGAGTTCGAGCACCGCTTCCCAGTTGGGATGTGGCTGGACATTGTGACAACGACTGAGATCACGCCAGAATCAAACACGGACGAATTCGCGGAAACTGGCGCACCAATGGACCACCCTCAATTGCGACTGATCTAAAGGCACTGGGCTTCGAAGCTGAGGGATTGAACCCTCGGTAAGGTGTTGGCCCGTACAATGGTCGGCGTCGTTCCAGAGGGTGAGGAAATCCTTGTATGCGGCGAGTGCCCTCGATAATGCTTGCTAAGCTGCCCGTCCGTTGCCGTTCGATGGGTTGCCAACTAAATCTTGCCGGAGTCGTTCCATTTCTGCAGCAGCTTCTTTCATCTGCTCAGCATATTCGTGCCCCTGTCGTGGCAGGAACCCTCCATAATTCTCAAGCAGCAACCGGGAGTTCATATTGATCGCAACCATGTTCGAACGCGCTTGCCCGGAAAGGGCAGCGGTCAGTCTTTCTAACTGCAAATTCCGCACCGCTAGCTCATTTCTGCTCTGGGCGGCATCTTCTCCGAGCAGTCGTCCATGGTGCCGGATCAGCCCAAATGCACATACTGCTAGCACCAGCAGGACAGAATTGGAAATAATGGTTGCAGAAAATGCCCTCTTCAGTGCGACAGTCCTCTCTCCCTTCAATCTCGCGAAATTGCTGCTTTCGGATGAGGAGAGCGAAGACGCAATGCGCCGAATCGCATCCATGTAGCCCTTTCCCTCGTCCGTATCAATTAGCTTGAATGAGCGACGGCGATACCCCTGTTGGCGCAAACTAATAGAACGTTCCATCTCAGCCTGCTTGGATGTAGCCAAGGACTCCAACTGCGACTCCAGTAATTGTTCGCGCTGCGTCCGATTCGAGAGTCCCGTGCGGAGATTGGCAAAATCCATTTCGATCCTGCTCTTCGCGTCAGTATGGGGCTGCAAGTAAGCAGCGTTTCCGGTGAGCAGGTATCCTCGCTGACCCGATTCCATATCGGTGACATCTTTCAATATGCCAGACAGTTCTCCTTGGAGATCGGAGCTTTCAAGCGTAAGCGCCGCAGATTTCTCCACCTGTCTTAAATGGGAGACGGCAAGGTAGGCATTCCATGCAATCAAAGCGAGAAGCGCGGGGACTCCTATTTGCAGCGCAGCTTTTCGAATCATCTTATTCTGCCGCCCTTCATGCGATGTTGAGTGAGCCCTCAGTCGTGATTCGACTGGCTTTGCAAATTTCCTGCGCAACCCTGACCGCTGCCTTATTGCTATGGACCGGTCCTTCTGCTGACATTACCGAACTGGCAGCCAGAGTGAAAAGCAAAGCATCCTCCGGCTTCTCGAAGTAAAGCACTACTTGATTCGCTGCCATAGCGTAGCTCCTACTGACTGTTCTTTGGATGATAGGCCGATTCAGCGCGGGAACAACGTTATCTGTTTTGGTGCGCCGATCACAGAATCGTCGGCAACTGGGCTGCGAACGAAACGAGGAAACGCCTAAGACAACTCTGGGAAGAGAACATACGCCGCTATGCAGGCCGCGGGAGAGAAGAACTGATTTTCTTCTCCTTTCACGGTCATTGGCCGGAACAGGCGTGTAACGAGCAGCCCTGCAGCAAAGCCAGGTCCGTAGAGATCGTGAGCCAATACGAAACACGAAAAGCGTCGAGGAACGACAGTCAATCTGGGCTATTCCCTTGACGCGCACTACCCGTTGGCATAATCTCCCGCCAAGCGTCGAGGGTGGTCATGCACCGTTCGCGAACAGACAGTTCTTGCGGTCCACAGCCTCTGCCTCCAGCACTAGCAAGTAACTGCTTGCCGTCAAATTTTCGATTCTTGCTCTCGCTTCTGCTCGGTCTGCTGTTGGTCTCTTCCTCCCGCGCGCAAGACGCCGGCTCCGCTGCAACCGAGTTCTTTGGCAGAGGCGTTGCTATCAGCGTAGTCGTCCACGACTCCTCAGGCGAGCCCATTTCCAACCCGGCCGTAGTTAAGCTGTTCCGCGGCACCATTCCTGCTGGACAAGCACAGACAACGCTCGGCCGTGCTGAAATCGTAGTCACCGAACTCGGAGACTTCACCGTGGTCGTCGAAGCTGCGGGATATGCGAGCACACAAAAAGACCTTTCGATCATTGCGAACGGAAGAGCCGAGGTGGATGTTTACCTGCACCCTGTGTCGGCGAACCAGAAGGGCGTTCCCGGTCGTCCTTTGCTTGCGCCGAAGGCCAAAAAAGCGGTCGATGAAGGCTTGCAAGCCCTCGCCGCTAACAACCTGGCGGAAGCGCAGAAGGATGCCAGCAAAGCTATGCTCCTTGCGCCCGGGCATCCCGATGTTTTGTATCTGCAGGGCTTGGTTCTTTTGAAGCAGCGTGACTGGTCCAAAGCGCAGGAAGTCCTGGAAAAAACCACACAGATTGATCCAGCGCACGCGAATGCTTTTGCGGCGCTCGGCATGGCTCTATGCAATCAGGGGAAATACGAAGCCGCGGTGATTCCACTGGAAAGAGCCCTGAAGCTCAATCCCGCCCCCGCTTCCTGGGACACGCGCTGGGCGCTGGCCAAAGCCTATTACCAGCAGGCGCGCTATGACGAGGCACTGCCAATGTCTCAGTATGCGCTGTCGTCATCCAAAGGGAAGGCGCCCGAAATCGAATTGCTTGTGGCGCAATCCCTCACGGCGGTGGGCCGTTACGAGGACGCGGCGCAAGCGCTCCGCGAATTTCTCCGCGATTATGCCGATCACCGCGAAGCGGCCACTGCGCGCCGTTGGCTCGAACGCCTGTCCGCCAACGGCAAAATCCACGCCAACTGAACTTGGTTGTAGGCTGCAACTTCCGAACTTTCAGCCTGTTGACGAAGCCTCGGCTCAATGTCAATTTCATCCGCAAGAAATATTGGTATGCCGTTCCTTTTCTGGTCCTCGTCTCCAAGGTCTACAACTTCATAAGGCGTAAGCAGTGGATTTGAGGGGGGTGAGTCTGAGCACCTGTCTGATGGCGCGAGTTCCAAGAACTCAGGTGTGGCTGTCGAAACCAGAGGCCATTTCGCTCATCCTATGAAAGGGGATGTCAAGGAAAAAAGATTCTCCCTGCCCCTCTGAGAGATGCGGGCGTAGTGACTTACATCCAGCCCCACCTCATTGCTCACCTCATTCTTAGAGGGGTTATTGGTTTGGTCGCTTTGGCTCGCCGCAGTTCCCCGCGGTGATGCCAACCCCAGTTGCTTGTCTCCACTCGACGGTTTCATGACGCTGTGGTACTCGACGCCATTCGGTTACGAAGCTACGCAAGCTAAACGTTGGCTTAAGTGCCAACCATGATCCTATGTGAGGCTCGAGGCCTACAGCTTTTTTCGGTTATCCGAGAGGGCATAGGATTGAGCCGGAGACTCGGTGCTGGACTACCGCACACAGAGTGCCTGAATGAGCGAATGGATACTCTCCCTCGAACCGGAGCATCGCAAGAACCGATGGGCTACCACCGAGGCATGAAAACCTTGGGAGATCACCTGGGTTCTATTCGATGCTCAAGCTGCTTGCGTCTTCAGTTGTTCGACGTCGAAACCTTCCTCCTTTTTCCAAAGTGTTAACGTAATGGCCGCGATCTTGCGCGCCAGGGTCAGACGCGCCATCTCCGGCTTCATGCCCTTGGCCAGCAAAGCCTCGTAGAAATCGTGGAACGGTCCCCTGCCACAGCTGGCCCGGGTGGCCGCACTCTTGAAGATCTCTTTCATCTCATGGTTGTGATTTCGATTCAGACCACGAACCTGCTGAGGTTTCTTAGAGAGTTGCAGTTGTCCACGGACAAAGCGGTATTGCGCACTGTCGTGCGTCTCAATGCCCAGGCCGCTGTAGGTCCATAGTTGCCGCTTGCTGCGGAACCGGTGCGGGGTTTGCATCAGCCCGATCAAACGGGCGGCTCGAATCGGACCGATGCAGGGAATCTGGCGCAGCAGTTTCGCGGCTTTATGTTTCCGGCTCTCGGCCAAAAACTCGGGTCGCACCTCGCGCCGCAAGGCCTGCAATCCGTCCAGCTGTTGATAGAGCAGCTCCGCGCGGCGGCGCAAGCCGGCTTGCGGAATCTTGTTTAACCATTCCTCGCGACAGCGCGCAGCATAGACCTGGGTGCCAGCACAGGGAATGCCCCAACCGCGATACAGCGCCTTCAGTCGATTCATCACCCTCGTCAAATCTTTGCCGATGGTCTGATAACTGCGCCCCAACTCGCGTAGTGTCCGTAGTCCATTTTCCCCGTGGTAGACCGCTCGCAGCATGCCGGTGCGTAACAAGTCGGCCAGCTTCTGCGCATCCACCTTGTCGCTCTTGCTGCCCTCCTTTAATAAGGCATTGCGCCGCGGATTGCACACCACAATGTGCTGCACCTGCGGCTGCAGCAGATCATATAGCCAGGCCGCCCAGGTGCCTTCTTCCCAGGTCACATGCAGCTCGCCCCGTAGACCGTGGAGAAACTGCAGAATGCTGCTGGCTTTGGTTTCGATGACCGACTCCATCACCAGTTTCCCGCTCTCATTCAGGACCGCGATCACAATCGCTTCCTTGTGCACGTCCATTCCGATATATTTGACGTCGTGACTCATTTGAGTTGCCTCCTTGGGGGGAAAGCTTTCGTGCCAACGCTTGGCTTTCCCTCAAGGCAAAATGCCATTCTCCAGCTAATTTGACTAGGCTCTTCTGTAGTCCTTTCCCACCGGGCACACTACGGCAGTTACTCTCGAGCGCCGCCGTAGCGGAGCGAAGCCCTGCACAGCGCAGCGCAGCGGAGGCGGCGCCTCATCCGGCTTCGACCTTCTGAAGCGGGGCGCTCTTTCATAATGCATTGAGGGTTTTGAGCGATATGGCGATTTTTCGCCAACGACGATGATGGTTGTGGGTTCCTAGGCAGCGTCCCGATGGATCGGGTCCGTATTCTCATCTCGATGATGTGAGCGCTCGCTCACGGGTGTGAAGATCAGCCGATAGTCCCGCCTGGAGCACTCAGCACAGCGCACCGGCTGCATAAGGGTCAGCGGAAGGATGTAGCGCTCCATCATTGTGAGCGGGCGCGAGCGGAAACCGACTCCTTTGCCGCAGTCTCGACAACGATACGGCTTGGCAAACGGGAACCGGAGATTCTTCCAGCATCCATATCCCAAACGCCGCAAAGCTTGTGAGTTCGTAAGAATTCTCAGCCTCGCTGAGAGTCGCTCTGCTAGAGACTGGGCTGTTGTTGCCCACCTACTCCAGCTTCCGATCAAAAGCGCGGTGCGTTGCCGGATGAGCTCGGTGCGCTGCACATCGATTCTGAGATGGCCAATGCGTGCCCGAAATGTCGCGAGCCTATGATCCTTCTGCACTGACTTCCAACAGTCGCGCAGATTTCCAACAACAGCGGAATCAGTGAGTCGTAGTCTTGCGAGCCAAGAGCCCACTGTGCGAGGAATCTCATTCCAGTAATTTGTCATCTCCCGGAGGATGATTGTTGCCCGCGAATACAAAACTGCGAAGTTTGCAATTCTCAATCCGCCAGGTGTCCCGTGCGCCTGCGGCCCGGTCAGTGGCGTAGCGGCGGCCCCCGTTCCTGGTCTTCCGGCGCTTTCGGCGGGTCTCTCCGGAGTCCTCTCAACATCGGTGGAAGGCCAGAACAAAGGCGATGGGACTGCACTCAGTTTTTCCGGAACCGGGCCTCGTCGCTGGCGCTGAGCTTCTTGTAGCGAGAGTTCGACCATTTTTGCAGTTAGCTTTGAAAACTCCGCGAACGATGCTGTCCGGGTTTTTGATCGACCGAGCTCTTCACGTTCGGTGGCCTGCCAACTCCACACAGGTGGAAGGGGCTGCTCGTCGTCATTCCGCTTCTGTTTGCGGCGCAGAAACATACGACCGTTGATACTCAAAAGAGAAGTCAATCCCCTCGCGGGCGATCCCCTCTACCGCAGAACCGGGTAAGAGAGCAGACATGCGATCAGGCCAGCGAACAGGAAGAAAACAGCTGCCAGCGAGTCCGAAAGATCTCTGGCAGATCTCAAAGATTGTCGAGGAGAGTCCAACATTTCCAAACGGTGACCGTCGGGACGCCAGTGCCGATCTTGCGGTAGATACTCTCGATAGTCCGACGGTGAATCCAGGTAATAGATCTCCGCCCAGACGTAGCAGTCGCGAATGTGAATGCCTTCACCACCGATTTCCTTGCGTTGTATCGTATTTGCCATGAGGACACCTCGGTCGTGGGCACGTGAAACAAAGCTACGATCGAACTCAATAGCTGCACAACTGGGGAAACCCCTAGTGTGGGGAGACTGCGCAGATTGCGGCGATAACTGATGTCATAACGACGTTCGGCCTCCCTCGTCCCGGGCATTTTGAGATCGCGGTAGGGACGATCATCGCTGATCGCCCCCCGCGCGGACCCGGACGGGCGCTTATTAGCGCATCCGGTTCTTATCGTGGATGACTGGCGGCAAAGCGAACCGCAGGATAAGGATGGAGTATGCGCGGTTTAGGGAGCCATCGGGCAGCCAGAGCGAGGGTACGTTTCCAGGAAATCGGGCGTTTCTGGCTTCGGCGGCGAAGTGTCCGCCACCAATGCCCAATTAGCCGATCCCGGAATACGCCGAGACTGTCGATGTTTCCCGGTACCGCATAGTAGTTGGAGTGGCCCTGCATGATCGACTTGAGCCATTGCCCGGTTTGGCGCACGGGATCGTGCATTCGCTCACGGAGCTGCTGCTTGACCTCCTGCAGCTTCGCCCGCATGCGTTTGCGGATCGTCTTGCGCCTTACAGTAAAACGCCCTAGCCTATTCTTCCCGCTGATGTGCGCGAAGCCTAGAAAGTCGAACGTCTCGGGCTTGCCTTCTCCTCTACGTCTCCGGTTCTCTTCGGCAAACCTGCCGAATTCGATCCGGCGCGTCTTATCTGGATGTAATTCCAGTCCAAACATTCCCAGTCGTTCCTGTAAGTTCTCCAAGAATCGATCCGCGTCCGCTTGGTGTTGGAATCCCAAGATGATATCGTCCGCGTAGCGGATGACCACCACCTCACCGTGTGCCCACTTCTTGCGCCACACGTTCACCCAAAGATCGAAAGCGTAGTGCAGGTAAATATTCGCGAGAAGCGGTGAAATCACCGAACCTTGCGGGCTGCCTGTCTTCGTGTCCGACCGTTTGCCTTCCTCCATCACCCCAGCGTTGAGCCATTTCTGGATCAGCCGCAGGATGCGGGGGTCAGCGACGCGATGCTCCACGAACTTGATCAACCAACTCCTGTCGAGGTTATCGAAAAATCCTCGAATGTCGGCATCAAGCACGTAGTTCACCTTCTTCTTCAGGAGCGCGTACGACAACGCATCCAGCGCCTGATGCTGGCTGCGCCCCGGGCGAAACCCGTAGGAGAAGCCGAGAAAGTCCTCCTCGTAGATCTGGTTGAGGATGGTGACCACGGCATGTTGGACAAGTTTGTCTTCGATAGCCGGGACCGCAAGTGGACGTTGCCGTCCATCTGCTTTCTCTATGTACACTCTTCTCGAGGGCGTCGCTCGATAGGCTCCGCGATGAACCCGGCCATGAAGATCGGTCAGCCGATCCTCCAGTCCGTCTTCATACTCCTGCCAAGTGACACCGTCCACTCCGGGTGCGGCCTTTCTCTTGAGCGAGTAAAAACTTTCCCGTAGCAGTTCGACGGTCAAATGGTGGAGCAAGGCAGTGAACTTCATCTCCTTGTTTTCCCTTGCTGCTTTCCGCACGCCAGCCAGCCCTTGGGACACGCCCTTCCCGCTCTGCGTCGGGTACGTGTTAGGTTGACCAGCGTTCTCCTTGATCAGCAGCCTTCCCTCCCCACTCTCCGCCGGCGATGTTCCGTCTTTGTTCGAATGGTTCATAGGTACTATGCCGCTGTGTGACTCCTCGCAGACGTACGCGCGGGCCTTGTGGCTCTGGCCTTCGCCCGCCGACCTGCGGCCTGGTTGGACCACAGGTGTCTCCGAGGCCTCCCGGTTCTCGTGCATGAAGTTTCTAGGCGTGTCTGGGGTCTTCGACTACGCCGGACTGAGCAGGAGCTCGCGCTATCGCGCCTGTTCATGTTGCCTTCCGCGCATTACAAAGGCGTCGGCGTCCGGATTGACAGTTTACGGAGCTGAATACCCACCCCGCCTATCCTCTGTCTACGCTTCGCTGAGTACCTCGCGATACCCCGCGCAAGACTCGAGGCCGAGCGGATCGCTACTCCTTTCCCGTAAGGCTCTTTCATCCTCTGCTTCATGCCGGTTTATCCCGGCGCACTGTAATTGGCCTGTTTACATCAGTCAGCGAGACAGGCGGGCTTCAGATCAATTCAGACGGCTTCAGGCTTCCTCCATGGACACTTCGGGGAGTCGGGGACATGATCCACACAATTAGACGAGCCGAGGTGGAGGCCGCCAGCGGAATCGCAAAATAAGTTTCGCATCACCGAAGGAGACGCCTATGCATTCGAGACTAACGGCCTGTGTAGTGAGCAAGCAAAGTCAAAAGGCAAATCTTAAAGGAGCAAAAATGAAAACTTTGTGTGTTCGTCGCCTGCTGACGATCATGGTCGTACTCTGTGCGCTGCACCCGGCATGGGCTGCGTGGACAAGCGCGGTTTCGATGGGAACCACCGTCGTGCTCTCCGATCCCTCCTGCGCATCTCCTTCAACCGGGTTGGCCGTCTGCGCCGCTCGCGGAGTGGGCCAAACTCTGATCGTGAATCAATGGAGCGGAACCAAGTGGGCTGTCTGGAAAACCATCGCTGGCACCGTCACCTCGAATCCCAGCTGTGCCGCAGATGGCGCAGGCAACGTCATCTGCGGGGTGCGGAACGCTACAGGTGGTCTTTCCGCAGCAATCTATAACGGTACAACCTGGGGCGTGCTCACCAGCGTTGGCGGTACCCTCACCTCAGAACCTAGCTGCGCTCAGCTCACGGTGGGGGATGTGCTCTGCGTGGGCCGCAGTACTGCCGGTGGCTATACTTCGAGCTTTTTCAACGGCACTGTCTGGAGCGCCTTCAAAACCCTCGCCGGAACAACCGTCTCCGCGCCCGGTTGCGGCAGCGACGGTACTGGCGGCGTGGTCTGCATTTCCACATCGACGACCAATTCGTGGAGTGTCGTTGCTGCGCGCTTTGCCGGTGCTGCCTGGAGCACGTTCATCAATATCGGCGGCAGCTCTGGCGCCGGTCGTTACTCCTGCACGCCACTGGGAGGAACCCTTGGCCTTCTGACCTGTTTTTCCCGCGGCAGCGGCGGCGGGCTGTTCGCGGACAACTATAAAGGCGGCGCCTGGGCTGCCACGAGTTGGAGTGGGTGGGGCGGACTTGGCGGAAACGTCAATCCCGGCTCGTCGTGCGCGCAAACTGCAACAGGGCAACTCGCCTGCGGTTCGGTGGCCAGCGATGCCGGGCTTTGGGTAACCTCCTTCAACGGCACGAGTTGGTCTGGATGGTTGAAGATCGGCACCGCTACCTACAACGGCAATCCCGGCTGCGCCAGCATTGAGGGAGGCAAGGTTCTGTGCGCCGTGGTGGGGGTGAACGGCAAAGCCGTCAGCACCATCGGGCCATAACTTGATCCGGTAGGGTGCTGGCTTTGCATTCCCGGTGAATCAACATTTCTTTCTAGACGTGGCCCGCCCGGCTTCGGGATTTCAACAGCCGGGCGGGCGCAGCTTGCCATTCCATTAAACAGCTCAACGACCGTGTTTACGTTCCAGCCGGAACCTAAGGCGTGAGGCCGGGGCGGAAATGAAGAAGATCAGCGCAAAACCGTAACTGTTGTAATATCGCGATTTCACTCATTGGCCGGATCGTGACCGCAAGCGAATAGTCGAAAGGACGACAAGACCCACCGCAATCCATTCCAGAGCACTTGTCAGCACCAGCCAGATATTGAAAGCCAGAACGATTCCAGCAGACGGAGCGATGCCCCTGTACTGCACCCACCTTGCCGCAAAGACTCCCGGATAATTGCTCACCCTCGCTAGGGGCAACGATTTGCTGTAGAGCACCAACACCATCCACAAAGCGCCTGCCAACCCTAGAAGGAGTGCCCATCTCTTCATGCTGTCCTCCCATGGGCATTAGTTAGACACCAGACAACTCCTGGTCAATTGGCGAAAAATCTCGATTACGCTCAAAATGCCCGGAACAGAGGTTCTGAGTGAACCGCCTGTTAGCGTCAATTGAATGCACTCATCGGCTTTGTAGCACAGTCCGGCTGTATAAGGGCTGGGTAGGTCGTGCATCGTTCCGGTACAGCTTAGAGAACTGCTGTATCTCCGCTGCCGAAATTGTCATCGGATGTTTGAGCACGAACCACGTCACGTCTTCGCTACAGGGCGGTGTGGTGAGAGACCCGGGAAAGGTGTAATAACCGTGATCCGACGGCACTAGCTGAGACACATCGATTTGGACTTGGTCGAAGAGTTCTTCCTTGTCCTTTTCTTTTGGGGTGTCCTTCCACAGTTCACGCACCAGAGCGTTGTCTCCGCCCTCCTGGAGTAGAACCGCCACCACGGCCAGCTTACCTTCGGCGTCTGCATGTACGAGATGCAAGGTCATCTCGAAGCTCTTGCCGTTGATCTTTTCTTCGCTAGGTCTATGAAAGTGGAATTGTTTAAGCGTGTATTGTTTCCCGCCGACCGAGATGGAGCTTCCAGGTCCGTAATTGATCATGATGGTATGGCCGTTATCAACGATGTGCAGCGGAGAAGGCTTGTAGTCGAAGTGGAGCACCGGAAGGTTAGCCTTCTTAGGATTGCGGATGTCGATCGGCGATTGGAGATGGCCGGTTTTGCAGGTCACAAAGTCCGGCTCCAGATCGCCCCAATAGCGCGGCCCATGGGCGTCACCATAATCCCAACTATGTCCAGGGTGAGGCTCTTGCGCAGCAATTCCAGCCATAAGGACGACGGTGCAGCAGACAATCCCAGTGGAACAAAGTTTCTGCATTTGAACCCTACCCTCAGCGAGAAAGTTGCAATAAGAATAGCGGAACTAGGACGCAGTGACAGCCTGTAATTGTTGACAGCGTTTTGGCGAACGCCGATTGACGATAAATCCCTCACTCATCTTCCCGTAGTCAAAATATTCTTCCTCATGCTCACTTGCGTAAAAGAGCTGATTTCGTCAACCATCAGTTTGATGTTCGTTTACCGAAAGCCAACCATGCGTATCCCAAGGTGAGGCCGAGTGAGCCGTACACCGCCGCGTTCATCGGGGCAAGTAAGAAAAAGGTGGTCACCACCGAGGGATCGAACGTCATCTTCACGAAATACAACGGACACAGCGAAAACATCAGTTGGGGATCGAGATTCCAGCGGTGCGGAGCGAGATAGGCGACGAGAGCTAGGAGATACGAAATCGCCGCGAAGGCACCGAGCCATTTGAGGGGCGCTAGAAACAACTGTCCATCGTCTCGATCTTTCTTGCACGCTTTCGCGATCCACGAGCGGGGCAGCACCGCAAGCGTCACGCTGAAAAGGCCCACCAGTGCCAGGGCAGCCACGAATATGACCCATTCGCTCTGAACCGGCAGCTCGGCGCCCCGCAGCATCAGAAAAGGAACGCCCGTGAGAAGTGAAATCAGTCCGCAGAGGAAAAACGCGACGCGAGATGTAGTCCTGATAGTGCGCCCGGACATGACGCGGATTCTAACAGCGGTTCCTAGTTTGAGCGCACCTGATTGCGCCGACCGGACCAGTGCATGAGCCGCTGCTAAAATGCTTGCAGCATGGCTGCCCGCACTCAGCCCGCGTTTACCCGCGGTTAAACTCACTGACCCCACTCAGCCAATTCTCAATGCGAAATGGCCTGTTCTCGACAGTTATGGCCGATAGCGAGCGGTGGGTAGGACTCCCGTTTCGAAGGTTTGCACACTTCTGCCTCGATTTTTCAGGGAAGTCATGGAGGAGTCTTTCGCCGGCTGTGAACAGCCGCTCACTGCGGAGGGCCTATCCGGCGCGGGGGAGCGGCATACGTGGATTAGACCGGAGATTGTCCATTTTGTCATCCTGAGGATGGAGCAAGATAAGGGCTGCGTTTTGCGACGCAGCCCCTAAGTGTGATGGTCGCGCTCCGTCAATTGTCACTCAGGGAAGAACGATCACACTTCCCGTCATACCGGAACCGTCGTGAAGCGCGCAGATGTACGAATAGGTTCCGGGATTGGAGAATGTCACCCGAAAGCGTGTGACCCCGAGCGGTGCCTGGGCGAGGCCAATCCGATCTTGCGGTGCAGCCTGGATAAAGCCAGAGTGCATGCTATCGGAGGTCGAATTGATCACGCCATGGCGAGCTCCGTCCGTATCGACGGTGACATTTGCCGATGGGTCGATCAGGTCCACCGGTTCTGTTCCAAAGGTGATGGTGTGGGGAGTGATGACATCGCCGCTCGTCCATTCCACGGTGTCGCCTTTGTGGATCGTCACTTTATCCTGCATAAATCGCACGACCGAAAGGGTACGCGTTCCGCCACCGGTCGCTACGACTTCTCCCAGCCCGACCATCACGGCGTTAGCGGACTGGTGCTTGCGGTGTGAGTCCTTGCCCATGTCCTGCAGCATGTCGTTCAGCATTGCCTTGCTATCCCTCTTCGCCTGATCGTCATAGAACGCTTGGTCGTGAGGGAGCTTTTCTGCCAGATCCAGAACGTGCACGGTGCCCTGCATGTTTTCATGGAACAGGCAGGACAGCTTGAAATTACCGGTTGCGGGAAAAATCACGGTGAAGGTCTGACCGTTCACCATGGGTGGAGACGACACGCACGCCGTGTCATCGAAGGGCGAGTTGTCGGGCGTGTATCCTGGGCAACCGACGTTGAAGGGATTGCGGATCTGGTTCGCTATCAGGAAGGTGACGGTGTGGGGTTCGATTTTGGTGACCAGCTTCCACGTGATGCTGTCGCCGACATGGATCCAAATTTCGTTAGGCAGAAAGGCTAACACCTGACGTCCCTGATCGCCGCTTTCGGCTCCTACGCTGGCGGTCCATTGAGCGAACAGAAGCTGGGGAAGCAAAACGAGCGAGGCGACCAACAAGCAGCGGGATTTCCTTAAACAGCTGAGTGATTCCAGAGTATGCATATGCCTCCTGAGTTGTATCGAGTGACGATAGGGTGAGTGAGTCTGAGGCCCGACTCTAGGCTTGAAAGAACTGCAATTCTGTCCTGAATTGCTCAGTATTGAAATATATGCAAGCTTCCGACTTGCCTGTCTGAAACTGACGGCCTGATCGTTCGCACATTTCCAATCAGGGGCAAATAACCCGAAATTAGCTGCCAGTTTGCCTGATGGTTGGTGCAAAATCGCGATAACGCTCATTGACCCTGCCGTGGGAGTTTTGAGGGCAAAAGTCACGGAGGGTGATCGGTCGTGTTCGCAGAAGGGCTCCGTTGATTACCTTCGACAGCCCACCGTGGTGCGTCCTTCCTTCTGAGCTGAGGACTACAATTAAACCGTGAGACACTACACCACCAATCGGATCGAAGGTGGAATTCTTTTCAAGTGTATCCGCTGCGAATACGGAGTCAGTACACTCGATTTCGACGCCCGGGAAGGCAATCTCCGCACCCAAGCCGCTAGCGCGATCAATCGGCACGCTTCCGAGGTGCACCACCAGCCCACGATGTATTCATCCCTCGATCCTTACCGGAGCATCTGACGGGGTAGACATCGCAGTTGGCCACGCCGAGGAACCTGCCCAAAATCCCTTTTGCCGCTAGCTTTACAAGTATATGAATCGACGAGGTCGTGGGTTAGGCATTTTTACTGCCCTAAAACAGATGTTTCTGGGCGAGCATTTGAAATGCGCTCCCCAAGACAGAGTCAAAGTCTCCCAAGGGACTGCCTTTCCGGGGGACGCAACTCACAAGTTCTTCGGCTGATGTTTCAGTCCTTCAGCCTTGGCCATTATCTGTGTTCAGCTCCCGAGTGACTCGAGCGGCAAGCTCCAAACAGACACACATCGCCGCAAAGGTCGTCCCAAAGTCGACCTTCTGCCCGATCAAATGCTGTCCCAAGTTGGCGAAAGCATGCGCAGACTCAACAAGTGTGTAGGTGGCGTTTTTTACGTACTTCGCTCTTATCGGCGCCTTCTCCGGGGTGGTAAGCAATTTTAGAAGGCGCAGTTGCAGGCCTCGACTGGTGGGACATCGACCTGCCCAATCTTCGTTCGCTGCTCTCTCGCCGTAAAATTGCCAGTCAGTCGTATATTCTGCGGGAATTTGGCGTTTTGTTCCAAGCTCCGCATTCCAGATGAGGTCCAGTACTCTATCAACAATGCCTCTGATGTTATACAGACACACATCCAGATGATCAGGGATGTCAGCTAGGCAACGCGACAAAAACAATCTCACATCTGGGTCCGAGATTTCTGTCTGCGCAAAACGTCGCTCCAGAAGGATTCGCCCATTCGTTTCAAATACGGCTTGTGAACCGAACAACCTGCCTATGCTGCCAGAATCGCCAGATCTCTCCCGGACGAACGTCTGCAGGAACCGGCAACCAGCGTGGATTCTGGCGCCGGAACGAGTAGCAAACCCCTTTTCCTCCAAGGGAGAGGCGTCCGAATACTTACAGGTCTTAGCTTCAATAGACTGCGCCTCAATGAGTTCCAAGTACAGGTCCTTGCTGGGCTCCGGACAGTCCGACCAAAGGGAGCCAACGAACGGTTTTAAATCCTGCATCGATTCCATCGCGATCTGGTTTATGTCTCCACCGTTCACGGTGTTCCCCTTGAACGATTCGTTCACTTTATTTAGCAGGCCCAGAACGAGTGGTGGAACCCCGCCCGTCCAATTCAATAATTCCGTTTTTGCTCCGGATCCAAGAGTGACAGTTGTCAAATGACCTATGGCTTCCAAAAAGTCTTCGTCCTCAAAACATTGAGTCTTTACTGGCAATGTATCAAACAATCCCCAAAAATCACTTGTTTTTGATTCAGAGTCCCTCGGTAGTTCGTGTAACGGCTTGCGGCTCGCGGTTACTATTCTCAGACCTGGGCGTGAACCGAGATCTCTCATCTGGTCCCAAAGATTGCGAGTGAGTCTGCTGCTGCCGAACGCCTTGTCGAAGCCATCCCACAGTAGGAGGATTTTGACTTTCTCACCATCGAAAATATCGATGACCTCACGCAACTCCGAGTAACCATTCCCGTCGGCGTTTCGGAGATGATCGGCATAATCCTTATTGAAAGACGCTACTTGATCGGCAATCTGTTGAACGAGCACTCTAATAAACTCGTCATCGGTAGACGGCGTTCTGTGCGCCAGGTCCCAAAGCACTACGGTTTTGAACCGAGAATCACCCGAGCGAATCTTTTCGGCCACGGCATGCATAAGGACAGTTTTGCCGAAGAAGCGAGGCCCGACAATCTGCAAGTGATCCGGCGTCGGCTTTGCTAGTGAAGCGGTAAGTCTTTGCATGGCCGACTTCCTGCCAACCAGCCGCGGCACGGTAGCGCCAGAAATCTGGAATAACGCATCAGACATGTCTTTCCTCGGATTCCGCCTGGGCCTTGCGCAGGACGATATCGAAGTCTTGCTGCTGTTCTATCCATCTGCCCATCAACGGTATAGAAAGCTTGTAGTGACCGTCACCGATCTTTCCAACCAAATCAATCAACTCAAGTTCGCGAAGGAATGCCAGATCTTCTTCGAGTTCTTCTTCAGCCAACTCAATACCGTGCTGCAACAACAGTTCTTGTAGGGTTCCGAACATCGGATGCAGTGAGAAAACTCGAATGTCCAATTCAAAGCCTCCCTGCCAATGTGGATGCAGAACGTTCGATCCTTGGAGCCATTCTGCTGGATACCCGGGCGTACGACGAAGCCGCAGCCAGCGGGATGACTTCCGCGGATTTTTCGCTCGACTCGCATCGGCGGATCTACTCGCGGATTGTCGATCTGGCTGGGTCTTCGCGGCCGATCGATAGGATTATGCTGATCGAGGAACTCGACCGGCACAAGGATCTGCAGGCGGTCGGTGATGTGGGCTATGTGTCGAGCCTGACGGATGGCGTCCCCTACCGTCCGAGCATCAAGCATTACGTCAACATTGTGCGCGATAAAGCGGCGTCGCGAAAGCTCATCTACGCCTGCAATGCCACTCTCAGTACAGTCAGTGATGGCTTTTCGTCGAAAGTAGCAATCGAGGAACTGGGTGAACGGATTCTTCAGATACAGACGGGCTCCGATGAGGCACCAGCTCAGCGCATAATTTCGTTTTCTGACCAGGTTTATGCCGAGTGGGAGCAGATTGCCAATGGGAGTGGGGACCTGATTGGGCTTTCCACAAGCGTTGACCCCCTTGATATTGCAACGACGGGGATTCGAAAAGGGGAGTTGTGGTTGATCGGCGGCCGTACAGGCGACGGGAAGACCGCCCTGGCTTTGCAGATTGCGGCGGCAAATTGCCGACAAGAAATCCCCATTGGCTTCTTCTCTATCGAAATGGCAAAAGGGGACCTGCTGCAGCGGCTTTGGTCGCATGCGGGAAAAGTCCCTTTCCAGCAAATCCGCTTTCCGCGCCATTTGGACCCCTCAACACGAGAGCGCGTGCAGCAAGCTATGTGTGAAGTGGGGAAATGGCCACTCTTCGTGGTCGAGGATGGATCACTGTCGATTCAAAAGCTGCTTGCGAAGGCACGGCTTCTGGTCCGGCAAGAGAGGGTTCAATTAATCGTTGTCGATTATGTTCAGCTCATCTCGGCGCCCGCGAGGGACGAGAAGGAACGGCTCACGAAGGTCTCGAACGCACTGCGCACCCTCGCAAAAGATACGGGTGTCCCAATTGTCGCGATTAGCCAGTTGTCACGTCCGAAGGATGGCAACCAGAACTTCCGGCCAAACAAGTTTCATCTGAAGGAGAGCGGAAGTATGGAAAATGATTCCCACGTGATCATCCTGACGTATCGGCCGGTGGACAAGTTCGGCAATCCCACGGGCGAAGACGAGTTGATCATCGCAAAGCAGCGGCATGGCCCGGTGAGCAATGAACGAGTCTTTTTCGACTCGAAGACGCTGAAATTCGGTGAGAGAGAGGACACCTCGAGAGCGCGGTAGCGAAGGCGCGTTCCAATAGAGTTCGGAACGTCGCCGACTGTAAACTGTTCAGTCCTTGGAAGCGAGAAAGGGAAGAAAGAACGCGATGACTGTGGAGCGGCCACAACCCGACTGGCTAGACCTCAAGCGGCTGACACGGTACGCCTGTGTCTCCGAGCGAACTCTTCGCGAGTGGATCCATCGGGCCGTCGACCCTCTGCCGGCAGTGCGCGTAGGGTGCAAGATACTGGTTCGCCGAAGCATGTTCGACCGCTGGCTGGAGGCTCACCAGGTAAAGCTTGTTGACTTAGGTTGTATCGTGGATGAATTGGTCAGTGGCGTAAAGGGGAAGATCTGATGGGTGTGACGGTTCGTAAGCGAAGCGGCAAGTGGTACGTGCTCGTAAATTACCACGGCCGCCGCAAGGCGAAATGCGTCGGAAGCCGAGAGGCTGCAGAGCAAGTTCGGCGACAGGTTGAAGCGAAACTTGCCCTCGGAGACCTGAGCATTCTCAATACAACGGAGGACAAGAAGCCGACGTTCAACACATATGCGGACGGCTGGTTGAAAGACTACGCCCGAATCGAGTGCAAGACTTCCACTGCTGACGGCTACGAAGGAGTTCTCGAACAATATCTGCGACCGCGATTTGGCAAGAAGCTCCTGAATGAGATCAAGCGCGACGACATCAAGGCATTGATCAATGACCTGATCAGCAAAGATCTCTCCCGCAACACCATCCGCAACGCACTTTGCGTCATCCGCAGCTTGTTCAATTACGCCATCGAGGAGGGGCTGGTCGAGTCGAACCCAGCGGCCCGTCTGGGCCGTTTCACGCGCTCCGCAAAGACACCCCAGATCAAGGGCATCGCGCTTACCACTGTGGAGGTTCAGGGGTTCCTGAAGGCTGCCGAGGAGATTTGCCCGGCCTATTATCCCCTGTTCCTAATGGCAGTGCGCGCCGGCCTGCGCCGGGGAGAACTCGTGGCAGTCCAGTGGGGCGACATCCAACTCGGTGGCGACCACGACTCCCAACGCTTCATCGTGGTGCAGCACAACTACGTTCGGCGCGAGCACACGACGACGAAAAGCAAGAAGTCGAGGCGGGTGGATCTATCCCGCGAGCTCCGCCGAGTTCTCCTCGAACTGCGAGACAAGCGCTTGCTGGAGGCTTACCTGAAAGGCAAGAACGACATCTCCGGCGAACTCGTGTTTCGATCCCCTGAGGGAACGATTCTCGATCCGGACAACCTCTATCATCGCTTATTCCTTCCCGTAGTCGCCAAAGCTGGCATTCGCAGGATTCGCCTGCATGATCTCCGTCATACCTTCGGGTCGCTCCTGCTCCAAAACGGAGCCTCGATTGTCTACGTGAAAGAACAGATGGGACACAGCTCGATCCAGGTGACCGTGGATACTTACGGACATCTGATTCCCGGCGCCAACGTGTGTTTCGTCGATCGACTCGACGGAGTCGGTACCGAAGAAGCGAAAACAAGTCCGCACCAATCCGCAACTCCCGCGCAACTAGGCGAATTCGAGGTTCCGCCGGACCTCCTGCAAGTTGTTGAAGAGATTGGTGGCGGCGGTAGGACTCGAACCTACGACCTACGGATTATGAGACCGTCGCTCTAACCACCTGAGCTACACCGCCACTTGCCTGCAAATCGGGAAGGATGCGCGAAAGGAACTGCCGGTACGCTCCCGGCAATCGCAGCTTGGAAGCAACGAACCCGTGGGAGCGCTACGTCCAGTCTTTAATTCTAAAAGCGCCTTCGAAATAGGTCAATCGCGAGTCGATAAACCGATATACTCTGCGGGATGTGCGGTGCTCCTTAATACGATGACCGGAAAGTCGATGAAAGCGATCGCCGTCATTCCAGCTCGCTTGGCTTCCACGCGATTGCCTCGCAAAATGCTGCGTGAAATCGCGGGAAAGCCGTTGATCGGCGTGGTCTACGAAGCCGTCCGTTCTTCGTCCTTGCTCGCCGATGTTCTCATCGCTACCGATTCCGATGAAATCATGACGCTCTGCCGCCAGAACGATTGGAAGGCGCAGATGACGTCTCCCAACCATCGCAGCGGCACTGAGCGCGTGCACGAAGTCTCGTGCCGCGAGTCCGCCGAGGTCTACATCAACGTACAAGGCGACGAGCCTCTCGTGCGCCCAGAACAAATCGCATCGCTGTTGCAGGTCATGGAAAATTCCGCGATCCAGGTCGGGACGCTGATGACTCCTGCCGCTGACGTCGACATTGCGAGCCCCAGTGCCGTGAAAGTCGTGGCCGATCTCACCGGCCGCGCTCTTTACTTTTCCCGCGCGACCATCCCCTTTGATCGCGACGGCACCCTGCCTCGCTACTTCAAACACTTGGGCCTGTACGCCTATCGCAAAGCTGCGCTCGACCGGTTCGTCACACTACCCGAATCTTCGCTGGAAAAAAGCGAACGACTCGAGCAACTTCGTTTTCTGGAAAACGGCATACCAATCCATGTCGGCGAGACGCCTCACGACAGCATTGGTGTCGATACGGAAGAAGACCTGCAGCGGGTCATCGAGATCATGAAACAACGCTGATCGGTTTCATGCCCCTAGGGTTTGCCTTCGTCGGCGAGTCTGCGGCGAAGTTGGTCACGTCCGCGCGACGCGAGCCGCCGGCACGCACCGGTATCGACCATCGGATCCGGTGTTACTCCTTGATCTCGCGCCTCAATCCGCTCCCACAAGTTAGACATTTCCGGATGCGTAGTCATTAGAATATCGCACCGCACCGACTCCAGAAAGGCAAACGACTTTTCAAAGTCTGCCAGCGCGTCGGGATATTCGTGGCTCTTGCTGAATTTGAATCCGGAAGCCGAAACTGGCGTCAGGCTGTCCGCATAAACCATGTCACGGCAAAGCTCCCCTTCACAGGACTTCCACGTCCAACTCGTCCCCCCCCGTGTGTGTCCCGGCGTCAAATGGGCTGTGATCGCGATCGCACCGACCTGAAATGTTTCCCCGTCGTGCAGTTCGTGCACGTCTTTGACGGCGGCGATCGGCAGCAGCGTTCCGAATTGCGGATCACCTTTACCCACGCCACCCTTTCGCATGACACCTGCACTCCACTTGCTTGCGATCACGCGTGCTCCGCTCAACCGCTGCAATTCTGCTATTCCTCCGGCGTGATCGAAATGCACATGAGAATTCAAGATAACTTTCACATCTTCGATCCGAAAACCCAAGGATCGAACGTTGGCCGCCACCTGCGACGCCGACTCCGGCAGCGCTCCGTCAATTAATACATGCCCACCCTTTGAGGTAATCAGGATCGAACTCAGACCGCGAGGTCCCACGTAGTAGGTATTTCCGAAAATTAAGAACGGTCTCTGCGGTTTGTTCCACTCCGAGCAGCTCGCGCAAGTGGTCACACCCTTTTGACCTACCGCTGTGCCCGCCAGGATCGCGGCCAACAGACAAGCGATTCCCCAACTCAACCAATTGTTCAAATTCAGACCTGCGGGGTGATATTCTGCGTTCGATTCCACGCTTCGGCCGCAGCCAGCCGCCGCGAGATGGCAGGATGCGAGTGGAAAAACCATTCCACCCACTTGGAAGGAGTTCGTTCCGCTAGATTCTGCTCGGCCAGTTTGTTCATCGAGGAGATGAATGGCTCAACACTGGCAATCGACTCAAAAGCATAGCGGTCCGCCTGTCGTTCGTTAAAACGAGAATACGCATTCAGGGCAGGCATCAGCAAAAACGAAAGCACAACAGAAACCAACGCCAGCAGAGGTAGATTCGCGAAATCTGATAACTCTTCGAACATGTGCTGGTCGACCGCGTAATGCAGCGCCCAGTTCGCCGCCCAGAAGCCGAACAATGTAATCCCAGCCTGAACGAAAATACTCTTCAGAATGTGCCGATGCACATGGTGTCCGAGTTCGTGCGCTAGAACCGCTTCGATCTCATCCGGCGAATAGTTATCCAGCAGCGTGTCGGCCAGAATGATGCGGCGTGTTGCACCCAGCCCGGTCAGAGCTGCATTCGCCTTCTTGCTCTTCTCCGAGAGCTTCCACCGATACACGCCGCGCACCCTCGTACCCGCCCGCTCGCTCAACACCACGAGACGTCTCCGCAGATCTTCGTTGTCGAGAGGTTCGAACTTGTAGAAGATCGGAAACAGAATAACCGGCGCCAGTTGTGCGAGGATGATAAACAGCCCCATGAAGAGTGCCCACGCGAGCACCCACCAATGTTGAGGCCACTGCCGCAGGGTAAAGTACAACACTTCCACCACTACGGTCCCCAAGACCAAACCCAGCAGGAAACCCTTGAACTCATCCCAAACCCACGACTGAAATCGTTGCGTCGACAACTTGAATCTGCGCTCGAGGGCGAAGCCATAATAGTCGAGCCCGATCCCTAATACCTTGCTGATCACAAGCAAAAGCAGCAGGTACATGAAAAGCGACAGGGAATAATTTTGAAATCCCGCCCGGTAAGCAATGTCCCGCAACCAACCCGACCAGCCGGTGACCAACAACACAATCAGGAACACAAGCCCAACCAGGAAGTCCGCAATACCCAGCCACCGCCGGATGCGATTGTAGCGCTGCGTCTCCGGTGAATCGGCCTGCGCAAAATTGGGATCGTCTGCCATGATCTGTAACTGTCAACATCCTGCGATGCGCGAGCCTATCCGTTCCTTACAAAGCTCTCGCCCGCGGTCAGAAGCTCGCTGATCAACTCCTTCGAGGCCGCCTCCGTGTAAAGCCGCAACAGCGGCTCCGTTCCCGACGCGCGGAACAACACCCAGGCTTCCGCTCCATTCCCGTTCGTGGGAGCATCGAGAAAGAATTTTACTCCGTCGCGATATTCCTTCTTCAGCACGCGATACTTACCCAGACTCTGCGTGCTCTCGGCACGAGCCCGTTGAATCGCATTCTGCTTCATTTCTTCCGGAATGTGAAGATCACGACGTCCGTAATAGTGCGCTCCAAAGTCGCGCTGCAAATCTGCCACCAGTTGCCCCAGAGGCTTGCCTTCCTCCGCCATCACATTCGCCAGAAGCAGGCTGTTCAGTACGCCATCGCGCTCCGGCAGAAACCGGGAATACCCAATGCCACCAGACTCTTCTCCTCCAATCAGAATTTCACCTTCCATCATCAGGTCGGCAATATATTTAAACCCGATCGAAGTCTCGTGGAGTTTACGCCCATGCTTCGCCGCGATGCGGTCGAGCATTCGCGTCGTGTTGAACGCCCGGACGACATCCCCCGGCCATTTCTTGCGCTCCAGCAACCAGCGCAGCAACACGC
The DNA here is from genome assembly GCA_963731405.1 of uncultured Acidobacteriaceae bacterium. GTDB lineage: Bacteria > Acidobacteriota > Terriglobia > Terriglobales > Acidobacteriaceae > Sulfotelmatobacter. The sequence goes on along the minus strand of CAVSVS010000015.1, from coordinate 573,365 downwards.
AGAATATCTTGTGCGAATCGACGAAGCTGCCATCCTCAGCCACCGCCCCAATGCGGTCGGCGTCGCCGTCCGTAGCGAGGCCCGCATCACATTTTTCTCGAACCACAGTCTCCTGCAGCATGGCCGTGTGCGGCTCGATCGGTTCTGGATTGATTCCCGGAAACAGCGGATTCAACTCCTGTCGAATCGCCACATACTGTACTCCGCGCTCGGCAAAGATTCCCGACAGAACGCCCCGCCCCGAACCATACATCGCATCCACGGCAAACTTGAACTTGGTTTTCGCGATCAGATCCATGTCGGCAAAAGCACACACTGCCTGGATGTATGGCTTTTTGACATCCACTTCCTCAACGGCCGCTTTGCTCCCTTTAGGAGCGCCCCCGGCAGCCAGCTCCTCCTCGATCTTCTTCATGATCGCGGGCGTTGCCGATCCCCCAAAATTACCCTTGAACTTCACTCCATTCCAATTCCATGGATTGTGGCTCGATGTGACCATCACTCCGCCCGCCGCGTGTTGCTGTTTCACCGCATACGAAATCGCGGGCGTGGGCGTGAAATCATTAGCCAGTTTCACCGGAATCCCAGCCGCGGCGATCACCTCCGCTACGATCTGCGCTGCGCGCGGCGATGCAAACCGCGCATCGTAGCCCACGAACACTCCGCGCTTCGGGTCCTCGTACTTCAAGACATAAGCAGCAATCGCGCCCGCCACCCGGCGCACATTGTCGAACGTAAAGTCATCCGCGATAATCCCGCGCCATCCGTCCGTACCAAATTTGATTTCTTGCGTCATAGGTCTGGAAACTATGTCAGTTTGTGCAGCTTCTTCTCATCCAGGTACTTCACGACTTTGCCGACATCCTGCGCGTTCTGCCGCGTTGTAATCAAAAGCGCGTCCGGAGTCTCCACCACTACCAGATCATTCACTCCCACCGCCGCGATAAATTTCCCCGGAGCATAGATATAGTTTCCGCGCGCATTCATAAGGCAAACGCCGGCCCCGGATACCAGGTTCCCATCCGCCGGACTGCTCTTTGCCGTGTGATGCTCATGCAAGGCCGTCCACGATCCCAGATCGTTCCAGCCAAAATCCGCCGGCAGGCAAAAGATGTTTCCTGCCTGCTCACCCTTCGCCGAGCGCGGCTCCAGCACGGCATAATCCACACTGATGTTTTCGCACTTGGGATACAGCTTCCGAAAAGTATTCGCGAATTTGCGTGTGCCAAACGCCGCCGCAATCTCCTCCAGCAGGTGCGCAGTCTTCGGCAGATGTTCCCGTAGCGCGTCGGCTAAGGTGCGTGCGCTCCACAAGAACATTCCACTGTTCCAGAAATAGTTTCCGGCAGCCACAAATTCTGCCGCCTTGTTCGCATCCGGCTTTTCAGTAAAGCGCCGAACGCGGAAAACGTCGCCCTGAAATGCGCTCCCGGCCTCAATGTACCCGTAGCCCGTTTCCGCGCGGTTCGGCCGGATCCCCAGCACCACGATATTCGCGCCTGCAGCCGCGATTGCAATACCCCGCTCCAGAGTCTCGCGATAGCGCGGTTCATCGGCAATCACGTGATCGGAAGGAAACATGCCGATCACGGCCTCTGGATTTTCGCGCAACAGCAGAAACGCCGCCAGCCCAATCGCCGGCGCCGTATTTCGTCCCACCGGCTCAGCAAGCACCTGCGCTTTCGGCAGCTTCGGAAGCTGCCTGGCAATCGCAAGCCGCAGATCTTCATTGGTTATGATCCAGAATTGTTTCGGCGGGGCGAGCGGCAACAAGCGTGCCACCGTCTGCTGAATCATGGTCTGCTTGCCGTCGAGCGCCAGCAATTGCTTCGCCCGCTTCTTGCGGCTCAACGGCCAGAAGCGCGTACCACGCCCTCCCGCCAGAATTACCGGATAGAAATTCGAGTTCTTAGCCACAGATTCTCATTGATCTACCATTCGAAAAAACTACGCCAACAAAATTGAGCCGACTACAGTCTTGTCTCGGGCTCAGGTAACGGCTTTCCCGGTACATAAGCGCGCAAGAATTCCAAAGCCCACTGCGGACGCACCCCGAACTTGCCGATGCACGCGGGTACAACCACTGCGTCGCCTTTAGCCAGCGTCACCGGATCCATCCCCGATGCCTCGATCACGCCACAACCCTCCGTCGCCACGAGAATCTGAACCGAACTTCGTCCAGAGTCGTCGCACGTCGCAAGTTCCAGCGGATCTTTCGCCTCAAACATGTCCACTACAAAATAAGGAGCGCCTACCAACGGTGCATGACGGTTCTTGGTTCCCCTCATTTGCTCCGGCGCCGGACGCACCACCTTCCCTGACTTCACCTTCTCCTTCACCGCCGCCATCCCGTCTTTCAAATGCAATTCGCGCGGACGCCCGTAATCATACAGGCGGTAGGTCGTATCCGATTGCTGTTGCGTCTCCACCACCACCGAGCCAGGCCCCAGCGTGTGGACCGTCCCCCCCGCAACATAAATCATGTCGCCCGCATAAACGTTGATCCAGTTGAGCACTTCCTCGGCCCGCTTTTCATGGATCGCCGCTTCCATGTCCTGGGTGGTGACGCCAGGCTTCAATCCCAACGCAATTTGCGCCCCGGGCTTCGCGTGCGCAATGTACCAGCATTCGGTCTTTCCCCAAGGCTGTCCAACGCGCAGCGCCTGCGCATCATCCGGATGCACCTGCACCGAAAGCTTCTCGTGCGGAAACAGAAATTTGAGCAGCAAGGGAAATCTCTTCGAGTCGCGCGCCGCCTCGCCCACCAACTCGCGCTGATATTCCTCGCTCAACTGCGCGAGGGTTTTCCCAGTGAGGGGACCGTTGGCGACCTTGCAATCATCACCACTCAGCCAGGCCTCGCCAATCTTCTCTTCGAACTTGTGATTGGGATAAATCGGCGACAAATCGAACGTGCCCCAAGGACGCGGATCAAATCCCGGAAGCATCAACAATGGATAGAGATTTCCCATGCCAACTTACGCCCACAAAAAAGACCGCCCGCAAACGGAACGGCCTTTGCCGAACCAACTCAATTCAGCGTTCCTCTGTGTCCCCCGTGTCCTCGGTGGTGATTGCTTATAGCTTCCGACCAGAGACATAGAGAGTTAGCTAGAGAGCCGCGAAAAACTTCCGCATGCGCTCCAACCCGCGATCCAATTCCGCCTTCGACGTCGCATAAGAAACGCGAATATGGTCGCTCGTGCCGAATCCTTCGCCCGGAACAGTCGCCACATGTGCCTCGCGCAATAATCGACCCGCCACATCTGATGCTGATTTCAGCCCGCCGCGACCCAGGAACGAAGAAATATTTGGATACGCATAGAACGCTCCTTCCGGCAGGGTGCACTTCACGCCCGGAATGGCGCGCAATCCGTTCACCACGTGATCCCGCAGCTCAATGTATTCAGCCCGCATCTGCTCCACGCACTCCTGCGGCCCCTTTAGCGCGGCCACCGCCGCTTTCTGCACGATCGACGTCGGATTCGAGGTTGACTGGCTCTGCAGCTTTGCCATCGCGCTCACCACCGCCGCCGGAGCCAGTGCATATCCCAGCCGCCATCCGGTCATCGCGTAGGTTTTTGACAACGACCCCAGCACTACGAAGCGTTCCTTGTATTCTCGCAGGGCGCCCACGGAGAAATTCTTGCCCGTGTAATTCAGATACACGTAGCACTCATCCGATAGCACCCAGATCCCGCGCTGGTGCGCCAACCGGATCACCTCCGTCATATCCTCCGGACTCATCACTGCTCCCGACGGATTCGACGGGGAGTTCAGGATGATCACCTTCGTCCGCGGCGTGATCAAGCGCGCCACCATCTCGGCTGTCACGCGAAATCCCTGCGACTCATCCGATTCGAGCAACACACAGTTCCCACCTGCATACCGCACGATGTCTTTGAAGGACACCCAGTACGGCACCGGCAGAATCACCTCGTCGCCGTGATCCACCAAGACTTGGATGGCATTGAACAGCGCATGCTTGCCGCCGGTCGACGCAATCGCTTCCTCGCGCCGGTAATCCGAATCGAAATCCACGGCATGCCGGTGCACAATCGCATCGCGCAGCTCCGCCGTGCCTGCGACCGCGGTGTACTTGGTAAAATTTCCATGGATCGCTGCCACAGCCGCGTCTTTAATATGCTGCGGCGTCGCAAAATGTGGCTCGCCGGCGCCAAAATCGACCACGTCGATTCCCTGCGACCGCAGCTTGTCGGCCTCGGCCACCACCGCCATGGTGGCGGAGGGCTCGATGCGGTTGATTCGTTCCGTCAGTCTCAGCGCTTCGGTCTTTTCTGCAGTAAAACTGGCCGTGGTCATGCCTTCTTCTTCCTTTTTCTCGGGACTTCGATGACTTGCACGTCCCGAAGTTTGTATGCAGGATCCAATTTTTCCCGCAGCTTTTCTTCTACCGCGTCCGGGACGAGGTCTTTGACTGGCCCCCCAGCCTGGGCCACTTCGCGTACCAGCCGCGAACTTACGTAGGAATACTTGACGGCCGGCATCATGAAAACCGTTTCGAGCGTTGGCTCGAGCTTGCGATTCATCAGCGCCATCTGCAACTCATATTCGTAGTCGCTAATGGCTCGAATGCCGCGCAACACACACATGGCGTCGATCGACTTGGCGTATTCCACCATCAGGCCATCGAACGTGTCGATGCGAACATTACTCCAATCGGCCGTCAGGTGTCGCAGCATCTCGAGCCGCTCTCCCAGGCTGAACATGGGAGTCTTCTCCGAGTTGCGTAGAATCGCAACCACCAGCTGTTCGAACATCTTGCTGCCTCGCTCAATCAGATCGAGGTGTCCGTTGGTGGGCGGATCAAACGATCCGGGATAGACAGCGATGCCCTTATTCAATCGTCCTCACAGGAATAGCGACGGCTACAGCTCTTTTCAGTATTAGAGGAGCAATAGAAGATTTTATGCGGGCAGGAGCAACAATGGCAATCAGGGAATGAGACCCGGGAAGCTAGTCGTTGTGATCCCGAGCAACGCGAGGGACCTAGGTGTTTGCCGGTGCTGGCACGAGTGGTGGCACAGGCAAAAACCCAGGTCCCTCGCTTAGCTCGGGATGACAGATCGATTTCTGGACGTTACAAACCAGCTATCGTTTCGCCGCCACCGGCACCTTCGCCGGCTCCGGAGGCGCACTCGGCATTGTCGTGACGCGAGCTGTCGCTCCATTTGTAGGCGCCTGCGCGGACGCGGCGGCGGCGGCCGCCGGTTGCGCCGGACCGTGAGCGAGCCCCAAGGCCTTGCGCACCTCAGCATCCAGCTTCGCCATTACATCTTTGTTGTCCTTCAGGAACTGGCGAGCATTCTCACGTCCCTGGCCAATACGCTCGCCCTTGTAGCTGAACCACGACCCGGATTTTTCGAGAATGTTGTTATTGACGGCAATATCCAGCAGATCTCCTTCGCGCGAAATGCCTTCCCCGTAAAGGATATCGAACTCTGCCTCGCGGAACGGTGCTGCTACTTTATTCTTCACCACTTTCACTTTGGTCCGCGAACCAGTCACCACGTCGCCATCTTTGATCGCCGCAATGCGCCGAATATCGACCCGCACCGAAGAATAAAACTTCAGCGCCCGTCCGCCGGTAGTCGTCTCCGGATTGCCGAACATCACCCCAATCTTCTCGCGAATCTGGTTAATAAAGATGAGGCAGGTTCTCGACTTCGAAACGGTCCCGGTCAGTTTCCGCAGCGCCTGCGACATTAAACGTGCCTGCAGACCCATGTGGCTGTCGCCCATCTCGCCATCTAGTTCGGCCTTGGGCACCAGCGCCGCCACCGAATCCACCACCAGCACATCGATCGCATTCGACCGTACCAGCGCCTCGGTGATCTCCAAGGCCTGCTCGCCATAGTCCGGCTGCGACACCAGCAGGTTGTCCACGTCCACGCCCAATTTCTTGGCGTACCCCGGATCGAGCGCGTGCTCGGCATCCACAAACGCAGCCATCCCCCCCATCTTTTGTGCCTCGGCGATCACCTGCAACGTGATGGTGGTCTTGCCCGAAGACTCCGGCCCGAACACCTCCACCACGCGCCCTCGCGGAAACCCGCCCACTCCCAGCGCCGCGTCGAACGAGATCGACCCTGTCGGAATCACCGCGATCGGCACGATCGCTTCCTTCGACCCCAGTCGCATGATCGAGCCCTTGCCGAATTGCTTTTCAATCTGTGAAACCGCCAGGTCAATTGCCTTGCCCCGTTCATCCGCCATGGAGTGGCTCCTTTATGAGTGCCGAACTAAATGAAATCTAATCTGGCCGGATTATACATATGATTCGAAGCGAAGAAAAGGCGAATCAACATAATTAACCTGTGGAAGGTTCCAAAATGGAGCGGTCTAGTCCTCTGGTAGCGTGGATCCCAGCCTTGTCATCCTGAGGCCCGCGTTCCTTGCGGGCCGAAGGACCCATGCACCTGCCAGCAGCACCGATGTCCCCGGCGAGTACATAGGTTCTTCGCTTCGCTCAGAATGACAATCAAGAACGGTGCCCTACCTCTGCAGCAAGTCCACCGGCGCCGTCACATCATGCACCCGGAAATACTTGGCCAGTGCCGGATACTTCCGGGCCACCGCCTCATACATCCCATACGCCACGTTGCGATACGAAACATGTCCTGCCGGCGTGGTCCGAAGTTCCGAAATGTAAACCGCCTCGGCAAAATCCATCTTGAAGAGCGCCCGCTTGCGGAAGGCCAGTGGAATCGCGTACTGCGAATTTTCCTCCGCCTCGACACTTTTCCGCCCAGCCAGACTCTCCACCGCGGTCTGCACCCGCCGCATGGCCGCCTCAAACCGGCCGCGCATCCCGGCATCTTCCATATCGAGCAGCATTTCGTACCCATGCTGCGTCGTGAATCCCTGCATCACCTGGATACATCGCCGGTGCCGGTGCATGTCGCGAAACCCGCCCGTATCCATCAGAATGTCAAAGCGGAACTGCTGCCCCGCGCGAAATCCGCGCAACATCTCGTCGTGCTTGCCGCGATGCCGCAGCCCCAGATCGACGATCTCCCGCCGCCGTCTTTCCCCCGCCACCTGCACCGCCTGCCGAATCTGCCGGTAAGAATGATGAGAGTGCTCATAAAGCAGCGTAGTTGCAATCTCGACTTCCAGCGGCTCTTCGTCCAGCAAGTCCACAATCGCCTTCGACGGCGCCAGCGGCTCGTCGGCCATCAACTCCCGCGCTGCCTGCCGCAACTCGCGCCGCGTCGCCATCTCATATTCATTGGGATCGGCATACTTCACCAAAGTCGGAGCCACCCGCACCTCGCGCAGCAGTTCCTGCTCCGCTCGCGCCCCCAACTCAGGACTCACCTTCCGAATCTGCGCCACCAAATCCTGCAGCGACTCCGAATTCACGTTATACGCCGCACCCGTCGCCGCCCTCTTCAGCGACTCGCCCAGCGCCCGCACTTCGCGATGCGTATGCGATAGCAAATGCGCTACCTGCGTCTCCAGCGTCCGCGCATTCACAATCTCGCCCAGAGAAGTATTCGTCGCCAGCGGCAGCAGGTACCGCGTGATGTCAAACGCCCGCGCCTTGAGCGTCCTCTCATATGCATCCTGCTTCATATCACCCGGCTTCGGAGTGATGTTAATCAGGTGCTGCGTCATGTATCCCGACAGCGCCTCATACTCAGCAAACAGAAAATCAAGCGTCTCGGAATAGAGCTTGCGCGCATCGTCGTCCGCCCCGAAATCCGGCGTGTAGTAACCGCTCTTCTTGAAGTCCTGATATCGCGTCGACCGCTCCTGCCCATCCCACCGCTGCTCATCGGCAAGTTCAATCGCCGCCAGAATCGATAGCCTCTCGATTGCCAGCGCAATATGCGCCAAATCCGCAATCGACCGGTGCCCATACTGGAAATAAAAAGTGTTGAGGAATTTCTCTGCCTTCTGCGTGCTGATCTCGCGCAGCGACTCCTTCATCGACAGCGCCGACCGCGAATACTTCGCCATCGCATAGGCCTGAATCTCCGGTTCTACCCCAAAAACCGCAAACACCTCGGTGGATGGCTCCGGCAATGTGGCGCGGAGCTGCCCTGAGCGAGCGTCGAAGGGTCCACCGCCCACGATCTCCGCAGCCGAGCCGCTCTCGGCTTTCTCGGGCGGCCCGGTTTTTTCCCCAGCCGAAGCCCGCTGCGTCGACCGGTGCCCATCAGCTGAAGTTGATAAAGTTGAATTCTTGTTAGAAGGCTCGGGCATCACAATCACATCATTCGTCGCAGTCTGTGGCATGAGTGCTCGAATGTTACTCGGCACGCTTGTGGAATAGCAATCCGATTCGTTCAGCCACGATTCTTGCAGAAGGCCAATGTGGGGACAGCCGCCCTCGGCTGTCCCTCGAGCGCAGCTCGACTGCCGTGGAGCTCGACTCACGTTTCCGGGCCTCACCTAGCACCGCGTATAATGCGGCGTTCCACCGCAATCATGGAATCCGGAGAACTCTCATGTCTCTTTCAGGACGGGTAGCCCTGATCACCGGCGCCTCGCAAGGCATCGGACGAACCTGCGCCCTTCGCCTCGCCAGAGACGGCGCCACCGTGGCCGTCGCCGCCCGCAATCAGGAGAAGCTCAACGAATTGGTCACCGAAATCACGACCGCAGGCGGCAAAGCCTCCGCCTTCGCGCTCGATGTTGCCGACGAAGAGCAGGTCAAGTCCACCGTCAAAGCCATCATCGCGCAGCTTGGCAAAATCGACATCCTGGTCAACAACGCCGGCATCACCCGCGATCAGCTCGTCATGCGCATGAAGCGCTCCGACTGGGACGCCGTTCTCCAAACCAATCTCACCTCCGCCTATCTTTGCATCCAGCAAGTCATCGGTTCCATGCTCAAACAACGCTGGGGACGGATCATCAATATCACCAGCGTCTTCGGCCAAATGGGACAGGCCGGACAGGCCAACTACTCCGCCTCCAAAGCCGGACTCATCGGCCTCACCATGGCCATTGCCCGCGAGGTCGGCTCCCGCAGCATTACTTGCAACGCGATCGCTCCCGGATTCATCGAAACTGCTATGACTGCTGTGTTGAGCGACGAATTCAAGCAAACCGCCGTGAAACAGATTCCGCTGGGCCGTGTCGGATCCTCGGAAGATGTAGCCGGAGCCGTTGCTTTCCTGGCCTCTGACGACGCATCCTACATCACCGGCCATGTCCTGAACGTAAATGGCGGCATGCTGATGGGATAAACTTCAAAAACTTCACCACAGAGGACACGGAGGACACAGAGGAAATGAATGCAAAACATACAATTCCCCAGAAATCCTCTGTGCCCTCCGTGTCCTCTGTGGTAAAGGGTTTGGCTCTTGTTCAAGCGGAGTCGCCGACCCAACTCGTCCAAGCCCGCGAACTCTTCGGGGAATACGCGCAGTCCCTGGGATTCAGCCTCTGCTTTCAAGGCTTCGACAAAGAGCTTGCAGATCTCCCCGGAGACTACGCCCCGCCCGATGGCCGCCTTCTCCTTGCCCACTACGACGCCCAACTCGCGGCCTGCGCCGCCCTCCACAAACTGGATCCGGGTATCTGTGAAATGAAGCGCCTCTACTTGCGCCCGCAATTCCGCGGCAAAGGCTTAGGCCGAGCTCTGGCGGATCGCATCATCGCCGAAGCCCGCCAGATCGGTTACCAACGCATGCGACTCGATACCGTCGAACCAGTCATGAAAGACGCCGTCGCGATGTACCGCAAACTTGGCTTCCGCGAAATCGCCCCTTACCGTGTGAATCCCATGCCCGGCACCATCTACATGGAACTGCTGTTGTAATCCACATCCGCTTCAGACAGAATGTCCGCTGGCAATTGCGCAAAGGAACTCACCATGAAAAAACTTCTCTTGCTCGCAGTCATCATTCTGCTCGCCGCCTCCACCTTCGCTGCCGAGGGCAAGCCCGTCTCCTACAAAAGTGGCGACGAAACTGTGCAAGGTATTCTTTACACGCCCGCAGGAAAAGGCCCGTTCCCCGCGCTGATCGTCATCCACGAATGGTGGGGTTTGAACGATTGGGTGAAAGATCAAGCTTCGAAACTCGCTGACCAGGGATACGCCGCGCTCGCCGTCGATCTCTATCGCGGCAAAGTTGCGACTACTCCCGACATGGCTCATGAAATTATGCGCGGAGTTCCCGAAGACCGCGCCAAACGCGATCTTCATGCCGCATTCGACTTTCTCGAGTCGCAGCCCAACGTGAAGAAAGACCGCATCGGCTCCATCGGATGGTGCATGGGCGGAGGTTACTCGCTCGATGTCGCTCTACAAGAACCCACCCTGGCCGCCTCTGTGATCAACTACGGCCATCTCGCCACTGACACCGACGCGCTCAAGAAAATCAATGCACCTATCCTGGGGCTGTTTGGCGCCCAGGATCGAGGTATCCCTCCCGCCGACGTAAAGAAGTTCGGCGCGACCCTGGACCAACTCGGCAAGAAAATCGACATCAAGATCTACGACGATGCTGGACACGCCTTCGAGAATCCCAACAACAAAGAAGGGTATCGCGAAGCCGACGCCGCCGATGCATGGAAGCGTACCGTCGATTTCCTGTCCAGCACTCTGAAAAAATGATGTGCGCCCAATCACTCGAAAGCCACGTCAGACGCCCGGTTCAGCCACATTCATTGCTCGCACATTGTGCAAGCATCGACGCTGGCTCGTGTAAACTTCAGCTCAACCTCATTCGTTTTTCGTATGGCACGAACGTCCGCCGCATGGCACAAATTTCCCACTTGCCAGATGGTGCCGATCTGGTTACTATGACCCATCCTGCAATGCTTCCCACGATGAACATCGGCGAGACGATCCGCAACTACCGGCTCCAAAAAGGCATGTCTCAGGGCGACATCGAAAAGCGAACCGGCCTGCTGCGCTGCTATCTTTCGCGCGTTGAAAACGGCCACACCATCCCCTCGCTCGATACCCTGTCGAAAATCGCCGGAGCCATGGAACTCCCGCTGTCACAGTTTTTCGCCGAGCCCGGCCACAACAACGGTTCCAAGGGACTGCCGCAACTCTCTGACGACGAAGTCCGCTTCCTGAGCCAGATCCGCCGCTATTCCACCAGCCTCAACGACAGCGACCGGAAACTCGTCCTCGCCATGGTCAAAAAAATGGCGTCGAATTCAGGGAAATAGGCTTCTAGCTTCTAGCCTCTAGCTCAAAATCAATCCCCGCACACGGGTTGAAATGACTCGTTTCGCTCCTTGAATCAGATAGAACACGTGGAACGAATGGCCTGGCTAGCAGCTAGAAGCTGTCAGTTGCTTACTTTCGTTCCATTCCCCTTAGTGACCCTCAGGCACCTCCCCCTCCCTTCTTCCGCTTACTACACTGTCCATGGAGACACCTGTGACCACCGACGAGGAACTGAATCTTCTCGACTCGCAACTGCGCCGCTTAAAAATCGAGTACGAGATCTTCTTCAGCAATCCGACCAAGCGTCCTCCTGCTGACATCGAGTGGAAGGTGCTCAGCCTGCTCCGGAAATTTTCCGACGGCGGCCGCATGAACTTCTCCCAGCGCTACCGTTACAACGAAATGGCCCAGCGCTACGCTGTCTACAGCGACCTTTGGCGCAAGAAATCCCGCATCCGCGAAGAAGGCTACCGGCGCCCGCAGGACGCGCTGCTTTCCGTGCAGGGAGTTCGCGTTGCCGAAGACGAACACAAGGCGCAGCACCATCCGGTCTATGGCGTAAGCCACGCCGCTGCGGCGGCCGCCGCCGGCGCATCTTCATCGCCGCACTTCACGCTGCATAGCGTCGACCAGGCCGAACACGAGCAAGTCGAGCGCCTCTACAACATGCTCGTCGCCGCCAAGAAAAAAGCCGGAGAAAATGTCTCCGGCAACATCGACTCGTTCACCGCCTTTGTTCAGAAGAAAACCGAACAGATCAAAAAGCAGTACCACTGCGAGAACGTCGAATACTCCGTCGAACTCACCAACGGCCACGTCAAACTCAAAGCCAAAGCCAAAACCTAAACTCCATTTCAACGACCGGGTGCCACACCCTTCTCGCGACTTTCGGGAGGGGGCGGGGATTTTGACTTCAGATTTTGACTCCTGACTCCTGACTCCCGGCTCCTGGCTCCTGGCTACTATCCCTACTCCATCCCCAACGAAGCCTTCACCGACTTCCCATACTCCCGCGCCTTCTCCAATACGGCTGCCTCGTCCACCGTGAGCAGCTTCCGGTCTCGCATCACGACCCGTCCCCCAATCACAACCGTCTCTACATCGCTCCCCTTCAGCGAATAAGCAATCTGTGCATACACGTCATACATCGGCACCGCATTCGGCTCGTTGAGACTGATCAGAATCAGGTCCGCCTTCTTCCCCACTTCCAGCGATCCAATCTCTTTCTCCATGTGGAGAGCCCGGGCTCCATCAATCGTCGCCATCTCCACGACACTCTTTGCATTCAATGCCAGCGGGTCCATCTTCGAAATCTTCGCCAGCTTCGCCGCCAAGTCAATCTCCTCCATCAAATCAAGATCGTTATTACTGCCCGCCGGACCGTCCGTTCCCAGCCCCACCGCCACCCCCGCCGCCCGCATCTCCGGCACCGGGGACACTCCGCTCGCAATCATCATGTTGCTCGACGGATTATGCACGCACCCCACCCGCCTCTCCGCCAGCAACTTCCGATCCCCCTCATCGACAAAAATGCAATGCGCAGCGACCAGATTCGGCCCCAGCACGCCAATCTTCTCCAGATATTGCACCGGAGACATTCCGTTCGCCTTCTCGCTGTCCTCCCACTCCTTCTTCATCTCCGACACATGCATCAACAGCGGCGCATGATATTTCCTGGCCAACTCAGCCGCATCCTGAATCGTCTTCTTCGAGCACGTATAAATCGAATGCGGAGCAGGAGCCGCATGAATCAATGCATCCCCTTGCCACTTCTTCAAAAACTTCTCGGTGTAAGCCATCATCTCCGCGTTTGACTTATTATCCGGCGCCGGAAAATCAATAAACGTCTCCCCCAGCACCCCACGCATTCCCGCCTTCTTGGTCTCTTCGGCGATCGCGTCCTCGAAGTAATACATATCCGCAAACGTCGTCACGCCCGCACGTATCTGCTCCGCCGCCGCCAACTTCGTGCCCCAACGCACAAATTCTTCATTCACATTCTTGGCTTCCGCCGGAAAAATGTACTTGTACAGCCAGTCATTCAGCGTGACGTCGTCATGCAACCCGCGAAACAAGGTCATCGGCACATGCGTATGCCCATTGATAAATCCCGGCAGCACCAGCCGCCCTCGCGCATCAATCGTCTGCTTGCTTTTGTATTTGCCATCAATCTCGGCGCCCGGTCCAACCGCCACAATCGTGTCACCCTTGATCGCGACACTCCCATCCTGAAGAATTGTGCGCACTCCATCCATGGTGACGATGATGCCGCCGCTGACGATCAGATCGGCATCCTGCCGACTCTGCCCAAACACCGCCGCACAAGGGGCGATGCAAATGCAAATCGAAATCAAAAGAGCTCTTAGGGTTCTCATGTTTTTTGTTGTTTGCCCTTCGTGAACCTTAGTGTCCTTGGTGGTTAACGCACTTTCTTTTTCGGCCACGCTCTTTCGTACCTAAATCTCCTTCGTCTCTACGCTGGCGAACTCCGCATCCGCCACGCCTCGGCTCCGCCAAACACTGAAATCTTTCACATTGCGCAGCACAAACACCGGAACGCCAGTCACCGTTTGCACCTTGATCCGCCCAAAGTCCGCTCCGTCCACGTCCTCAACCACAAACCCCGGACGCAAATCCTCGCCCGCATGTTCAATCTTGATCCCATTCATCTCCACGCCCCGCGCATGGCGGATAAAAAATCCGTGCGCCGGAGTCGTTCCAAACATGTTCGGCTCCGGATAATCCTTCTCCTTCTCCGGTACCTGCCGTTGCGCATCCTCTTTCGTGCCACCACCCGGGTGCACCATCACAATGTCACTCAACTTCAAATCCTCAATCGGATGCCCCGGAATTCCCGCAACAATCGCCCCAATGCGCCACCCCGGCGCACAGGAGCAGGTGAGGTTGCTCAAGATCACCCTCCGCATCACGCCCACCGGTACGCCCGCCGGACCTCGCATCCGCGCCGCCAGTCGCAAGAAGATCGGCGCCTCCACCACATTCCGCATCGTAATGTTGGTCACGCTGACGTCTTCAATCACTGCTCCATCCACACTCTCAATCGTCAGTCCTCTGCAGCCGTCAAACACGCAATTTGAAACCGTGATGTTCTTGAACCCACCATTCGATTCCGTTCCAAACTTGATCCTTCCCGTCCGCGGCACCTTGACCTCAGCCGCAAAGCGTTTGAACGTTCCATCCAGCAGCGTCCCTTCTTCATAACTGCCCGCCACCAGGCAATTGCTAATCGTCACCATCTCGGTCGCACGCGCATAACCCAGCGCGAACGAACTCTTCAAACAGATGGCATCATCCCACGGAGAGTTCACACTGCAATTCGAAACGCGGACATTCCGGCAGCAATCGATATCCATGCCATCGCGATTCGTATCGATCTTCAGATTGTCGATCGTCAAGTTATCGACGCCCGTTGCCAGAATTCCGAAATGCCCACCATGCAATATTGAAAAATCCCGCAGCAAAACGTTGCGGCAATTCTTCAGCGCAATCGCCTTGTTCGCGACGCCCGGATCTTCCGCCTTCGGCCCCGCTCCCCACCCGCGGCTCAACCCTTTGCCCCAGATCAACCCCGGCCCACAAATCGAAACTTTCTCCAGCCCTTCTCCCCAGATCAAGCTGTTGTGCCAGTGATTGTGCCCGTAATCCTGATAGTCCTCCCACGGCTTGTTCGATTCGGCGAGATCGTAGCGCTGCGCCGGATCACCCGCCGAATCCGCCGCGACAATCGCCGCCCCCTGATCCAGAAAAAGCGCAACCTTGCTCTTCAAATGGATCGAATAACAAAGATAATTTCCGGCCAGGAAGTGAACCGTTCCCCCCCCGTTAGCCGCAGCCGCGTCGATCGCCCGATTGATCGCGGGACTATCAATCATCTTTCCGTCCCCCGTGGCGCCGAAAGCGCGCACGTCGTAGGGGATTCCCATGGGCTTCAGTCCCGCCGCATCTTGAACGGCCGAAGCGGACACCCCAGGAACAAGCGTCATTCCCGACACAGCAATCGCGCTCGCCCCCGCCCTCTGCAAAAACCCCCGTCGCGCCATGTCCTTCGATCGCATGATTCTCCTCGTCCCGCCGGCTGTCGCGAGGCCGTCTCGGACTCTGCCGGGTGCCACACCCTTCTCGCGCAGTTTGCGAGAGGGGGGATTTTGACTTTACGGTCGTGACTTCTGAGTCTGACTCCTGACTCCCGACTACTGACTCCTGGCGTCCCCCGCCACCCTCTTCAAATAGAACTTGAAAAAGTCTTCCCCATTCGAATCCAAACAAACCTGAGCATTCACCGCCCCCGGCTCCTCCCGCGTGAATCCCTTCTCATCCACCCGAATGCGCATCCCGGTCACCGGACACAACTCGGGCCGCAGCACAAACACCAGCGTCATCGGATCAAACAACGTCGGCGTCTCCTGTCCCCACAAGTGATACAGCACCGCCAGCTGATCGGTTACCGCCGTCCCCTGCGAGAACAAAAACGCCCGCTTCACTTCATCGAGCTTCAACTGCGTGGAATCCAGCGGCATCACAAAAAGCGGCACGCCCGACGTAAACAATTTCTGCGCCGACCCCACATCGTTCAAGATATTCCACTCCGGCATCGGAGGCATCGCCGCCGTATATCCCAAATCTCCGTACCCCCGCCGCACCGACCCGCCCATCAGCACCACCCGCTTCAACATCCGGAACGTCGCCGCATCCTTATCGATCGCTGCCCCCACATTCATCAGCGGCCCAATCGCAATCAGCGTGATCTCGCCCGGATACTTCCGAATCTGCTGCAGCAAAAACTCCACGGCGTCGCCATGCGCTGCCTTCGCAAAATGATTCTCCGCATACTTCCGCTGCGACATCGGATTCTTCGTCGCCGTCGCCTTCCCCACCAGCACCGGAATATCTCCGCGCCCGACCTCGCCGAGAAACCGGTCTGTGATCTTCGCCCGCGTCTCCGTGTCCCCAAACGTCGTCATCACGCCCAGCACCTGCAGTTCCGGACTCTTCACGGCCAGCGCCAGTGCAAACGCATCGTCCACGTCGTCGCCAATATCAGTATCAATGATGATCTTGTCCTTCCCCGCCTGCGCCCAAGCAACACCTGCAACCATGAATAAAAGAAAAAAAACGAACCATCTCCACCGAACCACGCTCATCACATCCCCTCCGCTCTCCCGGTTGCCCCACCCTTCTCGCGCCTTTTGCGAGAGGGTGGGGACTTTGACTCTCTCTCACGACCCATGAAACTCCGACACGATCTCGATTTCCCCAACAATGTTCGCATTCAATTCCGGCAATGCATCCGCCGGAATCCAATATTCGCGATGTTCCGCGCTTCCGGCAACGTGTACATCGTACGTACGCAAGAACTCCGTGCGCACAACAAATCGCAACACATAGCCCGCAAAGCCCGAGCGTTCATCCTTTGTATTCCAGTCACGCGCAATCTGCGTAGCATACGCCTCGGTCAGCACAGGATAAAAAATCGGTTGCTCCGGCAATCGCGGAGGAAATTCCCGAAACGCGTTGGCCCGTATCAATTCGAGCTCACCGCGTCCTACGGGCCGGTACAAAATTGTCGTCTGCTCTGTCACTGCGCAAGGATAGTAACGAAATCTCTCTGATCCACCAAAGTAGACGGGTGCGCCACCCTTCTAGCGCTTTGTGCGAGAGAGCCTGCCCTGAGCGAAGTCGAAGGGGTGTGGATTTTGACTTCCCGCCCCGCGTGTTCTGCCCGCCACACCGTGTCCCGCGCCCCACGCGGCTTTTCACTGATTACTCGCCTAACCCTCGCCAAATCAATACTCCTGCGCATGGCACACCGGCTGCATTACTCAAGGCGCCGAGACCCGGCAGGAGGCCACCACCCATGACCCGCATCAACGCTCTTCGCAGTTTCGCAGAAACCCGCAATTCCGTAACCTGGGGCAAGCACTGCAGCATCGCAGTCTTCGCCGCTGTCCTGATCATCTGCTCCGTAACCGTCGGCTGTTCCAACGACAAGCCGAAACCCGTTAGCTCCAACACCCAGACTCCCGTCACGCAAGCGCCCAGCCCGATGCCAGCGCCCGCGCCACCAGTGCAGGCCGCAAGCAAGCCAGCTCCCAAGAGGTCGGTCCAGCACAAGCAGCCCGCAACCGTGAACTATACCGACAAGACTTCCGGCCTGACCTTCGAATATCCGCGCCGCTACGCCATTGAAACCGGCACCGCCGCGACTGAACTTGTGGCCTCGAACCCTCTCCCGATGAACTTCGTGCAACCCGGTGGAGTCGCCCTCGCCGCCATCGAGCTTCCCGAAACCAGCTTCGCCAACACCGACTTCTCCTCCGCATTCTTCAACGTGAGCGTCCACAAGACTCTCACCGCCGATCAATGCACCGAGTTCGCCGTGCCGCAGCCCAAGGTCGTCGCGCCCGTCACGGCGACGGAATCAGCGTCAACGCAAGCGACTACGCAGACTGCTTCCACGCCGTCCGAGCCCGCTTCCACCCCCGAGCCCCCGAGCGCAGTGAAGTCTTCGAATGGCTCGAACTCCAAGCTGATGGTTGGAGACCTCGAACTCCGCGGCACCGAAGCGGTCTCTGGAGAAGGCACCCGTCAGAGCGACTCGAAATACTTCCACGCCTTCCAGAATGGAGCGTGCTATGAGTTCGCCCTCAACGTGACCACCGTCGCCTCCGAAGACGGCATCACCAAGCACGTCGACCGCGACAGAGTCTTCGACCGCCTGGAAAGAATTCTGGCTACGGTGAAGATCACTCCAGTCTCGCCGACGCCCGAAGTAACCGCCGAAGCCCCGGCACCGAATCCCACCCCAGCCCAGTAACCGGTTGCCCCACCCTTCTCGCGCAGTATGCGAGAGGGTGGGGCTTTTGACTCGTGAATTCTGACTCCTGACTGCTGAAACGGAACTGTCGCCATGCCCATCCCACTCCTCACCACCTCCCTCAAAGCAGTAGTCCGATCCCTTCTTCTCTCTCTCGGCTTGGATCACGCGCTCCTCGACTTCCTTGCAAACACGGCCGTCGGAGCCGCTACCGTGTTCTTCGCGATCCTCTTCGTCGCCTTCCGCATCCCGCGCCGCCGATCCGCGCTACGACTTCCCGAATAAGCCACTCCCGAATCGAATCTCCTCGACGTCTACTCTGCCCCACCTCGATCAAGCCCAACCCACTTTCTGCCGATCTAAAGCTGCAGAGGACAATTACGCCTTGCATCCCATCGACCTCCTCGTTGAAAGCGAATCGATCCAAGACCTCGAAACTCCTTCCTGTGGCCGCATCTGCAACGAGTACATGCGCGAGGCGCGAATCATTCAGTCGTCACTCATGCCGACCGCGCCCCTGTGCGATTACTCCATCGAGATCGCATTCCGCTTCACTCCTTTCTTCGAGGTCGGCGGAGACTTCGTCGATTTCTTCCGCCTGCCCGACGGTCTCGTCGGCCTCTACCTCGGCGACGTCGTGGGCAAGGGACTTCCTGCCACCATGTATGGAGCGCTCGTCATGGGGACACTTCGAGGCATCCACAAAACCGGGGCCGACACAGCCAGCATCCTCTCTCTGTTGAACCAGCGCCTGTTGCAGCGCCCTCTGCCCGGCCGCTTCTGCTCCACGCTCTACGCCGTCTTCGATCCCGCGACGCGCAAGTTGGCATTCTCCAACGCGGGCCTGCCGTTCCCCCTCCATGCCTCCGCCACCACATGCCGTCCTCTGGGCGACGGCGGATTCCCTTCCGGCCTGCTCCCGATTGCCAGCTACGACCGCCACGTCGTGCAACTCTCACCCGGTGACACTGTCCTATTTGCTACCGACGGTCTCTACGAGGCGCTCAATCCCCAAGGCATCGAATTCTGTTCTGACTGCATGTCGACTCTCTTTGCTCAAAGCCGGTCCAAGTCCGCCGCCGAGTCACTCGATCACCTCTTCGACGGTCTCCTCGCCTTCTCCAACGGCACCGCTCCCCACGACGACATCACCGCTGCCGTCCTGAAAGTTCTCCCGTAACGCCGCATCTGTGAATGCATTTACGGCTACCTCCCCTCCCTCCGCTGGAATCGTGTTTTTGAGTACATCCAGGAAGCGCTTCGCTAGAATAGGTGCGGAGAGGCCTTCATGCCACAAATGACGCCTGAGGTTTCGAAGTTGCTAGAGCGAGCGCTGTCGCTTTCGCTGGAAGAGCAGGAAGCGCTGGCCGACTCATTGATCTCGAACTTAGGCGGCCAGGTCGACGAAGGAGTCACCGCTTCTTGGCAATTAGAGATCTCCAAGCGCATAGCTGAACTCGATTCGGGCCAAGTTCAGACCACCTCCTGGGAAGAAGTGCGAAAGCGCAACTTGGCAAAATTACCTCGTGCCCACTGAATCGGCGAGATTTCATCCCGAGACTGGCGCCGAATATGACGCGGCATTTGACTGGTACCTCAAGCGAAGCCCTGACGCTGCATTCCGGTTCGATGCAGAAGTAGATCGCGCACTGTCGGAGATCATCTCCTCACCTCAACGCTGGGCGGAAGGCCCACACGCGACTCGCCGTTTCCTCCTCCGACATTTTCCTTTCATTCTGGTCTATCGTGAGCGGGCCGGGAGTGAGATCCAACCTCGCCGTTGCCCATACCAGCCGTAAGCCCGGATATTGGAAACGGCGTCTTTAGACGCTTCATCAGTGACCCCGATCACTGATGTCGCGTATCGTTGCTCCATATGCTCCATAAGAAGACTCTGACCGCTCCCTGGAGAAAATCCATCGTGACTTATTCCCGCAGAAAATTCCTTCACACTTCAATGATGTCCGGCGCGGTGCTCGCCGGAGCCGGACTTGCAACCGAACGCCATCTCTTCGCGGCTACGCCCATGATCGCATCCGCGCCGCCCGTCAAGCCCACCTTCCCGGTCGCCGACTATCACGTCCACCTGAGCCCAACTCTCACGATCGAGCAGGCAGTCGCGCTGGGCAAAGAGCGTGGCGTGCAGATCGGAATCGTCGAGCATCCCGGCCCGAACGAAAAAATTAAGTCCGACGCCGACCTTAAGCAGTACATCGAAGGCTTGCGTAGCTATCCCGTACGCATTGGTCTGCAGCCCATTTATGCCGGATGGTCGAAGACCCTCTCGAAATCTCTGGTGGATCAGCTGGACTACGTCCTGATGGACGCCCTCACCCTGCCCAACCCCGACGGCACCTGGCTGGCGATCTGGCAAATCGATACTCACGTCGACGACGAAGAAGCGTTCATGACGCGCTACATGGAGTTCATCGAGCAAGTGATGACCGCCGAACCGATCGACATCTTCGCATGGCCCACCTTCCTGCCCGTCCCCATCGCCCGCCACTACAGCCAACTTTGGACGAAGCCGCGCGTCGACCGCATCATCGACATGGCAACGGCAAAAAAGCTGGCAATCGAAATCAACGAGGTAGCCCACGTCCCCGACGAATCTTTCATCCTGCAAGCGAAGCGGGCCAACCTGAAATTCACCTTCGGCACCGACTCCCGCAACCAAAACGCCGCCCACTTCTACTACTGCTACCAGATGGCGCAGAGATGCGGCCTGACCGAAGCAGATATGTTCGTACCCAAGAAGAAATAGAAAATAACTTAACAGGGCTTGCCCACTCTAGATCTTTCTGGTGCACCAACGCGTGGCGGCAGCCGCATTCGTCCGCAGGCGCGAATACGTGGATCACCTGCGGACGTCCCAGGGATCGCTCCGAACGAATGCATTCGGGCAATCTGCTTTCGCCACGCGAACCTACTCCTTGACTCAAGCCGCTCCCGACATAGGCCCGGGCGTGATCTCTCCCGGAGACACCCAAACTTCGATTCGTGTCCCCTTCATCGGCGAAGAGACAACGTCAATCGACCCGCCAATGGATCGTACTCGTTCGCGCATGCTCGCCAGGCCCAGGCCGTCCGGGGACTCTTTTCCGACCGTGAAACCAATGCCATCATCCACTACCAAAAGAAGGACTCGCCCTCGCTCGCTGCGAAGAATGATCTCGGCCTGGGTCGCCCGGCTGTGAGCCACGATATTGTGTAACGCCTCCTGCATCACTCGATATAAACACAGCGAAACCCTGGGCTGGAGCGGCTCGGGCAAATCTTCCACCGTCTGACGAATCGACACGGATGTTCCACGCGCGACATCCGCACACAGTCGTTTCGCCGCTGTCGCAAGACCTGCAAGCTCGAGCACCCTGGGATGGAGGCCGTGGGAAAGTTCATGCGTGGTCGTAGAAACCTCGGCAAGCTGGTCCACCAGATCACTCAATCGCGGCCTCAACATCGGCTCCGACTCTCCCAATCCGGAAAGCTTCAAGTGCAAGAACGCCAGGCGCTGTCCCAGGTCGTCGTGCAGCTCGTGAGCGATCCGCCGGCGTTCCTTCTCTTGAGCATCGATAAGTCGAGAACTGATGTCTCTCAGGGACTCCTCGGCACGGCGACGCTCGACCATCAATGCTGCCAGGAACAAGAGCGGCAGAGCGACCATGCACAGCAGCACCTGCAATGACAGAACATTTTCTTCCATCGATGCGGTTGTGAACGGTCCTCGGCCTTGCATGGCATTCCAGATTGAGATCAGCGCCATCGACAGCAGACATACGCTCAAACCGCCAGAGCCGAAGCGCACCGCCGCCCACAGCAGAAGCGGCAAAGGTGCGTACATGAGCGCGGGAATGTTACCGGGCGCGGTATGTGAGCCAAAGACCCAGAAGCTCACCGCCAGGATTCCGCCCACCAGCAGGCTCGCTTCCAGGTATCGAGCAGACGTAGCTTTTCGGATCCAGCTGACTCCGTTGGAACCACATACCACGATGGTCGGAACCAGTGTCAACGCAGCCAGCGTATTCGAAAAAAATCGCTCCGTCCCCACTCCCCAATAGCCGGAACCCCAACCAGTGCTCACCACGATCGCCGCATCCAAAAACGAGGTCACCAAAGGCGCGAGGATCACGCCAAAAGCCAGGAACAGGAGAACTCCCTTCACGCTATCGAACACCCGCTTCCCGTCGGTGTACCGGGTGATGCACCAGGCGCCGATCAGCGCTTCCCCGGTGTTGCTGGTGAACCATCCGACGGCCGTCCAAACCGGCACTCCAGCCTGCGTTTGGACGAACAGATGAACCGGAAGCAATACCACAAGAAACGCCCACCACATTCGAGTCGGGGCCAACAGCAGGGCGGCGAGCAGGATCGCGTTGGGAGGCCAGAAAGTGGCGATCGGATGCTGGCTCGGGGTCAGGGCAAACCCGATTCGAGTTCCCGCGTAGTAACTGATGCCCACCAGCAGTGCGAAGCCGAAGGTGCGGAACCCCTGCTTGTGCTCTTCGGATCGCGCGAGGAGCTCGGTGCGATCAAGAAAATGACCGGCGCTCTTTCTTGCACGCGACGAGAAGATCGTGCTGCTCAATGGAGGCACCTCGCCAACGGACGAAGGACAAATATGTCTCAGAATTGTACCGGGCCTCTTGCGATCGTCAATCAAAAAACACTCCCACCGCGTCCAAGACACCACACCCTGCATCCAAACCAGCCATGGAGGTAACTTTATGTACGTCATATTGGGAGCAAGCGGCAACACCGGACGTGTAGTCGCGAACAATCTTCTTGCCAGCGGGCAGAAGGTTCGCGTCGTCGGCAGAAACGCAGCCCACTTACAGCCTTTCGCGGCAAAAGGTGCGGAGATCTTTGTCGCCGATGCCACCGATGCGGGCGCTCTCGCCAAAGCCTTCCATCAGGCCGACTCGGCCTACGTGATGATTCCGCCCAACACCACAAGCAAAGACCCGCTGGGCTACTCGAATCGGGTCAGCGACGCAATTGCAGCCACCGTGCAAAATGCAGGAACCAAAAACGTGGTTGCGCTCAGCAGCATTGGAGCCGACAAGCCCAGCGGAACTGGACCCGTCGTGACACTTCACAACCTCGAACAAAAGCTCAACCAGATCGACTCCGCGAATGTACTCCACCTGCGTGCGGCCTACTTCATGGAAAACACCCTTCCTCAAGTCGGCGCGATCCGCAAGATGGGCTATGCCGTCGGGCCACTCCGCCCCGATCTGAAAATTCCCATGATCGCCACCCGCGACATCGGCTCGGCAGCTGCGGACGCACTGTTGCATCCATCTGTCCGTGGCAAGCAGACTCGCGAACTGCTGGGACAACGCGATCTCACTTACACCGAGGTCGTCGCGACCATCGGCAATGCAATCGGCACGCCGGATCTGAAATATATGCAATTGGCCGATGAGCAAGTGCGGGCTGCCATGGTTCAAATGGGAATGTCGGACCAAGTCGCGCGACTGCTTCTCGAGATGGCCGCAGCACTCAACGCCGGAACCATGCGCGCGATCGAGCCGCGCACGCAGCAAAACACCACACCCACAACTTACGAAACTTTCGTAGCCGAGTCGTTCGTCCCGGCCTATCAGCAGCAAGCTGCAGCTTGATCACACGTAGGAGCGGACGCAGCAACATTTCTTAGGAATCGGAGCGAAGTGGAATAGGTGAGTGCAATTGTAGTGAGACGATATTGGAGGCTAGGCGCAACAATATCGATGGATGCCCCATCCTTGTCTCACCGCCGTTTGGCGAGACAGGGTGGGGATTTTGATTTCACAAAGGATCGAAACTGAAACCTCGCGCTGCTACCTCTTCAGAAAAATGTGCATCGCTTTCTCTCCCGCGATACTCCGCACTACTGCAAATCCACGTTGGTGAAGATCGATCCCAGCAAACAGATGCTCCCCTTCCCCCAACAACACAGGCGAAATCGCTAAATGCATCTCATCAATCTGTCCCGCCAGCAAATATTGCCGAATCA
Organism: uncultured Acidobacteriaceae bacterium; assembly: GCA_963731405.1. Taxonomy (GTDB): domain Bacteria; phylum Acidobacteriota; class Terriglobia; order Terriglobales; family Acidobacteriaceae; genus Sulfotelmatobacter. Next base: position 549,371 of record CAVSVS010000015.1, on the reverse strand, counting down.
TCGACACGCCGCCACCAATGCGCACGTCTTTTCCATTGGCCGCCGCTTTGGCCTGCTGCAAGGCCGACTCTAATCCATCGGTAACAAAGTAAAACGTAGTCCCGCCCGCCATCACCAACGGAGCTCGCGCATGATGCGTCAGCACGAACACCGGCGTATGGTACGGAGGACTCTCGCCCCACCATCCATTCCACAGCTCGCCCGTCGTTGGCCACGGCCCCCGCACCGGCCCAAACATATTCCTTCCCAGAATCCACGCGCCAACATTCTCGAACGACAGCGCAGCCACATCGTTGTCGGTGCCTTTGGTTCCCTCGCCTTGCCCGTGCATCTTCTGGAAAATGTCAGTAGGAAAAAACCACTCGTGGAGCTCGGTCCCGCGCACGCCAAGCGGATTCTGCAAGTCCTGCCGTGGCCCGGCGCCAAACCCGTCGATAGAAACAGAAAATGCAGCCACTCGAACTTTGCTCATCCTGTCATTCCTTCAATCATGCCCATGTAGCGGCGGACGCATTCGTCCACCCGGGGCGAATGCCAACTGCAAACCGGTTACGCCAGGAATTTCCGCAGCGGCTCCCAATAATGCGAATACCATCCCTCATATAGATGATCGTAATGCCCCTCCGGGAAGCCGGTGTGATCGAGCTTGAGCCGTGTCCCCGAATCCTTTGCTTGCAATTCAATCTTCAAGAGCGAATACGTTCCTTCCGGAAACTCCTGCGCCAGCCGCCACGCCTGCACAATCCGCTGGTTAGGAACCAACTCAACATTCCGCCCGACCACCAACCCGCCAAACATGGAAAACGCACCGCCCACTTTAGGATCGATCTCTGCCGCGGCTCCCGAAAACGTGGAGAAATCCTTCGAACTCAACAGCACCTCATAAATCCGCTGTGGCGCCGACTTGTATTCAATCTCCTGATGCAGCGAGGTGCGGCTCTTATTCCCTTCCGTAGAAGCCGCCGCCATCTTGTTGTCCTGCCCCCAGCCCACGGTACTCACCAACGCTCCTGAACACGCGACGACAATGCCACTCAAGATCTGCCGTCGCGAAACGCCAGCCGATGCCGCCCTTGAATCACCCATCTTCGCGCCTCCCTTTTGATTTGCCTGGCGGTCCATCCTAACGTCGCGTCGGTTGCGACGTCAGCATGTGGATTTCACATTCACAAAGCTCTCAGTTCTTCACTGGAGCCCCCGAGCTCCCGCTCCTCAGAAAATAAAACCCAACGCACGTTCCAAGCGCCTCGGTGATGAGCAACAGATACGATGTCAGCCCAAACACGCTACCCCATCCTCCACTCGGCTGCGCGTGAATGTGATCAGGGCCCGCAACCAGGAAGTGGTGATACAACCCAAACACCAATGCTCCACCCATCGAAAGCGCCAGCAGAATCAATCCGAGTCTCAGCTGCGCCGTCCAAAGCAGCACCATCGCGACTAGTGGCAGAAACAGCACAACCACAATCACAAAGATCGAGCCAAGTGCAGAAAGGCCCACGCCGAGTTCGCGGTGAGCAGCACCATGGGCAATGTTGACCAACAAATGCGCCAATACAATCGCAGTCCCGTAAGTGGCTGATCGCTTCATAAGTTTTCCCGTGGGATAGCTCACGTGCTTTTCCCAAAGCAAGCGCCGCCGAGGAGAACTCGCTAAGATCGACACAAGGCCTCAACGGTGCGCCAGCCCTCCCAGAATATCCTGCCACGCGTGGGAGATCATTCCTGGCCGCACGCTCTTGCACCAGTAAGCCACGATCCCGCACACGACTCCGAGCAGCGCAATCTTCAGCGCCTGCGGCACTCCCTGATAGAGATGCGCTCCCCCAAACGCCGCCGCAGAAAGCACGATCCCCGCCGGAACATTTTTCGTCACCGCAATGAACTGCCGCTGCAGGTAACCGCGATAGATCGCCTCTTCACAAATCCCCGCCGTCACCGAGAGCGCCACCCACAGCCAGATCTCGGTCCGCCCCTGTGGCAGGATAGAATGCGCCGCCGACGCGTTTCCCGCTCCACGCCCGAATGACGATATCGCGATCGTCACCATCAGAAGCAACACCGCAATCCCCACATCGCGCAGAAGATGTCTCACCGACCGCCAGCGTTCTCCAAGCACCGTCAGCAGCGACGAGCCATGCCACCATACCCCGATGAGCACCAGGCCGAGCATCACCCACTCCGTCACCATGGTGCGCTCGTAGAGACCAGCGCGATTGCCATCCACCAGAGCATGCACTTTCCCGAAGCTCACCGCCGCGCGATAAGACAACACACCCTGCACAACCAGCACCAACAGCGTGTGCCACAGCGAAGCCACCGTCCGATACTCATCGGACGGAACTTTCCTCGTCCCTATCACACCAGCAGCAACCGACTCAACCGAAGCCGCCGCCACCCGATCCCCCACGCCCGCGCCTGTAGTATCCATATCGCCGCATTAGACTCACGGCAGCAGCAGTTGTCATCACCGCGAGGCTGCCCCACCCTTCGTGGTTTTCGAAGGGTGGGCACGATGCTGCTGGCAGTAACGGCTTTAAGCCGCCATCTTCTTCCCCGTCTTCAAGAAATAATTGATTGTAGTCTCCCAATTTCGCAGCCGGGCCTCGAACCATTCCTTGTCATAGCCCTCCAGTTCACGATTGCCTTCCGGCGACAGTCCCGTGTAACGGTATCGGATGTGGGAGCGAGTCTCTTCCGCAGCGGACCGCGTCAACTGGATGACGAGTTCGGTGATCACGCGTCCGGGATTGATCCAGAGGTACGCGATGCGAAATGCGGCCGGATCGTAGTCGGTCACGATCCACGTGGTCTCGCTCGCAGGCGCTTCGGCCGCGGAACCTGGCGGATTGGGAGTGGTGAAGACGCACCCCAACTCGGCGACGCCAGAATCCGAATAGATCAGACGATATTTCCATCCCGGCAGCCAGTCGTCCTCGCGGACGGGGCAGAGCAGCGGAAAAACTTTCTCCGGAGTGGCAGGATTGGTTTGCGTGAATTCGTGGACAACGCGATTGCCTCTGAACGCATTCATGATTTCCTCCAAAAGAAAACCCGCGCGCCAGGAATGAGGCCCGCGGGTGATTTTGATTTTGTAACTCTGCAAATTACAAATTTCTAGTTCACGAGATTTCAACGGTCGGGAAGGTTCACCGTGAAGCCATGAAGCTCTGAAACGTTTGAACCTTAACTGGCAAAAATCAAACGGCCGTCGAGATTTCTCTCAACGGCGGCTTTCCTTGTCAGTAATTATGCTAGCACACACCGATGTATGCCGGCGGGTCTAACCTTGAGGGATCTTGAAGGACGGCAAGGCCCTGGCCGCCCCTGGTACCTTCGTAATTCCTCCATCGCGAATTCGCTAGGGTCCGCGCATGGACCCAGCAAATACTTCTAGTATGAGGAACTTTTGCTTTCTCGCCGCACTGCTGTTCTGCGCCTTCGCCGCGAATTCGTATGCCCAAAATCGCGTTTACTGGAGTGCTGCCAACAGCGAGACGATCCCTTTAGAGCCCGCCAGCCTCCACGCCGGCCGCGTCTACAGTCCCGCTGTCGGTGGCGGAGACATGCATGTACAGATCGACTCCAGATACCCGGTCACCGTGGCGATGACCTGGGCCGACGAATGGAACGCCGCCATGCAACCCGGAGCGCCTGCGAACTTCAGCTTCCTCTGCGTGAAGGAGCATGTCACCAGCACGATTTACGAGTGTCATCTTCCCTCCGAACGCCCGATGATTATCACCTTTCACGATGAGCGCAGGCCCGAGAAGCCCGTCGTCAGCACCATTGGCGCCATCCTCGGACCCGGAGTGCGGCAATTCATTTCGCCCAACGATCTTCACATCCAGTACTACAATTGCGTCCAGCCGGAGTTCTACTGGCGCCGCATCCTCGACGAAAAATATCAGATCACGGCGGCACCCAAGGTCTACAGCCTCATGACTCCCGACCACGACGGCCAGGAACTCAGCGTGAAGATCAAGTCGCCGATCCCCCTGACAGTCGCTCTGCTGCCATCGCATCTTGCGGACCAGGTCTACGACAAGACCGTCACCCTCACCGCCGCGCTCGATCAAACCGGCTGCAAGGAACGCGGCGTCCAGTCGATGAGTTTCAATTGCACGTTCAACGTCGCCGACGGCACGCAGACCCTGCTGATCCTCCCCGACATCGATTTTTCCGGCCACAAGAAAGCCACTGTCGAGGCCAATACGGTAAAGTGCGTCGACCATTGCGAACTATTGAGCGCTCCGCCCAATCCGTAGGAATCGTCGCGCCAAAAAGAAAAAGGCCAATCTGATTTCTCAGACTGGCGTTTATTTATGACCGCAACAACTTACTCTCCCACACACGTTCGCATGGAATAATCCCCACCCGCCTTCTCCACCGTGAGTACCAGGACGAGTGCCCCTTTCCCACCCTCGCCGCCGCTCCGAGATCAGCACATGGTAGTACACGGTTACATTGCGCCGTGCGTTTGTACGCCGTGCTAGGCATACGCTGTACGGGACGGAATCGAACCGTCTAGTGCTGCCCTCGCACTGCCAGATCGGCATTGCCCCGCCGGAGGGTTGTGCTCACTTCTCGTTGCGGCAACTACCTACTCGCCCCAGTCCACTGCTAATCCAGCAACGTCGTCAGCCAATCCGCCTCCTGAATCCTCGTGTCGAGTTCCCGATACTGCTTCGCGAGATCGTCCGCCTTCCGCTGAGTCGCCGCCACACTTACCGTGCTGATGAACTTTACTTCGGAGCGCGTCGTGCGACCTTGAGTGGTCGACGCTGCAATCGCAAGTTCGCGGTATGCGTTGTAGCGGATCTTCAGCACGTCCCGTTCGGCGAGCGCGTCAGCAAGCGTTCGGTCTCCGAATCGTGATGCAGCGTTGGTGCGGTTGATGCGCTGGATCAGCAGAGTCAAATCTTGCGCCGATTTTTCCAGTTCGGCTTGCAGTTCAATCGGATCCTCTTCCGGCTTGTCACCCTCCTGAATGCGCGCGTTCTTCACCAGTCTCTGCTTCAACTGCTCCAAACGCTTTTGCAGATCCGCCCGCAGTGCCAACCCTTCCGCGATCTTCATCCCGCATTCTTCTCCTGTCGCGAACAGTCTAGCAGAGGTGCCCGCGACTCCAAGCCGCAACAAAGGGCGTAACTTCCGTGTTCGAGAGGGAAGCGGGGAGCTTCACGCTCCTCCCCATAAATATGGTAATATGGGACGATGAAGACGACCCTCGAGATTCCCGATTTCCTGTTCCGCCGCGCCAAGTCGGCTGCCGCTCAACGCGGTATTCCACTGCGCCAGCTCGTCACCGAGGCGGTCCAGGAGAAATTGAAAACTACGTCCGAGGAAAAGCCCTGGATGAAACATCTGGGAAAACTCAAACACCTGCATAAGGAGAGAAAGCAAATCGAAAAGCGGGTGGAAGAAGCGTTCGAGCAGATCGATCGGGAAGTCTGGCAGTGATCCTTGATACCGACGCCTTGTCTGCCGCGGGGGATGATGACCCCGGAGCGGTGGCCGTTCTCGCACGCGCCGAACAGATTGTGCTCCCCGTGATTGTGCTCGGCGAGTATCGCCATGGCATCGCCCAATCGCGCAATCGGGCCAGCTATGAAAACTGGCTGGCGGGACTGCTCCATGACTGCATGGTGTTGGACGTTCAGGAGTCGACGACGCATTATTATGCGGAAATCACTCTCGAACTAAAGCGCAAGGGTAAGCCGATTCCAACCAATGATATCTGGATTGCCGCACTGTGCCGGCAGCATTCTCTTCCCCTCTTGAGCCGCGATCGCCATTTCGATTTAGTGGCCGGAACCAAGCGGATCGACTGGTAATCACACGGGCGCAGACCTGCCCCCGCGAGCTCCGAAGGTGCGAAATATCGCAGTCCACGCGTAAGCGCCGGGTCAGCTAGCGAAGCGTGTTCGCGCGCCGACGCGGCGAAACTCGCTCGGCAACGACGTACGCTTCCCGGCACGTTTAGATGTCACATGGCGACGTGGAAAAGGGGATGAATTTGGAACGCCTCCTCGCTTGTCGGCGTTCGTGGTTTCCCAGGCTTCGAAATGCGCGAAGCCTGGGGCAGCCTCCTTCGCCAAACTTCGGCCGTGATGGTTACTGGCGAACGGCGGAGGGCTCGGCCACTCGCCTACTGCTTGTCGTACGTCACAGTAGTTTCAACCTTGTTGCCATTCGGATCGGTCCCACTTACCGTGGCTGTGCGACTCTTGCCGTCGGGAGAAACGACAATGTGCCCGCTCATCGTAACCTTTCCATCCTTCTTGGCGGTTAGTTCGAGGCTGCAGAAGTTCAGCTTGTCGCAGTTGGAAGCATTGTCAATCTTCTTGTACGCCCGTGTGTCTGAAGTGGCATCGCCTGTCACCGGATAGTCATTGCCATCAAACTTGCCGCTCCATTCATTGTGGATCGGTTTTCCGTCGGCGTCCGTACCGTCAACCGTGACCTTAATGTCGTGTCCCGCTGCCTTGCAGACCACCGTCTGGTTCTTCGGCGCTCCCGGACTCCATCTGGAGTTGGATTCGTTCAGCTTCCAAGTGCCTAGATTCGCGTCCTTGGCAAGGCATACCGATCCGGCAAAACCCAGTACCAATACCAGGGCTGCGGTTTTTGTTTTCATCGAGCCTCCTGCGTGAGAGGCAGAAGCAGCCTCAGCTAAAAGAAATGCGGGACGCGGACAGCACCAGCCTGAAAAGACTAGGCTTGACCCCGTTCCTGCACAACTAGGGAAATCCCTAATGCGCGGTGGCCCGTCTCAGCCTGAGAAGAGCAGGGTGACTTAGTGAGCTGGCAGTGGAAGTCAAAGTCCCACCCGCCTCGATGCGAAGGATCTGGCCAAAGGAACCCTGGGCATTACAATCCCCGATGAGCGTGGAGAGACTGCGATGAAGCGGATATCGATACCACTCCTTCTTTTGTTAAGCGTCAGCTTGTTCGCAGCCGACACGGAGCCGCATTTCAAGTCCGCAGCGATGCCCTTCTACCCGCCCTTGGCTCGCCAGGCTCGTACTGAAGGCAAAGTAACTCTGCACTTCACGGTTAACGAGAAGGGAGAGACAGCCGATGTCGAGGCAACCTCTGGCCACAAACTCCTGCGGGAGGCGGCGATCGAGAATCTCCAAAGCTGGAAGTTTTGGCCTCCGAGTTGTGCTTGCCGAGTCAAGGACGAAGTGACCCTCGTCTACAAGTTATCCAATGAATTGGGATCGACGGAGTCGCCGGATCTGATCGTTAAATGGTTCGGCAGGAGAGCGGGAGGAGTTACGGTAGAGATCGAGAGCTACGCCCCGCAGTGGCAACCGTGAACGGCCGACCGGAAGCACAAAAGGCCGCGAAAGATGGGGCAGCCCGCTACTTGAGAGGAGTTACGAATTTCGCATGAGTTCGGACAAGGATAGGGAAGGCGATTTTATTCTGATGCGCACGATGACGCCGCGTGAGGTGGTTTGTTTACTGTTGAATAGGTTCCCCGCGAATGCGTAACCTCGTCTGTCCGGATGAATATTGTTTTGAGCTACCGTCCATCGTCTATGACTCCTTTGCCAAGGTAGTGATTGAGAGATCAGGCGATCCTGGATTCATTCAATCCGTCATTCCGTTTATCGACGAGCTTGCGGAAAGCAAGGACCCATTAATTAACGAGGTCCTGATTTCCAGTCTCCTAGAAGGCATTGCTGAGGATGCGCAAGTGGCTCGAATGATCTCACGCAAAATCCACCCGCATTCTAGGAGCCTCCTTCACAGGGTGGAGAGCAAGATCTACGGTCGCGCACCATCGGGTGAGGAAACCTAGGAACGGCGAAGAAGTAAGGGTCGTGTTGGTTCGGAAAGAGAGTGGAAGGAATTACGGTAGAGATCGAGAGCTACGTCCCGCAGTAGCAACCCTGAACGGCCGACCGTAAGCGCAAAAGGCCGCTCCGACGAAGATCGGTAAATGGCTGCCCCACCCTTCGCGATTTTCGAGGGGAGGGCACGATGATGCCGGAAGTAACCGTTGTTCCCTACGCTTGGTAGCAAGGCTGGCCCTTTGACACACCCCATCAACCGTTCTAGACTGACTCCCATGGAAGTGAACTTTCGTCCAGAAACTGAAACACGGCTGCAAGAGCTAGCCAGCAAGAGCGGGCGCCAGCCCAGCGACTTGATCGAGGACGCAATGGCAGGCTACCTGCAGGAACTGTCCCAAGTGCGCGCGATGCTGGATAGCCGCTATGACGATCTCAAGAGCGGCCGCGTGACGCCCGTCGACGGAGAAGAGGCCTTCGCCAAACTGCGACAAAAGAGCAAAGAACGTCGCGCCGGTTCATGAACGAATTTGTTCTCCACCCGCAAGCCGTCGCGGATCTTGACGAAATCTGGGAATACATCGCCGCTGACAATCTGGACGCAACGGACCGGATTCGGGAAGAGATCTACGAAGCGATTCAGTCCCTCGTGCCGTTTCCTTTCATCGGCCATGCCCGTCCCGACCTCACCGCGGAGCCGTTGCGCTTTCAGTCCATCGGAGAGTACGTGATCGCCTACGCGCCGAACGAGAAACCCCTCGCAGTAATCGCCGTGCTGCACGGCCACCGCAGTCCGCGTGTGATCGCTGGGATCTTGCGTTCCAGAATCTGATTTGAGCAAGAAGAAATTAGGGTTGGTCGAAAAGCAGGAGCGAGGCCGCCCTACCTTTCGTCACGGAACTTGGGCAGCCCGCGAAGGATCTCTTGCATCGATTCGTCTACCTTGCCTCCGCAAGAGCCTGCCGATCACGAAGAGTATCAACGGAAGCAGATTCCACATCAACCAGTAGAGGGGTAAAGCAACAGAACTGATGTGACGCCCATTCGAACTGTTCAGCCAAACGCCGCGAGCGAAATTCGAAGGTAAGACCGATAGCGAGGACGACCGCAAAGCCAATAATTGACTCGCTGGGCTTGACAGGTTTTCGAAATCGACCGGGCACGGTTGGATTGTACGACCCTTCGGTCCGCGAACTTAGTTACCAAAGGAAAAGGCCACAATCATTTCTGAATGTGTCCTTTATTAATGCCGGCAACTACCTACTCTCCCACACACTTTCGCGTGCAGTACAACCAGCGGGGGCTTTGTTACAATCGCGCCATGCCGACGGTGCTCCGTTCGGGTCCGTACCGCTTTTACTTCTACAGTCACGAACCGAACGAACCGCCTCATATTCATGTAGATCGCGACGATTCGTCGGCCAAGTTCTGGATCAATCCCGTACAACTAGCGGCAAACTTTGGATTTCGCGCGCATGAACTGCGCGAGATACAATCGATAGTGTCCGATCAGAGGACATTGTTTCTGGAGGCGTGGAATGGGTTCTTCGGCGATCACAGCGGATGAGCGAGTCCTCGACGTCATGTTCAACGATGACGCCCTGAGCGTGTCACTTCGCGATGGCCGCGTTATTTCCGTGCCTCTGGTCTGGTATCCGCGCCTGCTCAACGCCACACCCGCGCAACGCAAGAACTGGAAAATTGCGGGTGGAGGTTACGGTATCCACTGGCCCGACCTTGACGAAGACCTGAGCACCGAAGGCCTGCTACGCGGGGCGCCCGCCCCGAAGGTCCACACTCCTACGAAGTGATTGTCGTCTGAGGCAGAGTCGTCCCACCCTTGCAAAGAACGCAAGGATGGGGCACCCGCGAACCGGTCGCGCCGGAGCGCACATCGGTGCGCTCTGCGATGCCATCCACCGGCAGCAAGGCGAAGTCGGAGTGCGCCGCATCCTGGGTGTTCTCTCATTGGCCAAGAAGTACGGCACTGCGGCGGTCGATGAGGCCTGCGCCGCTCTATCGCGAGACCCACGCCTTGCTCGATGATCTCGCCGAAGCCACGCTCGACGGCACCCGCAAAGAACACATGGAGTTCCTGGTCACCGTGCCCCTGCTCATCCTCGACGATCTGGGCATGCGCAAGCTGCCGCTCACCGCTGCCGAAGAACTGCTGGAGATCATCATGCGCCGCTACGAGCGGGCCAGCACCATGCTGACCTCGAACCGTCCGGTGGAAGACTGGGGCAAACTGCTGGGCGACGCAGCCGCCGTGAGCGCCATGCTCGACCGTTTGCTGCACCACGGCCATGTGCTCAAGTGCGGTCCCCGAAGCTGGAGAACCAAAATGGACGCACCGGAACATTAAAGCGCTTACTTGTTCTGCATCGGGAGCGGAACTCTTGACTCCGACTAACGTCAGAGCTAGCGTAATGCTGAGTTGTAAAGCGTGATGCTGGAGGCGACGCCGTGCATTTATCGTCCCTTTGTTTACTTCTTGTCGGTGTCCCTCTGCTGCAAGCCTCGCAAAACACCGGGATCAAGATGACGATCCGTCGTGTTTTTGCTGGAAATCCAAGTGAGAAGACTATCTACGTGCAGGGAGATCGGAAGCGGATGGAGTTCCGGAATTACGAGGGGCAGCGAAAAGCAGATGGCTCACAACGATGGTTATCCGGGCCGCGGCTCGCTGCCATTACGCGGTGTGACTTGGGCCAAGTTTTTGAGTTGAACCTTGATGCTGCCGAATACGTCTCAGCACCTTATCCTCCGAAACCACTGACTCAAGCAGAGATCGAGGCGCGTGGATTGGGCAAGCCAGACATGTCTCCGTCTAGAGAACCGACACTGCGAATCGAAACAACTACGGTGGATACCGGCGAGCGGAAAGAGTTTTTTGGACACATTGCAAGACACGTCATTATCACAAGAAAGCAGATTCCGCTTGACGGCTCCCACTCCGAACCACAAGAAACGGTGACGGACGGATGGTATATCGATCTCGACCCTCAAGTTTCGTGCGACCGGAAGTTGAGTAAGGGGAAACGAGCCCACGGTTATGTGGTCGCAGGGAAACAGCCAGCCGAAAAACCCGAATTTGTCGATATCGGGGAATCAGAAACAGGATTCGCTGTGCAGCTGGTCATGGTTTCGAAAGGCACGTACACGCTGCCGGACGGAACCAATAAGCAGACAGATTCAAAGAGTCAAACGGTAGTGACACAGCTTGAGCTAGGGTCGCTCGATCCCGGGCTATTCGAAATTCCTCCGGGATTCAAGCATGTTCAACACATCGAGCGAAACCCAAGAGCGTCGGCATCCTCTAGTCAAACGATAGACTTCTGGGAACGCGTCAAAGCCAAGGTGGCCAGCCTTTTTAACCTTTAATTAGACTTGCCTGAACAACAGCGGGCAGGGTAGAACATTGAGGTTGCTCCCGGGTGCCTATCGTTGGCCGGTTTTGAAGTGATCACCGTTGGCCGCTTTTGAAGTGATCACTGAGGCTTAACTTGAGGCGATTAGAAGGCGTGAGGGAGCCGCTCTTGGGCGACCGGGAGCCTTCTGCCGAAATCCTGAGCGTTCTTCGCGAAGGATCTCCAAGTAGCCACCACGCCTCCAAGGTAACCTTGCCAACACAACGCCAACGGCGATAATTGGCGTTGTGAGACGAACATCGAATGTAGCGGGCTCGCTCGTGTTGTCGGGGCTCAACGCTGGAGTCTGCGCGATCGCTCTATTTCTAGGCTACAGCGGCGTTTCACCCTGGTGGGGAGCTGTGCTGATTTGGACTACGTCTACGCCACTGCTTCTGTTAGCGGCTGCATATTTCGTACGTGACCTTCTGCACTTCCAAATGCGCAGACAGGCGCTCCTCGCAGTAGCCCTCCTAGTTCCGGTCGCGATTATCGACTGGCGTTTTCGTTTCACAGGTATCTAGGAAATACAACGCAAAGGAAAAGGCTACCAACATTTCTGTTGATAGCCTTTATTAATGCCGGCAACTACCTACTCTCCCACACACTTTCGCGTGCAGTACAATCGGCCCAGCGGGGCTTAACTTCCGTGTTCGGGATGGGAACGGGTGGATCCCCCGCGGTAAGATCACCGACAACTCGAAGCAGCTTCTAGCTATTAGCTCTTGGCTTTTAGCTTGATTCTGCTGGCGCAAACATCATCGCGGCCTTGGCAGAATCGTTCGCTGCAAACTTAGTCTCTCAGCTTCCAGACTCAAGCCTGAACCCAAGGGATTGGGCTAAGAGCTAAGAGCCAAAAGCTAAGAGCAGAATTTCAAAGATCGTGAGGTTCGATACCTCACAGCTGAATAGATTGGGTGTAACTTACTTTCTTCTTGCTTTGTTCCGATTTCAGTTACGTGTATTACATCGGCTTTGCTTTCTTTTGAAAAGCGTCGGCGCGAAGCTCTTGTCGCGCTCCTTGGTATTGCTCAGGTTCTAGCTAACAGCTAGGAGCTAACAGCTAAGAGCTTCTTCTGCACCGAGTAAATTTTATGGTCAAGCCGAACGGGCGATTAGTACTGGTAAGCTACACGCATCACTGCGCTTCCACCTCCAGCCTATCAACCAGGTAGTCTTCCTGGGCCCTTCTTATCCCTTACGGGTTGGGAGATCTCATCTTGAGGAGTGCTTCCCGCTTATATGCATTCAGCGGTTATCACAACCGAACTTCGCTACCGAGCGGTGCCATTGGCATGACAGCTCGAACACAAGAGGTTCGTCCATCCCGGTCCTCTCGTACTAAGGACAGGTCCTCTCAAATCTCCTGCGCCCACAACAGATAGGGACCGAACTGTCTCGCGACGTTCTGAACCCAGCTCACGTACCGCTTTAATAGGCGAACAGCCTAACCCTTGGAACCTTCTACAGCTCCAGGATGCGATGAGCCGACATCGAGGTGCCAAACCGGAGCGTCGATATGAACTCTTGGCTCCGATCAGCCTGTTATCCCCGGCGTACCTTTTATCCGTTGAGCGATGGCCCTTCCATGCAGAACCACCGGATCACTAAAGCCTACTTTCGTACCTGCTCGTCTTGTAGGACTCGCAGTCAACCACGCTTATGCTTTTGCACTCGTCGGCTGATTTCCAAACAGCCTGAGCGTAGCTTCGCGCGCCTCCGTTACCGTTTAGGAGGCGACCGCCCCAGTCAAACTACCCGCCTTACCATGTCCCTCTCCCGGATCACGGGAGTAAGTTAGAACCACAGATCTCGCAGGGTGGTATCTCACCGTTGGCTCCTCCAAGCCCGAGAGCCTGGAATCAAAGCCTCCCACCTATCCTGCGCAGCAAGGGCCATAGTTCATGGTAAAGGTATAGTAAAGGTGCACGGGGTCTTTCCGTCTAGTTGCGGGCAACCGGCATCTTCACCGGCACTACAAGTTCGCCGTGTCAGTCGGCAAGACAGTCGCACTTTCGTTACGCCATTCGTGCAGGTCGGAACTTACCCGACAAGGAATTTCGCTCAACTCTGTTACGCCTTCACTCGTCATCAAGTGGTTTGGGGAAGGGCACGACTTCAGTCGTGCCGTTAGAAGCCGCCCTCGGATTCGGCTTTAGCCGCTGAGGGTCGCTCTCCTTGAACTTTATCGATGACCTTGCGAAGGGAAGTGGACATTTCTGCCACCCTCTGCATGTCGCCATGCAGTTCGGACTATATCTTTTCCAACCAAACTCTTCGGTTGGAATCTGGCATATAGTCTCTGAGGATTCCAGCAGGATCCGGAGGCACAACCCCAGGGGCTAAAGCCCGCGAGATTCTTGCCGCCTTTACGGCACGACTGAAAAGTCGTGCCCTTCCACAAACCTCGCGCTTTGCGCGCCAGATCTGTTTCTGCCTACTGGCCTTTCCTGCTGATTATCTGCACCCAGCGCATTGTCACGCGAAAATTGCTTTCGCGTAGCGTGGGATACTCAGACCTTCCAGCATATAGCCAGATTTTACTAAGGCTAGCGAATACTAACCTTAGGACCGTTATAGTTACGGCCGCCGTTCACTGGGGCTTCAGTTCGAAGCTTCACCTTGCGGTTGACCTCTCCCTTTAACCTTCCAGCACCGGGCAGGCGTCAGCCCCTATACGTCGTTTTCGACTTTGCAGAGACCTGTGTTTTTGTTAAACAGTCGCAGTGCGCATTTCGCTGCGGCCCCCTCGAGCTATGAACTCTACCGGGGCACCCCTTCTCCCGAAGTTACGGGGTTATATTGCCGAGTTCCTTACCAACTGTTCTCACGAGCGCCTTTGGATATTCTCCTCGTCTACCTGTGTCGGTTTGAGGTACGGTTCCCTTATTTTCTCCTTAGAGGTTTTTCTTGGCAGTGTGGAATCGGCAGCTTTCCTCCATACGGAGTACTGCTTTGCGTCTCAGTGATAACTTCCTCGCGGATTTTCCTACGAGAAACACCTTACACGCATCGACCGTTATAGCCATAGAACGGCCTGCTTATCCTACTGCGTCACCCCATCGTGATAACGAAACAAGGGAGGTCCGGAATATTAACCGGATGTCCATCGGCTACGCCTTTCGGCCTCGCCTTAGGGACCGCCTGACCCTGAGCGGATTAACCTTTCTCAGGAAACCTTAGACTTTCGGCGCGGAGGGTTCCCACCTCCGTTATCGCTACTTATGCCGGCAGGGTCTCTTCTCAACCGTCCACCAGTCTTCTCAGTCTGGCTTCAAACTGTTGGGAATGCTCTCCTACCACGCATGGCTGTTACACCATGCATTCGCTGCTTCGGTAACAAGCTTAAGCCCCGTTAAATTGTCGGCACCGGACCGCTTGACCAGTGAGCTATTACGCTTTCTTTAAAGGATGGCTGCTTCTAAGCCAACCTCCTGGCTGTCTGGGCGTTCCGACTTCCTTTCCCACTTAGCTTGTATTTTGGGACCTTAGCAGGCGATCTGGACTGTTTTCCTCTCGACGACGAAGCTTAGCCCCCGCCGTCTGACTCCCGGATTGGTTGTTCTATGGCATTCGAAGTTTGATTGGATTCTGTAAGCTGGAAAGCCCCATAGTCCATTCAGTTCTCTACCACCACGACAAATCATCCGAGGCTAGCCCTAAAGCTATTTCGGAGAGAACGAGCTATCACGGAATTTGATTAGCCTTTCACCCCTACCCTCAGCTCATCGGAGCTTTTTTCAACAAACACCCGTTCGGCCCTCCAGTGGGTGTTACCCCACTTTCAGCCTGGCCAAGGGTAGATCATCCCGCTTCGCGTCTATTCCTGCCAACTGGATCGCCCTATTCGGACTCGCTTTCGCTACGGCTCGCTTTCGCTTAACCTTGCTGACAAGAATAACTAGCCGGCTCATTATGCAATAGGCACGCGGTCAGACTTTCGGCTTGCGCCGCATTGTCCTCCCACCGTTTGTAGGCACACGGTTTCAGGTACTATTTCACTCCGCTCACAGCGGTTCTTTTCGCCTTTCCCTCACGGTACTGGTTCACTATCGGTCAGAAGCTAGTATTTAGCCTTACGGAATGGTCTCCGTAGCTTCCCGCAAAGTTTCTCGTGCTCCGCGGTACTCAGGTATCGACTTCGAGTCTGGTTCGTTTTCACCTACGTGGCTATCACACTCTATGGCCCCTCTTTCCAGAGGGCTTCGGTTAACGACCAGATTGGTAACTCTACTGTTGTCGACCCTACAACCCCGGTAGAACCCGAAGGTCTTACCGGTTTAGGCTGTTCCGATTTCGCTCGCCACTACTCTCGGAATCGAGGTTTCTTTCTTTTCCTCCTGGTACTGAGATGGTTCACTTCCCAGGGTTCGCTCGTGCGTGACTATGGATTCATCACGCCGTACGGGGGGTTTGCCCCCGTGGGTTTCCCCATTCGGAAATCCCCGGATCAAAGCCTGCTTGCGGCTCCCCGAGGCTTATCGCAGCTTGCCACGTCCTTCTTCGCCTGCTTCTGCCAAGGCATCCACCATGCGCCCTTAGTAGCTTGACCATAAAATTAACTCGACACACGGCAGCTCCCGCTTCAATCTCATCCAACCTGTCATCCCGAGCGGAGCATTGATTTCGCGATTAGCGAAATCCATGCGCAGTCGAGGGACCTGCTGTTTGATTTCTGGCTTGAACCACCACACGCCGTGAAAATCTCATGGGCCTAGTTTGCCTGCTCATCGCGCGCCAAACTCCTATTAAGGTTTCCGCGCCCCAGCAGGCTAATTTCAGGCACTCATAAAAATTTACAACGCCTTGTAATTTGCCCAATCTATTCAGTTGTCAAATATCGTCCTCGTGAAGAAGCTGTTAGCTCTTAGCCTCTAGCTGTTAGCTAGAAACCAAGATTAACAACCTCTCACTCACCCCGCACTCGGCGGGTATGGGTCTTACTAGCCCCAGAGTCGTGCAAACTCCAGAACTCCTCCAACCCAATGTTCGACGCCAATCACTTGACGCCCAACATCGGATTGAATCCTTCACTCGGTCGCTCTCGGTTGATTTGGTGGAGCTGACCGGGATCGAACCGGTGGCCTCCTGGTTGCAAACCAGGCGCTCTCCCAGCTGAGCTACAGCCCCAACCGCAGCTATTAGCTCTTAACCGTTAGCTCTTAGCCAAACCGGATCGGTTTAAACTAAAGGCCAAGAGCTAATAGCTAAAGGCTGATTCTGGTGGGCCTGGATAGACTTGAACTATCGACCTCACCCTTATCAGGGGTGCGCTCTAGCCACCTGAGCTACAGGCCCGGTTTCCCGATTGTACTCCCTGAGCCCGTTGCAGCAAGGCTCTTAGCTTTCAGCCGTTAGCTCTTAGCCAAACCTAGGTTCGGTTCAGCCAAAAGCCAAGAGCTAATAGCCAAAAGCTCGAATTTTATTCGAGGACAAGGTTGAACGTGCGCTCCAGCTAAGCCGGAGCTGACCATCATGGAAACGTGAATCGAGAAAGAGAGGTCCGAAACGAGGCTCCCGTCTCTCCTCCCAGGTTATGTGAGGAAGGACAGGGTACATGGCAACATCCTACGCGTGTTTAAACTTCATTGTCTCGAAGACCGAAGTCCCAAGACGAAGTCGCGTAAGTGCCATGACGTTCTCTCTTAGAAAGGAGGTGATCCAGCCGCAGGTTCTCCTACGGCTACCTTGTTACGACTTCACCCCAATCATGAGCTGTACCTTGGATGGCTGCCTCCTTGCGGTTAGCACACCAGCTTCTAGTACGGCCCACTTTCGTGATGTGACGGGCGGTGTGTACAAGGCCCGGGAACGTATTCACCGCGGCGTTCTGATCCGCGATTACTAGCGATTCCAGCTTCATGGAGTCGAGTTGCAGACTCCAATCCGAACTGAGGCCGGCTTTTTCCGATTAGCTCCCCCTCACGGGTTTGCGACGGTTTGTACCGACCATTGTAGCACGTGTGTAGCCCTGGACATAAAGGCCATGAGGACTTGACGTCATCCCCACCTTCCTCCTCGTTATCCGAGGCAGTTTCACTAGAGTGCCCGGCTTGACCCGATGGCAACTAGGGATAAGGGTTGCGCTCGTTGCGGGACTTAACCCAACATCTCACGACACGAGCTGACGACAGCCATGCAGCACCTCCGCAGCAGCCTTTTAAGGGGAAGGGATATTTCTACCCCGGTCCACTGCGCTTCGAGCCCAGGTAAGGTTCTTCGCGTTGCGTCGAATTGAACCACATGCTCCACCGCTTGTGCGGGCCCCCGTCAATTCCTTTGAGTTTCAGCCTTGCGACCGTACTCCCCAGGCGGATTGCTTATCGCGTTAGCTGCGGCACAGCAGGATTGGGTACCTGCTACACCAAGCAATCATCGTTTAGGGCTAGGACTACCAGGGTATCTAATCCTGTTTGCTCCCCTAGCTTTCGCGCCTCAGCGTCAGTTATGGTCCAGTGCGCCGCTTTCGCCACAGGTGTTCCTCCCGATATCTACGCATTTCACCGCTACACCGGGAATTCCACGCACCTCTCCCATACTCCAGCACCACAGTTTCGCCTGCAGGCCCCGAGTTAAGCCCGGGGATTTCACAAGTGACTTGTGGCACCGCCTACGCGCCCTTTACGCCCAATAATTCCGAACAACGCTCGCACCCTCTGTATTACCGCGGCTGCTGGCACAGAGTTAGCCGGTGCTTCTTCCACCAGTACCGTCATTATCGTCTTGGTCGAAAGGAGTTTACGCCCCAAGGGGCTTCATCCTCCACGCGGCGTTGCTGCGTCAGGGTTTCCCCCATTGCGCAAAATTCCCCACTGCTGCCTCCCGTAGGAGTCTGGACCGTGTTTCAGTTCCAGTGTGTCCGTGCGCCCTCTCAGGCCGGATACCGATCTTCGCCTTGGTGGGCCGTTACCCCGCCAACTAGCTAATCAGCCGCGACCCCCTCTTCCAGCGCATTGCTGCTTTGATCTTGCGATGTTATGCGGTATTAGCCTCGGTTTCCCGAGGTTATCCCCCACTAAAAGGTAGGTTAGTCACGTGTTACTCACCCGGTCGCCACTTTACTCATGGATTGCTCCACTTTCTCGTTCGACTTGCATGTGTTAGGCACGCCGCCAGCGTTGATTCTGAGCCAGGATCAAACTCTCGTTTGAAACCTAGTTCGCCTACCGACGGGTAGAAGGTAGGCTGCCAACTCCATCCGCTCGAAAGGGATGTGTTGGCGACCACTTCATGCCTCCGCTAAGAAGCACAGTGGTCTATCTTGTGAGATCGTTTCGGACTAATGCCCGAATCCGCTCTCTCACGACTGGCACGTTCAACCGAGTTGTCAAAGATCGAATCGCCTTCCGCCTGAGCGGCGCGCCTTCGTTCTAGACGGACTCACTGCTAGAGTGAATCCGGCTGTCCTCGAAACCTTTTAACCATATCGTCCGCGCGAAACCCTGTCAACCTACACATCCCACAGCATTTACACATGATTTCCACATGTGAAAGCTGATCGGATCTGGACTACCGGGGAGCTAAAAAGGCTCACTACAGCGCGCAACGGTATGGGCCTTCCGCTTTGGACGAACACTGCACCGAATCATCGGCGCACGGCTTTTTAGGCCATGCCAAGGCGGAAGACAGAAAATTGAGAAAAGATCCTAACTTGGAGGTCCTTGCTTTGAAGGTACCCTTCAGAAACCTACTGGTGTTTCCGAATCAAGTCCCGTGGCCGGGACGATTGAGAACTCTGCATTCTCTGAAATCTTAGATGCCGGGCGGACACGAGAGATTCAAACAAACTACGACCGGCTGCCACACATCTGCTCTCGGTGAATTGTTTATACCAGATGAATCCGAAAAATTGCAAGCGGCAATTTGAAAATTGCGTGAGTTTACTGGCTTGGTGCCTGGAAGCCCGCGCAATTCGACCAAACCTTACGCGGCATGTAGGTCGGTTTCCCACGGCTTGCGCCGTGGGCTGCATTCTTTCGCTCCTTCAGAGCTCGGCTTCGCAATACTCCTTTACGGCGACTCTCTCACGCGGGCTGCGGGACGATCTCTGTTCCCGATTTGGATTCGAACGCGGCATTTGTGACATCGGTCACCGCTTTCCAATCCACTTCTTTCACACAATCGAAGCTGGAGCGGGCGGGCTTGCTCGTGGCACGAACGAGTTCGCCTCGGACGCCTTCATCTGCAACCATGCAGCCGCGAAGCGGCGGAAGAATGCAGCCCACGGCGCAAGCCGTGGGTAGCGCGAAGGAAAGATCACCAAGCCCCGGAGGGGCGAAAGAAACATGTCCCACACATCCGGCAATATTTTGCTTCACATGATTTTCTCTACACAGGGCCGGCAACCCCTGATCAAATCGGATTTCCGCGCCGATCTGTTCGCGTATCTCGGCGGGATCATCCGCGAAATGGATGGGACGGCGCTGATCGTCAACGGGACCGCAGACCACGTGCACATGCTGCTTCGGATTCGGCCCGCTCAATCTTCCGCGCAGATCGTGCGCGTCGTGAAGGCGAATTCATCGCGCTGGGTACACAAGAAGTGGGATCCAAAATTCGCATGGCAAACCGGATACTGCGTCTTCAGCGTGAGCGAATCGAATGTCACGGCGGTCACGAAATATATTGCCGAACAAGAAGATCATCATCGGAAGCATTCGTTTCAGGAAGAGTTTGTCGCGTTCCTTGTGAAGAATAACGTTGCGTACGATGAGCGATATATCTGGGATTAGTTTCTCGCGCTTGGGGGGCGATCATCACCGTCCGCAGAGCCGAGCCCGCGCAGACAAGCCGCGAAGCGGCGAAAGAATGCAGCCCACGGCGCGAGCCGTGGGTAGTGATGAAGAAATCGTGAAGAAGCCCCGGAGGGGCGTAAGAAGATCTAGTCAACAGCAACGCTAGGGACATTGCCCGGAAATTTCCGACGCAGCGCACAACCCTGTCGACGGCATTTTTCTGTCGCCCCTTCCGGGGCTTGGTCGAAGGGGTGGCGGCCGTCCCACGGCTTGCGCCGTGGGCTGCATTCTTGCGCCGCTCCGCGGCTGATCTCTTCCCCCCTCAGGCAACACTCTTCCTCGGTGGCCGAGCCGGGACATTGCTGCTGTTTGGTCGTAAAAAACTGAATTCGTGCCCTTTCCCAATAATTCCTACGCGCCCTCTGTGTCCTCTGTGGTTGAACGCCCTTGGCCTTTCCCAAAACGGGAAATCCACAGCTCCGGACAGGCCCTGCCAACGCTGCCGACAGCTCGGCAATTCTGTCCAACTTCAATGCCGTCAGATATATCCCTCCTCGGCAGTTTTCTTGCAGCTATACCAACATTTCATCTGGAGAAATTCCCGCAACCGTCCGAGTGTTCCTGTGGGAACATTCTTGGTAACGTCCCCTCCGCGCGAAGGGACGGACGAATGCGTCCGTCCCCACACAGGACGCGGGTCTCAGTTCAGACTCGCGAGGCGTTCGAAGACGCGGCGGACTACGCGGTCGCAGCGGGCTCCCATGAAGGGGAAGGCCTGCTTGGCGCCAGCGCCTACGCGGGATAGGAGCCAGTTGCGGGCAAGGGCGCGTCCGCGGTGCAGGCGGACTTTCACGTTCTCTTCCGTGAGGTCTAAGGCGGCGGCGGTTTCGGCGGTGCTCAGTTCCTCGATATCGCGGAGGGTGACCACGATGCGGTATTGCTCTGGGAGGCCGAGGACGGCCTCTTCGAGAAGCTGGCTGGTTTCGGAGCGGGAGACGTTCTCTTCCGGGCCGGGCGAAGGGGCGGCTAGGTTCATGGCAGGGTCTCCGTCAGGGTTGGTGTCGTCGAGTTGCGGATTGCGGGTGCGCAGGCGGAGACGGGCCAGGGCTTCGTGAACGGCGATGCGGGTGAGCCAGGTGGAAAACAGGGAGCGTCCGGCGAACTGGTCGAGGTGTTCGTAGGCGCGGACGTAGGCGTCTTGCGTGACGTCTTCCGACTCGGCGTCGTCGCGGAGGATGGCGCGGGCCACGCGGTACAGACGCTGGTTGTAGCGGCGCATGAGGATCTCATAGAGAGCGGTGTCTCCGGCTTTGACGCGGTCGACGACCTCGTTGTCGGTGAGGTCGGACCCGGCGGCTTGGGGAATTGCAGTCGTCGTCTCCATGGGGGGCCTCTTCCCGTATAGAGCGGGCACCTTCGAAAAGGTTACAGCGCTTCACGCGACATCGGCAGAAGATTTTCCTGGCGAAGATTTTCGGGGAAATTTGTATCCATTTGCATGCCCACGACTCTCTTCTTGTGTGGGAGACGAAATGACTGGGTTCGACAAGCGACTGGATTGGGCGTGGTGGGCGCTGAGGATCGGACTGGGTGTGGGACCGATCATCACCGGGCTGGACAAGTTCTTCAACAAGTTGGCGGATTGGGGAATGTATTTGAGTCCGCTGGCGACGAAGGTGGTGCCGGTGAGCGCGACGACATTCATGCACGTGGTGGGCGTGGTGGAGATTGTTGCCGGGCTGATCGTGCTGAGCCGGTGGACGAAGATTGGCAGCTACATCGTAATGCTCTGGCTGCTGGGCATTGCCGTGAACCTGCTGACGACTGGGATGTTCTACGACCTGGCCATGCGGGATGTTGAGATTGCTCTTGGGGCGTTTGCACTGTCGCAACTGTCGACAGTGCGCGCGGAGAAGCGGGCAACGAACTAGCTGGCAACTTGGTTGTGGATGGTTGCACCAAACTCAAATGGAGGAATCGTGATGCGAAAACTTGCTTCCCTTGTTCTGGTGTTAGGAATGTACGCTCTGCCATTGTTTGCGGCGGCGGAAACCTATAAAGATGTCGCGGTGGTCGATGTGAACTGCTCGAAGAAAGTGGCGGCCGATCCGGATGCGCATACGCGGGCTTGCGCTTTGAAGTGCGCGGGCAGCGGCTTCGGGATTGTGACTTCCGACAAGCAGTTTCTGAAATTCGACGCGGCTGGGAATGAGAAGATCACCGAGGCGCTGAAGGCGTCGGACAAGAAAGATCATCTGCGGGTCGATGTTAGCGGAGACTTGCAGGGGGATACGCTGAAGGTGACGTCGGTCAAGTTGCTGTAGGAAGTTTTGGTGGTGCGCGCCGGGGAAGGATTTCCTCGGCGCGCTTCTGTTTGCCTGCCTATGGAACCCCTCCATCCTGGTGTTGCCCTTTTCGTCGGCAGTCGCGGGCGAGGGCGCCCGCGCCACATACACCTGGGTCGCTCTCACGTGCATTCATTCGATCTAAACGTAGAATCAGGGCATGACTTTTGGGGAGCGGTATCGGGTAGGGATTCGACACTTCAATGCGCGGGAGTTTTATGACGCGCATGAGGTTTGGGAGGATGTGTGGCGGGAGTCGCATGGGCTGGAGAAGCGATTCTTGCAGGGACTGATTCAGGCGGCGGTGGCGCTGCATCATCATTCGACCGGGAATGTCGTGGGAGCTTGTTCGCTGATGGAACGGGCGCGGAGGAATCTGGCGGGGTGTCCGGCGGAGTTTGGGGAGATTCGGTTGGGGCAGTTGCTGGCGGGATTGGGGGAATGGCGCGCGGCTGTGGTTGCGGGTGAGAGTGTGCCGGGACTTCCGGTGATTGTGGGTGTCGAGTAGAGCGTTCGAGCTGCGCTCGAAGGGCAGCCGGGGCCTGCCCTGATCCTGCCGAAGGGGACGGCTTGTCCCCACATCCACTTTAGTTTTCTCTTTTCTTCCTAGTGAAATTCTACGGTTATGAATTTGGCGGCTGTGTGGCCGGAGTTCATCAGGGTGTGGGAATAACCGCCGGGGACCCAGTCGGTTGCTCCCTGCTTCATCGTGAACTTGCTGGGCGGTTTGCCTTGAATGTCGCTGCGTAGTTCGTAGTCGGTGAGGGCGACGACCAAGTGCGGGCCGACGTGTTGGTGCAGGGGGATCATGCCTCCGGGCTGGAGTTCGAGCAGGGAGACACGGACGCTGTCGCGGACGAACAGGATCTCTTTGGTACCTCCGTGGAGGATGTCGAGGCCGCGGTCTTCGTCCCATTTGGTGGGAGAACTGCGGAGCTTGGCGTCTTGCAGGAGTTCGATGTTCACGTCGCGGAAAGGCTTCGGGGAAAGATTGCGGAGGACGTGGGAGAACGGCGCGGAGACGAAGCGGACGTCGCCATCGGGGAGGTTGGTGGAGACGGGCGTCTTGCCTTCGACGGCGTTGACGATCTGGGCGCCCTGAAGCGTGACCAGGATGTAGTCGTGACGGTGGGAGTGCATTAGCGTTTCGGAGTGCGCGGGGACATCGACGTTGAAG
Organism: uncultured Acidobacteriaceae bacterium; assembly: GCA_963731405.1. GTDB lineage: Bacteria > Acidobacteriota > Terriglobia > Terriglobales > Acidobacteriaceae > Sulfotelmatobacter. The sequence goes on along the minus strand of CAVSVS010000015.1, from coordinate 525,899 downwards.
ACGCGGACTTGATCGTTGACGAGGATCTGGTGGTGGTGAGGCTCGGCGGTGATTTCGACGTCGGAGGAGGATTGCGCGGAGAGGACGCCAGTTAAGAGAAGAAGAAGGATGCTGCGTTTCATGAGCGGGATTGTAGCTGGAGTGGCGGGTGGGAGTCAGTAGGCACGAACCAGTAGTCAGTAGGCAGGAGTCAGTAGTCAGGGAATGCGGCGCCGACTTGCGTGCTGACTACTGACTCCTGACCGCTGACTACTTCCCCTTAGAGGGAGAGGTAGGTTTTTTTGTGGAGCCAGCTGTTTTCGTCGCCGATGACGAGCTTGTCGGGCCATTGGGGAGTGGTGTTGATGAGGAGGCGCAGGCCGGAGGATTCTTTGGGGATGTTGAATTCCAGTTGCGTGGTGTAGGAGTCGGCGGGCTTCAGAGGTGTCAGGAGCGGGGTGCCTGTTGTGGCTACGGGAGCGTACTCGTGGCCGGTGCTGTCAACCAGTCGGACTTCGCGGGGAGAGGGAGTGAGCGGCGCATCTTTGGGGCGGTTGGGAGACGTGGTGGTTTCGTCGAAGCGGGTGCGCAGGGTGATGACGAGATGTCCGTCGGGTTGCGGCTTGGCGTCGACGACCGAATAGGCTAAGTGACAGTCGATCTCGCAGAAGTATTTTTCCTGGCCGTGGGCGAGAACGGTTTCGCGGCTGCCGGCGGAGAATCCGAAGAGGAGAGCGAAGTAGACCACCACCAGAGCTCCGATGGCGACGGCGGCGATGCGGGCGAATTTCGGTTTGCGCGCGAACCAGAAGATCAGGATCGACGCGACCGCGAGAAAGAGGCCGCCGACGGCGGCGAGGAATCCGAGGATGGCGAGCGGGGCGGGGAAATTCATGTTGGTGGCGATGTGGGCGGCGGACATTGAGTCTGTTCCTCCAAAGAGACTGGCCGGGGGATGGTCAGCGTAGGGATAGATTTCGTCGGCGATCCAGTAGTTTTCGAGCACAAGGGCGAAGAGCGTGCCCAGGACAAAAAGTGTTTGGCGAATGAAGCGCCACGATTTGTTGGGCACCAGGGCCTGCGTGAAGAATTCGGCGACGTATGCGGCGCAGTAGCAAAAGTTGGCGGCGAGACCGAGGACGATGAAGGCTTCGAGGGATCCGAGCGTTAGGGCGGGGCGGAAGTGGGGCCAGGTGAAGATGAGCCATAGCAGGACGACCGCGGTCAGGGTTGCGTTATAGACGAGGCGGCGGGGCTCCCAGAAACGGGGAGCGGAGGGAGTGGCAGGTTGGGTGGTAGCGGTCATCGTCATGCTGCGGCTCTCGGCTTCAGGCTTTCGGCTTTCGGAGTTTGGATTCTTATCCCCTCGTCTCGCTGCGCTCGACGGGACGGACGAATGCGTCCGTCCCTGCGTGTTTAGCCGCAATGTTCTTTGCGTAGCAAAGCATGCGGGCAAAAAATTTTGCACTCCTCATCGACTCGAGCCATCCGCTGCAGTTGAAGACGAGTGCAGATCGACGTCCGTGTTTGATCGGAACAAAATCACTCCTGCCGCCAATATGGAGAGGGGAACAGACATTACGAGGCTCATGAACACGCAAGGGATTATGAGAAATCCATCGCCGGGCGATGCATGTCCGCCATTGCTAACAAAGTTCGGGTCCGGAGGAAGAGACAACTCGGCGATCACACAGGCGATCACGACGCCAAGCAAGGGACCGAACAACAGCGCGGCGATTGCTCCTAAGACTCTCGGCATCGCTCTTACCAGTTTCATGGAACTAGTGATCTTCGCGGGTAACGCGGATCCATTCCTCCATTTGATCGAGATATTCGGATAGGGCGCGGCGGCCGGTCGCCGTCAGGCGGTACTCGGTGCGGGGGACGCGGCCTTCGAAAAACTTTACGCAGGAAATGTATTGCGCTTCTTCGAGCTTGCGGGCGTGGACGCTGAGGTTGCCGTCGGTGGTTTTGAGGACACGCTTGAGATCGTTGAAGCTGAGGGAGTCGTTGGTGGCGAGCGCGCTGACGATGCCGAGACGAATGCGTTCGTGAATCAGGCGATCGAGCTCGGGAAGTTCGTGGGCGCGGGCGTGAACTTCTTCATGAGACTGAGTGGAATGTTTGTCGCGGAGCTTTCCGCGACTCTTTTCGCGAACATTCTCACGAACGTTTTCGTGAACCCCGGCCTCGCGCTTGGGGTGCTTGCCGTGAGATAGAAGAGGTCTAGCCACCGTGCCTCCTGGCGATGAAGAGTCCGAAGAGGATGTGGAGTCCGCCGAAGCCTGCGGCCAGGAACCAGTTGCCCCAAGCGGCCGGACTGAGGACGGCGAGGCCACCGAGGAACATGAAGCAGAGTCCCATGATGGGGACGGCCTGGACCGAGTACGCGCCTCCGGTCATGATGCCGGCGCCGTAGAGCAACAAAAAGGTTGCGGGAAGGATGGACTGCATTCCTGCGCGGAACAAGAGAAATGTCAAAAAGGCCCCGGCGACAAGGGGCGGAGCAAGGCCGAGGATGACTTTGCGCGCCGGCCCTGAGAACAACGGGAGGCCGCGGCGGTTCGCTTTCCACGTACAGGAAAATAATCCGATGGCGACGGCGAGGAGGCTCTCCGCCAGCCAGACGCGGAGCCAGGCGAACGGTGAAGTCTGAATGGCCGCGAGATAAGCAGTGGCGATAGCTGTAACGCCGAGCAGGACCTGTCCCCAACCGGAGACGGCGGTGAAGGCGGCCGAGCGCTCCATGGTGTCGCGGATGAAGCGCAGATCTTCGAAGACTTCAGGAGCGGTGCGCGAGGGGCGGACCGGACTCTCAGCCGAGCGATGGAAGCGCCGGATGCGATGGGGCCGCGGGTCGAACATGGAGAGAGGATAGCGGGGCTGGTGGCGGCTGTCAAGTACTTTGTAATGCAAAGAACAGATCCGATTCAGAAAGAATTCAGGGGCGAAAGCCCGACGCTTTTTGAATGCTTTTACGCGGCCCTGAAGGGCCGCTCTTCCACGGAATCAGGAGACCCCCGCGGGGTTCCTCGCACCGCCTTAAACACGGCTACGCTCGGGATGACGCTTCACGATGTGGGATCCTGACTTTTCGGGATGACGCCTCCAGGTTGACGGTCGGGAAAGTGTTAGGGGAGATCTACGTCGAGGGCGTAGATGTCCTGGGTGCTGAGGTCGCGGAGGAATAGGCGCGAATCATCGGGGGCCTGGCCGCTCCAGGCTCCCCAGACGCCGAAGAAGCGGCGCAGGCTGGTTAAGTCGAAGAGATCCTCGGGTTGGTGGTCTCCAACCTTTATGCGGTGACATTTGGCATGGTCCGTGCCGAAGTTGTCGTAATACATGTACCGGCTGTCGGCGGACCAGTACGGATAATTCACGTTATCAGCGTTGGCCAGCCACGGCGACCATTGTCGAGTGTGAAAATCATAGAGCATGAGATTGTGAGAGCCTTCGACGCTCGTAGCTGACAGATAGCGGCCATCGGGAGACCAGCGCGGAGAGAACAAGCCTTTCGAACCCGGAAAGGTGGAAGTCTGACGGGTCTTCAAGTCCACCACCTGAATATCAATGGTTTGGGTATTCCTAGAAGAAACACGCCCGAAGGCAAGTTGGGCGCCGTCGGCAGACCAGGTGGCGTCGACTTCACCTGCGTTTTCAGGCAACAGTTCCTCGGGCTGGCCGCCTTGCGCGGAAACCAGAAAGATCTTCGAGGGCTTCCCGACGCGAAAGGAGACATACGCGATTTGGCTTCCGTCCGGAGACCAGCTCGGAAGAGTCGCAGCCTCGGGAAGATAGGTCAATTGCAAGCGGTCGCTGCCATCGATGCGGCTACGCCATAGGGTCAGGTCGGGAATCGCAATGTAAGCGGCCCACTTGCCATCGCGCGAGAAAGCTACGTCGGTGGCGGAAATCCCTCCAAGGAAAGGAAGAAACTGCTTGCTCGCAGCGTCGTAGCGTACGAGCTCGCCGTGCTGCTGGGTGCCCTCGACGAATAACTTGTGGCCGCTTGGATCCGGCAGCACTGTGTTGAACAACAGGGGACCAGCGGTGAGTCGAGTAGGGGTCGAAGGAACTTTACGAAAGATTGAGGTGGATTCGGCGAGAGCGAAGAGATCGCTGGTCCGCCCGGTGCCGCTTTCGAAAATATAGTACCGTCCGTCCTGGGTCCAGCGGCCACAGCATTCAGCGGGGGGATTGTGCCATCCCTTGAGCAGTTGATGCGGATTGGACCCGTCGGGGCGGACCTCCCACAACGAGAGCGAGTTGGTCTGATCCTGCTGGGTAAAGCGGATGCGGCTACCGTCGGGGGAAAAGACGGGAAAGAAAACTGTAGAAGTCGCCGACAAGAGATGGCGCTCGCTGGTTCCGTCGGCGTTCGCGAGATATAAGTCCGAACCTTTGACGAACACCATCTGACGGCCGTCGCGCGACCAACTCGCGCTACTGGAGACAATGTTGCCCAGGCGGCGAGGAGAGCCAGCGGGCAAAGGCACAGCCCATAACGGAGTTTCGCGGCTGCCAGTTGGAACCATCGTGCCAACTAAGAGTTGCGAATGGTCGGCAGAAATATCGTGGATCGTCACGCTCTTAATGGGAGTGGAAATCTCGGAACTATCTCCGCCCGTGGTGGAGACCTGAGCAACGACAATCCTTTCCGGACGAAACTGGGTGACATAAATCCGCGCCCCATCGGTCAACATATTTCCCATCGGGAAGCCGTCGTGGGTGATCTGCGTAGTGCCGGTGACCTTCGGGAGGCTGACTGGGATCAGATACCAGACTGAGGCTGCCAGGAGGAGCAATGCGGCAGCGCCGACTGCCCACGGCCAGAGACGCTTCGACTTTGCGGCTGGCGTGATCGCAGAAACAGCGACGCTAACTTTTCCTGAGGTGCTGTCGCGCTTCAGGCCCTTGAGATCGGCACGAATGTCTGCGGCACTTTGATAGCGGATCTCGCGATCGCGTTCGAGCGCTTTGCGAATGATGCGTCCGAGTTCCGGGGGGAGCTCAGGGTTGAGTTGCTGAAGCGGTGGCGGATCCTGATGGAGGATGGCGTCGAACGTGGCGGCAGTCGTGTCCCCGCGAAAGGGAAGGCGCCCGGTGGCCATCTCATAGAGCACGGTGCCGAAGGAGAAGATGTCGGTGCGGGCGTCGAGGTCCTTGCCCAAGGCCTGCTCGGGAGACATGTATGCGACAGTGCCGAGCGTGCTGCCGGGGCTGGTCAGGTGGGGATCGTCCACGCTGGCGATCGTGGCGCCGTCGGGGGTAACGGACGGATGGGTTTTGGCGAGTCCGAAATCGAGGATCTTGGCGTGGCCGCGTTCGGTGACGAAGAGGTTCGCGGGCTTGATGTCGCGATGAACGATTCCTTTGGAATGAGCGGCATCGAGGGCGTCAGCGATTTCGATGCCGATCTCGAGCAGACTTTCGAGTTCCATCGGCCGATCGCCGATGCGGTGCTTCAGGGTAACGCCCTCGAGAAATTCCATGGCGATGAAGGCTTTGCCGTCGTGGTCGCCGATGTCGTAAATGGTGCAGATGTTCGGATGGTTCAGTGCGGATGCGGCTTGGGCTTCGCGCTGAAAGCGAGCGAGGACCTGGGGATCGCGGGCGACATCTTCAGGCAGGAACTTGAGCGCCACGAAGCGGTGCAGGCGGCTGTCTTCCGCCTTGTAGACAACGCCCATGCCACCGCCCCCAAGCTTTTCAATGATGCGGTAATGCGAGATGGTTTCGCCGATCATGCGGTGGCGGTATGGTAGGCGGGATGGCGGGGCAAGTCAACGAGGGAGCCGGTTTGAGCTCGCGCGAGATTCCCTTCGACTACGCTCAGGGCATGCTCTCGCTCCGGCTGAAGAACGGCTACGCTCGGAATGACGTAACAAATCCGTACGCAACATCCAGAGACGGACGAAAAATCAAAGTCAAAACCCCACCCTCTCGCAAAGGACGCGAGAAGGGTGGGGCAACCGAGAGCGAAGGAAGATACTTACTCGCGGGCGGCGGAGGGCTTGGCCTCGGCGCCGGCAGGGCCGGTGTAACGCGACAGCGCAGTCAAGAATGGCTGGCTTGTGCTGGTGCGTCGGACTTTGCCCTCAAGAATCTGATCGAAGGGCACGAACTTTCCGTAGAGGAGTCGAGTTTCATCCTTGTCCTGCGTCAGGGACGCGCCATTCAGGTCGATGCCGGCGAAAAGGCCGCGGCTGCGGGAGTAGGTCAAAACCTGCGCCTTCATCTTCCAGTCGGTGTCGGCGCCAGCGTGGCGGCCAACCGGTCCAGCGGAGGCGGAGGCGTCTGCTCCGATCTTGAATTTGCTGGATAGAAGGTTGTGCATGCCATCGTCATTCATAATGACCATGACGAGGTCGACCGCTTCACCTCCAAGTTGCAATCCCCAGCTGCCGCCGGTGATAGTGACGGGAGCCACCGCGCTCCAGCGCCCATTGTCGAGACGGCAGGTTGCGATCCCCTTCCCATGGCTGCCGCCGAAGCCAACCGCGACTTTCACCATCGAAGGAATGACGGCGATGCACTTGGCGTCGCTCATGATCTTGTCGGGAATACCTTTGTCAGGCGTGGCCATGATTTCGTCAAGGACCTTGGAGGAGTTGTCGATACGTTTTTCGATGTCTGAGGGGTTATCTTTGTCTGCGCTGAAACCGGCTGCTGTCATAAGGAAGAGGCTGCAGAGCGCAAGGAGAATAGGTGCGGGTAGTAGACGAGTCGGTCGGTTCATAAAAGCTCCCAGAATTCTGACGAAGTAGGCGTAACTGGAGAGTAAACGGCGCGAACCGCGGTCCCCATCCGGTTGATGCTGTACAGCACGGTGAGAGCTTGCCTGATTTTGAGGCGGAACAAAATGCACGACAGGCGCGGAGCCTGTCGTGGCTGGAAGACTATTTGGGTCAGCTTTCTATTTCAGCAGGCCAAAAACTCCTACGCCGCTTGTGGTGCCGACGTAGACCTTGCCATGGGCGATGGTGACGGTGTTGAATTTGTTGCCCGTCCCGAATTGATCGCGGCTACCGGTGGCCTGGTTGGTGTTGTAGATCTCGACGAGAGTTTGGGCGTTGTAAGCGTGAAGAACGCCGGGCGTGCTATGCTCCGCGGCCCAAAGGATGGCGTTCTTGCCCGCATTCGCAGAGATGCTGGGCGTAGTGCCGGGATACGGGAAGGAGTTTGAAGATCTCGCCGCCACCGTCGACCGCAGCTTTGCGTTGCTGAACTGGAATCGGAGAATCGACGAACCAGTCGGAACGTAGTAAAGGTTGTTGTTGAAGTAGGCAGGCATGGACCACATTCCTCCGGGCAGGACGCCGGAGAGTTCCTGATAAATCTTATTGGTGCTCGAATTGAATTTACCCATCTTGGTCCGGTCGAGCACGTAGAGGTTGCTGTCTTTGCCGGCGCCGACAGCGAGCTGCCAAGTCTTGCCAGCCGAGTCCTTCTGATTCAGCAACAGGGCTCCGCCGGACCCGAGATCAAGATCAGAACCGTTTTCGGATGCTTGATTAAACATCTCGAAATAGTCGGCAACGGCAAGTCCGCTTTTGGTGGAGATGCGAAGGAAGGCATTGCCGTAATCGCCATCGACAGGGAAGCCTGAGGAATTGAGTGTGCTGTCGAAGACTCCGTTGGCGTCGAGGAGGAAGATGTCGCCGGCGCCATCGGCTGTCATGCCTGCCCCGGCGCCCCAGATCGCGCCTTCATTGGAATTCGGGGTTACGTTCAGGACGCTGGTCTGAGCCAGGCTGTTGGCGTTGTAGGCCATGATCCATCCGGTATAAGGGCGGGCATCGCAATGCGAGCCCCAGGCGAGATAGACGGTGTTGTTCACCAGCAGCAGGCCGGAGCGCTCAACGTATTGCGCGGGATCGAAGATCACGTTTGTACCGTCGCTGTTGTCGCCGGTGCCGGGATATTTTGCGGAGATATCGACGGGGCCGTTGTGGAGTTCGGCACCATTGGTGGCGTTAAGGGCGTGCAGGCGTTGGTGATACTTGCCGGAGCTGTCTTTCGACATTGCCACTACGTAAATTGTCGGAGACCCGGTCTTCGGCCGGTAGATGACAGGAGTGGAAGTGACTCCAATTTCTGGGGTGATTTGGGAGCAGCCGCGACTGTCTGAGGAGGTCTCGCCGGATTTGAGGGTGGAGACACTCCAAATCTTCACGCCGGTATCGGCATCAAAGGCGTAGACCGTACCGTGCTCGCTCGCCACGATCAGGAGATTGTGGGTAACACCGGAGACGGACACAGCCGAAAGATAGAGCGGCTGGGCGTCGACGTATCCATCCGCCTGGATGGTGAACAACTTCCCGAACGAGGCAGAATTCACATTGCTCAGCGTGAGCGTGGTCTCCTGATTGTTGCCACCCGTGCGCGCATTGTTGTTGTGGTAGGTAAGGACATCCTGGGAGTAGGCCGCCAGACAGCTCAACATCCCGAGGAGCAGTAGCGCTGGTAAACTTCGAGAATAGTACTGTTGAGTGGTCTGGAATAGTCGCATTGGTACGGGCCTCCGGGGGATTCGGCCAAGGGTAGCCGTAGAGAAATAGGCTACAGGGAAAGAGCAGAAGAAGAGACGGCCTTTCTTCTCTACGCAGGGTTTTGCAGGGTCTCAAAGGGCTTAAGCCTGGGCATTTTAGGTTGATGAAAATGACGGATCTGGGCAAGTTTCTCATCATTGCGGGACTGGTACTGGTGGTGGGGGGATTTGTGCTGGTCGGCCTGGGCAGGGCGAACTTCCCTTTGGGGCGGCTACCGGGAGATATCGTCTACCGCGGGAAGAACACGACATTTTATTTTCCTTTAGCGACTTCGCTGCTGGTGAGCGTGGTGCTTTCGATTGTGTTGTATGTGGTGGGAAGATGGAAGCGATGAGGGTCGCGCCGCACATTGCGCGACTTGTGTTGCAGGTTTTCCATCCATCCCCGGTTTGTTTTGTTTTGGATGGTCCCGTTGTCGAATCAAGGTGTGATTGACTTCCGAGTGGGCAGCCGTTAGATTCTTCGACGACGGTTGTTTTGATCTTTGTAAATTCTTCGGAACGCGCGACTTCACCGCTCGGTGAGGTCAGGGAAGCGGGTGAGAATCCCGCGCTGCCGCGCAACTGTAAGCGAGGAAACTGCCATCGGCCACTGGGAGAAATCCCGGGAAGGACGGGGGCGTGAACGGATGGAAAGGTCATCCTTACTCGCAAGCCAGGAGACCGGCGCGATCCGTCTACTTCAACCTCTTTCGCGAGCAAAGGAGGAAGGTATGCGCGTCGTTGTTGGGGTTCTTCTGGCATTGTTTCTTTTTCTCTCTGTGGCTGCGTCGGCGACCGATCTCAAAATCAAAGTGGTGGATCCACAATCTGCGGCGGTGGCCGGCGCACAGGTATCGCTCATCGGCCAGAGTGAAGGCAGGATTCTGAATACACAGAATACCTCCGCCGAAGGCGTTGCGACATTTCGCATGCCGGGCACTGGGGCCTATCAGATTCAGGTGCTGGCGCCGGGATTTGCGGCGGAGACGATTGAGGTCTCCTCGCAGACGGAAATCAATGTGAGCCTGAGGCTGGCGACTGCTTCCGAGACCGTAGTGGTGAGCGGCACGAGAACGCCCGTACGAGGTGAGGACGCGGGGGCAGATGTTGATTCACTTAATGGGGGACAACTGACGACGATGCAGCCCCTGGCGGCAAGTGACGCGATCCGTTTTCTACCGGGCGCGATCATCAACAACGCCGGGCAGCGCGGCGGGCTGACTTCACTGTTCGTGCGCGGAGGAGAATCGCGGTACAACAAGGTGATCGTGGATGGCGTCACCATCAACGAGCCGGGTGGGACGTTTGACTTCGGCACGCTGCGGATGGATCAGGCCGACCGTATGGAGTTGGTGCGTGGGGCGCAGAGCACACTCTACGGATCGGATGCGATGACCAGCGTGGTCCAGGTATGGACTCGGCCCGGCAGTACCCGTGTGCCCGAGTTGACGTTTGGGGCGGACGGGGGAAATTTTGAGACGGCGCGTGGTTATGCAGCTCTAGCCGGAGCGCGGGGGAGATTCGACTACAACCTGTACGGAAGCCAGCTCAATACAAACGGAGAGGGCATCAATAACGCATATTCGGACTCGCTCCAGGGCGCGAACGTAGGAGTCGCGCTTAACGATAGGACTTCACTGCGAGTACGCGTTCGCCACTCCAACAGTCATACAGGGGTTCCCGGAGAATGGGAATTCAACGGGACGGAGCTTCAGCCGCCAGATCCGAGTGACTGGTCACAGCTCAACAGCTTGATCGGCAGCGCAGAACTATCGGTGGCGGGGCCATCGGGGTGGCAGCACCACTTCACCGGCTTCGATTATGTGTATCGATACAACGAACTGAATTTGAACGGCGATCCCGACAGGATTTTCGATTTTCCGTCGCACGAAGTGGACCACATCAATCGCGCGGGATTTGAGTACCAGGGGGGCTATTCGGAGCGAAGCTGGGCGCAGACGACGTTTGGATATCGGATCGAAAATGAGAACGGCTTTGTGGGAAACCTGGCGTATGGAGACCAGACGCACGGGCAGAGACTCAGCAACGACCTGTACGCGCAACAGCAGGTCACGTGGCGAACTCTATCGATGATCGTGGGAGGGCGTTTCGTGCATAACAGCGCTTACGGAAACATCGGGGTGCCACGGGTGGCACTGACATGGCAAGCGCTGCACGGGGGAGACATTCTTTCGGGAACACGGTTGCGGTTTTCGTATGCAACGGCGTTTAAGGAGCCCCGGTTGGAGGAGACGTTTAATGGGATCCCGCCGAATCCTTTTAATATTGCGAATCCGGGATTGAAGCCCGAACATACACGGGCGTTTGAGGCCGGGATTCAGCAGGATTTGTGGCATGGGAAATATGTATTCACCGCGACGTACTTCAACAATCTGTTCCACGACCAGATTAATTATGTGACCGTGGACTTCGTGAACTTCGTGGGCGAGTACTCGAATGTGAACAAGGCGCTGGCCCACGGGGCGGAAGTGGGCATTCAAGCCAAGTTGCGGCCCCGCCTGTTCTTGAACACGGCCTACACGTATACATCGACGCAGATCCTGGAAAATCCGGCGCCGATCAATGATCTATACAATCCCGGAGAGCCTCTGCTACGACGACCGAAGCACTCGGCGACGGCGCTGTTGTCGTATTCAGGATCGCGGTGGGGAGGAACTCTGGGGGGAAATTTTGTAGGACGGCGGCCGGACTCGGATTTTCTAGGATTCGGGATTGATCACGCGGCCGGATACGTGCGGGTGGATCTCGGAGGGTGGTATGCGGTGCGGCCTTGGGTTACGGCATATGCGAACATCGAGAATGCGCTGGACCGGCAATACAACGAAGTCGTGGGGTATCCGGCGCTGCCGGTGAATTTTCGGGCGGGGTTGAGGTTTCGGATTGGCGGGGAGTGACGGAAAAAAGCTTGAACCACAGAGGACACAGGGGGACACAGAGGAAGCAGCGGGGCCGAACCTCTAGGGTGCCGTCGGACCGACAAGGCCCGGTTCTAGCTTATTTTTTGTGGGTCGCGGGGTAATGGCATGGAAGCGGCGATTTTTGCGCCGAAATATTTGGTGCGGGCCAGCAACAGCTTTTCGATGTCCACATCTTTCAGGGGTTGCTGGCGACCGAGCAGGTGCGTCACCAAGGCAATCTGGGCGAAGTGCTCGACCGTTTCCATCTTCATATAGGCATGTTCGAGCGTGTCGCCGTAAGCAACCACACCATGGTTCGACATGAGGATGGCGTCGTAGCCGGGAACGTAGGGTTCGAGCGTCTGTGCCAATTCCGATGTGCCAGGGGTACCGTAGCGGGCGAGCGGAATGCATCCCAGGCCCATCACAACTTCACACACCAAAGGTTCGGTAAGCGGGATGCCGGCTGCAGCAAAGCCCGTGGCCGTAGGCGGATGCGCATGAACGATGGCCTGGATATCGGGGCGCAGGCGGTAGATTAGCAGGTGCATGCCGAGTTCGCTGGTCACGTTGCGGCGGCCGGAGACTTTCTTGCCTTCCAGGTCGACAATCACCATGTCAGGCGCCTTCATGGCGCCCTTGCTGACACCAGTCGGAGTCACAAGGATGCGGTCCTGCTTAAGCCGTACGGAAAGATTGCCGTCCATGGCGGCGACGTACCCCTTTTCGTGGAGCATTCGGCCGTAGCGGACGATTTCTTCCCTATGTTTGCGTTCCGTAGGCATGGTTACCCTTGGGGGAGAGACTAAAGAGCAGATCGCAGCTGACCTTCGCATAGTACCAGCAGGTAGCGGGGAGAAACAATCCAAATTTCCGAGAAAAAGCAGGTGTGACGGGCCTTAGACACGGGTCGCGAAGCATGTGGGAGTGCCTATAATCGGAGGCGTGCTGGTCTCCGAATTTCACTACGAACTTCCAGAAGAATTGATTGCGCAGCAACCGCTGGCAGATCGCGCAGGTTCGCGGTTGCTGCATGTGTGCTCGGGAACGGAGAGAACTGGTCAGCTGGAAGATCGGCAGTTTCGCGAATTTCCCGAGTTGCTGCGACCGAGCGATCTGGTGGTCTTCAACAATACGCGAGTGTTTCCGGCGCGGCTGTATGGGAGACGGGGCGGACTGAGGGCACAGGCGGTGAGTGCTCGCAACCCGGCGTCGCGGGAATTTCTCCGGGGACGGATTGAAGTCTTACTGACCCGGCAGTTGCAGCAGGAACCGAATGAGTGGGAGTGCCTGGTACGTCCGGGACGAAAGATTGGCGTGGGCGAACAACTCTTCTTTGGGGAAGATGATGAGTTGCAGGCTGAGGTAATAGGGAGAGGGAGTTTTGGAGAGAGGAGAATTCGGTTTGTGCCCACCCTTCCGGGCGTTGCCGGGGCGGACAGCCCCTGCGACTGCGCTCAGGGCAGGCTTGGGGAGCTATCCCCACATGATCATCTTGAGGGCGAGTTCTTCCAAATCGTGGAGAAGATCGGGCATATTCCGCTGCCGCCGTATATTGCGCGGGACGATTCCGCGAGCGATCGGGAACGATATCAGACGGTGTATGCGCGGGAACGCGGATCGGTGGCGGCTCCGACGGCAGGGCTACACTTCACGCCGGAAATTCTCGCTCGCATGCGGGAGCGCGGGATTGAGACCGCAGAGGTCACCCTGCATGTGGGACTGGGAACATTTCAGCCAGTGCGGAGTGAGCGTGTCGAGGAACATCAGTTGCACGCGGAGTCGTATTCGATCTCGGCGGAGGCTGCGGCGAAGATTGAAAGAGCGCGGAAAGAATCGCGGCGGATTGTAGCGGTCGGGACGACCACCGTACGGACTCTAGAATTTGCCGCCCAGCAGAATGCGGGCGAAATGGGCGCGTGTTCGGGCGAGGCGAACCTTTTTATCTATCCCGGGTACACGTTTCAGGTGGTGCAGGCGCTGCTAACCAATTTTCACCTGCCAGAGTCGACGCTGCTGATGCTCGTCTGCGCCCTTGGTGGAAAAGAGAATGTAATGCGCGCTTATCAGCATGCGGTTCGCGAGCGTTACCGGTTTTATTCTTACGGCGATTGCATGTTTGTCGAGTAAGCCCCGCGGTTGTCCCAATCATCTCCAGACAGAGACATCAATTGACAAACATGTGACAGGGCCGCCGAATCTGGCGAATCCAAACCGAATCTAACCCTGCAAAGTTCGATACCAACCAAAGGGGCGTTAGCCCGGGCGCGGTGACACTTCGCCTGGGTCGGCTGAAAACTGATGGATCGCACAAAACGGTTCTCGAAACCGCAGGGAGATCCCTGCGCACACGAAACATTCAAATTGACAGGAGACGTGATGATAAGGATAGAGGCAGGTCGACGTAGAATTTCGCGAACCAAAGAGGCGGCGAGAGCCGCTTGGTTCTTAATTATTGCGCTCATGATGGCGGCGATTGTGCGGCCAGCGGCAGCGCAGACATTCACCGTGTTGCACGAGTTCGAGGGAGCGCCTAACGATGGATCGGGACCGCGTGGTGGTCTGTTGCGAGATGGCGCGGGTAACTTCTTCGGGACAACGTTCAGCGGCGGTGGCGCCAGTGAAGGCACAGTTTACAAGTTGACCCCGAATGGGCAAGAGACCGTCCTGTTTGCATTCAATACTTCGGACGGATCGTTCCCGGCTTCGGGGCTGGTTCGAGACAAGGCCGGGAACTTGTATGGCACCGCTGACGAAGGACCGGGCGGAGCTGGGGTATTGTTCCGGTTGGCGAAGGACGGCACTGAGGTGACCTTCCACGCTTTTCAGGGCGGACAAAACAGCGAGGCTGCGGTGCCGTCGGGCGGCGTGATTATGGATGCGGCGGGAAACTTTTATGGTGCGACCGTGCTCGGCGGGCTTGGATTTGGGACGATATACCGGGTGGATCCGGCGGGCAATCTGAAAGTACTTTACAACTTTCAGGGAAGGGCGGACGGTGCGAGCCCCGAAGGTCCATTAGTTCGGGACGCAGCCGGCAACATTTTCGGCGCGGCGGCTGAGAAGGGTGCTCATAACGCGGGAACGATCTTCAAACTCGCGCCGAATGGAACGTTGACAGTGCTGCACAGTTTTACGGGCGCGCGCGACGGAAAAACACCGCAGGGCGGCTTGCTGCTTGACAGTGCGGGCAATCTGTTCGGCAGTGCGTTCGGCGGTGGCGACACAGCAAACGGAACGATCTTCCAGGTCTCCAAAAATGGAGGCTTCCGGCGGCTGCACAGCTTTTCGGGTGCGGTGGACGGCACGAATCCGAACGGCGCACTGATTCGCGATTCCGATGGAAACATTTTTGGCGCGGCGCAGCTCGGAGGTACGTTTTCCCTGGGCACGGTGTTTAAGCTGACTCCCGCGGGACAACTGATCGTCCTGCACAACTTCACGGGGGACGAGGATGGAGCCACGCCTTTCTCTGGCCTGTTACGCGATGCTGCGGGAAATCTCTTTGGCACGGCGGAACAGAATTTTCTGATTGATCAGCGGGGCGGGACGGTCTTCAAGATCACTCCGTAACCTTAACGGAAAAACCGGTGGATGCCGCGGCTTTTAGATTCTTTGGCCGCGGCTCCATTTTTTTGGAGCGCGGGCGGGACGCCCCCGCTACACAAAGCAAAACGGGCATCCTTGCGGATGCCCGCTGCTGAAGACCGGCCAAATTTTTCTGGTGCGAGACCTATGCCCGGGCGCCGACGGCAGCCGGCTCAGAAGCCGGGACCGACTTGTCTTCGCCATTCGCTTTCTGCTGGGCAGGCTGTCCGCCCTTGCGGATGTCGATGCCGCCCTTGAAGAAGGCCCCGTCTTCAATGGAGATACGGGCCGCGATGACGTCGCCGGTGAGCGAACCGTCGCTGCGGATGTCAACGCGGTCACTGGCGGTGAGATTGCCACGAACTTTGCCGAGGACGACAATTTCACGCGCGTTGATGTTGGCGGCAACGACTCCGTTGCGGCCCACAGTGACGCGATTCCCAGAAAGATTGATGGAACCTTCCACCCGGCCGTCAATGTAGAGCGACTCGGATCCGGTCACTTCGCCCTTAATGACGAGAGACTTGCCGATGGTCGCCTGGTCCGCGGTGGTTGTGGTAACCGGGCGGGAAGGAGCGGGCTCACTCGCCGTCGAGGTCATGGCAGGCGCGCTGGGGGTAGACATCGTAGGGCGCTCCGGCTCGGAGGGGCGGGCGGGGGTCTGAGGTTGATTGGTCGGCTTCCACATGGGGTTGAAAGTTCCTTTCCTTGTTGGGATTAGGGGTCACTGGCCGCACTTTCGTGACCAAAGCGAATTGTACTCCCGCGTCTCAATATGAGCGCTGTGGAAAATCCTTTATTTTCAATCAAGAGTTCCTTGGATGGTACCGAGGGCGGGGCTGGCGGGAAGGCTTGGTCGGGCAGCTGGGCTGCATACTTTCTGCCCGGCTGTGTAACGATTCCCGGAAAAAACTGCCCGCAGGCTGCCTTCCACAGGGATTGCGGAGTATGCTCCCAGAGACGAAGATTTATCGAAAACGGACTTACCGGTAACGAGTCTAATCTTTAGTCGGGGTCGGGGAACCGGTCGGGAAACACTGCCGATTTGACCGCCGGAATTCATTGGAAAGCGAGCACGTCTATGTCAGATCCAGCCGTAATTAGCTCAGCAGCCTTCACCATCGCGCGGCCTGAGCCGGGCGAATTTGCGCCATATTATGAACGCTATATTTCACTGGTCTCAGGAACCGACATTCTTGGAACGCTCGACGCGCAGAGGCGGCAGACGTTGCTCCTGCTTTCCGGCCGCGACGACCGAGACGGGGAGTATCGCTACGCGCCGGGTAAGTGGAGCGCGAAGGAAGCTCTGGGACACGTGTGCGATACCGAGCGCGTCTTTGCGTATCGCGCCCTGCGGATTGCGCGTGGGGACCAGACGCCAATGGCCGGCTTCGAACAGGATGATTATGTGAAGAATGGTCCATTCGCCAAGGCGCCGATGGAAGAGATCATTGAGGATTACATTGCGGTGCGGCGGGCGTCGATCACGCTGTTTCGCAATCTCGATGAGGCCGCCTGGGTAAGGCGCGGCGTGGCGAACAACAATGAGGTCAGTGTGCGGGCCCTCGCCTACATCATCGCGGGGCATGAGTTGCATCATCGGAGAATTCTGGAGGAGAAGTATTTTGTGGCACGGTGAGTATGTCACCTTCTTTGCCACGGATTCACGCGGATGAACGCCGATGAGCTTCGATTGCGAAGAACCTGTGCGAATTTAATGGCGCTAAGAGAAGTGTATAGGTCCTTCACTTTGCTGGGGATGACAGAGGTATTCTGCTGACGCACTCCTCCTCCAACATGTCACAGCGCGCACTGACAGAATTATTTCGGGGCAAAGGCGCACACGTCGACCCCATAGTATGCGTGGAAGATATTTCTGCGGAGGTGGCGGCGCGTCAAGTAGCAGGAGTCCCTCACTCGATCCGGCAGCTCGTCTTCCACCTGAATTATTGGATGGATTACGAACTGGGTCGCATTCGCGGCGAGAGGCCAGCGTATCCCGAACACAACTCCGAGAGTTTCCCGCCCGCTTCCGCGACGCTGGATGCGCTGGGATGGGATCAGCTGCGAGGACGCCTGGCGGATCTGCTGAGCGAGTTTGCGAAGTTAGCACAGTCTTCTCCGCAGGAACTTCAGCGCGAAATCGAAAGCGTACATGAGGGCGACAAGAAAGTTGCAGGAACGCTGGAGGCGGTGCTCTGGCAGATGGTTGCGCATAACAGCTATCACGTAGGGCAGATCGCGTTGATCCGTCGCGCGCTCGGGGCGTGGCCGCCACGCGGAGGCGGGGATACATGGTAATCGAGCTTCTGATTTGTAAATGCCCGCGATGCGTTAAGCTGAAAGCTGACGGCTGATAGCCGACGGCTTCTATGCTCTCTGATTCGACAATCCTGAAACATATTGCGCGGCAGCCCAAGCGAACTGCGGGATTCAAGCAGCTCGTGCGTGAACTTGGCTTGCACGGGGACGAGCGGCGCGAGCTTGATTCCCTGCTGCAGAAGATGGTGGCGCGCGGAACGCTTCTTCCTTTTGATTCGGATCGATACGCTCTGCCTACCGCGGCTGCCGACAAGAATCTGGTCGCAGGCCGGCTCACCATGCACCGCGATGGATTCGGCTTCGTCATTCCTGACCCCAAGTCTCTGAGTCCTTCGCTCAAGGCGCGGCTTACGGGCGACATCTTCATCGCGCCGCATCTCATCGGCAACGCCATGCATGGGGATCTCGTGTTGGTCGACATCGTCAATGTGCGTCCTGATGGGCGGGCGGAGGGACGCATCGTGCGGCCGGTCATGCGGGCGCATCCGACGGTGGTCGGCATTTTTCATCACGGGAGCCGTGGCGGGTACGTGCGGCCGATCGACAGCAAGATTACGCAGGAGATTTTGATTCCCGCGGGAATGGAACGGCCGGAGTCATCCGCCGTTCCTCCGAACGACAAAGAACAACATCTTGAACCCCAGAGGACCCGGAGGACACAGAGGAAGAAGTCGGTGGATCGCGTGCTGGGCGACGAGGTGGCGCGGCGGACTCAGTGGGATGACCTTGAGGGTCTCGTGGTGGATGTGGAGATCACCGACTGGCCTTCGCCGACACAGAATCCGCGTGGGCGGGTCATCGAGATTCTCGGGCGTGAAGACGACTTCGGGGTGGATGTCGAGATCACCATTCGCAAGTTTCATCTTCCCCATCATTTTCCAGAGGCGGCGTTACGCGAGGCACAGGATACATTGGCCGTGATTCCGGCGCGAGAAGTGGAGCGTCGAACGGGATTTTCGCGGGCTTCCCATCGTGACCATCGACGGCGAGACTGCGCGCGATTTCGATGACGCGGTTTACGTGCACATGCTGCCGAATGGCAACTTCGAATTGCAGGTGCACATTGCCGATGTGGCACAGTACGTCACGCAGGACTCAGCGCTCGATCAGGAAGCGCGCCTGCGCGGCACCAGTGTCTACTTTCCCGACCGTGCGGTCCCCATGCTCCCATTGGAACTTTCCACCGATATTTGCAGCTTGCGTCCGCAGGTGGAACGATTGGTGCTTTCGTGCGTGATGGAGATGGATCATCGCGGCGAGATCGTGAGTTACGAATTAAGTGAGGGCGTGATCCGTTCGGTGGAGCGGATGACCTACACGGCAGTGAACGCTGTGCTGGAAGGAGATGCGGCTGCACGGGAACGCTACGCGCCGCTGGTTTCGACGTTTGAATTGATGCGCGACCTGGCGTTGATCTTGAATCGAAAGCGGGAGCGGCGAGGATCGATTGACTTCGATCTGCCGGAGCCTGTCATCGAGTTCGACGAGCTTGGGATGATGAAGAGCATTGCGCGTTCGGAGCGCAATATTGCGCACCGGCTGATTGAGGAGTTCATGCTCTCGGCCAACGAGTGCGTGGCGCATGATCTGGAATCGCGAGGCGTGGCGTCCCTGTATCGCATCCATGAAAAGCCGGATGCGAAGCGCGTGTATGACTTCGAGGTGATCGCGGCGACATTTGGCTATTCACTAGGCGTGGGACCACTTCCCATTCATCGCGTGCAGATGAAGGCCGACCGCAGAGCGGCGTATGGCACGGGAAAGCGGGTACGCGACATCGAAATTCCGAAAGATGTGCACATCACTCCGCGGATGTATCAGAAGCTTACTGAAAAGATTGCCGGCAAGCCGGAGGAGCGCATCCTGAGTTACCTGATGCTGCGGTCGCTGAAGCAGGCGCGGTATTCCGAAGAGAATCTGGGACACTTTGCGCTGGCGGCCACCAGCTATACGCACTTCACGTCGCCGATCCGGCGGTATCCGGATTTGATTGTGCACCGGATTTTGAAGGACGTACTCGGTGACCATCGAAGTCAGAATCCCCACACCTTCGACGAGCTCAGGGCAGGCTCTGTCGCAAAAAGCGCGGCGAGGGTGGGGCACCCAGGTATTGAGGAGAAGGCTTCGCCGTGGTCCAAGCGGCGTACGCCCGAGAAGGAGCGGGCACACACGGCACCTGAGGCTTTGCGGGGACCGATCGGGGTGGAGGAACTGCACGAAATTGCGGAAGAATCGAGCCGGGCCGAGCGGCGTGCCGCCGATGCGGAACGTGAACTGATGGAGGGCAAGAAAGTTAAGTTCATGGCGGATCGAGTCGGTGAAGAATTTGACGGGCTCATCACGAGCGTCACCAAGTTCGGTTTTTTTGTGGAGCTTACGGACTTGTTTATCGAAGGACTGGTGCCGCTGAATACTTTGATCGACGACCGGTACACCTATCACGAGAACACGCGGGAGATTATCGGGCAACGGTCGCACAAGATTTACAGTCTAGGACAGAGAATTCGTGTGCTGGTGGATCGGATTGATCCAGTGGAGAAGAAAATTCAGTTTGCGGTTCTAGAGGAAGAACCGGTGCGGAAGGGGAAGCGCAAGAAGCGATAAGCCGGCGACAGGCTGCCGAGCTTCGCTCGGCGGACAGCCGAGAGCCTGCCCTGAGCTTGCCGAAGGGGCGGCTGTCCCCATATGAATCTCTGCGGCGGAGGCTTACACCCCTAAGGCTTTTTGAATCTCGGCGGCGATGGCGGCGGTGAAAGCGTTCATCTTGTCTTCCGATTCAGCTTCAACCATCACCCGAGCCAGCGTTTCAGTACCCGAATAGCGGACAACGACGCGTCCGTTGCCGTCGAGCTCGCGCTCAGCGGTGTCAATCGCCGCCTGGACGGACGGGATCTTGGCGAATGGAATTTTCTCGCGGACGCGCACATTCTGGATCTTCTGCGGGAATACTTTCAGATCGCCGACTAACTCTGCCAGGGGCTTCCCCGCTCGAACAATAATATCCATCAGTCGCAGGGCTGTGAGCAGGCCATCTCCAGTCGTGGCGTCGCAGTCGCGAAAGATGATGTGTCCAGACTGCTCCCCGCCGAGTGTGGCGCCGGTTTTCAGCATTTCTTCCAACACATATTTGTCGCCGACGTTGGCGCGCAACATGCGAATGCCGGAATTCTTCAGCGCAATCTCGAGTCCCATGTTCGACATGGTGGTGGAAACGACGGTATCGGCCTTCAACTTTTTCTGCGCGTGCAGATCGCGTGCGGCGGCAAGCAGCACACTATCGCCATTCACAACGCGGCCTGCGGCGTCGCAGAACAGGGCACGATCGGCGTCGCCGTCAAAGGTCACACCCAAATCAAACTGTCCTGGAAATTCCGCGACCATCTTTCCTAGCGTCTCCGGGTGCAACGCACCACAGCCTTCGTTAATGTTCTTGCCGTCAGGAGAAATGTGGATGAATGTCGCCTGAATCCCAAGAGTACGAAACAATTCGGGCGCCTCGGCGGTAGCTGCGCCATTAGCGCAATCCACCAGCACACGCAACTTCCTCAAATCCGAAGACACGCCATCCGCCAGCGACTTCACATAGGCATGACGCAACTCGGCTTCGCCGGGCAACGATGGTTTGGGAATCTTGAGGGCAGTGTCGTCGGCGGCAGTGGCATTTTCCAACAACGCGAAGATTTCTTTTTCGATCGCCAGTTCGCGTTCGTCCGTAAGCTTAAACCCGTCGCCGGAAAAAACTTTGATGCCATTATCGGTCCAGGGATTATGCGAGGCAGAGATGACCACGCCCGCCGCCATGGATCGAGAACGAGCGAGGTAAGCCACGCCCGGAGTGGTAATCACGCCGGCGCTGTGAACATCGACGCCAACCGCCGCCAGGCCTTCCGCAACCCGGTCGGCAATCCATGCGCTCGATTCGCGGGTATCCTGACCGATGACAGCCTTGGCCTTGGCATTCGTCGCCATCAGATCGTGACCGAGGGCACGACCGATTAAATAAGTACTCTGCTTGGTGAGCGGAAAGTCTCCTGCAACACCGCGAATTCCGTCGGTTCCGAACAACTGCCTTTGCTGGCTCATAGAAAACTCTTAACATCCGCGAAAAGATGAGGACTAGAGATGATAAATGAAGGGCCGTTGACGGGTCTGTTTCCGCGATGCAAAGACTGCGATTGTTGATGGTTGCTGCTTGTCGCTTTCACTCGCTCAATGCGCTGAAGGCGTTCCCACCTTCTCTACCAGCACGGTCACGCGGATGGAAGTTGGCTGAACAACCTGCACCAGCGGATCGGCGACGTACACATTGGTGTTGAAAACGGCGCTGCCGCGAGTTCCAGAGGCGTCGATCGGATCCGTGGTGGCGGCATCGATTTTTTCTACATGGTGTCGCGGGCCGGTGATGGTGATGCGAAATGGATCGGCGTCCACCTTAACAATCTGCTCGCCGTCCGCAAAATTACCCGTCACCCGGGGATGGATCTCGACCTCGCGTGTGATCTTGGTGTCAAACGCAAGGTGCAACTGGCTGGGCACCACTTGCACGACGGTGATGTCGCCGGGATGCCGCACCTGCTGCGAGGTGAGATCGAAGGTGCGCTCGCCGGCCTTCACGTCGGCCAGGTCGATTTCAGCATGGACCTGGTTCGCCTGGAGCTGGCGAATGACTCGTTCTGGTCCGCGTACGCGAATCTGAGCTTCCTGAATGGATTCTGAACTGATCTCCAGCTGCGAGGGGACATGTTGAAAGACGATGGGTGCGCGCAGGGCCACCTCCGCGGGCTGTTCGTCACGCGAAATCATGAACCATAGTCCGGACGCCAGCAAAAGGGACAGAACTTTCAGTCCAAAGTTGTGGACTACGAGACGCTGGAAGAATGCGATCATGGCAGCGGCTCCGAGTCTGAACCGGCGTTCGAGGCGCGTTGGGGTGCCGGCTCGCTTAAGGGCGAATCGAGGGCCGCATCCGATTCATCATCATTGTTCTGCGCAATCGAAGTTGGCAGGGTCACCGGAGCCATATAACGCCGCAGTTCACTCCCCAGACGCTCGCGGAGTTGTTCGACCGTGAGGTCGCGCTCGATTTTGCCGCCGATGGCAAGGCTGATCGCGCCGGTTTCTTCGGAACAGATTACCGCAATCGCATCGGTCTCCTCGGTGATTCCGATGCCGGCGCGATGCCGGGTTCCGAGTTGGGTCGAGAGAAGAGGATTCATGGAGAGCGGCAAGAAACACGCAGCCGCGGCGATGCGGTCTTTCTGCACGATCACGGCACCATCGTGCAAAGGTGCGCTGGGGCGGAAGATCGTGGCGAGCAGGTCATAGGAAAGGCGCGCATCGAGGGGGACACCGCTTTCGATGTGGGTGCGCAATCCAATTTCGCGCTCGATCACGATGAGCGCGCCCGTTTGATGTTGCGAAAATAGATTAGCTGCCAGCACAATGTCGTCGTAAGAGTCGGTGTCAGCGGAAGAACCACTAAAAAAGGTTAACCGCCGTCCCAAGTCCGCGAGCACATGACGAATCTCCGATTGGAAGACAACAATCAACGCGAATACCAGGTAAGGGAGCACATTGCTGACAACCCAGTTCAGCGTGGTGAGTTCGCCAATGCGCGCCAGATAAAAAGTGATCGCGACCACTACGAGACCAACCAGCATGGGAACGGCACGCGTTCCCCGAATCATCACAAGGACCTGGTAGATCAGCAGGGCGACGAGGAGAATATCGAGCGCAATCCATGCGCCTTGCGTCCACGATGTGATGACTGGCGTCACTCGAATCGCTCCTGGTCGGGCTGACTTCTGAAAAACCCATTGTAATGCAGTGGATTTCCGGTCTCAGTGGTACTGACGAACTTTTATAAGCCGACATCCGCAGACGTGATCATTCCTGTTTCTTTGTAACTGCGGCCTGAAACTCGCCATGGGCTACCCGCGCAGAAATCCCATCGCCAATATTCAATCCACGAACGTCCTTGAGCAGTTTTCCCTCTGAATCAAATATCAGGGCGTATCCGCGCTCCAGAATAGCCAGTGGAGACAGCGACTCGAGCGCGGTTTGCAGGCGCTCGCTGCGCACCCTTTGCTGCAGCAGGACGTTGCGCATGATCGCGACCAGCGCGGTCGTGCCACTCTCCAATTCCTTGCGCATGCCTGACAGCACCAGTCGCAAATCGTAATGACGCACAGCAGCGGAAATCATTTCCCAGCGGCGATGCATTTGTCCCAGCAAGTTGCGCTCGGCCAACTCCATGCGATGGGTAAGGTCATCGAGCTTCTGCTGGCGCTGGCGGATGAGCTCCATCATTCGCGCGAAGGCGCCGTGTTGCGCGAGTTCCGACAAGGTTTGCCTGCCCATGAGAAGGCGGTAGCGCATGGCCCGGCTCAGACGATCGTGCAACGCGTCCGCATGATTTTCGACCTCTTGCCGGGAACGGATCACCAGCTCGGCAGCCGCGGAGGGCGTGGGGGCGCGGAGGTCGGCAACAAAATCGACGATGGTGAAGTCGGTTTCGTGGCCGACGGCGGAGATAATTGGGATCTCGGACGCAGCCACGGTGCGGGCCAGTGCCTCATTGTTAAAGGCTGCCAGGTCCTCAGCAGACCCGCCGCCACGCGCCACGATGATCACGTCGACGTTATCGTGCTGGTTGAAGAAGCGAACGCCAGCCGCGACTTCCTGAGAAGCGGCATCGCCCTGCACCTGCGCCGGATAGATCAGCACATTCACGGAATGATGGCGGCGCTGCAGGACGTTCAGAATGTCGCGGAGCGCGGCCGCTTGCGCGGAAGTGACGAGGCCGATGCGGGATGGGAGCGTCGGGATCGACTTTCTGCGCTCGGGGGCGAACAAGCCTTCGGCTTCCAGCTTGGCTTTGAGTTGTTCGAACGCCAACTGCAGGGAGCCGGCGCCTTTGGGTTCGATGTGTTCGGCGGAAATCTGGAGCTCGCCACGGTCCTCATAGACTGTAACGCGGCCGCGGACAACCACCTGCAGTCCGTCAGCAGGACGAAAGCGCAGCAGACGCGCCGACGAGCGGAACATCACGACGCGAATCTGGGCGTTGCCGTCTTTCAGCGTGAAGTAGAGATGGCCGGAATCGGGGGCGCGGAAGTTGGAGATTTCGCCTTCGACCCACGCGTCGGAATATTCGCGTTCGATGTGAGAGCGGACGGAGGCCACCAGATCGCGGACTTTCCAGACGCGGCGGTCGGGAGGCCGAAAGCTGAATCCCATCTGGTCGCTGACAGACACGAGGGAAGTGTAACGCAATCACGGGCATTGAGCGGCAACCAGAAGGCGGTTGATTCGACGCAAGTCAAAAGCCGCACTTCTCACGCAAACAACGCGCGAGAAATGGGGCACCCGAAGAGACTACACTCCAGGTTGGACGCAAACTCTTACAATACAGGGTACGCATCCGTAGTGTTATCCAAGGAGGCACGCGGTGTCGAAAACTCTGGAATCATTGGCGATTGCAGGTTTATTTGCCATCTCTGTGTGGGCCCAGCAAACGCAAGAAGCGCCAGTAGCACCTGTCCCCGCACAAATCGGAAGCGCGAAAAAGGTTTTCATCTCCAACGGGGGAGAAGAATCCTTCTTCTATCAACTCAAGGATGCCATATACAGCGGCGGCCCCAACCGCGCGTACAACGAGTTCTACGCGGCCGTGAAGAACTGGGGACGATATGAAGTGGTGGCCGCTCCCGCCGACGCAGACCTCGTGTTTGAGATCGGCTTCACCGAAAAATACGACAGGGCAATAGCTCAGTTCAGGTTGACGTTCATTGATCCCAAGACACACCTCGCCTTGTGGACCATTTACAAATATGTCGAGCCGGCGGGCATGACGAAGAACCGAGAGAAGAACTACGAACTTGCGATGACCGCTCTGCTGGAAGACTTTAAGAGCACCGTCGCACCGGCAGCGGCCGCCGCATCGAAATAGGATGCGATCCGGAACTCTGGCGACATGCTCCTCTATGAGTGCCTGTGAGTTTGCCTCATACGCCGGCACTGCGGCCAGAAGCTATAATCCTTGCCCATGAATCTCGAAGAAAAAGTCGCCGAACTCAACAAGCGGAACCAACTGGCCGAAGAGGGCGGAGGCGCCAAGCGCCGCGAGCGGCAGCATAAAGAAGGCAAGATGTCGGCGCGCGAGCGCATCGAATTTCTGCTCGATGAAAGCACGTTTGAGGAAACCGACAAGCTGGTCACCCACCGCTGCAACGATTTCGGCATGGCCGAACAGAAAATCTACGGCGACGGATTTATCACTGGATACGGGCGCATCGAAGGCCGGCTCGTGTACGTGTTTGCGCAGGACTTCACCGTGTTTGGCGGATCGCTATCTGAAACGAATGCGGGGAAGATTGTAAAGATCATGGATCTGGCGGCGAAGATGGGCGCTCCGGTAATTGGGTTGAACGATTCCGGGGGAGCGCGGATTCAGGAAGGCGTGATGTCGCTGGCGGGATACGCAGATATTTTTCTGCGCAACACGCTTTATAGCGGAGTGGTGCCGCAGATTTCAGCAATCATGGGGCCTTGCGCGGGAGGTGCGGTGTATTCTCCCGCCATCACCGACTTCGTGCTGATGGTGGATAAGACTTCGTACATGTTCATCACCGGGCCGGACGTGATCAAGACCGTCACTCTGGAAGAGGTCACGAAGGATCAGTTGGGCGGGGCAATGACGCACAACGAGACCTCGGGCGTGGCGCACTTCCTGGCGCACGACGACGCCGAGTGTTTGTCGATGGTGCGCGAGCTGTTGAGCTTTTTGCCGTCGAATAATCTGGATGAACCTCCGCGGAAAGTTTGCGCAGACCCGGTTGACCGGGCTGATACCGCGCTCGACAAAATGGTTCCGGCGCAGTCGAACCAACCCTACGACATCAAAGACGTGATTCACGCGGTGGTCGACGATGCTTACTTCTTCGAGGTGCAGGAGCATTACGCAAAGAATATCGTCGTGGGATTTGCGCGGCTCGATGGCAGACCTGTGGGAATCGTTGCCAACCAGCCGTCGGTATTGGCCGGGACGCTGGACATTAATGCGTCGGTGAAGGGCGCGCGATTTGTGCGATTCTGCGACTGCTTCAATATTCCACTGGTGACGTTCGAAGATGTTCCGGGATTTCTGCCGGGAACGGCGCAGGAATATGGCGGCATCATCAAGCATGGAGCCAAACTGCTCTTCGCGTTCGCAGAGGCTACGGTTCCGAAGGTCACCGTCATCACGCGCAAGGCCTATGGCGGAGCTTATTGCGTGATGGCGTCGAAGCACATCCGCACCGACGTAAATTATGCGTGGCCGACGGCTGAGATTGCCGTGATGGGGCCGGAGGGAGCAGTGGACATCGTCTACAAGCGTGAACTCGATGCCGCCGCCAACCGCGAGCAACTCCGCCGTGAAAAAATTGATGAATTCCGTGATCGCTTTGCGAATCCGTACGTGGCCGCCGATCGTGGGTTTGTGGACGCGGTCATCCAACCGCGGGAGACGCGGAAGAAACTGATCCAGGCTCTGGCCATGCTGGAGACCAAGCGGGATAAGAACCCGCCGAAGAAACACGGGAACATTCCGCTGTAACGAAGTTCCAGACAGAGGTGAATTCCGTGGATCGAACCGCGCTGATTCAACGTGTCCTGCTTGTCTATTCAGGAATCCTTACGATTGTGTTATGCGTCGTGCTCCTGAGTGGCTCTACTTCCCAGTCGAAGAAAGCCAGCTTTGACGAGATCGACGTCAAGCGGATCAATCTGATTGAGCCCGACGGAACCTTGCGGCTCGTTATTTCCGACAAGGCGAACTTCCCGGGGTTGATCGTGAAGGGCAAGGAATATCCGCACGATCGGCGGACCGCGGGAATGCTTTTCTTCGACGATGAGGGCACGGAAAACGGAGGCCTCATTTTCGGAGGATCAAAGAACAAGAACGGCAAGGTCGAGAGCTGGGGACATCTCAGCTTTGATCAGTATCAGGGCGACCAGGTCATGGTGCTCGAAGGCGGAGAGAGCGATGGCCAACGATATGCAGGAATCAAGTTTATCGATCAGCCGGATGTCCAAATGAATCTTGTGACGGACGCCCTGAAATTGCCAGACGATCAACGGCAGGCCAGGATGCGGCAGATATTCAGCGGAAAAAACAAGGCGCAGGCACGCGTCGTTCTGGGCAAACAGCCGGATCACGGCGCGGGCTTGCGAGCGGAGGGAATGGTGATCTCCGTGCGCGATCAATGCCGCAAATACCACGTGCCGTTTTTCTTCAAGCAATGGGGCGGCGTGAGGAAGGCCAAGAACGGCAGGCTGCTCGACGATCGCACTTATGATGAATATCCCGAGCGGATTGCGTCCACGGTCCCCGATCGTGCGAGTCTGCGCGGCCTTTGCGCAGGAGATTCTGAGTTCGTTCGCATAAACCGGTGCATGGTAGGCGCAGGCCAAATCCCCAGGCTAAGCCAACTAGTTGCGGGATGTGGAAGGAAGAGACCGGATTGTTCTGAAAGCTTGCAGGCGACGGCACCCCTTCGATGCAATTTCTGGATGATCAGGGCAAAGTGGTTGCGCAGTTTCCCAAGGAGACTCGATGAAGCAGACACTCGCGATGGTGATCTTCTGCATGGCCGGGGTCGTTGCGGTTGCGCAGACTCCTTCCACCTTGATTACGTCGCTGCCGCAGGCTAAGGACTATGTGCAGCATCGCGTTTCCAGCTATGACCGGACGGGCGGGAATGCGGATGCGCGAAGCATTGCGCCGGGGGAAATGCTGACGCTGCTCGACGAAGCTGGGCCTGGGTCGATCAGTCATATTTGGGTCACGATTGCCAGCGACGATCCGAATCACCTGAAGGCGTTGGTGCTGCGCATGTATTGGGATGGGGAAGGCACGCCCAGCGTCGAGACACCCATTGGCGATTTCTTCGGGCTTGGGCTGGGAGACTATCACCTGTACCAGTCGCAGCCGCTGTCGGTGGGGGCCGACAAGGCTCTGAATTGTTTCTTCCCGATGCCTTTTCAGAAGCATGCGCGCATCACGGTGACGAACGAAGGGTCACGCAAGACCGACGCGTTTTATTTCAACATCGACTATCGGGCGTACCACAAAGAACTTGCGGGGGATCTGCTCTATTTCCACGCGCAGTACCGCCAGGCCGCCCCCGCGAAGGGGTGGACGAATCAGTGGAAGTCCAACGGCGATGCGATCGTCAACGACAAGAAGAATCTGAATGGCGATGGCAACTACGTCTGGATGGAAGCGACCGGGCACGGCCACTTTGTGGGCGTGACAATGTCGGTGCTCGAGAATCAGGACGGCTGGTGGGGTGAGGGCGACGACATGTTTTTCGTGGATGGAGAGAGCACGCCTTCGATCAACGGAACCGGATCGGAAGATTATTTTCTGGGGGCGTGGGATTTTGGCGGGCGTCCGTTTGCCTATCAGCTTTTTGGGGCGCCAGTAGTCGGGCAGGAGGTTGCGGGCGGGCGGTGGTCACTATACCGGTTCCACCTGGATTCTCCGATCCCATTTACGAAATCGCTCCGGGCAACGATTGAGCATGGTCACGCGAACGTGAGGTCCGACAATATGTTCTCGGTTGCGTACTGGTATCAGAGCGAGCCGCATGCCGCATTCCCCACGTTGCCGGCTCTGGAGCAGCGGATCCCGCGGATTTATTCTGTCGGCGGGCCGGGGAATGCGGGGAAGTAGCTACAGAAACTTCTCTGCCACGGATTCACACGGATCTCACGGATTGAAAACGCAGGGGACAAAATCGTTCGCTGTTGGGCAGGGATAGACAGGGTTAACTAGAAGCCAGGAAGTTTGTAGCTGAGAGCTGAAGCTGATAGCTGATAGCCGACAGCCGACAGCTCCAAAACAAATTAAGAGTTCCGAGGTGGTGTAAGGTCCATTCGTCTCGGCCAGTAGCTCGCGTTTGACCCTTGCTCGACCTGCTTCGCCGCTACCCTTGCGGGCTGCTGGCAACGCGATCTTCGCTTGGGCTCCGGGCTCACCGCCAACCGGATAAACCTACCCTACGCCTCGGAACTCTATCTTGCCTTCAACATTTCTTCTTCGTTCTCCTCAACCAGCGCTTTGCTATAGACCCTTGCTCACCCTCCGTCCCAATCTTGCGATCAGAACAGTGACTCCGCTTGAGCCCCGGACGCCGCACCAACCGGAAAAACTTAAGAAGCTGTCAAAGAACGATCCTGTTGTACTCCTTCTATTTTTTTCGTCAACGAAAAATACGCGTTTGTAAGTACACGTGTTTTCAATTGAGTGCAGCCCGTCCACAAGCCGGTGACCGAATTTGGTGCAAAGTCATCGCACATGCTCATGCGAAACCTGCGCTGGATGCGGGTTTCCCCAAATTCATCGGCTGAAATGAATGTTGGAGATGCCGCGATTGTTTATTCCTCGACTGTGAAAATCGCGCCCTTCGCCCGCCCAGCAAGGGATTTGGATTTTGATCGATGTGGGGACGGCCGCCTTCGGCCGTCCGTCGAGCGAGGCTCGATCAAAGGAGAGTTACTGTGTGGCGGCTTTCGCATGTCGCCGCTACTCGGCTGGAGCTCGAAGGATTTCGGCTTGCGAATCGAACCGCAGGTCTGCCGCACTGGCTTGATGCCAGGCTCCGCTTGGCGGACATCCGAAGCCGGCAGTTCCCAGATGAATTCTGTCCGGCGTCAACCGACGTTGACGGTCTCATCCACCAGGCGCTTGTCCGACTCGTCTGATCCCGTCAGTTCGAACGAGTTTGTCAACGCGGCCTTGCCCTTTTCCACGCTGGTGATGACGTAGGAGCAGCCGAACCAGTGGGCTTCGGCTAGGTCGGTTTTCGACCACTGGGCGGGGTGGTCGGGGTGAGAGTGGTAGAAGCCGACGATGTCTTCCCCACGTTCGCGCCCCTCCCGCTGAATTCGAACCAGTTCCTTGGGATCGATGTTGTAGCGATTGTGGGCAGAATCGGTGCGCGTGTTGCCGCAGCGGGCCGTTGAACTCACGATGCGAGTGCCGTCGTCGTCCATACGCCCCAGCAGAATGCCGCAGCATTCGTGGGGGTAGGTTTCTTCGCCGTGTTGGCGGAGGGCGTCGTATTCGTGGCGGGTTAGCTTCAGCATGCAGAAGATATTGCAGATTTATGATTTCAGATTGCAGAATGGAGTGCCTAATGATCGGTTCTTCAATCTGAAATCTGCCATCTGACAATCTAAAATTCGTTCAGCCTTCGGTCCAGAATCGTTCGCTGAGATATTTATCGCCGGAGTCGCAGAGGATCGTCACCAGCACTGCTTCCTGACTTTTCTTTTTCTGCGGCAGATCGCGGGCTATTTTCAGACATCCGACGACGGCGGCCGCGGCGGAGATGCCGACCAGCAATCCAGCATTGCGTGAAAGCTGGCGCGCCATGGCGTACGCATCTTCAGTCGCGATTTCGAGATTCCGGTCAGCTAGTTGCGGATCGTAAATCTTCGGAACGATCGCGCTCGCCATATGCTTGGCCCCTTCGATGCCGTGGAAGGACGAATCAGGCTGCAGAGAAATACACTGCACAGACGGATTCAGTTCCTTCAGACGACGCGTTGTGCCCACAAAAGTTCCGCTCGTACCGAGCATTGAGACGAAATGCGTGATGCGTCCCTGGGTCTGCTGCCAGATTTCATTTGCGGTGCCGTGATAATGAGCCTTCCAGTTGGCTTCGTTCGAATACTGGTCGGCATAGAAATACTGATCGGGATGCTTAGCCGCGAGCTCACGCGCCATGCGGATCGCACCGTCGGAGCCGTCTCCGGGATCGGTATAAAGGATGTTGGCGCCGTAGCCCTGAAGAATCTGCTTGCGCTCGCGCGAAACGTTTTCCGGCATGCACAGAGTGACGGGAAATCCTTCAGCCGCGCCCAGCATGGCATAGGCGATGCCTGTATTGCCGCTCGTGGCGTCGAGAAGCATCTTGCCCGGGCCGAGTTGGCCGCGACGGCGGGCTTCGGCGACGATGTTAGCCGCGGCTCGATCTTTGACCGATCCGCCGGGGTTATACCATTCGGCCTTACCCAGAAGTGCTACACCTGGCAGGTCGGCGGTGAGGGCGTCCAAACGCAACAGTGGGGTGTTGCCGATGCGCTCGATCAGGCTGTGGCCGAGGGTTTCGCCCAGTCCTGACGCTACTTCGCGTGATCCGTTGTGTGGTGCTGGAGCCGACATTGCCGCCACTCTTGAAGATCCCTGTGCCATCGATGAACCGAAACGCCGTGACCAACGTAATGTGCTATAGGGCCGGAAACGAGATATGTAGTAGCTTGATTAGATGAGTCAGTTTCGCCCGGCGATGCAGCTTGCGTAAAGTTACGGTCGGTCCTTATAAAGGATGCATCTAATAGACGAGCATATGCCGGCAAGGAAAGGTTGAAATTAGAACGCAATGCCTAAAACTATTGAAGCACGAACCTATGAAGAAGCGCTAGCCTGGCTGCGCGATCATGGGTTCGACGTGACCGACGCTCCTGGAACGACGGTCCGCGTGTTCCTGCGGAAGTACAACGTGTCGGCGGCGATCCAGAAGGGACCGGACGATACTGTGAAGATTTTCGCTTATCCCGGGTACCTGATTGGCAGTGAAATATCAAAGCTGGTCAACCGCGGATACCAGCAATTTCTGAAGACCTCCAAAACCGAAGTGCCGGCTACGGCCGATCACCTGAAGGCGCTGCAAACGTTCTCTGAAGAATTGAAAGAAGCACTGAACCTGCCGAGCCTGTACAACGAGTCGCTCGGCACGGTAAGCGAGGCGTATCAGTATGACCGCCTCGAGAACCGCGACAAGGCAGTCGTAGATCGGCCGAAAAGGCCTTGGGAAGTCGCTGGTAAAGAGAAAGCGGTCGCGGCGAAAAAGGGCCGAGCCTAAACTACCCACCAAGGATAAAGCGCATTCTCGTATGACGCGGCGCCAAAGCGCCGCTCCTCCGCCGCTTTAATTCAAACTCCTCAATTCAAACTCGAGGCGCAGTTCGTCCGATCGCGTTATCTCACCCCTAGCAAAGTATCGACCGTCAGCTGATCCAGTCTTTCGTAAGGCAAGCGCTTCCGCATGATCGCATCTTTGTCGAAAGTGTGCGACAGAAGAGCCGTTGAGCCCTTCGCGGAATACGCCCCAGCTTTCGGGATCCCCGGAGTAGCTGCGGAAATTTCCTTCAGAATGGACTGAATCTCAGCGTCGGCGTTCCAGCGCGCGGCTTTCTCTTTCAGGATCAGGTAGGTCTTCATGCAGCCGCGAGCGAAGT
Source organism: uncultured Acidobacteriaceae bacterium (assembly GCA_963731405.1). Classification (GTDB taxonomy): domain Bacteria; phylum Acidobacteriota; class Terriglobia; order Terriglobales; family Acidobacteriaceae; genus Sulfotelmatobacter. The sequence goes on along the minus strand of CAVSVS010000015.1, from coordinate 493,268 downwards.
CCTTCACGCCCTCATAGTCCTCTGTGCGGTACGCGTGCGCGTCGAAGTGGCGCGAACCCTTGTAATCGACATCTTCCAGGAATTTCACCAGCCAGAATGCCGACTTGGGATTGGCAGAACCAAAGCGGAGATCCTGATCGTAGCGCCCGGGGTATTGGTCGTTGAGATCGATGTGGAACAGCTTTCCGGCCTCCCATGCCTGGGCCACGCCGTGCATGAAGTTCAGGCCGGCCATTTGTTCGTGAGCGACTTCAGGATTGACGCCTACCATTTCGGGATGATCGAGCGTGGGAATGAATCCAAGATAATGACCGGTGGTGGCCATGTAAATATCGCCGCGAGGCTCGTTGGGCTTGGCTTCCAGGGCAAAGCGATACTTATACCCGCGGGCAATGTTGTATTCGCAAAGATAGTTGACGGCCTCGCGCAAGCGCTTGACGGCTTCATCGGCTCGTCGGCAGGCATCGGTCTCGACGCCTTCGCGGCCTCCCCATAAAACAAAAATCTTCGCGCTGAGTTCGGCTCCCAGGTCCATCGCACGCATCGTCTTCTGCAGCGCATAGGCACGCACTTCAGGATCGTTGGCTGTAAATGCTCCATCGCGAAATACGGGATGGAAGAAAAGGGAAACAGTCGCCATGGGAACGACAATGCCGGCCTGCTGGCAGGCTTTGCGGAACTCCCGCACGATGCGGTCGCGCTCGGCGGCGGTAGCATCGATGGGAACCAGGTCGTTGTCGTGGAGGTTAACGCCCCAGGCGCCGATTTCGCCCAGCACCGAAGCGATATCGTTGGGCGGAAATGCGGGTCGCACGGCATCGCCGAAGGGATCACGACCGCGGTTGCCCAACGTCCACAATCCAAATGTGAATTTATGTTCGGGCTTGGGCTGATAAGGTTCGTTCATCTTGCCTTTCGATTTTGTCGCCACTCTATTTCGCCTCCGATGGATTCAAAGCCGGTGGTGAAGATGGATCTTCCCAACCAGGCTGTCTTCTGCTTTTTTGTGCAATTCCTGAACTTTGTGCAGTTCTTTCTCTGCCTCCGCCGGCTTTCCGACGGCTTGATAAAGGCGCCCCAGTTGGTAGTGGGCGTCGGGCTGGGTAGGATCGAGCGCTACTGCCCGGAGAAGCGCCGACTCCGCATCCTTATAGTTTTTCTGTTGCATGTAGATTGCGCCCAGATCGGCATAGACGATGCGCAGATCCTTTTGCACGGCCAGAGATCGCTTCAGCAACGCAAGCGCAGCCTCTGGATGATTGGCCTTCCATTCGATGTCCCCGAGGTAGGCCAAGGCCTGGGCATGGTTGGAATCGAGAGCGAGTTCACGCTCGAATTCCTGACGTGCTTCTTCATACCTCTGCGACTTCCAGAACAGGTAGCCCAAGCCGAAATGAACGTTGGGCTCTGAAGGCGAAATCCTGGCAGCGGCCTGAAATTCGGCAATGGCTTCGGGCATTCTCCCTAAACCGTCGAGCGCTTCTCCGAACAGGACATGGGCGGGAGCGGAATCCGGATTCTGTTCGAGGATCCGGCGAAATTCTTCTTGTGCGCAGGAAAACTTGCGCGCCCACAGGCAGCTTTGGGCGAGCATCTGGTGAAGCTCTGCATTGGCCGGATCTGCCTTCGCCACCGGCTCGAGAAACTGCGTCGCAAGGTCAAATTTGCGTTCGCCGTAGTAGCTCAATCCGAGCAGGGTCTGGGCCTGAACGTTCGTGGGATCGGTGGCCAGGACCGCGCGAAGTGCGGTTGCCGCCGCAGGGAAGGCGCCCTGTTTGAACTCGGCCAGTCCGAGATTGAATTGAATGCCGGGCAGCTTTGGATTGAGCTTAAGAGCCTTCTTGTAAGCGGCGGTGGCTTCCGGATACTTTCCTTGCCGCGCCAGGACGACGCCTAAACTGGCGAAAGCCGCGGCATCGGTCGGATTGCGGACGGTTACAGCCTTCCACGCCTCGGCGGCCTCGGGCAAGCGCCCCTGCTGCTCCAAGGCGATTGCCTCGGCGGCCGTCGAGGCCTGCGCAGCTGCCCAGACCGTCGCTGTGGCCACCACTAAACTCACAAGAACGAATTCAAGTTTCCAGTTCTTCATACCTGGCCTGCTGCGAGCGAGCAGGGTTGCAGACCACTGCGAACAAAGCGGGACCTATCGGTCCAATGTGATGAGGGCATGCCTAAGACTAGCTCTCAGGGCCCGGTGAGAGTGGGATTAGTTCGGTCCGGCAGTCAATGAATGCAAAACAAAGGCCCCGCTCACAGGATGCAAACCGTGAGCAGGGCCAATGGGATGGACATCGTTGATTAGTAGTACAGCTTCAGGCCGAACTGGAGCGTCCTCGGGTCATGCGCGCTTGTGACCTGCCCAAAATCGCCATTCGTAAAGCCCGCGCTGACGCCGTTGAACTGGGTGTGGTTCCAAACGTTGAAGAACTCAGTCCGGAATTCCAGACGGCTGCCGCGCTCGTTGAAGGCGAAAGACTTGAAGAGCGACAGATTCCAGTTATCACGGCCCGGACCACGCACGCCGTTGAAGGGCATATTGCCCCAGTCGCCGGCCATCGTGGGCGAGAAGGCTGAGGTGCCGAACCAGCTGTTGACCGTGTGCGGCGTGGTAATGCTGCCGCTCACGTTGGGCCGGTTGTTGGCGTTTGGAATAATGCTGCTGATGTTGCCGGTTCCGTTGAGCGAGCCGGCGCACTTTACAGGATCGTTGTTGGCCCCCTGCGCACAGTTCTGGATACCACCTTCGGTGATATTGAGCGGCGCGCCCGAGACTGCGCTTACGATTCCCGACACTTGCCATCCACCGAGAGTTGATTTGAGCAGACGGTTCGAGCTGTTCTTCAGCAGCGGAATGTCGTAAACCCAGTTGAGGTAGAAGATGCTGGTGCGATCCAGACCAGAAGGCCCGCTATCGTAGGTGTAGCTATACGGGTTAGAGACGTTGTTCAGATCGCTAACGCCGTTTCCGCTGGTAGCCGGATCAATGGCCCGTGAAAGCGTATAACCTGCTTCGAACGTCAGATCACTCTTGAGTTGACTGTGAATCGACGTCTGAAGCCCGTTGTAGTGGGAGTTCTGGACATCTTCCGACAGACGGATCTGGTTGAAGCCCGGGAACTGCACAAAGTTGTTGTAGCCAGTTCCGTTGCTTGCAAAGAGAGCCGGGATCAGGCTGGGATCCGGAGCATTCATCTCGCGATAATCGTTCTGATGACGGTTCTGGTTTCCAACGTACGTGACGTTAATGACCGTGCGGGAAGTAATCGCGTGCTGCACTCCGACGCTGTACTGGTAGCTGACCGGAAGCTTGTTCTGCGTGTAGCTAAGCCCGGTGATGCTGGCCACAGTAATCGGAGCAGTCAACGTTGAACCATCGGGAAGACTGGTCGACGGATTCACGAGGGTCACGTTGTTGAAGTTGACATTGGTGCTGAACGGAGGGTTGGGGCCGGCGTTGTACATGTCGTTGCCCTGAATGCGCTCGTACATGGTGCCGAAGCCGCCGCGGATTACGGTCCTGCCCGATCCGGTTAGATCATAAGCAAAGCCGATGCGCGGACCAAACGCTGCCCAGTGATTTTGCACCAAGCCGTCCGGAACTCCCGGCGTTTTGCCAGGGATGCCGATGCCGTTCAGATAGAACTGCGTGCCGGCCAGAATGGGGTTGGGGCTGGTCCCAAACCGGGACTGGCGGCGGTGCAACCGGACCCGATTGGGTTATTCGGTCCCGCGCACAGAGAGTTGCCATTCGCGTCCGCAGAAGCGCGGGCAGCCAACGGATTGTACAGGTTCGGATAGAAGTTGCCCATCCGGTTATTGGCTTCGTAGGTGTGCGGAACACCATCCCAACGGAGGCCCAGGTTCAGGGTCAGTCGTTTCGTGGCGCGCCAGTTGTCCTGGATGTAAGCGGCCCAGGATACGTTGTTCCATTTCCCGCTATCCTGCACAGCAAGCTCACCGTAGGCGTGTGGACCCCGAGCAGGTAGTCGGCAAAGTCAACACCGGTGTTACTGCCATCGAAGTTGAACGAGCCTTGCGTATTGCCGAACAGGTCCTGGACCTTCTTGTAGATTGCCCAGCTGCCGCCCATCTTGAACTGGTGCGCACCCTTGGTCCACGAAACATCGTCGCGGACTCTGGTAATCGTCGGCCTTGTTGTTCCACGGCCAGCTGGCAGTGGTGTAGTCCGATCCGGTTGTGCCGCTCAGGTGGATTTCCGGGATACGATCGTCGTTATTGGGCCCGCTGAAGATTCTCTGGGAAGTGAAGCCGCTCGGGCGGGCGACGACGCCGGTGGGCAAAATCGCAATACGGTTGCCGTTGTAGTTGAAGGCAACCTCGTTGAGCAACGTCGGGCTGATCATGTACGTCGTATGGATCACGGCGCTGTACGAGGGGTTGCCGAAGGTGTTGCTGGCGGTCGGCACGTTATCGCCGCTCCACATCGAGGTGCCGAAGTTCTGAGCAATCTGCTCCGAAACCCAGTGCCCGTATACCGAGAACTTGCTGCTGAAGTTGTGATCGATGCGGACAATCTCTTCCCGCACGTGAGTGGGAACGTTATTGCCGCCGATGAAGTGAGCGCTGGTTGCGCCCGCGGCAGCAGCCTCTGTAGGAGTCGGGAAGATTCCCGCCGCCAGCAAGGAGGCCGCATTGGGATCTACCATGCAAGCAGGAATCGTGTTGTTGGGGAAAGGCTGATCCTTGGACGATACCAGCAGGAGCCGTACCGCCGGGGCAATCAGCGAACAGAACCGAAGGATCCACTCCGGTAGGAACCGTAATCGCAGTCGGGAACACTGCGCCAGCAGCAGTCGGATACTCACTCGCCAGAGGCACCAACTGGTTGAGCGTCTGGCCCTGAATCAGACTGCGCCATTCCATGTTGTAGAAGAAGAATGTCTTGTGCTCCTTCTTCCAGAAGTCCACGGGACCGCCGGCGTTGAAGCCGTAGGTGTTCATTCTCAGTTCGGCAACCGGGTTGGGAGCGCGGTTAAAGTAATTGCGAGCATCCAGCGCATCGTTGCGCAGGAATTCCCACGCCGAAGCATGGAACTGACGGGTTCCGGACTTGATGACTGCCGTAAACGTCGCGGCGGAAGACAGGCCGAATTCGGCGCTGTAGTTCGAAGTCATAGTGCGGAACTCAGCAATCGAGTCGAGGGAGGGCATGACGTCAGAACCGCCGGCGCCGCCGCGGTCGCTGCTCTCGCTGCCGTCGAGCAAGTAAAGGTTGTGGCTCTGGCGAAGGCCGTTAAAACTTACATTGGCGTCGCCGCCCACCGGGGTGGGGATCTGAAAATCGGCCTGGCCGCTGGACGCGCCGGGCGTCAAGAGATCAGGGAGTACATGCTGCGGCCGTTGGTAGACAGCTGCGCAATCTGTTGTCCGGTAATCAGGTCGCTGACTTCGCCGTTATCCGACTGAACGGCAACCGCCGCGGCTTCTACCGTGACCTGCTCCGATGCTCCGCCTAGAGCCAACTTGAAGTCGACACGGGTACGATCGCCGACGGCGAGGACTAGCCCCGTGTGTTCGGTGACTTTGAAGCCAGTGGCTTGGGCCCGCACCGAGTAGTGTCCGATGTGAAGGTCAGGAGCCACATATTGGCCCTCTGAGCTGGTGGTCAACGTACGAGCGATTCCGGTATCGGTGTTGGTGACCGTAATCGAGACGTTGGGAACGGCCGCGCCCGACGGGTCTGTGACGGTCCCGACGATGGTGGCTTCCTGGGCCAGGGCTTGTGCGGCAAACAGAACAAAGAAGGCTGCGAGGAGAACTGCAAGGCGGGAAACACTGCGCTTCACAGCTGCGTCAAAACTCCCGGCAAACGTTGGCGAGAGGAATTTCATTTGGAGCCTCCGAATTATAGGTCGCGGTCTACGAACTGCGAAAAGCCGTTGCGATATCTAGGGCTGGGACTACCCCTGAAACTGGAATCGTTTACGGTGTTACATCCACCGAATAAGCGTTGTCAAGAAGAAAATCGATATCCTTACGGCGGTTTTGATGGTTTGGCGCAAAAAATGGGCCTGAATCCGGCCCCAAACAGGGTTATACTCCGGCATTACGAAAGTTCGCCTATCGGGCAGTGCTAACGGTTTCAGCGGAGTCGCCCGAGTCAAGATGGCGAAAGGGGATACCTCGATGTCCACACGTGTTCTGGCATTGCCAACCTTGGTGCTCTCCGTGCTTTATTCCGCCAGCCTTATCGGACAGCAAACGCCTGCCAGCGCGGTAGCGACCGGCGCCGAGGAGTTTCCCGTCATCCTGCAGCAGGGGATTACCGCCGGCAAGACGCCGGTCGGAACCAAGATTCAGGCAAAGCTCGGAACCGCAACCCTCGTCAATGGGACCGTGGTGCCAAGGAATGCCGTGTTTTCCGGCGAAGTGACCGTTTCGAGCGCTAAAACCAAGACCGATCCCTCCCGTCTGGCAGTTCGAATGGACACAGTTCAGTGGAAAAGTGGATCCGCCCCCGTAAAGATCTATTTGACCGCATGGTATTACCCCACCCACTACGAAACTGGGCCAAACCCCGGAGTATGGGCCGCAAAAACCAGCCACCCGCACCTGGAACGGCGCCGGCGCCTACCCGGATCCCAATTCGTCGGACACCTATAAGCCGTTTCCCACCGGCGACTCTGATCAGGGTTCCTCGGTACCAAACACTCCCGCGGCCACCACCTCGAATCACCGCGTCCTCATGAAGAATGTGGAAGTCGCGAGCAGCGCGGATGGAACGATTGCCCTGGTGTCGAGTCACTCCAATCTCAAACTTGATAAACTCACGATGTACGTTTTCGCCGGCATTGAGCCCGCGCCGGCCAAGTAGCCCATCCGGCCCGTTCTGAACCGCCAGGAATTTACCTGCGCCAAGAATCCTTGACCGCGAGATTGCGCTGTGCTACAAGCGACGGTCGACCGTAATCGTTAACGCAGTCTATATCTAGCTACTCAACCCGCGCTCTCGCGAGCCTCTGGACCGCGCAGGTTGCGAGGAGATCATTCATGTCTAAGCATCTTCGAAACACCTTTTCCGTAGTCCTTTTTCTCAGCCTTATTGTCGTTGGTGCCGCCGCACAAAACACCGGCAAAGCGTTGTACCTGGACCCATCACAACCCATCAATGTCCGCGTGGATGATCTCATCAAGCGGATGACTCTCGAGCAGAAGGCCTCGCAACTCGTGAACCAGGCCCGCGCCATCCCCGATCTTCAAGTCCCGGCCTACGACTGGTGGAGCGAGGCCTTGCACGGCGTGGCCAATGCCGGAACCGCGACCGTTTTTCCCGAGCCGGTCGGACTTGCGGCTACCTTTGATGATCCTCTGATCCACGAAATGGCGATCGTCATCGGCACCGAAGCGCGCGCGAAACACAATCAAGCGATAAGAGCGGGGCGCCGGGACATTATGGAAGGCTTGGATTTCTGGTCGCCGAATATCAACATCTTCCGTGATCCGCGCTGGGGGCGCGGCCAGGAAACATACGGAGAGGATCCGTTTCTCACCGGCCGCATGGGTGTGGCGTTCGTGACGGGCCTGCAGGGAGACGATCCGAAATATTTCCGTGTGATTTCGACGCCGAAACATTATGCCGTGCACAGCGGACCAGAGCCGTCGCGGCACACCATTGATGTGCAGGTCTCCAAGCACGACATGGAAGACACTTACCTGCCCGCCTTCCGAGCGACCGTAACTGAGGGCAAGGCGGAGTCGATCATGTGCGCCTACAACCGCGTGAACGGCCAGCCCGCCTGCGCGAATACATTCCTGCTGCAGGACCAGTTGCGCGGCGCGTGGAAATTTAACGGCTATGTGGTCTCCGACTGCGACGCAATTGTCGACATTTTCCAGGGACACAAGTTCGTCAAGAGCCAGGCCGAAGCCGCGGCCGTCGCCATCAAGACGGGTATGGACAACGAATGCGCCGACTTTTTCACCATCACGAAAGACGACCATGACTACAAGCCGTACGTGGACGCAGTGAAGCAGGGACTGCTCACCGAAGCCGATCTCGATACTTCCTTGCGGCGGCTGTTTACCGCCCGCATGCGGTTGGGAATGTTCGACCCGCCGGACATGGTGCCCTACGCCAAGACACCGGAATCTGAGATCGACAGCGCTCCTCACCGCCAGTTGGCGCTGAAGATTGCGCGCGAGACGATGACGCTTCTCAAGAACGACGGCGTGCTGCCGCTCAGCCCCGATAAGAAGAAGATCCTGGTGGTAGGGCCGCTGGCGGAATCCACCCAAGTGCTGCATGGCAATTACAGCGGCACGGCCTCCCACGCGGTCACGGCCTTGGAAGGCATTCGCAAACAGTTCGGCTCTCAGGTTTCCTACGAGCCGGGAACAAACTTCCTGCGCGAGCTTCCCGCAGTGCCAAGCGCTGTGCTATCTACCAACGATGGAAAGCCCGGACTCCAAGCCGAATATTTTGCTGGCGACTTGACCGGTGCGCCACAGGTAACGCGGGTAGATCCGATTGTCGATCTCCAGACCTTCGCGTTTATCCCCGACCCACAGTCGGTTCGTGCTCCCGACGGAATGAAAGAATTTTCGGTGCGCTGGACCGGATTCCTGACTCCCACCGAGTCGGGAACCTACCAGATCGGCTTGTCAGGATCGAACGAGCGAATGTGGCTCGACGGCAAAATCATCGTCGACGATCCGGTTCTCCACGATCCCAACGTGCAGACCGCTAGCGTTTCTCTCGTGAAAGGGCATCGCTACCCGATCAGGGTCGAGTTCCTGAAAGGCGCGTTCAGCATCAAGATGGTCTGGCAGCCCGTGGGGAAAGATCCGCTAATCGAAGCGACGTTGGCGGCGCAGAAGGCTGACGTAATCGTTGCGGTGGTCGGCATCACCTCGAAACTGGAAGGCGAGGAAATGAAAGTCGCCGTTCCCGGATTCCGCGGCGGCGACCGCACCAGCCTCAATCTTCCGGCTGAAGAAGAAGCCTTGCTCGGAGCGCTTAAGGGAACGGGCAAACCGCTCGTAGTCGTCCTGATGAACGGCAGCGCCCTCGCCGTAAATTGGGCGAACGATCACGCCAACGCCATCGTCGATGCCTGGTACTCCGGCGAAGAAGGCGGAACCGCGATCGCCGAGACGCTGGCCGGAGTGAACAATCCTGCTGGACGGCTGCCCGTCACCTTCTACAAAGGCACCGAGCAACTGCCCGACTTCGAAGATTACGCCATGCAGAACCGCACGTATCGCTACTTCACCGGCGAACCGCTCTACGGATTCGGGCATGGACTGAGTTACACGACCTTCGAATACAGCGGCATGAAGCTGTCGAGCCCACAGTTGCAGGCCGGCAGTCCGCTGGATGTTGAAGTCGACGTGAAGAACACCGGCAAACGGGATGGCGACGAGGTTGCCGAGCTCTATATCACCTTCCCGAAATTACCCGGCGCTCCGTTGCATGCTCTGCGCGGCTTCACTCGCCTCCATCTGAAAGCGGGCGAGCAGAAACACGTGAAGCTGACACTCAGTCCACGCGACCTCAGCTATGTGAATGAAGCGGGAGATCGCATGCTCTCGACCGGCGATTACCTGATTACGGTCGGTGGAGGGCAACCAGGAACTACCGCCGCGCATGCGGATTCTCACTTGATGATTCAGGGGGAACAGAAACTACCCGAATAGTTCGAATACTACTGGCCGGAGCCTCGAAGGACACGAAACTGCGATTTTGACTGGCGCATCTTCGTGTCCTTCGTGTCCTTTGTGGTTCAATAAAGATGTCGGTTCAATATGATCCCACGTAGGCTCCTGCCCGTATTCCTGTTGATGCTTGTGTGCGGCCCCGTATCGACGCGCTCTCAGACTCAGACGAGTGACTCTCCCAAAACGGCCGCATCGTCCGACAGCCCGATTCAGTTCGCGTTCCAACCGATCGACTTCAAGCTCGACAGCAACGAAACACCCGAGCGCCACGCGCCCGAGACCATGGCCGGCGGTGTCGCCGTCTTCGACTACAACAACGACGGCAAGCTCGACATCTTCTTCACCAACGGAGCGGACATCAAGACCCTCAAGAAAAGCTCCGCGAAATATTCCAACCGGCTCTTTGAGAACGACGGCCACGGACACTTTACCGACGTCACCGAGAAAGCGGGCTTGGCTGGAACCGGGTACGACACAGGCGTTGCCATCGGAGATTATGACAACGACGGCTACGAAGACATTTTTATCGCGGGGGTCCACCGCAACACGCTCTATCACAACAATGGCAACGGGACCTTCACCGATGTCACGGTGAAAGCTGGGCTGAACAAGCCTGATGCCGAGTACGGGCCGCTCTGGTCCGTGGCCGGGGCCTGGATCGACGTCAATAACGATGGACTGCTCGATCTGGTGGTCATCAATTATCTGAAGTGGGATGTCGATCACGAGCCGGTGTGCGAAGGCTACGGGCATCGCGAGTACTGCCATCCCAAGATGTACAAGCCGACTCCCAACCAGTTGTTCCTCAACAACGGCGATGGAACGTTTCGTGACGCTTCGGTCGAGGCTGGGTTTCGCGCGCATCCGGGGAAAGGGATGGGAGTGGCGGCGGCTGACTCTGAACTTTCCGGCAAGATGGACCTCATCGTTCCCAATGACAAGTTGATGAACTCCTTTTTCCGCAGCAAGGGAGGCGGCAAGTTTGAGGAGGTAGGCTTCGAGGAAAACGTCGCCCTGCGCGAAGATGGCGTCTACATTTCGGGCATGGGCGTGGACTTCCGCGACTTGGATAACGACGGCTATCCCGACATCTCCATTGTGGCGCTCGACGGCGAGACCTTCCCTTTGTACCGGAATACGGGGAAAGGCAGCTTCGTGGAAGTCACGCGCGAGAGCAACATGACCAAGCTGTCACTGCCGATGGCAGGTTACTCTCCAACGATCGCCGACTTCGATAACGACGGATGGAAAGACATCTTCGTTTCGCGAGGGCACGTTCAGTCGTTGCTTGCACAACCGAACCTCACGGTGGAGCAGCCCAACACCGTCTTCCGCAATCTGGGTGGAATGAAGTTCGCAGCTCTGACAGCGGAAGCGGGACTAACCGCCCAGCCCCCTTCGCGGCACCGCGGCTCGGCCATTGGCGACTTGAACGGAGACGGACGCCTCGATGTGGTGGTAAGTGCGATCAATGCTCCCGCGGAGATCTGGATCAACCAGAGTCCGGGGAATAGTCATTGGATCGAGTTCAAGCTGCAGGGCACCAAGAGCAATCGCGATGGCATCGGCGCGAGAATCAAGGTCGTCACGAAATCCGGTGCGCAGTACAACCACATGACGACGAGCGCAGGGTACGCTTCGTCGAGCGCAGGCCCAGTTCATTTCGGGCTAGGAGCAAACGCGACAGCGGAGTTGGTTGAGATCCGGTGGCCTTCCGGTACAGTTCAGCAGATGCGCGACGTGGCGGGGGACCGTGTCGTGGCTGTGAAAGAAGGGGCCAAGTAAAGAATCAGACTGGTTACGGCTTGATCGCGAACACCGACCCGTCGCCGTAAGGGCCATCCTCCGCAGTCCCGAATAGTTTTCCGGTTTGGTCAATCGCCAAGCCTGATGCTGGGTGTTTGCCGTCGTCGTCGGCAAGACTTGAGTAGGGAAAAGAGTGCAGCAGAGTTTCCGTCCAGCCAGTGGCGGATGGCGAGAGCTCAAATACCGAACCGACGGAGTAGGCCCCACCGTTAAACGTTGTCCCGTATAGATTGCCAGCTGCGTCGGAAATCAGCCCGCCGAGAGGAGTCGCGCCATCTGCTCCCTGAAACGTGTACAGCGTTTTCAACGTCCAGATTCCTGCCTGCGGTTGCAGCTCAAAGACGGTGCCACAGGTGGGCGCTGAACATGACCCAAAGATTTTGCCAGCCGTGGTGCCGAACAAATTCCCCGCGCTGTCGAAAACTAAGCCACCCCAAGGATGAGTACCATCGGCAGAGCCTGTAAAGCTGTAAAGAACCACTTCGTCCCATCCGCTTAGCTCATGGCTCAGTTTGAATACTGCCCCGCCTCCATATTGGCCACCATTAAGAGTAACTCCATACAGGTGTCCCGAATTGTCGAACACCAGGCTTCGTGGCTGTTTCCCATCGGCCCCATCGAACGCATACAACACGCTCTCTGACCAACCACCGGTAGTCTGTTCCAGCTCAAATACGGTTCCACATCCGTTGCCATTGCAATTGGCGCCGCCTCCGAGAAAAGTCACGCCATACAGGTTGTCGGAGCGATCCAAAACTAAAGAAGAACTGGGCGAGTCTCCATCGTTACCACCAGCAAAGTCATGCAGCACAGTTTCGGTCCAGCCGCTGGAACTCGGGGTCAGCTTGAAGACAATGCCGCCGCCAAATGCGCCGCCTCTGGACGTCACTCCGTAGAGGTTGCCAAAGCGATCAAGTACCAATTCCTCGCGCGGTTTGGATCCGTCGCCCGGTCCGCAAGCAAAGCTGTGAAGGATGGTCTGCTTCCAATAGATGCTGAAGTTCAACTGATAAACCGTACCGCAGTGGGAAGTACCGCCGTCAATCGTGGTTCCATAAACCTTGCCACCGCTGCCCAGGATGATTCCACCGACCGGATGATGGCCGTCGGCGTTTCCTAGAAATTGGTAAAGCACTCGTTCATCTGAGCCCGGAACGGTCGTTCCAGTCGAAACATCTTGCCCCCAGCCTGCGGGCACCAACAATGCCAAGATCAAAAGTAATAGTGGGTTGGTGTATCTCTCGATGGGCATAGATATGCACCTCGTCGCGGCGGTGGAGGGACCGGCTCTACCCGAAGCCAGCGAAGTATACTCCAGCATGGGTATGTATCCCAGTGTTCAGGATTTTGACTAGGGTCCCGTCAGCTGATCGCAGCGAGGCCGGGACGGCGTCGCTACTTTAACGCCCGACGCAGGGCTGGATAGATTTTGCGGTACTTGCGGTAACCGTGCTTCATGGTTTTCGCAGCCGCCCGATTCGGAGCGATGCGCGAGGCTACGCGAACCACCTTGTCGCAAGCTTCATCGACTGAACTCCACGCACCTGCCCCGGTGCCGGCCAGGATCGCAGCGCCGTAGGCAGCGCCTTCCTCGGCCGCAACGATTTCTACTTCGTGGGCGTAGACATCGGCCTGAATCTGCCGCCACAACGGTGACCGCGCGCCGCCTCCGCCCAGGCGAATCGACGTCACCGGAATCTCCATCTCCTCGAAGATCGTGAACGTGTCTTTCAGGCTGTAGGCCACGCCTTCCATCACAGCGCGAATGATGTGGCCGCGCGTGTGCGAGGCCGTAAGTCCGACGAGAGCAGCGCGCGCGTTGGGATCCAGATGCGGCGTGCGTTCGCCCATCAGATAAGGCGCCCAGAACGCTCCCTCAGAGCCCGGAGGCGCCGCGCTCGCTTCCTCGGCGAGAATGTCGTACGGATCACGTCCGTCTTTCGACAACACTCCGAACCGATCTCGAAAAAAACGCAGAGATAATCCCGCTGCCTGCGTCACACCCATTACGTGCCAGCGTCCAGGAATCGCGTGGCAAAAAGTATGTAAGCGTCCCTTGGGATCCAAAGCCGGACGATCAGTCGCAGCAAACACCACACCTGACGTTCCGATAGTCGCGCTGACCGCGCCGGCCCGCGCGATGCCCATGCCCACGGCGCCGGCAGCCTGATCTCCCGCTCCGGCAACAACCGGAGTTCCAGCTTTCAGGCCCGTCGCCTCGGCACCTGCATCCGACACTTTTCCGCAGACTTGCGGCGATTCGTAGAGTGCAGGCAGCAATCCAACGTCGATGCCCGACTTGCTGAGAACCTCATTCGACCAGCGGCGATGGGTCACGTCCAGGAGAAGAGTCCCTGAGGCATCCGCCATATCGATGGCGCGTTCCCCAGTAAGGCGGAAGCGCACGTAGTCCTTCGGCAGCATGACGTGCGCGACCCGCGCCCAGTTTTCCGGCTCGGTTTCACGCACCCACAGCAGTTTCGTCAAAGTGAAATTAGTCAGCGGAGGATTACAGGTGAGCTGAATCAAGGTTTCAAGGCCGAACAATTCTTCGAGCTTTTTGCTTTGGGCCTCGCTGCGCTGATCGCACCAGATGATGGCGCTGCGCACGACTTCATCTTGCGCATCCAGCAGCACGGCCCCGTGCATCTGTCCCGAGAAGCCGACGCACGCAATATCCTCCCCGCTTAGATTCGCAGACTGCAGCGCCTTCCGGACCGCAAGTCCGCAAGCTCGCCACCAGTCTCGCGGATCCTGCTCGGCCCAGCCCGGCTTGGGACTTTGAAACGCCTCGTGCTCTTCTGCTCCCGAGGCAATGACCTTGCCCGCTTCGTCCATGACGAGCGCGCGCGTGCCGCCTGTGCCAACGTCGATCCCGAGATAAGCGATGCTCCCTCCTCGATTCGGTGCGGCAGGATTTCCGTTAAGCGAGATTTCGTGCCAGGTCCCGCACCGCCTCTTGCGGTTCGCTGACTTTTTCTTTGGCGGATTCCTGAGATTGTCTCTGCAGGAAGAAGTCAAGATTCCCTCGCATCACCAGGTGCGGCGGCAGGGCGACCTGATTGGTACGACCATTCCCCTCCACCAGGAACTCGTGCAACATGCGGAAGGCGATTTGGCCTTGCGCGCGCGGGCGTTGGTAAATCGTGGCCGCCACCGCCCCTGACCGAATCTGCGGTACCAGTTCGGAAAACAAGTCGGTCGTGATAATGGTCAGGCGATCCAGCAACTTTGCGTCACGCGCCGCGTTCAGCACCGGAATCGATGCCTCGGTCGTTACGTAAACACCGGTCAGATTCGGGCAGCCTTCAAAAAGCTTCCGGCACTTGCGGTACGCTTCCGCTTCCTCATCATGATCTTCAATGGGACTCAGCAATTGGAGATTCGGATAGAAGGATCGCAGCGTACCTTCGAATGCCGCGTATTTTTCCGCGTGCTCGGTGATCGCCATATCGGACACGGTAATTGCGATCGAACCTTCCCGCCCGCCCACAAATCTTCCCATCAGATCCGCGGCGATAGAACCGCTGGCGAGAGTATCGATAGCGACGATCCCCAATCGGCCGCTATTGGGAGCGTCTGTGGCTACGCACACAACCGGGATCCGGGCCCGCGATGCCCGCCGAATCCAGGAACGCAAAACCTGCGGCCGGCTGGGGAAGGTAATAATTCCATCCACATCGTCGCGGATCGCCGCTTCAAACGCCTCTTCGTCGCCTTCGCCGAGACGGGGATAATTGCGAAATTCGACTTCGATATTCTCCAGGAGAATGGAAGCCGCTGCCTCTCGAATTCCGGTTCGCACCTCATCCCAAAACGATGTCGTGCCTCGCAGGGTGTTAACGGAAATCCGCAGCGTCTTCTTGGAAGACAGGTATCTGGCCGCGAGATTGGGCCGGTATCCCATGGTCCGAGCCATCTGCAAGACTCTGTCTTTGGTCAGCGGACTGACGCCTGGGTTGTCATGCAAGGCCCGATGCACTGAGCCAATCGAGGTACCCAAGGCCTTCGCAATGTCACGGAGAGTGGTAGGGGACTTACTCATTGTTCTTCGACCGTGTTCGTTCCAAACCATCTGAATCGCCCGAGGAAGGGCTTAGACGGCTCAGAACCGTAAACGTTAACGGAAGTCGCCGAAATGCGCAAGCGATGCCAAACAAATATTGGATATCCACTGTGTTAGCAGTTTAAGCATACAAAGTCCCGGTCGCTGCGCGAACAGCCATTCGTGGTAGGCCCGAATCGCGAGCGGAGGAGACTTATTTTCCGACGCGACTCTTTGCGTCCGGGATGCCTGACAATCGATAGATCCACTTGCAGATGGCGTCGCGCCACACAAGTGCTTCTGCGGCCTGATATTGCAGGCGCGCCAGAATATCGCTGTACCGTTCCTGATCAATGTGGCCGCTCAGAGTCTGCCATTGCGCGATGAAGTCGCGGGCACGATCGGCCCCTTCGTAGTGCGAATCGTAGACGTGCTGAATCACCGTCTTCCCCGAGTGCAGCACGTACGTGTAGCGGACGTGGTGAAAGAACAGAAGTAGATTGTCCGGGCAGCGATTCAGAGGTTCATACAGTCTTTGCACCTCGGCCGGATACTGGCCGATGTATCCCGTCCCCGTCGCCACCGTGCGATCCATGCCGATCCCAACGTGATCGGCCCGATGCCATTGGCCCCAGCCATTCTCCTCTGACGACTCGGGCCCCGGATCATAGTGATTGCCGGTAATGTTGGTCAGCGTTCCAGCGCCCAGAGGCCCCGTGTAACTTTCATAAATGTTCCATGAACCGAGCTGCATCGCCGAGATTGTCTTGACCACCAGAGGATCGCTGCCGAAAGTGAGGCGGGTCCATTCGCCGACGATCGTCTCAGCACTCAGATTGGGATCCCACGCGAGCCGCCCGAAGCCGTAAAGATTGGCCATCGCCAACGGACTTCCGAGCCAGTTCGCATCCATGCCCACATTCGCGACTCCGACGAAGCCGCCAACAGGCCGATGGAATACGCGGCCCGCAACCAGATCTTTCACTGGCGTCGCGTTTCCATTAATCCGCATGTCAAAGTCCAGAACCTCTTTCCACATGGGAACGAGGAAGCAGAGGTGGCGTTGCTGCCCGGTGTACTCCTGCGTAATCTGCAATTCAATGGACTCGTTCGTGCGATGCAATCCGGCGAAAAGTGGAGAGGCCGGTTCGCGCACTTGGAAATCAATAGGACCATTCTTGATCTGGATGATGACGTTGTCGTCGAAGGCGCCATCCAGAGGATGGAAATTGTCGTAGGCCGCTTTGGCGCGATCGTTCTTCAGATCGTGCCAGTCGAGGTGGTGGTTGTACACGAACGCCCGATAGAAGACGACTCCACCGTGGGGCCTCAGTGCGCGCGCGATCACGTTGGCTGCATCGGCCGGTGTCCGGCCATATGTCGAAGGACCAAGTCGGCCCTCGGAATCCGCCTTGACCACGAACCCACCGAAGTCGGGAATATGCTGGTAAATTTCGTCAACCTTCTTGCGCCACCATTCGCCGACCCGCGGATCGAGCGGATCAAACGTGTCGAGACCACCCATGACTTTCGGGCTGCTCAGATCGACGGACAACGAGAGCTGCACACCCCAGGGACGAAATACGTCGGCAATCCGGCTGACCTGCGCAATGAAACTGTCTTCGAGAACACCCGGAGCTGCGTTCACGTTGTTGATGGTGCAGCCGTTGATCCCGATCGATGCCAGCAAACGAGCGTACTCACCGGCGCGCGTCAAATCGCTGCGGACCTTTCCGTCGCTGAAGAAAATAGATGGTCCGCCATAGCCGCGTTCGATGCGACCGTCGAGGTTGTCCCATTGATTCACCCAGCGGACTGGCGCATACGGCTGCTGCACTTCATCGATGTGAGCCAGACTTTCGCCGCGCGCGATCTTGTTTAACAGCGCAAATACCCCATACAAAACGCCGCGGTCGTTGGCCGAGGCGACGATCAAAGATTGCGACCCGTGAATCTTCGTCGCCTTCAACCAGTAGCCATCGGATCGAAGTTCTTGCGCCAAATGCAACGCCGGAGCTACGACGTGTAGTTGACTGAGAGTTCCCAGGACAATGGCATTCTGTGGCGAGGAACGCCCCTCTTCCTGCAATGTCTCGCCTAGCATTTGCGCAACGCCCCGAACCAACTCCTGCTCTGCGGTCTTGAGCGAGTCAGAGTCGCCGAGCATCAAGATGTGAGAAGGCAGGCTTTGGTAGCTCTGGGCCGCTTGGGCAGTTAATGCGGAATACCGCAGCCAGGCCTCGGTTCCAGTTTCGATCTTGCTGAGCTGCGCTAGTGCAACCGTGCAAAAGAGCGCCAGCACACTCGCAAACCGGAGAGCCGCTCTTATCCTGCGGATTGATGTCATCGTCGCGTGGCTTCCTCGAGTACTCGAGTATAAGAGCACTCGAAGTTCACGCGTTTCATAATTCCATTGATTTTCCCACCTCCTAGGCCTAATATTCGCGCCGGAGGGCCTGCCCATGACTTCGTCCGGCCCGATTTACAGCCATCTGCTCAAGATTGTTGCTATCACTTTCCTGGCGAGTTCCGCGTTCTGCCAGGCGCCACCTAAGTACGATCCGTCCACCGAAGGAAAGATCAAAGGAATCGTAGAGGAAGTCACACTGGTTCCTCCTTCCGGTGGCAAGCCCGTCGCTTACCTGACGATGAAGAGCGGCGCCGATGCGGTTCACGTGTTCCTTTGCCCCAAGAAATTTCTCGACGACATGGGAATCGTATTCAAAGCATCGGAAGAGGTTGAGGTCACCGGCTCGAAAGTGAAGCAGGATGGAGCGGACCTGACCCTGGCCCGCGAAATACTCAAAGGTGGCGAAACTCTGACGCTGCGCTTCAAAGACGGCAAGCCCGCCTGGTAGATCTTTTCGCCTCGAGTCTTAACCTCAACCTCCAGTGACTGTACCCCACTGAGGGGCACGAGCGCCGCCGACGGAAGCACTAGCCTGAGCAGAATTCCTTCCGGGTTGCACATGACTCGGACTCTGGCGACTGCCGGCGAATTGTGCTCATCTGCTTGCATCGGCACTTTTCACAGACAGCGAAGGAATCGAGATATATGGCTTTGGCGGTCTCCACCAGGGGCACTACCGAGGCGTGAGCGCGATGCGACGCTCCAAGTCAGCAAAGCGCACATCTGATCGGAGCCCGTCGAACTGGGGTTCAATGGCCAGCTCGGTGATCTGCGTGTCCCGTTCCGCCAAGGCGTTCGCCAGGTTCTCGAAAGCTTTAGCCTTCTCTCCTAGGTGGGCATAAATGATGGCGACACCGTAAGGACGGACATAAGCTTCGGGAGGATTTTGCTGGTCCCGCGCAAACTGGAGTTGCTCCTCCCAGTAGCCACGCTCGCCCTTCGTAGCGAGTTCCCGTTTCAACGTGTTCATTTTCGCAAGCACATCTTGCGGTTTCTCGCCGGCGAGGAGGCGCGCCCTCGTCTCCTCAGAGATAGCCTCGTCGTATCTTCCAAGGATGGCATATAGCTGAGCCAAACGCTCATGGTTTAAGGGGAAATTGGGGTCCGTCTGATTCACTTTTTGGAATTGTGCGAGGGAATCGTCGTAACGCCGCGCCCACTTGAAGGTTACTCCTGCGAAGGATTGGATGTGGGGGGAAAGTGGATCCAACTCCATCGCTTTTCTCATCTCTGCAATGGCCTCTTCGTGGTGGCCGAGCGGCGAAAGGTAGCTGTTGGAGTAGAAGAGGTGAGCGTACGCATTGTTCGGTTCGAGTTCGATCGCGCGACGAAACTCACGCAGTGCAGCCGGCCAATCATATTCGTAGTGCCCTTTGACAAATCCCAGCGCGCAATGAGCATCGGCCAGGGTTTCGTCGAGCCTGAGGGCCCGACTGGCAGCCTCCAGGGCTTTAGGCGCCGCCTCTCCGGCGGGCACACCTGCAAAAATCGGGGCAAGTGAATAGACCCGCGCAAGGCCGGCAAAGGCAGGCGCATAACCAGGATCTAATTCTGTGGCTCGGGTGAAATTCGTGATCGCCTGTTGGAATCCATCCCGTGTCCGCAAGTTCCAGCCTTGCAGGCCGCGCAGATATGCGTCGTGGGCTTCCACGTTCGTTGGGCCCGCGGCAGCCAGGCGTTGGTGGATCTGCTGCGAAAGCGTAAGCCGGATCTCACTCGCCACCGAGCTGGCAATATCGCTCTCGATCCTCAGAACATCACTGAGTTCCCGATCGTAACTGTCGGCCCACAAGTGCGACTGGTCGGATGACTGAATCAGCTGGGCGGTTACCCGGATTCGGTCCCCGGAGTGGCGGATGCTCCCTTCGAGCAAGTAATTGGCGCCAACCTCACCAGAGATTTGCGCAGCGCTCTTCTGTGTGTGTTTGTAACGCATGGCCGACGTGCGAGCAATCACCCCGAGATGTTGCGGGTCAAGGGCCCCCAATTGAGCAATGATTTCCTCCGTGATTCCGTCCGCCAAATATTCCTGCTGAGAATCGCCGGTGAAGTTTTGCAGAGGAAGAACGACCAGCATGATCTTCCCCAGTGGTGGTTTACGATGTCTCGCGGTTCGTAAGAAAAGCGT
Organism: uncultured Acidobacteriaceae bacterium; assembly: GCA_963731405.1. Classification (GTDB taxonomy): domain Bacteria; phylum Acidobacteriota; class Terriglobia; order Terriglobales; family Acidobacteriaceae; genus Sulfotelmatobacter. The sequence continues at coordinate 473,201 of CAVSVS010000015.1, read as the reverse complement.
CAGTGCGCAGACTGCGAAGACAACGACGGCGAAACCGATCCAGCGGGTTCGGAGCGAAATGAGTCGTGGCTTCGCACCAACCGCCGTTGTAGGAGGAGAAGGTGAAGGCAACAGTCCACGTTCGACCGGCGCTATGAAGCGGTATCCCCGACGGGAAACTGTCTCGATGAATCGCGGGTTCTCCGCGGAGTCGCCGAAGGCAACCCGCAGCTTCCGGATGGCGGTGTTCAACCCTTCGTCGAAACCTACATACGTGTCGGCCGACCACAACCGCTCCTGCAACTGCTCGCGGGTGACAACTTCTCCAGGACGCTCCAGCAGGATCGTCAGCACTCGAAAAGGCTGCTCCTGCAGCTGCACTTTTCGTCCTTCTTTGTGGACTTCGCCGGAGCCGAAGTCAATTTCGAAGAGTCCACTGCGAACACGACGGCGGGAACTGGCGGGCGTTTCCATGAACCTCCCCCCAAGGAACTCGATTCTACCCCCAAAGGCTTCAGTTCATGGAACTCGATAACTCCTTCGGCAACTTCGTCTTAACAAGTCAGGGAAGCTTTAGGGCGGGTCAATTGACTGGGTTCAAGCGGCGCGTTAGCTCTACACACACTTCGGCAGGTTGCTCCGCCATGGAACTGCGGAGCGCTGAGGAAACGAATCAATGAGGAGGGTTTATGAAAAAGAACCTAGTCGTAAATGTGGTCGCGTTGGTTCTGGTAATGCTAGGAGCCTTGGGGGCAGGATACGGGCAGAGTGAGTCTTCTGCCTGCAATAACAAACTCATCGCTGGCAACTACGGATTCATTATCCAAGGAAACAAACTGGGAGGCCTGGGACCCGTCGGCCCGCAAGTGGGCGTGGCGATGACTGAGTTCGATGGCAAGGGTGGGCTTACCCAGATCGACACGGTCACGGTGAGTGGCGAGGTCGTCGCCGATTTCACCCATACCCCGGCTACAGGTACTTACACGGTGAACTCCGATTGCACCGGCACCTTCACGATCAATTTCACCGATGGCCGTCCTCCCGTCGCCGCAAACTTCGTCGTGGTGGATAGTGGTTTGGAGATCGACACCGTAGTGATCAGTGCGGGTGGAAGCCAGGGAATAATCGCCACTGGCAGCATCGGCAAAAAGCGGTTTTCCAAACACTGACACCTCGGCTCGCTAACCGAGGGCAGAGGGATCGTCCGATCAAGGAACGATGAATCGAGAACTCCGTGCCGATCTACGGCGGCCCTCGGAGCAACCAATGAGGCGTCAACGCCGCATCAACGCCGCACGGAAGAGTGCCGCCGTTCCCGAATCCGAGAGAGGCTCACGCTTTGCTGAGACTTTGGGACGAGCTGGTTTCGTAGCAACGATCGCGCCACAGCTGCTTCCGGTCATGCTGTGACCATCTTCGCCGACCAGCTCTTCACGAATGTCCCGAAGCGATCGAGGGCCTCAGAGAAATTGTCTCCGGCGGCGGCAAAGCCCAGGCGGAAATGCGAAGGAGTATCGAAGCAATCGCCGGGTGCTAGCAGGATGCCACGCTCGGTGGCGGCCTGGCAGAACGGACGGGAATTATCTCCGCTCAGCAGCCAGGGGAACGCTGTCATTCCCCCTTGCGGCGGGATCCAGCCGAGTACATCGCGATGCTCCGCCATGAAATGAGCCAGTAGCTTGAGGTTTCGGGTGGCGGCTTCCTGGGCCTTGCCGAGCACCGCTCCCCGTTTGCGGACGGCGATTTCCGAAAGAATCTCCCCGGTGGTGGTGTTGCAGATCGAGAAGTAGGCACGCGCGTTCCAGTATTGCTGACGACGTCGGGCGTCATGCTCGATCATCCATCCCGTGCGCACGCCGGCAATCGAAAATGCCTTCGACAGGTCGGAGATCACGGTGGCGTGCGGCAGGCGAGCCGCCGATTGCGTTTGCCTTCCGTGGTAAATGGGATGGTAGACCTCGTCGCACACCAATTGAATTCCGCGCTCGGCGGTGAAGTTGTGCAGCGCTTCCATTTCGTCGTCGCCGATAGTCGAGCCCGTAGGATTGTGCGGGCTGTTGACCAGGATCAGCTTGGTCTTCGAGTCGGCGAGCCCTTTGATTTCATCGGCATCGATGCGGAAGCCGTTTTCGCGACGCACGCGATAGAAGCGGGTTTCCAGGCCGAGTGACTCCGGGAGTGCCGAGAAAGTAGTGAATCCAGGCAAGGGGATAACTACATTCGCGCCCGGCTCAGCGGCCAGCCACATCAGGGCCACCAGCGCCTCTGAGGCGCCAGTCACAATTTGGACGGCCTCGACCGGAACACGCTGCATTTCAGCGATCGCCTCACGCAGACCGTCGGCGCCGGCCGGACGGCTATAGACCAGCTTGTGGTTCAGGAAGCGGTGTCGCGTTTCCTCGTCGGCGAGGGCGAGAATGTCGTTAACCGTCCAAGTCGGTCCGGTGCTCGCAGCCAGGTTGAATTCTATGTCGTGTTCATATTGGTCGAGCCACGCATCGAGCAGGAAGGGCTTGAGCTGCATGCAAATACCTCGAAGAAGAATCGGTTCCTGCTATTGATTCTCCGAGTGAGCGCACGGATGATTTTTTAGTTACGAGCGACGAGAATCCATCCCTGACATTTTGTTGCAAACCCATGGGCGGCCCACAATTTGTTAGAGCTGCGTTTCACGGGAAAGCCCGAATGCTCTTCCGCAGGCTTTTTCCACAGCTTCAACAGAAATATTCCTCTATGTTGTGACGAACAACCTTTACCCAGGATTTCAGAAGGCGCAAGCTTTCTGTATTTACGAACTCTCTTCTACGGGATTCCGAGCGTTCTATCGATCCCCGGTGGAAGAAGTTTCCTCCGTGTACTCCGTGTACTCCGGCTCCGTGTCCTCTGTGGTGAAATCTGTCATTGAACGAGTGAATCGCGTCGACGGCCTTCTGGGCACGACGGGCTCCTGGACTGCCCCTAAGTCCTTATTCCGGAATATTTTGCCTATAAGTCCTTATGATTCAATATTTTGGAGCCGATTCAGCAGATACCCCATACTTAAATCATTTGGAATGAATATTTTAGAGAAAGGCGAGAAAAAAAATCTAGGTCCGTACTCTGCACACAGCTCTTGGCACCCACTCGCCAGCGATCGCCCTGATAATCTCAGAGGAGTCCTCAATCACCCTTCAGGAGATCGCACGTCCTTGCCGCCGCTGATTAACGTCCGGAGCATTTCGAAAGCCTTTGGAGCCGATCCTCTTTTTCAGAACGTCTCCTTCACGGTGTCGGAGGGCGATCGCATCGGGCTGATCGGTCCGAACGGTTCAGGGAAATCCACGCTCCTTCGAATTCTGGCAGGCACGGAAGATACCGACGACGGGGAAATCGCAGTCCGCAAGCGAACCCGTATGAGTTACGTGGAGCAGGAGTCCGAGTTTCACCCCGGGGACACGGTACGGTCGGTAATCAATGCCGCATTGAAGAGTGCTGCCGTTCCCGAGTCCGAGCGAGGCACGCGCTTCGCTGAGACCTTGGGACGCGCTGGTTTCGTAGACCTCGACACCAACGCCGCCGCGCTCTCTGGCGGATGGCAGAAGCGCCTGGCGATTGTTCAGGCTCTAGTGCAAGATCCCGATATCCTGCTGCTCGATGAGCCCACCAACCACCTGGACCTGGCAGGCATTGAGTGGCTCGAAGAAGTGCTGGAGCAGGCTCCTTTCGCGTGCGTGGTTATCAGTCACGACCGCTACTTCCTGGAGAACGTCGCCAACGAGATGGCGGAACTGAGCCGCATCTATCCTGATGGCTTGCTGCGCGTGAAGGGACACTACAGCACTTTCCTGGAGAAGAAAGAAGAATTCCTGCACGCTCAGTCGAAGCGGCAGGAGGCTCTGGAGAACCTGGTTCATTCCGAAATTGAATGGCTGCGCCGCGGCGCCAAGGCACGTACGCGGAAATCGAAGGCCCGCATCGATAAGGCCGGCGAACTCATGGAGGAATTGGCCGACCTCAACACCCGGACGCGTAGCGCGACCGCACAGATCGACTTCTCAGCGACCGACCGCAAAACCAAACGGTTGATCGAATTGCAGAATGTGTCTTACGAAATCGGTGGACGACGACTGTTTGAGGGATTGAACTTCATCATTTCTGCTGGGCTGAGAGTAGGTTTGGTTGGTCCGAACGGCAGCGGTAAGACTACCTTGCTGCGCCTGGTCCGCGGAGAAGTGGCCGCCACTGCAGGAGAGATTCGTCGAGCCGAAAAGCTGAGAGTCGTGTACTTCGACCAGCGTCGAGAACTCGATCCGAATGTCACGCTCCGCCGCGCGCTGGCTCCGGAAGGCGATTCCGTCATCTATCAGGATCGCGTAGTCCACGTCGCATCGTGGGCGGCGAAGTTCCTGTTCAAAGGGGAACAACTCAACCAGCCGGTGGAACGACTCTCGGGAGGCGAGCGGGCGCGAGTTCTAATTGCCCAGTTAATGCTTCAGCCCGCCGACGTTCTCTTGCTCGACGAGCCCACGAATGATCTCGACATTCCAACCCTCGAGATCCTGGAGGAAAGTCTCCTGGAGTTTCGCGGCTCTCTGGTCCTTGTGACGCACGATCGATACATGCTCGATCGCATCTCCACCGTGGTCCTTGGCCTGGATGGGCGCGGCGGCGCGGAGCGTTTTGCCGACTACTCGCAATGGGAAACGTGGCAGGCAGAACGGCAAGAAGCAGTAGAAGCCAACACGCGCGGGACTTCGCGGCTGGCGGCCGCGGCATCGGCGCCGCAGTCAAAAAAGAAGCTCTCGTACCTGGAAGCTCGCGAATATGCCAGCATCGAAGATCGCGTCGCGGCCGCCGAACAGGTACTCGAGTCAAAGCGCTCGGCAGCCGAAGATCCCGCCATCGCCAGCGATGCCACACGACTTCTGGGCGCTCACGCTGAACTCGAGGCTGCGCAGAAAGAAGTAGATGAGCTTTATTCGCGATGGGCCGAGCTTGAGAAGAAGCAAGCTTAAGTTAAAGAGGCAAGGCAGAACGCAATGATCGTGTTCCCGTGTCGTCCGGTGCTTTTCTCAAGGTCTGCGAGTAAGCGGGATTCGAGGTCGTTGGGATCAGGTCTCATCTCGCATGCAGCAATCTCTTTCTCAGACGCGCCATGGAAGCATAGCTCGCAAACACCTAGTCCGTCTTCGGAGCGCACTGGAGGACCGAACACACGGCAGGTCATTGGACGCGATTCGTACAGCTCACAATATCCCGTCTCCGGATCGAGCACGGGGCAAGGTTCGTCGTTGGCGAAGTCAGCAAACTGTTGTTCGGCTTCTTCGCCTTCGTGCAGCACACCGCTGACGGGATCGCCGGGGAACTCCGATGACAAACGCCTGACTGACTCACGGGCCCGCTGCCGGATTCTGGCCGCACGCTCCGGCTCGCGTCTTTCCAGGTCGGCCAGTCCACGCTGCAGCCGCATGGCGTCGAGTTGATGGATGGAGAAGACACCAACGCAGCATTGTGTGCATCCCGGACGGCAAACAAGCCACTCCCCGCTCCTGCGAGCCGCATCGGATAGTGCGGCGTCCACAATCTGGATCAGCTTCTGATCCCCGTGAGTTGGGAAGCGACCGGTCATCTTGTGAGCATATCGCAGCTACGCGCGTGCGTTCCAAAACCTTGACCACGAAGGACACGAAGGCACACAAAGGAAACCTTCCAAGCGTGAAATTCCTTCGTGATACGTCGTGTCCTTCGTGGTTCAGTCTTTATCTCTTCACCGCCGACAACTGCACTACATTCCCAGGAGGTTGGTTTGCAGCTTGGCGTATCCGTGCTCACGAGCCCAGAGATCGAGTGGAGCCGACGCCAGTTCGTCGACTAAGGGTTCGGCATGGCCATCTTTAGTGAGATCGATGGTCTTGATGTAGGTCTTGCACGAGTCGCAACACTCCACGCGAATGTAGTCGAAATCGCTGGCGGTAAATACCGCGAGATGCTTGTCGTTCTCCTCGCCGCACCCGGGACAGACGATACGGCGGAAGTCCCATTCGGCCACGCAGAAGGAACAGGTCATCGATCGCGCGCCCCCATCGCCCATCGGGCGCAGCACGCCGAGAGCCGGCTTCCGATTGCAGAAAGGACACAAGGCATGCGAAGTCTGAATCGCGCGCGGGGTGGAGCGGGATCGTATCAGTTCGGCGTAAGGTTGCAGGAAAGCCTGGGCTAAGAATCCCCGGGCATCCGATAGGGAGAGGGCGGCCCATCCGGCGCTCAGCAACTCGGACCAGACGTCCTCTCCAAGACTACGCAAGTCGCAGCTGAGCACTGCGAGTGTCTTCGGACCCCATGCTTCCACCATGGAGAGAAACGCTTCAAACCGGAATGAGAGTTCGGATATTTCGGAAGGCGACAGTTCACGATCGAAAGCAGCTTCCCGGGACTGCGGCGTCGTCATCAATCGGTGATGCAAGTCCTCCTGAAAATGAGCGACATGGATGTAAAACCCAAGCATCTCCGCGGAGAACGGGTACCGGCTGGCAAGTTCTTGCGCTCGACTGATGCGACGCTGCCACGGAGAAGTCGCCACCTCCCGATTATCGGGCCAGGAGAAGAGTTCGAGCAATTCTGAGCGACGCGAATTGCCAGAGCGCCATCTTCAAACGTCTCCTACGACTTCTTCCGGATTGACTCTTTTCCCGCGTCAGAGGTATAGTCTCCGCAATCTGCAAGGGGCACGACTTTGGTCGCCGGGAGTAAGTATTGCGACGGCCGCAACCTTCAACCTCCGTCTCACATCCTAGACGATCGGGGTCCGCAACGAGTCGAATCGCGCGCGGTAGTTGCTGGAGGTTTTATGGACTTCTCCCGCAGGACATTTCTCAAGGGCACCATCCTTGGCGGTGCTGGCATTTCCGCACTCGGATTTGACCTCACCCCCGTCTACGCTCAAACCCAGAATCTGAAGATCTCGCGAGCCAGCGAGACGCGGAGCACGTGTCCCTATTGCTCGGTGAGTTGCGGCGTCATCATTTACACATTGGGCGACAAGGCGAAGAACGCGATCCCGCAGGTGGTGCATGTTGAGGGCGATCCCGATCATCCCATTAATCGCGGAACGCTCTGCCCGAAGGGGTCCTCTCTCGAGCAGGACATCATGAATGATCGGCGTCTGTTGAAGCCGCAAGTGAGGCGACCGGGGGCCACCGATTGGGAAGACATTTCCTGGGATCAGGCCTATAGCGAAATCGCGCAGCGCGTGAAGAAGACGCGCGACGACACCTTCATGGAGAAGGACGCGAACGGTCACACCGTGAACCGCTGTGAAGGAATTGCGTTCACCGGCGGCTGCACCGATACCAACGAGTTCAACTATCTGGTCGTCAAGACCATGCGCAGCCTGGGGGTCTGCTACCTGGAAAACCAGGCCCGGGTTTGACACGGCCCTACGGTCTCCAGTTTGGGGCCAACATTCGGACGCGGGGCGATGACCAATGGCTGGATCGACATCAAGAACACCGACATGATGTTGATCATGGGTGGCAATCCAGCCGAGAACCATCCTTGCGGCTTCAAGTGGGCGATTGAGGCCAAGATACATCGCAATGCGAAAACGATCGTGGTCGATCCGCGCCTCACGCGGACGGCAGCCACCGCGGATATGTACTTGCAAATCCGCGCAGGCGCCGACATTGCTTTCCTCGGCGGCCTCATCAACTACGCTGTCCAGAATAACCGCATTGCGCGCGACTATCTCGTCAACTACACGAACGCCGCATTCATCATCAAGGACGGATTCAAGCTGCCGGATGACGGTCTGTACTCTGGTTTCGATCCTGTAAAGCAGGTGTACGACAAGGCGACCTGGAACTACGAAGAAGGCGGCAATTTGGAAGGCCAGCCGGTCGTACCGACTCCGGCAGCGCAGGAACCACCTCCTCCTCATGCTCAGGCGAACGCCCAACCGGGCGCTCCGAAACAGGAGGGGCAGGGATATCAAGGAGCCAGTCCGGCAGGCGCGAAAGGTGGGGCGGCGGCTGGCCCCACGCTGCCGCCAAAGATTGCATTTGATCTGTCTCTGCAACATCCGCGCTGCGTGTATCAACTGCTGAAGAAACAATACGAGCGCTACACGCCGGAGATGGTCGAGCGGATTACCGGAATCCCGAAAGACCAGTTCCTGAAGGCAGCCGACCTGTATACGTCGGTTCGCAAAGACGGGGACATGAAGAAGGTGTCGACGATCATCTATGCAGTGGGCTGGACGCAGCATAGTTTCGGCACGCAGATCATCCGGACTGCGGCGATGCTGCAGTTGCTGATGGGAAATGTTGGACGCGCCGGGGGCGGCGTGAATGCGCTGCGCGGACATTCGAACATTCAAGGCGCGACCGACATGGCCGGCATCTTCGACATATTACCGGGCTATTTGAAGATGCCTAATCCGGCGGACACGGATCTCGCTACGTACCTGAAGCGGATTACGCCGACGATATCCAAGCCTGATCCGTGGGACTCGTTTAACTACTGGTCGAACACACCGAAGTTTGCGGTGTCGTTCCTCAAGGCGATGTACGGGAGCGGGGCAACCAAAGAGAACGACTACGCGTTCCACTACCTGCCGAAGATCGACCGGAACTATTCCTGGGTGAACATCTGGAACGACATGTACGAAGGCAAGGTCAAGGGGATCTTTGCCTTCGGCATGAATGGAGTGATGATCGGTCCCGATTCGCAGAAGAACATCGATGCGCTGAAGAAGGCCGACTGGCTGGTGGTTTGCGAGATCTATCCCGATGAAACCAGCGAGTTCTGGCGCGCTCCTGGCATTACGACCGACGAGATGAAACAGATCAACACCACGGTCTACCGGCTGCCGGGCGCGGGCTTTGCGGAAAAAGATGGGACGTTCGTGAACTCCGCGCGCTGGCTGCAATGGAAGAACGTCGCACTGCCTCCGCCCGGACAGGCCAGGCTTGATCAGGAGATTCTTGCAACGGTTTTCCTGAAGGTGCGTGAACTCTATCAAAAGGAGGGCGGCAAGTTCCCTGACCCGGTGCTGAACGCCTCGTTCGCGTACACCGATCCGTACAACCCTTCTCTGGCAGAGGTTGCGAAGGAGATCAACGGAAAAGCGCTCGCCGACATTACCGATCCCAAAACGAATATTACGATCAAAGCCGGCCAACAGCTTCCGGGATTCTCCTGGCTGAAAGATGACGGCACGACTCTCTCGGGCAACTGGCTCTACTGTGGCTCGTGGACTGAGGCGGGAGCATTGATGCAGCGGCGTGGCACCGAAGATCCTTCCGGCCTTGGTGTTTATCCGAACTGGGCATGGTCGTGGCCGATGAACCGGCGCGTGCTCTACAACCGCGCGTCCTGTGATGTGAACGGCAAGCCCTGGGATCCGCATCGCCGGCAGGTCTGGTGGGATGAGGCAAAGCAAACGTGGGCCGGAGTCGACGTGCCCGACTTCAAACCTGATTCGGCTCCGAAGGACCACATGGGACCGTTCATTATGAATCCCGAAGGCGTAGGACGGCTGTTCGTGCCGCTTGGCGCCATGGCGGACGGACCCTTCCCCGAATTCTACGAGCCGATCGAAAGTCCGATCGCAAACCCGCTGCATCCCAATCAGTCGAACAACCCAGTTGTGAAGAGATACAAGACCGACATGGACAAGTACGGCACAGTCGAGCAGGGATTCAATGTGATCTGCACGACGTACCGTTTGACCGAACACTATCACTACTGGACGAAGAACAATCCCATGAACGTTGAACTGGTGCCGGAGCCGTTCGTGGAAGTGCCGGCTGAGCTTGCCGACCGCATGGGCATTCGCGGCGGGGAGAAAGTCAAAGTCACGAGCGCGCGCAGCCATTACATCGCCAAAGCTATGGTCACGCGCCGCATTCGCCCGATGAAGATTGATGGTAAGGAAATGTTTCAGATCGGGATGCCAATTCACTGGGGATTCCGTGGCATTGCGGAGGATGAGGGAAAGACAGCAAAGACACTGGTGAACCAGTTGACTCCGACGGTGATCGATCCGAATGCGTTCACGCCGGAGTTCAAGGGATTTCTGGTGAAGATCGAGAAAGTGTAAGAGCAGCTATCAGCTATCAGCTATCAGTCGTCCGCTTCAAGAACGGCGGTGTTGATCAGATGAAAGCTGAAAGCTGATCGCTGAAGGCTGATATGAGTGATCGCAAGACACTTCAGATTAAGCAAATCTCGGGACACTCTGGTCCGGCCGCGGGCTTCGATATGCAGCGCGACGCGGAGGTCTGCAAGCTGATCGATACCACGATCTGCATTGGTTGCAAGGCTTGCGAGGTCGCGTGCGTCGAGTGGAACGACATGCCGTTCAGTCCGACCACGTTCGACAACACCTACCAGACGATGCCGGAGACGCGCTGGAATTTCTGGAACCTGATCAAGTTTAACGAACACCAGCGGGAAGATGGAACGATCCAGTGGCTGATGCGCAAGGATCAGTGCATGCACTGCGCCGATCCCGGCTGCTTACGCGCTTGCCCGGCAGACGGCGCGATCGTGCAGTACACCAACGGCATCGTTGATTTCCAGCAGGAGAACTGCATTGGTTGTGAGTTCTGCGTGTCAGGATGTCCGTATGACATTCCTAAATTCAATCCTGCGACGAAGAAGGTTTACAAGTGCACGCTCTGCTCCGACCGCGTTGGCGGAGGTCTGGAGCCCGCCTGCATCAAGGCGTGTCCTACGGGCTGCCTGAAGTTCGGCACCAAGGATGACATGAAGTACATCGCGGAGGAACGAGCGAAGCAACTGCGCGAGAACTTCGGATTCGACAAAGCGGGTGTGTACGATCCACAGTCGATCGGCGGGACACATGTGGTCTACGTTTTGCATGACGCAGAAAATCCGGAGCGCTACGGCGGATTGCCGAAGAACCCGGTGATCCCGTGGAGCTACACCGTCTGGAAATGGCTCTTCAAGCCGGTTCTCGGAACATTCGCCCTGTTTGGATTAGTGGGTGTTTTGTTGCACTACATCACCGTGGGGCCGCGCCGGCCGCAGCCCGAACCGCCGCTTCGCGAACCTGTGCCGGGGAAGGAGAGCTAATGTCCACCGCCGTAGACCGTTTCGACGACAAAGCCCGCGACGCCTTCGACAAGATCGGCCAAAATGAAGTCTACGTCGGCGAACTCTTGCGGCACCGCGTCTACACGCGATTCCTGCACTGGATGGTGGCTCTCTTCTTTTTTCTGGCGCTGTTTTCTGGGTTCGGCATTTACCTACCCTGGCTTTTCCGCTGGTTCACTCCTATTTTTGGAGGAGGGCCGCTCAGCCGCGCGATGCATCCGTGGTTCGGTGTGGGATTTGTGGTCTTCTTCGGATTGCAGATGCTGAACTGGATTCAGCCCATGAAGTGGACGGCTGCGGACTCGCGGTGGATGCGGAATCTCGGCAATATTGTGGGAGGAAAAGAAAAGCAGGAACATCCCGAAACTGGCTTCTTCAACGGCGGACAAAAGGCACAGTTCTGGGAGATCGTCGGAGGCTGCGTGGTCTTCATTATCACAGGAATCATTCTGTGGATGGGGGCTGACACTTTCGGACGCTGGGCCGTCGCCGTGAGCTATGTGCTGCACGATATTTCCGCGGTGATTATGTTGGGCGGAATCTTCATTCACATTTACCTGAGCACGATCGGAGAGCCCGGCACATTTCAAGCGATGATTCGCGGCGCCGTTAGCGAAGCGTGGGCGTGGACATTTCATCCTGCGTGGTACAAGGAAGTCACCGGGCGTGATCCGATTGAAGCCTGCGAAGAAGCGCGACAACACGGAAAGTTCGAAGGTAAATGATGTCGCCGTCGTTGTTGCCCTCACACCACTAATCTTTACAATGGATTTTTTGCGTTGGACTAACTGATCCGGCTGTTCCAAAGTAGTGGAACATTTTTCTGCCACGTCGCAGAAGCACTCAAACACATTCTGGTTTGGGTTCCCCACGCAAGGGTTTCCTGCAGTTGACCTCGTCGTCGAAATGAATGGGTGAGTCCTCAACTGAAAGGCTGGGGGAAGGATCCTGAGAGCGATTAGGGGGAGATGTGTCCGAGAAGAAACCCGTTGTAAGCCTGCGAACCGTGGCGGAGCGAGTGGGGCTCGCGACGTGTTCTGTTTCTGCCGTGTTGAACAATACACCTGCATCGCGGGGGATTCCGCAGCACACCAAGGAGCGGGTCTTCCGCGCTGCAGGTGAATTGAACTACCGCCCCAATCTCTGGGCGCGGTCCTTGCGAACGAAGCGAACCCGCCTGGTTGCGGCAGTCACGAATGACATCGGCCGAGCGCCAGTTGCGCGGGTGATTGCGGGCGTGCAAAAGTTCTTGCACAGGCGCGGCTACCTGTTGGCGCTCGCGGCGTTTGACTGCGCCTCGGAGTGGAATACGATCCCCGTTCAGTTAAACCAGAGAGGAATCGAGGGCGTAATCGCGATTGACGCCATTCTTCCGCAGGAATTGGAATTGCCCGTGGCTTCCGTGGAACTCGACTATCTGAGTTTGCCGGAACCGCTGGACGCTGCGATGCAGGTATGGCTGTCGGAATTGGGGGAGTCTGCAGCCGAGACGGTGCTTCGACAGATTGAAAAGGAAGCAGTTCCGCGTCGGATGAAAGTGTTGCCGAAGCCGGCAAGTGAGTACTTTCAACTGCTGAACGCTGGTCCAGGACTTGAAGCGCAGTAGGCCCGCTGTCACGGCTCAGCGAGGAGTTCCGCGCTGCGATTTCGTGCGCTCCAGTATTCGAAACAGCAGCAGCCAGCGTTTGACGTCGGTCGTCATCAAAAAGTTTTCCTTTACGTGCTCCCGTCCATTGGCGCCGATGCGCTTCGCGAAATCAGGATGTGTCAGCAAATAGCGGATCTGAAACGCACAGCCCTCCACCGAGTGCACGAGCACTCCTGTGAGTTTGTGAATAATCTGGTTCGGAATGCCCCCTACGGCGCTGGCGATCGTTGGCTTTGCTTTCCACAACGCCTCGGTCACGGTAAGTCCGAATCCCTCCCTCAGTGACTTTTGCACGACAAGCGTGGAGGCGCGCTGGATGGCGTTGATTTCGTGAGCGCACCATGGGGGTAGATCAAGAATGATGATGTCTGGATCATTCCCTGCTTCATTCTTAACTTCCGCCAGCACAGCCGCACCTTCGGGATCATCCGACGCGCCTCCGCCCGCTAGTACCAGCTGGCAGTCCACGTACTTCTTCGCGAGTTTGTAGGCTTGCACGACCCCCACGGGGTCCTTCAGCCGATCGAATCGGGAAACCTGGGTCACGATCGGACGCGCGCGGTCGATGCCGAACTCATCACATACTTTCTGCACAACCGCATCCGGAAGGTCTCTGTTTTTCTCTGAGAGAGGATCGATGCACGGATAAAAAAGATATTGCGTAATGGGCAGTTGCCGCGCGAAGGATTGCGAGGAAAAAATGGCAGCATCAAACCGCTCGACAAAGGGCCGCAAGAACTCCCAGACATCTTCATTCGGATTTGACAGATCAATGTGACAGCGCCACACCCAACTGGATCGAGACTGGTCTCGCGAGCAAATCAGGCCGAGGGGCTGAGGATCGTGGACCACCACCATTTCTTCCTCGAAGTGCAGCCGCTCGCGATTTTGCTCGTTGTACGCAAGGAATATTTCCTGAGCAGCCCTGGTCAGGTTGTAGCTGCCGCCATGCAGTGCATTGTGAAACGCCTTCGTGACCTCGAAGAAGTCGTTGCCGCCGGTGATCACATCCCAGTGAGTCTGCACTTCCAGTTCTGAGAGCAGGGGGACCATCCGGTTCAGCATCTCCGCGACGCCGCCGCCGACCGCGGTGGAATTCACCATCTTGATCGACTTTCCCTTCACGTCACGGGCCAGAAAGCGCAAGCTGTCCAAATGCGCTTGCCCAATGATGTCGAGGTAATCATCCAAGTGAGGCGCAGGAGCGGGCGGTGGGGGCGTCAGGATGCTTGCGGGAAGAGTTCTACCATTTCCTGATGTCGACTTATTTGGATCTGATGATTCAATAGAAGCGCCGTATTGCGGGGCCGACGGCTTGGCAGGCACGGCCGTATTCGGGTTCGATGCTGCTCGTTGCTGGTCAGACGGTGGCTTCATGTTGCTGCTTATCCTGGATCAAAACTTTTTCCACGATATTGGCAATCTGCTGCCGCACGCCTTCCATCGTGTTGGTATAGATGTCGATACGCTCGATCGATTCGGCCGTCTCGCGCAGACCGACTTCCTGCTCCAGCCAGTTGGAAAAATCATTCGACATGCGGTGCAGACGCAGCCTCGCCTCAATGAAGTGATGGTGAATCGAGTGCAAGCCAACTTGCCGCAGGGCATCGACAAATCCAGGCAGAGTTTCTGGCGCGAACCGCGTAGGCAGCACTACGATGTCGGAGGCGCAGAAGAAAAAGGGCTCATGCGCCGCTTTCGAACCCTTGTGTGGATCTTGATGCAGAAATTCATCGACGATTTTGACCATCCTTCGACGCAGGCCATCAATCGCCGTAAACTCTCTCACGTCTACGCTGGCTAGCTGTTCGGCTAAAACAGGCTCGTTGCACGCCGACAGGCTCCAGTGGGCAAAGTCGTTGGAGAATCCCTGCCGGATAAAGTGGTGTTCCTGCAAAGTCCGGAACGTATGCTGAAAGATTGAATCGTCGGGACAGGTTTGTAGCGCCTGCCAGAGTTCGGAGAGCGTGCCGGCCTTTTGCCTGCCGATGCGCACCAAGTGTTCCGACGTATTGAAGTAAAAGGGCTTGTCGGGTTTTCGAATCGAGTGCTCGACCGAAGTAGGCATAGCGCCTTTATAGGTAGCACTCAGGGCCGGTGGGGTTGTCTATCGGCCTATCGTTTGCGGGATTGTAAACTTCTGTCTAGCCTACCGAAGCGCCCGCTCGAAACCTGTTAGGACCGCCCTCTGCGGTATCGAGACGAACTTCGCATAGTTCGCCGATCAAACTTCCGGCCCAGCGATAGATGTTATTCTCGCGTACCTGCCTTCGCATGCGCTGCATTCGCATCTGTTTCTCGTCGGGCTGCATCTCGAGTGCGGCGCGGATTGCCTCGGCAGTCTGGTCAATGTCGTAGGGATTCACTTGCAAGGCATCTCGCAATTCGCGCGCAGCCCCAGTAAAACAGCTGAGAATGAGCACGCCACGTTCATCCTCCCGAGTCGCCACAAATTCCTTAGCGACCAGGTTCATCCCGTCGTGCAATGAGGTCACCAGGCACATGTCGGCAGCCCGGTAATACGGTGCGATCTCCTGGTGACTGTGCTGGCGATTCAACAGCACAATCGGTTTCCATTGGTCCGCCTGGAATCGCCAGTTGATGCGATCGGCTTCCGCCTCCACTTCGGCCTGCAGGTCGTGATAGCGCTTGATGTGCGTGCGGGTGGGAGCGCCAATCTGCACAAACGTAAAGACACCCTGGTAGCGCGGATATTTTTCCAGGAAGCGTTCCACGGCGAGAAAGCGCTCCAGGATTCCCTTGGTATAGTCCATCCGGTCGACGCCTACTCCCATGAGAGCGGCCTGGACTCCGAGATTCTTCAGCAGCGCCGCTCGTTCTTCATAGGCTGATTCGCGAGGAGGATTGGCTTCCGCCTCCGCGACTTCGACACTGATGGGGAAAGGCCGAACGGTCGTGTTGTGGTCCAGCCGCTGCACCGAGAAGTGCTCCCAGTCAATGCGCGATTCAACCACACGATCGACCGTCTGCAGAAAATTCGTGCAATGCGATTGAATGTGAAACCCGATCATGTCGGCACCCAGCAAGCCGTCGACAAGTTCACGCTGCCATGGGCAGATCGCAAAGGCCTCCGGGTTGGGCCACGGGATATGCCAGAAGATTGCGACCCTGGCGTCGGGGCGGCTCTGCTTAATCATTCGCGGCAGCAGTGCAAAGTGATAGTCCTGCACCAGCACCACCGGCTTGTTGACGTTTTGCATCTCTTCCAGCAGCGCGTCAGCAAATTTGCGGTTCACCTCCTGGTAATGCTTCCAATCACTAGCCCGGAATAGTGGGCGCGTGTGCGCGATATGGCAGAGCGGCCAGAGTCCCTCGTTTGCGAAGCCGTAATAATATCCTTGCTCTTCTTCTTTATTAAGCCACACGCGCCGCAGGGTGTAGCGCGGATCATCCGGCGGAACCAGCAAGCGGTCGTGCGCGTCCACGGTCTCGAGATCTGCATCGCCGGAACCGTGCGCAACCCATGTCCCGTCGCAAGCCCGCAACACCGGCTCAATCGCGCTCACCAGGCCGCTGGCCGGCTGGTTCACCTCGACGGTCTTGCCGCGCCGGACGTGCATATACGGCTCACGATTTGAAACGACGAATAGCCTTCCATCTTCCAGCCGCGAACTCAAGTGCACCGCAAGGCGATCGGACGTCCACATGGATTCGCCGGTCTCCCGCAGTCGGGCTTCGAGTTCGGCCGCAGAGCGCGCGGTATTCAGGCTCTCGGCAAAGGTGGCGACCTCGCGAGCCAACGGACGAAACAGCTCCAAGTCTGGAACTTTGATCCGCACCGTGCCCCGCCCTGTGCGCAAAGCCTTCATCCAGTGGGCGGTTCGGGCGATCGGCCCGGCGATGCTCCAGCGCACGATCAACAGGGTAATGAGAACGATAAGGACGACGTGGGCCAACGCACTCAGGAAGGTCTCACGCCAGATTCTCAGGCTCTCTTGCCGGATATATCCAGAGTCGTGAACAATGGCGAGACTGCCGATGAGTTGATCTCCCTGATGCAACGGCGCAGCATAGATGTGAAGGGAAGCATTTCCCAAGCGAAGAAAAGCGTCGGTAGTGCGATTCTCTTTAAGAGACTGCAAGACGATTGCGGGAGCACTGGTCATCAGGGGCTCGATGCTGGTCGTGACCGCAATCGCTTGGCCTTGTGGATCATACACGGCCAGTCCCGCTAGATGTTCCCGATTGGCAAACTGCTGGACGGTCCGCCGCACCGTCTTCTGCGCATCCCGTTGCAAGTCGTGTTCCACATTGCTCGAGAGACTTTCGCCCAACACTTCCGCTCGACGCTGCAGATCTTTTTGCAGCCCCTGGTTCAGCACTCGCGCCTGGTAGTAGGAAGTACACAGCGAGACCAGGGTCACGCCGATGATGAGAGAAACGATGAGTCGCGCGCTAAGCAATCGCATTTGACACGCTCTCCAAGGCCCACGCCGTCCGTGGGTGGCTCTGCCCCAAGGCGATTACCAAACCAGCCAAAAACTGAATCTATGAGTTTCAACCACTGAACGGGGACAATTTTTGCCTTCGCCAATTCACGCGGGGATCGCGTCTCGACGAATAGCGCGCTTGATTGGGGCAATTCCCGCGCAGTAGCCGAAGCGACGACACACACAAAATAGTGCGCCGGTCGCTTTCTTCAAAAAGCAACAGCCTCTATCTGAGGACGGGAACGTGCAAAAGGTTGCACCGGACGTGCCAAAACCTAAGTTCTTGGTTCTAAGACGATTGACGCTTCAATCATTGTAGCTCGAATGTAATTTTTTCCGTAAATTTTTCCGCCAGCACGCCGTGAATGCCTCTTCTGAATCGTGCCCGGGCAGGGAGGCTCGATCAGCTCCACGACAATGTGGTCACCGAATCCGCTGATAGAGCGATCTCGGCTGACTTATTCCCCTGCTTCAAGACTACTGTTTTCTCTGCGCCAGAATTCGTCAGTACGAGTACATTTTGCGCATCGGTATTCTGGAAGCCCACATGGTCGACTCCCGCAAGCGTACCCACGGTTTCAAATCTCTTTGCCCCACGCCGCACTTGCCTCGAAAAATGTGCAAACGCCCAATACTGTCCGCTGCGCGTGATCTCTTTCGTCTGGGAATGGATGGTGACGAGCCCGCCGCACGGAAACGGCCCGATGTTCGGCCTTCCCTTTTCGTCGAGCGCCAGATTCCATGCGGACAACGATTGACACCAGTGCCGGATCGCCTGCGTGAACGTGTGCCCCCACTGCGTCCAGTCAGTAGCGTAGTCGGGTGCGGTGTAGTCTGGGCCACCTTCCGTCCAATACAGTTGCGCGTCGGGATGCGCATCATGCACCTTGTCCATCATGTCGGGAGTACCCACATATCCGTGGAAAGCGACTGCATTGCAATACTTGCGCAGATCCTTATCGTCGAGCTCGCAAATCGCACGTCCCCACAAGTTGTAGTTGTGATCGAGAATCCAAATCTTGGTGGATAGCCCGTTCTGCTGGAGTGCCGGCCCCAGATGATCCTTGACGAAGCCGATCTCATATTCCTGCGGAAACAAGCACGCGGGCATGCGCCCATCCTGATCTGTATCGACTTCGTTCTGTACCGTTACTGCCTGTACCGGAACGCCTTCCGCGGCATAGGCCTGCAGGAACTTCACGAAGTATTGGGCATAAGGCGCGTAGTAGTGCTGGCGCATCGAACCTCCCAGCATCGAGCCTCCCGCCTTCATCCATCCGGGAGGGCTCCACGGCGAGGAGAATAAGAAAAGATCTGGGTTCACCTTTCGCGCCTGCCGCAGCATCGGCAGAACATAGGCCTGATCGTGCGCAATCGAAAATCTCTTCATCTCCAGATCGGGCTCGCCTTCGTCGTAGCTAAAGACTTCTGTGGAATAGTCGCTTGCCCCGATACACGTGCGGCAGACGTTGAATCCCATCTGCGACGGGTGAAACAGGTCATGAAACAGTTCTTCGCGAGCCGGCCCCGGAAGTTGATTGAACATATAGCAAGCGGCATCGGTGAATGCGGCTCCGAAGCCCAGCATCTCCTGGAATTTCTTGCCCGGATTCAGCACGATAGCGTTGCCGGCAGCGGTGTTTGCAGTTTTCCAGGTCAGGTTGTCGACCGCGGCATAACGAAGTTTGCCTCCGGTCACGCGGACAGCCATATCCCCTTGCGGAGCAGGCGCCAGCACGGACGCGAGATCAGCGGTGGCAGTGGCGGTTAGTCCAGTGGCAGTCAATCCTGCGGCAGATAATTTCAAAAAGGCTCGTCTAGTATGTTCGGTCGACACGGGGGTCTCCTGGCACGAATGAGTTCGATGTGAGTATAGTTCGGGAGTAGACGACGTGATGGGCGAATTTCGCCAGAGCGGTTCAAGGAGTTCCGATTTGAAATCTAACAATTTGCAATGGGCTTGGGTCGTAATCATTCTGATGGCAGGCGCGTGTATCGCCCAAGTGACTGCCGCACCGCAAGCCGCTACCTCTCCCGCATGGAAATTGGTTTGGAGCGACGAGTTCAATGGCCCCACCGGCACCGCGGTTGATTCTTCCAAATGGGTCTCGGAAACGGGCGGAGGCGGGTGGGGCAATCACGAATTAGAGTCCTACACCACCCGGCTGGAGAATGCCTTGCAACAGGATGGCAGCCTGGTCATTAAGGCAGTGCGCGAGAAATACACCGGAGCGGACGGAATTGCCCGAGAGTACACTTCCGCCCGCCTGAAAACTCAAGGCAAGTTTTCGCAGACCTATGGGCGGTTTGAAGCGCGCATCAAGATTCCTCGCGGCCAGGGAATCTGGCCCGCATTCTGGATGCTGGGGAATGACATCGATAAGCCCGGCTGGCCCGACTGCGGCGAAATCGACATTATGGAAAACATTGGGAAGGAGCCGGCGCTCGTACACGGCACGATTCACGGGCCAGGATATTCGGGTGCAAACGGCCTCGGAGGGTCGTATGGTCTACCCGGCAATCTGCGCTTCGCAGATGACTTTCATGTCTTTGCCGTCGAGTGGGAACCCAAAGCGATCCGCTTCTATGTCGATGATCATTTATACGAAACTCGCACTCCTGCCGACATTCCTCAGGGAACGAAGTGGGTGTATGACCATCCATTTTTCATAATTCTCAATGTTGCAGTGGGAGGAGACTGGCCAGGAAATCCGGACGAAACCTCGGTTTTTCCACAGGCTATGCTGGTCGATTATGTCCGCGCCTACCAGCGGGCAGGTTTGGACAGCTCCGCGCACCAGTAGGTATTGGCACACGAATTCCGCGAGTGGCGTCACAAATATGGTCCGACAGAGTTTTCCACCAGATCCGGTTGACTTCCCAATCGTCCTCTCGGATAAAATCTTGGCCTATCATTCGAGCGGAAAGGAATAACTCATGAGCAAAGTCCGTGTCCTGGTGGGCACTCGTAAAGGCGCATTCATTCTTACCGCAGACGGCAAACGGCAAAACTGGGAGGTCAGCGGCCCGCACTTTGCCGGGTGGGAACTCTATCATTTGAAGGGTTCGCCCGTGGATCCCAATCGAATTTATGCCTCGCAAACCAGCGGCTGGTTCGGGCAAGTCGTTCAGCGCTCGGACGACGGAGGCAAGACATGGCACCAGCCGGGAACGCCTCCCGGCGAGCAAACAGGGCCTGGCGGAATGCCCAAAGGCGAGAGCAACAAATTCGTCTACGACGCAGCTGCCGCGCCTCTCACAACTCACCAGTGGTATGACGGGACGCAGCATCCGTGGGAGTTCAAGCGCGTCTGGCATCTCGAGCCGTCACTCACTGATGCTGAGACTGTTTACGCTGGAGTCGAAGACGCTGCCCTGTTCCGCTCAACCGATGGCGGGAAAAACTGGCACGAACTTCCCGGCCTGCGCGGCCATGGAACCGGACCGAAGTGGCAACCTGGCGCTGGTGGCATGTGCCTGCACACCATCATCCTTGATCCCAGCAATCCCGACCGCATTTATATCGCGATCTCTGCGGCAGGCGCGTTCCGCACCGACGATGGCGGCAAAACGTGGAAGCCGATTAACAAGGGGCTCTACTCGAAATACATTCCGAATCCGACAGCTGAGATCGGACATTGCGTGCATCACGTCGCGATGAACCCATCGCGCCCGGAAGTGCTGTTCATGCAGAAGCATTGGGACGTCATGCGCTCTGACAACGCTGGCGACCAGTGGACCAAGATCAGCGGCAATCTTCCAACGGATTTCGGATTCGTGATTGATATTCACTCCCACGAACCGGAAACTGTTTACGTGATCCCCATCAAGAGCGATGGCGAGCACTTTGTGATGGACGGCAAACTTCGCGTTTATCGCAGTCGCACGGGAGGCAATGAGTGGGAAGCTCTCACGAAAGGCCTGCCGCAGGAAAACTGTTACGTGAACATCCTGCGCGACGCCATGTCCGTCGACAAGCTCGACAAATGCGGCATCTATTTCGGCACGACCGGTGGACAGGTGTACTGCTCCGCGGATGCGGGAGACAGTTGGAATCCGATCGTGCGCGATCTTCCGGCAGTTCTGTCAGTCGAGGTGCAGACGCTCGCGTGATTTGAAGAATGTGCAGGATGCCCCTCCATCCTCGCGCCCTTCGCCACAGGATCGGGACTTTGACTTCCCTGCTCCGAGGATGATAGCGTCGCTTGCGCTTTACTCCAGGAGAACGAAATGAAGATGATCCACCTTGCAGTTGCGTCCCTGCTGTTGGTAGCGACTGCAATGACGGCGCAGGAAGTGCACCTTCCTGCCGCAAGATCCGCCCCGGCCGCGCCCGCTGTTGAAGCGAAGGTCCGGAAAGTCTGGGAAGATTTCAAGAGCAAGAACAAGCAAGGCCTGTCCTCCTCGCTGGCCGAGGGTTTCCGCGAGATGGAGGAAGGCGGCAGCGGCTTGGGAGACAAAAAAGCGGAAATCGCGATGGTGGACGAATTCGAGCTCTCCAGCTACCTTCTCAAGGATTTCACCGTAAAGTCGCTGGGGCCGCACAGCGTATTGGTCACGTACTCCGCGCATTACGAAGGGACGGCTGCGGGCCAGACACAGAAGTCAGACAGCATCTTTGGCGAAGTTTGGGTACACGAGGGGAATGACTGGAAGGCTCTCTACATCCAGGAAACTGCGGTAAAGTAAAGCGTCGTCTGGGGAGATGCGGCGCCGACGGTTGCGTAAGGCGCCGCATCTGACACTTCTGCGGCGAGTCAGGGCGTGTTGGTATCGTAATGATTCGAGTCGAGCTTCCACAACATCTTCGCACGCTGGCCCACGTTGGGCGTGAAGTCGAACTTGAGGTCGAAGGTCCGGTCACGCAGCGCTCCGTCCTCGACGCGCTTGAGGCCCGCTATCCCATGTTGCGCGGCACTATCCGCGACCACGGCACTTTGCAACGGAGAGCGTTCCTGCGTTTCTTCGCCTGTGAAGAAGATCTATCGCACGAATCGCCCGATGCTCCCCTGCCCGAGGCAATTGGGTCGGGGAAAGAGCCGTTTCTAATTGTCGGGGCAATCGCGGGCGGGTAGCTGAAAAGGATCCCGACTGTTCTGCGTGATACCATTTTGTCGTGTCTACCACCGACACCACCGACACCGCACGAGAAGTTCAACTCCGGATCCAGCGGGCAATGTCAGGCGAGCAACGCCTGCTTTTAGCCTTTGACATGAGCATGTTCGCCAGAGACTTAGCCAAGCAGCGAATTCGATCTGAGCACCCGGAGTGGGCAGAATCGGACGTTTCTCGTGAGTTGTTGCGGCTCGCCTTTCTGCCTTCTCCCTTGCCAGCGCGGTTGCGATGAGCACTCCTGAAGTCTTCCGAAGAATCACCGAATCGCTGGACCATGCCGGAATACCGTATATGCTAACCGGATCTTTCGCCAGCGCTCACTATGGCACGCCGCGCTCCACGCAGGATATCGATCTAGTCATTGAAGCGACTGCGGCACAATTGAGAACGTTCGTTCAAAGTTTGCCTGCCGAGGAATACTACGTCGATCTGGACACAGCGCTGGAGGCTCTCCGCAGCGGTAGTTTGTTCAATGTAATTGATCTGAAGACCGGCTGGAAGATTGACCTTATCTTTCGCAAGTCGCGACCTTTTAGTGAGAAGGAATTCTCACGTCGTCAACTGGTCAACTTGCAAGGGCTTCGTCTTTACATAGCTGGTGTAGAAGACGTGATGATCGCGAAACTCGAATGGGCAAAACTGGCAAACTCACAACGACAGATCGAAGATGTTGCGTCCATGTTGAGGTTGAGAGCAGACACTCTGGACAAGTCCTACTTAGAGAAGTGGATCTCCGAATTAGGCTTGCACGAACAATGGAGTTCTGCGAGGCGCCGAGCAGGTGGCTAAGTCATCAAGTTAATTTTCAGCGGCCTTTCAACGTTCCGCGCGCGTTTTATGTTACTCCAACAACGTTCCATGGGGACATCGTCGATCGACATCGCGCCTCACCCGCGCGCGATCTGAATCAATTTCGGCAGCATCTGCCCAAATCCTGATCCGTCCGCCGGCGTGCCGAACGCGAAATAAATTTTGCGATAGAGTTCGTAGAGTTCACTGTAGACACCCTGCGTGTCTGCTTGCGGCTCGTAGACCGTGTGGCGGGGGCAGATCTTCGCTTGCGCCTCTTCAACGGTCTTGAAGATACCCGCGGCCAGGAAAGCGAAGATCGCAGAACCGACGCCTGTCACCTTGCCGCTTGGAACCAGCACAGGCCGGCCGAGAACGTTCGCGTAAACCTGATTCAGCACAGGATTATTCTGCGGAATGCCACCGCCGTTGATCACGCGCAAGGTAGGCGCGCCGTATTCACTCATGCGATCGAGAATCACGCGGGTATGAAACGCGGTTCCCTCAATCGCGGCGAACAACTCATCCTGCGCCGTGTGCAGCAGGTTCCATCCCAACGTCATGCCGCCAAGATTCGGGTTGACCAGGACCGTGCGGTCACCGTTGTCCCAGGTCATGCGCAGCAGGCCGGTCTGGCCCGCGCGATAACTCGCCAATCCTTTGCTCAACTCTTCGACGGTGGTATTGGCTCGCCGGGCAATTGCACTGAAGATATCGCCCGTCGCGGAGAGCCCTGCCTCGATGCCCGTGAATTGCGGATGCACGCTCCCCTGCACGACTCCGCACACGCCGGGAATCAACTGCGCCTTCGGGGCATAGGCGACGATGCAGGTAGAAGTGCCAACTACGTTGACGACGTCGCCTTCTCTCGCGCCTGCGCCAATCGCATCCCAATGGGCGTCAAAGGCTCCAACTGGAATGGGGATGCCCGCCTTGAGCCCCAGCTTCTCCGCCCAGTAAGGCGATAGCTTTCCGGCAATCTTGTCAGAGGTCTCGTAGTCGCCTTCGAGTTTCGCCCGGGCGCCAGCAAGTAGAGGATCCACTTTGGCCAGGAAACTCTCCGGAGGAAGGCCGCCCAACGAAGCGTTCCACATCCACTTGTGGCCCATGGCGCAAACACTGCGCTTCACTCGCCTGGCATCAGTGATCCCACAAAGCGTGGCTGCGACCATGTCGCAGTGTTCAAAGGCGCTGACAAATTTTCCACGCTTCTCTGGATTGTGCCGCAACCAGTGCAGCAACTTCGCGAAACCCCATTCCGATGAGTACACGCCACCGCACCACTCGATCGCAGGCAACTTTTCCAGCCGCGCCAGTTCTGTGATCTGGGCGGCCTCCTGTTTCGCGCGGTGATCGCACCACAGGTAATACTCGTCGAGAGGAACCATTCCCTCGCCGACGGGGATCACGCTGGAACCAGTGGTATCGAGTGCGATGGACTGCACCTGGTCGCCGGAGATTCCGGCTGACTTCACCGCCTGCCGCGTGGCTTCCGCCAGGGCGCGCATGTGATCTTCGTGGGATTGGGTGGCGAAGTCGGGATCTTCCCGCTTGCGGTGCAACGGATACTCTGAGATTGCTGAGGCCAGCAGCCCGCGCTCGCTGTCTACAATCGAAACCCTCACGCTCAGCGTGCCGAAATCTACTCCCGCAACGATGGCCATGAAATGCTATCTCTCCTCGCGGTAACAAATCGAAGGTACGTCTCGCTTTCGGCTCCGTGGGCGAGTCGCCCGCCAGACGCCCGCCGGGGACGGCGGAGCGACCGTGAATCTAGTTTCCGTGCCAGTGCATTTGCCAGCCTAGATACCGCACTGACGCTTCGTGTACGGCGGCAGCCGTCGTCGAGAAGTTCGCGGCCACGTGATGCTCGAAGCCGTTTTCGCAAATGTAGCGCAGCAACTTCTGCAGATCAGCGATCTGCACTACGCCAACGCCTCCGAAGGTGTTGAGCGAGTCATTCGTGAATGAACCCTGGCCTACATAGCCACGTATGACTCCTGCGGTGTCATCGGTCGAGAAGCGTGCGAAGCTCATCGCACCAGGCTTCACGCGGCCGACGACTGTGCCAAAGGTATTCTCCTTGCCGACTGTGCCGGCGATGATTTCCTGAAAGTCCATGCGGACATCCTGGAAGAAGTGCTTGGGCAGATTGCTGCAATGGAAGCAGACCGCCTTGTTGGGATCCTCGCCGTAATTATTGTTCCAATCGAGCAAAGCGCTGGGCGTCTGCGATGCCAGCGCCAGGGCGTGCATGCTCAACGTGCCGCATACGTCCACCTCGCAGGCGGCGGGCAGCAGATTATTGCTCATCATGCTCATGATGGTGCAGGGAACAACGCCGAAATATTCTTCCATCGACGTCCAGCACTGCACGGCGCTGATCTTCACGTCGGTCTGCTTCATCCAGTCATCGATGACATAGCCAAGCTTCGCCATCTTGACGAGCGCTGCATCGGGAACTCCGCCGGTGGTGACGTACTTGCGAATTTCGGCGAGTTTCCCTTGAACGCCCGCATCATCGTCTTTCAGTTTGGCGATGCGGCCAAAGACTTCCGAGAGATCGAGCGTTTCAGTCGAGATGCCATGGGCTTCGAGAAGCTTCTCGCTGTAGCGCACGGTATTGAATGCCGTCGGGCGCGCACCGATGCTGCCGACGCGCAGGTTGCGCATGCCGTTGGCCACGCGGCACACAGCCGCGAACCATGCCAGATCGTTTTGAAAATCCTGCGAGGCAGGACTCACCGTGTGCAGCCTGGTCAGTGAATAGGGAATGCCATATTGGCGCAGATTGTTGCACGCCGACATCTTGCCGCAGAAGCTGTCGCGGCGATGCAGGATCGTCATATTGGCCGCGTCGTCGGGCGTGGCTTGTACCAGCACCGGAACGTCGAGCCGAGCCATGCGCAACGTGTCAGCGATCGCCCGTTCGTCTCCGAAATTCGGCAGCGATACGATCACTCCATCAAGGCGGTCGCGATTCTTGTGGAACAGCGCGGCACACCGCTTGGCTTCCTCATGAGTTTCTACAGCACCGTGCTTACTATCCTGCGGACCTAACACCACGCAATCGATGCCAGCCTTGGTGAGCGCCTGAATCATCTCTTCGCGGCCTGACTTCGCCAATTGATCGGGAAAGAATCCGCGATTCCCGATGATGACGCCCATCGTCATTTTCTTTTCGGACATAAAACCCTTCTTCGCGCTTATGAACCTCGTTAAGAATTGCTAGCCATGCGGGCGCGTTCGCGCGCGGGCGAAAAGCGAACGCTAAAGAACAGGCCGAGAATCAGCAGGATCGCTCCCCACCAAACATTGGCGTGCAAGTTGTAGAGCACAACCTGATGTTCTGGTGGAGAGGCCAATTCGTACAGTCCCGTGGCAAAAATCACGGCTCCATTCACCGCCAAAGACACGCCGATGAAGAACCAAATCGACAACGATCCGCCGGATTTCATCGTTTCCTCCTACCAGAAAATGATTTGCAAAATTACAAACACAATCGCCACGACTGTGCCCCAGAAAACGGGGCTGTGGAACATAGAAGCCTTTTCCTCGTGTGGAATCGGCGTCAGGCCATACACAAGGTTGGCCAACTCCGAATCCGGTTTCGGCTTGGTCATCAGACTGACCACCACGGTGACGATGACGCAAATCAACCAGCACCATAGTGCTCGGAACATGTTCTGCGCCTGATCCTGGGCTTGAGGCGAAAGGGCGACGTAACGGACCGCGGCGGGATCGACTTTGACCCAGGCGTACATTCCGACCGAGGACAGAGTTCCGGCCAGCAACCCGGTCCATCCACCGGCCGGAGTAGCACGCTTCCAGAGCATTCCCAGTATGACCGTGCCAAACAACGGAGCGATAAAGAAGCTGAAGAGCGACTGGACATAGTCCATGATGCTTTGCGCGTGCATGACCAAATAGGCGGTGCCGATACTGACGATAACGCCGAGAATTGTGACCCAGCGGCCCATCCTCACTTTTGACTCGTCCGATGCATTCTTGTTGATCAGAGCGCCATAGATGTCATAGGTCCAAACGGTAGTGAAGGCGCTGACGTTACCCGCCATCCCAGACATGAATCCGGCGATCAATGCGGTGATGCCGAGACCAAGAAGGCCCGGCCCGCAATAGCGTGCCAACATCAGTGGCAGAACCTCGTCATATCCGTGGAGGCCCTGCGCCTGTCCTTCCGCGGACCATGCGAGATCCGCAGGCACAAGCCGCAGGAGGTTGCCGGTGTGAGGATCGCGTAACAGAGCTAAACCGAGCAAGCCAGGAAGAATAACAATGAAAGGAACCATCATCTTAAAGGCTGCTCCGATGATGGGAGCGAGCTTGGCAGATCGGAGATCTTTTGCCGACAGGACGCGCTGCACGACAAGGAAGTCGGTGGTCCAGTAGCCCATGGAGATCACGGCACCGAGACCGAAAACAATCCCGACCCAATTGATGCCCATGGGATTGTCGCTGAAGTGACCCAGTGTCGCCCATGCGTGCGTATATGAGCCCGGGTTCGCCACATGCTGTTCGGTCAGGTTTTGCAGGATTTTTGCTTTCATCCCGTCCCAACCTCCGGCCTCGACCAGTCCCAGGATCGGAATCAGCAGCGCTCCCGCCCAGATCAAGAAGAACTGAAGGACTTCGTTGAAGATCGCGGAACGCAATCCCCCAAGAGCGACATAGGCCGCAACCGTGACGGATGAGATCAAAATGCTGAAATTGAGGTCCCATCCCAGCACGACGCGCATCACCACGGCCATGGCGTACATGTTGATGCCGCTCATCAATACGGTCATGAACGCGAAGGAGACCGATGACAAGGCCTGAGCTCCCGGTCCGAACCGTAGTTTGAGATAACCGGGGACCGAATGCGTCTTGCAGATATGGTAGAAGGGCATCATCACCAGTGCGAGAAAGAGCATGGCGGGGATGGCGCCAATCCAGTACCAGTGAGCCGCGAGGATGCCGTACTTGTAGGAGTTGCCCGCCCAGCCCATTAACTCGAGCGATCCCAGGTTCGCGGACAGGAATGCAAGGCCCGCCACCCACGCCGTCATCTCTCTGCCGGCCATGAAAAAGTCTTCACCCGTGTTGGCCTGTTCCTTCAGGTACAAGCCAATCGCCAGTACCAGGGCGAAATAGAAGACGATGATGACCAGGTCGACTGGCGACAAATGCACCAGCGTGGAGGCGGAACTCAGCACCAGCAGAGCAGGATTCATTAAGTTTTTACCTGTCCGTAGTAGGCGTTGCGGCCGTGCTTACGCAGGAAATGCTTGTCATGCAGTTCGCGCGCAATGGGCCGGGATTCAGCATTGATCGACAGAGTGTGAGACGCCATGCGTGCCACGTATTCCAGGATCACCGCATTGTGGGCGGCTTCCGCGGCATTGGCTCCCCAGCAAAAAGGAGCGTGTCCGGCGACCAGCACCGCCGGAATCGCATTGGGATCGAGGTGGGCAAACCTGCGGCAAATCGCGGCGCCGGTTTCCAGTTCGTAGTCGCCGGCAATTTCTGCCTTAGTCAACCGCTCGGTGACCGGAACTGGGCCGTGAAAGGAGTCCGCATGAGTAGTGCCGAAGCATGGAATCGAGGTCTCGGCCTGAGCCCAGGCAGTCGCATATTCCGAGTGCGTATGCGCAACACCTCCGATGTCTGGGAAATGCTTGTACAACTCCAGATGTGTCGGCAGATCGGAGGATGGCCGCAGGTTTCCGTCCACGATCTTTCCGGAAAGGTCAGAGATCACAATCTGCTCCGGGGTAAGGTCGTCATAAGGAACGCCGCTGGGCTTGATGGCGACCAGATTCTGGCTGCGATCGATGCCGCTTAAATTGCCAAAGGTATAGAGCACAAGGCCACGTCGCACCAACTCCAGGTTGGCTTCCAGTACCTCTTCGCGCAGTGTCTTCAGCAGCATGGCAGGAAAAGATGAGATCCAAAAACGCCTAAAATCGAGCGCTAAAAGTACGCTTCGCGTAAACGTTTACGCAACGGAACATTAAACGGAGTTGCATACCTTTGTCAAAGATTCCGACGCGGGCCAGGAATTCATTTTGTTGAATGGCGGGCCGCACTTCAAATTCACCAAGGCGATTTCGTTCATGGTGAATTGCGAGTCTCAGGAGGAAGTGGACCGCTATTCGCAAATGCTGACCGCCGGCGGCGGACAGGAGTCGCAATGCGAATGGCTGAAAGACAAGTTCGGGCTCTCCTGGCAGATTGCGCCTACGATGTGGTTAACCTTGCTCGCGGGGCAAGACAAGGCAAAGGCAAAACGAGTGATGGAATCGATGCTTCAGATGAAGAAGATCGACATCGCAACCTTACAACGAGCGGCCGATCAAAAATAGGAAGCTGAGCGTAGCCGTGCCTGGACGAGCCTCGCTTAGAGCGTTTTGTTTTTGACCTTCCAATAGACCGCATAGCGTTCGTGGATCACTTGATTCAGCGGGACCAGCGTAATTGGTTGCGGCTGGCCGACGGTGTGAAATAGAAGCGGCTGCCTGGAATCAGCCTCGACCCACGCCGCGGGATGATTGGGGTCTGCCACAATGTCGGGCACGCTAATCTGCTCGCCCCGCTGCGGACCGGGTTCGCCGTACGTCTTATCTTTCGTCACAGCGTCGAACCGCCCGGCCAACACCAGCGGACCATACATCACCGCTTGCACGCTTGCATCATCGGGCATGCTATCGATGTGCACGCCCATCGGAAGGCTGAGTTCAATCTTGTCGCCGGTCTTCCAGACGCGGTTGAGCGTTAGATAGCTACTGGGACTTGAGAATGCCGGAAGCGCGCTGCCGTTGATTTTCACGCTGCCGCCCTGCGCCCAGTATGGAATGCGAAGGTTGATCGATAGTTGTGCGGGATTCTTGGCAGCGATAGTGAGCGTGGTCCCCTGTTCCTCAGGAAAGCGCGTGCCCTGCGTGATGCGCAGTCCCTTCTCGGGCCAGTTCAGTTGCGAGTCGATGTAGAGATTCACATAGAGCGAGTCGTCGTTGTGAAAGTAGATGGTGTCAGCGAGTTTTGCGTACTCTTCCGATCCCGTTCCGGTGCAGCACCAGAAGGCGTCGAAGGGCTTGCCGAAGGTCTTCCAGTATCCCGAGGCGAGGGGCAGGTAGTACATCATGGTGCCGTCCTCAGGATTGATCGTGCCGAGGCGATGGTTGAAGAGCGTCCGCTCGTAGTAGTCCATGAGGCGGGCATCGGGTGCCCAGCCGAAGACGTGGCGCGTCAGCTTCATCATGTTGTAGGCGCAGCAGCATTCGGTGGTGTCGGGCGCCAGTTCGGTCGAGAGCTTGCCGGGATCCGTGTTCCACGACTCACCATTGCTGGTGCCGCCGGTACAGTAGGAGCGCTCGCTAACCACTTCCTCCCAGAAATATTCAGCGATGTCACGATAACGGCGATCGCCAGTGAGTTCGTAGTATCGCGCGGCTGCGATCACCTGCGGGATGTGGGTGTTCACATGCAAGCCCTTGAGTTCGTCTCGGTGGGCGGCGAGCGGATCGAGGAACTGCCTCTTGTCGAAGCGCTGGGCGAGGTCGAGATATTCCTGCTTGCCGGTTACGGCGTAGAGGTTGCAGAGGACCTCGCCCATTCCTCCGAACTCGGTGCCGAGCACCCGCTGCATGTGTTCGTAGCTGAGAGAGTCGGCATAGAGTGCGACCCATCCGGCCATCTTCTGGACCATGTCGAGTGCCTGCTCGTTTCCGCAGTAGACGTACATGTCCAGCAGTCCTGCCATAATTTTGTGAATGGTATAGAACGGCGCCCAGACCGGCTGACGCTCGCGGAGACGATCGAAGAAGTCGACGGGGAAGGCACTCAGATAGCCGCTCTTCAGGGCCGACTGGCACTTGCCGAGTCCGGTGATGACGGTGGCTGCATAGGTCTTGAGCTCTTCGTCTCCGCAGGCGGCGTACATGAGCGCGCAGGCGGAAAGATAATGACCGCCAACGTAGTGGCCGCGGAGTTCGCAGTCGGGGGCCTCCCATCCGCCAAGCGGCTGTGCTGAGGTTGGGATGCCGGCGGTAATGCGGAAGGTATGCAGGAGACGGTCCGGCGGAAGCGAGCGGAGATATCTGCGGTCGGCTTCCATTGCGACTTTGCACGGGCCCTCGCCGAGGCGGACTTGTTGCAATGGGAACGGGATGGCGTTCCAGGAAACTTTCTCGCGGTTGGTGAGCTTGCCGTCTTTGCGGACCGTGTTGACGACCGGGTCCTGCGGGGAAAGCGCTTTCAATCGTGTGGGCAGGAACGTCGATCCAGCGGCCACGGCGGCCGCGGTTAGAAAATTCCGGCGAGACAATGATCCCGAGTGAGCCATCAATTCCTCCCTCTTCATGGTAGCCCGAGTGCAACGGCAATGGATATTGTCTACACTAATCGTCGACTTGGGGAAACTCCGAATTGACGCCTCAGGATGGTTGCCCCGCGTCAGAACGCATGAGCAGCGCAGCCTATGACGTTGTCGTGGTGGGCGCCGGGATTGTTGGTGCGGCGTGTGCGGACGAATTTGCGCGGCGCGGCATCCGGGTGGCGGTCGTCGACCGCGATGTGGTGGGAGGCGGCGCAACCGCCGCTGGGATGGGCCACATCGTCGTCATGGACGACTCTGAGGCGCAGTTTTCCCTTACGCGATATTCGCAGCAGCTCTGGCAGGCGCTGCGGCCGGAGTTGCCGGACGATGTCGAATATGAGCAGAGCGGAACGATTTGGGTTGCGGCCGACGAAGAAGAAATGGCAGAGGTGCTGCGTAAACGTGAGTTCTACTCACAGCGCGGCGTTCCTACCAAGGTTCTCGACTCGCACGGGTTGCGGCACGCTGAGCCAAACTTGCGGGATGGACTGGCCGGAGGGCTTGCTGGTTCACGAGGATGCGGTAGTGTATCCGCCTTGCGCGGCGCGATTTCTCATGGAACGAGCCCGGACACACGGAGCCGAGATTCGCCTGGGTCCGTCGGTCGCACAGATGGGGCAAGGACGCGTCCGAACTGCAGATGGAGTTGAGATTGCGGGACGAATGATTGTGAATGCGGCCGGGGCGTGGTCGCCAGATCTGACCGCCGGAGTCGAGATCAAGAAACGCAAGGGGCATCTCGTGATCACGGATCGGTATCCGGGGTTTCTGCGGCATCAGTTGGTGGAGTTGGGATACTTGAAGAGCGCGCACTCGGTGAGCAGCGATTCGGTGGCATTCAATGTTCAGCCGCGGCGAACGGGACAGATTCTGATCGGATCGTCGCGACAATACGGAGTCGAACATAAGGACGTTGAGCAGCACATGCTAACCCGCATGTTGCGGCGCGCCCAAGAATACATGCCGGGGCTGGGAACGATGTCAGCAGTCCGCACCTGGACTGGATTTCGCGCGGCTACGCCCGACAAGTTGCCACTGATTGGGCCATGGCCGGGCGACGGGACTCTGTTTCTGGCAACTGGGCATGAGGGCTTGGGCATCACCACCTCGCTGGCCACGGCGAGGATCTTGGTGGATCAGATCACAGGCGCGAAGCCGGAGATCCCGATTGAGCCTTACTTACCGTCGCGGACCTGGAAGGAACCCGTCCATGCCTGATGTCGCAACGAATGCGATCACCCTGACCGTGAACGGGTCTCCTGTGACTGTGGTTGCAGGGGCAACCGTCGCGGTCGCCGTCGCGCTTGCGGGGCAGGCGTGCCGGACATCGGTGACAGGCGAAGCGCGCGGTCCGTTGTGCGGGATGGGAATTTGCTTCGAGTGTCGCGTGTCGATCGACGGAACGCCGCATTGCCGAAGTTGCCAGACTATCTGTGCACCGGCATGGAAGTGAAAACCGATGGCTAACGATTCGCAGGAACGTTTCGATGTGCTCGTGGTTGGTGCCGGCCCGGCGGGCATGGCGGCTGCGGTGCGGGCGGCCGAGCACGGGGCCAAAGTCGGAGTTGTAGACGATAACCCGAACTGCGGTGGCCAGATCTGGCGCGGGGCGGGCGACGAATCCACAGAGGACGCGGCGAAATGGATTCGATCGTTTCGTTCCGCGAACGTCACGAGACTTTATGGGATGAGAGTCTTTCATCAGCCCGAGGCTGGAATGCTTTGGGTAGAGGGAGGAGACGATCTCCGCGAATTTCGTTATGAGAATCTGGTGCTCGCAACGGGAGCGCGGGAACAATTCTTGCCATTTCCGGGCTGGACTCTGCCGAATGTCATGGGAGCGGGCGGGTTGCAGGCCATGGCGAAGTCGGGCTTGCCGATTCGGGGCAAGCGCGTGGTCATCGCCGGGACAGGGCCTCTGCTGCTCGCAGTGGCCGCATATCTGCGTAAGCACGGCGCCGAAATTTCTCTGATTTGCGAGCAGGCGTCGTGGACGAAGCTAGTCCAATTCGGTGCTTCTTTGATCGCCTATCCAGAAAAGATTGCGCAGGCGCGACAGCTGAAGAGAGACCTCGCAGGCATTCCGTTCGCTGCCAATAGCTGGCCCCTGGCGGCGCACGGCGAGAAGATGATCGAGAGCGTTACAATTTTACGAAGCGGCAAGGCGGAGATCATCCCGTGCGAATATCTCGCTTGCGGATTTCATCTGGTGCCCAACGTTGAACTGCAAGCGCTATTGGGTTGCACGATCACCGATGGCTACGTGCACGTGGATCACTTCCAACAGACCTCCGTGCACAGAGTTTATTGTGCGGGTGAACCCACCGGCATCGGAGGCGTCGAGTTGGCGCTGGTGGAAGGACAGATCGCAGGCCTGGCGGCGGTGGGCAAGACGACACAAGCTCGCGCGCTGTTTGGGGAACGACGAAAGGCACGGCGATTCGCCCGCTTGCTGGACCGAACATTCGCGCTTCGTCCGGAGTTAAGAGACTTGCCTTCCGCCGAGACGTTGGTATGTCGCTGCGAGGATGTTCCCCATTCTCGCCTGCAGGAACATCGATCGTGGCGGGCGGCAAAATTGCATACGCGATGCGGCATGGGACCGTGCCAGGGCCGAATCTGTGGGCCGGCCACACAATTTCTGTATCAGTGGACTCCGGATTCAGTGCGGCCACCGATATTTCCCGTGCGTGTAGAAAATCTGGCGGGACGTACATCCGATTCTGAACCGGAGCACAGCGCAGTCACAGGAGGCTCTCAATGAACTGGAAGGGCGTAATGCCCGCCATCACGACCGGTTTCAACCACGACCTCAGCATCGATCATGCCTTCATGGTCAAGCATTGCCGTTTGCTTCTCGACAACGGTTGCACCGGCATCGTTGCTCTGGGGTCGTTGGGCGAAGGCGCAACTCTGACTTTCGATGAGAAGCTGGCAATCCTGCGCAACTGCGTCACCGCGGTCCACGGACGCGGGCCGGTAGTCGCCGCAATCTCCGCGCTTTCGACAGCGGAGGCCGTTTCACTAGCCAAAGGTGCAGCGGATCTCGGCTGCAGCGGTCTGATGGTTCTGCCTCCGTATGTCTACAAGGGCGACTGGCGCGAGATGAAAGCGCATGTCGCGGCCATCTTCAAGGCGACCACGCTGCCCTGCATGCTTTACAACAACCCGGTGGCCTACGGAACGGATTTTCTTCCCGAACAGATTTGCGAACTGGCGGCGGAACACGAGAATCTTGCAGCGGTTAAAGAATCGAGCACCGATGTGCGCCGCGTATCGGCGATCCGCGCTTTGCTCGACAATCGACTCGAGATCTGTGTTGGCGTGGATGACGCCGTGATCGAGGCCATTGGCGTCGGAGCAACGGGATGGATCGCGGGTCTGGCGAATGCGCTGCCGCGCGAGTCCGTGGATCTGTTCAATTATGGAATGAACGGCGAGAGCGAGAAGGCGTTCGAGTTGTACCGCTGGTTTTTGCCCTTGCTGCGAATGGATACCGTTCCAAACTTCGTTCAACTCATCAAACTAGTGCAGGCGGAAGTGGGGATCGGGAATTCGCGGGTGCGGCCGCCGAGGCTCGAACTGGTAGGCAAAGAACTCGAGCAGACGAAGAGACTGATTAGTGACGCGTTGCAGTCCAAACCGCAATCCGCAGGTGCGTACGCGTTACAGAATGGGAAATGAAATGCAGACATCATTCGTAACAAAAATCGCAGGGCGGTCGTTAGTCGGATCCCGCGCGGGTTCCGGCGCTGGTGAAGGGTCGTACGCCACCAATCCCACGACTGGAGAACGGCTGCAACCGGGCTTCATCCCAGCCACAGCCGAGGAGATTGAACTCGCGGTCCACCTGTCGGCGGAAGCGTTTGAGGTTTACCAGGGCATATCCGGGCGTGATCGGGGCGCATTCTTGCGCACGATTGCCGCGAAAATCGAATCGATTGCGGCAGAGATCGTCGAACGTGCCGCCCAGGAAACAGCTTTGCCGACGGGCCGCTTGCAAGCCGAAACCGGACGAACCTGCGCCCAACTTCGCCTGTTTGCCCAGGTGGCGGAAGAGGGATCGTGGGTGCAGGCACGTGTCGATCACGCCGACCCCAATCGCAAACCCGCACCGAAGCCTGACATCCGCTCCATGTTGCGCCCGCTTGGACCCGTGGTCGTATTTGGCGCCAGCAATTTTCCTCTGGCATTCTCCGTCGCTGGTGGAGACACTGCTTCCGCCTTCGCAGGCGGCAACACTGTAATCGTGAAGGCGCACGCGGCTCATCCGGGCACGAGCGAGCTGGTTGGCCGTGCGATACAGGAGAGTGTCCGAGAGTGCGGCCTGCCCGAAGGTGTGTTCTCGCTTCTATTCGGCAGCGGCCCGCAAATCGGAACGGCGCTCATGAAACATCCGCTGGTCAGAGCTGGGGGCTTCACTGGTTCGCGCACCGCGGGGCGGATCCTGATGGACGTCGCGGCGTCGCGCCCCGAGCCGATTCCGTTCTATGCGGAGATGAGCAGTACGAATCCTGTATTCATTCTGCCGGGAGCGTTACGCGAGCGCGGCGAAAATATCGCGACTGGATTGCACGGATCATTCACCTTGGGAGCGGGACAGTTCTGCACGAAGCCGGGAATGGTATTTCTGCCCCAGGGTGCGGAGGCCGACGCCTTCGCGCAAAAGCTACAGCAGTTGGTTGGCGCATCGAACCCATTTCACTTGCTGACCAAGGCAATTCACACTTCGTACGACTCAGCAATTACAGCTCGCAAGAAGGAAATCTCCGTCAAACTCGTGGCCGAGGGTCCGAAACTCGCGACTGACAAGAGTTTCGCGGTGACTCCCGTGCTTTTTGAAACCGATGCGGGATCGTTTCTTGGTTCTCACCTGGACGCGGAGATTTTTGGACCCACTACGTTGCTGGTGCGGCACTCCAGCCGCGATCAAGTTCTGGCGATTGCACGCGGCCTCGAAGGTCACCTGACGGCAACGATTCACGGAACCGAACAAGACCTGCGCGACTTTGCCGATCTGATTGCGATTCTTGAGAACAAGGTTGGAAGACTGGTGTTCAATGGATTTCCCACGGGCGTCGAAGTCACCCATGCCATGGTGCATGGAGGACCGTATCCTTCGACCTCCGACGGGCGCTCCACTTCCGTCGGCAGCCAGGCGATTTTCCGGTTCACGCGCCTGGTCTGTTATCAGGGATTTCCGGATAGCGCGCTGCCTGAGTCGCTGCAAGAAGGAAATCCGTTGAGCATCTGGCGAATGGTTGACGGAGAAATGTCGAGATAGCTTCTCCTCGAGGAGTTGTCGGAAAGCACCTTACGTCGGCCCGGCTAAATCTGGTAGTCGATGTCTTCCATGATTCTCTGCAGCGATTCCGGGATGGGTTCGCCTTTCCCCTCGTGCCCTTCAAGTTGCTGGACCCGTTCGCGGAGATGGTTCACTTCGGTCGCTACCGAAGCAAGAGCTTCCGAGAGAGGATCGTTTATCTGCTTGGGATCGGTAATAACGACGCGCTTGCCTTCGCGGAAGATGATGTGTCCGGGCACGCCGACAACCGTGGAGTTGTCGGGAACGTTGCGCAATACCACCGACCCGGCACCGATACGGCAGTTCTTTCCGACGGTGATATTGCCCAGGATTTTCGCACCGCCACCGACAACCACGCCGTCTTCGATTGTGGGATGGCGTTTGCCATGCTCTTTGCCAGTGCCTCCCAGAGTCACGCCCTGATAGAGAGTCACGTCATCGCCAACAATCGCAGTCTCGCCGATCACAACACCATTGCCGTGATCGATGAAGAGCCGCCGTCCAATTCTTGCACCGGGATGAATTTCAATTCCGGTAAGAAAGCGGGCGGCCTGCGACAGCATACGTGCCACCAGAAAAGAGCGATGGTTCCACAGCCAATGATTCATGCGGTGGAACCAGACCACGTGCAGACCCGAGTAGCAGAGAAAAACTTCCAGGCGAGACTTGGCCGCAGGATCGTGCTCCACCACATTGGCGACATCTTCGCGAATTAGCGCCAGCAGGTGCGGCATGGGATCGGCGATCAGGCCGGGAGCGTGACCGTGGGAATCTGCAGCGCCTTCTCCCGCAGTTCCTGAAACAGGATACTGCTCAAATAGCGTTCGCCAAAGGAAGGCAGAATCACCACGATCAGCTTTCCTTTGTTCTCGGCCCGCTTGGCGACTTTTAACGCGGCCACGACTGCGGCTCCGGAAGAGATCCCGACGAATAATCCTTCTTTGAGAGGAAGTTCACGCGCCATCGCGATTGACTCGTCGTTGGTGACGGTGATGACTTCGTCGATGTAGTCCCGGCGCAGGATGCTGGGAACGAATCCGGCGCCGATACCTTGAATCTTATGCGGAGACGGTTTGCCGCCGGAGAGAATCGGGCTGTCGGCGGGCTCGACGGCAACCGCCTTGAACGACGGTTTCTTCGGCTTGATGTACTGGCAGATTCCCGTGA
Source organism: uncultured Acidobacteriaceae bacterium (assembly GCA_963731405.1). Taxonomy (GTDB): domain Bacteria; phylum Acidobacteriota; class Terriglobia; order Terriglobales; family Acidobacteriaceae; genus Sulfotelmatobacter. The sequence goes on along the minus strand of CAVSVS010000015.1, from coordinate 435,276 downwards.
TCGTGCCACCGGTGCCAACACCCGAGATGAGAATGTCGGCGCGCCCGTCGGTGTCTTCCCATATCTCAGGGCCGGTAGTTTCGAAGTGAATCTTGGGATTGGCCGGGTTGTCGAACTGCTGCAGCATATAGCCGCCGGGGGTGTTGGCGAGAATTTCTTTCGCCTTCATAATCGCGCCGGTCATTCCGCGTGGACCCGGAGTAAGCACGATCTCCGCTCCAAAGGCGAGCAGGAGCACGCGCCGCTCCAGGCTCATGGTATCGGGCATGATGAGAATCAGCTTGTAGCCTTTCACGGCGGCAACGAAAGCGAGTCCAATTCCCGTGTTACCACTGGTCGGCTCGATGAGCACGGTCTTGCCAGGATGAATCTTGCCCTCGCGCTCGGCTTCCGCAATCATGCTTACGCCGATGCGGTCTTTCACACTGGCCAGCGGATTCTGGCTCTCAAGCTTCGCCACGACTTCGGCGACGCATCCCTCGGTGACCTTATTGAGCCGCACCAGCGGCGTGTGGCCGATCAACTCGGTGACATCTTTTGCGATCTTCATAGCACGTCTTGCCTCCAACGTTCGCGGGCAAACTTGTTTCGTGGTAATAGTACCAACTTCGCAGGAGTGCAACGCGGCATTGGGACGCGTTTAGGTGCTTGGCCCTAACCAGAAGCCTTGCCTGATCGATTTCCCGCAGTTAGCAATTTCAGGATTGGATGCCGGCGATGAGCGCGTTGGCGCAAAATCACTGAAGGCTGACGCGACATCGCTTTCAGGAAGGCTCTAGCGATTCAATAGCCCGAAGCTCACGGCTCCCGCGGAAGATCCGATATTCACCAGGTATACCGCGCGTTCAAGCTTGTGATGTCCGGTCTTATGGAAGAAATAGCTGATGGCAGCGACGGCCGCGGTTTCTCCCACGAAGTTTGCTGCGAGTCCAGCAGTAGACTGACCGAAGGGGCGCACCAGCGGATTCAGTTCCTGTCCTCCGCTCTGGAGATTAGCGCGAGTGACGGCGAAGTCGGCGCCGTTCATGCCAGCAGCGGCGATAAACAAAACACAATTCTGTTTGTCCCAGAACTTGTGTTCCGATTGAAGATGTGCCGTTGTAGTTGCCGCCGGCGTCACAGCTTCCACCAAAGCTGGTGGCATTGGCGCATCCGGCAAAGGGGCAGCCGCAACAAGTTCCTGGGCATGTACGGCAGGACAAAAGACGGCGCTGATGACAAGAGTAGCGGCGGTCCATCGAAGCGATTCAAGCAGTTTGCGGAGAGTCATAAGTGCCTGCCGAGATCGGCGTGGCACTCAGGAAGGGGCAAGCGGATGGCCGCGGTGCCTATGTTACGTGCATCGTAACTAATTGATACTGCGGCGCTTAGCAGGCGTTCTTAATGAGAGCGAGAGGTTACTGTGCACTCTATTTCACACCCGGCGCTCTCGATTTGCCACGTCGATGTTGACGATCCTATTTCTTATACACAACGCCACCCTTCATCACGAAGGCGACGTTCTGTAGCACGCTGATGTCCTGCGTAGGGTCTCCCTGAACCGCGATCACGTCCGCGAGATAACCAGGCTCCAACGACCCGAGCTGGCCTTCCCAGCCAAGCAGCTTTGCGCCGTTCAACAGATCAGCCTGCAGAACGGCCAACGGTGACATGCCGTAGTTCACCATGAGCACAAACTCGCGCGCCTGGGTGCCGTGGGGGAACGGACCAACATCGGATCCCAAGGCCATTGGCACTCCCGCCGCCAGTTGTTTCTTGAATTCCTTCACCTTGGCATCGATCATCTGGCGCTGCTGCTCGCCTTTTTCGGGAGTGGCGGCGTGCTCGGCGAAGTATTCGAATATGGTGAATGTCGGGACCGCAAAAATTTGTTTTCCCTTCATCAGCCGCATGGTCTCATCGCCGAGTTGGTCAGCGTGGTCAATCGAAACGACTCCTGCCTCCGCTGCAAAGAGAGTTCCCGGCTCTCCAGTGGCGTGGACCGCGACGCGTCTGCCGACGCGCGCAGCCTCTTTCACCGCCGCCTCCAATTGAGCCTCCGTGTATTGATAGGGCGTTGAGAGTTTTCCATCTCGAAGTGAGTCTGCCCCGGTCTCGTAGATCTTGATGAAGTCGGCACCCTCTTTGAACTGCTGCCGGATAACTGTGACGAGTTCGTCCGCGCTGTTGGCGTAGTCAGCGTTTGGCAGCACGTGTTGTGCGGGGTTATAGCCAAGGGCATCCTCGTGGCCGCCGAGAATGTTGATGGCATTTCCGCTGATGTGGAGTCGAGGCCCGGGAATCCGACCCTGATCAATCGCGTTACGCACTGCCGTGTCGGCTGAGCCCGCGCCTTCGGTTCCCATATCGCGTTCGGCGGTGAAGCCAGCCATTAGGTCGTCACGCGCGGCGAGAGTGGCGATGATGGTGCGTTGCGGTACCGATTCCTGCACCGTCTGCAAATCTTCCGCACCGGGATGAAGAAAGAGATGGATGTGAGCGTCGATCAGTCCAGGAAGAAGAGTCCGATCGCCTAGGTCGATCTCTTCAGCGCCAGCCGGATGTTTGACTGAGGTCCCGACCTCAACGATGCGTTCGCCCTGAATCAGAACTTCTGCGGGCTTGACCATCTTCCCCGTCTTCACGTCGAGCAGGCGCGCTGCCCGAAGCACTATCGGATGGGCCTGTGGGGAGGGAGATTGTCCGGCCGCATGGATGGCGTGAGTCAACAGCAACGATATCGAGAAAAAAACGAGGCGCGGAGTACTCATATGGCCCGCGATGGTACCACCACGAATCTGCCGAATGCCAGACCACTCCCCGCCGGGTGCGCCGACGTAGATCGGTGGGCATGAGCCGACCGCTCCGGCCGCCAGTTATTGTGTGATTGAAATCACAATTTCCCGTATGAGAAGTCACACCAGAGTTCATGCCCGGCGGGCGAAACTAAGTCAGCCAGTTATGAATGACTTTGGGGTTCTTAACAATCGCAAGCGAGCCTTGATCGCACTCATTCACTCCTTCGTTTTCCTGGGGATCGCCTTGCACGGTTTCATGTCGCCCAAGACTGGGATTTTGCTGCGCGGCTCGACGGGCGACTTCATTCTGATCGGAATCTACCTGATCGTGGCGTCGATCCTTGCCTGGCTGGTCAGCCTTGCTCATTGCACCAGGGAGCGGATTTATTTTGCACTTTGCGCCAGCAGCGCGACGTTCGGGCTGCTGCGCACCATTTTCGGGGATGCCGCTTTGCCCGCTGCGCAGTATATGCGCGTGATCATGCTTTCTTCCGCAGTGGTTGTTGGAACTTGGATTCTTCGCTCTTTCTCACGACCTGTGGCCGAAGAAGTTCTCTCCGACTGAAAATCTCCCCCAGCAACAAAAAGCCGCCCGGGATTGATCCCGGGCGGTTGTCTATGGAGGTCAGGCGAGGCTTGCTCGGCCATCTTTCCTTTGGCTCTGTCTATGAGAGGAAGAATTCTTTGGTCAGTGTCGCCCAGTCTTCACCGGGCAGATGAGCGGTGATGTCGTCGACTGCAACGCCGCCGTCTTGCGCCAGAGCGCCTACTGCCATCGGCATTTTGCTCTGCAGATGGAGCGCGGAGGATTCCGTCCACAAGCGGGCCAGCGTGCCGCCCATCAAGTTACGGAAGTTGATCTTCGAATCGGGGGCCTGCACGGTCAGCAACCAGCCGTCGCCGTACGGATCCTTGCGCGCCAGTTCCGGATTCTTCATCACGGCTTCGTTGATGTCGGTTACCGTGCCTTCGATCGGGGAAACCATATCCACCGACTTTCCGTCGCGGAAGATGGTCCAGATTTTCTGTCCCTGGCGAACCCAGCGGCCGCGCTGCGGTACAGCAATACTCTCGATCTTGCCGATCAGTTTCGAAGCAAAATCGTCGATTCCGACCCGCACCAGTTCCCGGCTCTCGCTCAGCGCCCAAGTGTGGCCCGCGTGATAGCGCACATTTTCCGGAACCTGAAAGCCTGCAACCATCGCCGGGACCAGACGCGACGCCGGTTCTCGATTTGCTGTTTGAAGAACAGGCTGTTTCGCCAACTGCTTTTGCCCACGCACATAATCAATGAGTAAGAAGATTGCGAACGTCAGAAGAACCATGATGACTGTCATAACCCACCTCGCCCGGAGTTCCCATTTTTCCTGGGTCACTCACACCTTTCCTAAAGGCAATCGCATGACCAAATCCGGACTCAGATCGTCGACAGCTTGATCCGGACCTCTATCTCATGCGCGCTGAGCGAGATAGGAATATGCCAGAGGAACGAAGGACCGAAGGTGAAAAAAAACGCAGCACTCGTTTCTGATGAACATCACAACACAGAAAACGTCACCTTTGAAGAGTTACAGCGTGATCGAACATGTGAAGCGACGCGCTATCAACGACTTGACCCGAATTGGCACGGTGATGCGATCCGCATCACCGTACTGCTGCAATAAACAACGCATATCGCGTTCAACCTACTCCTGTGAACCCTGTTGACCGCCGTCACGCGTAGAAGTGACGCGGGTCACGGCTGAGAAATCCCTAATTGTTGAGAATCCTAGCTGTCTGAAGCTGCTGAATTTCGCGACAGCCTCCGATTGATGAGGTAGGCAGCTTGTAGGTAGCTCGATTCCCGTCGGCGGTTACGCCGGTAATCGCTCCTTCGTCTTCCTCCTCAGCTCAGGCGTCGGTCGAAAGGATTTTTCGGGGGGCTCTGGCCAGTTGGTACAGCCATGCCCGGAAACATACTTCATGAGCAAAGCACTCTTATATGATTCCACGGCCTGCATCGGTTGCAAGCAATGTGAACAGGCCTGCGCCAGCCAAAACAAGCTCCCCTACGACGACGCCATCGCGAGCGAAGAAATCCAGTCCGCCCATAAGATGACCGTCGTGCTCACGCGGGGCGATAAGTTCATGCGCCGCCTGTGCATGAATTGCGCGGAGCCCTCGTGCGCGTCGGTCTGCCCGGTCGGTGCGCTCCAGAAGACGGCACTCGGCCCCGTCACCTATGACGCTTCCAAGTGCATGGGATGCCGCTATTGCATGGTGGCCTGCCCCTTCAGTGTCCCCAAGTATGAGTGGGGCAAACTGGTGCCCAAGGTGCAGAAATGCACCATGTGTCCCGACCGCGTATCCGCGGGAAAACCAACCGCGTGCGCGGAGATCTGTCCGACGGGCGCCACCAAGTTTGGCGAGCGCGATGAACTCATCGCCGAAGCTCGAAAAAGAATTCACGACAACCCGGGCAATTACGTCGACCACATCTACGGCCTCGAGGAAGTGGGGGGCACGTCCGTTCTGCTGCTCTCCGCCGTTCCGTTCGAAACCTTTGGATATCGCAGCAACCTGACCAAAGACCCAATGCCCATGCTCACCTATCGAGTCCTCTCTCACATTCCCGACTTCGTTCCTCTAGGCGGAATGGTGCTGGGAGGCATTTGGTGGATCACCCATCGCCGCGAAGAGGTTGCCCTCGCCGAGGGCGGGGAAGCGTCGAGCGCCCAATCAAAGGATGCTGGCAACAACAAGAACGGAAGGAAGCCATAATGGCCCGCGCCGCGAATTTCAAGTTCACCTTCTGGAAGTTCGTCTTCTTTTTCCTGATGGCCGCCGGCCTCTATGCAACCGTGATTCGCTTCACGCAGGGACTCGGCGCCTCGACCAACCTCAGCGATCAATTTCCCTGGGGCATCTGGGTTAGCTTCGACGTGCTCTGCGGCGTAATGCTGGCCGCCGGCGGATTCACTCTCACCGCCGCCGTTCACATTCTCAACATCAAGCGCCTCCACTCCATCATCCGGCCGACGATTCTCACGGCCTTTCTTGGCTACATCCTCGTTTCCGCCGCTCTTATGTTCGATCTCGGCAAGCCTTACAACATATGGCATCCGCTCATCATGCGGAACCCTCACTCTGTGATGTTCGAAGTAGCGTATTGCGTCATGCTTTACACCACCGTGCTCGCGCTCGAATTCTCGCCGATTGTCCTTGAACGCTTTCACATGGAGAAGCCGCTGAAGGTAGTGCGGGCGATCCTCATTCCCCTCGTGATCACCGGGGTCATTCTTTCGACACTACATCAATCGTCGCTGGGCACGTTGTACCTCATCGTTCCCACGAAACTCTATCCCTTGTGGTATAGCCCGCTGCTGCCAGTGTTTTTCTTTCTCTCTGCGATTGCCGTCGGACTGGCCATGACGATCTTCGAGTCTTCTCTGAGTTCCAGGCACTTTGGCTTGCAATTGGAACTTCCCGTCTTGCAGGAACTCGGCCGTGTACTGGTGGTAGTGCTTGGGGTGTACGCAATCCTTCGTTTTGAAGATCTGGCGAATCGCGGCGCGCTCAAACTGACTGTGCAACCGGGATACGAGATGTACCTGTTCTGGCTGGAGATCTCGCTCTGCATCATCCTTCCCCTGCTGCTATTGGTACAGCGAAAGGTTCGCAACAGCGCTAACGGGCTCTATCTTTCCGCCGTGCTCGTGGTTCTAGGGTTCATTACCAACCGCATGAACGTGAGCATTACGGGATTCGAAGGCTCTACGGGAGTTCGCTATTTCCCCAAGTGGACTGAATTGGCCGTCACCGGCATGATCATTTCCGCGGGGTTCGCGCTCTTCGGAATGGCGGTGAAGTATCTGCCGATCTTCCCCAAGGAAGAGGCGGCTTTGGAGCCAGCTCTTCAGCCGGACTCGGCGATTCCGGAAGTAGCGGTGATGGAGCATGCAGGAGACTGAGCCAACTCGCCACCGCTGGTTGCGCCTGACTCTTACTCTCAGCGCGAAGCTCAACATACTCTTGCTTGGCGCCATGGTGGTGATCTTCGCTCTGTTGGGTTACCTCAACGTCCGCCTCCACCGCCAGCATCTCGAGCAGAACACTCTGCTCAGCGCGGAACGCGTCAGCGATGTCATCAAGCACAGCACAACCGACTACATGCTGGTCAACGACCAGGAGGGTCTGTATCACTCCATTAAAACCATGGCGGCCGAACCCGGCATGGAGAGAATACGCATTTTCGATCAAGAGGGCCGAATCACCTACACCACCGATGCAGCCGAACAGAACCATGTGGTCGATAAAACCGCCGAAGCCTGTTATGCCTGCCACGCCCAGTCTCAGCCTTTGGCGCGCCTGAAACGCCCCGACCGGTTTCGAATCTATCGCAACGTCGCGGGGGCACGCGTTCTCGGCATCATTACGCCTATCGAGAACCAGCCAGCTTGCTCCAACGCTTCCTGTCACGCGCATCCCGCGGAGCAGCAAATCCTCGGCGTCCTCGACACCAATCTCTCTCTGGCCAAGGCTGACGTCCAGCTAGCCGAGAGCAGCCGTCGCATGATTGCCTATACAGGCTGCGCCCTGCTGTTGATCGCGCTTCTGAGCTGGTTCTTTATCTGGCAGGTGGTAGGACGCCCGGTGAAAGCGCTCGAACGCGGCACCCATCGTCTAGCCGCCGGTGACCTTGGATATCAGATCGACGTGCACTCCAACGACGAAATCGGAGAACTCGCCCATTCATTCAACGTGATGAGCCGCCAGTTGCAGGCAGAGCATAACGAGAACGTCGCCTGGACACACACCCTGGAACAGCGCGTCGAGCATAAGACAAGTGAACTCAAGCGCGCCCACGAGCATGCTCTGCACACCGAGAAGATGGCCTCGATTGGGAAGATGGCCGCGGTGCTGGCGCACGAGATCAACAACCCGCTGTCTGGCATCCTCACTTATGCCAAGTTGGTGCGGAAATGGACCGATCGCCAAGAAATGCCTCGCGACGATGGCGGTCGCGCTCGCCGTCAGGAAATCAGCGACTCCCTGGACCTCATCGCCTCTGAGAGCCGGCGCTGCGGCGACTTGGTGAAGAACCTGCTCACTTTCTCGCGCACCACGCCAATCAATTTACAGCCTGCCAATCTCAATCAGGTCGTCGACCGATCGCTGCGCCTGGTCCAGCACCAACTCGATCTCGCGGGCATTCAAGTGCAGCCGCAGCTCGATCCCGATCTACCGCCCGTCGTTTGCGACGCTGCGCAAATCGAGCAGGTCATCCTCGCGCTGGTCATGAACGCTCTCGACGCTATGCCGCAAGGTGGAAACCTTTGGATCGTAACCAGCTTCAGCCATGAACCCGACCATGTCCGCATTGTGGTACGGGATGACGGGTCTGGCATTCCGCCCGAAATCCTGCCGCGCATCTTTGAGCCCTTTCTTACCACCAAAGAAACCGGCCGCGGTGTCGGCTTGGGCCTGGCGATCAGTCGCAGCATTCTTGAACGCCACAGCGGGAGCATTGCAGTTGAGTCCGATGTTGGGCGCGGCACCACTTTTACCGTAACTCTGCCCTGGCACACGGAGCCCGAAAAGATCGCTCCACCCTCGGCAACTGAGATTGCCGCTATTGGTAGCGGGAGGTGATCAACGTGGAAACGCAAGGGAAATTGCTGATCGTCGACGATGAGCTCAGCGTCCGCGATTCTCTCGGGAAATGGTTTCGCGAAGAAGGCTACGAGATCGGGACTGCCGAAAGCGCAAGCGATGCGCTCACCCGCATGGCCGAAAATAAATGGGATCTCGCTCTGCTCGATATCAAAATGCGGGGCACCGATGGGATTGAACTCCAGCGCCGCCTGCACGAGATGGATCCCGACCTGATCGTGATCATGATGACCGGCTACGCCTCGGTGGAGACCGCGGTCACGGCCCTCAAGAATGGCGCCTACGATTATGTGAGTAAGCCGCTGGATCCGGACGAGATCGCGCATCTGGTAAAAAAAGCGCTCGCCCACCATCGCGCCGAAAAAGAAAACATCCGTCTGCGTGAGACCGTCGCCGAGGTCACCCGCCCCGGAGATCTCGTCGGCCAGAGTCCGGCCATGCGAAAAGTATTCGAGGCGATCGAAACCGTGGGCCCCACCGACGCCAATGTGCTGATCACCGGTGAGAGTGGGACCGGGAAAGAGTTGGTGGTAAGAGCCATTCACGCGGCCAGCATGCGCCGCTTCCATCCCCTGGTCGTCATTCACTGCGGCGCGCTCACCGAGACGTTGCTCGAAAGCGAACTCTTTGGTCACGAAAAGGGCGCGTTCACCGGTGCGCAATATCGCAAGAAGGGAAAATTTGAAATCGCCGAAGGTGGCACCGTGTTCCTCGACGAAATCGGCGATATCAGCCTGAAGACGCAGACCGATCTGCTGCGCGTGCTGCAAGAGCGTGAGATCACGCGCGTCGGCGGCAATCAGGTTATCAAGGTCGATTTCCGGTGCGTTGCCGCGACTAATAAAGATCTCGAAAATATGATCGAAGAGGGCACCTTCCGCCCCGATCTTTTTTACCGGCTGAATGTGTTTCGAATTCAGCTCCCTCCGTTGCGCGAGCGCCGCGAAGACATTCCTCCGTTGGTCGAGCATTTCGTCCGCAAGTTTGACCTCGCCATGAACAGGCACATCATGCACATTGCACCCTCTGCGATGGACCAGTTGCAACAACAGCCGTGGATGGGGAATGTGCGCGAACTGGAAAATGCCGTCGAGCGCGCCATGGTTGTGGCGCAAGAACCAGAACTCCGCGAGCAGGATTTCATTTTTAAGTCGCAGCCTGCCCTCGCCCTAGCCGGAAAAAGTCTGGACGATATCGAGCGCGCCCACATCCTGCGCATTCTCGAGGAATGTGGGGGAAACCAGAGCCGCGCCGCAGATGTGCTCGACATCGACCGCGTCACGCTTCACCACAAACTCAAGCGCTATGGCTGGTCCCGCACACCGGTGGAATCGCGAAACTAACCATCTTTGTCGATGCTTGGTAAGGGTGCGAGTGAAGGCTGTTCCGAATGAATACGCTACACATCGTTCCGGTCGGGAGCATCGAGGTCGAACTCCTGCAAACTCTGTGTGCTGCCATTCCTGCGGTACTCCACATACCCTGCGAAATCCTCCCGTACGAGCTCGATCCCGCGCCTTCCTATCACCCGGAGCGGCAGCAATATCATTCGTCCGAAATTCTGCATCGAATGCAGACGATGGTGCGCCCACATGACTGGCGCTTCCTCGCCATCGCCGATGTCGATTTGTATATCCCGATCCTCAAGTATGTCTTCGGCGAAGCGCAGATGGGCGGACCCTGCGCGGTAGTTTCGATCCATCGTCTGCGCCAGGAGTTTTACGGACTCGCACCCGATCTTTCGTTGCTACGAGAGCGTCTTCTCAAGGAATGCGTCCACGAACTGGGGCACACTCTCGATCTGCGCCACTGTCAGGACTACAGCTGCGTCATGGCCTCATCGCATTCCGTCGAATGGATCGACCTGCGCCAGAGCACGATGTGCGATTCCTGTCGCACCCAGGCAGAATCGAAAATCCCTCTGCGCGGAAAGCTCGCATAGCAAGCACCAACGAGCAAGCGAGCATCGCGCACGCCCGCCCCGGTTTTCGTTATGATCTCTGCGCTGTAATCTTACGCATCTTCGAGGTGACTATGCGGGGCCAGACTGCTCTGGTAACCGGCGCCAGCCGTGGCATTGGGAAGGAGATTGCGCTGGAGTTGGCGCGCAGTGGATACCGCGTCGCCATGAACTACTTCGACGATGCCGCCAATGCCGAGGCGACCGCCGCCGAGATCCGCGCCTTGCCAGCTGAGGTTCTACCCATCGAGGCGGATATCCGCTCCAGCAGCCAGGTGACGGCCATGTTCGAACGCGTGATCGCCGCCTTTGGCCGCCTCGATCTTCTGGTCAACAATGCCGGAGTGCAAACCTGGAAGCCGCTTCTTGATGTGACTGAGGAAGAATGGGACCTGGTCGTCGACACCAATCTGAAAGGCTGCTTCCTGTGCACGCAACAAGCGGCCCGACATATGAAGGATCATGGTGGCGGATCGATCGTCAATCTTGGCTCAGGCTGCAACAAGCTCGCATTCCCCTCGCTGGTGGCCTATACCGCAAGCAAAGGCGGGATCGAGATGTTCACGAAAGAAGCTGCGGTTGAGCTAGGCCAATATGGGATTCGAGTGAACTGCATCGCGCCGGGCTCGATCGAATCGGAACGCACACGGCTGGAGGATCCGGATTACGCCGGCACATGGTCCAGGCTGACACCGCTGGGGCGAGTGGGCATCGCCGCCGACATTGCGCCCACAGTCGTTTTTCTCGCCAGCAAAGGCGGATCCTTCATCAGCGGACAAACCATCTGGATCGACGGAGCCCTATTCACGAAAGCGCAATGGCCCTATAAGAAGTGAGGTTGAAGAAGGCTATCCGTTATCTGGGAAGTTATGTGGGGACAGCCGCCCTCGGCTGTCCGTCGAGCGAAGCTCGACAAGGTTTGATTCCGGAACGTACTCAGCCAGGTTGCCTGACCGAAGGCGCGCGGCACGAACCCCTCCCTCGTAGTACACTTTCCCGCATGATGCCAAAACCCTTCATCGCCTTATGCGCTACCATCCTTCTGAGCCTGACGATCGGCGGACTCGCCTTCGCACAAGCCAGCAAAAGACATCAGCAAGCAGTGCAGCAAAAGCCCTTTGGCACGCAGGATGGGAGGCCCGTCACCTTGTACACGCTTACGAACGCAAACGGCGTCGAAGTCGACACCATGAATTATGGCGGCATCATTCTTTCGATTCGTGTCCCCGACCGCAAAGGCCAGTTCGCCGATATCGTGCTCGGCCATGAGAATCTCGAAGGCTACGTTCCTAATCCTCCCTACATTGGCGCCGTGGTCGGTCGCTACGCCAACCGCATTGCCAATGGCACCTTCAACCTCGATGGCAAGACCTACACTCTGCCCAAGAACGACGGCCCCAACACATTGCACGGAGGCACGGACAAGACATTCAACAAGGTTGTCTGGGATGGCGAGCCGCTGAAAGGCAAAGCAGGCGTCACCTACACCTATCTCAGCAAAGACGGCGACGACGGCTTCCCCGGCAACATGAAAGTCAGAGTGACTTATACGCTGACGAACAACAACGAGCTCGTTATCGACTACGAAGCGACCACCGACAAGACCACAGTCCTCAATCTTAGCCAGCACAGCTACTTCAACCTCGCCGGCGAGGGCACCAGCGACATCCTGAATCACGAGGTCATGCTCAACGCCGACCGCTTCACTCCCGTCGACAAGAACCTGATTCCGACCGGCGAACTGCGCCCCGTTAAAGGGACGCCGATGGATTTCACCACTGCGACCAAGATCGGCGCCCGCATCGATGACAACTACGAACAGCTAGTCCTCGGCCACGGCTACGACCACAACTGGGTCATCAACCGGAAGGGCGACGGCCTCACTTTGGCCGCGCGCGTCTACGAGCCCACCAGCGGTCGGGTGATGGAAGTCTCCACGACCCAACCGGGCGTTCAGTTCTACACCGGAAATTTCCTGGATGGCACCGTCACCGGCAAGCAGGGCCACGTTTACAAACGCCGTTACGGCCTTTGCCTCGAAACCCAGCACTTCCCGGATTCGCCGAATCATCCGGACTTCCCGAGCACAGTTCTGAAACCGGGCGAGACGTTCAAGTCGAAGACAGTATTCAAGTTTTCGGCGAAGTAACCCCAGGAACCTCTGGTCAGGGAAATATCGGAGTCATCAATCTTGGAACCGAATGCATTCGTGGCCGAAGTGTATCGCCGAATGTCTCTACGACACCAGGCGGAGCGACCAAGACCGGCGTTCGCGGAGATCGAGAATGATTCGCGGGTATTGCTAGCCGTTTCCGAGTATTCTCACCTGTTGCCGACCCACAAAACGGCAGCTATCCTTGACATCGGATTTGGCGGCGGATGGTTTATGGCTGCCTGTCTGAAATTGGGGTACTCGAACATCTCAGGCGCTGATTTTGGCACCTCGAACAAATCCTATATCCGAGATTGGAGCAAAGATATAGTTGCCCTGCATGAAATTGAGAGTGACATCGGCGACTTTCTCAGCCATCACCCGGAAGAGTACGACTTCATCCACATGTCTCATGTCATCGAGCACATTCCCAAGTATTCCCTGCTCTGGGTGGTTGACGCCCTGTATCGCGCTTTGAAAAAGGGAGGCGTGCTGATGCTGCGAACGCCCAACATGGAAGGCCCCACGCCCAACTCCAGCTACTACGTTACTCTTGCTCACGAGTATGGGTTCTGCGGGTCAAACCTGAAATCACTATTGGATATTTGCGGATTCGATGACATCACGTTCCACGATCCCGGCGTCGGCCTTGCGACCACCAAGCAACGAGTGGGAGCCTTGCTGCGCTGGCCACTTCTCCAGCAAAACCGTATCCGCCATCGACTTTTCGGAGTAAACCAGGGTGGAAAATTTGGAACAGAACTCATCGCGACGGCTCGTCGCGGCGACGCACCACCGCTGTTTTCCACCCAGTATCGATAGTGCGTTCTTTGCCAGGTCATGCCAAATCGAGCCGGCGATTGGCGGTCGCCGCCGCGTCAAACGGACGGCAAGACAGCATTTCTCACCAGATCATCGGGTCTGGGAAATCATTCGCTCTTCAACTCCTCGCCCAGCGCCTTCTCTACCTTCCGGCAATGCTCTTCCTTAAGCTTCGCCCCCGCTGAAGTGAGATAAAACGTATCAATCGCCATCTGCCCCTCGGTATCGATAAGTGCGATCTCAATGTTGCATTCCTGATCCGACAAACACGACGCAATCCGGTGCAACAGCCGAGGACGATCCTGCGTAATCACCTGCAGCAGAGTGCTGGTGGACGAACTGGAATCATCGAACTCGACCTTCGTCTCTACTTTGACTTTCGCGATCGCGCCCTTCTCGGACCGCTGCCGGTCACGCAGCATTCGTTCGAGATCGGCCTGTCCGATCAGCACATCGGCCACGCTGCGCTTGAACCGCTCCCACTCGGAAAGATTCAGTTCCAGCGTCCGGAAGCGATCGGTGAAGTAAAGCGTGTCGACTACGGTTCCCGCCTCGTTCGAGAACGCGTTGGCCTTCACAATGTTCATGCCCCACGCCGCGAGCACGCCGGCCAATTTGGCAAACAGCGAAGGACGATCCCGAGTCACCAGCGTCAGTTCATACCAGTGCCGTCCACGCTTCAGGTCAACCTGTACCGGATCGGTACCGAGTTCGTCGGCCATCCCCATGTGCCGCATCACTTCCTCGGCAGAATGGACCAGCAAATACCGCTGCGGAAATCCTTCGAGAAACTCCTTGAACTTGCCACTGGTCACCGGCGCCAGCGATCGTAACCGCGCCAGCTTTTCGTCGTTCACATCTGCATGTACACGCTGGTCGGCGCTGCGGTTCAGGTAGTTCTCGGCGCTCATGTAGAGCTGCCAGACGTTCTCTGCCTTCCACGGAGTCAATGCTTCCGGGTTCACCGCCTTGATGTCGGCATACGTCAATAAGGTCAGCATCTTCAGACGCTCGGGCGTTCCCATCTTCTCGGCAAATGTCCCGACCGTCTCCGGATTGAAAATGTCCCGCCGCAAAGCCGCCGACAACTCCAGATGACTTCCGATCAGGAAAAGAACCTCCGCCCGTTCTCTCGGATCCATATCGAGCCGGTCCATGGCGCGATTCGCTATGTCGAGACTCCCCACCACATGATTGCCGCCCGGCACGCCCTTGCCGGTGTCGTGCAGCAACAAGGCCAGATACAACAACTCCGGATCTTCCAATTCGCTGAGCAGCTCCGCATAGCGCTTGTCCCACTCAGACTGCGATTGCTTCAGACGGTGCAGGCTCTCGATCGCCAGAAACGAGTGTTCGTCTACCGTGAAGCGATGATAGAAATCGCGCACCACCAGCGAATCGATGAGCTTCAATTCCGGCAGGAGCAGGGTCAGCAGCCGGAGCGAATGCATGGCGCGCAGGGCATCGGCGGCATGCGGTTGCAGTAGCGTCTCTTGCAGGTACAGCCACAGCTCTGCGCCCCGTGGGGGCATCGACGCCAAAGCCGGAAGAGCCTGCTCGATCCGGTACTCCGTGGTCGCACTCAACTTCAACCCGTGATGCGCCATGAAATGGAACAACCGCAGCAACACCTCCGGGTCCTGAAGGGACGAAGGTTGCTGCAGAAAAATGAGCCCATCCACTACCGAAAAATCCGCGGTCGTCAGCCGCGACCGCCAACTCTGCACCTGCCGGTACAACGCTGACCACGCCTCCGGAATTTCCTCCAGCAGTTGCGTGACCGTCCGCTGCACGGCACGCGCATGGCCGAAGTAGATCCGCATCCAATCGGCCGCCGACAACTCCCCTGAATCCGAGGCTCCGAGGGCCGTTCCTACCTTGCGCGCAGCCGCCTCGTCCTGCGCCTCCCAACTCAACGTGTTGTCATCACGACCGTACCGAAAGTGGAGAAAGCATCGCGCGGACATCAGAAAATCGAGAGCCGCATCCAACTGCTTGCGAACCGGAGCCCGCAACGAACTCGCATCCGGCCAGTCGTGCAACTTGTCCATGGCCGAGATCAGCGCCAGCCACGACGCTACGTTGCAGTCGCGCAACCCACCGGGAGCCTCTTTCAGATTGGGCTCCAGGTGGTAGAGGGTCATCCCGTACTTGGCGTGGCGCTCACGTGTCACCTCCGCCAAGCCCGCCAGGAGCGGCTTCGACTCGCGCATCACCAGTTTGGGAATCACTTTGTCATGCAGACGCCGGAACAGGTCGTGATCGCCGGCGAGATAGCGGCAGTCGAGAAGTGAAATCGTGAACTCAGTATTGTTGGGATCAAACCGATCGCACTCGCTCAACATCCGCGAGGCCGGACTCAGCTTCAGACGCAGGTCCCACAGTTCTTGTGAAAAGCGGCGAACGGGATCTTTGAACGCTTGCTCGGCATTGCGATCGCCAAAGAGAAAAAGAAGATCGATATCGGAGTAAGGAAAGAGCCATCCCCGCCCGAAACCTCCGGTCGCTACCAGCGCAAAGTTGACAGGTTTGGCCGGGTCCGGCGAAACAACATCGCGCCACAGTCTCGCGAGAACATCTTCCACCAGCCGTGTCCGCTGCGCTACGGCCGCGCGCCCGTCCCCGGAGGCTTCGAACTCCCGTTGAATGCGCGCAGATTCTTCAGTAAGAGAACCCCGCAATTCGCTGATCAATGAGGACGCCGCCATCATGAAAGTATTTACCCCCGCGACTCCTACCACCGGGGGAAGGCCACTACAGTTGCCGCTATCAGATGCTCTCCGCTTGCGTCCCGGTAACAACTCCTTGCCGTGCTGTGGCGGAAGCCCTTTGCAACACGCCTACAGAGCTCCCTCGCCCCGCTCGTCATTGCGAATGCGGATGGCCTCATCCACTCGCGTCAGAAAGATCTTCCCGTCGCCGATCTTGCCCGTACGCGCCGCGCCCAGAATCGCTTGCACTGCTTTCTCCACCATCGCGTCAGCCAGCACCATCTCAATCTTCGTCTTGGGAATCAGATCTACACTGTACTCCCGTCCGCGGTAGACCTCCGTATGCCCTTTCTGACGACCGTGACCGCGCACTTCCAGTACGGTCATGCCTTCAACGCCAATTTCCTGCAATGCGCTTTTCACCGCTTCCAGCTTGGAGTTTTGAATGACCGCCTCGATCTTCGTCATAATTTCGTCAGGTCCTGTCTGCGTTCTTCACGCTCGCGCCCGTCAGAATAGATAGCCACTCCCGGCCAGTTCTCTATGCGGACGCCTCCCAATAATATCCCTCTTCACCATGTTGGGAGAGATCCAGTCCCTGAACTTCTTCCTCTTCTGAAACTCGCAGACCGATGGTTACATCGACCAGCTTCAAGATCGCCAAAGTTCCCACCACTCCCAGAACCCAGGCAATACACACACCGACGAGTTGATTCAACAGTTGGTGCGCGTTTCCTTCCAGCAGGCCCGAGGCGAGAACGTTCCCTTGCGTATCTTTGAAAATCGGATTCACCGCGCTCACCGCGAATACTCCCGTCAGCAGCGCGCCCAAGGTGCCGCCCGCTCCATGCACTCCGAAGGCGTCCAGCGAATCGTCATAGCCAAACCTCGCCTTCACTCTCGCGACCATCGTGTAACAGAAAACTCCGGCGACCAGTCCGATCACCATGGCTGCCATCGGTTTTACAAATCCGGCAGCCGGGGTAATCGCGACCAGTCCGGCCACCGCTCCCGAAATTCCTCCCAGCACGCTGGGTTTGCCATTTCGAATCCATTCAGCGCCCGCCCATCCAAGCGCTGCGGTAGCCGCGGCAAAGTGTGTTGCCACAAAGGCGCTCGTGGCCAGGCTTCCCGCTCCCAGTGCGCTCCCGGCGTTGAAACCGAACCATCCTACCCACAGCAGGCAGGCGCCGATAAAGCTCAGTACGACGCTGTGCGGCGGCATCTGTTCCTTTGGATATCCAACTCGCTTTCCCAGGTATAAGGCACACACCAGTGCTGAGACGCCCGAAGTAATGTGGACGACCGTGCCTCCGGCAAAATCAAGCGTGGGGAATCGTCCGCCCAGCGCGGCGTTCAGCAGTCCGCCCTTGCCCCATACCATGTGAGCCATCGGGTCGTACACAAGGATCGACCACAAGACGGTGAACGCTGCCATGGCGCTGAACTTCATCCGTTCGGCGAATGCACCCGCGATGAGTGCCGGAGTGATGATGGCAAACATCAACTGGTAGACCATGAAGGTCTGGGCCGGGATGGTTGGGGCGTAGTCCGCGTCCGGCGCCGCTCCCACGCCCTTCAGGAAGATATTCTGCAGTCCGCCCACAAAGCTGTTCCCCGGGCCAAACGATAAGCTGTAACTGAATAGTCCCCATAGCACGGTGACAATCGCCATTAGGGCGAAGCTTTGCATCATGGTGGCCAGGACGTTCTTCTTGCGGACAAGTCCGCCATAGAACAGCGCCAACCCTGGACCGGTCATCATAAGCACGAGCGCCGAGCACGTTAGCATCCAGGCATTGTCGGCGGAGCCCTTCGCCTCTGCCGCCTGTACCTCCAGCTTGGCCAATCGCGAACTAACATCCGTTGACGGACTCGGCGGCACGCCGGCGCTCTGGGCGCGCAGGGCCGGCGCTAACGTAAAGGCCAGCAATGCCATCGCCAGTCCAATCCTCAACCTGTTCCCAAGAGACACCGCGGGCCTGCCCCCGTTCAAAGAATGAAATCTGTCACACGTGGACAACATGAGACCGCCTCACTCTACCGTCCTCCGCGCCTTCACGGAAATCGAAACTATTTATCGTGTCGATCAGGTTTTGTTATTGCAAAGGCTTAGACCTTGAAATGCACCTCGAGTTGAAATCGGCATGAAGGTGCCTCGTCAGAAAAACCACTAATCCAAGCTCATGGTGAGCATTGCCGGATAATCCGTCCCTTCTTCCCAACCCGTTCCCTCCTACGGTGTTTCCCCGATAGCGCATACGTAGAACCCCGGAGGAAAATAATTTGCACTGGTTGTTTATCTCGTCTGTCGAGTTACAAAGAAAGCATATTCAGGGGCAAGTGGAGGGAAATCACCGTGTCTTCAGAACCATCCAAGGCAAGCACCACGCTACCCGGAGTCGTCGAAAAGGTTATTCAGGCGCATCCCAGTTCAGGCGAACCAGAAAAAGCTCAGATTGCCGTCGAAGGTGCCGATCACCTCTATTGCGAGATTCGAGTTCCCAACAGTCTGACCGACGAGCACGGTCGAAAGGTTAAGCTTGAAGAGGGAGCGGAAGTTGATATCAAGATAGAAGCCGATGCGCTGGCAACGAAAGCGGTCCTTCGTCACGGAGAAGGAAATCCCCACCCGCGCCCCTGATTGCGGGTCGATGCCCGTTACATCCCGGGACCTTTTGGCCCTTCCGCCGGAGGTTTGGCGAATTTGGCGTCATCCACGGGAATGTTCTGCTTCAGTTCGCTCACTTGGATGGTGAAGCGCCCACTTGGCCGCGCCAAGGTCCAGCGGTAAGGAATCTTCACGCCGTTCGTATCCCGATAGTCCGCGTAATCGATCTGGGTCGGAAGCCAACCCAGCGCGCTGTCTCCGTAACGTACGAGCCGCAGCAGTAATCCGGATTGCTCGTCAAAATACAATCGAATCGGTGTCTTCCCTTCGCGTTTTCCCACCACGACATAGGCGTCGCGATCCCCAATCCGTTCAGGGCCCTCTACTTGCATTGCGCTGAACATCGCTTTCAAGTGAGTGGAAAAATGCAGATCCGCGTCCATCGATGCCGCATCCAGTTCGCTCCCGTGCATCTCGTGCGCTGGACGCCCCGGCGTGCCCAGCCATCCGTCGTGGCCATCAAATGCCGTGATGCTGTCCCCCTCCGGCAAGTGCGTGAACGAAATGCGCTTGTCCGGATCCTTCGAATAAATATCAATGGGAAGAGATTTCCCGCCAAAATCGATCGTGCCCTTCATTACGCGGCTCGAAACCTTTTCAATCGCCGCCGCCCCGCCGACTGCCTGCACATATTTTTCGATCAGCGAATCTGCGCTCGGTCCCCCGCCTGTCTTTACTTCGACAGGCTTGATCACCATGGCCGGCTCTTTGGTCTCGTCAGCCATCACTGCCGGAATCGCCTGCGGCTTTGGACTGCCGCGGTGGCACGAGTTACAGGTCACGGCGCGATTGCCCTCGAAGTTATCCTTGTTGATGGCGAACATCATCTCCATCATCTTTCGCGCAGCCTGCTTGGGCTTCTTGTCGTCCTTCTCGAATGCGTTGTGCACATGGCAGAACTCACACTCGACACCCAACGATGCTTGAATGAACTGCATGCTCGGGATGAGTTGATCCGCCGGAATGCCTTTGAGCACCTGAATATTCTTGAATTGCTCCTCCGCCTTTTTCGGTCCCGCCGCATTGGAAGCTGCCTGACCTGGGACATTGCCATGCGCCGCCCCGGAGGTTTGCGCTGTCGCTCCAACGATTGCGAATCCCAATGCCGCGATAATCACTCTTACCCGCGCCCGTTTTGCCTTCATCAAAGGTCTGCCTCAGTTGGAATCTTAAGAGTCTAACAACGCTTCGGACCGTCATCCAGCGCACTACAATCCCACTACGCCATGTCCAGCAGAATTCCGGATTCACCGCCATGCTGGTTTCGGCGCAGGCGTCCATTCGGCGCCCATATTGTCGTCGGTGATAATGCGCCGCGCACCAAGCCGTTGGGCCAACATATCACCCGCTTCCATCCCTAACACGCGTGGACGTTCTTTCACGCTATCCGCGAAGGCGTTGTAGCCGGCGAGCACCAGCTTTCCACGGGGATTGTTAACATCGAACATCTTCTTCCCATCGATTTCATACTGGTTCAACACCGAAAACCAGTGCCCCTTGTCGAACACAATTGGCGAGTCGCTGACCATCAGAAAAGTTATGACCCGCAGGCCATAGCTGTACTCATGAAGCCCCGTGACGAACACATCCGGGGACTCAGTCGCGTTGTAGTAGTAAATCCCGCCGGGCAATAGATGTTGCTTCACGATCTGCAAAAACTCCGTGGAAAGTACTTGCGAGCTGTGATCCCGCCAATGATACGAAGTATTCGCCACCATGACGTCGTACTTCATCTCAGGATGCGCCACGAGCCAGCGGCGCCCGTCGTCGATATAGATGTGAACCTTCGGATTGTGCAGCAGGGAACTTACTTCGGGATATTTCGCGATCAAAGGCAGATATCCCGGATTGATCTCGACGATGTCCAGGCTTTCCACTTCAGGATTGTTGGCGATCACCTGCGCCCACGATCCCGATGCCAGCCCGAGCATGAAAGCACGCTTCGGGTGGGGATGAAACAAGCTCAAAACATACGCGCGAATGACAAAGTTCTTGTCGTTGGCGGGATCGATGTTGAAATGACCGTCATATACGCCGCCTCCGAACACCGCGTCATCCGCCGTCACCGCAATAATGCCATTGCGGTTTTCGACCACGTGCTTCATGTAACCGACCTCTGCTGCCCTGGGTCCAAAAATCATTTTTCCGTACAGGTTGCCGTACGTCGGACCTGCGATGGCAATCGCGATCGCAGACACAATCGATAGAGCCCACACCGCTTTCGGCGGAGCCTGAAAATGTCCCTCACGGAATAGGATCACAATCAAACCAGTCAACGCGGTTGCCGCTGCCAGTTGCATCGAGATTGCCTGCGTGCCGAAATAGTTCATTAGGACGAATCCGACCACCAGACTGCCCAGCGTCGAGCCGATAATGTTTGAAAGATAGATGAGACTCACGCTTTTCCCCGCCGAATTGTCGGCCGAAACCGACGACTGGCACAGCAGAGGCAATACCGATCCCAAGAAGCAAGCCGCAAGGAAAAAAGCCGGCGCGCTCATCAGCACAGGAATGTTATGCCACGATAGATTCGCCATCAGTGGAGGCAGGTAAACGGAAATCGCAGCCGCCACCAGCATTGCCGAACCAGCCACCGTCACAGGATTGAAGCGCTTCCTCCGACATAACGTCTCGCTCAGAAAGGATCCTGCGGCAATGCCGGCAAGGTAGGTGGAGAGCAGAAGCGCGAACGCCGGAGCCCGGTCAAAGGTTGCAATTGCGAAAATGCGAAACCACGCAATCTCGAATCCCAGGGCCAGGAAGCCCGAAGCTCCGGCAATCACGGCGGCAGTCCCCAGACTCAGTGATTTCTCCGTACCAGCGTCGGAAGTGTCGTCAACTTCAGCGCTACCCGGATTCAGTCGCTGGCTGCGCCCGTAGAGAAACGCGGTTGCGCCCACCACGGTGTTCAAACACGCCGCCAGCGTGACTGAACCCGATTCCCCAAAGTTTCGCAATAGCACCTGCGCGCACACATAGCAGGCCACTGCTGAACCCAGCGTGTTTACAAAGTAAAGCGTCGCCACCGAGTAGCCCACACTGCGTGAACTGCGCACCAACTGCTCAACCAGAAGCGGGAGCGTTGCGCCCATTAACATGGTCGGCAGGATAAGCAACAGAAAACTGAAGAGGATGATGTACCCCAGGCTGGTTCCCGCCGTGAACACCGAGGCCCAGTGAAACAACCGCAGCGAAATCAGGCCGAACCCGGCGACCGCCAGTTCGCAGATGCCGAAGATGGAGATTCCGCGATCCGGAAATTTTTCAGAAACGCGACCACCCACCAGGCTGCCGATTCCAAGACCCAGCATGAAAGCGCTTACTACCACAGCGACCGATTGAACGTTCACGCCATAGATAGAAAACAGCACACGCTGCCAGACAATCTGGTAAATCAGGGCTGGGAAGCCGGAGCAGAAAAACAGCGCTGCCAGCAGAGCGGACTGCGCCCGGCTGCCTTTCGACCTCGTACCGAACAACACAACCATCAGCAGTAGAAAGTCGAATACCAACACGGCAGCGACTGGAGCGCCTTCCATGAAACCTCGCAGGTAGGAAGAATCTGAATTGGTGAGTGCAAATCTTTATATCGCAGCAGGCGGATGTAAAAAAGTGACAAGGGTAATTCAACGCCGCCACGATTGCACTGCGGCTCTTGGCTTGTGCCTGAACGAACTGCGCGATAGGTGGCCACCGCGGTACAAGGGTTTATTTCTTCGGATCCGTTGAATCCTTCCCCGGCCGGACAAAGAATTTCCACTTATCCATCCCCGCGGCAACGGCAACATCAAAGAAACCGACCATCATCTCGTCCGACGTCTGATCGCCCCACGTGACGGTCTTCGTCGGATCAGGATTGTGCGGATTGTTTTTGGAGTTGTCGTACCAGGCGATGGCGCGCAATCGCGTCCCTGCCTTCAGCGGCCGAGGCTCAGCCAGTTTGTAACTCAGTTGCCAGTGAAAGTGATAGTTCACTCGCAACAGCACTTCCACGCTGCCGTCATCATGAACAATGTCGTACTCGAACCGCTTCCCGCGCAGATGCATATGCGGAAACAGGCTCAGCAACGTCGCATCGTTGGGTAGCGTGCCTTGCACCTGTACGCGAAAGTCATCCGCCCCCGGCGGAATGATGAGCGCATGATTGTTCAACTGCAGTGTGATAACCCGCTGCTTCGGCGCCGTCTTCGCAAACACCAGGCCAATGCTAGTCTGATCCTGATCGGCTGTTCCGTTGGTCGTGTAATGCATCTGGAACACCAGATCCGCTCCCGCCGGTACGAACTTCGCCATCCCATCCGGCCACTGATCAGGCGAACTGCCGGGCGCATACACGAGCAGCAGAGTCACTTGTCGTCTCATGCGCTTCGCGCCGTTCCAGCGGATCGTTCAACGTCGACGCCGTGAACGGCTCACCCACCGGCGCATGCCGTAGCCACTGCGAATCCGGCGGACGAATGTATACCACCGCATGATGCACATGAGCCGGACTCCCCGGCCGGAACTCCGACATCTGCACCCACCGGTCTTCCGTGAAATGCGTAGGCACAATTTCGTAGGTATATTCAATCTCGCCGCGACCGGGAATCGGCACTGACTTCGGCATCTTCACCACCAGATCAGGCTGGGGAATGTTCCACCCCTCAGCCCATTTCCTCGGCGCAGGCGCGTCATGCGCGTTCCCCGCCGGCGCTCCTGCTGCAGACCACGCCAGAATCGTCGCAATCTGCAGATCGGACAATGACGCATCGTTGGCAAAATGTCCGTACCGCGAATCCGCAAACCACGGCGGCATCATCTTCATCTCGACTGCATGCGCCATCGCTCCCGCCCAGGGGCGGGTCTGCTCGTAGGTCACGAGCGGCATGGGCGCAACTTCGCCTGCCCGATGGCAACTCTGGCAATGATCCTGCAAGATCGGCAGCACATCTTTGTAGAAAGTCGGCGTGGTAGGCGCGACAGGCTTCTGAAGAGCGACGCAAAAACAGAAAGCGATACCGCTAAGAATAGCGGCCACCTTGAACCCCATACCGTGATTTTACTAGCTCGAGTTTTTCCTTCGTGAAACTTCGTGTCCTTCGTGGTTATCGCCTTTGTTTCCCTCCCGATCACAGCGCCAGCCCTGAAAAAATGCTACATTCATGAATTCATGTCTGCCCCTAATTCCCGCTTCGTTCGCGCTTGCAAGTCTCAACCCGTCGACCGCACACCTGTCTGGTTCATGCGCCAAGCCGGACGCTACATGCCCGAGTACCGCGCGGTCCGTAAGCAGCACTCCCTTTTGGAGATTTGCAAAAAGCCCACGCTCGCCGCCGAAGTCACTATCACGGCCGCGGAAATTCTGGGCATCGATGCCGCCATCATCTTCGCCGACCTTCTTCTGCCCCTGGAAGTCATGGGCCTTCCATTCCACTTCTCCGCCGGAGAGGGCCCCGTCATCGAAAAGCCCGTCCGCAGCACACAGGACATCGCCGACCTGCGTACCGACCGCGCCTCAGAACTCGGCTATGTTTCCGAAGCGGTGGCGCTAGTCGCAAAGCATTTCGGCGACCGTCTCCCCGTCATCGGATTCTGCGGCGCTCCCTTCACCCTCGCCAGCTACATGATTGAAGGTGGAGGCTCGCGCAACTACGTCCACGCGAAGAAAATGATGTACAACTCTCCCGCTGACTGGGACGTGCTGATGCGTAAGCTGGTTGCGGTGACCGCCGCCTATTCCGCCGATCAGGTGCGCGCCGGGGCCGACGTCATCCAGATTTTCGACAGCTGGGTCGGATGCCTCAGCGTGGAAGACTATCGCCGCTACGTCCTTCCCCACGTCACCACCATGGTGAAGCAATTGCAGAAAACTGGAGTACCCATTATTTATTTCGGTACCGACAGCGCCACCCTGCTGCCCGCCATGAGAGAGACTGGAGCGGACGTCGTTGGACTCGATTGGCGCATCCCGCTCGACGAAGGTTGGGCGCGCCTCGATCACAAATGCGCCGTGCAGGGCAATCTTGATCCAGTTCTTCTTTTCGCCGACTGGACGGAGCTGAAGTCGCGCGCAGAGGACATTCTGCGACGCGCTGCCGGGCGCCCCGGCCACATCTTCAATCTCGGCCACGGCATCCTGCCGGAAACGCCGGTCGACAACGTAAAAAATCTGGCTCGCTTCGTGCAGGAATACTCCACACCGGCGTCCGGCGTCCGCGTTCCGGCTTCCGGAAGCCGAGAGCCGAAAGCCGGAAGCCGCACTCCGTGAGTCGCGTTGCCATTATCGGCGGCGGAATCTCAGGTCTCTCAGCCGCCTTCGCCCTCGAAGAGCACCGCCGCTCGGGCGGCGATGTTGACTATGTTTTATACGAATCGTCGCCTCGTCTCGGCGGTGTCCTCCGCACCGAATACATCGACGGATGCATCGTCGAAGCCGGCCCCGATTCCTTCATCACCGAAAAGCCCTGGGCCACCGATCTCTGCCGCGCGCTTGGCCTCGGCGACCAACTCATCGGTTCGAACGACGCCGACCGCAAGACCTACATTCTGACCAAAGGCCGCCTCGTCGAAATGCCCGACGGCCTGATGTTCATGGTTCCCACAAAGATCCTACCCACTGGCATGTCTCCACTTTTCTCGTGGAAGACCAAGCTGCGCATGACGCGGGAACTCTTCCATCCGCCGCGCGCCGTCGATCACGACGAGTCCGTCGCCGCCTTCGTCGAGCGCCACTATGGCTCGGAGATGGTCGACCGCCTCGCCGATCCGCTGCTCTCCGGAGTTTACGGAGGAGAAGCAGCCAGCCTCAGCGTTCGCGCGGTTCTGCCGCGTTTTGCCGAGATGGAGCGCAAGCACGGCAGCCTGGGGCGAGCCATGCTTGCAGCACGAAAAAAAATGTCCGCTGGGCCGCGCAAGCCCGCGCCTCCGCTCTTCACTTCACTCAAGAATGGCATGCAACACCTGGCCGAGACCGTGGTATCGCGACTCACCCCGTCGTCGCTGCTTACCAAGGCTCCCGTGCAAGCCATTCAACGCGAAGCCGGCAGCTGGGTCGTTTCGGCCGGGCTGCAATCGGACCAATTCGATGGCGTCATCGTGGCTCTGCCCGCACCCGCAGCCGCCGACGTCCTGCGCATGGTCAGTCCCGAGCTGTCAGCCGAACTTGCCGCCGTCCAGTACAGTTCCTCCATCACGGTGGGTCTCGGCTACGACCGCGATGTGCGCGAAACTCTTCCTCCCGGCTTCGGCTTTCTCGTGCCGCGCAGCGAAGGCAAGAAACTCCTGGCCGCGACTTTCGTTCACAACAAATTCCCGCATCGCGCTCCCGATGACCGAGCCCTGCTGCGTTGCTTTTTCGCTGGAAGAAATGCGGAGGATGTCTGGTCGCTTCCCGACTATCAGATCATCGGGGTCGTCCGCAACGAACTGCAGCAAATCCTGGGCCTGCGCGCCGAACCTCTATTCGCTCGCGTCTACAAATGGAAGTCCGCCATGGCCCAATATGGCGTTGGACATCTCGAGCGCCTCGACCGCATGGAGCGCCTCCGCCAGCAGTTGCCCGGCCTTGCTCTCGCGGGCAACGCCTACAGCGGCATCGGCGTCCCCGACTGTGTGCGTACCGGCCGCGACGCCGCGAAACACCTCGTAGAGGCGTAGCTTGCTACGTCTCGTCTTTGACGAGCGCACAAATCCCGTGACGAAGTCATCGCACAAATGCAAAGGGCCATCCGCAGGCAATGCCGATGGCCCTTCCAATTCCCTAGCAAACCGACATCTAATCGCCTGCGCTAACTTGCGGTTGTGGCGCCTCGTCATACGCGGTTTGTCCCGCGCGAGTATGCGGCTTGCTCAAGCCGCGCCCGAACACCGCTTCCTTCACCAGCTTGAAAATCGTATGTCGATTTTCCGCTATGACTTTCACCCAAGCCAGCTTCCCCAGCATGGGAAAATAAATTCCGCGGAAACAAATTCGCGCCAGGAAGATATTGATGCGATGTCCCAACGGTTGGTCAGCCAGCGAGTCGACAGCATGGGTCAACGCTTCCGGACTATACGCGTGCGCCCATCCATACTTCACCTCCGCGTGAGCCTCTTCTATGCTCATCTTCAACGGAGTGTGAGCCATCGCGAACGGAATAAATTCCTGCCAGTGTTTCACCCGAGTCAACCGCCCCGCAGCTTCCAGTCGCTTATACAGCGGCGTAGCAGGCAGCGGCGTCAGCAGCCCGAAGATCGGCAGACCCGGCGGCCATGTCCTAACCTGCGACAGCGTGCGCTCGGCCACGCCAGTCGTGTCATTGTCCATGCCGAAAATAAATGACGTGATCGCATAGACATTCCGTTTCGCCAGTCGCTCCAGCACTTCGGCATACTCGCTCGGCTTGTTGAATCCCTTGTTCACATCCTTCAGGTTCGCCGGGTCAATCGACTCCATACCGATAAAGATCCACTTCCCACCAGACGCGGCGATCAAGTCGACCAGTTCCTCATCGCGCAACAAGTTCGCACTGATCTGCGCCACCCAATGCACCTGCGCCCCGGCCGCAATAATGTCGCGCAAAAGCGACTTGGTGCGCTTCACGTTGATGGCGAAATTGTCGTCGATGAAGAACACCGCCATCTGCCCCTTCTCTTTGCGGGCGCGCGCCTTCAACAGCAGCAATTCATTCACCACGCTCTCATTGGTACGAAATCGGATCGAGTCGCCAAAGAATCCGGTAACGGTGCAGAACTCGCAGCCGTACGGACAACCTCTCCCCGACTCGACCGGAATAATCCGAAATGTCCCCCAGCCTTCGCCGACCCTCTTCAGCAGCGGGAATGCAGCCTTGGGCACCAGGTTGAACTGCTCGAGATCGATCGATTCCCACGGAATCACCGGATATTGCTTCAACGACGGCTTGCGCTCTTTCCCCGTCTCATCCACTGGCGTGTAGATTTCCTTCAGTTCTCCACGAGCCGCGTCATTCACAATCTGCGGCCAGGTATCATCGGCTTCGCCCAGCGCCACTGCATCCGCGTGCCGTGGCCCACCATCGCGCCCCAAGGCTTCATCCGCTAATTCGGTAACATGCGGACCACCCATCACCACCCTCACTCCGGTGGCGCGAATTGCGTCGGCAATGCGGTAAGCCTTCGCAATCATGCGCGTCATAGCCCCGATGCCGACCAAATCAATCTTCTCGTCGCGCACGTACTGCGCGATCTGCGCCTCATTCATCGGCTTGGCATTGCCGTCAATCAGCACTACCTCATGTCCCGGCGGAGTCAACGACTGCAGCAGAAACATCCACAGATGTGGCATGAAGTTGCGAGTTACACCGTTGTCAGGGTTGTAGAGCAGTATTCTCATGACGGCTCCCTTCGAAGACCTCAACGCGCGTTAGCGCACGTTGTTAAGTGCTTCACCGCACGGAAGCGTCACGGGCGATGCCAAGAATTGGCGATCTACTGGAATTGATTGTTGATGGGAATTAAGAACCCAAAGAATTGTACACCCAAGGTACAAATGCGCCGGCCCGCGCTGCCCTAATCACTTCAAAAGCCCATCCATCTGCACGATATCGGCATCGCCTTCGCCCACCGCGGCGAATGCCCACTTCCCATCCGACGACCAGGAAACTCGCCTTGCAATGAACGTGCGCTTCGGGCCAAAATCCGTAATCCGTCGAAGCTTGCCATCTGCAGTCGACGCAACCCACAGATTCGTTCCTTGTCCGTCATCCAGCGGCAAAACCAGCCACTTCGCATCCCGCGAAATCACCGGCTGCAGGCCTTGCCAGATGGGAACGCGTTCCCCGGAAATGCGCGCCAAGAGCTTCGACGGTCCATCCTCGGGCCGGGCGACGCGCAATTCATAGTCGAGCAAGCCGTTCAAGTTTTCGAGAGGGACGACGTAGTACAACGCTGAATCGTCCGGAGGCAGATGCCGGCCCCCGTGCATTGTCGGAGCGCACTACGATGGATGCACCACCTTCGACCGGCGATTTCAACAACCGGAAGCTTCCCGTATCGCGCACCGGGGAGGAGTCCGCGTAATAGAGCCATTTGCTGTCGCCCGACCACGTCGCCCACGCCCCTTCCGGCACCGCGAGATGCAGATCACTTCCATCCGGATGTACCAACCAGTAGCCAACCCCTCGCCCCAATCGGGATGGACGATTGGTGGCAAATGTGATGGTCCTTCCATCCGGCGACCAGACCGGCACGCCCATGATTGTGCCAGAATCCTTTTCGTAGGTGATCTGATGGGTCTCGCCCGTTGCCAATTCCATCACCCACAAATTGCCGTGTCCGCCATTGTCAGACAGGTACGCCATTTCTCGATCATCGGGACTCAAGGTCGGCGTCTGCACTTGTCCCGTCTGATGAGTGATTCGCACTGCGTTTCGCACATTCTCCGCGGGAGTGCCATCTACCGGAAACTTCCAAATATCGAATCGCATATGCCGGCGGCTCACCAGAATGCGGCCCTCCCGGTCGACATCCGGATCCTCGTCCCCGGATTCCCCAAAGGTCAGTTGCCGCAGATCCTTGCCATCCGGCGTAATCGTCCACAGATGCAACGTCGGCAAGTAGATTACGGTGTTTCCGCGGGCCGAACTGTACACCAGACGCGAGCCGTCGGTGAGCCACGCAAGCCCACTCATCAGCGTGTTGTCGGTGGTGACCTGCCGCACCTCCCCGCCCCGAGACGAAACGATGTAGACATCGTCTGCCCAATTCTGGAGGCTGTGCAGGTAAGCGATCGTGCTATCGTCCGGCGACCAGCGCGGTTGTCGAAAGCTGAAACTGACCGCCGCCTGCATAATCACTCTCGGATTCGACGCGTCCCGCTCCGAGACTACCAACTCCATTTGCTTGCCGTTGAGCCGGAAAAATGTCAGCCGTTTGCC
This sequence comes from uncultured Acidobacteriaceae bacterium, assembly GCA_963731405.1. Lineage (GTDB taxonomy): Bacteria > Acidobacteriota > Terriglobia > Terriglobales > Acidobacteriaceae > Sulfotelmatobacter. Next base: position 405,657 of record CAVSVS010000015.1, on the reverse strand, counting down.
GTCGTGGCTAACATCTGCGCCACTCATGCTGGAGGCCAGGCGACGCGCCGATCCACCCAGCGCCGGAAGCTCCCAGAGCGTTCCTTGCGTGTTCCCCTCCGGTGGTGGGGTGTAGTAAAGGATTGCAGCTGAATCCTGCGACCAACGCGGCTCCAGATGGTCTCCAGCATCATGCGTGAGTTGCAGAGGGGGCCCGCCTGCCAGCAGGCGGATCCAGACCTGTCGCGAACCACTGGAATCGCTGACGAACGCTACCGATTTCCCGTCGGGAGAGAAAGCGGGGCTGTCTTCCAGGCCGGCGAAATCGGTCAGGCGCAGGAAGGTCACATCTTTGTGCCCAGCTTGCGGCTTCTTCCCGTACCACCACCCGGCCAACGCTGCCAAAAGAACGACAAGACACCCAATGGCGAAAATAAGACCTGACACGCCGCCTTTCTTACGATCATGCGCTGGAGCGGCCAGTACTGCACTACTCTCGGAATCCGGCGATGCCGTTTCCAGATGGAATGCCAGATCCCGCGCCGACTGAAATCGCTGCTCGGGACTCTTCTCCAAGCAGTGCCGAACAATGCGATCCAATCCCACCGGAACACTACGGCCCGACGAGCGCAAATCAGGGGGATCATCCTTCAGAATGGCGCTGGCGCGATCCGCCGCCGTGCGCCCGGAAAAAGCACGCTGCCCGGAAACCATCTCGTACAAGACGAGCCCCAAAACTGAAAATGTCAGAGCGTGCGTCGGCCTTCTCTCCGCGAACCTGCTCGGGCGACATGTACCCAGCCGTCCCCAGCACAACTCCCGACCCGGTCTGGTTCAGCGGGTCGAGACTGGTAGAAGTCGCATCCCCGGTCTCCGGAGTCGTCAGCTTCGCCAATCCAAAATCCAGGATCTTGATGCGGCCGTCGCGGCACACAAAGATGTTTTCTGGCTTCAGATCGCGATGGACGATCCCTTTGTCGTGTGCGGCTGACAATCCGTGTGCAATCTGTACGGCGCACTCAACCGCTCTCCGCGCCGGCATCGTCCCGCCAGTCAAACGCTCGCGAAGGTCGCCGCCTTCCAGCAGTTCCGTGACCAGATAAGGAGCTCCATCGTTGGTTCCGATGTCATACACCGCGAGAATATTGGGATGATTCAGGGCGCTTGCCGCACGCGCCTCCTGCTCAAAGCGCCGCAGCCGATCCGCATCCTGGCAGAAATAGGCGGGCAAGACCTTGATGGCAACGTCGCGACCCAGGCGCGGGTCGCGTGCCCGGTACACCTCACCCATGCCGCCCGCGCCCAGCGACGCGACAATCTCGTAAGGCCCGAGTTTTGCTCCCGCCGCCAGAGACATTTGTGCGTGGGATTATACGTCGGATTGCGGGAATAACGGATAGCACCTAGGCAGGAATTTCGGCCCGCTTCGGCCCTCTGGCGCGCCGCAGGCGCGCTATGACCAAACGAATCTCGTCATAGGTAATCTCGGGCGGCAAACCTTCCTTCAACGGCTTCAGGCGCTGCAGTTGCTCCAGATCCACCTTGGCGCAGGCTGCTTCAATCACGGCAATCTTGTTTCGATCGATCCACTCCGGACGAAACTCCACATCTCCCTTTTCGACAAGCCCTGCCACAGCGTTCACCACGGTCGAGAGTTGCCGCCCACGAATCTGGGCGATCTCTTCCAAACTCTTGCCGTTCGGCGAGAAGCTGCAAAGTCTCCAGAGCCGGAGCGGTTTTCTTCTCTAGCGACGCAGCTCTTGCGCCCTCGCGATATTGCCGCAGCGCAGATAGGATCGCTTGCCCGTAAAGCTCGGCTTTACGCTCGCCAATTCCCGTGATGCTCAGTAACTCCCGAACCGAAGTCGGCTGTAGCCGGCAAATCTCATCCAAAGAACTATCATGCAGCACGACATAAGCCGGCATGCCTTGCTCCTTCGCAGTCTTCCGGCGCCACTCGCGCAAGTACTCCCGCAGATCTTCGTTTGCCTCAGCCATCGGACTCTGCGCCACTCGCGCGCTGGACGAAACTGAAGCTGAAGCCGAAGCCCCACTCGCACCACGGCGGCGTGCAACCGCCGGAGTCGCTACTTCCGTCAACCACTCCGGCGCCGCTCCGCAGACATCGCATCCATTACACGACGCCCACTTCGGCGTCTCGCCAAAATGCACGCAGATCTGCCGATGGCGGCAATTCCCACATTCCGCAAATGCTCGAATGGTGTGATATCGCTGCCACGCACGGTCGCGCTCCGCCGCGTCGAGAATTTGGTTCGCGAAATAGGCGAGCAGTCCTGCATCCTGCTTTCGCCAGAGCAATAAGCAATCCGCCGGTTTTCCATCGCGTCCGGCACGTCCCGCCTCCTGATAGAACTGTTCCACCGATTTCGGCAGCGCCAGATGAATCACAGCCCGAACGGTGGCCTTGTTAATCCCCAGACCGAAAGCGATCGTGCCGACGAGCACTCGCACTTCGTCCGACATCCAGCGTTCCTGATTACGGCGGCGTTCGCCCGCATCCATCTTGGCGTGATATCCGGTTGCGGCGATCCCCTGGTCTTCCAAAAAGTCCACGGTCTCCTCAACCTTATTGATCGTCGGCGAGTAGACAATTACATTGCCCTCGCTGTAGTGGCGCAACGCAGTCACCAGCAGCGCAGTGTGTTCAACGCTGCTGCACTCCCGCACCAGATAACGCAGGTTTGGACGATGGAAGCTCGCAATATATTTGTCCGGATTACGCAGCTGCAGTTGCGTCAGAATGTCATGCCGCACATGGCGCGTCGCGCTCGCCGTAAAGGCTGCGATCGGACGATCTGGAAACTTTCCCCGAAGGCTGCTCAACTGCCGGTACTCGGGACGGAATTCATGCCCCCACTCAGAAATGCAGTGGGCTTCATCGATGGCAAAAAACGAGATCGGCACCTGCTGCAGCCAACTTAGTGTATCGGCACGTTGCAGTCGTTCCGGCGAAAGATATAACAGGCGGAAGGCGCCCTCTCGCGCCTGCCGCATAATGCGGCTCTGGTCCTCGCCGCTGATCGAGCTATTCAGCACCGCCGCCGGAATTCCCATCTGCGCCAGTTGTGCCGCCTGATCTTGCATGAGAGCGATCAACGGAGAAATCACAACTGTGGTGCGATCCGATACGAGTGCTGGCAACTGGTAACACAAAGACTTGCCCCCGCCGGTCGGCATCACCACGCAAGTATCGTGTCCTGCCAGCAGGCTGCGCACGATCCGCTCCTGCAGCGGACGAAACGAACTGTAGCCCCAGTAGCGCCGCAACGGAGTCAGCAGGTCGGCTTCTGAGGTCATAAAATCCAGTATAAGGTGTTCCCAAAAGAGGCTACTTTGTCGCGGAAGCTTTGACGCATCCTACTCCCGAACTGGGATGCGGTAGTTCGCGCTCGACGGATCTCGTCACAGGCCGGAAGCGGCAGGTAGAGTCGCCGTCACTGAATCACTGGAAGCAACTGGATGTCGATACACCCGGTCGAAGACAACCCATACCACCGCGATCACCACGAAGCATAGAACGCTTCCCTCCGGCCCCACCGATCCTCCGCTGAGCCAGTCGGAACCTCGCAAGGACGAACTCAGCAGATGCCCTGGAGCGACCATGCCGCTGTCGGGCACCGAATAGAGAAATGTTTCTCCCCAGTCCCACGCTGCATGAAAGCCGACGGCGAACCACAGACTGCCCGTGCGACGCAAGGTTACGCAGAAAAAGAACCCAATGAATGCGGCCGCCAGCAGCCCTCGCCACTCCTCGCCGCCGTTCCGCAGGTGTATCAATCCAAACGCGCACGAAAGCACTAACGCTGCCGGCCAAAAACCGATCCCGCGCGCCAATGTAAATTGCGTGTAACCGCGCAGTAGAAACTCTTCGAACAGTCCGACCAACAGAAACATCAATGCCCAAAACGCCGCGAACCGCGCCAGCCGTGCTCCATGCAACACGATCTGTCCAAACGAAAATGAGTGTGCGCCGTACAGTGCGATCATCAGCATCGAGATCCCGGCGAATCCCCACACCGCGCCGATCCAAAACAATTTCCCGAATGCCTGCCTTCCCGGCAAGCCAAACATTTTCCATGGCCGGTGCTCGACTCGCGCCAACACGATCGCCGGAAGAACCGCTGCCAGCAGGTCGCAGAATTCTTCCAACAGCATCGACCACAAGCCACTCGCTCCAAAATCCTTCGACCACGCCACATCCACAGCCAATTTCTGCAGCGGATAAAACATCGCCACATAAAAAGCAAATCCCCAACCCGGCCGCAGCCCTTCTGAACTAAAGAACAGCGTGTGAGCGTACGAAGCTTGAGTCGCGACAGCAAACTCGGGACTTGACGTTGCGGGCGCGATATTCGGCGCCGGAGTAGCTTCCGTTTTGGTATCGACCTCAGCCATTGCAGAACTTTCCCCGCAAACCGCCTCCGCCATGGTAAAACACTCGGCTCGACCTTATGCGTCCATATTTCACTCGCGAACGCTTCGGACGTCCGCAATTTCTTGCCGGACTGCTGCTGCTTTGCTTTCTGGCACAAGCCTTATGGCTGGTCCATTCCGAGTTGCGAGCCGCTAACGAACCCGATGGATCGGAGGCGGTCCGCATCGGCGAAGGCTGGAAGCAGTGGCACGGCCGCGGGATTGCTGCGGCCCCGTTCCTGGATGCGGCTATCACTCCTCCGGACCCATTTCACAGCGACCAATCCGGCTTCGATACCGAACATTCTCCGCTTCTCTACGTTGCTTCGGCGGCCCCGCTGCTGATTTGGCCCAAAGATTTTGCCAACGATTCGGCCATGTACTGGCGCTGGCTGCCGCGCATTCCCTTTCTTGCTTGCGGCGTTTTTCTGGGAGCATCGTTGTGGTATGTGGCCCGTCGCCTCTGCGGAAATACCGGCGGCTTTATTGCGCTTATCCTCTATTGCTTTTCTCCTTCACTGATTCAGGCAAGCGCAGTGTGGCACGCCGAGCCGGAGATTGCTGCGGCCTGGGGCGCCTTCGGAGCGATCTTCACCGCGATTGCGGTAGCGCACACACTCTACGCCCCCCGCGAAGTCGTGCTTTGGAACTGGCGCCGAATCGTTCTGCTTGGCATCTCCCTCGCAATCGCTGTGGGATCGCAGTTCTCCCTGATCGTGGTGATCCCGATGGCTCTCGCCTTCTTGCTTTACGTCGCTCCGGTGCGTCGTCAGGCGGGAGTCGTGATCTGGATCGCTGCTTGCGTCGTGGGCTTCCTCCTGCTGTTCGCAATGTACTCCTTTCATCTGCACACCTTCGCAGAGAGCATGCGGCACGCCGAATTCTGGGGAGTAAGCTGGCGCGGCTTCACCGTGCTAGGCGTTTACAAGCAAGTCGCCGTGCGGATCGGGCGTGCTTGCCCCGCCCTCGCGTTTGGGCTTCCAGTCGCGGGCGCAACATATGCAGTTTGGCCGCGCACGCGCTATTTTGGAAACACTGCCCCGCTGATGGTCGGGGTAGCGTTCCTGCTCTTGGGCATCGGGCATCCGCACGTTGCGGGCGCTGGATTTCTCCTTGCTGCTTTCCCTTTCCTGTTCCTCTTTGTTTCCGGAGTGCTGGCCGACTTACTGGAGACGCCCGAGCGGCCCGTCGTGACAATCTTCATCGCGGGACTGATGGCGGCGTATGTGTTCTGGAGCGTGTTCAACCTGGCACGAGTTCCGCCAGGATAGCGCGACTTCACCCAACAGACTCTGCGCTGCTTCCAAACCGCGCCGATGTTTCGACGACGATTCAGAATGTTCGTGCCATTCTGCAGTAAACACCCGATTCCCCTGCACATCTCTACTCTCTAAAAAAGAAGTGTGGGTTCCGCCTCCCCATCTTCTCCGCCGTCGTTGCCCCCTTCATCTCCAATCGAAGAAGGCCGTTCCCGGGTCGTCTCCATGCCGCCCCGTCGAAACTCGCGGCGCTGGCGCTGGATCGCCGGAATTCTCCTGCTGTTTCTGATCGCTGCAGCCGTCGGCATCCGCATTGTGATTGTCCGCGCTCAGCCCATCTTGCGCGCTCGCGTCGTCGAAACACTCTCGGCACGTTTCAAGAGCCGCGTCGAACTTGCCGAACTCCACGTTTGGGTCGACGAATGGCTTGCACGTCGAGGGCAAGGGCCTGCAGATCTATGGCCTCACCGATCCCAATCCGTGGGAAGCCGGCGTACAGCCGCTCTTCGAGATCGGCGAGTTTCGCTTCCAGACCGCATTGACCAACCTCTTCCGCGACCCCATGAACGTCGACACCATCTACTTGAACGGCCTCACCATGAACATTCCCCCGAAAGGCGACCGCAAGCAGATGAGCAACTTTCGCAAGGGCGGCGGAAAGATAAAAATTAGCGTCGACCATTTTGTGTGCACGGATACGAAACTGCTCATTAACACAAACAAACCCGGCAAGGCGCCGCTGGAATTCGATATCGGCGATCTGCGGATGAAAGACATTGGCCCCGGACAGCCTCTGCGCTTCGAGGCCACCCTCATCAATCCCAAACCGGTCGGAAACATACAGTCCACCGGATCGTTCGGGCCGTTAAACGAAGAAAGCCCGCGTGATTCCGCGGTCAACGGAGATTATTCCTTCACGCAGGCTGACCTGGGAACCATCAAAGGAATCGGCGGAATTCTATCGTCCACGGGAAAATATGCAGGCACGTTGGGCCACATCGTGGTTGACGGGCACACCGATACGCCGGATTTTCAGGTTGCGGTGAGCGGTCATCCCGTCCCGCTGCACACCGACTTTCACGCCATTGTCGACGGCACCGACGGCGACACCTACCTCGAGCCAGTCAAGGCTACGGTCCTGCATTCATCCTTTACCGCGAGTGGAAAGATCGTACGCATGAAAGAACCGCAGCACGGCCACGACATTGAACTCAACGTCGTGCTCGACCACGCCACCATTGAAGATCTGCTCAAACTCGGCGTCAAAACCGATCCGCCCATCATGACAGGCGCTGTTGCTATGAAAACGAAACTAAGCCTGCCACCGGGCCCCGCCGACGTCGCCAACCGCCTGAAACTCGCCGGCACCTTCCACATCCCTCAGGGCTTCTTCACGAACGAAAAGCTGCAGGGACGCATCGACTCCTTCAGCATGCGGAGCCGCGGCAAGCACACAAACCAAAGCGATCAAGAAATAGCGAGCGTCCGGTCCGACTTGCAAGGCAAATTCACGCTGAACCAGGGACTGCTTTCGTTCTCCTTCCTCCATTTCCAAATTCCTGGCACGCATGCCGACATGACAGGAGACTACAGTCTCGATGGAAACACTTTTGATTTTCACGGCAAGTTGAGACTCGATGCCAAATTGTCGCAGCTGACGACGGGCTGGAAATCGATTCTGCTGAAGCCCGTCGATCCTTTTTTTGAAAAGAACGGAGCCGGAACCGAAGTTCCTTTCAAGGTCACTGGCACCCGTTCCGAACCTCACTTCGGACTCGACTTCCACCACAAAGACGATCAACCTCCAAAAAGCCAAGGCGAAGCCAGCGCTTCGCAGTAGCCCTGTAGGCTGCATGTGGGGACAGCCGCCATCGGCTGTCTGTCGAACGAAGTTCGACAACCGCGCCACTAAACGATCGAAGACTCCTCCCCTGCCAGAATCCCAGCGCATTGCGCGGGTGGTTTAGAATCCTCGCGTTAACGTGAGGAATGATGAACACTCAACATTCGCCCTCGCCGATCCGCAAAACGCCGATGCGCTCCTGTCGCAATGGGCAGTTGGCCTTCCTGTTACTGATTGGAACGAGCCTTGCCTTCGCGCAGTCCTCCGACCTTGGCCTCTTCACCGATCAGAGCAGCATCGGACAAACTCCGCCCGGAAGCACCGCGCACTATGATCCAGCGAAGGGTGAGTATCGAATTACCGGAGGCGGCGCGAATGTCTGGGGCACCTCCGACGCCTTCTACTTCGTTTGGAAAAAGGCCTCCGGCGATATCACTCTCACCGCCGACGTGCAATGGATAGGAACCAGTACTGCCGAACATCGCAAGGCATTGCTGATGGTGCGTCAGAGCCTGGATCCGGGATCGGCGTACGCCGATGCCGTATCGCATGGCAACGGACTCACGTCGCTGCAATTCCGCGGCGCGGCGAACGAGCAGACATATCAGATACCCACCCAGGTCGATGGAACGGTGCGTCTCCGCATCGAGAGGAAAGGTAGTCGCTTCACCATGTATGCCGGCAAGCCGAACGAAGAATTGAAAATGGTTGGTCCGGTGGAATATGTCGGCCTGAAAGACCCAGTCTACGTGGGCCTGGGAGTCTGTTCGCACGTGGCGACGACGCTGGAAACAGCGGTCTTCTCGAACGTGAAAATCGAAGAGACGCCGGCGCCGAAATGAGCCTGCGGAGGGAATGCATGCAGGAAAGGTTTGGCAACACTTTGTGCACCGGCACTCTGTTCGTAATGCTGGCTCTTTCGCCGATTGCGCTTTCCCAGGCCACCAGTTCCAGCCCATCGCAACCGGCACATCTCACCTCAGAGCAGGACCATCAGCGCGTAATGGATCAGTTGCACATTACCTCGCTGCGACCAGGCGCGGACGGCGATCCGAAATCGCCCAACGCAGCAAACTATGACGAGGCCAAGGCCAATCCGGTTGCGAAGCTTCCGGAGCCGCTAGTTTTGAAAAATGGGAAGAAGGTCACAACTGCAAAAATGTGGTGGGACCAGCGCCGCCCTGAAATCGTGGAGGATATCGATCGCGAGATTTACGGGCGAGTGCCTGACAACACCCCAAAAGTAAATTGGGAAATTGTCAGCACTACCAAAGAGATGAACGACGACATTCCGATCGTCACCAAGAAACTGATGGGTCACGTCGACAACTCCGCGTACCCGTTCGTGGCTGTGAATATCGACTTGACTCTTACGACTCCCGCGAACGCGAGCGGTCCGGTTCCGCTCATGATGGAACTCAGTTGGAGCAAGGAAGTAATGGAGGCTCTGGCCAAGCGCTATCCCGAGATCAAGGCAACCCAATCAGGCCCCTCATGGCAGCAGCAGGTCCTGGCGAAGGGATGGGGTTATGCGATCTATATTCCAACCAGCGTACAGGCGGACAATGGAGAAGGCCTAACCGAAGGAATCATTGGACTGGTCAACAAAGGCAAGCCTCGAAAACTCGACGATTGGGGAGCCCTCCGAGCCTGGGCCTGGGGAGCGAGCCGCGCCCTCGATTATTTTGAGACCGACAAATCCGTGGACGCAAAACGCGTCGGCATCGATGGCCACTCGCGCTACGGCAAGGCCGCTCTGGTTGCCATGGCCTACGACCCGCGTTTCGAAATCGCATACATCAGTTCGTCCGGTGAAGCAGGCGCCAAACTCTTCCGCCACCATTTCGGCGAGCAGATCGGAAACATCGCCGGCACCGGCGAGTATCACTGGATGGCGGGTAACTTCCTGAAATACGCGGGGCCGTTAACCGATGCAGATTTGCCCGTCGACGAACACGAGTTGATCGCTCTGTGTGCGCCGCGCCCCGTGTTCATTGGCGCGGGAGCCACGAACGGCGATGGTTGGGTGGATGCAAAAGGGATGTTCCTCGCCGCCGTCGCCGCCGGTCCCGTGTATAGGCTTCTAGGCAAGAAGGATCTCGGAACCAGCGAGTTCCCACCGATCGAGACTCCGCTCATCCACGGTGATGTTGCTTTCCGTCAACATAGCGGAGGACATACGCCCGGCCCGAACTGGCCCACCTTTCTAGAGTTCGCCAGCCGCTATCTAAGCGAACCAGCGCGCCCGAAATGACCAGCGCGGGATTACAGCGTCCGAGAACTCGCCGCTTGATCGCGCGGCAAGAGTCGCCTCATTTCTTGGGCGGCGATTTGATCTGATCGACGAGCGCGTTGATTTCTTCCGGAGTGAGTTTGCCCGCGTACTTCGGCATGTGATGCTTGCCATTGGTAATGACGTCCCGGAGTTCGTCCGCAGACTTAGCCATGGCCACGTCAGAGACGAGCGACGGCCCGCCAAAATGGCGCCCCTCCGCGGTCTTCCCGTGACACTTCGCACAGTTCTTCTCGAATACCGGATTGCCAGTAAGCCTCGCATCGGGCGGTGGAGTCTGGGCCGCTGCAGCGAACGCAATGAGGAACGAAGAGAAGATGATCGTGATTCGCGATATTTTCACGCTAGTACCTCGTTAAGACTCTACATGCCTTGCGACCGATGCAAAGAACTGTCATCCCGATCGAGCGACTGGCACAAAAATTGTCATCCCGACCGATGTGGAGGGACCTGCTGGTTGATGCGGCCAATCGCCTGAGATTGGGATGACATTTCTCAGAACATAGTTGTGCTCATTTCCCATTCTTCGAAGTGGCATGCAGAAGCGAGCGGAAAAAGGGACGCGCCACGCTCCCCGCTAGAGAAGCGCGGCGCGATTTGATTAAGCGCCTTCGGGAGCGTGCAACACCCGGAAGCTGTTCCCACCGTTGGACCACACCAGCACCAGCGCGTCATCGCCCTTCTTCACATTCGAGAGCGCTTGCTGCACATCGCTCGCGCTCTGCACTTTGTGACGGTTGACTTCGAGGATGATGTCGCCCTGCTGCAATCCAGCATTATCCGCCGAACTTCCCGGCTGTACCTGCTCGATCACGGCGCCCCGAACGTCCTTCGGAGCCTGCAGCTGGTCGCGCACGTCCGGCGTCAGGTTGCCCAGGCCAATTCCCCAGCGCATCTTGCCTTCTGGTTTGCCGGAGTCATCGTCGCCCTCACCCGAGCGGCTGCCCAACGCCTCCAGAGTCACCGGGACGCTCATGCTCTTGCCGTCGCGCAAAACCTTGAGCATGATCTTCGAACCAGGCTGCTTCTGTCCGACGATCACCTGCAGTTCTCCGGCATCAGTCACCTTCTGGTTGTCGATTTCCGTGATGACGTCGCCGATCTGCAGGCCGGCCTTCGCGCCCGGAGAATCGGGTTCGACTTGCGTCACCACTCCACCACTCGCATTCGACTCGTCGAAGAACTTCGCATTCTCCGGAGTCACGTCCGCGATTCCGATTCCAATATGACCGTGACTGATCTTGCCGTCGCGGATCAAGGTCTCAACCGTGGGCCGAACGATCTGCGTCGGAATGGCAAATCCCATTCCCGAGAAGCTGCCATTCGAGGAGATCAGGAACGTATTGATGCCGACGACCTGACCGCGAGCATCCACCAGCGGGCCACCCGAGTTGCCGGGGTTAATGGCGGCATCCGTCTGGATGAACTCGCCGGGCTTGCTGGGATTCGAGGGATCGGGATTCGCGCGATTGACGGCGCTCACGATTCCACGCGTCACGGTGAAACGGAATCCGTAAGGATTGCCGAACGCCAGCACGGTCTGTCCCTGACGAATTTCTTTCGAGTCTCCCCAGGGAACGCTCGGCAAATCAGTCGCGTTCACCTTCAGCACTGCCAGATCGGTCAACGGATCAGCGCCCACAAGCTTCGCCTTCATGACTCGGCGATTGCTGGTGGTCACGCGAATGTCGACCGCTCCGTCGATCACGTGATTGTTGGTGACGATGTATCCGTCGGGCGAGATCACGACGCCGCTACCCAAGCCGTGTTCGATCTGCGGTTGGCGTTGACGCATGTTCGGTCCGAAGAACTGGCCAAACGGATTGCCCTGCCCGAAGAACTGCTGCATATCTTCCGGCATCTGCTGCCCAGCCTTCTCCGCCTTGGCGCGCGAAGTTACCGTCACGTTGACGACCGCTGGTGTAACCCGCGCCGCCAGGGTTTCCATCGCCTTGTCGACCGCAAGCAACGAACTCACGCTGTCGACGTCAAGTGGGGCAGCCGATGGCGCCGCATTGGCCGCGCTCGCTGCCGATGGTTTCACACATTCATAAGTTGCGAACGCACCGATCAGCGCCAATGCCATTGCAGGCATTGCCAGTCGCCGCGTCCATTTCTTCAAGCTGTCTTTCCACTGCATTCCTACATTCATCTGAGTTATGTCCTTTCGAGATGGTTATCAACTAATTCGTTAGTTTTTAGAGTTGCAGCTCCGCGTCTGCTTGTGCTGTCTTTCATGACTAAATTTGTTTGGGGTGAATTCTGTTGTTGGAATCAACCACCGGATGCAGCACCGTCAACTGCCACATCTGGATCTGATATATCGGCTGGTTCGAAAAGCCACTCTCGCGTCCTTCAACAACCACAAAGAACGTTTCGGTGAAGGCTACGGGAATCATGTTGGCATCCGTCAGGCGCGCGTCGGTGGAATGAACGCCGCTCTGGCGAAGATCGGTCTGTCGCGCATCAGCTTGCCGCAAGTCACTCTGGCGAACATCGCCCTGACTGACGTTTTCGGACGCTGGAACCTCGGCGCGCGCTTTCAGAGTCGGAGTAACTGCATGCTTCGCAACCACTCGCTTCGATTTCTGCGCCCGCCGGTTAGGCTCTTGAAGCTTCAACTTCGCCTGCACCCAAGGAGCTGATTGCGCCGTAAACTTCGCGTTTGTAACCTGGGCCATTGGCATTGCCGGCGAAACGCTCTCGGCTGCGTTGTCCATAGAATTGCTTGCCATCGCAGGCGCGACGGCAGCATTCGGACCGCCGTCATCGAACGCGATCAAACTCGGAGCCGCCGACACTGACACGAGGCACGCCGCCGCAAACCCTGCGACCAGCAACACAGCGGGTTTACTAGCGCCCGACGCACTCGCGCGATTCCCATCCAGAATCTTCGCCACGCGCAGCGAGGTGTGACGCAGTCGTCCCAATGCCGCCTGGGCCAGCGCGACGCTGCGCTGAATCAAAGTCTTCTCCGCGAGATGCGCCAGGCACTCTGCGTAGGCGCGCGGGCTCTCGGTCTCCGCCAGCACGGCATCGTCACAAGCCATTTCGCGTTCGAGCGATACCTTCTTCTCGATCCACCAAACCGCCGGATGAAAGAAAAATAGCGCCTTCACAATTTTCTGAGCGAGATTGGTCCAGTCGTCCCAGCGCCGCAGGTGCGCCAGTTCGTGCAAGAGAATTTGATTCAGTTCGTCCGCAGAGAGCTCTTCCAAAACCCACTTGGGGACAATCACCGCTGGCTTCAGCAGCCCAATCGCAGTCGGAACCTGCACCAGGGCGGAAGTGCAGAACGCCACATGCCTTCCGGCCTGACCGCGGGCGAGGGTTCGTTGAATTCGCACATCCAGGTTTTCGACATTAACCGGAACGCAGCTCTTACGCAGAACACGCAGATGCCACAACCCTTGCCCCACCCGGAACAATGCCCACGCCGCGATCACAGCCCACACTGCAAAAAGATAGATCGCCCACGATCCGGGGACGGTGATCGCAGGCCGATTCAGAACGGGCGACGGGATCACTCTATGCGCCCAAGTGCCGCCAAGAAAAGGTACAGCCGCAATCGCCACCAACGCCGCAAACCAAACCGCAAACCGCGTCCCGGAATTCCGCAAGCCAGCCGCCCGCAACACCAGTCCAGCAAAGATCGTGATGAGCGTGCCTTCAACCAGGCAGTCGACGATGCGCAACGTTGACGCCTGGGCAATCTCACTTAGCCCGGCCTGAATCATTTGAAAAGCTGCGGTCATCGTCAGCTCACTTGCTCCTTTCCAGCAACTGGCGCAGGCGGTCAAGTTCCTCCGCGTCAATGCTCGTCTCTTCCAGAACGTTCAGCACGAGTTGCTCGTTGGAGTTGCCAAAAAACCGGCTCACCAGGTGCCGCACTTCAAACCGCGTCGCATCTTTCCGGTCCACGAGCGGCAGGTAGACGTGTGCACGCTTATCCTTCTCGTGCTTCACGTACCCCTTCTTCTCGAGGATGCGGATGATGGTCAACACCGAGTTGTAGGCCAACGCGGGTTTTGAAGGGATGGCTTCCAACACTTCGTGCACCGTCGCCGAATGCCGCTCCCAAAGCACATTCATAATGCGCAACTCGGCTTCAGTCAGGGTTGCGGACTTGCTGCGGGCCAAATACTCCTCCTCGGCGGCGTTACTCGGTGCCATTGATTAAGACGTAGAACCCATGAAAAGGTCAACTAATTTGTTAGTTGCAAAAGAAAAGTTTGGAGATGCCCGGGCATCCTTGGATTTCCGATTAAATGTAAATCGTTGAAAATACGAGGGCAGGAGGGAAGGCTCGCCTGGGAATTCAACCCTACAAACTTGGATCTTCCGTGGGCAGCCGAAGATATTCCTTTGCGTTTCTGTAACAAACATCCTGAATCAGCCGGCCCAGCAGCACGTCGTCATTGGGAAGTTCTCCCCGCGCTACGTCTTGCCCGACGATGTCGCAAAGCACGCGCCGAAAATATTCGTGCCGCGGATACGACATGAACGACCGCGAGTCGGTGACCATGCCGATGAAACGCGACAGCAGCCCGACATTGGAGAGGGCGTCGATCTGCGCCGTGATGCCCTGCTTCTGATCCAGGAACCACCACGCGCTGCCGTACTGGATCTTTCCAGCCTTCTCTCCATCCTGAAAGCAGCCAATCAATGTCGCGAACTGAAACGTGTCTGAGGGATTCACGTTATATACGATCATCTGCGGCAACGCGTTTTCCTGCGCGAGAAGGTCAAGGTACGCCGCGAGCAATCGAGCCTGCGGAAAATCGCCGACGGTGTCGTATCCAGTGTCAGCGCCGAGCTTGCGGCGTGCCGCTCCGTTCACATTGCGCAATGCGCCCAGGTGTAGCTGCTTGGTCCAGCCCTTCTCGGCGTCGAGCCGCCCGAAGAAAAGCATCATGAACGACGCAAACTGCGTGTGCTCCTCTTCGCTGATCACCCGACCCTCGCGCGCTTTCGAGAAAATCTCCGCAGCGACTTGCTCCGAACAGGGCGTCGCATAGCAATGATTCAATCCGTGGTCTGACAGGCGGCAACCGAGGGAATGAAAATAGTCGTGACGCCTCTGGAGTGCCTGCAGCAGAGCACTTAAATTCCTGATATCAATATTTGCAATCCGCGAAAGTTGCTCCACCCACGGCACAAACGCATCATCGCCAACCGCCAGAGCTTTGTCCGGACGAAAACAAGGAAAAACTCGCGTCCCTAGACTCGACTTTGCCATCGCTTGATGGTGCCGAAGATCATCGACGGGATCGTCGGTGGTGCAGACGACCTCAACGCGAAACTTCTGCAGGATGCCCTGTGCCGTCAGCTCACCCGCCAATGCAGCATTCGCCTGTTTCCCAAATCGCCGGAGCCGATTTCTCGTCCAGCAACTCCGCAATTTCGAAATAGCGCTGCAACTCGAGATGCGTCCAGTGGTACAGAGGATTGCGCAGCGTGTAAGGAACGGTTCGCGCCCAGGCCAGAAACTTCTCGTAGGGCGTAGCGTCCCCGGTAATGTATTTTTCCGGCACGCCGTTCGCGCGCATCGCCCGCCATTTATAGTGGTCTCCCTCAAGCCAGATCTCGTGAAGATTGGCGAATCGCCGGTTCTCAGCAATGTCTCGCGGGGAAAGATGGCAGTGATAATCGAAAATCGGCTGCGCTGCGGCAAACTGGTGATAGAGGTGCCGTGCCGGATCGTTCGATAGCAGGAAGTCTTCGGTGAGAAAGCCATTCATGGGCAGGCTCGCAGGCAGTTTGAATCGCCCGCATCGGGGAGCGATGCAAGCCCTGAATGATATCAGTTCAGCAACCGCTTGACGGAGATGCCCCGCGCCATGTCTAGTGATGCAACGTCTGCGCTGCGCTGAACGCCGTGAGCCTACCTCCAACACAAACCGTTCCCGAAAGCGTCCCGGCTCACACCGGCAACCGTCGCTGGCTGATCTGCGGCCTGCTGTTCTTCGCCGCGACCGTGAACTACATGGACCGGCAGGTGATCGCGCTGCTCAAGCCGATGCTGCAAGTCCAGTTCGGTTGGACTGAGGTTGGATACAGCAACATTGTCACCGCCTTCCAGTTCGCCTACGGTGCGGGACTGCTCTTCATCGGAAAGCTCATCGACCGGCTCGGCACGCGCAAAGGATTCTCTCTCGCAGTCTTCGTCTGGAGCGCGGCCGCCATGGCTCATGCTGCTGCAAGCTCAGTCTTTCAATTCGGTGTGGCGCGCTTCAGCCTGGGCATTGGTGAGTCCGGCAGCTTTCCGGCATCCATCAAGGCCGTGTCGGAATGGTTTCCCAAGCGCGAGCGCGCGCTGACCACGGGCCTGTTCAATTCCGGCTCCAATATCGGTGCGCTGGTCACACCGCTGGTGGTGCCGTGGCTCACTCTTCGCTATGGATGGCGCATGGCCTTCATTGCCACCGGCGCCCTGGGATTTATCTGGATCGCCTGCTGGCTCGCCCTCTATCACCGGCCGCAAGATGACACGAAGCTCTCCGCCAGCCGAACTTGCCTACATCGAGAGCGATCCTCCGGATCAGAACGCGTCGACAGACGGCCGTTCCGTGGCGCATTATGCTGCGGCTTCCGCAGGCATGGGCGATCGCGCTCGGGAAAGTTCTTTACCGATCCCATCTGGTGGGTCTACTTGTTCTGGATGCCCGATTTCCTCAGCCGCAATCTCGGAATGAACCTCAGCGCAATGCGGCTGCCGCTGTTCGTCATCTACAGCGGCGCCTGCGTCGGCAGCATCGGCGGAGGCTGGCTTTCGTCTTCACTGCTCAAGCGAGGATGGGCCCTGAACCCCAGCCGGAAGTGTGCGCTTTTTGTATGCGCGATGGCCGTCACCCCCATCATGCTTGCCGCTCGCACCCATAACGCCTGGCTTGCGGTTTTTCTGATTGCCATCGCGGCCGGAGCGCATCAAGGATGGTCGGCCAACATCTACACGCTCGCCTCCGACATGTTTCCGCGAAGCGCGGTCGCGTCCGTCGTGGGCTTCGCGACCATGGCTGGATCCTTCAGCGGAATGTTCGTGGCCAAGGCGGTGGGTTACATTCTGCAGCGAACCGGTTCCTACATCCCGATCTTTGTGATGGCCGGGTTGGCGTATCTCGTCGCCTTTGCTTTCGTGCAGGTCCTGGCGCCGCGACTCAAACCTGCGCAGATCTGATCTGCCAACATTTCAATCGAGACGCGTCTTCAGGACCTCAAGAACTTTCAGCTTGTACTCCGAAGTCCGCGCCGAATCCGGTTCCAGCGAAAGGCGAACCGTCAGCGCCTGCAGCATGTAGTTGTGGTTTTGAAATCGCGCCAGCGATTCCGGCGTGGTGGCAGTCCACACGTCACGGTCTTCGTTTTGCATTCCCTTCAGCCACGTTTCGAAATCGGCCGCCTGAAAATCCGGACGGCGAACAATGGCCACGACCGCGGCAGCCAGTCGATCCTGCTCTCCTTGCGTGTAGACCTCGGGTGCCGTCGCAAGACGCGCGGCAATCGCTGAGAGCATGGCCTTCTCTTCATCTTTCGTGAGCATCGAACTGTCGGCCAGGGCCGCGAGCAGGTCGGCAGTGTGCGCGGTCGCATGAATCCAGTGCAGCTTCGCGTCATACCCGCGCAGGTCGCGCTCGGCCCGCAGATACGCGATGCTCTCGGCGACCAGTTGGTGATATCGCTCCGCGCCCATGAACGGCGTCTTCGCCTCGCGTGCCGCCATCGACGACAGGCATAGGGCGGAGAACGACCGCTTCAACACCGAGTTGGTGCCGACCTCGCCGAGACCGCTTTTCAAGTTCGCTCGCCATTCATCGGTCAGGACGATCAGCTGCGGCGTCGAGATCTTTCCACGGTAGATCCAGCGTGCCAGGATGGAATACGCCAGGTCGTCGCGCAATTCGGGATCGGGCGAGGCCAGGAGCGGGCTGAGTTCCTGCGAAAGCGCATCCGCCGACTCGTGTTCCGGCACCGCAGACTTGTTCTTCACGATCGCTTGCCAGTAGGCGCGATCGTGCTGCGGCTGAGCCGCAACTGTAGTTGCGAACAGCACCAAGCCAACTAACAATCCGTAAAAGGTCTTCACGATTTTTCCATCAATGCCGTAATTTTGATCCGCGCCCGGCGGGACGCCAGCGCTACTCTAGCGCAAAGGTGCGCAACATTTGCAGATTTCGTTACACTCGGTGGCATCGATTCGGAGGAGATCCCGGTGAAGATTACGGAAGCAAAGGTGTTCGTCAGTTGTCCCGGACGAAACTTCGTCACCTTGAAGATTTCGACCGACGAAGGCGTCTACGGCCTGGGAGACGCAACTCTGAATGGGCGCGAGCTGGCCGTTGCCTCCTACCTGAGCGATCACCTGGTTCCGTGCCTCATCGGGCGCGACCCGTTTCAAACGGAAGATGTCTGGCAATACCTGTACCGCGGAGCGTACTGGCGTCGCGGCCCTGTGACCATGACGGCGATCGCGGCCGTCGATATGGCGTTGTGGGACATCAAGGGCAAAGCCCTCAAGACGCCCGTCTACAACCTGCTCGGGGGGCAAAGCAGAAGCGGCGTGATGGTCTACGGCCACGCCAACGGGCGCGACATTGCCGAGACTGCCGAAGAAGTCGCGAAGTACAAAGAAATGGGATATCTCGCCGTGCGTGCGCAGTCGGGAATCCCTGGGCTGCCCTCTACTTACGGCGTCGCGCGCGACAAACTGTATTACGAACCCGCCGAGAAGGGCCTGCCGCCGGAAAATGTCTGGTCAACCGAGAAATATCTTCTGCAGGTTCCCAAGCTGTTCGAGGCCTTACGTTTGAAGTTCGGCGACGATCTTCACTTGCTGCATGACGTGCATCACCGGCTCACGCCCATTGAGGCCGCGCGGCTGGGAAAGAGTCTGGAACCGTATCACCTGTTCTGGCTGGAAGATGCGGTAACGGCGGAGCTGCAGGAAGGCTTCCGCATCATTCGCCAGCACACGACCATCCCGCTTGCGGTCGGCGAAGTCTTCAACTCGGTTTGGGATGCGCACATTCTGATTCAGGAGCAGTTGATCGATTACCTGCGCATGACCGTGGTGCACAGCGGTGGGTTGACGCACCTGAAGAAGATCGCTGCGCTGGCAGAGATCTATCACGTGCGCACCGGCTCTCACGGCGCAACCGACCTGTCTCCGGTGGCAATGGCAGCAGCGCTGCATTTTGATATTTCGGTGAACAATTTCGGGATTCAGGAATACATGCGCCACACGCAGGAGACCGACGAAGTGTTCCCCCATGCCTATTCGTTCAAGGGCGGATACTTGCATCCGGGCGATGCGCCAGGACTTGGCGTCGACTACGACGAGAAGCTGGCCGAAGAATTTCCCTACGAGCGAGCTTACCTGCCGGTGAACCGCAAGCTCGATGGCACCATGTTCAACTGGTAGCACCGTTCCCGTGCAGCGCCTGAAGGCGCAAGTCGGAGGGGATAATCCTGACGCTATGCCTGAAGGCATAGCCTGATACGAAAAATCACTTCGGCATCGTGCTCCCAGTGCCGGCGGAGTGCTCGATTGCGCGTAAGCCGATGAGTTACATGTGTTTAACGGTATTGTACGTACATATTCGTACATTATAATTGTACGTCCAAGAAGCCGCGAGGGATCCGGATTGGCTTTCGGCCATCCCTAACGTCGCCTGGAATGTCATTTCCTGAGCCGGAAACGGCCCTCTCAGCGACGATCGTCATCGCGGACGAGGAAAGTATCACTGAACAAGAAATCGCTCGCGTAGCAGCTTCCTGTGACGTTCTACGAACTTTCAATCACTTGCAGGGATGTTCAACGACTTACACCAAGACTCAACGACTTACGAGCACGGCAGGGGCAAGAGGGCCTTTAGCGCGCTTTTTTCTCGCGAAGGGCCGCGCGAGCAGAGGTAACGGCTTGCACTAATTCCCGGGCAGCCGATGAGATCTTCTCCAGATTCCCTTCGCGTAGTGCAGTCGCGTCGACCAGGTCGGCACCCACGCCGAGAGCAAATGCGCCGGCCGCAATAAAGTCAGCAGCATTCGACGCATTCACTCCACCGGTTGGAATCAACTGCGCGTTCGGGAACGGCGCCTTGAGCGACTTCAGATATTTCGGCCCGCCCACATTGCCGCAAGGAAAGATCTTGACCAGCCGAGCGCCCTGATCCTGAGCGTTCATCAGTTCCGTCGGAGTTAGCGCTCCGGGGATGGCTAACTTCCCATTGGCCCGCGCAACCGAGAGAGCCGGCACCGACAGGCCGGGACTCACAAGAAATTCGGCACCCGCCCGAATGCACGACTCCGCCTGCTCCGCCGAGGTGATGGTGCCCGCTCCAATCAGCACCTTCGCTCCGTATTGCTTCGCCACCTCGTGGATTACCGTCACCGCGTTGGGCACGGTCATAGTGATCTCCACCACCGGAATGCCGCCGGCGCAGATGGCTTCGACCGCGCGCGTCGCCTCCTCGACTGAGGCTGCCCGAACTACTGGAACGATTCCAATTTCTTTGATCTTGAGAACTACGTCGTCAATGGTCATATCGTCGCCAAATCTGTTTGCCGTCAGCGTTCGATCCGGGCCGTGCGCGACTTCATGGCTTGCTGAACTTCCGCGAGCGTGGCCATCGTAGTGTCGCCAGGCGTGGTCATCGCCAACGCGCCGTGCGCGGCGCCACATTCTACCGACCATTGCGGATCTTTGCCGGATAGAAATCCATAGATCAGCCCGGAAGCAAACGAATCGCCGCCACCGACGCGGTCGTAGATTTCCAGATCCTCGCGCACCGGCGCTTCATAAAACTTGCCTTCACTAAAACAAAGCGCACCCCAATCGTTCAGCGTGGCAGTCTTCGCGCTCCGCAATGTCGTAGCAATCACCGACATCGCAGGATAGTCCTTCACGACCGTTTCGATCATCTGCTTGAAGCCGGCTGACTCGAGTTTGGAATGATGCTCGTCGAGGCCGGAGACGGAAAATCCCAGGGCGGCGGTGAAGTCTTCTTCGTTGCCGAGCATGACATCGACGAGCGGGGCCAGACGCCGGTTCACCTCTTGCGCTTTGGCTTTGCCGCCAATCGATTTCCAAAGAGATGCCCGATAGTTCAAGTCATAGGAGATGATGGTGCCCGCGCGTTTGGCCGCTTCCATGGCTTCCTGGGCGACGAGCGGTGTGGTCTCGGAGAGCGCGCAGAAGATTCCGCCGGTATGAAACCAGCGCGCACCCTCTTTCGCGAAAATCTGCTCCCAATCGATCTCGCCCGGCTTGATTTGCGAAATCGCCGTATGTCCGCGGTCGGAGCAACCGAGCGCCGCGCGAATGCCGAAGCCGCGTTCGGTAAAGTTCAATCCGTTGCGAACCGTGCGGCCTACTCCATCGTATGACACCCAGCGGACATATTTCTGGCTGACGCCGCCTTGCAGCATAAGGTCTTCGACGAGGCGGCCAACGGGATTATCTGCAAGGGCGGTGACGATCGCGGTGTCTAAACCAAAGCAGCGCTTCAGTCCGCGAGCAACGTTGTATTCGCCGCCACCTTCCCAGGCGCGAAAGTGGCGCGTGGTGGAAATGCGCTCGTCGCCCGGATCAAGGCGCAGCATGACCTCGCCCAGGCTGATCAGATCCCACATGCAATTGCTTTTTGGCTTGATGTTCAGTTTCGCCATGATTCGGGTAAGCCGTGAAACCTGAATATGATACAGGTTGTTGCCGCGACTGCAGGCCCGACCTTTCAAGAAAATTTGGCGAGACTGTAATAACTAGCCAAAGGTACCGTCTTTAGTTGTGAAAGAGAGCAACTGGAGGCGTACCCTGCAAAGCGCACTGGCAGAGGAACGGATTATCGCAATCCCGAACGAATTCGATCGGGTGTTTCGGGCGTATCACGGCCTGGTTTTCCGCACGGCCTACCGCATCACGGGCAACGCCGCGGATGCCGAGGACGTGTCGCAAACGGTGTTTCTGCGCCTTTACCGGCGCGGAGATCACGGCGAAGTGCTGGAAAACGAAGAGAGTTACCTTCGCCGGGCGGCTATCAACGCGGCGCTCGACGTGATCCGCGCACGGCAGGCTGATCGCGAGGTTGAGCTGACAGACTTGCCCTTGGAACCCGCACAGAATGATCCCCGCGAACTGCGACAGGCACTGGGACGCGCTTTGGCACAGCTCAAGCCGCGTTCGGCGGAAATTTTTGCGATGCGCTTTCTGGAAGGCTTCAGCAATCCGCAGATCGCGCGGATGCTCGGGATTTCACAGGTGCTGGTGGCCGTTCTGGTACACCGCACCCGGCAACAGCTCCGCAAGGAGCTTGGCACTTATCGAGGAGACAGGTCATGAAGAACGAAAAGTTCGACCGCATTCTTTCAGAGATTCGCAATGAACAGGTAGACGACCAGGTGGTCGCGAAGGCTGGCGAGCGGGTCTGGAAATCGATTACCGGAGCCGGGTCGACGCCGGACCTCAACTCGCACACGCTGCGAAGCTGCGCGGACTTTCAGGCGCTGATCCCCTCTTATGTGGGCAAGCAACTGGCGCCGGCGCGCGCCTTACTGTTTGAAGATCACACGCATGCCTGCGTGGCGTGCCGGCACGCCCTGGAACGCGCTCGCGATGGCGAGACGCAGAAAGTGTGGCGCGTGGAGCGGAAGCGTCCGCGTGGCATGGCGTGGGGCTGGGCGATGGGCGCGGCTGCAGTGTTCGCCGCGGCAATTGCGGTCGTTGGCTTTAACAACGGAATGCTTCCCGGGCAGCATGTAGTTCGCGCTTCGGTGCAGAGTGTGGACGGTTCACTCTATACCGGAGCGGGCGCGGAGACGCGTTTGATTCCGGCGGGATATGAGATCCGGAATGGCGATGAGGTCCGCACGGCGAAGGGATCGACCGCGGTCGTGCGCCTGCTCGACGGCTCTTTGGTCGAAATGGGCGAGCGCTCCGATCTTTCCGTATCGCGGGCATGGAAGGGCACAACGATTCGCCTGGATGGCGGGCAGGTGATTGTGCAGGCGGCCAAGCAGCGCTCGGGGCGGCTCTATGTCGCCACCGATGACGGGCTGGTCTCGGTGAAGGGCACAATCTTTTCCGTGAATCACGGGATCAAGGGCTCGCGCGTGGCTGTGATTGAAGGTGTGGTCCGGGTAAATTTTGGAGACAACGAAACGGACCTGAGCCCCGGTGACCAGGCAACTTCCGGTCCGAGCGTGGCGAAGGTTCCCATCCAGAGCGAGATTGCGTGGAGCAAGAACTCCGCGAAATACCTGGCGCTGCTGGGCGACTTTGCGGTACTGCAAAAGCAGTTCGCGGCAATTCCGGGACCTGGGCTGCGTTACAACTCTGACCTTCTTCCGTATGTGCCCGATCACACCGTGGTCTACGCGGCGATTCCGAATCTCGCGAATACTTTGGGCGAAGCCACGCGCCTGTTCCAGGACCGCTTGCAGCAGAGTCCTGAACTGCGTAACTGGTGGAAGCAACAACAAAAAGGCGGTGGGCCGAAGCTGGAAGATGTGCTGAGCCAGTTGAAGACGTTCAACAGTTACCTGGGCGACGAGATTGTGTTCGCCATGGCGAAGGACGGAAAAGAATACGCCGCGCCGGTCGTGCTGGCGAAAGTGCGGCAGGGCGGGCTGGAAGCCTTCCTGCAAAAAGAGGGGCCGAAGCTGAGCTCCGATCCGTCACATGTCGCGCTGCAAGTAGTGAAAGACCCGTGGTCGGTCGTGCCTGGGGCGAATCATCCGCTGCTGGTGTACGTGAATAACGACCTGTTGATCGCCAGTCCCGACGTGGCGGAACTGCAGCGCACGGCGGCGCGCGTAAAACAGGGCAACAGTGGAGCTTTTGCCGGAACACCGTTCTACGAGCAGATTGCCCGTTCCTACCAGCAGGGAGCGGAATATCTTTTCTGCGTCGACATGGAACAAATTATCGCGCAGAACGTACAAGCTGATAGCAAGGCCCACGAACTGCCTCCAGGAATAGCTGACGTGCGATATCTGACCATGGAACACCGCGAAGTTGCCGGCAAAAGCGAGAGTCGAGCCGACCTGATGTTCGCATCAGAGCGGCAAGGCGTAGCTTCGTGGCTGGCAGAGCCCGCGTCGATGGGATCGATGGAATTCGTTTCCCCGAACGCGAGCATGGTGACGTCCGCGGTCATCAAGAATCCGCGAAGCATCATGGAAGAAGTCTTCAAGATGATCGGCAGCGGCGATGCGAATTTCACTCAGCATCTGGCCGAGTTCGAGTCCAAGACGGGTGTGAACGTGCTGAATGACATGGCGGCGCCGTTGGGCGGCGAAGTCACGATGGCGTTCGACGGGCCGATGATTCCAACCCCGCGGTGGAAGCTGATTTTTGAGGTGTATGATCCGACGACGCTGCAATCGACGATTGCCAAGCTGGTCGACAGCTTCAATCGCGAGGGCAACTCCAAGGGACACACGCTGCAATTGACCACGCGGCAGGTGAATTCGCGCACTTACTTTGTGATCAGCAGTCCAAACCAGCTGAACTACGAAATCGACTATACGTTCGTAGACAACTATCTGGTAGCTGCGCCCGATGTCGCGACGATCTCGCGGGCAATTCAGAATCGTGAGGCGGGATTCACTCTGCCGCATTCGAGCGGCTTCCAGGCACTGTTGCCGACCGATGGCTACACCAATTTTTCGGCGATCTACTATCACAACATCGGTCCGGTCGTAGGGCCGCTCGCCGATCAGTTGAAGTCCAGTGGAGCGTTGACTCCGCAGCAGCAGCAATCGATCGAAGTGCTCAAAGCCAACTCCGCGCCAGGCTTGATCTATGCGTATGGCCAGCCCGACCGGATTGTGGTGGCGAGCAACACCGGCTTCATGGGATTTGATCTGGGCACACTGTTGACGATGGGCCATAATGGACCGTTCCTGCCGCAGATGTTTCTGGGCGGAGGCATGACTCACGCGGCCCAACCGACGCAATGAGTACGACGGCACAACCCGGAGCAGTAGGCGAGATTGAATCATCGACGCCGGCTGCTCCGCTTGCACCATTGGTAGAAATGCAGGGTCTCGCGGTGAAGTTTGGCCACCGCGAGATCCTGCGCGGTCTTACGGCTACTTTGCGCGGGCGTTCGATTGGGCTGCTTGGGCCGAACGGCGCGGGTAAGTCGACGCTCATCAATACCCTCCTCGGTTTCTACAAATCCTCGGCAGGTTCGGCGCGTGTATTTGGATACGACGTAGGCACGGAAGTCCGCAAGATTCGCGGGCTCGTCGGATACATGCCTGAAAACGACGCGTTCATTTCGAAGATGAGCGCCGTGTCGTTCGTCCAGATGATGGGAGAGCTTTCGGGGTTGCCGTCGAGCCATGGCCCTGGAGCGAGCGCACGAAGCGCTGTTCTATGTGGGATTGGCAGAGGCGCGCTACCGGAAGTTAGGAACGTATTCCCTGGGCATGAAGCAGCTGGCAAAGCTGGCGCAGGCCATCGTGCACGGGCCCAAGCTGCTGATTCTCGACGAGCCGACGAACGGGCTGGATCCTTCGGCGCGGCAGAGAATGATCCGCATGATCAAAGAAATTCGCGACGGCAAAGAGATGCGCATCGTGCTGTGCTCGCACCTGTTGCGCGACGTCGAGGATACGTGCGACGAAGTGCTGATCCTGAAGCAGGGGCTCATCGCGCATTACTCCAACCTGGACGAAGAGCGCCGCGCCAACAAACGATTCCTGGAACTCGAAACCTACGGCGCGAATGGCGACTTCACCGAGGCAATCGAGAAGCTGGGCTGCGAGTGCGCTGTGACTGCCAATCGCATGAAGATGATTCTGGCCGAAGGGATTGAGACGCGCGACATTTTCCGGCTGGCCGCGGAAAAGCAAGTGCGCATCCGGCGGATGAATTTCAGGCGCGACACACTGGAAGACATTTTCCTGAAGGCCATGGAAAGCTGAAGGCTAGGAGCTTCGAGTCAAGAGCGAAGAGCGAAGACCGGAATGCAAAGCGTGATGCCAGATCGGGGGAGCAACGGTGGCTGTCTATCGACGTAACTACAAGCCGTATGCGGGCGCGTTGACTCCCGAGTGGTCGCGGTGTCTTGTGCTATTCCGCTATTCCCGGCGGAACCTGTTTCGCTCCAAGTTTCTGACGGGATTGTATGTCGTGTGTTTCTTCTGGCCGCTGGTGTGCCTGCTCATGATTTATCTGGCGCACAACGCAACCTTCCTTGAGCAGGTCGGCGTGGCCAAAGGCGTGCTCTCCATCAACAACACTTTCTTTTTCAATTTCATGAGAGTGCAGGGCACATTTGCGTTTCTGCTGACCGCCTTTACCGGGCCGGGACTCATTTCGCCCGACCTTGCCAACGGAGCGCTGCCGCTGTACTTCTGCCGTCCTTTCTCGCGGGCTGAATATGTGCTGGGTAAGGCGTCGGTGCTGGCCATTCTGCTTTCGCAAATCACCTGGGTACCGGGAGTAGTTCTGTTCCTCGTACAAGCGGGCCTCGCGGGGTGGAGTTGGACGTGGAGCCATCTGTGGATCGCGGGCAGCCTGATCCTTTCGTCGTTGATCTGGATTGCCATTCTGTCGCTGCTGGCGATGGCGCTGTCGGCATGGGTGAAGTGGAGAATCGTGGCGGGCGCGTTGCTCCTCGGCGTGATGTTTTTTGGCGCGGGCTTCGCGGGAGCGATCAACGCGGTGCTACGAACCGAGTCGGGCCACTTTTTCAATATTGCTCAGCTGATGGCCATTGTGTGGAGCGCGCTATTCCAACTCGACAACGGATATTCGATTCCGGTCGCCGAAGCGTGGGTGGCGCTGCTTCTCTACTGCGCGGCCTGTCTTGCGCTGCTGCTGCGCAAGGTGCGTGCGTATGAGGTGATCCGTTGAGCGACCGCATCCTCTTCGAAGATGTGTCGAAGTTTTACGGAGAGATTCTGGGCGTGAACCGGGTAAATCTCTCGATTCCGCCGGGCATCACAAGCCTGGTCGGCCCGAATGGATCGGGCAAGACCACGCTGATGAACCTGATGACGGGGCTGGTGAAGCCTTCGCGCGGACGAATCGAAGTTCTCGGCTATCGAACGGACGATTCGGAAAATCTGTTCAAGATTCTGGGTTATAGCACGCAGTTCGACGCCTTCCCCAAGGGCCTGACGGGATTTCAGTTTATCTATTCCTACCTGCGACTGGCAGGACGGGATCGTGAGAGTGCGGAGCAGTTGGCGTGGCGTGTGATTGAGCGGGTGAACCTGGTGGATGCCGCCAAGCGGAACGTGGCAGGCTACAGCAAGGGAATGCGGCAGCGGATCCGGCTGGCGCAGGCCTTGGCACACGATCCGAAGGTGCTGGTGCTCGACGAACCGTTGAACGGACTCGATCCGCTGGCCCGAGCAGAGATGATTGCGCTATTCCGCGCGACGGCGGCGCAAGGTTGCTATGTAATTATCTCGAGCCACATTCTGCACGAAGTGGATGTGATTTCCGACCAGGTCATTCTGCTGAGCAACGGATACGTGGTGGCCGAGGGGCAGATTTCTACCGTGCGCGGCGAGATTCAGGAACATCCTACGCAGATTCTGGTGCGCTGCAGCCATCCGCGGGAACTGGCCGCAAAGATGCTGGAGAACGAACTCACGATCGAGGTCTCTATTCACAAAGACGAGCGCGGGTTGCTGCTGAAGACGCGGGATGCCGACCGCTTCTATCTCGCGCTGAATGAGTTGGCCTTGAACGGAGTTGAGATTGAATCGATTGCTCCGGCGGATGACGACGTGCTTTCGGTTTATGAATATCTGATCGGCAATGAAGAGGCAGTCCGATGAAACGAGTGTGGTGGGAGCAAATCAAGGCCGTGATCCGGCTGGAGATGAAGAAGACATTCTTCGCCAAGCGCGGCATCTGGATCTACGTGGTCGCGCTCCTTCCCGTTCTACTCTTCATCGCGTATGCCATTGCGGCCTCGACCCAGCAGCACGGGCGAGCGAACATCGCCGGAAAGAGCGAGCGGCCGCTGACCTACCGGGATCTGCAGGCGGTCAAGCCCGGCATGACCGCTGAAGAAGTAGTTGCTTTGCTGGGCAAGCCTCCGCTTCGGTTCCAATGGAAAGAAGATCGACACGTGGAGCCTGAGAAGGCCACCGAGAACGATTCTGATGGCGAGCAAAGGCCGGAGCAGGAAAAAACGGTCGAGGTTCAGCACGAGGATTATCACTACTCCGATGGCCAGAACGATTTGTTTGTCGGCTTGGAGGATGGCAAGGTGGCGGGCATCCACCTGCAGGAAGGGAACAACCTGGGGCAGGACACGATCATGTTCGCCGGCGTCTTCCAATTCTTTTTTCTGCGGCTGGCGATTTTCTTTGGATGCCTTGGGATCTTCATGAACCTGTTCCGCGGAGAGATCCTGGACCGCAGCCTCCACTTCTATTTTCTGGCGCCGGTCCGTCGCGAAGTGGTGATGGCGGGAAAATTTCTTGCAGGACTGCTGGCGACGTGCACGATCTTTGCCACCAGCGAAGTACTGCAAACGGTCGCATTTTTATGGCACTTCTCCCCGAGCGCGCGCGACCTGTACCTCTATCAAAATCATGGACTGGAGCATGCCGCAATCTACCTAGGCGTGACGGTACTCGCCTGCATTGGGTACGGTGCGTTCTTTCTGGTTGCAGGCATGTTGTTCAAGAATCCAATTCTGCCGGCGGCGGCGATCTTGATCTGGGAAGGGATCAATCCATTCCTGCCGGGAATATTGAAGCAGTTCAGCGTGATCTACTATCTGAAATCGCTATGCCCGGTGGACATTCCGGCCGAACCGGGTACATCGCCTTTGCTGGCGCTGCTGATCTCGAACTCTGATCCGGTGTCGGCGCCCGTCGCGGTGTTGGGCGTGTTGGCCGTGGCGCTGGTCGCGCTCTACGCCTCGAGCCTGCAAGTACGGCGCATGGAAATTAACTACACAACAGAATGAAGGCATCGCAGCTGCCTCGAGTCAGACTCGCTCTACTCTGGAATCGGGGCCGAATTCTAAATCTCTCAGTTCGGTGACTCGTCTTGCTCATCCATGAGGGTTGGAGTCAAAGGGAACTGAATAAGCGTACTATCCTTTCGCCAGTAGTTGACTTCCATAATGACCACGACAGATACAGGGCGTCCATCTTTTCGGGCGGGCTGTAAATGCCATTGGCGCACGGCTCCAACTGCCTTCTTATCGGTCTCTTTATCCAAACCGCGAACGACTTCCGCATGGCACACGTAACCCTTATCACTGACAACGGCCATCACCATCACTGTGCCGGCATATTGCGCGTCAGCGCTGGGAGGAGTTGGTGGCACCGAATTCTTCGCCACTAGCTTCGGCTTTGCAGGAGGCGGTGGACAGAATCCCTTGCTCTCACCGGCCGCAAGAATCCCCGAGCTCGCAAAAATAATCAGAATGACAAGTCGTGTGCCCATGGCCCCCAGCATGTTACACAATTTTCTACGTAAACCCTAAAGGCGATCTGTTCATTTTCGAACAGCACAATCAGGGAACCGGACAGTGCGCTCCCCCATCCTCAAACACTTTCCCAATAAAATGAGCACCTTATCGGCTCCCGACATTGGTTCCAGAATTGCTTTTGACACGCCAATAGCTTGCCACCCTTCCTGAGCGAGGCTTGAATGCAAAAGCTCTTGCAAGACTTGCGCTATGCCTTTCGGCAGATGGCGAGAACTCCAGGCTTTACGCTGACCGCAATCCTGTCTCTGGCGCTCGGGATTGGCGCAACCGTTTCAGTCTTTAGCGTGATCTACAGCGCGATCCTGAACGCCTGGCCTTATGCCAGTTTCGATCGCGTTTGCCAGATCAATACCATCAGCAAGACGGGCAACGAAAACGGAGTCGGATTCACCGGCCCCCAGGTGCGCCAACTGCGCCAGGTGGCTGCGGTCGAGGACGTGGTCGCCGAGAGCGGCTGGAACCTGATCATCACCGGCAGCGACGTGCCTGAAGACGTGACCGGAGTTTACCTGACCGGGAATGCCTTCACGTTTTTTGGAATGCCGGCGATTCTGGGTCGTTACTTTTTGCCCTCCGACGCGCCCGATGATCAGGATCCACAGCAGGTAGCGGTCTTGAGCTACAAGTTCTGGCAGCGGCACTACAACGGCGATCCAGCAATTGTCGGGAAGAATATCCAACTGGTTCACAAGGACTACACCATCCTGGGAGTCCTGCCGCCGCGATTTACGTGGAGGGATGGCGATGTCTACCTGCCGCTGAAGATGTCGCAAGACAAGAATCTCACCTACGCGACGCTGATCAAACTTAAGCCGGGCGTTCGGCCCGAAGCCGCAGAGGCGGAATTTCGACCTCTGTTGCAACAGTTCGACAAAGAGAGGCCGGACAGCTATCCGGAACATTTCCGGATCACGGTTCGCAAAATGGGCGAGTACTACGTCCGTGATCTTCGGGGCACGCTTTATTTTCTTTTCGGAGCGGTGGCATTGCTGCTGGCGATTGGCTGCGGCAACGTTTCGATTTTGCTTTTAGCGCGCGGCACGGCGCGGCAGCATGAACTGGCGATCCGTTCTGCGGTGGGAGCCAGCCGCTTCCGCATTGTGCGGCAACTGCTGACCGAATCTCTGCTGCTTGCCTTGGTGGGAGCGGGATTGGGAGTGGTGCTGGCCTACCGCGTGCTTGGATTCATTGTGGCGCGCCTGCCTGAATATTCTTTTCCCCACGAGGCGGACTTCCACATCAATGTGACGGTGCTGCTTTTCAGCGTCGGCCTGGCCGTCGTGTCGGGTGTGCTATTCGGAGTTTTCCCGGCGCTCGAATCCGCGCGGCGCGATATCAATCAGGCGATTCAGGCCGGCACTCACAAAGTTGCCGGCAGTGTGCGCGGCAAACATATGCACACGGGACTGATCGCCGGGCAGATTGCTCTAACCTTGCTGCTGCTGACGGCCGCCGGAACCGCGATCCAGGGATTTTCACACATGATGCGGAGGCCGCTGGGTTATGACCCGCACAACGTGATGTCAGTTGGCATTCCCATCCATGAGAACACGCTCAACACGTGGGCCGAGCGGGCCAATTACATTACGCAATTGCGCGATCGCATCGCGACCGTGCCGGGAGTGATTTCGGCAGGCATTTCTACTAACGCCACGCCCCCCAGCAATGGGTGGCCTCAACCCTTTGACATTCTGGGCAAGAACGCATCGGAGCAGCAGGAAACGCTGGTGAACTTCGTGAGCCCGGAGTATTTCACGATCCTTCATGTCCCGTTGGATGAGGGTCGCCTGTGGGAGCAAAGCGAAATTTCGCGAGGGGCTACGCTGGCGATCGTGAACCAGGCTTTTGTTCGACGTTATTTTCCCGGAGAAGACGTGCTGAACCACTCGGTCCGCATTCCTCGACTGAAAAGTGAACCGCCGAACCGGCTGGACGCACAGGGTAGTGACGGCTGGCTTCAAATCATCGGGGTAGTTGCTGATGCTCTGGATGGTGGGCTCGACAAGCCCGTCACGCCGGGCTTGTATCTGCCGTACACCATCAACATGTGGATGGGAACGCAGATTCTAGTGCGGACCCAAGGGGCTCCGCTCGCCATGCTGCACCGAGTCCGAAAGGAGATTGCCGCGGTCAATCCTGATCAGCAGGCCTATGCGCAGGTGGACGACCTTGAGACTTGGATTGTGCGTGAACCCGAATTCGCGATTTCGCGGCTGATCTCCATCCTGTTTTCAGCATTTTCGGGACTTGCGCTCGCGCTAGCGGGGGTGGGCCTGTTTAGCGTGGTGTCGTATACCGTGGTACAGCGGACGAGCGAGTTCGGTATTCGCGTGGCACTCGGTGCGCAACCGGCGGACGTGCTGAGGATCGTGTTGTGGTCTGCTGGCACGAGTGTGGCGATCGGTCTGGCGTCAGGCCTAGCGCTCAGCCTTGGAATGGGCAAGGTAATCACACGCTGGATACACAATGGGGTACACGATCCGTTGATGGTCGTTGGAGTCTCGCTGCTGGTTGTTATAGTCGCAGGCCTGGCCTGCCTGATTCCTGCTCGGCGGGCTCTGGCAGTCGATCCAATGGCAGCGTTGCGCTGTGAGTAAGATGCTTGTCGAATTGGAATCAGCCAGGAGCCGCCCTGTCAAAGGTAACTCGCACTTGGGCCAGCGCCCTTAGCGTGACCCCAATCACCCGTCCCAGTGACGCCTTTCACTGCTCATCTACCCCCTGAAAAGAGACCATGACGGCAGGATGTCGCCGTGGGCTCAATGAGTTATAGCGAGCGGCAAGAGTCGAAGAACGCTTCCTTTAGCTGCACTCCGCAGCGTGTTTCCATCTTCCTCAGTCTCAGTTCATCTACTCCCGGCCCAAGTTGCCGGGACCTTCAGGGCCACGCACCGGGTGCGCGCCTGGAAAGTGAGTCGCAGTATGGGCCGTCATAATTTTCTGTCGATTAAAGACTTTTCTCCGGAGGAGATTTGTTACCTGCTCGACCTGGCACATGAGATCAAGACTCATCCTTCGGCGCATACAGGCGCGTTGAAGGGCAAGACGCTGGCCATGATCTTCGAAAAGCCATCTCTACGGACGCGGGTTTCGTTCGATGTGGGCATCCAGCAACTGGGTGGATTCTCTCTGTATCTCTCGAATGCCGAGATCAACTTGGGCAAGCGCGAGTCGGTATACGACGTGGCCAAGAACCTGGAGCGGATGGTGCAGGCAATCATGATCCGCACGTATGCGCACGAGATCGTTGAGCGCATGGCGGACTACACCAACATTCCCATCATCAACGGGCTGACTGATTACAGCCATCCCTGCCAGGCGATGGCCGACTTTCTCACGATGCAGGAATTGAAGGGCGACGTGGCGGGTCTGAAGATCGCGTTCATCGGCGATGGCAACAATGTGTGCCATTCGCTGATGTTCGCGGGAGCGCAACTGGGAGCACACGTATGGGTGGCTACGCCTGCGGGATATGAACCGAAGCCGGAGGCCGTGGAATGGGCTCTCCGCCGCGGCACGCAGACCGGCGGAACGTGTACTTTGACGCATGATCCGGTGGAGGCGGCATCCGGTGCCGACGTGGTTTACACCGATGCCTGGGCGAGCATGGGGCAAGAAGCGGAGAAGGAAGAGCGGCAGAAAGTGTTCCTGCCGTACCAGGTGAATTGTGATCTGTTCGGCCATGCGAAATACGATGCGGCGTTTATGCACTGTTTGCCGGCGCATCGCGGAGAAGAAGTCACGGATGAAGTGATCGACTCGCCGCACTCGGTGGTCTACCAGCAGGCGGAGAACCGGTTGCATGCGCAGAAGGCAATTTTGTTGGAGTTCATGCAGTACCGCGAAGTGCCGGCGGTACGGGAAGAGTTGGTAGGAGCGATTGGTGACCTCAGGAGTCGGTAGTCAGGAGTCAGGAGTCAGCAAAAGCGATGAGTGTGCTGACTCCTGACTACTAGCTACTGACTACTAACAAAATGAAGACCATGCTCATCGCCGTCGGTGGCAACTCCCTGATCCGGGCAGGGGAGAAGGGGACGGTTGTCGAGCAGATGGCCAATGCGCGCCGGACGGCGGCAGCGATCATCGGGCTGATTCGCGATGGCTATCACCTGGTGATCACACACGGAAATGGGCCGCAGGTGGGGGCGCAGTTGCTGCGCTCCGAGAGAGCGGCGGATCTCGTCCCGGGGCAGACGCTCGACGTATGCGGGGCGGCCAGCCAGGGAGAGATCGGATACCTGCTCGCACAATCGTTGCAAGATGAGTTAGCCGCTGCGGGGCTGCATGTGCCGGTGGTCAGCCTGGTGACGCAGAGCATTGTTTCGGCCAACGATCCTGCCATGAAGCATCCGACGAAGCCGATTGGGCCTTTTTATTCGCGGGCGCAGGCGGAGGAACGGCAACGCTCGCTGGGCTGGGAAATCGTGGAGGATGCCGCTCGGGGATATCGACGCGTGGTGCCCTCGCCGGAGCCGGTCGAGATTGTCGAACAGGAAGTGATTCGCTCGCTGATGAGCCAGGGCGTGTTGGTAGTGGGCTGCGGGGGCGGAGGAATTCCCGTGGTGAGAGATGACGGCGGTCTGCATGGAGTCGAGGCCGTGATCGATAAAGATCGCGCGTCGGCTCTGCTTGCGTCTCAGCTCGGCGTAGACATTTTTGTGATCTCCACTGACACCGATTATGTGTACCTCGATTACAAGAAGCCGAGCCAGCGGCCTCTGCTGCGAGTGACTGCGGCGGAACTCGAGGAGCACTATCGCGCCGGGCACTTTCCACCGGGAAACATGGGTCCCAAGGTGGAGTCGGCGGTGCAATTCCTGAGGGCGGGAGGGAAAGAAGTGGTAATCACCTCCAACATCCATCTGTGCGAGGCGGTTGCCGGTCGCGCCGGAACACACGTAGTTCCCGATGCCGAGGTCGTCACTGGCAATTTACGCGTCGAGTTCAAAGTTCCAGTGGGAGGACGATAACCATGTCGAATATGACGCTAGTGCCTGCAAACCCCGTAGCCGATCAGGCACGTGCGCCGAAGCCTGACACGATGAAGTTGCGGCATCTGATCGAATCGCAGCAGCTGACGGTGCCGCTGCTGATGGAACTGTTCAACCGTTCGCGTGGGATGGAGCGGGTGGTCGCTCGCGGCGGAACACTCGATTATCAGAACAGGATTCTAGCCACGATGTTCTACCGGCCTTCGACGCGCACCCGTTTCTGTTTCGAGGCGGCGATGCACCGGCTGGGCGGCAAGGTTCTTTCCACTGAGCATGCAGGAACATTTTCGTCGGAGGTGGAGGCCGAGCAGGTGGAAGATTCGATTCGCATCATCGGCAGCTACTCCGACGTGATTGTCGTTCGCCATCCGGAAGAAGGAGGCGCGCGGCGCGCAGCGAATGTTTCGCCCGTGCCTGTCATCAATGCAGGGGACGGCGATGGGGGACAGCATCCCACGCAAGCGTTGCTGGATCTGTACACCATTTATCGAGAGCGGCCGCTCGTCGGACTGAGCGTTGCCATCATCGGAGAACTCGACAAGGGGCGCACGGCGCGGTCACTCGCTTATCTGCTGGCGAAATTCGAGCGGGTGAAAATCTTCTTTGTGAGCCCGGCCGAATTGCAGATGAAACCCGACATTCTTGAGTATCTCGACGACCACGGCGTGCAGTACGAACTTGAGTCGGACATCGATCGAGTCATCGGGGAAGTGGACGTCGTCTACCAGACGCGCATCCGGCCGGAGCGCGTGCGGGACCATCAGGAACTGCAGCGGTACGCCATTAACTCGACCGTTCTGAGGAAGATGAAATCCGACGCATTGATTCTGCACCCGCTGCCCCGAACGGTGGAACTGGACAAGACGGTGGACGACGATCCGCGGGCGCTTTATTTCAAGCAAGCGGCGAATGGTCTGTTTGTGCGAATGGCGCTGCTGACGATGCTGTTTGAGTAATTAGGAGTCAGTAGCCAGGAGTCAGGAGTCAGGAATTGCGAGGTGTTGTGCAGGCATCGGGATTTAGTGGCTTGGAAGAAGGGGATGCAGTTGGTGAAGGACATCTATCGTGTCACGGAAGATTTTCCGCGAGAAGAGGTTTACGGGTTAACGAGTCAACTCCGAAGGGCGGCGATTTCCGTCCCTAGCAATATCGCAGAAGGGCATGGACGAAACTCTCGGCGGGAATTCCACCAGTTCGTCGGTCATGCTCGAGGGTCATTGCTTGAAGTCGAAACACAACTTGAAATCGCTCGCGATCTCGCTACCTGCCGGCGCCGGCCGCCGCAGAGCTACTAAAAGGTGCCAACGAAGTAGGTTGAGTCCTGAACGGATTGCGCGCATGGTGCGCATCAGCAAAAGCTGACTCCTGACTACTGGCTACTGATTACTGACTACTGACTACTAATTCGAAAGGAACTTATGCCAACACGAGACATCGCAATTCCGGAACACACTCAAACTCCACAAGAACTCATCGCTCTTGAAGAGCAGTTTGGCGCTCACAACTACCATCCGCTCGATGTCGTCATCGAACGCGCTGAAGGCGTTTGGGTTTATGACGTGGAGGGCAAACGCTATCTTGACTGCCTCGCGGCATATTCCGCGGTGAACCAGGGGCATTGTCATCCGCGGATTCTGGCTACGCTGATCCAGCAATCCTCGCGGGTGACGCTGACCTCGCGGGCTTTCCGCAACGATCAGTTGCCTCTTCTGTGCAAGGAGCTGCACGAACTTACTGGATTTGAAATGGCGCTGCCCATGAACTCCGGCGCAGAAGCGGTGGAGACCGCTGTGAAGGCCGCACGCAAGTGGGGATACAAGGTCAAAGGCATCCCGGAAGGAAAAGCTGAAATTATTGTTTGCGTCAACAATTTCCACGGACGCACAGTCACGATCGTCAGCTTCTCGAGCGACGAGCAGTATCGCGACGGCTTTGGTCCGTTTACACCGGGATTCCGCATCATTCCGTATGGAGACGCGGAGGCGCTGCGCGCCGCCATCACCCCAAACACATGCGCGTTCCTGGTCGAACCGATCCAGGGAGAGGCGGGCATCGTCATGCCGCCGGCTGGATACCTGAAAGAGGCTGAGGCGATCTGCCGCGAGAACCGCGTTCTGTTCATGTGCGACGAGATTCAGTCGGGCCTGGGCCGAACAGGGAAGTTGTTCGCCTACATGCATGAGAACGTGAAGCCAGATGTGCTGATTGTGGGCAAGGCGCTGTCGGGCGGCTTCTATCCTGTGTCTGCGGTTTTGGCGTCGAAGGAAGTGCTGGGTGTGTTCAAGCCAGGAGATCACGGCAGCACGTTCGGCGGCAATCCGCTGGCTTGTGCCGTCGCTCGCAGCGCGTTGCGTGTGCTGGTGGAAGAAAAACTGGTGGAGCGGTCCGCCGAACTCGGAGCCTACTTCCTCGGCCTGCTGCAGAGCATGCGAAGCCCGGACCTGAAGGAAATTCGCGGAAAGGGTTTGTGGATCGGAATCGAATTGCTTAGCCCGGCGCGTCCCTACTGCGAGGCGTTGAAGGATGTCGGCATCCTGTGTAAGGAGACGCACGACCGGGTGATCCGCATCGCGCCACCCCTCACGATTACGCGCGAGGAAATTGATTGGGCTTTCGGGCGGATTCGGCGGTTGGTGGAAGGCCGCTAGGGTGGCGTAAGGAACACGCAGAGGAGTGATTTCAATCACAGATCGGTAGGTCGTCGGGAACGAACATAAAGGTTCGCAGAATTTGCCCTGCGAGTGGCCATCCGGCCCGTGATTGAGGGCTCACCGTGCGTTTTCCGAAACCAACGAAGGTCCGGCTGTTTTCGCAGATCGCGTTCTTTCTGCTGTTCCTCTTCCTTCTGCTGCGTACCGAGTTTCGAGGATCGCTGGCGGCTTCGAGCAGCGAGATTCGGCTGCCCTACCCGGTCGGGCTCTTTTTTCGTCTGGATCCGCTAGTTGCGCTTTCGAACGCTCTCGCCAGCCGCGCGCTCTACAAGGGTCTGCTGGCAAGCCTGGTGATTCTGATTCCCACGATGTTTCTGGGGCGCTTCTTCTGCGGATGGATTTGTCCGCTCGGATCGATTCATCACTTCTTTAGCAGCTTCAAGTCCGAGCGCAAACGCGGCAAGCAACTGATTGAATCGAACCGCTACAAACGCTGGCAGACCACGAAGTATTACCTGCTGATTGTTTCGTTGATCGCGGCGTTGCTGGGAACGGGCATCGTGGGATGGCTGGACCCGTTCTCATTTCTGGTGCGCTCGCTGGGCTTGTCGGTTCTTCCGGCAACAAACTACGGCCTACGCGCTGTTTTGGACGCACTTGAGCATAGCCGGCTTGCGCCTGTGCAGATCACGGGCGGAATCCTGCACTTCGTTCTGGGAGCGACGCTGTTCAGTTTCAAACAACCCTATTTTCGCCAGGGAATCTGGCTGGGGCTCATCTTCATTTTCGTGATTGCATTGAATTTTCACATCACGCGGTTCTGGTGCCGAGCCCTTTGTCCGCTGGGCGCCCTGTTGGGACTCGTTTCGCGCTGGTCTGTGTTTGGGCTGGTCAAGAGCGCGGAGCATTGCAATGACTGCAATCGCTGCCTGCTGCGCTGCCAAGGCGGGGACGATCCCTCGGGCGGGGTCCCATGGCACCAACCGGAATGCCACCTGTGCCTGAATTGCGTGGACGAGTGTCCGGAACACAGCCTGAAGTTCAAGTTCTTTCCGGCGCAGAAGGTGTTGGGAGCAAATTTGCAGCGGCGCAAAGTTCTGACCGGACTGGCCGCTGGAGCGGCGCTGGTTCCTCTGGCGCGCAGCACTCCGGGCTTTGCAGCCGAACGTCATGAGCGCTTGCTGCGTCCGCCGGGAGCGCTCGACGAAGAGTTCTTCCTGTCGCGCTGCATTCGTTGTGGCGAGTGCATGAAGGTGTGCCCGAACAATGCGCTGCATCCCACGTTGACTGAGGCCGGGCTGGAAGGCCTTTGGACGCCAGTTGTGGTTCCGCGCATTGGTTATTGCGAGACCAGTTGCGTGCTCTGTTCACAGGTCTGTCCCACGGGCGCGATCTGGGAAATTACGCCGAAAGAGAAAGGATGGTCGGTCGACCTGACTTCTGCGGCAAAGCCGATTCGCCTCGGGACAGCATTCTACGATCGGGGACGATGCCTGCCCTGGGCGATGGGAACCGACTGCATTGTTTGCGAAGAGTGGTGCCCGACGTCACCGAAGGCAATTTATTTCCGGCCGGCTGAGGTGATTGACGCTGCGGGCAACGTAAAGCAAGTGAAGCAGCCGTATCTGGATCCCGCGCTCTGTGTGGGATGTGGGGCGTGCGAGCATGCGTGCCCGGTGCAAGACCGTCCCGCGGTCTACGTCACCAGCGTCGGCGAAAGCCGATCGCGAACCAATCAGATCCTGCTGAATCGGAAGAAGTCATGACGACGAAACTAGCTCCACGCGGTTCGCGCTGAAAGTACGGAGTGCTTATGGAAAACGAAGCCATGGTGTTGAGCCGTCGCGAGGCTTTAATCAAGTTATTGCGGGTCGCGGGTGCGGGCGCCGGCGCCGTGGGGCTGGGCGTCTGGCTGAGCGACCATAGTTGGCGCCCGGAGAAGGCCTTGGCTATGGCGGCAAAGCACGGCCACACGGTAGAGGCCGATCCGAAGTTGCCGGAGATGGCAATCATCCAGGACGGCGATCCGGCCCAACTGGCCCGTCAGGCAATCGAGGAACTCGGGGGCATGCGGCGCTTCATTTCGCGCGGTGACGTGGTTCTGGTGAAGCCGAATATCGGCTGGGACCGCACGCCGGAGCAAGCGGCCAACACGAATCCCGAGGTCGTCGCGGAGATCGTGCGGCAGTGCGTGAACGCGGGAGCGAAGCGGGTGATCGTTACTGACGTCAGCTGCAACGATGCGCGGCGATGCTTTCAGCGCTCGGGCATTGCTGAGGCTGCAAAGGTCGCGGGCGCGGACGTCATTCTTCCCGAACCTTCGCGCTTCAAGGAAGTGGACCTGCAGGGCGAGGTGCTGCACGCGTGGCAGGTGTTCGATCCCTTTCTGAATGTCGATAAGGTCATCAACGTTCCGATTGCCAAGCACCACTCGCTCACCGGCACCACCCTCGGCATGAAGAACTGGTATGGAATGCTTGGCGGGCAACGCAACCAACTGCACCAGAGGATTCACGAGAGCCTGGTGGACCTCGCCGATTTCGCGCGGCCGACCTTGACGATCATCGATTGCTACCGGATTCTCGTGCGAAATGGTCCTACGGGCGGGAGTCTCGACGACGTGCTGCTCAAAAAGACTTTGGTCGCCGGGACGGATCCGGTGGCGCTCGATGCCTACGTCGCGAAGGCGTACTGGAACATGGAAGTGGATGCGCTTCCATACTTGAAGATGGCGGCGAAGCGCGGGCTCGGCACCTATGAGTTCGAGAAGGTGCGCACGACAGTTAAGAGACTCACGTGACCTCAGAGACGCTGCAGCACGTCAGCGATGCGCTCTGCGGCGTGGCCGTCCCACAGTGGTGGAATGGTTCCGCGCTTGCCTTTGCCTCCGAGGATTGCCGATAACTCAGACTCAAGCTTACGGCTGTCTTGTCCCACCAGTATGTTCGTTCCCATCGTGACCGTGATTGGCCGCTCGGTGTTGCTGCGGAGCGTGAGACACGGCACTTGCAGGTAGGTCGTCTCTTCCTGAATTCCCCCTGAGTCTGTGATGACGGCAGTCGCACGTCTTTGCAATGCGAGGAATTCGATGTACGGAGCGGGTTCGAGAAGATGTAGCTGCTTTGTACTCAAGCCGAACTGGGAGATCCGATCCCGCGTTCGGGGATGAACCGGAAACACAACATCCAGTTGGTCGTTCACCGCGAGCAATGATTCAAGAATACTCTTCAATGTTTCGCTGTCATCGACATTGGACGGGCGATGAAGGGTGACCAGGGCAAAGCGCTGGGGGAATCCATTGGTGGGGCATCGGCTCGCGGCCGGAAGTAACCGCACGAGCGAATCGATCATGACGTTTCCCACGCGATGAATCTTTTCGGGGGAAACGCCTTCGCGCAAGAGATTCTCGTCGCCATCCTCCGATGGGGTGAAGAGCAAGTCTGCCAGGCGATCGGTGACGATGCGGTTCACTTCCTCGGGCATGGTGCGGTCAAAGGAGCGCAGGCCGGCTTCGACGTGCGCGACCGGCACGAGCAGCTTGGCGCATACCAGAGCGGCAGCGACCGTTGAATTCACATCGCCGTAAACCAGGACAATGTCTGGTTTCTTCTCGAGCAGAACCGGCTCGAAGCCGGTCATGATGTCGGCGGTCTGGCGAGCATGAGTGCCGGAGCCAACCCCGAGATTCACGTCAGGTGCGGGAATTTCCAGCTGAGAGAAGAAAACATCGGACAGGTTCTTGTCGTAATGTTGCCCGGTATGCACAAGCGTCTGCCGCATTCCAGGGCGTTTCCCCAGGGCATGGAAGACCGGAGCGGCTTTCATGAAATTTGGACGCGCGCCGACGACGTGCAGAATGTGCATACGGTGTGAGGGGATTATTGCCGCTGATGCACGGCAGGAAATCCGCTTATGAGCTTATCAGTTGGGGCGATCAGAAACGATTTCGACATCGCGGCATTACGCGCCGGTATAGAGCTGAAACGGCGCCCAGTAGAAAGGATTGTGATACAGGCTGCCGTGGAGCAACGAAAGCTTGGCCGCGCGCAAGGCCGCGTCAGGAGTGGCTCCTTTGTCGAGTTCATCGTAGAAGCGATCCATCAGTTGTTCAGTCGATGCGTCCGTGACCTCCCATAGGCCGGCGATCACGTTGTGGGCTCCGGCGCGCAGGAAAGCCCAGGCAAGTCCGACCAGGCCTTCGCCGGAATAAGCGCGTTCGCCCGCGCCGTAGCAGGCCGAGATCGTGACCAGTTCAGAATTCAACCGGAGCGGCACAATATCGCGAGCATAAAGCTTGAAGGAGTCTGATTCGGTGGCGCTCTTGGAAAGAATGATGGCAGAGTCGAGCGGACTGAGCCGGCTGGCGGTGCCATGCGCCACGAAGTGGATGTGTGAAAACTTGTCGGGGCCGCTGGTCAGGAAAGCAGCCGGAGTCGCCTGATCGCGCTGATAGACCGTTTCCTGCGACGCAGGAAAGTGCCGGGCGACATTCGTCATCTGCTGCGCGGCTCGCTGCAATTCGGGATATTCTTTGCTGGGAGCAACGCTGTCGCCGATGAGGAGCAGGCGGCGAGCCGGCTTCTTCTTGTGATCACGGGGAAATGACGCTGCGAGCACCCGCAACGAACTGGCGTTCGCAATGTCGGCATCGTCAATCCAGTAGTGAGGCTTGGGCTCAGCGACGACCAGCGTTTCGAAATTCAGGCTGTTCAGGCTGCCGTCTGGGATGATCAACACTTTCGCGTCATTCGCCAGACGCGACTTTGCGGGGCCGATAAGCGTGCGATAGAGAGCGCGCCCATCCTCGCTGGACTGAAGAACGTCTTGTGGACCCTTGAGGGCCTCGCGATAGCGTTGGACCATCGCGTCGATGTCGGCGCCGGGAGGCAAGGTAAATAGACTCGTCTTTTGCGGGGTCACGGCCCAAAGGTACGACTGCTTCTCTCCGAGCCAGTAGAAAAGAAGCACGCTCTTCGCGCGACGCGAAATCTCTTCCTGCTTTAACGGCGGAGGTGCTGCGCGGTCGACATTTGTGGTTCTCTTTGACAGCAGACCCAGTCCCTCGGAGAGGGTGCGGGCCCGGCTGTAGTCCGCCCACCGCAGGGCGTCGGTCGACTTTCCTTGCGCCACCAGGAAGTGCACATAGTCGTCGTAGATGCGGGCAGCATTGGTCAGGAACGAGAGCTGGAAGTCCTCGCTTCGCACGGTGGATCGGGCTGACTCGAAGGTGGCCAGTGCGGCGCGATATTGGCCGTCAGCCACATCCAGTTGCTTTTCGTCATCGTAGAGCCGTGCCAGTGAGTGTTGGGCTTCCCATTTCAGAAAAGACGGACACGCGGGATCTTGTTCTATTCCTTTGAATATTTCTTGCGCGTGGGCAGAATCGCCGCGCCGCGCCGCCACTTGTCCCTGAACGAGCGCAGGATAGAGTTCGTCCGCGTGGTTGCCGCTGGCGCGAGCGATATTCGTTGCCTGTTCCGCATAGCTGTTGGCTTTGTCAGGCTCATTCATTTGCAGCGCTAGCCTCGCCAACACCCGCAGAGCGTTGTACACGTCTTGCTGCGCCTTGATGTCGTTCGCAATCTGCAATGCCCGTTGAAACGACTGTGATGCCAGATCAAACTTGCGTTGATCCATGTAGATGTAACCGATGTTCGTGAGCTCGTTCTCTTGATCAGAAAAGTCGGCGTATTGCCCGGCAGTATCCTGCGCTCTGATAAGTTCGTCGAGCGCGCCCTCCGAATCTCCCAGCTTGTAGAAGGCCCAGGCGATGTTATCTTGCGTCACTAGTTCGACGACCACCGCGCCCACTCTTTTTGCAGCTTCATACGCAGTCCTAGACTGCTGAATCGCCTCATCAAAATGCCCGAGTGATAGTTCTTCAGCGCCGATGTTCAACAAGGCGGATGATTCAAGAAAATGATCGTCACGGAAGCGAGCATACCGTAGGCTTTGCTCGTAAATCTGCATCGCCGCGGCGGATTGTCCCT
The DNA here is from genome assembly GCA_963731405.1 of uncultured Acidobacteriaceae bacterium. Lineage (GTDB taxonomy): Bacteria > Acidobacteriota > Terriglobia > Terriglobales > Acidobacteriaceae > Sulfotelmatobacter. The sequence goes on along the minus strand of CAVSVS010000015.1, from coordinate 362,745 downwards.
GTTCGCTGAGCAAGAGCCCGCGGGCCTGGAGCAAATCCCCCCAACCAGCATGCTCGGGGCCGGAACAAAGGACTGCAGCTGCATTTAGTGCCCGCTCAGCTTGAGGAAAGTTGTGTAGATGAGAATGCGCAATTCCAGTTATCGTTAGGGCAGGGATAGCAATGTCAGGCTCTGTCGAGGGCGGCAGCGAGGAAAGAAGATCGATTACTTTGGGATACAATCCACCCCAAAGCGCAGCCTTCGCCTCTGCAGTTCTAAGTCTCCATGCTGAACTTGGATCGGAATTGCGGAATCGCTGATATCCTTGCTCGGCCTCACTTTGGCTCCGCTCGAGTTCACCCCGGACAAAAGCAAGTTCGACCTTTTCCAGTATGGATTGTGGCGAAGCTGGCGCGCGGCCACATGAAACGAGTGCCCATACCGCCCCCACGAGCAACACGAATGTTACGGCTTGTGATGGCCATTGGCGGCGACCGTCGCGCCGGCGACGACCCCGTGCCCCACGCAGCCCAAGTTCATGTGGATTCCGGTCAGTTGGAAATAAACGTCGGGCCTGGTGGATCCTTCGTACATCTTCTCCCCCACTACGATCTCGCCCAGCGCCACTGCGCCAAACTCCTGAATCACCATCACGTTCCCGAAGGTTTGCACGCCCGGGATGTCGACGTCGATCTTCTGAACCAGGGAACATGTGATGGGCCCGTGGATGCCTTCGCCATCCGCGTCGCAGCTACTGATGAGCTTGTTGATGGAGCCAAGCTTCTCATCGTACTGATCCTTCATCTCTTTGGGAAGACCGCTCGCTTTGGCAATCTTTGCCGTCTGTTCTTTTACCCGGCCGAGGAATTTTGAATCCTGCAGATACGACTTGCCGTTGGCGGGGATTTCTCCGCAGATCCCGAAATCCCAAGTCACCTTAACCGGGAAGCCGCTGACCATGAGATTGTTGAACTGCGTCCCCAGAAAGGTTACACGGGGGACGTGACCGTCGTTGAAGGAATGATCGGTGGATATTTGCGAAACCATGCGGTCGGCCGTGATGATTTCGAACACGTTCATACCCTCCATGATCGAGGTCGAGAGCGTTACCCATCCATTGTTTTTTAAGCTGCGCGATCCCGACACGCGGGTCTTCCCTTTGGCAAAATTGATCAATCCTTCGATGCTGACGTCCTCGGTCACGCGGGTGAGGTGGCCGCCCCTGCGGTCGCTCAATTTGACGGGCGCGTGCCGTTCAATGACCTGCTCGATCGGGCGCTGCAGGTGCCCGCTGAGGACGTGAGCTTCGGCGTGGAATTCATGCGAGGGTTTTGCTCCGGTGACTGCGGTTGGTATTTCCGTCATAGTGGCCATAGTGTACCTCCGCTCCTGTTACAACTCATCTCTGAATTTGTAATTGGAAAGACGTGCTTCCGAGGTCTTTCGACTCCCCACCGGTGGTGATTCCGTGGACTGCCATCGTATAGGCTCCCGTTTCCCGCTCGATCCTGGGAACCATCACCGGCCACTGATCCTGACCGGCCGCAGGTGCGATGGAGAACGAGCCCGCCGACTTTCCGTTCGGGCTAAACAAATCCACGGTGTAACGTGCATAGCTGGCGTCGGGAGGGATCCTGACGAATAAAAGAAGGCCCTGCCCTGCGGGCACCGCAGTGGGCGAGCCTCCTGCACCCCAAGTCCCCATGTTGACCGAGACTGCGGGCAGAACCTGTGGCTGTTTCAATGCCGCTCGCAGGCCGGGAAGCGTTACCAGATTCTGATACCCCGCAACCAGCAACAGAAGCGCCAAAGCCGGCGCGGCAAACGCCGGACGAAACCAGTCCAGCCATCCGCGAGAAACCGGGCGCGGGGCAGGCGTCGACCGGATCAGTATGGGTTCGGACCGTTCCGCCAGAATCAGCTTGCTCTGTTCCACAAACTGGGCGCCGGCACTCACGTCCAGGGCGCATTCCTGGCAGTCAAAATAGTGCTCTTCGAATTGGTCCCGAAGGTCGGAATCAAGCTCGTTGAGCAGGTATCGTTCCGTCATTTTGTCTCGAACCACCGCTGTGTGGTCCATGATTAAATTCCCCCTCATCTCAGTAGGCTCCTCGCGGCATTGCATCGTTCTTAAGCGGAAACAAAATCTGGGGGATTTTCTCCACAATGCTTAAGGTACGACGACTTAAATGCCTGCTTGGCGCGGTGTAACAGCACGCGCAAATATTCCCGGTCGACGCCGAAATCTCGGCAGACTTGATCCTTGTCACGTTCTTCCAGGAAAACTTCGCGCAACAGCCGGCGATCCTTCTCAGAAAGCTTCTCCAGTATCTCGCGGACTTTCTTTTCTCTCTCTTGAGCACTCAGCGCACCCACCAGATCGACATTCAGCGCCGGGAAATTTTGTTCTTCCTCATCGTCCAGGGAGGTATTGCGAGACCCGGAACGGTAGTGCTCGAGCAACACGTTGTTGCAAATTGAATTTACGAACGAACCCAGCCGCTCGGGCTGCAATATCTTTCCATCCCGCAATGCGACAAAAAAACGGGCAAAGGTTTCCTGACGAACATCCTCAATCGCTTCGGGGGACTTCAGGCGCGAGCCCAACTTGATCTTGATCAACGCCGTGAAGTAGGCCGAGAAATGCTCCTGGGTACGAAAATCTCCCGCCCGTAACAGGCTCAGGTACGATTCGTCAAAGGAATGAAACTGCAAGTACTTGCCCCGTGCGTTCTGAAGTGTCAGAAAGTGTAGCACCGGAGCAGGTGTAGCGACGCGGTTTTCGGCAGCAGCCACGGCGGACCGTTTGATCAAGGTAGGCTGGCTGCGACGGCAAATTTTGAGCGGGTTGAGCCGGGCATTCTGCACTGGGGGTAACTGACTCCTGCAAATGTGAGCTGCAACGAATGGCCTGTGTTCTGTTGGGGAAGTTCTAATTCAGAAGCACCGGAGTCGCTTCCCCCCGGACCGACTCCGGCACTTACGAAGAACCCTCCCAGTGGTCGCCGGTCTGGGTTCCTGAAACCGTGGATGATCGCTTTTCAAGCCGATGTCTTCCACTCATAGGGATAGTGCGGAAACCGGGCAGACCGTTTCAAAAGATATGCAAGAAAATTGGAGGGGCACTGGTAACAGGTTTTCTGGTCTTGAATGCCATCGGCTAAACCGCCCTTTGGGCATCTCCTCCACGGGCGCGGAGGAGATGCCCCGGGAAACCGCAATGGGCTATTTGGGTGCCGGCGGCGGCACAACGTCATGCAGCTTCGGGTTGGTCCGCATGGCGCTGAATTCTTCGTCTTTATAGACATTGGCCAGGTCACGATAGCCGTCTTCCTTGGCCTTCTTCAGGCACATGAGGCACCCGTCCACATCGCCGCGCTTGGCGTAAATCTTCGCCAACATGTAGGAATAGCGCGCCCGCTCCTCGGGACTGGAGATCTGGGCGGTGACTCCCACCTTCGATTCCTGTCTGAGCGCATCCGGATCCAGTTCCAGCGCCCGGGTATACTCCGCGAGGGCTTGGTCCAACTTCTTCTGGCTGAACCATGCCGCCCCGAGGTTGACATGGAACGCGGGCCGCGTTTCTTCGAGGGCGACAGCCTTCTTGAAGTGTTTGGCTGCGCCACCATAGTTCTTTTGCATGTAGTCGACAGCGCCAATGTTGTTGACGGCGTCGGCGTATTTCGGGTTGTATTTCGTCGCGGACGAGAAACTGATTCGGGCGGCCTTGAGCTCATTATTCCTCAGCTGCGCCAGCCCCAGCTTGTTGTAGAGGTTCGCATTTTTGCGATCCTTTTTGAGTGCCGCCTGAAAATACTGGATCGCCAGCGGATAGTCTTTGCGAGCTCGAGCCGTATCCGCGTTGGCTTCCAATTGGGCCAGAGTCATGCTTTGCATGTTGACCGGGGCCTGATCTTGCTGTGGAACCGGCGCGTCGACGCTGTAAAGCGGTAACCCCATCAGCATCGTCACCATCGCAATTCTTGCTGCAGTGTGTCGCATAACCAGCCTCCCTTTCCGGAGTTGCCTCTGTTCCGGTCTGGGCTGTGCCCTTGCCCCGGCGATCTGCTCTCCGCGTACGCTCCAGTTATCGCGCCGATGCTTGCGCTCCACAACGCTATGCCTGCTACCTGGGGGCTATGCCGGGGAGGTTACTTCGGTCGCTCGACTATCTCCTGCAAGGACAATCGGTTGCCGGAAACATGAGATTGAGGCGCACGCAATTCCGAATTGGGGTGAATCGTCCGTTACAGGGGTTACGTAACCGTTTGTAGGCCGCCGGAGTGCGGCTGCCGGGTGTATAAAGAAGGGTAGAAGGCGCATTTCACGGGAGGTCTGTCGTGCCTTCGATCACAGCCGAGCCCGTTAGTTGGGAAACAGAACGCGCTGAATTGCAGGCGGTTCTGCAATCTCATCTCTTCGCCCGGTCCCCGACGCTAACTCATCTGCTTTCATACCTCTGTGAGAAAACCTTTGCGGGCGAGAGCGCCCAGATCAAGGAATATTCGGTCGGGCTCGATGTCTTTGACCGGCGAGACTCGTTCGACCAAGACACCGATTCCATTGTTCGTGTTCAGGCGAATCGCCTGCGGAAGAGACTGGCGGAGTACTACGCGTCGGAAGGGGCGACTCATCCCGTCCATATCACGATCCCGATCGGCCAATACATTCCAGCGTTTAAGACGATCGCCGACCTGCAGCCGTCGACGAAACTGCCGACCGTGCCGCACGCGCGAGCTCCGGATGGTTCGGCGTGGCGACCCAGCCCACAACAGATTTGGGTGCTAGGCGGAGTCGTGGTTCTGGTGGTGCTGATCGCTGCAGCGTTTGTGGCACGCGAGCGGTCTAAAGCAAAACCGGTCATTCGCTCTTCATATACTCAGCAGGCCGCCGCCGAGCCCCCAGTTGGACTTCCCGTAGGGGAAGAGCTTCGAATCCTGGCCGGGGCTAGCCGGAAGTATGTCGACCACGCAGGCAAGTTATGGAGTCCGGATTCGTATTTTTCCGGGGGCAGCGCAGTACTGAGCTCGGTGCAGCACATCTGGAGGACACAAGACCCGATCATCTACCGGAGCAGCCGGCAAGGCGACTTCAGTTACAACATTCCGCTGAAGCCGGGAACGTATGAATTGCGCCTGCATTTCGCCGAGACCTTTTACGGCCCGGAAAGTGCCGGAGGTGGCGGCGAGGGTAGCCGGATCATGATGGTGCTGGTCAATGGACAGCCTCTGCTGCATGACTTCGACGTGCTCGCCGATTCCGGGGGGGACCGCACGGCCGAGGTCAAAGTGTTTACCGATGTCTCGCCGGCTTCAGATGGCCAATTGCATCTCAGCTTTTCAGCGGTGCAGGGCGGCAGCGGGATGCTCTCGGCCATCGAGATCCTGCCAGGAATTCGTGGACGAATCCGTCCGGTACGCATCGTCGCCCGCGATGTGCCGTATTACTCCAATGACAGCCATTGGTGGAGTCCCGACGCATTCTTTAAAGGCGGCCAGCTGAGCGGCAGCCAGGAGGCGGCGACCGATACGGATGATCCGGAGTTCTACGAGACGGAGCGTTGGGGCCATTTTTCTTATGCGATTCCCGTTGCCCCGGGCCGGTACTCGGTGACGCTGCACTTCATCGAGCATCATGCGGGTGCGGGCCAGTCGGCGGATGGTTCGGGAACACCGTCTGCCGATCGCGTGTTCAACGTCTTCTGCAACGGGAAGACAATCGTGGCCAATTTGAACATCTTTCAACTGGCTGGAGAGAACCGTCCCTTGACGAGGAAAGTGAAAGGCCTGGAGCCGAACGCGCAAGGCAAACTGCTGCTGGAGTTCGTGCCGGTCACGGGGTATGCAACCGTGACGGCAATCGAAGTGGTGCCGGAGTGAGAAGGACTCCGGAGGCGGGGTCTGCGACGTGGCTAGGAATTCGTCTCGTTCAATTCTCGATTACGGCACGATGCCTTTGGCGCTCATTAGATTAGCGTACCTAGAGTCATACAGATCTTTTACTTCTGGAGCCGAAAGAAGGGCGTTCCAAACGTCAAGCAGCCGCTCATTGATGCGCGCCCCATCAAAGCGAAAAAAAGCCTGCAACTCAGTAAGTATGCAAAGGAGTATGGCACACGCGCGAGCCATATGACTAAAGATGACGTCGAGAGACGCTTCTTCTAACTTCGGCCGATCCTCATGAGGCATATCGTGCTCGAGGTAAAACATGGCTGTTTGCAACAGACCCTGAAATGTTCCATGGGAGTACTCGGAGTATTCGCGCCAGTATCCATAAGTCAGGTTTTTAAGAAATAGTTGGTGGGGAGTTAGTGGAACATTCTTTTTCTCCCTCAAATAAGCTCCTAAAGTCGGCCACCGGCCTTGGGCTAATACCTCGTCGACCGTAAATCCGTCCGAACGCATGGCGAGATCGAGGGCATCCCGTCGCCTCTTGAGCCATCCGGCCCACCTCATATCCGGGTTAGCCCCGTACTTCAACTGGTCCTCTTCGAGCGCGGCAAGTGCCATTCTGTAGCCGCTTCTACGAAACTCTGCGGGCTTAACGTCTGGATCCTCAAGCATAGAGGTGATGTTGTAGAGGCAGTCAATCATTGAGCGTATCAAGGGTAGTGCGACAATAGTGTAAATCGCCCGCCAGTGGGGGCCCTCTCGATGCTCGTCGGCGTTCAGGTAGAAGAAGAGACCGCAGGTCTTCTGCGCTTGACGTATAAGAACATACATATCCTCAACAGGCATCCGGCTTCCGATGGTCCGGATCCCCTCACGTTGGACCTTCAAGGCCATTGTCGACGCAAGGTCCGTGAGCGGTTTCTGAAACATGCTTGCATCTAACGTCCATTGTGTCATCTCTGTCGTCCGCTTACCCCAAGATCTTCATGCGCTTTCCAACGCGCCCCAACACTTCCAAGGCCTGCTGCAACTGTTCCGTTGTATGCGTAGCGGTCATGATGGTGCGGATGCGCGCCTTGCCCTCCGGCACTGTCGGGAATGCGATACCGGTCCCCAGGACACCTTCCTTGAACAACTCGCGCGAGAACTCCATTGTCAACTTGCCGTCGCCAATGATGATTGGCGTGATCGGAGTCTCGCTGGCTGGCGTCGCCCGGCCTCCGATGTCGAAGCCCAGCAGCCCAAGTTCCTTCTTCCAGAAGCGTGTGTTCTCCCAAAGCTTTTCCATGCGCTCGGGCTCGTTCTCCAAGACGTCAAAGGCCGCGATGCACGTGGCGGCGACCGATGGCGGATGCGACGTCGAAAACAGAAACGGCCGCGCACGGTGATAGAGAAAATCAATCAGGTCACGCGTCCCGCAGACATATCCACCGAGCGCGCCGATTGCTTTTGAGAGCGTCCCCACCTGAATGTCGACACGCCCGTGCATGCCAAAGTGGTCGATCGTGCCGCGTCCGTTGCGGCCGAGCACGCCGGAAGCGTGCGCATCGTCGACCATCATGATGGCGCCGTATTTCTCGGCCAAGTCGCATAAAGCGGGCAGCGGGCCGATGTCGCCATCCATCGAGAATACGCCGTCGGTGATCAGCAGCTTCTTTCCCGGTTCGCCCTTGATGCTGGCCAACTGCTCTTCGGCGTGTGCCATGTCTTTGTGGCGAAACACCAGAATCTTCGCCTTCGAAAGCCGCGCGCCGTCGATGATCGACGCATGGTTGAGCGCGTCCGAGATGATGAAGTCGTCCTTGCCCAGCACCGCCGATACGGTTCCCGCATTCGCCGCAAAGCCCGATTGGAAGACGACGCAGGCTTCTACGTTTTTGAAGCGCGCAATCTTCTCCTCAAGCTCCATGTGAATCTTCATGGTTCCGGCAATGGTGCGAACCGCGCCCGACCCCACGCCCAACTTTCGCGTAGCCTCGAGCGCTGCCTCGCGCAACTTAGGATGTGTGGTCAGCCCCAGATAATTGTTCGACGCCAGGTTGATGACTTTCTTCCCATCGAATGTGCAGATGGGCGCCTGCTCGTCCTCGAGCACGCGCAGCTTGAAGTGCGTGCCCTTGGCCTTGAGTTCGTTGAGTTGGTCGGTGAGATACGAAAGAGGATTGGTGCGGGTTGCGGTCATGTCAGCCTCGAAACCTTTTGCCACGGATTTAGAACGGATTCACACGGATCAGATGCAAAGATATAAGTCTAGCCCCACTGCAAAAGCGAAAGACAGCCGACCAGCATCATTGGAGAGTTTATCCGTGGAAATCCGTGCGATCCGTGGCAAAGAATTTCCGTCCTCAAAAGATAATCGGATTGCCCGTCGCAACGCTGGCTTCGCACAGGCGCTTCATGCTGTGGAAGAACTCTTTCTCTCCATCAGTAAGGATGTCGCTCGACCCCAGCACGAGATCGACTTCCCGCAACAGCGCCGGCGACTCTCTCGCAGGAAGCCAGTCGCCAGTATGCGTCCCGTCGTACACGACCTTCTTTAGAAGAATTGGGAACTTAGGGCCCGGATCTCCTTGCAGGTGCCGGAGAAACTCCCGCACGTGCTGGATCCGCGTGATATTGCCCAACGGCTCGCAAACCAGAAAGCCTTCGTGCTCGCATGATTCTTGCAGCCAGCCATCATGTGCATCCCATTCCTCTTCGGTCGGATCGCCGGAGAGCGACGGCGAGCTGGACTCGTCCCACATGAACCTGCTGGGAAGGGGATGCGGCTTGGCCCGGCCATCGCGAATGCAGGTGCAACGTACGAATGCGTCGAGACTCATCTCTATTCCTTGGGGCTGCTAATCCTCTGCGTGCGGCGTCCGGCTTCCGGAAAATCGGCGGTGCCGCCGAATCTGATGTCGGGAGCCGAAAGCCGGTTCACCGCACGCCGTTGGGATACACCAGGATCTTGCTTGCTTCACCGGTCCGCAGTCGCTCCATGGCCGTGGAGAAATCTTTCATCGCGATGCGGTCGGTGATCACTGGATGCAGTTCGAGTTTGCCGCTCTTGAGTAATGCCGTCATCTGGTACCAGGTCTGGTACATACGGCGGCCGTTGATGCCCTGTACGGTGATGCCCTTGAAAATGATGTCCTCGGAAAAATTCACGGAGATCGGCTTCGAGGTCAACCCGAGAAGGGAAATTCTTCCCCCGCGCCGCACGATGTCGAACGCGGTTCGAATGGAGTCGGGATGTCCCGCCATCTCCAGCACCACGTCGACGCCCAGGCCGCCCGTTTTCTCCAGGATGATTGCATGCACATCTTCTTTCGCAGGATTGAGCACGTAGTCAGCCTTCATCTCGCGCGCGATCCTGGCCCGGTGTTCGTTCACTTCGATCGCGAATACCGAGGTAGCGCCCACGGCTTTGGCGACGGCTATTGAAAACAGGCCAATCGGGCCGCAGCCCGTGATGGCTACGCTTTTGGCCGCAATCTCTCCGGCGAGTACGGTGTGCACGGCGTTTCCTAGCGGGTCGAGGATCGACGCATAGTCCAGTGGAATGGCGGGATCGAGCTTCCAGATATTCGACTCGGGAATGACGACATACTCGGCGAACGCACCATCGGCGTCGACGCCAATAATTTTCACGTTCTGGCAGATGTGCGCTTCGCCGGTACGACACTGCAGGCATTTGCCGCAGGCCACGTGCATCTCGGCAGAAACGAAGTCGCCTTCCTTGACGCTGGTCACTTCATCGCCGAACGCAGCCACCTCGCCGCAGAACTCATGCCCGGGAATGAGCGGCGGATGAATGCGGTTCTGCGCCCATCGGTCCCAGTTATAGATGTGCAAGTCGGTGCCGCAGATGGATGCGACTTTCACCTTGACCAGCACATCGGTGCGCCCGAAAGCGGGAATCTTGACCTCGCGAATCTCTGCGCCCGCCGCCGCTTCCGGCTTGACCACCGCCATCATCGTTGTCGCCATGAATGCCACCTATAAAGTCGAAAAAGGCATAAAACACAAAACGTATGATTCTAGCACCGTAGGGTGCTCCGCTCCGTGATTCCCTAGCGGCTCACTGCCAGGTTCCCGAACGATTGTCACGAAAATGTAAAACCTGATCTGCGCGAGCGCTTCCGACGCAAGAACGCAAACCACAACCGCAGTAACGGCATCGAAAGCCTGTGCCATTCTTGAACATTGCAGGTCGGAATCCGCGTTCTCGGGTCTTTGCAGTTCTGCTGGCTTGCGCGTTCACCTTTTCCGGCGCGACGGTTGCGGCGTCCCCCGTCGCCGTTCGTTACAAGGAAGGCTTGCTGCACGGCTTTCTCGTGCTGAGCACGCTGGACGGCACGCCCATTGCGCAAGGCGATCTCATCCAGGTTTCGCATGGAAATCAAATCACCAGCAGATTGACCTACCATTTCAAGGATGGATCGCGCCAGGAGGAAACTACAGTTTTTTCACAGCGCGGAAACTTCCGGCTCATCAGCTATCACTTGGTGCAGAAGGGTCCGGCATTCAAGAATGAAACGGAGGTTTCGATCAAGGCTTCGACAGGCGAGGTCTCGGTCCAGTACACCGATGACGATGGCAAGGAGAAGAACGAGAATGAGCATCTCAAATTGCCGCCCGACCTCGCCAACGGATTAGTTCTGACGCTGATGAAGAATCTTCCCCCCGATACACCGCCGCTGGAAGTATCAATGGTCGTAGCCACACCCAAGCCCCGCCTGGTGAAACTCGCAATCAGCAGTCGCCCGAAAGATCCGTTTTCGCTTGCGGGTTCCGCACGCGAGGCCTTGCACTATGCCATCAAAGTTGAGATCGGAGGCATCGCCGGATTAGTCGCGCCGTGGCTGGGAAAGCAACCGCCTGACTCTCATGTCTGGATTCTCGGCGGAGAGTCGCCGACCTTCGTGAAATCGGAAACACTCTCGTATATGGGAGGGCCAATGTGGCGCACGGAATTGGTGGCGCCAGTCTGGCCGAAAGGTGAGGCTAAGGATTCGAAAGGTGAAAGCGCAGAGAAAAGTAGATGAGCGTGATCTGCGCCGTCGAGAACATGTAGAGACAGCGGCCTTCGGCTGTTTGGTCTAGGCGAAGCCCGGCAGTTCCTGCATCCGTGCTTAGGGCTTGGGCGGTTTCGGCACCACCTTCTTGAATTCCTCCGACTTACCCCGCGGTATGGTCAGAGATTTCCATTCGTTCGATCGCAGATGCTTCGCCAGGAACACAATCTGCCCGACATGCGCCGCATAGTGCGCGATCTGCCGGTTGATGGCCTGCAACACCGTATGTGGTTCTCCTCGAATGGTCACCGTATGCATCACGTCTTCCGGCTTCAGCGTATCAATCGCGTCCAGAAGAATGGTCCAGCCCTCTTCCCACCAACGCATTACATCGGCGCGGGTCAGGGCCGCATTCACTTCAAATTCGCGATCGCGAAAGCGATCAGGCTTCTCGCCATCGCTAGTGAGGAAGTCCATGAAACGGGAACGCATGTTTCCGGCCAAGTGCTTCACCAGAATCGCAATAGAATTCGCCTCCGGGTCGAGCGTCACAAGAAAATCTTCATCCCGTAGTTGTGCCATTGCCCCTTCGCCCATGTGCTTTTGTCCCCGCATCTGGCGGCGGGCTTCTTCGATGTAGTGCGTAGCAAGATCAGCGGTCATTGATTAATTGCCTTCCAACGAAGTTAGATGGTTTGGGCAGGCAAAGGAATCATCCCTTCAAGTGCGAGGAGCCCCAACCGCCACCGCCCGGGGTTTCAATCCGAACTCGTTCGCCCTTACGCAGGCGCGTGCTGAACTTCCCGGGCATGGGCTCGACCGAGCCATCGAGGCGCGTAATCACAGTCTTCCCCGGTGCGCCGTCCTTCCCTCCCGATAGTCCCCACGGACCACGAGAGCGCCGATCAGCCAACAACGTTACTTCGCAGTCGGTGAGCACCTCAATCTCGCGCACGATTCCGTCGCCCCCAACAAACGACCCTTGCCCTCCGCTGTTGGGGCGCAGCGAATAGCGCCGCACGCGCAGGGGATAGGCATACTCCAGCGCCTCCGCCGGGGTATTCAGGGAGTTAGTCATGTGGGTGTGAACGCCCGACACGCCGGGCTTCCCGGGACGCGCCCCCATCCCGCCCGCAATGGTTTCGTAGTAGGCGAACGGCTCGCCGGTGCGCGGATCGATGCCGCCAATGGTCAGATTGTTCATCGTCCCGGAAGCTGCCGCAGGGATACGATCTGGAATTGCCTGCGACAGAGCGCGCAAGACCACGTCGACAATGCGCTGCGAAGTCTCCACATTCCCGCCCGCCACAGCCGCCGGAGGCCGCGCATTCACAATCGTACCGTCGGGGGCGATGACTTCGATCGGTCGCATCAGCCCGGCAGCGGCCGGAACGTCTTCCGTCAGCAGGCAACGAAACACGTAGAAGCAAGCCGAAAATGTAATCGCCGCCACCGCGTTCACGCTCCCCTCAACCTGCGGATCGGTCCCCGTAAAATCCACCGTTACGAGGCGTCGAGAGCGGGTTCGAGTAGAACTGGCGTCCCCGCCGGCTGTCGCGACGGCATCCTGCCGTCGCATCCCACCAGGTCGACGAACTGTAATCCGAACCGCGATCCTGATCGGTTCATTCCGGATCCCATCCCCATCCAGAAAATCCTCGGCCCGGTAGTCGCCAGCCGGAACGCGCAACAAGAACGCGCGCATCAACTCTTCGGAATAGTCGAGCAGGTCGCTCGCTGCACGCGTGGCCCGCTCTATTCCATAGCGCACGCAGACCTCCCGTAGTCGCTCCGCGCCCGTATGACACGCGGCGATCTGCGCCCCCAAGTCGCCCTCGCGTTCTTGGGAAGTGCGTACGTTGTTGAGCAGCATGGCGAGGACATCGGCATTCATCGCGCCTCGCCGCATGAGTTTCACCGGCGGGATGCGAACGCCTTCCTGGTAAATTTCGCGGCAAAGCCCCATCGATCCCGGATACGCTCCTCCCACATCCGCATGATGCGCCCGCGAAGCCACGTAGAAGTCGGGAAAGGGTTGTCCGCGGGCTTTCTTCCCGCGGCGTGCCTGCTTCTCCACATAAACGGGCGCGACGAGGGTAATGTCGGGCAAATGCGTCCCGCCGCGAAATGGATCGTTGAGCATCACCACGTCGCCCGGTTCCATCCCGCCGGCATCAATCGCGGCCCGCACCGACATGGGCATCGACCCGAGATGCACTGGCATGTGATCGCCCATCGCGATTACTTCACCCGCGCCATCAAACACGGCGCACGAATAATCACGCCGCTCTTTGATGTTCGGAGAAAACGCGGTCCGGCGCAGCGCCGCACCCATCTCCTCCGCAATGGAGTGATACAGGTTCTTGAAAATTTCCAGTTCGACCGGATCGCGCCGCATGAGGCGCAGTGTACCGGAATTCGGGGAAGGAGTCAGCGGTCAGTAGTCAGGAGTCAGGAACATCTCATTGGGAAGTTGCCAAACGCATGTATCTGACTCCGCGCTGACTACACTACTGACTCCCCACCGCTGCAAATCCTGCCTTTCCACGCAGATTTCTATTGACACATTATTCATCTGTGCCGCAATATCTTGTGATATAGGGCCTTCCCATACTACAAGTAGGGTGGGCCTTTCAAGTACAAGGGCCCGTAGTCGAGAACCTTTGCAAGGGAAAATCGTTCAACGGAGGAACCTTCATGGCAACGAAAAAGAAGGCAAAAAAGAAGAAACATTAACCGTCAGCGAGGGATACCTCGCTTACATCACGATTTCTCACTGGCCTCTTAAGAGAAGCACCTCTTGAGGGGCTTTTCCTTTTGGCTCCGAACGAAATTGTGGTTGGGCTCGCCTTGCCGTGTGGCACAATAGGCAGACCACGCGGCTTTTGCCGCATGATCCCAAAATGTCGGCGCGCAAGAAAAGCACGGCGAAGCACAAGTCGGATGAAATCCTCATTCCCGACAAGCTTTATTTCCGCATTGGCGAAGTGGCGACGCTGTGCCACCTGCCCGCATACGTACTGCGATTCTGGGAGTCGGAGTTTCCGCAACTGAAGCCGGTGAAGAGCAGCACGGGCCAGCGCATGTACCGTAAGCGCGACGTCGAGAGTGTCTTGCGCATCAAGCAACTACTCTACGAACAGGGATTCACTATTTCCGGCGCACGCCAGCATCTGCGTTCAGAAACCAAGACTGACAAGACACAGAGTGCGATCCCCTTCCCGTCTCAGAGCGGCCCCGAACTTCAGTACATCCGCCAGGGACTGCGCGAGATCCTGAACCTGCTGTCGACGCGTAGGACCGGATAGTCTCGGTAACGGCTAGGCTTCCACCCAATTGCTACGCTCCAGAATAGTCGGCGGCTCGTAGGTTTTGCCGTGCGCCAGTCGTTTCTCCTCGCGCCGGGTAGTCCACAGAAGCACCGGTCCCAGCAAGGCCGGAAGCATCCGCGAGACGATTCCAGATTCCTGCTTGAACTCTTTCCGCAGCGCCCTGATCTGCTCGCTGACGTTGCGGTCTACTTTCCGGAATTGGCGCTCCATGGCCCATAGCGCCGAGCTGTAGACGCCGCTCAGTTTCCCCATCTCGCGCTCAAAGCGCGTGCGCACGCGCGCGTCGGGATGGTCTTTGTAGCGCTTCCATCCTGCCAGCAACGTTCGCGAAATGCGATACAGGCTCGGACCGTTGAGTTGGAAGTCGCGCCAGAATGCCCAATCGAGGAATCGTTTCGAATCATCCCGGGAGATCGCAGCATGCTTGAAATTGAATTTGAATTGGCCGTGGACGTCGGCGTAATCCACATCGCGCAGCAGGCGTCCCTCGTCCGACATCTGTTGGTAGAGCGGGGTTCCGGGTACTGGCGTATACAGCATGAACTGGTGGAAGTCGGTATCGTGCGAGACCGCGTGCTCGATCTCCGACATGATGTTTTCGGGCGTGTGGTGCTCCAGGCCAATGATCGTTGATCCCTGCACGCGAATCCCATGTTCGCGCAGTTCTCGCGTCAGCTCCCGCGTGTCCGACCCTTGCAGCTTGCTGTAGCCGGCTTTCGGCGACTCCAGCCCCATCCACAGCCATGACACACCGAGTTCCACCAACTCATGCATCTTGTATTTTCGAATCGCGTTGGCGGACGCAAACACCGAGAGCGCCCAGCTCTTGTTCCCTTGCTTCATCAGTTCCAGCAAGCGCATAGCTCGCTCGCGATGCAGCAGAAAGTTCTCGTCCATCACAAAAAATGAATTCACTTTCAACTCATCTTCCATCC
The DNA here is from genome assembly GCA_963731405.1 of uncultured Acidobacteriaceae bacterium. GTDB lineage: Bacteria > Acidobacteriota > Terriglobia > Terriglobales > Acidobacteriaceae > Sulfotelmatobacter. The sequence continues at coordinate 347,608 of CAVSVS010000015.1, read as the reverse complement.
GGCACATGACGTCGAATAGTTCGTCGCCTGACTCGAAGAAATTGACGAACTTTCCCTTGCCCCCGAAAAACGCCGAGGTCGTACAGAAGTTGCATCCCATGGGACAGCCGACGGATGGAATAATGGTCGCCGCCGTTGCCCCTTTGCGTTCCGGCAAACGAATCCCCATAATGCGCGTGCGCATGCCCGAAACAATCGCTGGGTGCCGAATGGGCGCACTCTCGTCTTCACTCAAATAGCGCCGCATCCAGGACACACCTTCGCCCTTCACGATATAGTCGGCTTCGATCATCTTTTCGATTCCAGGAATGGCGGCCACATGCCCACCCACGACGATCACCGACTGCGGCGACAAGTCGCGCGTCATGCGGCACATCTCGCGCACCTTGGCGACATTCACGATGATTCCGGTAATACCCACAATGTCGTACTGATTGTTTTTCAGTTGGCGGCCAAAGTCTTCACGCGTGGGAAAGTCGAGCACCGCACAGGGCGCGGAGATATTCGCCTGGATCATCATGATGCCCCAGGAGCGATGGAACATACGCAGCGAAAAACTGCCCTGCGCGCGCGTGACCTGATTGTGATAAAGCTCCATCGGGTTGATGGAGCGGCTGCCGAATTCGTCGTCCTGCGCGTACGGGCCGAAGACCGAACTCAGGAGAACTCGGGCGCGGGATCCCTTGGGATGTGTTTCGAATGCGGGGGAAGCGACATTGAGGTGAGAATTATGATGGCTGACATCGGCACTGCTCGTAGAAGTTTCCAATTCGTTTCATCATCCGTTTCCCCCCACATGCCGTTGTAACAATCGTAGTCGTACGGGCACGCGCCGCAACCGTATGCCCCAAGAAAACACAAAAAGATTACAAAGGAAGGGACAGTGTCGAAAGTAACCGGGAAGCTCAAAGGTGCAGGCCACTTGAACCCACCTTGCCATCTAGCCTAGAATCTCAGCCCTATGGCGTCGGAACCGCTGGAGATCGAGCGACTCGACCGGGGCGTCCTGAGCTTTCGCGGCCCGCTGACCATGGAGAACGTTTCTCCCTTCCTCAACGCGGTTCGACGTGAAGATGCTCCTACCATGATTCTGGATTTCACCAATGTTCCTTATCTGGATTCTTCCGGGCTGGGATCGCTGGTCAGTGCCTGCACCACTTGCGCCAAGGCTGGCCGCAGAATGGCTCTCACCGGGGTGAACAAACGCGTGCGGAAGGTTTTTGAGATTACAAAGATGGAACAGATATTTCTAATGTTCCCGACGCTCTCCGACGCGCTCGAGGCCTTCACCAACGCCGGAACCGCCTGAGCAGATTGCTGGTGTGGGACAGCCGCCGCGACTGTCCGCCGGGCGCAACCCGGCAGCCGTCGCGCGGCGGCATTCTCAACCCGCCGGTTTTATGCCACGCGCATAGGATTCGACTTCTTCGCCGCCGCACCCGCATTCACGGCGTCCAACCGGATGCGCGTCACTCGCGCCGTTTCCTGCACCAGATCGCTGGTGAATTTGGCGCCTTCCCCCGCCATCACAGAACCCGCGGCCAGCGCGAAACGCAACGCGTCTGCCTGGTCCTCGAAATACAAAACGACTTGTCCCGACATAGGCACTTCTCCCTGGGCTCGGAAGCCCTCTAAGTCGTGAGCGGTACGACTTGGATGGAATAGCTGAAAAGATCAATTTCGAACATCGGCGCTTTTGATGAAGGCCGCGGCCAGAGCTTCCCTTGATTCTCCGAGCGAATCAATATGGAGTCAAAGTGATTCTCTTGGTTCCACCCACTCGGTAGGCCATCCTGAAAAGCCCGTGTGGGGACAGGCGCCCCCGGCTGTCCGTCGAGCGAAGGTCGACAGCTGAGTCGGTAAGGTCCTATGATGAGGCTCTCAAAATTCCGCCAATGCGATTCCCACTCGGCGCCATCGCGATTGTCCTTCTGGTTTCCCCGGCCTGGTCGCAGGCTGTGCCCGCCGCAGCAGTCATCGGCACCTGGGAGGGCCAGTCCGAGTGTACCGTTCCTGATTCTCCGTGCCACGACGAACAAGTTGTTTATCACATCGCCGCCGATAAGAAGAACCCCGCCCAGCTAAACATCGATGCCGACAAGATCGTTAACGGCTCGCCGCAATTCATGGGAACGGTTTTCTGCCAGTATCACGCGAACGAGGCCAACCTCAGCTGCACCGCCAACACCGACAAGAAGGACGACTGGGAGTTCCACATCGCGGCCAATACCATGACTGGCACGTTAACGCTGGGCCCCGAGAAACAGCTTTTCCGGCGGATCAATGTGCACAAGATTTCTCCCAAGACGAATTGAAGAACAACTATGCCCGTTCTGATCTCCATGCTGCGCGGCGTGAACGTAGGCGGCCACAACAAGATAAGAATGGATGACCTGCGCGCGCTCTACGAGTCCCTCAAACTCGAAGACCCGCGCACCTACGTTCAGAGCGGCAACGTAATCTTCCGAACAAAAGAGAAAAACTCGGTTGCGTTGGCGAAGAAGATTCAGAGTGCAATCGAGCACACCTTCAAGTGCCGACCCGACGTCATTCTCCGCACGACCGCTGAACTGAGGGAGGCCATCGCGGCCAGCCCATTCGCGAGCCGCCGCGACCTTGAGCCCGGCAAAATTCTGGTCACCTTCCTCGCCACCGAGGCCGGCCCCGACGCGCGCACCACGCTCCTCAGCTTCAAGTCCTATCCCGAGGAAATCCATCTCAAGGGCCGCGAGCTGTACATCTACTTCCCCGACGGCGCGGGTAAATCCAAACTGCCGTGGTCGAGAGTTGAGAAGTTGTTACAGACGACGGGCACTGCCCGCAACTGGAACAGCGTTACAAAGATGCTTGCGATCGCCGAGGAACTCGAAGCGTCGGGCTGATACCGTAACCTGGCTGACAAAGAATGTCCGTCCTCTACGCGCGTGCTTCATTCCCTGCACTGACACTCAGAAGCTCCGGCCCACCAGCATCGAGAAATATCTGGTGAGCTTCCCGGCGCTTCGTGCGCGCCAATGCCAGCAACTCATCGTAACCGGGCGACGAGCGCAGGCCGGCAAAGCAAGGATCACTTTCAATCGCCGAAGCGCAGACAAATCCCCTTTCAATCACATGGTAGAGAGCCCGAATGGCTCGCTCAGGCTGTTGGATCATGGCGAGCTGTCGTGCCATGTACAGAAAACTCTCGGGGTCTGTTTTAGCGTGCGACTCCCCAGCGTCGATGGCTTTGAGGCATTCCGCAAAATTGCCCTCAAGATAGTAGCGTAGGGACTGCATGATCGCTCGGATCCCGCCGGACGCGCTCCCCGAATCCTCGCGGCTTCGCAGCCGGGATAGAGCCTCGTCGCGATCGCCCATGGCCACGAGCGCCGCACAGTCCAGATAGAAGCCAACCTTTGTCCCATAGCAAGCCAAAGACTTTTCGTATTCTCCGAGGAGGAAATACGTGTGCGGGACGCTAGTGAGAATATTCGGATCGAGGCTTTGCGCACGCTCATGCGCGGCGACCGAAGCCTGCAGTTCGCCACAATACCGGCACGCCTGCACCAGTCCGGCAAATAAGTCCGGATCGTTGCGGCGAAAACAGGCGCGCGTCAGCAACCGGTGCATTGCCGTAGCGGCCTGTCCCTGATCGCACTGAACCGGCGTGTAGAGGTTGTGCGCGATGGCCAGATCCGGGTTGAGAGCGAACGCTCTTTGGAAGGCATCATCTGCCGAGGGAAAGTGCTGGTCCGCGATCTCTCCAAATTTTTCGATGAAGCGCTTGGTCCTCGCGAGTTGTGCCCAAGCGGGAGCGTAATCCGGGTCAGCGTCCAGACATTGAAGATAGAGTGTGCGCGCACGCTTCATGCTATCGATCGAGCGGACTGATGCAATCTGGTTGGCACGAAGGTAGCACTCGTAAGCTTTGGGATTGCGCGGAACGTCCCGTCCCAGAATGTCACGTTCCCGCTCCGTGAGAGGCAACAACAAGGCCTGCACGATCTTCTTGCAGAGCTCTTCCTCAATCGTGAACAGGTCTTGCAGTGGAGAATTCAGTGTCTCTGACCAGAGCACAGTTCCGCTGGGTGCCTCGACCAACTGGCACGTCAGGCGTAAGCGGTTGCCAATGCGCATCAGCGAGCCCGCGAGAATGGCGTCCACGCCGGCGTCGGTGGCGATTTGCCTTAAATCTGCCGTGGCCGCGAACCGGGTGGCCAGCATGCTCGAGCGCACGATCAGATGATCGATTCCGGAGAGCGAATTGCTGATTGCATCGGGCAGGCTGTGCGCGAGAAATGCGGTTTCCTCGTCCTCTTTCAGCCAGCGAAATGGAAGAGCGATTAATCGCGTTACCGTGGAAACCTTCGGCCGCACCGCATTGCTGCTTGCCGCCGGGACGGCATTCAGCTCTTCAAGCATGATGCTCGCAGTGAGATAGCGATCGTCTGGACGCTTCGCGATGGCTCGCCGAATCACCCGCTCCAGCGCCTCGATCTCGCGCGATCCACTCAGCGGCGGAGGATCGTGATGAAGCACCGAATAGAGGATATCGACCGCCGAAGCGCCGTCGAAGGCTCGCTTGCCCGCAAGCATCTCGTAGAGAATGCATCCCGCTGCAAAAATGTCCGCCGCCGGACCCACCGCGATGCCTCGTGCCTGTTCCGGCGCCATGTACTGCGGAGTACCGACAATGAAGCCCGGAGCTGTGAGCGCTGTAGCGGTTTCCGCTTGACTCACCTCTGTCGCGACTGGGTTCGTGCGTGCCAGTCCAAAGTCCAACAGCTTGACGCCGTGTGGGGTCAGGAAAACGTTCGACGGCTTCAGGTCGCGGTGCACGATCCCCAGCGAGTGCAGCGCTTCCAGCGCCTCCAGCACCTGGCGCTCGATCTTGATTGCCTCCGCCGCGTTCATCGCCCCCGATCCCAGGCGATCCGCCAACGAGCGGCCTTCCAGAAACTCCAGCACCAGGTAGAGGTCAGGGCCTTGCTCAAGCACATCAAAAATCTGACAGACTCCAGGATGACTCACGCGCGCCAACGATCGCGCTTCGCTCCACAACCGGATCTTAGCCTCGGCGCTCTCGGTCGCCCCGCGCAGAGTCTTGATGGCAACATGGCGTCCGAGGCGTGAGTCCCAGCCTTCGAAGACAACACCCATGCCGCCCTCGCCGACCTTGCGACGGATCTCGTACTGGGAGATAGCTTGCAGCACACGAACCCCCAAGCCATGCTATTCCTAGGTCAACGGGCCCGCAACGGATCACGATCCCGTTAGCACAGATGGCGGATGAAGGGCCGGCTTCACGGGAACGGCCGCCTACAACTCTCGCGTCAGCTTTACTTCCTGCAGAAAGTCATAGACTGCAGACGGCGGCAAAGTTTTGAGCGTGCTTGCGTGCTGCTTTCGAAACGCCGTTGCCAAACCGGGATCGTACTCCATCCCCACGCGTTCGCAATTTGCCTGCAGCACCTTGCGCAACGTCGCCGCGCGGGCCAGATTTGGCCGCTCGTACTTGATTCGGATCGGCCACCGGCGCAACACCTCCGGCGGAAGATGCGCCAACGCCGATGGATTGGCTGACGCCATGACAGTGACGTTGTCGTAGAACCGCTTCATGCCTTGCGTGCCGATCTTAAAATTCTCGTAGTGCCGTGGATCGAAGGTCATGTCGTCCACATAGAGCACCGTCCGCCACGGCCCCTCCGCCATGCGTTGTGCGTACTCTCGAATCTGTCCCAGATGGTCTGACGAGATCAGCACGAGTTTCAAACCTTCAATTTCACGGACGAGTGCCTGCAGCGAGAGCGTCTTGCCGACACCACCTTCCCCTTCGAGAAGAGTGAACGGCATGTGGCTTCCTTTCACGAAGGCCGTGAGCAAAGTGCGAAGCCGCGCCACATTTTTCTCCTGGTCGATCACTTGCGCGCTCTTCGCCTCTTCAATCTCGACCGGCTCGAGCTCACCCTGCGCTCCCGCTTCAAAAACTTCGTACTTGGTGAGCGGATCCTGATTCAGCTGATGCATGAATGCCACCACGTGGCCCAGTTCAGCGCCCCAGTCCGGCGATGCGGCCAGCCTGCGATATAGAGCCGTCTCACCCTTTCCGTCCGCATCACGCAGCCGCAAGACCTGGGCTCGCTGCTCGTCGTCGAGTTCCGGCATTTCGCGCATCTCCCCGATGAAGCTCGACGCCACGCCCACATTCATGCGCGCAACCCGTCGGGGCGAGATCCCTCTGTAGGTCGGCACGCGGATCGGCTGCGTGCAGAGGCTCTCGTGGATGTCCACGAGCAAGGCGTGATAGTCGCTGATGATTCGTTCGATGTCGATCCGGAACATTCGCTGCAGCGACCGTAAGAAATCCTCCGCGTACTCCTTCAACTCCGGGCCCGCGCGCTCCAGCGACTCCTTCGTGAGAAACGGGTGGCTCACCAGAATTTGGCTGGCCAGTTGACGGAGGAAAATATCTTGATAAGCCGACCGCAAAACGAGTGGAGTCTTCCCGGTGTAGGTAAAGATCAGAACTTGTTGCTGTTCGAGATAAAGGCTGATCGCATCCGCCGCCAGTCGAAGCTGGCCACCCTTCTCATCGAGAATGACCCGGAAAGCGGGCTCAACCTTTTCATACAGCCGCTCCAGCGCGGGTATGTTCGGATCTACTTGGGCGTCAAGGACAGATCTCGACAGGGCCTTCAACTCGTCCTCAAGCTGCAACATCGCCCGCGAGAACGGCATCGAGTCGAGCCCTTTGTGGTTCCAGGTCACCGGGCTATAGGTAATGATGTTGTTGAGTGAAAGAGTGAACTTCCAGGTGTCCCGCAGAAGACCGTTGATACGAGTGTCAAAGCCGCTAAGGACGTCAGCCAGCTCCCTCATTTGAGTCGCCCTCTGGCCCGATTGTACTCACGGCCGCAGACATGGCGATGCGCTTGGAATCACACGGGTCGAACACTCTCGCGAACCGGGCTGGTATACTGCACGATCGTCCGGAGGAAGAAACGCGCATGAGCGAGGCACGACCCGATCACATCCTGCAGGTGGGCCTGGGATTCTGGGCTTCCAAGACACTTCTAAGTGCCGTCGAGATGGAGCTCTTCACTGAACTCGCCAAGCATCCCGAGGATCTTGAAACGCTGCAGGGCCGCCTCGGCCTGCATCCGCGATCGGCGCGTGATTTCTTTGATGCGCTGGTGTCGCTGAAATTTCTCGAACGCCGCGACGGCCGCTACTACAACACGCCCAGCACCGACTTCTTCCTCGACAAGCGCAAACCGTCCTATATTGGCGGCATTCTGGAAATGGCCAACCACCGGCTCTATCCCTTTTGGAGCCATCTCACTACCGCGCTGCGAACTGGACTTCCTCAAAACGAAACCAAAGACGGCGGTCCCAACCCTTTCGTGGCCCTCTACTCCGATCCGGCCCGGCTGAAAGAGTTCCTGAAAGCCATGACGGGAGTGAGCCGCGGCGCCAACCTGGCAATCGCACGCCAATTCCCTTGGAGCAAATATCACACCGCCGTCGACGTGGGAACAGCTCAAGGAGACCTGATCACGCAAGTGGCATTGGCGAATCCGCATCTCGAAGGAACTGGCTTTGATTTGCCGGAGGTAGGACCGATCTTCGAAGAATACATCGAGGCCAACGGACTCTCCGGCCGCGTGAAATTTGCCCCCGGCAGTTTCATCGACCAGCCCTTGCCCAAAGCCGACGTGATCATGATGGGACACATCCTGCACGACTGGGGCCTCGAGATGAAACAAATGCTCGTGCGCAAAGCCTACGAAGCCCTGCCCGAGGGCGGCGCGTTTATCGTCTACGAAAGCATCATTGACGACGATCGCCGCGAGAATGCATTCGGCTTGCTGATGAGCCTGAATATGCTGGTCGAAACCGCCGACGGCTTCGACTACACCGGCGCCGACTGCGCCCAGTGGATGAAAGAAGCAGGCTTCCGCGAAACTCGCGTAGAACACCTGGTCGGCCCGGACTCGATGGTGATCGGCGTTAAGTAGAACAAGTCCAAGAGGAAATTGGCAGACGGCAATCGCAGATTCGGCGAAGCCGAGCGAACTCTTTCAACAGGACCACCACGAGGGCTTTGCGTATGACTCACCCGGGTACGTGCTATTGCACCACATGCAAACCCATACTGTATCTGCGGGAGTACACGTGTCTGTAGTCATGTCGCGCCAGTAGTTGAGAGCTTTGTGCTTCAGTTCTCGTCCGCACTTTGGGCAGCGTCGGCCTTCTGTTTCCGTTGATGGCGAAGGCATTGCGAGCCTCACCTCATGCGAGGGGCACTGCAATCAGAACTGGTAACTGTTCTCCAGTAGCTCGAATGACTCTTGGCGGTTATTGACTCTTAGGTCGTGAAGGAGAGCCGTTCTTGAACTGCGGGAGCCTTGCTTCTTCGGCGTCCTTTTCATGCCTGAACAGTAGCACCGTAACTTGTCAATGGGTTACCTGAACTTAGTTACCTCAGTGCATGTCCGAAAGTAATCCGCGCAGGACGACGTTGAACGGGCCGAGCTGAGTGTCAATTGTCGAAACGTCGCCATTACTCGGAATGCAGGGAACAGGATTCTGAGTGGAAAGGCATGCTTGGTATGAATGGTCGGGACGGGCAGATTTGAACTGCCGACCCCTCGCACCCCAAGCGAGTGCTCTACCAGGCTGAGCCACGTCCCGACGAGGAAGGAATCCGAAGGTGCGACGGCTTCCATGCCGTCAACCAGCGGAGGGGTTCACTCAACAATTCTACACTACTGGCTGGACAATTCACGCTCTGTCATCCTGAGCGAAGCGAAGGACCCATGCAATCCTCAGCGGCATGCACAGATCCTTCAGCCCGCAAAAATCGCGGGCCTCAGGATGACAATTGGACTTGAGGATGCTACTCCAGATCTCTCCAGTTCGCGCCCACGCCCATATCCACCTGCAGGGGCACTGCCAGGGCGTGGACCTTCTCCATGTGCTCGCGCACCAGCGGCTGCATGACCTCTACTTCGTTCTCCGGAACTTCGAAGACTAATTCGTCGTGCACCTGAAGGGTCATCCGCGATTTCATCCCGCGCTCGCGCAGCGCCGCGTCGATGCGGATCATCGCAATCTTGATCAAGTCTGCTGCCGTCCCTTGCAGCGGCGTGTTGACAGCCGTGCGCTCGGCGAATCCACGCTGGTTGGCGTTCTTGCTGTTGATGTCGGGGATCGGCCGCACCCGCCCGAACAAGGTTTTCACTTTCATGTCGCGCCGCGCCTCTTCGAGAGTCTTGTCGATGAATGCGCGCACTCCGCTGTACTTTTCAAAGTAAGCGGCAATGAACTGCTTCGCCTCCGAAGGCTCTATGCCAAGGTTTTGTGAAAGTCCGAACGCTGACAGTCCATAGACAATGCCGAAATTCACCACCTTGGCCTGCCGTCGATGATCGGGCGTCACCATCAGCGGCGGTACGCCGAACACCTGCGACGCAGTCAGCGTGTGTACGTCGTCGCCGCGCCGGTAAGCTTCCACCAGCAACGCATCGTGCGAGAAGTGAGCCAGCAGCCGCAACTCAATCTGTGAATAATCAGCTGTCAAGAGTACGTGGCCCGGTTCTGCAATGAAGGCCGCACGGATTCCGCGTCCCAACTCGGTGCGAATCGGAATATTCTGCAGGTTCGGATTTGCCGACGACAGCCGCCCGGTCGCAGTTCCGGTCTGCCCGAAGGTGGTGTGCAACCGTCCAGTCGCGGGATTGATGAGTGCCGGCAGCGCATCGACGTACGTCGACTTCAGCTTCGTCAGCTGCCGGTAGTCGAGCACCATGCGCGCAATGGGATGGTTCTCGGCAAGCTCTTCGAGCACGTCGACCGCAGTCGAAATCGTTCGTCCCTTGCCGTACTTCACGGGCTTGGGCAGGTTCATGCGATTAAATAGAACGTCGCCCAGTTGTTTCGGCGAGCCGACGTTGAATTCCATGCCCGCCACTTCGTAGATTTCTTTCGCCTTGGTGCCGATCTCGCGTTCCAGTTCGCCCGACATTTGCGAGAGTGCAGCCGTGTCGATCTTCACCCCGGCCTGTTCCATGCGAGTCAATACCGGCACCAGCGGCAGATCCATCTCTTCGTAAAGCTTGAGCAGCCCGGCCTGCTCGACCTCGGCGCGCAGCGCACTCGCCAGCCTTCCGGTGATGTCCGCAGATTCGGCAAGCTGCTCCGCCAGTTTCAGGTTGAACCGCCGTAAGGCGACATCCGCCAGCCGGTGCGATGAGTACGTCGGATCCAGCAGGTAGGAGTACAGCATCGGATCATGACGAATCCCTGTCAGCTGAATTCCAAGCGGATCGAGCGCGTGAATCGCTGCCTTGTAATCGTGCACAGCGATAGGCACGTCAGATTTCTTCAGCAGCGACCGCAATTTCTCAGCTGCGTCACCGGAATCGAGCTTGACGATGGTCGCGGTTCCAGCCGCCGCAGAGATCGCAACGCGACGGGAGGCAGGCTCGGGCGGCGCGGCAATCGCCATGGCCATGCCGCCCATGAACGACATCTGCGCGTCCGGCGCCTCTTCTTCTTTCTCCTCTTCTTCTGTCGCGACAGCCGGCTCTTCATGCTCCACTGCGAAAGCCAGCGCAGCGCCGGCTTCGATCGCTTTCACAACGTTCTCGACATCAGCCGCTGATTTCGCTTCGGTGTAGTGGGTCTCGCTGACCTCGACCACAGGCAACAGTTCCTTTAACAGCGACGTAAATTCCAGCTCGGTAAAGAGCGCGCGCAGGTCCTCCACATTGGGCTCACCGGCCCGCATAGATGCCACATCCAGTTCGATCGGCACATTGGTATCGATGGTCGCCATGCTTTTGCTGAACAGGATCGTGTCGCGATTGTTCTGCAGCGACTCGCGGTAGGTCTTTCTCTCGACCTCGGCAGCGCGCTCCAACGCCTGTTCGACGGTGCCAAAGCGCTTGATGATTTCCACCGACCCTTTGTCACCGATCCCCGGCGCTCCGGGAATGTTGTCGATTGCGTCGCCGCGCAGCGCCATCACGTCGATCACGCGCTCCGGCGGTACGCCGAGAATCTCTTCAACCTTTGCCGCATCGCAGATCAAATTATCCTTCGGCGGATTCAGGATCTGCACTTTGTCGTTCACCAGCTGCATCATGTCTTTGTCGCTGGAAACGACGTACACCAGATGCGAAGCCTCGGCCGCCTTGCGAGCCAGCGTGCCGATCACATCATCGGCCTCGAATCGCACGACTTCCAGGATCGGAATCCGGTACGCCTCCAGTGCCCGCCGAATGTACGGGACCTGCTGCACCAGGTCCTCCGGCATCGCCTTGCGGTTCGCTTTGTACCCCTTGTACTCGATCTCGGTAAACGTCTGCGTCTTGATGTCGAACTTCCGGATGCTGGTGACCGCTTCGGCCTGCTCGTCGCGGAACGTAGGTCCGGCCACATCGAACACCGCCGCCAAATACTCCGGAGAAAAATCGTCGCGCAGCTTGCGCAACATGTTTACGAAGACATAAATCGCAGCCGTCGGCAGCCCGGTCTTGGTCGACATAGGCCGCTGCCGCGCCATCGCATGATAGGCGCGGAAGATGAACGACATGGTGTCGATCAGATAGACGCGCCCTGTAGCCGTTGACGGATGAGATGCCGCGCCGGCCATGGCTTTCGCCTTCGCCGTCTTCCCGTTCGAAGGTACCGCTGCGGGGGCTTGGTCCGGTGATTTCTTACGCGGGGGCAACCCGTTTAGTGTAGCAGCAGAAAAGCCGCTAGAAGTCGATGCGGAAGTCGGCCTCGACCACTTTCTTCACATGGTCGCGGGAGTTGTTGCGGAAGACTAGATGATATTTCGCGGCTTGAGCAAGCGTGGGTGGCAGCCCGGTGTTTACTTCCTGCGAATGCGAATCTTCGGCGGAGAATACCGCCTCGCCCCCACGCCCGCTGAGAAATTCGGCGTACTGCGGTTCGTTCAACAAGAGAAATTCCACGTCCGCAGCGGCATCGCTCGCGAGTGTCCCCTCGCGCTTCACAAACGATCGATAGGTCCCTCGCAGTTGCGGATTGGACGCGTGCGCCGGCACTTCAAACGGCAGGTTCACAATCCCGGCAACGCGAAACGTCTGGTGCAAAATCGGGTTGCTGGTTCCGACCGGAGACCCTCCCACATGATCGGATGCGGCTGGTTTGTACGCAATCGTCGCAAGGGTCTCAACTTTGGACGATTCTTGCTTGGAACCGTTCTGGCTCGACATGTAATCGGCCAGAGGGCCCGCTATGGTGACTGCCTTCTGCGCGTCGCGCACTTCCGCATAGTTCGGCTGGGTCGTGGAAGGCACCGCGGCTGGCACCGCCACCGCATTTGCCACATGATTCCGGTGCACCCATGCGTAAGAACCGCCCAAAACTAAAGCAAGACCCGCCGTCAGCAATCCAAGCCACTGCCTCATCGCAACTCCCTATGAAAATGTTAGCGAGAGAACGGCGGATCACCTAGCGATCGAAGGCTCGACGCAGTTACTTCGGTTTTCCGTATTCCGTGTTGAAATGCAGCTTGATTTCCCCGCACGTCCCCTGCTCTGGCGAATAGACCACGCAGGTATCGAAGGGGCGCGAGTACACGTGCAGGCTGACCGCACGCTGGTTGAATTCCTTGGGATTCACCACCCGATGCACCGGATCGGCGGGATCCACCGCGCACGGCTGGGAAATGTTCATCTCAACAGTATTGGTCGGTTCAAGGCAACAGCTTCCACCTTGCAGATCTTGGCGCACCAGATGAAAGTTCTCCACCTGCAAGCGCCCCATGGGGACGGCCATCCAACAATTCTGGTCGCGATGATTGTGCACTGAGCTGGCCTGCCCGACTTCCCAGCAAATGGCCATCAGTTCGTACAGCGGAGTGCGGTCGATCAGATTGCGAGTGTAGTGTTGCCGGTCCCAATTCAAGAAAGGAGCGAGCGAATCAGCGTTGACGGGTGTCTCCTGCAGAAACCGTCGAATCGGCTCGGTCGGCCCAAATGAAGACTCGGGCAATTGCCGCAATCCTTCGACGAGAGTTTGGATCGAAACAGGCTTTACGGCGGTGGTCATAATGCGGCTCCGGAAAAAGAGTATAGCCCAACGAGCTCTCCTCGGACGTCAGGCCTGAGACCAAACCCGAGGACTCAAGTCCTAAGACCTGACCTAAGGCTGCGTGCCCGCCTCCGAAATTTCTTTACTCTCTCCCTGCGCTACCACCGGGTAGACCGCACCCTTGCGCCTCCGCAGATCTCCTGGCAACTCCGAGCGCAGCAGCCACAAGCCCGCTGCGACAGCCGCGGCCCACGTGACTGAGACCAGGGCTAACTGCGAAAGATCCGCCACGCGGCTGCCATGACCCGGCGTGATCGGCACGATCTTCGCAACCTCAAAGCTGATGCCGCCGGCGATCACCGCAGTGATCGCGGCTTTTCCTAACTCTCCCCAACGCAACTCCCCAAGAGGAACCAGTTTCTTGCGATGCAGCAGCAAGGCCAGGGCCAGCAGATTCACTCCAATTCCAATATCCGACGCCCACGCCAGCCCCACCACGCCGAACGCATGAAAGAGAATGGAATACACCGGCAGCGACGCCGCCGTAATCACGCTGACCGCCACCATCGGAGTTAGCGTGTCGCCGGCGGCGTAGAACGCCCGCGCATACAGTCCCTGCGCCGCCCACAGTGCCAGCGAAACCGAGAACCAGAAAAAATAAATTCCAGTAGCCTGCGTGTCGGCAAACAGAAACTTGCCGCGCCGGTATACCAAATCGATCAACGGCACAGCCGCCGCCATCATCCAGCCGGTCGCCAGAAACGATGCCGCCGAGACCCGATACACCGAATCGTTCACCGTGGCGGCAAAATCCTTCAGGCGTTTCTCGTTGAACAGGCGCGCAAAAAATGGCAGGGATGCCTGTCCCGTGGCCTGTCCCAACACCGCGATCGGCACCGCAAACAGCCGCTTTGCATAATTGAGGCGGGCAATATCGCCCACGCCGCTGGCTGCATAGTGTCGCAGGATCCAATCATCGGCCGTTACCAGCGACACGCCCAGCATTAGCGGCACCGACAACCGCACCCATTCGCGGAACGCCGGGTTCGTCACATCAAACGATGGCTTGTACCCGGTTCCAATGCGGGCCGCTCCAATCACGCTCGCCAGAAACGGACCGGCCACGCTTCCCACCAGCGCTCCATAGGCCAGCGCAGCAATTCCGAAATGCCGTCCGCCCACCACCCCGCCAAGAATGATGAACACGTTATAGATAAGAGGCCCGAACGCCGGCAGCAGAAACAGCCGGTGCGAGAGGAGCACCGCCGACACCACTCCGCCCACATAAAAGAAGATCTGCGCCGGCAGCAGAATTCGCGTCAGATGGATACACAGTTCGATCTGCTCCGGCTTGAATCCTTTGACGAACCAGCGCACAAACTGCGGCGCGAAAATTTCTGTTGCGACCGTACCCACCAGCAGCACCGCCGTCATTACTGTAATGATGATGGAGAACGTCTTCTGCGCATCGGCGTCGCGCTTCTCAGCCAGGAACCGGGTGTAAATCGAGATGAAAGTGATCGAGGCCGCGCCCCCAGCCACAATGTAGTTGAGAAAATCGGGAAGCGTGAAGGCGGCTACATAGGCATCCGTCTGCGATCCGGCGCCGAAGGCATAAGCGATGTACGCCTCGCGCGCATAGCCAATCACGCGCGACAGCATCACCGTGGTCATCAGCAGCAGCGTCGCTGAAAATGCCGTGTGCTGGTGCGACGGCCGGAAGAAACGAAGCAATTTCGTCATTGAGATCCGATAAGAACGTTCAATCTTATCGGAATCTCAAACCGCCAAACAGTTGTGGAATGGACACTCCCGTCCCCAGTACCGAAACGGGTTTCAACTGTTATTTTGCTTCTGGTGAAACGTACGCTCGATCCGCCGACACCAGGTCGACATTCGGCAACTCAGTCCGGAGCTTGACTGGAACCAGCTCCGCCTTCTTCGGTGGCTTGGCAAGAAACGTCAGAAAATACTGATGGCCCAGCCGATGCGCGAGATCATCGAGGTACGGAGTCAGCGAAACCGGAGCCTGCGTGAACCCGATGTAATAGGCTTCGCCGCCAGTTCTCTCGGCCATCTGTGCCAGGTAGAGTTGTCCCCAATAGTTCTGCCAGTAGCTGTGGGCGTAGTGGCCGACTCCCGGCGTGTAAATCGCAGACACGAGAATCCCAGCGCGCTCCGCGTCAGCGATTGCCTGCTCCAGATACGGATCCTGTAAATCCCCGGTACCGTAATACTCGTCGATGCCATCAGAGATCATCACGATCTCCCGTCGCGCGGTGGTGGCCGGCCACTTTTTGATCAGATCGCTTAGTGAAAAATACGGACTGCCATTCGCGCCGCGGATTCCCATCGGCAACCGGATCGCCTTCGCCGCCTGCGCATGATCGTTCGTCAGATTCTGTTCGATCTTGGCGATGCCGTTCTGCATGTACGCGATCCCGATCTTGGCCGATGTCGGTTGTTGGTTGATGAACTTTCGAATGTCGTCCAACAGAATCCCAATATTGGCATCCGACCCATCGTCGAGCAGGACGAAGAACTCAAGATCGGCGTGATCGCCCTGAGCGGGGATCCATTCGGTGACTTTGTCACGATCCTTGCCCTCATACACCATCACGTCTTCGCGGTTTACCACTGGCACATCGGAACCATGATGCGGCTCGACGGTCACAATCATGTGCGCCGGAACCCCACCCTCAGAAGTTTGCTGCGCTAAAAGCGTCGCGCGCGCCGCACATCCAGATTGCAAAACTCAATATTGCATTTGCTATGAATCGATATTTGTTCATGACAAGCTCCTGCCAAAGTCACAACTCTACGTGTCGCCACAAGTCATACGGACGCGTTAAGGTCTGGTCCTATGTCTTTAGATGATTCGTGCGAGCAAAAGGTGGGACAATCGACGCACTTCGTTCGAAGGTATGACAATTCCAATGCGATAATTCAGACGTGACCCAATCGACCACCATCGCCGCGCGCTCCGCGGTTCTCCGCCGATCGTTCCGCAAAGATTTCCCCGCAGCCGTCCGCGGGGAAGGCGTCTACCTATGGGACGCCAACGGAAACAAGTATCTCGATCTGGCCGGATCCGCCGCCGTCAACTTCATCGGTCACGGCGTCTCCGAAATCTCGGCCGCCATGGCCGAACAGGCCGCAAAACTCGAATTCGTTCACACCAGCCAGTTCACCACGCCGGTCGCTGAAGAGTACGCGCAAGAGCTACTCGCGTTTGCCGGGGATCATTTCCAAGGTGGCGCCGTCTACTTCACCTGCGGCGGATCGGAATCGATTGAGACTGCGCTGAAACTGGCCCGCCAGTACCAGGTTGAAATCGGACAATCTGCCCGCTATCAAATCATCAGCCGCCAGCAGAGCTATCACGGCTCCACGCTGGGCGCTCTGTCAGTGTCAGGCAACAAGCGCCGCCGCGAAATCTATCTGCCCATGGTGCGCGAGTTCGCGCACATAGGCATGCCTTACTGCTACCGTTGCGACTTCGATTGCACCGACGGCTGCCGCAACTGTGGCCAGCAATACGCCGCGGAACTCGAGCATGCCATCGAAGCCAGCAACGGCGAGGCCGCCGCATTTATCTTCGAACCCGTCAGCGGCGCCACGTTAGGTGCAGTGGTTCCCCCACCGGGATACCTGCAATCGATCGCGGAAACCTGCCGAAAGAACGGCGTGCTTCTCATCGCTGATGAAGTCATGACGGGCATGGGGCGCACTGGCCGCAACTTCGCCGTCGAACACAGCGCTCTTGCGCCCGACATCCTCGTTACCGCCAAAGGGCTTTCCAGCGGATACGCGCCGCTCGGCGCCGTCATCGTCAGCAAAAAAGTGGTCGACGCGATCGCCACCGGCTCCGGCGCGTTTCTGCACGGCTTCACCTATAACGCGCATCCTATTTCACTGGCCGCCGGACGCGCAGTCCTGCGCCACCTGCAGTCGAAGAATCTAGTGAACGCCGCCGACTCCACCAATCCCGGAACTCCAGCCAGGTACTTCAAGCAAGCGCTAGAAACCTTGCGCACCCAAGACGCTGTTGGTGACGTCCGCGGAATCGGCCTGCTCTGGGCCGTGGAATTCGTTGCCGACAAATCGACCAAGCGCCCTTTCCCGCCCGATCAGAATTACTCGGGACGAGTCGGGGCGGCCGCCATGAAACGAGGCCTCCTCGTCTACCCCATGCAAGGCAGTGTCGACGGCACCAGCGGCGACCATCTTCTTCTTGCCCCCCCAGCGGTAATCACACAGGACCAGATCGCGTGGTCCGTCGAAACATTGGCAGCATCCATTCGAGAAGCAAGGTAGCGCCGCCGTCCCTTCGACATCGCTCTGGCGGCTGTCCTGCGGGCGTCTCGCCCGCCGCCTTGACCTGGACCCGGAATCAAAGCCCCAGAATGTCCAAAGAACTTCTCTCCGCCCGTTTGATATCGACGAACAGCTCTCATATTTTCAAGCGTTTACCGCCTGATCTTCGTTTGATCCCCGCTTGACCCCGCGTGCATTGTCCATTGCCGCAATCTGCGCGACCTTTGTTCGCGTCAGCCCCGGAGGCCACGATGGCAACTCCCATTTTCGAAACCATGACCGAATTCTGTGAGCAGACCAATCCCCGAGTCTTGCTCGAAATGCGCCGCACCCGCCCCTTCCCCGAAATGCGCCGCGTCCAGGAAAGCTGGGTCGCTGCCGCCGAAAGGCGCACATTGCTCTGGCTGGCCGCCTGCACTCCCGATTCCATCGGCCCCGACCACCTCACGGCACTCGGCCTTGCCGCCCAAATCACTGCCGGTGTCTTCTACGCCCTCGCGGCTTGGAACCGCTACGCCCTGATCGCCGTCATCGCCTGCCTCGTCCTCAACTGGCTCGGAGATTCGCTCGACGGCACCCTTGCCCGCGTTCGCCAACGCCAGCGTCCCCGTTACGGCTTCTACGTCGACCACATGGTCGACAGCTTCGGCGCCCTCGCCCTCATGGGCGGTCTCGCCCTCTCGGGATACATGCATCCCGCAATCGCCATCGGCCTGCTCATCGGGTTCCTGATGCTCTCCATCCAGTCGTATCTTGCGACGCACGCGCTCGGAGAGTTCCGCATCTCGTTCTGGCGCTTCGGACCAACCGAACTGCGCATCCTGCTCGCCATCGGAAATCTAGCCCTCTTCTGGAAACCGACGGTGCACATCCTGGGCGGGGCCTATCGCTTGTTCGACATCGGTGGCGCCATCGGCCTCATTGGCATGGGACTCATGGTCGTCGTCTTCACTCTGCAAAACACGATCCGGCTCTATCGCGAAGAAAGGATCCCGCAATGAAGATCAGCAGGAACGCAAACGCCGCGCCGCCCTCCACGCTGGTTCGCTGGTGCAAGTTCAACCTGGTCGGCGGCATGGGAATCGTAATCCAGTTCGCCGCCTTGTTCTTCCTCAACGGCGTTTTGCACTTCCACTACCTCTTCGCCACCGCCATCGCCGTCGAGGCCGCCGTCGTTCACAACTTTGTCTGGCACGAACAATTCACCTGGGCAGATCGCGCCCAGCGCTCGTGGCGAAGATCCCTCGTGAGACTCCTGTGTTTCAATTTCTCCAACGGAGGAGTCTCCCTAGTCGGGAATCTTGCCCTGATGAAACTGATGGTCGGTCAGGGCCACATGAATTATCTGCACGCCAATGCGATTGCCATCACACTGTGTTCCGTGGCGAATTTCCTGGTGAGTGAAACGTGGGTGTTCGAAGAGAATGAATGAGGAGAATGAAGAGTGACGAATCCTGAAGAACCAGAAGCCGCCGTACAGAAGGCAAACGTTCACCGCACCACTTACGCGATCTTCAGCACAACCTTCCCATAGTTCTTCCCATCCTGCAGCAGCTTGAACGCTTCCACCGCGCGCTCCAGCGGAAAGACCTGCCCGATTTGCGGAACCAGTTTTCCCTCCGCGATCCATGCCGAAAGCCGCTTCCACGCTGGACCCATGATCTCCGCCTTCTGCGACAAATACGTCAGCCATAGCCCCTGCACGCTCGCCGACTTCGCGTACAAGGCGCGCACATCGAGTTGCGGCTGCTTGCCCGTTGCGGTCCCGTACTGAATCACTCGTCCAAAGTCGCGCAGACAGCGCAGGCTCTTGGCCGTATGCTCTCCGCCCAGCATCTCGAAGACTGCATCGACGCCCTCGCCGTGAGTCAGGTTCTTCACCGTCTCTTCATAGTCGCGTTGCTTGTAGTTGATGCCGTGCTGCAATCCAAGCTCTTTCACCCGCGCCAGCTTTTCATCCGACGACGATGTCCCGTACATGTCCACTCCGAGCAGTTTCCCGATCTGCACCGCCGCCGTGCCAACCCCACCTGCAACGGCGTGAATCAGCGCCCGATGCGTCTTTCCCACTGGTGCGGCCTCTGTCATGCCAGCCTGCCAGTATCCCAAGTAGGCCGTAAAGTAGTTCACCGGAAATGCAGCCGCCTGCTCGTCGGTCCAGCGATCCGGAATATCCCACAACATGTTCGAATACGCCGCGGTCTTCTCGGCGAAAGCGCCCCACTGCGCGTATCCCATCACGCGCCGCCCGCTGCTCTCTTCGACCCCAGAGAACTCGCGACCCACAATCAGCGGAGGCGGAGGCGTTCCCGGGTATCCTCCCTTCGTGGTCATCACGTCGGCAAAATTCAATCCTCCCGCGCCGACGCGAACCACGGTTTGACCCGCCTTCGGTTGGGGATCGGATGCATCTTGAACTTTGAGCGCGTCAGGTCCCGAGAGGCTGGAGAGAATCAGGGCTTTCATGAGGAAAGTTTAGCAGGGCAGCCGGATCGATATTGCCGCCCCAAAAACGAAGTGGCCCACTTTGAGCAACTTCAGTCAAAGCTGTTCAAAGAGGGCCAATGCTCCGCTCAATTCATCGCGTGTTACTCCACGACCATGAGCGCGATGCGTACTCCCGGATGCCTCACATCAAACAGGAAGTACTCGCCGTCGATATAGTCCACGTAGCAATCGTCATCGTAGGCCCACTCCGCCGGCCACGCATCCACCATCACAAACGAGTAGCCTCCGTAAAAGAAGCCCGGGGCGCCTTCTACCATCACTGGACGCCGCACCGCGAAGTGGTGTTCCCGCCCAAACTGCGCGCGGAATTTCTCGTCCGGAATATGCGCACTTTTACGCGCCGGACCGGCGTGACCTTCTTGCTGCGCAGGCTTCATTTCGCGTCCCTGCCGGTTCTCCTCTTTCTGTTCCTGTTTCGGCTCCTGCCGCTCTTCCTTGGGTGGCTTTGCTTCCTCTTGCTTCGGAGCCTTCATCTCATCTTGCCGGGCTGCCGGGTGAGCCTGTTCTTCGTGTTTGGGCTCCTGTGCCTGCTTGGGTTCCTCTTGGCGCTTCGGTTCTTCCTGCCGAGGTTTGTCTTCCTGCTGCTGCTGCTTTTCGTCCTGGGCGTAAAGTGCCGCCGAAGTTGCCACCAGGGCCGAGAGAATCGCTACGTTCACAAATCTGAAAGCTCGCATAGTCTCCTCCGAGATGATCTCAATGACAAAGGGCCTAGATCTGCCCGCCAAGCAGTTCGCGATTACTGCAATCAGATGCTCGCGAACCCGGCTTGCGATCCGGGTCCATTGCTGTAAGGAAGCCGGGAAGAACCTGTAGGAGAGGGCTGGCTTTCTCCTACCTGGGAATGATCCACGTCGGTTTTTTCCTCTCCGCCGACCGCAGGTATATACTCTTGGCGTTGGCTTTTCTGGTAGTCCGGCCGAGCCCCAGCAGGCCGGGACGGGGCGTACATTCATTCCCCTTAATTCTTGCGCGCCCCGCATGCGAAAGGTTAGTTCCCCGCCGGGGGCGGCGGAGGAACTGGCACGGGTGCATCGCCTAGTGGTATGGGCATACGGGCAAACTGCATCCGCGGGGAGGTTTACCGTGGATCTTATTCTTGTACGTCTTCTTTTTCTCATCGTTGTAGCGGTTACTTGCTTCGTCATTGAGCCCTTCGGATTGACCCGCAATGTAGATGCGGGTATTGGGGCACTGATCGGGGCGGCGATCGTCGTCTTCGAATGGAAGTTGCGCATGGTGAGCCTGAAGCGGCTGATCGGCGCTGCCATTGGAAGCTTTCTCGGAATTTGCGGCGCCTACCTGTTCGCTCTCGTGATCCGCAACAGCATTCCCGAAGGTCACACTCAGAGCTTTTTGCAGATCCTGGTCATGCTGCTCATGGCCTACGTCGGCCTCATCGTTGGGGCTAACAAGGGAGACCTGCTGAACCTGGCCGCTCTCGGCGGCATTTTCGGTGGTGAGAAGCAGGGCAAGAAAAGCTACAAGATTCTCGACACCAGCGTCATCATTGACGGCCGCATCGCCGATATTGCCGAGACCGGATTCCTCGACGGCATCATCGTCACCCCGCAGTTCGTCTTGCGGGAGCTGCAACTGGTCGCTGACTCCGCCGACTCGCTCAAGCGCAATCGCGGACGCCGTGGTCTCGACATTCTGCAGCGCCTGCAAAAGGTCGCAACCCTCACCATTCAGATCGTGGAAGACGACTTCCCCGCCATCCGCGAAGTCGACCTCAAGCTGATCGAACTGGCCAAGCTCTACGAGGGCAAGATCATCACCAACGACTTCAACCTGAATAAGGTGGCGCAGTTGCAGGGCGTTCAAGTGCTCAACATCAACGAGCTAGCCAACTCGCTGAAACCGATCGTGCTTCCCGGCGAGACCATGCGCGTCTTCATCCTGAAAGAAGGGAAGGAGTACAACCAGGGCGTCGCCTATCTCGACGACGGCACCATGGTCGTGGTCGACAATGCGCGCAAGATGATTGGCAAGACCATCGATGTCTCGGTGACGTCGGTGCTGCAGACTACTGCCGGAAAGATGATCTTCGGCAAGTGGGACGAGCGTGCCGCATACTCGCGCCAGGCAACGCCGGTCCCAGCGTCTGCGCCGCCGGTCCCAGTTCCCGGCCCCGGCCCGACATCGGTCCCTGCGCCGAGCCCATTGGAGACGAAACAGGGCACCTCGTAGTCGGATCGTAGCGCCGGCATCCTGCCGATGTATCGAGAGCCTGCCCTGAGCTGGTCGAAGGGTGTCTCGCCCTCGGCGCATCGAGCAAGGAGCTGTCGGCCCGATTTGAACTCTCCCTCTGCCGACTCGTATACTTACAGCCCGCTATGAAGGTCATCGTCATTATTCCGGCTGCTGGCCTCGGGACGCGTATGGCTCCCATGCCCAGCGCCAGGGACGCGAAGACGAAGAAGCCTCATCCCTCAAAGCAATTCACCGACCTGGCGGGAACACCCATCCTGATTCACACGCTGCGCCGGTTCGCCGCCGTTGATTCCGTCAACGAAATATGGATTGCATTGCGAGAGAATGAGATCGGCCCGTTCCGCGATCGCCTCGCCAAAGAATCGAAAGACGTGCTGAAGAAGAAGATCGAACTGGTGGTCGGCGGCGAGCACCGCCAGCAGTCCGTTCAGCACGCGCTCAATGCCATCTCCGCTGATCCCGAGGACGTGGTGCTGGTACACGACGCGGTCCGTCCGCTGGTGACCGCCGAGATCATTCACGACGTAATCGAAGCCGCGAAGAAATACGGCGCCGCGATCGCTGGACTGCCCGCCGTCGATACCATCAAGCAGGTGGAACGCACCTCGGAAGGCGCGATCATCAAGGCCACAATCCCCCGCGCCGGAGTCGTGCTGGCACAAACTCCCCAGGGATTCCAGTATGGCGTCATCAAGAAGGTTTTCGACGAAGCCGCCGCCGACGGCTTCACCGGCACCGACGAAGCCTCGCTCGCCGAACGCTCCGGACACGAAGTTGCCGTCGTCATGGGCTCACCGAGAAACATCAAGATCACGACGCCCGCAGACATGGAACTGGCGGAGTTCTATTTAAGGAAATGAGCCACGGATCAGCACGGATTTCCACGGATCAACCCCGTTTCAACGGCGTAGGCCTTCGTCCGCAATTCCGCCGATTGCTCTACGACAATCAAAGAAAAAAGATCCGTGCGAATCCGTGCGAATCCGTGGCCGAGGTCCCTGCATGAGAATCGGTTACGGATTTGATTCGCACGAATTTCGCCCTGGGATTCCGCTGAAGATTGGCGGCATCACGTTGGCGCACGACAAAGGGTTGGGTGGACACTCCGATGGCGATGTTCTGTTACATGCCATCACCGATGCACTGCTCGGGGCAATTGCCGCGCCGGACATTGGGGCCCTCTTTCCTCCATCGGACCCCAAGTGGAAAGGGGCTGACTCGGTCATCTTCTTGCGCGAGGCGTTGAAGCGCGTGCGAGAGGCCGGTTACGTCGTAGCCAATATCGACTCCAGCCTGATTCTGGCCGCGCCCAAGATCGGTCCTCATGCGACCGTCATTCGTACTCGCGTGGCGGAGTTGCTCGGGGTGCACATCAATTGCGTCGGTCTGAAGGCGAAGACGCCCGAAGGATTGAACCTGGACAATGCAGCCATCGCGCACGTCGCAGTACTGCTGGAGAGCGCTTCAAGCGGGAAAAAGAAGACAGCCCAGAAGAAGTCGCGAAGATAGTCAAAAGCCACCGGCGCGCAGCGCCTGCCAGAAACTCAGATCGTCATACCCCAGCGCAAACACCGACACGCCCGCCAGTTGTATAGTCGCTGTCGAGAGCCGATTTTAGCGGGATGCTTTTCTCGTCCTCATACCAAACCACATGATTTGATCCATCGGCCGCTTGGTAGTTGAAAAATGGGGATGACGACGCGCTGTCCCACTGGGGCTTGGCACCGCTCTTCGCGATGAGCGCTGGAATATCTTTCCAGAACACCTGGACTCCGGTCTTTGCCGTCAGGTTCCAATCGTATCCGTAGGCGGGGATCCCCAGGCTCAGCTTGCTCGGCGCCACCACCGACGCCGCGTAGACGATGCACGGCTCCACCCAATTCAGTCCGGCCACAGGCCCGGGCAATCCCCACGGACCGTGCTGGTCGTAGGTCATCACCTGCAGAATGTCGGCTGTCTTACCCAGCGCGGCAAAGTCAAATGCACCGGTCCACGAGTCTTGCGGATTATCTTTCAATTCGGCGGGCACCGACACGACGGTGAGGTATTTGGCGGCGCGCATCTTCTGCGCGACATCGTGGACGAACGAAGTGAAGGCTTTGCGATCGCTGTAATCGATCGATTCGAAATCGATGTTGATGCCGGTATAGCCCCATTGCTTTACGAGCGTCAGCATCTGTTGGATGGTTTGCGCCCTGGCTTTTGATTCGTTGAGGATGGCGTGCGTGATGTTGGCATCGAATCCGATCGCGTCGAAGTTCGACACGGTTGCGAAGGTTGCAATGCCTTTCGACTTCGCGAACTCGAGCGCCTCGGCGGGTGCAGTTCCACTGATCGTTCCGTGCATGTCGACTGCGAACGTGTCGGTGGGTAATTGATTGAAGTAAGTGTGGAACGCGGTCAGCGATTCGTAGGACGCCTTGCCGCCCTCCAGGTAAGCCATGACTTGCCTTGGGGAAGCAGGAGATGCGGCATGGGCCACGGTCGACAGCAATGCGGCCGCAAGTGTGAGGCACAATCTTTTCGGGTGCTTCAACGGCTCCTCCTATCGCTCAGTCGGCCGATGGTTCTAGCCCCGTTGGCGCGCAGCAGCGATCAGCGCGGCGAAAATGGCGCGTGAAGCTTGGTCGTCATCCACCGAGCGCTCGGGGTGCCACTGCACTGCCAACACAAAATGATCGGGCGCGGTTCCTTCGAGAGCTTCGATGATGCCGTCGTCGGGACAGCGGGCGACGACGCGCAGGCCGCTTCCGACCGCTTCCGCAGATTGATGGTGGGACGAGTTCACGGGAACGATCAGGCGACTTCGGACCTCAGCGTTACGACTTCCAACCTCTGCGGTTACGATCTTCGCGAGTTTGGATTCCGGTTCGATCGCGACGGAGTGCGCGACCGGCACATTCTTTCCCGCTTCATGATTGACTCGGTGGCGCGTCTCTTCGGGAAGGAAATCGGGGATGTGTTGAATGAGCGATCCGGTGCGATAGACGTTCAGGCTTTGCAAACCGTAGCAGATGCCAAGCACCGGCTTGCGAGAGGAGTACGCACTCTCCAGAAGGAGATCGTCAACGGCATCGCGGCGCGGGTCGGCGACCGCGGTGCGCGGTGAGCGTGGGGCGCGGAAACGGACAGGATCGACATCTGCATTGCTCCCGGGCAGCAAGACTCCGTCGCAGGTCTGCATCAACCGCAGGATTGCATCACGCGTTTGCTCGAGTTGAACCCGGACCGGCTCTCCTCCCACCAGGGCGACGGCCTTTTCATATTGAGGGATTGCCCGCTCTCCATACTCGTGGTCCGTTGAGTGCGGCATGGGAATGGCAATGCGTGGAGGCATCGGTCAGCCCAGTCTCTCAATTGCGGACAGGGCTTTGGCTTGGCGGTAGTGGCGAATCTCCATGATCACGGCGAGCACGAACACAACTGCGCCGGCCACCAGCGCCATGGGCACTGCGATGTGGCGATAAGCCATCCGCATGTCCGGATGTACGCCCTTCAGGGCCGCGACAATCACCGTCCCGAAAATGGCAAACAGGAGAATCACGGAAAAGCTGAGGAGCGTCCCAACGAAGGTTACGGCACAGACGCGTGTCGGAATGGTGTACCAGCGGGGAGCGCGGGAGGGGCGTGCGGGGGGCATGACGTTCGCAATCATTCTACTGGTTCGGGAGAACTGTTGGACCGCAGAAGAAGCCGGTTTTATTGTTCGTACGGTTTCAAACCTCCGGGTGTTGGATCTGCGTGGGAGGTTGAAGGTGGCGGACATTGACGCGACATTTTTTCTTTGTCCTTCCTTCAAAATCTTGATTTCATTGAGGTTAGGTTTGGGGTATTGCGTTGATTGACCGCAAAATCTTGAGCCGTAAGGACTTACGGCTAAAATATTCCGGAATAAGGACTTAGGAGCGAGGCCGTCGCGACACCTCCAACCACCGAGGGCACAGGGGGACACGGAGGAAAATCGCCGGGGCTTTCGGAATTCTCCCGAAGGGAATGCATACATATATAGAGAGCTTGCGCCTTCTGAAATCCTCGGTAAAGGTTGTTTGTCACAAGATTGCGATTTTTGCCTGTGGAAAGCTGTGGAAAAGGTCATCCGGCGTCGAGCACTTTCGAGAATCAAAATGCGACGAACGAGGCGAGACCTAAGCTGTGTGTAGAATAGTTCTGCATGTCGCAGGCAGCCCCCGCCATCACTCGCAGTCCCGCCGAAGTGGTTCGGCTCACGCCGGTTTCGCAGGCGCCCAACGGTATTTGTTACGCCTCGGCCGGCGAGGTCGCGGTCAACTCGTTTGATCTGGAGCGGATGATCGCCGCTGTCCCGACGCGGATCGCAGCGGCGCTGGAACGCAAGGCGTATTACTTCGTCCCCCTGACCGTAAGCCAGAACGACGAGACGCTGATTGCCGACCGCTACGACGTGGCACTCAGCGACAACGCGGTCTGCCATCGCAACCTGAATCTGGGCGACTCGCAGTGCGTGTTCATCTCAACGCGGTTGATGGACGACAAGTTCTCGGTGGCCTTCGAGTTCTATATCAATGTGGGTCACGCGCTGGTAGAGCGCGCCGGAGTCTCGCGCGAGTTTGGCGAGTTGGCGTGGAGCCAGGTGGAAGCCGGAGCCCGCGGCGAGACCTCGCTCGACGCTTGGGAAGCGCGCAAGCTGGCAACTGCCGGTGGCCCTGACGCGGAGCGCTTCAAGAACGAGTATCTCGACGCGACGTTCTCGGACACGATTTCGATTTATCTGCTCTCGTTGTATCTGGACGTGGATTATTACGATCTGCGGGAGAGGGACTATCCGCTGCTGGCCCCGTCGGCGCTCGCCGAACGGCTGCGGAAGGTGGCGGAGTTATTTCCGCCGAACGTGGGATTTGAGTTTGCCGTGTTGTATAAGCGGCGCGGGTAACTTCTTCGCCATGGATTTGCACGGATTCCCACGGATCAAGAGCCAGATCATTCATTACAGAAGCGGTCCCCTCAGGGGCTGAAGCCCAAGTGAGTTGGGCGCTCTCGCGGCGCTAAAGCGCCGCTCTTCCACGCTGCTCAGTCAACCGGCACTTCGATCGAAGAAGTCACTCGGATCGCGCGGCATTCCAGTGTCCCAGTCCATGCTCGTCGCGGTATGTCCCATTGATCGTCCTACCCTGGACCGTTCCTTCGACGCGAGGACCGTCCACTCTGCCGCGAAAGGTCAGCGCGGTGTGGGTCTTCGTCCGGAAGAGGATGTGTTGCTCATGGATGGTGCCTTCTAGTTCCCCCTTCTGACCGGGACCCTGGTAATGGCCGGTGATCACGTCACCCTGTTGCGAGAGTTGCATAACTTGCGTGCGTTCCCGTCCATCGGGCCCTTTCGAGTGGATGATCCAATTGCCCTCGACGTTCGCTGGCGGCTCCTGCGCGACCACGATACTGCCGAGCACAAACACCAGGAAAGGGAGGCAGAGAAGCAATCATTTTGTGCGGTATGTCCTCATGCGTCCTCGGATCGCGGCTCTTGCGGCAAGCCTTAGCGGGATTATAGGCACTCAGGCGCCAGGGCAGAAATCTCTCCACTTCAAAGACTTTCTACGGCGCCCTGTTGAGGCAAGGCTGTTACACGCGGAAGATAGGAAGATAATTGTGGACGAGTTGCCCGCGACGCGTCCACACTCGTCGGATCTGTGTGAGACCGCAATCGCTGGAGGACGCTATTCATGGCGAATGATACGCAAGGACCGCAAAACCAAACTCGTAGTATCGATCTGAGCCACTTCTGGTCCTCTCACCTCGGTCTTACGTTCGTCACGCTGTCCTTGACCGTCCTGGTTTTCGTCATCACACCTTTGCGCGAGGCAGGACTTCCCGGGCGCCTCTTCTTCGACCTGGTCGTGGTCACGCTGATGATTTTCGGCACCCTGGCCATCGACCAGACCCGCATGGCCAAAGGCTTCGCGATCGGCATTGTCGTGGTTTCTGCGGTAGTGCTGGGGACGGGGCGCGTCCATCCAACGCCGGTTCTTCGTCAATGGGGTAGCGTTTTGGTGATCGTCACGCTGCTGCTTTATGTTCGGATTGTTTTGACCGTGATGTTCCGCAAAGGGCCCGTGACCTGGGGCCGCATACAGGGGGGATTCTGCGTGTATCTGCTGATTGGGATGCTTTGGGCGTCGGCGTTTCAGTTTCTTGAGCAGCTACACCCGGGTTCCTTCTACTTTACTTCGGCGCCGAGGGACATCGACCAACTCACATCCAAGCTTACTTATTTCAGTTTCGCTACTCTCACCACCGTCGGAAGTACGATTGCGCCGCTCGATCCGTTCGCTCGATCGCTGACCATTGCTGAGGCCGTGGTCGGGCAGCTTTTTCCCGCGACGCTGATCGGAGCTCTCGTGGCGATGGCGCTGCGGTCTGGCGCAAAGTCCTGACGCGCGGGGCGCTGGCATGGGGGTGTATGCTATCCGAGCTTCTTTTGCCACGGATTTGCGCGGATTTCCACGGATCAAGGTCGGATCGGATCTGCTCTTCCTGCGGGATGCCTCGAAGCCGGGGGTTTTTCGGAATCCTTCGGCACAGCTGAAGCCGAGCCCTTCCAGATCCGGAACAAAAATCAAAAAAAACACACTAGAATCGCTAAAGGCGCGATTTTGGATGGGGCACCCGGCCAGTCTTTATCGGACTGTAGTGGAGCTGGAGTCAGGCAGAGACGTAGCCGCTGTTGGGGGACAAGGTGGAAGTAGCTCCATCCAAGCTCTGACTCTGTGCTGCGCATCTACGATCTGGCTGGCATTCATTTTCTGCGCGATGTCCTGCACTCCGTCCATATCTTGTGCGTACGCATAAACCAAATAGACAAACACGTAGTCTTGCGGGGTTGCATGTCCATCCTGATATAGCTGGACCAGGTTGTTGGCAGCCACTCCTGCACCGCCCAAGTCAATGGTATGGTCGGCGGCTTTGCGATACCAATACGTCGCCAACTCATAATCCTGTGAAAGACCTTCTCCATATTCGTACATCTGTCCGAGTGTGAACTGCGCGTCGGGCTGGCCCTGTTTCGCCGCCATGGAGAGCCACTTGAAGGCTGCGACATAATCGCGCTTGATGCCGTACCGTCCCTGCTCGTAGAGCGCTCCTAGCCATAACTGAGCGTTGACGTTTCCCTGTTCCGCTGCTTTCGTCCACCAATACACCAACTGCTTCGGATCTTTCCAGCGGCCCTCACGAAAGATGAGGCCGTACATGTACTCGGCGGGAGCATATCCCTGCTCAGCAGAACGCCGAAACCACGGCATCGCCGAAGCGAATTCAGAATCCGTAGGTCTTTCGCTCAGCATGGAGTGACCCAGTTCATATTCCGCTGTCGCATCGCCTGCTTCAGCCTTGCTTCGTACTGCGTTCATGTCAGTAGGCTGCGCCTCGCATACGGCACCTGTTTGCGGGTTCACTGCTTGTGCGGAAGATACAGGAATAGCTGACAGTGAGAAGGCTGCGGCGAGCAGGAAAGGGATAGCCGAACGCATGCGTACCTCACTGAAGAGAAATGGTACCAGTTTTTCGAGACTTATTGAGGAATCGCGAAGTCACGCATTCGTTTTCGCGGAGCCAAAGCGTGGCACCAGTCATCCAATGCTGGCAGGAGAGTGACGAACGATGTATCACGTGCGGCAAGAAGACCTGCCATTTGTTGGGAGTTCGTATGAGTTTGTGGGGGCTGAGCGGGGCGACACCAATGTTTCGGTGTTCCTATTTCATGGGAAGCCGGGTTCGGGGCCGGAGCCGCACCGGCATCCTTATGATGAGATCCAGTTCATTCGCGAAGGCCGCGGAGTGTGGACCGTAAGCGGCAAGACTTTCGAGGGCGGCGCGGGAGACATCTTTGTCATCAAGGCCGGCGAGGTTCATAGTTTTAAGGCGGTGGGGGATTCGCCATTGGTGCAAGTGGACGTTCACCTCAGCCCGCGGTTTATCCAAGAGAATCTGTAGAGGGTATTCATTTCGAACTCCGTTCGCCACGGATTGTCGCGGATTCTCACGGATCAAGTTCGAAGAACTTCTCTGTTCTGGAGCATGCGCAGAATCCAGTATCCGGCCGCGGCTGCGGCGAGATGCTTCAGGGTGTGGCCGCTGACGATGTGTCCGACGGCGAAGACGTGGCGGTCACTTTCTTCCAGAATCTTGGCGAGGACGTAGAAGCCCACCACGACCGCGAAGTCTGAGCCGCGCGAGTATTTCGCCGGAAACAGAAGCACGAGCAGAAGAACCAGAATGGCGTACACCTGTATTCCGGCGTAAAGTCGCAGATCGCCGTGCCCGCGCAATTCGCCGGCGCGCCATAAGAGCACGCTCCCGATGCCTACTGCCTGAAGCGCAGGAAAGAGCCAAAGCCCCGCGTTCACGCTGACACGCTCGGCAATCACCGCTGAAACCAGCGTCATGAAAACGAACATGATGGGAATACGGTCCCAGACGAGGCGCGCATTTCCCGGTGCGAGATGGTAATACGCTGAACCGAGAGCCGTGAGAATCAGCCCGGCAAACATCACGAGGTAAAGGTAGCGCGCGCGCCGATCGGCGAATTTGGCGGCATCGGACGCCAACAAAGCCAGCAGGCCCCAGATTCCGACGATGGCAAACGCGAGATTGGAGACAACGTCGCCGAAGTTCGGAATCCCAAGCCAGGCTCGATGGTCTGCGAAGTTGTGATACGACAGCGGCTGTGGGATGGGCGGCAATAGCAATCCGATGACCGCGAGCACGACGGCGACTGCGAGCAGCAGGAAGAGTGGCTTGGAGGTTGAAATCAACGTGTCAGATGGCGCTCGTCGGATTGTACAGTCAAAAAACCCACCCTCTCGCAAAGTGCGCGAGAAGGGCGGGGTAGCCGCTATTCGAGGTTACTTTGCGTTCGAGATTACGAAGTCGATGGTGCTGGACTGGTTGGCGGTTACGGTGACGGACTTCTCCCAGGTTCGCGGTTCGGTGAAGACGGGGCGTTGTACGCTGCGTTCGGTGAGGACGTCATAGGCTTGCTCTTTGCCGGCGAGGCCCCAGCCTTCGTGCCAGGCGACGATCTGGTAGGTTCCGGGAGGCACGTCGGTGAATTGGAAGTTTCCAGTTTCGTCGGTGACGGCGTAGTAGGGATGAGTGACCACCATCATCTCGGCGTTCATCCAGACATGGCCGCCGTTACAGCGCAAGTGAACCAGGCCCGCGGCGGGCATGGGGCGCGAGCTGACGCGGTCGGGGAAAGGAAAGGGCAAGTTGTAGGTGGCGGCGCCGTCCATATGAATGGTGTGGAGAGTGGCGTCGGAACTCTTCATGTCGAGCATTGCCTTTTCCGGCACCAGAAGAATGTGCGGAACGTAGCGACAGGTTTTCTGATCGAGGTGGCGACGTTGTTCCGGCAAGTCCATCGCTTTTCCGCGGGAGATGTTCTTCAGGTAAACGATGGTGTTGGCGACGCCGGCCTGGGGTCCGACGATGAGGCGTTCGAGGTCGGAAGTCTTGTTGGAGTCGGGATCGCAAATCTTGGGATCTTTGGTGACCGGGAAGGTCAGCGCGCGCGGAACGGCTCCCGACCATTTCACGGTACCGGAGATGGTGCCACCGTCGGTGACGGCGACGACCTTGTAGTCGCTCTGGGAAAAGGCGACCGCTGCTGCGGCACACAAGAATGCCAATACTAAGTACGGCGAAGTGTTTCGGCGCATACCGATCCCCTTGATTCTTGACGGGGCCGGCTCGCGCGGTGGGCGCTGGCTCCGAGCATTAGATTTTGCCGTCATACTTGCTCCCGCTCCCACGCAATTTGCAGCAACCTGGGAAGATGCTGCACCGGCCCGGACCGCATCCGGGACAGGAAATGGGTTTGGTCTTAACGTACGGTTTCAACTCAACGGGGAGGCCGTCTTCAGGACGGTTGTGATTGAAATCACAACAATGATGTTCTACCTAAGGTAAGGAGTCGAGATTACTGAAGTTTGCGGCTGGGTTGGTGGGAGGAGCGGAACGACGTTCACATCCTTCAAGATTGGCAGAATTCCCCAGATTGCACGGCATCGTAAATTTGCGAGGCAGACTTTACAATCATCGGTCCATGACTGTGACGGTGCGATCGTTTGCAAAGATTAATCTCGGGCTGTGCATTGGCGCGGCGCGGGAGGATGGATTCCATGAGTTGTTGACGGTGTATCAGACGATCGGGCTGCATGACGTGATTCGGGTAAGCGTGGGGCGTGGGAGCGGGATTGAGATTCGGTGTGCGGATCCGCGGGTGCCGAAAGATGCTTCCAATACTTGTTACCGCATCGTGGAGAAGGCGATGCAGGGACTGCGCGCAAAGGGTCGGGTGGTCATCGAGATTGAGAAGCGGCTGCCGGTACAGGGCGGGCTGGGCGGTGCTTCGGCAAATGCGGTGGCAACGATGCTGGGGCTGGAACGGGCGCTGAAGAAGAGTATGCCAGCGGCGGAGAGGTTGCGGATTGCGGCGGAGGTCGGGTCGGATCTGCCGCTGTTTCTGGTCGGCGGGACAGTGCTCGGGGTGGGGCGGGGGGAGCAGGTGTATCCGGTGGAGGATTTGCCTTCGGTTCCTTGCGTTGTGGTGACGCCGGAGGTGGGGGTGTCGACGCCGAAGGCGTTTGCGGAGTGGGATCGGTTGCGCAGTGCGGGGCAGGGGCTAAAGCCCGGGGCTTTTGAGGACCTTGACGCGGCCCTGAAGGGCCGCTCTTCCACCCGAACTTCGCGGGGCGCTGATGCGCCGCTCACGCGCCGCTCTTCCACGGCGATGCTGCCAGGTTCGGTGTCCTCTAGCGAAGAGCCAGCCGGGCTTCCCTCGGCCCAGTCGGGTCAAAGACCCCGCCCCACACAAACCTGGACGGGCGAATGCGCCCGTCCCCACACAAGCATTTTCGACACGAGCACTCCCTTCACGAGCGGTCAGAAATTGACGGTGAGGGTGGGGTCCGATAGAATGGATGAGCTTGGCCGCGGGTTGTCGGCGTGGCTGAGCGGGCAGTACTCCAGTGCTCCTTCTGATTTGGCAAGAGGGGGTCGGGCCGAGAATCCGCTTCTCTGGCTTGTCCGGGCTGGGATCAAGAACGACTTCGAAGAAGTCGTCTTTCCTGAATATCCCGAGCTGAGTCGTGGTAAGAGTGCGCTTTTGCGCGCGGGCGCGAAGTATGCGTCGTTGTCGGGCTCCGGGTCGACGTTGTATGGGCTGTTTGCTTCGCGAGAGGCGGCGGTGCGGGCAACGGAACGGCTTCGGAAGCAAGGCTGGGCGGCGCAGACGACAGCAACTTTGACGCGGCGGGCGTATTGGAAGCGGGTTGTCGCGGGCTAAAGTTGGTGCACGAAGCGCTTGCCTTCGACATCGCTTGGACGGCCGAGGCGGCCGTCGCCACATGAGCGGTGGCACGGGATGCGTGGTCGGCGTGAATTTTTGATTGTTGATTTTGGATTGTTGATTGACAATTGAAGTGCCCCGCTGGGGTTCACTCAACAATCGAAAGTCGACAATCAACGATTGGTTACTGGGCCGTCGACTAATGGTAGGTCAAGTGCCTTTGGAGCACTTTGTCTAGGTTCGAATCCTAGCGGCCCAGCCAGACAAAAGCTCTTAGCGGTTAGCCTTTAGCCCTTAGCTTGCCGGTTCGGGGTTGGAGGTTTGGCTAAAGGCTAAGAGCTAACAGCTAAAGGCTGAAAAACCTATGGCTACTTTGGTGACGCCGACCGACAAGACCGAGAAGGTTGAAAAGAAGAATCCGCCTGTGCCCGACGACAAGACGGAGCGGAAGCAGCGTCCGCGGATGGATGAGAAGTTCAAGATTTTCAGCGGCACTGCGAACGAGCATCTGGCCGATGAAGTCTGCCACTTTCTCGGGATGCAGCGCGGGCAGGCGCAGGTGATCCGGTTCCGAGACGGGGAGTGTTACGTCCAGATCCAGGAGAACGTGCGCGGCGCGGATGTGTTTGTCATGCAGCCGACGTGCCGTCCGGTGGACGAGCACTTGATGGAGTTGCTGCTGATGATCGATGCGCTGAAGCGCGCTTCGGCGCGGCGCATCACAGCGGTGATTCCGTACTTCGGATACGCTCGGCAGGATCGAAAAGACAAGCCGCGCAGCCCGATTTCATCGAAGCTGGTGGCCGATCTGCTGACCACGGCGGGAGCGCACCGGGCGTTGATTGTGGATTTGCATACGCCGCAGTTGCAGGGATTTTTCAATATCCCGGTGGATCATTTGTTCGCTTCGCCGGTGCTGGTGGATCACTTCCGCAAGCTGGCTCTGCCAAACTTGACGGTGGTTTCGCCAGATGCGGGCGGCGTGGAGCGGGCGCGGTTTTTCGCCAAGAAGGTCGACGCAGCACTGGCGATCGTCGACAAGCGGCGCGTCGAGATGAATGTTGCCGAAGTGATGCACGTGATTGGCGACGTCAACGGGCGCACGTGCTTGATCATTGACGACTTGATTGATACGGCGGGAACGCTGGTGAAGACTGCCGCGGCTCTGGTGGAGAACGGGGCGACTTCGGTGTACGCCTGCGCTTCGCATGCGGTGCTATCGGGGCCAGCGGTGGAGAACATCCGAAACTCGGTGATTAAGGAAGTGGTGGTCACGAACACGATTCCGCTGACGGCCGAAGCGGATGCGGCTCGGACGGAAAAGGGAGGAAAGATCAGCGTCCTCTCGATTGCAGGATTGATTGGCCGGGCGATTCAGGCCAATCACGAAGAGACTTCGGTCAGCAAGTTATTTACGTAGTTGGAAGTTAGCAAGGTAGCGCGCCAAACGCGCATTTCTGCAATCTCGCAAAAAGCGCGAGATTGTTTGCGCGGCGCGCTCAGGTCCTTCGGCGACAAAAAGCTGTCGCCTCAGGATGACATTCAAGTGAGGAATTGAAATTTATGGCGACTACATTGGAACAGAACACACTGGAAGCGCAAGCGCGGGAAGCAGGCAGCAAGAATGACGCTCGGAAGGTACGGCGTGGCGGAAAGATTCCGGCCGTGGTTTATGGAGCGGGCAAGGACTCGCTTTCCATCAGCGTGGATCCGCGGCACGTGCAGCGCATCCTGAACTCGGAGACGGGGCACAATACGATCTTCGATCTGGCCCTCAGCGGCGGCGAGCCAACCAAGGCGATGATCGTCGACTGGCAGTACGAGCCCATCAAGGGGCATCTGCTGCACATCGACCTGAAGCGCATTGCGCTCGATAAGGTGCTGCGCGTCAGCGTGCCGGTCAGCCTGGTCGGCGAAGCCGCGGGCGTGAAGCAGGAGGGCGGCATCATGGAGCAGATGCTGCGTGAAGTCGAGATCGAGTGCCTGCCGGGAGACATTCCGAGCCACATCGATGCCGACGTCAGCCACTTGACGTTTGGCAAGGTACTGCGCGTTTCGGAGTTGCCGCATTCGGACAAGATCAAGTTCATCACGGACGAGAACCAGCCCGTGGCGCACGTCACCTCGGTGAAGGAAGAAGTGGTCGCGACGCCGGAAGCAGTGGCGGCGGAGGCGGGAACTCCGGCCGAGCCCGAAGTCATCAAGAAGGGCAAGCAGGAGACCGAGGAAGAAGGTGCCGAGGCTCCGGCTGCGAAGGCGGAGAAGGGCGAGAAGAAGGAAAAGAAATAACGCAGGCCACGGATCGACACAGATTCACACGGATCGGAGAAAGAGATTCGTTCCATCCGTGAGGATCCGCGAAAATCCGTGGCGAATGGTTTGGCTCTTGCTGGAGGCGGTTCTAAAGGCGTGAAACTGATCGTTGGTCTGGGCAATCCCGGCATCGAGTATCAATTCACGCCGCATAACCTGGGTTTTCTGGCGATTGATCGAATCGCGGGAAACCTGGGAGTGGAAGTGAGGAACCGGCAGCGGCGGGCGTTGACGGCGCGGACGGTGATTGGCGATCAGACGGTGCTATTAGCGAAGCCCGAAACGTTCATGAATTTGAGTGGCGTTTCGGTGCGAGAGCTGGTCGAGGAGTACGAGGCGAAGCCCGAGTCGGACTTGATTGTGATTCAGGACGAGCTGGATTTTCCGCTGGGGACGTTGCGCATTCATGCGCGACGGAGTTCGGCGGGGCATAACGGCATCGAGTCGATCATCGGGGCGCTGGGCACGCAGGATTTTCTGCGCATCCGGATTGGCGTGGCGCCGGAGCGGAAGGTTGGAGACGGCGCGACTTACTTGCTGGCTCCGATGCGCAAGCCGGAGTTGGCGATTGTGGACGGTATGCTCGATACCGCGGAAGAAGCGGTGAAGGTGATTTTGAAAGAAGGTCCGGCGGCGGCGATGAACCGCTTCAACCGGAAGCCGGACGAATAAGGAAGCGAGCCAAACGCCCGATTTCGCAATCTCGCAAAATACGCGAGATTGATCGCGCGGCTCGCCCAGATCCTTCGCGAGACAAAAGCTTCTCGCTCAGGATGACAAGTTTTGACTTGGAGATAACGAATGAATCGTACCTATGAGCTGATGTTTATTGTGCGGCCAGATATGACGGAAGAAGATCTGGACAAGCTGATTGCGACGTTGCAAGCGGTCGTGCCGCCGACGGGCGGAAATGTGCAGCGCGTCGACAAGATGGGGAAGCGCCGCCTTGCCTATACCGTGCGCCGCTTCCATGAAGGCATCTACGTGCTGATGATCATTGAGGGCGGAGGCGCGGTGATTCATGAACTCGAACGCCGCCTGCGCGTAACCGAACCGGTGATCAAGTTCCTGACCGTGCGCATTGATGAAGAGCAGAAGCGGCTGGACAAGATCAAGAAGCTGCGCGATGCGAAGAAAAAAGTAAGCGCGCAGCCCGCGGCTCCGGCAGCAGAGGCACCCGCTGCTCCAGCGGCGGAAGCTCCGGCAACGGCTTAAGACCGGGAGTCAGGAGCCGGGAGTCAGCCGAACGACTGACCGCTGACTACTGACTACGGGTACAGACAAGTTTGGCAGAGAGAGATTCTGAAGGAGAGATATGGCTGACGAAACGAAGGCACCAGAGCAAGCAGCGCCGAGTGAGAGGCCGCGTTCCAGTGAAGGGCCGCGCTCGGGGGGAGATCGTCCGCGGTTTGGTGGTGGTGGTGGCGGACGAGGGCCCGGCGGTCCTCCGCGCGAGGGCGGCGGCGGGCGCAAGTTCTTCCGGCGCAAGAAAGTTTGCAAGTTCTGCGTCGAGAAGATTGAAGACATCAACTACAAGGACTACCGCATGCTCGGCCAGTTTGTGGCGGAGAGCGGCAAGATCGTGCCGCGGCGCCTGACTGGCGTCTGCGCACCGCACCAGCACCGGCTGTCGGCGGCCATCAAGAAGGCGCGGAATATTGCCCTGCTGCCGTTTGCCGGACGAGCATCATAGGGCAGCTTTTAGCCATTAGCCTTTAGCTCTTAGCTCAATCGAGCGGGGCGAGGGTTTGGCTAAATGCTAAGAGCTAACAGCTAACAGCTGAAAATTGGAGTCATTCCCATGGAAGTCATTCTGAAGGAAGATGTCGCGAAGCTGGGGTCCCGCGGCGATGTGGTGAAGGTCGCGGAAGGGTATGGACGGAACTATCTGTTGCCGCGCAAGCTGGCCATCCAGGCCAACGAGGGCAACAAGGCCGTCATTACGCAAATGAAAGCTGCCGCGGTGCGGCGCTCGGCCAAGGAGAAGACGCAGGCCGAGGAACTGGCCAAGCAGTTTGACGGCGTCTCGGTGTCGTTCCAGCGGCGTACGGGCGAGCACGATCAGCTCTTTGGATCGGTCACGTCGAGCGATATCGGCGATGCGTTGACCAAGAAGGGCTTCAACGTCGATCGGCGCAAGATCCAGCTGCACGAGCCGCTGAAGACCGTGGGCGAGTTCAGTGTACCCGTGAAGCTCCACAAGGACGTGACGGCGCACCTGAAGGTTGTGATCGAGAAGGAAGCGGTCGCGGAGTAGGTTCGTTATCGGCCCGGGCGCTCGCTCGGGCCGCGCCGTTTGCAAGCGGCGCACCGCGGCGTGGGCGAGAAGCCCACGCGGCAGGGAGCCGGCGCTACTAGGAACTGCCTCACAATCAGGGCACTTGCTATGCCAAACCTGGGGCTTAGTCTGTGGACCAATGTTCTGTTTCCCTGTAAATCTTTGGGCCAGAATCACCTAGGCAGCCCAAATAATCCCTGTGTGTCCTATAATTTCTGCTCACGGTTCCGCTGACGACCCGTCTATTCCTGTGCAAGCCCGGATACGGCAAATACCGGGCAACAGAGGACAGGACGAAACATGCCGGCAGGTGTTTGGGCAATACCACTTGCGGTTGGCGATTGGGCCCGCTCGAAGACTAAAAGCGAGAGGGTGGAGAGAGTCGGCGATAACCAGGACCCCACGCGGGGCCGCATGGCTGGGCAAGAACGCCGTATAGACGACACGATGTTGATTCGAGAGGCCCAGCGCGGGAACCGCGCCGCCTTCGAGGAACTCGTTCGTCACTACGACCAGGCGGTGTTGCGCCTGGCCCTCCATCTCACCGGCACCGAGCAGGACGCGCAGGACGTCTACCAGGACGCCTTCCTCAAAGCCTATAAAAACATCGGCAGTTTCCGGTTCGAATGCTCCTTCTACACATGGATTTACCGGATCGTGACGAATCTTTGTCTCGATCATTTGCGCAAGCGAAACGTGCGCAAAGAGGACGCTCCGGTCGCGAAAGATCCGTCGGGCGGTGAGTATGACCTGCTCGACCAGGTGCCTGACGTCCGGTCAGGGGCGAATCCGGAACGAGACTTGTTGCGCCGGCAGTTGGGCGCGCGCATCGCTGGAGCGCTGGAGAAGCTGACGCCGCGCGAGCGCATGGTGTTCGAGTTGAAGCACTACCACGGGCTGAAGTTGCGGACCGTGGGTGAGATTTTGCAGACCACGGAAGAGACCGCCAAGAATACGCTCTTCCGCGCCACGCAGAAGTTGCGCGGGGCGCTGGCGGATATGCGGTAGGTGTTCGGTCGTAGGTTTTGGGTCTTGAGCCCAACACCTATCACCCAAGACCTGAGATGCAATAGGTGGCATTTATGAAATGCGAATGGGTAAGAGAGAATATCGTGCTCGAGGTTTATGGCGAGTTGGCCGATGACGCCCGCCATGAACTGGAGCAACACGTGGCCCGCTGCGGCGATTGCGCAGCCGAACTGAAGGCGGAGCGAGATTTTCACGCGCTGCTGGCGGCCGACCGTGCCACCGAGCCTTCACCGAACCTGGTGGCTTCCTCGCGCATGCGGTTGCAGGAAGCGCTGGAGACGGCCAAACAGGGCAGCTTCTTCAGCCGGCTGGCATTCGATCCGGCGAACTGGCTGCTGCAGATGAAATTCTCGCCGGCTCTGGCATCGGCGATTCTGATTCTGGGATTTGCAGGCGGAGTTGGCGCAACCTACAAGCTGTATGGATCGCACGCCACGGTCGCCCAAGGCCCGACGACAACGAGCCAGACACCTACTCCCACCGAAGCCTCGATCGCAGGCATCAGTTCTATCGTGCAAGACCCCAGCACCAACCAGATCAGCATCAAGTACAACGCCGTATCAACGCAGGAAGCACAGGGATCGCTGAACGACCAGAACATCCAGCAACTGCTGCTGTACGCCGCCCGCAACAATTACAACACGGGCGTTCGCGTGGACTCGGTTGGACTGCTGGCCCAGAAGAGCAGCGATCAGCAGGTTCGGGAAGCGCTGATTTATGCGCTGCAGAACGATACGAATCCGGGAGTGCGGCTGAAGTCGCTGGATGCGCTGGGCAATTATGTGAAGAGCGACACCAACGTTCGCGATGCGGTGCTGCGGGCGCTGGTGAATGATTCGAATTCCGGGCTGCGCATTGAGGCCCTGCGGCTGATTGAGCCGGTGAAGGCCGATGGCAGCGTGCGCGGAGTGTTGATGGCGCTGGCGGCGAAAGATCAGAGCACATACATCAAGTCGCAGGCCCGCACCATGCTGGCGCAGTTGCCGGAGATTGATTAGGCGGCCCTCAGTGGCTAAAGCCGCAGGAATAGCGGCATGGGTGGTACGGCTGAAGCCGTACCCTTCCCGAGCGGTTTGACGGGACGCATCATTGGTAGGACAGATCGGTGGAAAGTTTGGTGTGAGCAAGAATCGCTGAACGTTGGCGAGAATTGAGGGGGAATTTTGAAACGCGCGCTACAATTCGTCGGGCTGGCCAGTGTGCTTGCCCTGCTTGCGCCGCTGGCCTTGGCGCAGGAAACACATATATCCCGCGAAGGCGGAACCTGGGGTCAGGAGATTACAGGTTCTCTGGCCGCGGTCAAGAACCTGAGAATTAAAGTCGACATGGGCTCCGTGAAAGTGCACGGAGGAGAGCAGCAGGGAATCAATTACGTAGTTCATACGCACTTCGGCAATTCTTCTGAGCAGGACGCCCGCCGGCAATTCGAACAATACAAAGTCACAGCTTATGTAAAGGGCGACACCGCTTGGATCGTAGGAGATTGGCAGGGCGGCAGGCATCCACGGCATTTTTCCGGTGAGTTTTCCGTGATGGTTCCGCGCGAAATGGCGCTGGTGAAGCTGGAAACCGACGGTGGCAACGTGGAAGCCATGGGCGTGGGCGGCCGCGTGGAGGCGGAGAGCGGCGGCGGCAGCATGAAACTGGATGACATTGGCGGAGGTGTGAACGCCGAGACCGGAGGCGGGTCAATCGATGTCGGTACGGTCGGCGGAGATTTGGGACTGCACACGGGCGGAGGCTCGATCATGGTTCGCCGCGCCAATGGAAAGGTCGTGGCGGAAACTGGAGGAGGAGGAGTCACCATCCAGTCGGGAGCGCAGGGTGCGACGATTGAGACCGGTGGCGGCAGCATCGAAGTCCGCCAGTGCAATGGGAAGGTGAAAGTTTCGACGGGCGGGGGCAGCGTGGATTTGAGCGACGTGGGCGGTCCGGCGGAGATCGAGACTGGCGGAGGCAGCATCAAGCTCACGTCGGCCAAGGGACACGTTCACGCGGAGACAGGTGGCGGCGGCATTGAGCTTTACGGCGTGCCGTCGGCGTCGGCGGAAACCAGCGCGGGAGGGATCATTGTGAAGCTCGTGAATACGGGAGCCGAGCGCAGCGATTCCGATCTCGAAACCGGCTCGGGCGACGTCACGGTCTACCTCGCCTCGGACGTGGCGATTAATGTGCGCGCCAGCGTCGACATGGGCAGCGGGCACCGCATCACGTCTGACTTTTCGGATATCCGGATCGCCAGCGAAGGCGACAAGTGGGGACCGAAGACACTTACTGCAGAAGGCAGTCTGAATGGCGGCGGGCCCATGTTGAAGGTAAGAACTTCAAGTGGCGATATCTGCTTCAAACGGGCGAATCACTAGCAGGAAGACAGTACTCAGTACTCAGTACTCAGTACTCGGTACGCAGCAACGGTCGTTGAATTTAGGCGGGGCGACTTGCATTGACGCTTTAGAAAAATGCTCTCGGGGGGGATGACCATGCGCAGATACGTTATGACCGGCATTACGTTGTTGCCATTGCTGCTCACCGTTTCGCATGCGGCACAAAGCTGGTCGGTCGATCCGCCGGCGCAACCGTGGGTTTTCTCGAGTGAAGAAACCGGGACGAGTTCGTATCTTGGGGTCGATATCGCCGACGTGACCACCGAGCGCCTGAGCGCGCTGAAGCTGAAAGAGGAAAAGGGTGTAGAGGTCACGATGGTCGACCAGGATGCTCCGGCCGGCAAGGCGGGGCTCAAGGAACACGACGTCATTCTCACCATGAATGGCACAAGCATTGAGAGCGGTGCGCAGCTGCGCCGGATGATCCACGAGACCCCGGCGGGGCGGATCGTGAGCCTCGGAGTGAGCCGGGATGGCCAGCCGATGACGATCAAGGTGCAACTCGCCGACAAGCACAGCGAATACGCGATGGCGCATCCCAAGGCAAAAGAATTTCACTTCGAGATGCCGACCATTCCTCCCATGCCAGACGTCGACATACCGTCGATCAACATGGTGGTGGTGACGTCGTCAGCGCGCAGCGGACTGATGGTGGAAAACATCACTCCGCAACTGGGAGAGTTTTTTGGCGTGAAGAATGGGAATGGCGTTCTGGTTCGATCGGTCGAGAAGGGTAGCCGCGCCGAGAGGGCCGGACTGCGGGCGGGCGACGTGATCGTGAAGGTCAACGACCAGCCGGTGCACGACACCAGCGACTTCAGCCATGCCGTGAAGTCGCGCAGTGGAGACTCAGTCAACGTGGGAGTGA
This sequence comes from uncultured Acidobacteriaceae bacterium, assembly GCA_963731405.1. GTDB lineage: Bacteria > Acidobacteriota > Terriglobia > Terriglobales > Acidobacteriaceae > Sulfotelmatobacter. The sequence goes on along the minus strand of CAVSVS010000015.1, from coordinate 305,327 downwards.
TCCGCGAAAAGAAAGAACAGAACCTGAACCTGACTCTGCCGAGCCGCAAAGAGTCTGGCGAGCTTCAGGACAGTGAAAGCTCTGAGGATCTGCAGATCGACGCCGATTCCGAAGTTGAGTTAGGAGAACTGCAGGACGAACTCGCCAAGCTGCAGCCGCTGATCGAGCTGGCTGGTAGCGAGTCCGCGCAGGAAATGCAAAAGTCCAAATGCGAATGGCAAAAAGAAAGCGCGAAGGAGCGCAGACAGTTTCAGAAGCAGCAGCGAGAATTCAGGCTTGAACTGAATCAGATGCGACGCAAGCAGGCTATGTTCCGGACGTGGGCAGACATCTAGCGGACCGCAGGGTACTGAGTTACGTGCTAGCAGCAGTGGCGGCGGCTACTTTGGGGACGCAAACCCGGTTGCGCCCAGACTGTTTTGCCGCGTAAAGACCGTTGTCGGCCGCGCGAATCATTTCGTCGCGGGTCTTGCCGTGAGTTGAAAAAGCAGCGACGCCGGCGCTGATCGTGACTCTTCGAGGGACTCCAGGAAATTGATAGCCTTCCACCGATCGTCTGAGTTTCTCAGCGATCACGGCCGCCTGCTCGATGTTGGTCTGGGTGAGCAGGAGAGCGAATTCTTCTCCGCCATAGCGGCACACAACATCAATCTTGCGCAGCTGCTGGTGGAAGAGTGACGAGACCTGCCGCAGCACCTCATCACCGAGCAGGTGGCCGAACTCATCATTCAGTTTCTTGAACTGATCGATATCGGCCATGATCACCGCCATGCCGGTTTGATAGCGGCGGGCACGCTCAATCTCCTCCACGATCCGTAACTCGAAGAAGCGGCGATTAAAAATTCCGGTAAGCCCGTCGATATATGCCAGTTGTTTGACGCGCTCGACGTAATGCGCATTCTGAATGGAATTGGCGCAAATGTCGGCGACCGACTCGAGCGATTGCAGTTCGCTCTCGCGGAACGCGTTGGACCGGGAACTGTGCAGGGTGAGCACGCCGAGCGTCTGCCCAAAGGAAATCAGCGGAATGCTCATGCGCGAGGCGGACTCCTTGAACATGCGGTTGGCGTCAGTGGTGCTGCCCAGATCTTTTTCGATGATAGTGCCACTGGTAGCGAGCACGCGCGACCAGGGCTCTTGCGCGGCTGAGAAGCGTCCGGTGGCCGGGATGCAGGGATTCAGTGTTCCGTGATGGGCCCGCAGGATCAGATCATTTTCCTCCCGCAAGAGAAGCGATACGTGCTCCACCTGAAACGCCTGTTGAATCACGGAGCATACGCGGGCGAGCAGATCCTCGAGATCCATAACCGCGGTGCTTTGCTGGGCGATGGCGTTGATCGCTTCCAGTTGCCGGGCTCGCTTGCGCTCCAGAGAGTATAAGTGTGCATTCTGCAAGGCGATGGAGGCCTGGGTGGAAAACAAGGTCAGGAGTTCGATGGTGTCATGGTCGAAGCGGTCGATCTGGTCGCTCTGGCAATCCAGCACGCCGACGACTTCATCGCACACCATGAGCGGAATCGCCAGCTCAGAGCGCGTGGAGAGCGCGGCGCAGATATAACGAGGATCTTTGGTGACGTCGGGAGAATAGACTGGCTGTTTCTTAAGGACCGAGGCGCCGGTGATGCCGTCGTGATATGCCAAACAGATCTTGTCCTTGCCCGCATCCCAACCGATTTGCGAGCGGACGCAGAGCTGCCGGGCCTCCTTATCGATCAACAGGATGGCGACGTTGGGCAGGCGGAAATAATCGCGCGCAATGGCCAGTATCCTCTGCAACACCTCGTCCAAGTCGAAGGTGGAGAGCACGGCTTGGCCGGCGTCGTAGAGGACCGCGAGTTTCGGCATGATCGAACGAATTGTACGACGGGGGAAAGGGGTTACCGAGGTTCCCAAAGTAACTGGTTTCTGAGAGGCTCAGGAGGACCGAGGGTTATCGCCATCTTCGAGCGGTGCGGATGAGGCCGTAGGCGACTAGGCAAAACCAGAAATCGAGGATGATCCCGAGGTCGAAATGAAGCGGGTGATGGCGGGCGACCGGGGGCAGAGACGGCACCAGGGCAAAGTAGACCAGGTTGCCCAAAATGATCGCCAGCAACGCCTGGAGAAAATTGATGAGCACTGAAGGTTTAGACACCATAAGGAGCGTGGGAGGATGCTACCTATTTACGCGGGGGCGCTGGTTGTTTGCAAGGGATCGGGAAAAGCGTCGGGGAGCATTAAAGCCGGCGGTAGTATATCAATCCAACGCGTTGGAAATCGGACAGCTGCCTTGGGTGCTCGGGGTACGGTCAATGCGTGTGGTTGATTTTGCAGGAGTTTGGTGCCGATGTTGATGACCGACATAAGCTTCCAATTCCCCGATCGTCGGTGTTCCACTAGACGCTGCAATGTACAATGCTGCCGGCTCTACCGGCGACCTCAGTCTGCTGGTCACAGGTACTCTGAGCTGCAACGGCCCCGAAGGCGTCTCGCAAGGAAACGATCTGGCCGGTGGCTCCGAGGAAACAGCAATACATAACGATATGACTGGCGAGTGCCTGTAGCGATGGTTAGGAGTTGCCCCGGCAGAGGCGTCAAGCACTGCCGAGGCGCCGAACCTAAGGATTCTGGCGGTGAGTTTCACGAGATTAGCATGCTCCAGGACCGGAAACCCGTACTTACGTCGCTTACCGGTGCGCTCATTATGCTCTGCGCTACTTCCGCGCCGGCGCAGCTTTTAACGCGATCGGTTTATTCGGCTGGCCGCGCCACCAGCAGCGTCGTAACGGCCGATTTTAACCGCGACGGGATTGTGGACTTGGCGGTTGGCTCATTCGAGGGTTCATCGGCAGTTCAGGTGTTCCTCGGAAACGGCGACGGGACATTTCGACGACCGGTAGCCTATGGTCCGGGCACGGGTGCCAATTCGCTGGCCGCAGCCGATCTCAATCATGACGGCATTCCCGACCTTGTCGTGGCGAACGATGTCGGCGAAAGCGTCACAGTGTTGTTAGGGAAAGGGGACGGCACCTTCCAGGCGCCACTCCGCTACGCCACACCCTCAGTGCCAGCGGCGGTGGTGTTGGGAGATTTCAATGGCGACGGCAACCTCGACATCGTTACGACCAATCAGTCTGACGCAAACACCAGCTGCGCCTGCGTCAGCGTGTTGCTGGGCAATGGCGACGGCACATTCCAGGAACCGGCCTTGATCACGTACCCGCCCTACAGCCTGCCGCAGGGTCTCGTGGCTGGTCATTTTACCGGCGGTAAGAATCTGGACCTGGCCGTAACCTTGGGATTCATCAGTTCCGACACAGTGCAAGTCCTGCTGGGCAATGGCGACGGCACGTTCACTCTGGGTGCCAGCTATGCGCTTGGACTAGTGTCGCAGTCAATCGTCGCGGCTGACCTGCGCAAGAATGGTAAAACCGATCTTGTGGTAGCCGAACTTGAGGGAGGGGGAATCGGGGTTCTGCTCGGCAACAGCGACGGTACGTTTGAACCGCCGGTTTTGTACAGGATTCTCGATCCCGAGGCCGTGGATGTCGGGGACATGAACGGCGACGGCATCCCCGACCTGGTGGCTGTCAGGGCCAACGCCAGAAATGGCTTGGTGTACGGCTTCCTCGGCAATGGCGACGGGACGTTCCGCAGCCCGCAGATTTTCGATCCCGTCGGCCAGTTCCCAAGGGCTTTGGCGCTCGCTGACTTCAATGGCGACCACCAGCTCGACGTGACCGTGGCTGACCAAACCAAGAGCCGCGAATACACTCTGCTGAATACGGGACAGGTTTCCTTCTCTCCGATCAGGCAGGTACGTTTCGGGAAGCAGAAGGTCGGCACGACCAGCCCGTCCCAAACAGTTACCATGACCAACAATGGCAGGTCGGCCCTGACAATTGCTTCGATGAAAACGAACGGGCAGTTCCGGGAGACCTCAACCTGCAGCACAAGCTTGGCGGCGAAGGCCACTTGCACCATCAGCGTGACCTTCTCGCCCACGAGCACCGGGCTGAAATCCGGCACCGTGCAAATCAACGACAGCGCCTCCACCAAACCCCAAGTCATCGCCCTCAGCGGCAGCGGAGATTGACCCCTTTATTGCCCCACACGTCTTGAGCGGGAGAGCTTCTCAACTTGCGCAATCAGCCCTGACACTCCCAAAATCCCCGTAGCGACCATTCCGGGATACGCGAGCGGGCATCCGACTGCTCCTGCTAACATTCATTTTCAGGTTGTTCACGCCTACGGAACTCTAGCGAAATGCTCGAACTCTCTACCCCCGTCCAATATGTGAAAGGGGTTGGTCCGCGCATTGGGGAAATTCTGGCGGCCAAGGGAATTTACACCGTTGGCGATCTGCTGCACTACCTCCCCTTCCGGTATGAAGACCGGCTGAACCCGCGCGGGATTTCCGAACTGCGAGCCGGCGAGATGGCGACCGTCGTCGGCGAAGTGCGCAATTCGGGGCTCTTCCGCACGCGCAGCATGCCGATTTTCCAGCTGACCGTGGGGCAGGGACGGGCGCGCTTGCGCTGCCTGTTTTTTAACGCGACCTACCTGCAGGGCAAGTTCACTCCGGGACAGATGATTGCCTTGTACGGGAAGGTAGAAGAGGACCAGCGCAGCCGCGAGTTACAGATCGTCCAGCCACAGTTTGAGATTCTGGGGGACCCCACCGACTCTGAAAATGGCGCCGAGAAGAAGGCGGCCGAGTCGCTAGAGATCGGGCGCATCGTTCCCATTTATGAAGCGATTGGGCGGCTGACTCCACGCTGGTTTCGGAAGGCGATCCGCACCGCGCTCGACAACCTGACGCCCGACTTGCCGGATCCGATTCCGGCCGCCGTACGCGCGCATCTGGGGCTGGTCTCGCCGCGCACCGCGCTGTGGAACGTGCATTGGCCGGAGCCGGGGGAAAGCTTCCAGGACTTGCAATCGTGCCGTACTCCGGCACATTTGCGGATGATCTTCGACGAGCTGTTCTTCGTCGAACTCGGGATGGAACTGAAGCGGCGCCAGCAGAAGGCGCAGACGGGGATCGCATTTCGGCTGGACGACCGGGTGCGGGCGGCGATCAAGAAGATTCTGCCGTTTCATCCCACTGCGGCGCAGAAGCGGGTGCTGAAAGAGATTGCCGCAGACATGGAGAAGCCTTATCCCATGCGGCGTTTGCTGCAGGGAGATGTGGGATCGGGCAAGACGATTGTGGGATTCGAGGCGGCGATCATTGCAATCGAGAATGGTTGCCAGGTGGCGCTGATGGCGCCGACGGAGATCCTGGCGCAGCAGCATTATTTTTCGGCGCGGCGAATTCTGGAGAATGCCGGGTATCGCATCGTCCTGTTGACGGGGTCGCTGGAAGCCGATCGCAAGCGCGAAGTGCGACGGCACATCGCGCAGGGCAACGCACAACTGGTAATTGGCACGCACGCGTTGCTGGAGGAGAAGGTTGAGTTCGCCAAGATCGGGCTGGTGATTGTCGATGAGCAGCATCGCTTTGGAGTGTTGCAGCGGCTGAAGCTCATGCGGAAGTCAGGAGATGGAGGGGAGACCAACCGAGCTGCGCTCGGCGGGACGGACGAATACGTCCGTCCCCACACAAGCACGGCTGCTCCTGCCGAGCCGGACGTTCTGGTGATGACCGCGACGCCGATTCCGCGGACGTTGGCGCTGACACTATATGGAGATCTCGATCTCAGCGTGCTCGACGAATTGCCGCCGGGCCGCACGCCCATCGCGACGCATTGCGTTTCTGACGACCAGTCGCCGAAGGTCTGGGAGTTCGTCCGCAAGCAGGTTACGGCGGGCAATCAGGCATACGTGGTGTATCCCGTGATTGCCGAGAATGAAGAGAGCGAGCTGAAGGCCGCGATCAAGATGTATCGCGAGCTTAGCGGCAAGATTTTCGCCGATCTGAAGGTCGGGCTGTTGCACGGGCGTCTCGATGGTGAGACGAAAGAGTTGGTGATGCGCATGTTTCAGCGAGGCGAGTTGCAGATTTTGGTTGCAACCACCGTGATCGAGGTAGGCGTGGACGTGCCCAACGCGAGCGTGATGGTGATTGAACATGCCGAGCGTTTCGGGCTGGCGCAGCTTCACCAGCTCCGAGGGCGCATTGGCCGCGGAGCCGCCAAGTCGTATTGCATCCTGATGACCGGGGGAAAAGTTTCCGAAGAGGGGCAGCGGCGGCTTGATGCGATGACCAAGACCAACGACGGTTTCAAGATTGCCGAACTCGATCTCGAATTGCGCGGGCCCGGTGAATTCTTCGGCACACGGCAGGCGGGGATTCCGAGTTTCCGCGTGGCCAACATCATCCGCGACGCGAAGTTGCTGGAGGCGGCGAAGCAGGAAGCGGCGGCGGTGATTGCCGGGCCGAATGCGGAGATTTCCGCCGAAGAGATCAGCCGTGCGCTGGTCCACATGCGGGCGCGCTGGCAGCATACGTACGGATTGGTTGAGGTGGGTTGAGCGGCTTTACTTCGCCGAAAGGAAGCGGAGGATCTCGTTCATTACGCGCTCGGCCTGGTCCGTCTGGAAGAGATATTGGGCATGGGCCGAGCCCTCAAGAATGATCAACTGTTTGGGTTCGGGAGCTTTGTCGTATTGCTTGCGAATTCCGGGGAGCCGCGGACCATCTTCGCTGGCGTCATCGCGAGCCACGATAAACAGGCTGGCAGACTTGAGCTTGTCGGCCGGTTCGTTGGGCGCGGAACCGAGGAACACCAGGCGATCGATCTCACCGGGGCGGGAGTGGATTGACGCATCGCCGGCAGCCGATCCGCCCATGCTGCCGCCAACGATCGAAACACTCTTCGCGCCCGACTGCCGCAAATAGCGGACCGCGGCCAGGACATCGAAATGGAGCGGAGCATCCATGGGGTCGGAATCGCCTGGACCTTTCGATTTTCCGTAGCCGCGGAGGTCAATCGCCAGCACGCGGAATTTTGCCGCCGCCAGAGTGCGCGCCTGCTTTGCCCAACTCTCCTTGTTGAATGGGCCACCGTGAACCAGTACGACTGCACGGTCGCCGTCTCCGTAGAGGTCGGCGAAGATTGTGCCGCCGTCCTCGGTCGGAAAGGATACCGTTTTCTGCGCGGCGGCGACTCCTGCAAGGAGCAGTGCCGCGACGAGAATAGAAGAGGTGCGCACGCTGTCCAATTTAGCACCGCTCTCGCGCCGACGCTTGGCGCTTCATGCTTTAAACTGTACGTCCGAAATAATCTTGTGAATCGAGGTTCGCGATGAAGCGCCTTCTCCTCCTGTTTGTTCTCGTCCTGCTGTTGGTCTCGAGTGGATTTTCCAGCCTAGCGTATGCGGACGAAGCCATCACGTCGCGGAGCGCGGAGATCCACGGAGCGAAGCTGCATTACATGACGGCGGGGCACGGTCCGACCCTGATCTTGTTGCATGGTTATGCCGAGACCTCGCTGATGTGGAAACCGATCATCCCCGCGCTGGCCCGGCGTTTCACGGTGATCGCGCCCGATCTGCCCGGCATTGGAGACTCTGACATTCCATCCGACGGGCTGGACATGAAGAGCGCCGCGATTCGCATCCACGATCTGGCAAAGTCGCTCGGGGTGCAAAAAGCCGACGTGGTGGGACACGACATCGGCCTCATGGTGGCTTACGCCTACGCGGCACAGTTTCCGGCGGAAGTGACCAAACTGGTGCTGATGGATGCGTTCCTTCCCGGCGTGGAGGGTTGGGAGGCGATTTACAACAACCCTGGGATTTGGCACTTTCGCTTCAATGGACCGACGCCCGAGGCTCTTGTGAAGGGTCGCGAGCGCATCTACTTTGACTATTTCTGGAATGACTTTGCCGCTGACAAGACTCATTCGATCCCGGAGGCGGACCGCAGAGCCTATGCGGCGGCCTATGCGCGGCCGGGTCGCATGCATGCAGGTTGGGCCTACTTCGTTTCCTTTCAGCAAGCTGCCAAGGATTTTGCTCAACTCTCCCAAACCAAGCTGACCATGCCGGTGCTGACCATCGGCGGCGACAAGTCTTTGGGAAAGGAACTGGGAGAGCAAGCCAAACTGGTCGCGACAAACGCGACAGTTATCGTGCTCAAGAACGCGGGCCACTGGGTGATGGAAGAACAACCCAAGGAAACTACCGAGGCGCTTGAAAACTTTCTCTGACGTTACGGGATGGGATTGCGTTTGCACGTTGGATGAAACAGACAAGTGAAGAACGCCCCTAAGTCTCAGTCGAAGACGTGATGCCTGGTGAGCGGTCGGCATGGTCTGAACTGATAGAATCGTAAGAATGGCTGGGTCTTCCCAACTGATTCAGATTGACGTGAGCACTCCGCAGCGGGTGCCGAAGCCGTCGTGGCTGCGGGCGAAAGCTCCGGTGGGCGACAACTTCCACAATCTGAAGAAGCTGGCTCGTGGCATGAAGTTGCACACGGTCTGCGAGTCGGCACAGTGCCCCAACATCGGCGAATGCTGGAACCATAAGACGGCGACGTTCATGTTGCTGGGGGATATATGCACGCGGCGCTGCGGTTTCTGCGCCGTGCCCAAGGGGCGTCCGGAGCCGATCGACTTGGACGAGCCACGCCGTGTGGCGGAAGCAGTCGCTACACTCGGGCTGAAGCATGCGGTCGTAACCAGCGTCAACCGCGACGATGACAACCTTGGCAGCGCGAGAATTTTTGCCGAGACCATCCGCGAGATTCGCGAATTGACTCCCGATTGCCGCGTTGAAGTGCTGATTCCTGATTTTCAAGGTCTGGAAGAGTCGCTGCGGATTGTGCTCAACGCCAAGCCGGATGTCCTGAACCACAACACCGAGACAGTGCCGCGGCTGTATCGAGCGGTGCGGTCAGGTGCGCGTTACGAACGAACCTTGACCTTGCTGGAGAATGCCAAGAAATTTTCTCCCGGGATGGTGACGAAGAGCGGCGTCATGGTGGGACTGGGTGAATCGTCGGAGGAACTGGTTGAGGTTTTCCGCGATCTAGGCACGCGCGGCGTTGATATTCTTACGGTCGGGCAGTATCTGCGGCCGTCGAAGGATCACTTGCCGATTGCGCGCTTCTACGAGCCCCAGGAATTTGTGTACCTGCGAGATCAGGCACTGCGCTTCGGTTTCCGCCATGTGGAGTCGGGGCCGATGGTGCGCTCCAGTTATCACGCGCACGAGCATGCCGATGCCGCTGCGATGCCGCGGGCGGTGACATAGCTTGCGGGCGACGGCCTTCCTCGCCAAAGTCGTTCTTCTGAAGATCAAGACTCTGAGTTCTAGTATCCCCATCGAACAAATCGGCTTCCGGAGGCACCTGCTGCCTTGGTAACCGCTCTTCTCGTCGTCCTTGGATTTTTCGCCGGCTTGCTGGGTGCGCTCACGGGAATCGGAGGGGGAGTTCTGCTCACACCGATTCTCGCGCTGCACTTCGGCATTCCGATTCGGCAAGCGATTGGCACAAGCCTGGTCGCGGTGATAACAACATCGGCGGCAAGTTCGTCGGTTCACCTGCAACGCCACACTACCGATATTCGGCTGGGCATGACGCTCGAACTGGCTACGGCATTTGGGGCGGCAGTCACGGCGTACCTGGTGGGCTACTTCAATCGCAACGCGCTGGAAGGCCTGTTCGCGGGGTTTCTGCTGTACAGCGCGATCACGATCCTGACCAAGGGCGGAAAAGTGAAACCGCTGGAGGATGAACCCATTCCTGCCCTCGAGGAGGGCGCGATTCCGCCCTACGAACCGAAGCGTTATCCGCTGGGATTGGCAGCGGCGCTGGTGGCGGGCGCGCTCTCAGGGTTGCTCGGGATTGGTGGCGGTCCCATTAAAGTTCCGGTGATGTACATCTTCATGAATGTGCCGCTGATGGTGGCGACGGCGACGTCGAACTTCATGATTGGAGTGACAGCGGCGGCCAGCGCGATCGTCTATTACCGGCGCGGCGACATCCTGGTGCAATATGCTGCGCCGCTGGCGGTGGGAGTGTTCATGGGATCGCTGCTGGGAGCGCGCATGGCTCCGCGGATTCACACGAAAGTCGTCGTGTACTTGCTGGTGGCCGTAATGCTCTACCTGGCCGGACACCTAATTTTTCACCTGCTGGGAGTATCGCTATGAGCCAGGTACGAGAGCCGGACTTCGATCGCGCGGTGGCCCTGGTGCTCCGCATCGGCGCCTTCGGTTGCTTCTTTGTCATGCTGGTCGGGCTGATCGACGGATTCTTCATGGGCGGCCGGATTCCTCTCGACATTGAGCGGACCGGAGTTTTACTGATGCTGGCAACTCCGGTCGTGCGCGTGATCGTGGCCTGTTACTTATTTTTTCAGGAAAAAGATTGGAAGTATGGTTGGATTTCGTTTGGCGTACTCGTCATTCTGCTGCTGGGCTCTGTGTTTGGAATTGGGGAACACTAGGTTTTCTTTGCTGGGACGGAGTTCAACGAGTGCAAGGCTAACGTCGCGAACAGAGTCCCCTTGAGCCAATGCGGCCCCGTTGCTTTCATTGACTTGCCTGTTTCGCCGACGTAAGATTCGCGCCAGTGATCGGGCGAACCATCTCGCACTACCGGATTGTCGAGAAGCTCGGCGGCGGCGGGATGGGTGTGGTGTACAAGGCCGAGGACTTAACCTTGCACCGCTTTGTCGCTCTGAAATTTCTGCCTGACGATGTTGCGAAGGATCCCCAGGCCTTGGCCCGCTTCCAGCGTGAGGCGCGGGCGGCGTCAGCTCTGAATCATCCCAATATCTGCACCATCCATGAAATTGGTGAAGAGGACGGCCATCTCTTCCTTGTCATGGAGTTCCTGGACGGGATGACATTGAAACATTTGATCGGGGGGAGAGCGTTGGAAATCGCGACGCTGCTCCCTCTTGCGACGGAAATTGCGGACGCACTCGATGCGGCGCACGGCCAAGGCATCGTTCATCGCGACATCAAACCCGCGAATATCTTTGTTACCAAGCGAGGACATGCCAAGATTCTGGATTTTGGGCTGGCGAAGATCAATCCGGCCGTGGGCTCTTCAAGCCAGGTTGGGACGGGACGCACAGAAAGCATTGAGAACGAGAACGAGAACCTGACCAGCCCGGGCGCGGCCTTGGGAACGGTTGCTTACATGTCGCCAGAACAGGTTCGCGGCAAGCAACTCGACCATCGCACTGACCTATTTTCTTTCGGCGTCGTGCTTTACGAGATGGGAACTGGAGCGTTGCCCTTCCGCGGCGATACCTCGGGGGTGATCTTTGATGGGATCCTGAACCGCACGCCGATCGCGCCGGTGCGACTGAATCCGGATTTGCCGCTGCGACTGGAAGAACTCATCAACAAGGCGTTGGAAAAGGATCCAAAGTTCCGATGCCAAACTGCCTCCGAGATGCGCGGGGATCTCGAACGGCTAGGGCGCGACTCGAGCTCAGGTCGCCTCGCAGCTGTGCCATCAAATTCCGCGGTTGGAGCCGCTTTCGGGCAATCGCAAAGCGGTGACTCCGCCCAGCCGCTGGTTGCTCCGTTGCGCTCCGCGACGGTGCCGAAGCTGTACGGCTGGCTGGCATGGGCGCTTGCGGGGATGCTGGCAGTGGGATTAGGCGTCTGGACTCTCGGGAATCGATTCCGGCCAGCGGCCCAGAATCCGCTTTCCAACGCGCATTTCGAACGGCTCACCGACTTCGAAGGACTCGAAACCAACCCAGCTATCTCTCCCGATGGGAAATTCGTCGCATTCATCTCCGACCGGAGCGGCACGTTCGATATTTGGCTGATTCAAGCCAGCGGTGGCAGCCTCGCTAACCTCACTCAGGGGAAAATCGGAGATGTGCGCGGGCCCCTGCGTGCGATCGGATTCACCGGGGATGGATCGGAGGTGTGGAGCTCCGGAATGGAAGGTAGGAGGCTCAGGCTGTTCCCGCTGGTGAGCGGGGCTCCGCACAATTTCTTGGATGAACACGCTGCCGAGGTTGCCTGGTCGCCCGACGGCACGCGGCTGGTATATCACACCTGGGAGCCGGGCGATCCGACGTTTGTGGCAAATCACAATGGAGCCAATGAACGACAAATCTTGAAGAGTGAGCCCGGCCTGCACAACCACTACCAGGTCTGGTCGAAAGACGGGCGCTGGATCTATTTTGTGCGCGGTCGGCCCGCCACGCGCGAGATGGACCTGTGGCGCATCTCGCCAGATGGGGGACAACCGGAACAGATCACTCATGTGAATACAGATGTCGCTTATCCGGCTCCGATCGACGAGCGGACGGTTCTGTTCGTAGCGCACGACCAAAACGGCGCTGGCCCCTGGCTGTGGGCATTGGATGTGGCGACTCGAACTTCGCAGCGCGTGAGTTCAGGCCTGGAACAATACACCGCTCTGGGGGCCGCAGCGGATGGTCGGCGTCTTGCCGCGAGTGTCGTCAACTCTCGGGTGAACTTGTGGAGCTTGCCGATTACCACTCGAGTGATCGAAGAAAAGGAGGTCGAAGCCTTTCCGTTGCCCACCCTACGCGCGCAGGCACCGCGTTACGGAGGTGCATCGTTGTTTTATTTGTCCTCGCGGGACGGCGCTGACGGGCTGTGGAGTTATCGCGATGGGCAAGCGCTGGAGATTTGGAAGGGTTCCGAGGGCGCTTTGCAGTCGCCTGCAGCAGTCTCAGCGGACGGGAGCAGTGTTGCGTTTGCGCTTAGGCGGAACGGGAAACGGCAGATGCACGTAATCGCCGCGGATGGCACGCGACTCCACTCCCTTTCGAGCATCGTCGATGTTCGAGGCGCAGCTTCCTGGTCGCCCGACGGAAAATGGCTCGTCGCTGCCGGCAGCGACCAAGATGGAGCGGGCTTGTTCAAATTACCCGCGGACGGCGGCTCGCCCGTCCGGATCGCAACCGGGCCGTTCTTGGATCCTGTGTGGTCTCCCCGAGGAGACCTGATCGTGTATGGCGGCACGCAGGTGTTCACCGTCATGCCCCTGTTGGCAATACATCCGGATGGTACACCGGCGAAGTTGCCCGAAATCAATTTGCAGCGCGACGGGGAACGGGCGCGATTCCTACCAGATGGCAGTGGCCTGATTTATATGCTGGGCAGCACGACGGCTGGGCAGGATTTCTGGCTGCTCGACATCGGCACGATGCGCTCACGGCGTTTGTCCCATTTGAGCAATCCCGCTGCAATGCGGACCTTTGATATCACTCCTGATGGCAGCCGGATTGTGTTCGATCGGCTGCGGGAAAATTCATACATCCAGCTGATCGACCTTACGGCAAAGTGATTTCGACCGTAGCGAGTCGGTAGAATCCTCGTGGATTCGTGGAGCATAAAAATCGACGATCCCGATTCTTGGGATCCTCGCAAATTCTATTTCCTGCTCAGAAGATGTGCAGTTTGATGCTCAGATATTTCTTGGGGTTCTCGCGGACCGCCTTGACCAGGCTACGGGTTTCGACGAGCATCTCATTGGCATTGTTATAGAGCGCTTCATCTTTGAAGAGCTTCCCGGCTGTGCCTTGGCCAGCTTCCAGCTGAGTGGTCAATTCTGAGAGCTTGCTGATGGTGTTATCCAGCTTCTTGGCCAGTTCCTCGTCCTTCGCCAGCTTGCCGATCGTGCCTTTCCCGGCATTGATGTCCTCGGTCATCTTCTTCACGTTGGCGATCGTGTCGTTCGCATTGTTATAGAGCGACGGATCTTTCAAGAACTTTCCGGCTGTGCCCTTGCCTTCTTGAAGGTCGTCGACGACTTTATCCATCTTGTCGAGCGTGGCAATGAACTTGTCATAAGCGTCGTTGCGAGAAATCAGCCTTCCCAGGCTTCCTTCGCCGCTCCCGACTTCATGGACGATCTGCTGAAACTCCGCGACGGTCGAGGAGAAGCGGTTGTAGAGAGTGGGATCGTAGATGAGTTTTCCGAGTGATCCCTTGCCGCTTTCCGCAAAGGCCAGAATACGGTCGGCACGCTTCAACAGTGCGTCCATGTTCTGTAACGTGCTCTGGCTGGCCTTTACGACCTGGTTGAAATCGGGATGCACTTGCGTAGGCAGGGTGTCGCCATCCTGCACCGGAGGACCTATCGCCTGTGAGCTGTCAATGTCGAGATAGGTTTCTCCCAGCACGCCTGCAGTTTCCAGCGAGGTCACCGAGTCCCGGCGCATGGCATAACCATATTTCGTGCTGAGCTTCATCGTGATCTCGACAGGTGTAGTTTGCTTATCTTTGTAGGGCACGATGCTGATTTTGGTCACGTTGCCGACGTCCACCCCGCTCAGTCGCACGGGAGCGCCGACGCGCAGTCCCTCGGCGTTGTCAAAATACGATTTGACGATGATGCGGTGGGTGAACAGGCCGGAGGTTCCGGACATGAGGAATAGCAGGAAACCGAGAGTCAAACTGGCAGCCACCACGGTGATCCCAACGCGAAGTTGTGACCACTTCAGTTGCTTCTGGCTAGGCAAGTGATTTCCTCATGACGCCAGTCTGCATGGATGCATGCGCCGCACGAACGATTCGAAATCGCGCCCGGCTCCTCGCAGCATGATAACAAAAACGGCCGCGAAGACTACGCCGCTCTGGAGCGTAGTACAGGCATGAGCAACAGAGCAAATAGATAGGCGGCGGCTCCGCAGGCCAGAGTCACGGTCAATCCAAACTGGATAGCGATGACCATGGCCAGAACGGATCCGAGCACACTGGCCGCCGCGTTCATGGCCCAAGCCCACTCGACGGAGTTGTCGGAGGCGCTCTGCCCGGCGGGGAATTCGGGCGCGGGCAGGGCAGCGAGCGCTCGCAGTCCCGTGGGGAACGGCATTCCCATGATAAATCCCAGGGGAATGAGCAGAATGGCGCTGACCAGCAGGCGATATCCGAAGGCCATGCCAACCAGCGCCGCCAAGCGGTTGGGCAGAAACAACACGTCGGCAACCAGTGTGACAATGACGAGCGCCAGTGGCACCCAACCAAGGTTCGTACGGGGCAGCCAGATGCGTGAGAAGAGGCTGCCGGCGCCGCTGGAAAGCATCAGCAGGAAAATCACCACGGTCAGCGCATACGTGGGATGCCCGAGGAACAACACAAAGCGTTGAATGAAGGCAATCTCAACCATGATGTATCCCAAACCTACGGCGACAAAGTAGAGAAGGGGAAGCGGCGACTGGCGACTGGCGCGACTTTTGAGGCTGAGCGGAAGAATCAGGAAGACCAGCACCGCGACCAGGGAAATGAGCAACACCAGAAGTAAGACCAGGACCCCAAGATTCACCTTCCAATCGATGCCAGTGCGCAACCCGGTCTCCCCAAGAATCTGGGCGGGTTTCAGCGTAAAGAAGAAGAAAGGAGCATTGTCGGTGACGGGAGCAGTGTTGTAGGCATAACCGCGCGCGAAGCCATAGGGATCATTGCTCGCGATGAGATCGGAAAACGGATTTTGACCGGGATGCGAGGGCAGATAGAGAGCATGAAGTTTCGAGTAGTGATCGAAATGCAGCGGTAACGGCATCCTCTTCAACTGGCGTGAATGGAGTCTTCTTTGCCAGCACGACAACCGGGATGCCGTCTTCGTTCAAGGCTCCTTCGGAAACGACCATGAAGTTACGGGCGGGATTTGAGACGCCGAGGCGATGCAGAGTCTCCATGGCCACTGCGACCACGCGCAGAGCCTCGCGGGGATGGCGGAATTCCCAGCGGGTGATGGCGATCATCCCATCGGGCTTGAGGTGATTGAAATATTCCTGGAACGCCTCGACGGTATAGAGATTGTTTTCGCTGAGTGCGAAGGCGCCGGCCGCGGTGGATGCCCAAGTGTCTACCAGCGTCATCTGCACCACGTCGAAACGCTGTGGCGTGGAGCGGAGAAATGAGCGGCCATCGGTGACCTGAATATGCACGTCGGGGCGCTCGTAGAGATGCTGGGAGTAATCGGCGTAACGGCCACGCATGATGGTGGTCGCGATAATGGGATTGATCTCGATGCCAGTAACACTTGCGCTGCCATTTGCTACGGCGCGTAAGACGTCGACCCCGCCACCGGGACCGATGATGGCGAAATCTCCGTGCGGGCGCAGAACGTTAGCAACGGCGGGCGGAGCAGCCATCAGGTTGCGCTCCCATTCAGTGCCTTTCCAATGCGTCAGGTCGGCGTTCATGATGTAGGTGGAAGCGTCAGCGTCGATCACCACGACTTTGGCCTGACCCTGGCGGTCGACCTCCACGCGCGAGAGCGCATTCCAGCGGGCGAATTCCACCCAGGCGGGATCACGGAACATGCCCTTGGCGTACACCACATCGATGAGGCGCCCGGAATAGTTGGCGCCGATCAGTGCTACCACGGCCAATGACAGAAGGGCCGCATTCCTCCGCCGCGAGCCGGATTCGGCCCAGATCGAGCCAGCGGCAGCCATCGTAGCCCCGGCAACGAGAACGACGTTGGGGCCTCCGACCCAATTCAGCAAGGGGACGATGGCAAGGCAGGCCATGGCGCCGCCGCAGAGATCGGCGCCATAGAGGCGGGGGATGCGGCTGGTTTCACGAGCGAAGACCACCGCGAATAAAAGTCCGGTGAGAAAGAAAGGGACGGCCGCGGCCAGGTAGAGTGCGGTGAGCCGCCCGAAGTTTGCCCACGACACTTGCAGGGCAACAGGAACGTGTAGCACGACTTCGAGTACGGCGAACACAACCACGGCATTCGTCATGCACAATCGCGCCGCGAGAGTACGCGTATCGACGGCTGCCAGTTTCGCCTTGAGCAAGTAGGCGAATACTCCGCCCGCGCCCAACCCGAGCAGGGCGATGGAAATTGCGAGGAAGGCGAAATGATAAAAGAGGACCACCGAGAAAAGGCGGGTTAGAGCCAACTCGAGCAGTAGTGCGGAAAAACTGGTAAGGGCGAGTCCGGCGAGTAGAGTCTTTTCCGGGATCTGCATGCTCTTCACAACAGGCGTAGGAGTCAGGGTGATGACGGCCATAATTTGAAGTGGAAGGCGACAGTCTAGCAGATGGCGAACGGGTGATTTGTCGGCGGGCGGGCTGGTTGCGTCAGCTCTCGAGGATTACTTGGGCGATGGCCTGCTCTTGCGTATGTGAAATTGACAGGGCGGCGTTTTTCACTCCCAGCTTTGCGGCGAATTCTCCGGCCTTGCCGTGAAAGCTCATGGTGGGGCGGCCGCCGGGCATGCGGACCACCTCGCAATCGCGCCAGCGCACGCCATGATTCCAGCCCGTGCCGAGGGCCTTCATGGCCGCTTCCTTGGCGGCGAAGCGTGCGGCATAACGCTCGACGCGATTGGCCTTGGAGTCGCAATAGCGAATCTCTCCGGGTGTGTAAATGCGCTGGAGGAAGCGCTGTCCGAAGCGCTCAATGGACTGGCGGATGCGAGGAACTTCCGCGATGTCGATGCCGGTGCCTACGATCATAGTAGAAAATCCGTTCGCACAGAATCTTACAGCAACCGATCTCCGCGATAGATAAGTTGGCCATCGATGATGCGAGCTTCCGCCATCAGGGTATGCGGCTTCACGGGGCCTTCGGCATCAATGTGCAGAACTTCATGACCGTGAGCGGTCAGGTAATCGGAAACCATCATGCGGTGGCAGCGATAGTAGAGGCGCTCGGCGCACATGTAGGCCGTACGGGAATGTTCGGCGAGTGCGACTAGTTCAGACGCGGCCTGAGCGAATTCCGGCGTAAGCATGTAGTCGGCATAGTTGCGGAAGCTCTGGTTGCGCAGGGCAATATTCGGGGAATCGTCGAGAACCTTCTTCCGATAGCCACCCAGAGACTTCATCCAAAGGTATCGAATGCCGGCTGAAGGCAATGTTTCCTGCAGAGAATCGCGATTGAACTCCGGCAGGCGGCGCGACATGGGAAAGGCGCGGATATCAACGAGTGTCTGAACCTGGTGCGCGCGCAACGCCGCGATCAACTCGTCGAGCGTGCGCGTGGAGTGTCCGATGGTGTAGAGAACGGCCAAGACATTTGGATGCGGATGTTCTACGAAGCGATTCGCTGCAGTGCGGCCGCGATCATGGGATCTTGATCGGCAAAGACCGTGCGCAGATCGAGCAGGACCTTGCCATTTTCGACGCGAGCAATGATCGGGGGATCAGAGGCGCGTAGGCGGGCTGCGAGTTCATCTGCACTGAGTCCGGCGTAACTGATGGCCAACAAGCGTGTGGGAAGAACAGAGGAGGGAGCAGCCCCGCCGCCGATCACCGATTCGCCGTCGATAAGGTCGATGCTGATTTTCGCCGAGAGAATCTGCGCGGCCAGGGACTCGGCGCGCTTGCCGATCTCGCCTTTTGTAAGGCGCATCATGCGCAGCGTTGGAATCGCTTCGTGATCGCGTTTCACATAGGCGAGCAGCGTAGCCTCAAGGGCAGAGTAGGTGAGCTTATCGACGCGGAGGGCGCGGAAGAGCGAGTTCGTTCGCATGCGGGCGACTAGGTCGGCGCGACCGCTGATCAATCCGGCTTGCGGTCCGCCCAGCAACTTGTCTCCGCTGTAGGTGACAACATCGACTCCAATGCGCAGGCTGTCGAGAACGCTGGCTTCGCCGGTGATTCCGAAGTTCTGCAGGTTCACCAGAGCGCCGCTGCCGAGGTCTTCCATCAGAGGAATGCCGTGCTGGCGCGCCAGAGCCACGAGTTCAGCAGTCGACGCTTGCTCGGTGAAGCCCGTGATCTCGAAATTCGACCGGTGCACGCGCAACAGCAGGCGGGTGCGCTCGGAGATAGCTTTTTCATAGTCGGCGGCGCGAGTGCGATTGGTGGTGCCGACCTCCCGAAGCGTTGCACTCGATTTGGTCATCACGTCGGGGATGCGGAAGGAACCGCCGATCTCGACCAGCTCGCCACGGGAGACGACGGCCTCCCCGCCTTCCGCGAGGGTGTTGAGTGCCAGCAGAACCGCGGCAGCGTTGTTGTTTACGACGATGGTTGAGACGGGACGAGAAGTGTCCGCCGGGCTTCGCCCGGGCTGGACAGCCGGGGCGGCTGCCCTCGCATGAGCAGCGGGCTCGGCATAAGTAGAGGTCGCACCTTCATTGAGCAAACTGCGAAAGAGGCGGTCGACGTGGATATCGCGCTTGCCTCGCTCGCCGGCGGCGATATCGAACTCCAGATTCGAAAAGTGCCCGGCAGTTTCGCAGATGTGAGCCAACGCGGATTCAGCCAGAGGGGCTCGGCCAAGATTCGTGTGCAGAATGACGCCGGTGGCATTGATGACGAGACGCAGCGAATGTTCGAGCGCGCGGCGCAGTTGCTCTTCGATGGCGTCACTTAAACCTTCGAGAGCGATTCGCAATGTTGGCTGGTCCAGCAGTCCAGAGGCAATCTCTTCGCGCAAACGGGCGAGCGTCGCGCGTGCAGCGGTGGTGACTGGTGCGACCCCGTGCTGGGTCGCGAGAGCGTCTACGCCGGGCATTCGCAGGACTTCGTCAACCGATGGAAGTTCGCGAAAGAGCTCCGATTTCGTCACGCCTTTCATCCCCGGATTATGCCATGAAACGGGCCATACCTTCGCAGCAGACAGGGGGCCCGCCTTTACAACGTGTGCAGATATGCGAGTAGATCCTGAATGTCTTGCGAGTTCAGCGTCTGGCTGTAGCCCGGCATTTCGTTGCGGCCGAGGCGGATGATATCGGTGACGCGCTCATCGTTCGCCGGCAATCCACTCAGGGAAAGATATTTGTGCTGGAAGACGCCCTTGAGCGATGGGCCCTTTTTCCCCCGGGGGGAGTAGGGTTCGTGGCAACGGTCGCATTGCGAATCATAGATCTTGCGGCCAGCTGACTGTTGGGGATTAAGACCAAGTTCGGCGTCTGACTTGCGAGGCTCGACGTCGCAGGCGATGGCCAGAGTCAAGAGCGAAAGTAGAAAAATGATTCCAAAGAAGATTTGTACGCGAGTCTTGCTGCGCATGGGCTCCATCAAAACATCGCCTTTCTGTTGGATCTGCATCCCTCGATCGTGCCATAGCAGAAATGACAAGACGTTTTACAATGATAAAACAAAGCCCACATCTCAAAGCCCAGTTGCCTTGCTGATGACCGTTGTGCTCAAACGCGTTTATGAATCGGCATCCCGCACCGACGGGACGCGGATTCTCGTCGACCGCCTGTGGCCACGTGGCGTAGCAAAGGCGGTCGCCGCAGTGGACGAATGGCTGCGCGATCTGGCGCCCTCCGATGAACTGCGCCGCTGGTTTCATGCCCAGCCCGAACGGTGGCTGGAGTTCCGCAAGAAATACCTGAAAGAGCTTTCGCAACCGCAGGCCCACGACTCGCTGGAGCAACTCTACAAGCTCGTTCAGAAACGCAAACGGTTGACGCTGCTCTTTGCCTCGAAAGATGAAATGCATAACAACGCGGTCGTCCTCAAGGAACTGCTCGACGGCGCGCGCAAACCGCCGACCGGCACCGGCCCTGGCGCGGCGTATGGCATTCGCAGGCGCGAAGCCGCGGTGCGCCGCAGATAGCGCGCCTGCCGTCCCGTTTGAAAATCCCGCCTGACCACTTCATTTAGAATCGTGCCGCATGAGATCCGTCTTCCAGTGGAACCTGGGCGGGCGCTCGCTCGAACTGGGCAAACGAACGCTGATCATGGGCATCGTCAATGTGACCCCCGATTCGTTTTCTGACGGTGGACAGTTTCTGGATCGCGACGCAGCGGTGGCGCACGCCGAGCGATTGCTCGATGAAGGAGCGGACATCCTCGACATCGGCGGCGAGTCGACCCGGCCGGGAGCCCGCGTGGATGTGAGCGTTGCCAAACCATCCGACATCAGGAAAACAACAACGCCGAATCTAAAGGTGGGAACGCCAGCGGTCAGTGGCGAAGAAGAATGCAAGCGCGTGCTGCCCGTGATTGCGGAGTTGAAGAAGAAGCATCCCACGGCAGTTCTTTCGGTGGACACTTACAAAGCGGATGTGGCTCGCGCGGCGGTGGGAGCCGGAGCGGAGATCGTGAACGACGTCAGCGGATTTCGCTGGGACACGCGAATGGCAAAAACGATCGCCGAACTCAAATGCGGCGCGGTTTTGATGCACATGCGAGGACGCCCTGAAGAGTGGCGCACGCTTCCGCCGCCAGGCGACATTGTGCTGCTGGTGAAACGGGAACTCAAGGAGTGGGCAGAGAAAGCAGTGCTGGCGGGAGTGCGGCGCGAACGGATTGTGCTCGACCCCGGCTTCGGATTCGGAAAGCGTTTCGAGGAGAACTATCCATTGCTGGGGCGTTTCAGCGAACTGCAGACGGCTGGGTTTCCGCTGCTGGCGGGCACTTCACGGAAATCGTTTATTGGCAGGACTCTCGGGCGCGACGGGAAGGATGTACCGCCGGAGGAGCGACTGTATGGCACGCTGGCGACGCAGACTGCGCTGATCTTGAAGGGCTCGCACATTCTGCGGACACATGATGTGAAGGCGGCGGTCGAGGCAGCACGAGTGGCGGATGCGATTTTGCAGGCTCGGTAGGAGAGCAGGACACCGCGGGCGAGACGCCTCCGGTACGGCCCGGCAGGAGGCCGGCGCTACGTTTTCTCGGAACTCAAATATTCCTCTTCACTTTTCTTTCAGATCAACTCAAGTATGGCTTCGCGACGGCGAGGACTTCTGGTCGCTCTACACTGATCGTAGGGTTTCTCGCGGATGGATGACCTCACCAAAATCTCGCTGGATGCGCGGGTCACCGTGCGCCGTGCGGGACCGCACGATCCCGCGGGTGACTGTGTCGTTTACTGGATGCAACGGTCGCAACGGGGTATCGATAATCCTGCACTCGATGCTGCAGTCGAAGCGGCGAATGTCCTACGCAAGCCGGTGGTGGTTTTTCTGGCACCCATGCCGTTTTATCCGAATGCAAACCTGCGGCACTATCGCTTTTTGGCGGAAGGGATTCCCGATATTTCGGCAGCGCTGGCGAAACGAAATATTGGATTTGTGCTTCGGCGTTTTCCCGGTCACAGCCTGCTGCAGTTCTGTGAAGAAATAAAGGCAGCTCTGGTAGTCGGCGATGAGAATCCGATGCGCGAGCCCGAGGCGTGGCGGCAAGCAGCGGCGAAAAAGTTGAAGGTTCCCTTGTGGACCGTGGATGCCGATGTGATAGTCCCGTCGAAACTGCTGGAGAAGGCGCAGTATGCGGCGCACATCATTCGTCCGCGGTTGCACGCACAGCTGAAGAAATTTCTGATCGCGTCCAGGAATCCGCGAGCGCAGGTGAGTTGGAAGAAGCCGCATGGATTGCTGTCGCTGGATCCGGATTTCGATATCACACAAGGCTGGAAAATCGATCGAACCGTCCCTGCGGTCTCGCAGTGGCGCAGCGGGACTCGTGAGGGACAGCGTCTGCTGAAAGAGTTTGTCAATCACAAGCTGCACGGATATGGCACGCAACGCAATAAGCCGGAGAACGACGGCACCAGCCGGTTGTCGCCGTACCTGCACTTCGGACACATCAGTCCTGTATCGGTCGCCCTGGCGGTAGAGAAGTCAAGAGCGCCGAAGGCTGACAAGGAAGCCTTCCTGAACCAGGTCACCACTTGGCGAGAACTGTCAGTGAACCTTGTCCGCTTTAATCCTGATTACGACAATTTCGAGTGCGGAGAGCCTTGGGCTCATCGCACGCTGGCTAAACACGCCGCCGATCATCGGCCTGTCCTCTATACCGAGAGGCAACTCGAACAGGCCGAGACTCACGATCCGTTGTGGAATGCAGCGCAGATGCAGATGGTCACAACCGGCTGGATGCACAATTACATGCGCATGTATTGGGCGAAGAAGATTCTGGAGTGGAACCGTTCCCCGGCGGAAGCACACCGAATTGCTGTGCGCCTGAATGATAAGTACGAGCTTGATGGGCGAGACCCGAACGGCTACGCCGGGATTGCGTGGGCGATCGTGGGAAAGTTCGACCGGCCATGGTTTGAACGGCCCATCTTCGGGCAGATTCGCTATATGTCGGGCGAGAGCACGGGCAGGAAATTCGACAGCAAGAAATACATTCGGCAGAATCTGTCGTCGGAGTTGGAGTTCGCGAAGGGTTAGACGCAGCGTTGTTCATGCGGCGACCGCGAGGCAAGAAAAAAGGCGTCCGAGATTCGGACGCCTTTCTGTTTGTCTGGCTTGAACGAGTTCCTGTTCACTAACGGTTCGGTTTATCGTTCTTCCGCTGCTCGTCCTGCTTCTTTTTGTCCTCAGGCGATGGCTGATGCGGTTGAGGTTGAGCGGGATGCGCCTGCTGCGGTTGTGCGTTTTGCGGCGGACGATCGTTGGGGCGCGCAGCCGGCTCGTTGCGCTGCGGCTCCGGACGATTCGGCTCCGGACGATTGTTCGGCTGAGCCGAGGGCCGATCGTTTCGCGCAGGCGGCTCTGCCGGACGATTGTTGTTCGGCTGCGGCTGATTGGGCTGCGGACGATTCGGCTCCGGACGATTATTGGGCTGGGGCTGATTCGGTTCAGGCTGGCTGTTCGGTTGAGCCGAAGGGCGATCGTTCCGCGTGGGCGGCTCTGCCGGACGATTATTGTTCGGCTGCGGCTGATTCGGCTCCGGCCGGTTATTCGGCTGGGGCTGATTGGGCTCAGGCCGATTGTTCGGTTGCGCCGAAGGTGGACGATCATTCCGCGTAGGCGGCTCTGCCGGACGGTTGTTGTTCGGCTGCGGCTGGTTGGGCTGAGGACGGTTCGGCTCCGGCCGATTATTCGGCTGGGGCTGATTCGGTTCAGGCCGGTTGTTCGGTTGCGCCGGTTGGTTATTCGGACGATTAGGTTGCGCCGGGGTCGCGCCCGGGCGTTCGTTTCCAACTGGCGGGTTTCCCGGCCGATTCGCTGGCTGATTGGCTGCGGGATTGGCGGGCTGGCTGCCAGGCCGTCCCATGGTGGGGGTCGCGGGCTTTCCAGGAGGAGCCTGCTTGACCATCGGATGCGCCGCAGCGGGATTACCTACCGGACGCAGTTTCGCCATCTCCTGGCGGGCAAGCGGCTGTCCTGGATGCGCTGCCAACGCCTGTTGCCGAGCGGCGAAGGGCACGGGCGGCGGAGGCGCTGCCGCCTTTGCGATGACTTGGCGATTGGCTACCGCAGCTGGAGGCGCTGCCACACGATTCGCCGTGTTGGCGTGCGCTCCGAGTACTGCGTTGGAGGTTGGCGCAACTGCCACCCTGGCATTCACGGGCGCCGCGGCAATCTGCCGGGCGTCCATGCGCACTGCCGATCGAGACACGGGTTGTGCGCTGGCGAAGGACTTTTGCGGAACAGCTGTGACCGCACCATTCACCGTCTTGTTGACGTAGGTGACGTTATTGATCGTCGTGTTCTTGTTAATGATCGTAGTGTTATAGACATTCGTGACCGTGGTTTGGTTCACGGTGGTATTGCTGACGTTCACGCGATTCACGTACCCACGGCTCACGGGATACGACGGCACATACACTTCTCGCGGACCCAGCGGGAACCAGCCCACGTTGCCACCGAATCCGCCGGGACTTCCGCCGACAAATACGACAAGAGCGGGCGCGTACACTGGCCGCACTGCCGCCGGTCCTGGGATCCATCCCCAACGACCGCGGATCGAAGCCCAGCGGCCATAGTGAAATGGCGCGTAGCCCCACGGCTCGTCATCAACCCAGGTCCATCCCCAAGGATCGATCCAGGCCCAGTGCCCATCACGATACGGCGCCCAACCGGCGGACACATGCGGGTACCAGACGTTGCCGTAGCCGGGATCGGGACTCCAATCGCCATTCTGATCCAGATCTTCGTACCCGACCATATCGTGAGAGACGTAGCGTGCGGACGGCGAATCTTGGTAACGACGATCACGCGCGTCGATCCAGTTATCGAAATCGTCAGAGCCGCGCAAGTCTTCCACCTGGGCTCTCAACGTGTCGGTTCCCTCGAAGGTGGCGCGCTGTCCGGCATGAACGGTATAGGTTTGCCCGTTGCCGGTGGATTCACCTTCTCCCCGGCGTACGCTCACGACGGTGTAGCTTCCATCTTCGCTGGCTTCTACGCGGTATTGCCCTGGTTGAGAGATGGAGAAGGCCTGGTTCGGCGTATCGATCTCAAACACGTCGTCGCGATCGAGATCGCGGACACGCACACTGACGGCCCCCGAACTGAGTTGAATTTGGGTTGTGCGGTCGTCGAGATTTAGAAAAGAGATACCAGTATTGCTATTCAGATCGATGACCGCGGAGCCGAGTTGAAGTTCAGCCCGGGAATTGTTATCGGCCCATAGTTTATCGCCCGTCGTCATGGGGCGGTTGCGAACAGCTTCCACCCACTCCGACTCACCTGCGGGCTGGAATGAGATGGATCCTTCAATGAAGCCAAGGCGCGCGACGCGGCTCGGAGGATCATCTTGATCTGGCTGATCCTGTGCGAATGCTCGCTGCACCAGGGCAGTGCTTACCATCGCCATCATCAGCAGGACGATGGTACGACGCAGGTTTTTCGTAGTTCTTTTTCTCATATAGTGATGCCATCCTTTGCAAGCATTCAACTTTTCCCGGCTCATGCCGGGCGGTTGACGACCCAAGCCGGGGCTGCGGCCTTTTCGCGCAAGCTTCGGACGTAGACCCGGCAAACTAAGATGCGATTGGAGACGAGTACGCCCCTACAGCGGAAACCCGATTGGTTCATTCTCGTTCCTTGGGGCCCGGGTCACAAGCACACGGAAGGGTGCGGACGTTAGTGCTTAGAAGGGGATCTTTGGATCTTCAGTGCGGTTCCGGGCCGGGACCAGCCTGATCATCATCCAATGCCTTCTTGTCGTGCTTGGCATTGCGCACATATTGCCGTGAGGGACGCAGCATCGTCTCAACTTCCAGCAGCCCCCGACCCAAGCCGCGAGAGTAGTTCTTGAAGACGCCGCGTTTCTCGAGTCTTCGGGCTATCCAGAGCACGGCGAAGATCGCGGCCAGAGTCGCGACAGCCACGGCCTTGCCGATCCAAGTCGCGTCGAAGATGTGCATGACAGGATCCTAAAACGTTTTGGCGGAATCCAGCAGGATGGTCACCGGGCCCTCGTTCACAAGTTCGACTTGCATCATCTCCTGGAAGCGTCCGGTCTCGCAGCGCAGGCCTGCGGCGCGAACGCGATCGACAAAGAATTCGTAGAGACGGCGGGCTTCGCCGGGAGGCGCCGCCGCGTCGAATGACGGCCGCTTGCCGCGGCGCACATCGCCATAGAGCGTGAACTGCGAGACCACAAGCAGGCTCCCGCTCACGTCTTGTACGCTGCGATTCATCTTTCCGTCAGAATCCTCGAAGATGCGAAGGCCGGCGATTTTCTCGGCCAGATAGCTTGCGTCGTTCTCGGTGTCTTGCTGACCCACGCCCAGCAGCACCAGCAGTCCGAGGCCGATCTCGCCGCTAACCCAGTCGTTGATGGTCACCTTAGCGCGACTGACGCGCTGCACGACGGCACGCATACGCTTCCTCGGGTTCAGCGGCTCGCTTGCGCCAGCATCGATTCATGTCCGGCAACGCACTGCCAGCGGCCGTCACGATACACATAAACATCGGTGAAGCGCACCTTGGCCACGATCTGGCCCTGCGCATTGAGCGCCGTCGCCAACCCACGGATGTAGCCGAAGTCGCCATTGACGTGCGGCTGGAGGTCCGAAAGTTCGTGGTGAACTGCGGCGTGAGTGGCTGCCTTGGTGAGAGTGGTGGCGCGGTCGGTGAGCATGCCATCGGGGCCCGCGTCCTCGAATTCGTCGGCCAGAATGCAGCCCAGAGTGGAAGTATCACGATTCTCCAGGGAGCGTGCCCAGGTCTGCTCGATCTGAATCAGGGCGCTGCTGTCCTTCACCTGGCTCGTGGGACAAGTCGCCGCACCCGCCAGCGGGCAAAACAGCACAATCCACAACACATATCTCACGCGATCGTCCTTTCAAGCTACGGAGTTGGACGAACCATCATACCCGCTCCGCGCTTCATCGCAGGCGCGGCCAACGTTTGACCCCGGCAACACAATGCCTTTAGGATTTAGGTGTGCAATCCCAAGTCAGCCGAGGCCTCGCCGGAATGGGCAGGGCCCTTCCTTTACACTAATTCACCGGGACAATTACACTACACACTTCGCCTTTTTTCGTATCGCTGTGCGTGAAGATGACGGGATGATGGAGGGCTGAAGCCCGACCAACAGACATGGATCAGCCGACAAGAAGAGCTGCGATTGCGCAACTTAAGAATCGAATACAAATCTAATCGAAGTAAACGAGGAGACACATGGCAGCCGTAGACGAGAAAGTAAAACAGATTATCGTGGAGCAGTTGGGAGTGGATGAAGGAGAAGTCACCTCCAGCGCGTCATTCGTGGACGATTTGGGCGCCGACTCGCTCGACACCGTCGAACTGGTCATGGCGTTCGAAGAAGCTTTCGACATCGAAATTCCCGATGAAGATGCGGAGAAGATTCGCACGGTACAGGACGCGGTGGACTATATCGGTAAGCACGCGAAAGCGGGGAAATAGTTGGGACGCAGGGTCGTAGTTACAGGTCTTGGCTTGATCTGTGGCGTGGGCAATTCCACCGACGTGGTGTGGAAGGCCCTGCTGGCAGGCAAGAGTGGAGTGGGGCGCATCACGGGCTTCGACGCCAGCGCGTTTGCCTGCCAGATCGCCGCCGAGGTAAAGAACTTCGACCCGCTGAATTTCATCGAGAAAAAAGAAGTCAAGAAGATGGGACGCTTCATTCATGTGGCCATCGCGGCCGCCGATGAGGCGATGAAGATGTCGGAACTGAAGATTACGCCCGAGAACGACGAACGCGTCGGCGTTCACATCGGATCGGGCATCGGAGGATTCGACATCATCGAGCGCGAACATACTGCGCTGATGGAAGGCGGGCCGCGCAAGATCTCTCCCTTCTTTATTCCTGCGGCAATTGTGAATCTGGCGGCGGGCCAGGTTTCGATGCGCTACGGCGCCAAGGGACCGAACGAGGCAACCGCGACGGCCTGCACCACCAGCGCGCATTCCATTGGAGATTCGTTCCGTATCATCCAGCACAATGATGCCGACGTCATGATCGCGGGCGGCGCGGAAGCAGCCATTACTCCGATGGGCGTGGGCGGATTCGCGGCCATGCGCGCTCTTTCGACCCGGAACGATGCGCCGGAGAAGGCGAGCCGCCCCTGGGATCGTGATCGTGATGGTTTTGTCATTGGTGAGGGCGCAGGCATTTTGATCCTGGAAGAGCTGGAATTTGCCCGCAAACGCGGCGCCCGCATTCTCGCGGAGATCGCGGGATACGGCATGAGCGGCGATGCCTACCACATGACGCAGCCCGCACCGGAACACGAAGGCGGATTCCGCGTCATGCGCAATGCGGTGCGCGATGCCGGCGTAACTCCCGACGTGGTCGGCTACGTGAATGCCCACGGCACGTCGACACCGATCGGCGACACTCTCGAAGCGCACGCCATTCGAAACTTCTTTGGCGATCGCAAGATCGCCGTGAGTTCCACCAAGTCGATGACTGGTCACCTGCTGGGCGGCGCCGGAGGGCTCGAGGCTGGCATCACCGTTCTGGCGTTGCGCGACCAGATTCTGCCTCCGACGATCAATCTGGAAAACCCTGATCCCGATACCGTAGGCATGGACCTGGTTCCCAACCAGGCGCGCAAGGCGGAAATCGAATACGCCATGTCGAACTCATTCGGCTTCGGCGGGACCAACGGCGCGCTGCTGTTCCGGCGCTGGAATGAATAAAACTTCTCTTAAGTTTTTCGCATCTGATTTTTCGTTCGCTCCAAACCCCTGATTTGGCGCGGCTTTTGGCCGTAATGTCCTCTCTCCTGCAGACTCCGAAATAGTAACGACACTTTGGTACTTCGCGCGTTGACCCTTTGTGTCTTTTCAACTCTGGGGAGCGCCTCCACAATGGTTTTCGAAAGTGGAGTCTTCCCCAAAACCTATGGATAAAGCTTTCGCTACGCCCTTCGCTCCCTCTCTAATTCCAAGAAAAGCTGCCGCCCGCACCGCGCTCGTGGGCTTGAATGAGCCAGCCCGTGCACTGCTGTCGGAAGGATTTCGACAGTTCGGCATTGAAACCGTAGTCGTGACCGCCAACGCGGCCGAGCGGTTGAAGAAGGAAAAGTTCGAAGCTTGCGTGATGAGCCTGGCCGACGGCGCCGAGGCGGTGATGGAAGCGGCTCGCTCATCGCCATCGAACAGCCGTTGCATCATTTACGGAATCGGCGGGAATGCGCAGGAAGCGATGCGCTATTCCAAATACGGCATCAACGCCATGTTCAGCGAACCGCTGGAGCGGCCGGCGGCGTTGAAGCTGATCCGCGCCACGCGCATGCTGGTGCTGCACGAGTTCCGGCGCTATGTGCGGATTCCCGTGATGACCGAGGTCTCCTTGGTCGGCGACGGCCGGCGGGTGGCCGCGAGCAGTATCGAGATCAGCAGTGGCGGCATGTCGATCAAGAGTGCAGAAGACTTTTCGATTGGAACAAACGTCGAGATTTCTTTCGCTTTGATGACGTTGCCCCGCGTCAATCTCAAAGGCTACGTCAGCTGGCGCAAACCCAAGTCTCTGGGAGTGCGATTCGACGCCGCCGACGATCGGCGACAGAAGATCAAGACCTGGATCGACTCGTATCTCGAGAACTGAGTCGACGCGAGATTCCGATTACAATAACGTGGTGCCAGAGGCCAGCACCCGCAATGAGGTAGTGCCGCCGCTACCTCCGATCGACCCCCAACGCTACACGCTTCGCCAACGCATTGTCCTGCGCCTCATCATCTGGGCGGGCAGCTGGGTCATTCGGTTAATCGGGTCCACGCTGCGCGTCGCGATTTCCTACGAAGAGGGCGCGCAGCAGACGCGCGAACAGCGTCCGCTGGTGGAATCGTTTTGGCACTCCTGCATGATCCCCGCAACCTACATCTGCCGCGGGATGGGCGTGCGCGTGATGAGCAGCAACAGTTACGACGGCGAATACATGGGCAGGATCATCGGCAAGTTCGGATTTCTGGCGGTGAAGGGATCCAGCAGTCGCAACGCCGTGCGCGCCTTGCTGGGGCTTCGCCGCGCACTGGAAGAGGGCTGGACGGTGGCCTTTACGCTCGACGGGCCACGCGGTCCGCGGCACAAGGTGAAGCCCGGTCCAGTAGCTCTGGCGCGATCGACAGGCATTCCGATGAGCATGTTTTACGTGGCAATCGACCGGGCCTGGGTGCTGAACTCGTGGGATCGCATGATGATCCCAAAGCCATTTTCGCGGGCGCTGCTGCGGTTCGGCAAACTGATTCCTGTGCCCGAAAACGCGACCGAAGAAGAAGCAGAGCGCTATACCGCGGAACTACAGGCCGCGCTCGATCGAGTGGTCGAATTTGCAGAAGTGAATGTGAAGCACGTGGGGACGGCGGAATTTCCCTATGTGAAGATTCCAAACAGAGCGATTTAGATCCTCTGCGTACTCCGTGTCCCCGGTGGTTGGAGCTCTTTCCAAGAGCTACTCGAGAGTCGAGCCCAGCCCCTGATACTTGTATTTCTTCCCGTCCCAAAAAATGACGGAAGACATGTTTTCGCCCTCGCCCTTTTCTTCCATGTAAATTCCGAGGATCGTTCTCTTCTTGATGGTGAGCCTTTTCACAACCAGCGTCTTGAAGGGCATGTTGATCAGAAGAAACTTGGCCTTGGGCGTTTCGGCGCGCCAGTCATCTTTTTCTGCGCCGTGAATGATGAGCAGGCTGACTCCGCGTCGTTCCGGTTCGTCGGATGCAAACGTGGAGGTGACCTTCACATCACTGTAGCCAAGAAAACTGTCATAGGGATCCGCAACGACGAAGCTGTATTCGTCCTTGTCGGCCATCGGGTTCTTGCATCTCGCTGCGACCACCAGGTCGTCGATGCCGTCCCCGTCCATATCGGCCACAAACTGCGCTGGGCCAGGCAGCAGAGAACAGTTATCACCAAATTGCTTGTGGATGAGTTCGTCGGTGACCGCGGGCGACGGAGCCTTCGCGTGAGCCGGCGGCGGAGGCGGTTGCTTCTTCTCGGCGGACGCGGCGAGCGTCAACAAAAGAGCAAGCGCAGGAAGGAG
The DNA here is from genome assembly GCA_963731405.1 of uncultured Acidobacteriaceae bacterium. GTDB lineage: Bacteria > Acidobacteriota > Terriglobia > Terriglobales > Acidobacteriaceae > Sulfotelmatobacter. The sequence continues at coordinate 274,327 of CAVSVS010000015.1, read as the reverse complement.
GAGTAATTTACTGGACGACATGGGTTTACTGTAGTCCGGATTTGCGCTCGATGGTAGAGACAGACTGGTGACGGAGGTAACCATAGACCGTCAGAAGTACAGTTCGCTGCCCTAACTTCGGAAGTGCTCCCAACCGCGAAGCTTGAGTTCGTGAACCTGATGGGGGCCGGTACGAAGAAAGATTTTCCGGGAGCGGATGATCCTGCCGATCTCGGTTAACGGAACTCCATCGATCTGCTTCGGAACGCGCTTCCCGGGTCGCACAGTAAAAAGCAGTTCGTAGTCCTCCCCGCCGTGTAAGGCTAAATCGAGATCCACCTGGCGTTCCGCCTTACCGACCCTGGCGCGGGGTATGCGCGAGGCGTCAACTTCCGCCCCAACGCCGCTCTCCTCGCACAGGTGCGCCAAGTCTGTGGAGAGCCCGTCGCTGGTGTCGATCATGGCCGCGGCCCAGCCCTTTTCGCGAAGCATGCGTCCGAGTTCGATTCGCGGCTCAGGATAAAAGTGCCGGGGATAGTCGTGTGCCGTCACCTTCTTCTTACGCTTCGTCATTTGCTGAACGGCGGCGGCAGAGCCGCCAAGCTCTCCGCTGACGAAGATGCGGTCGCCCACCCGAGCACCCGACCGCAGCAGGGCCTTTCCCTTGGGGACAGCACCGACCACGATGATGTCGGCGAGGATTCCGCCCGGGGATTGGGCCGTGTCCCCGCCGGCAAGGGTGACACCAAATCGTTTTGCCAGACCGATCAAGCTGCGGGCGAAGCGTGCAACCCAGGCTTGAGGCAAGTCCCGAGGCAGCGCCAGCGAGAGGAAGGCCGCGACCGGCTCGCCTCCCATGGCGGCGATGTCGCTGAGCCCCCGCACCAGGCAGCGATGCCCGACGGACTCGGGCGGATGCCAGTCACGCCGAAAATGAATTCCCTCCAGGGAGAAGTCGGTCGTGACCAACGAGTCTTTTCGCGCGGAAACCCGCAGGATGGCGCAGTCGTCCCCGATGCCCACAACCACGTTTCCGGGTGAAGGGCGGCGAGCCCTCTTGGCTCGGACAGACCGCGCCATGCGACGAATCTGGGCAATTAGCGCCTTTTCCGGTAGCGGCACGACGCCACCACTATAGCGGACAGCCGCGCCCCGATGGGTCCGCCTGTGGCGAAAAGACGCCTTGGAAAGCCCTGCATGCCGCCCTCATCCAATTCCCTAAGTAATCTGTCCTAGTGGCGGCTATCCGGTTACCCGCCTTCAGTAACCGGAAATGGTGTTTCCCCTCGTTGACAGGGGGAACCCAGTTTGTTACCGTTAACCAGTCATTCACAATAACCTTTGGCCGAGCTAAGTTCTGCAAGTACTTGAGATTGCAGACGAGAGTTTTCTTTCTCCCGGTCGTCGGTGGTAGAAGTAGGGCGCGAGAAAGTTTCCATTCCCAAGATGGGAGCGCAGCCCGAAAAAATCAGGTGGTCCGAACAGGCGTTTCGGCAACTAAGAGACTGGGCCTGGAGTTCCGGACCTGATGCTTCAATCTTTGCAGTTGTGACAGAGGAGCGATTTGCAGAAACGCTTTTACATCCTTTTCGTGGCCCGCGGGGATGACGGGCAGTTGCGCAAAATTTCCATCCCCGTACATTACCTGTACGTGTTTGTGGTGGGCGCCGCGATTGGATTCCTCAGCCTTACCGGCATTGCCAGCTCCTATACCCGGATGTTGTTAAAGGTTTCCCGCTATAACCAGCTCCGCACCGAAAAAGATCAGCTCAAGGACAATTACTCGCGGTTGGAACAGGTCGCCAAAGAGCGCGATGTGCAGGTAGCGTCACTGGGATCGATTGCCGGGGAGGTTTCGGCTCTTTACGGGTTGAAGGCTCAGCCAACGCTTGTGACGGCAACGGCCGACCAGATTCATGATGCAGACGTAACCTCGTCGCTCGACCAGTTGCATGCTCTACGAACCTCGGCTCTAACCGGCGCCACCATGGTAGGCCTGACCATGGGCCTGACCCGCAACGCCACCACGGCCGACTGGTTCAAGGCGAATTCCGCTCCGAACCTATGGCCGGTCGAAGGCCAGGTGACGGGAAGCTTTGGCGAGCGGATTGATCCATTCAACGGTGAAGGCGCATTTCATAGCGGCGTGGATATTGGCAGTAGCTATGGCGCACAGATTATTGCTCCGGCCGACGGAGTCGTGACCCTGAGCGAAATCATGGGCGGATACGGCAAAGCACTCATGATCGACCATGGCAACGGCATCAGCACCCGCTACGGCCACCTATCAGGATATGCAGTCACCGCCGGGCAATCGGTTCACCGCGGCGACGTGATTGGCTATGTGGGAGAAAGCGGACGCTCGACGGGACCGCATCTTCACTACGAAGTCCGCATCAACGACACCCCAGTAAATCCCTACAAATACCTCCGCATCACGGTCGCCCACAACGGCGGCTTGTCCTCGGGAAGCTAGAAAACCGCTTTCAGCTATCAGCCTTCAACTCTCGGTAAAAACGCCCTGTCCTGCTCGCCACGGCATTTAGTGTGAGGCGAAAGTTCAGGCAATGCGCTGCCTCGGTTCCTGCTGGTGGAAGGAGAAGCGGTCGCAAGTTACGGTGCGCTCTTCGGAGTGCACGGGGTACGCTCCGGAAGACCTTGACACTGCCGACGTTGCTGTAGAGATGGTGTTCGCGATCATCGACTGATGGCAACGGGAGATCGGCAAGTAGCAAGCGTTTAACTTCATCTTGTCAATGAGCGATATGGGGATTTTTTGCGCCAACCGACCGATAGGTTCCGGATCGCCGACTGCTCGCCCCCAAGCGCGTCACGAAAGTTCGAGCCGTGTCGGAGGCGAGCCCCCAGGACGCGAGGTCCGCATCTGCTATGCTTTCCCCTAGGTGGCTCCAAGTATTTGGCAGAAGGGACTAGCCGCGCTTTATGCGACGTAGGATTGCGATCGCTCTCGCGAGTATCATCGCTTTCCTGTTCACCATTTGGGCGGCTGCGGCGCTGTACTTCGACCTGCCGTTCTCACCTTTGCGGATACCCGCCGCGGTCTTGTACCTCCTCTTCGTACTGGTAGCCCTGCAGTACCTCCGCGACGCTCGCAGGAGGCTGACGGCTGTGTTCACCGGATTTGCCATCGTTGTTCTCTGGTGGCTATCGCTCAAGCCTTCGAACGATCGCGACTGGCAACCCGACAACGCGAAAACTGCCTACGCCGACATCAACGGAGACCAGGTCGTTATTCACGACTTCCGCAACTGCGACTACCGCGCCGAGAACGACTACACCTGCCAATGGGAGACTCGTTCCTACAACCTGGCGAACCTCAGTGGCGTCGACATCTTTATTACCTGGTGGGGATCGCCTTGGATCGCACATCCCATTGTCAGCTTCGATTTCGGCGAACAGGGCCACGTTGCCATGTCCATCGAGACGCGTGACGTCATGGGCCAGGGTTATTCCGCCATCCGCGGATTCTTTCGCCAGTACGCGCTCACCTACATAGCCAGCGACGAGCGCGATGTCATTCGATTGCGGACGAACTACCGTAAGGACGAAGAGGTGTACTTGTTTCGCACCACCGCAGTTCGACCGATTGTGCGCAACCTTTTCCTCGAATACCTGCAGCGCGCCAACAACCTGCACCAGCGTCCCGAGTGGTACAACGCGCTGACCAACAACTGCACCACGAACATCGCGGTCTCCGCGGCCGAGGCCCGCGATGTGCGCACACGCTTCGACTGGCGCATCCTGCTCAACGGCAAAATGGACGAAATGATGTACGAACACGGTGGCTTGGTCAGCGACGGCATACCGCTGGCAGCGTTGAAGGAGCAAGCGCACATCAACGCGGCGGCGAGAGCTGCCGACGACTCTCCTGACTTCTCAATCCTCATTCGCAAAGGACGGGTTGGCTTCACGGGAAGGCCCTCACTCGCAATGTCCTTTCCGGGGTATGGAGAAGATTTCTGAGGTAGCGATAGTGCCTGCGTAACGGGCTATACGGAAGTCATCGGCAACCGGAATGAGTATTTGCTGATGGCCGACAGCTTCTTCTACGGCAACTGAAGGTCGAGACCGTAGATCTCGTGCGAACTGGTGTCGCGCACGGCGAGCACGCTGCCGTCGGGAGCCACGCCCGACCAGGTTCCCCACAACCCGCTGAAGCGAGACAGTCCTTTCCAGGAAAGAAACAGTTTTGATTGCGACTCTCCCAGCATGAGCTTGTGCAGGGAAGGCTCCGCTGCATAGAACCGCTCTATGTAGATCGCCTTTCCATCCTTGGACCAGACCGGATATCCCACCGTTCCGTCCTCTGCCCGAAGCCAATCCGTCCATTGCCGGGTTTCGAAATCAAACAGCATCAGCTTCTTCGAATCGGACGAGAGTGCCGCCAGGTGACGGCCATCCGGCGACCAGCGCGGGCTGAACAGTCCGCGGGAACCCGGAACCGTGGAAGTTTGCCGAGTCGCGAAATCGTAGGTTTGGATTTCGAGTTCGCCGAGGTCCATGCCGTAGGAAGGTCGCGCGAAGGCAACTTGTTTCGCGTCCGGCGACCAGGTGACATCATTTTCCTGGCGGTCTTGCGGCAAGAGTTCCTGCGAGCTGCCGCCATCCGGGGCGATCAGGTATACCTTCCATGGCTTGCCATCCTCCAACCCAATGTAGGCGATCTGTTTGCCGTCAGGGGACCATCGGGGCAGTGTGGCCGTGATGGGCGGAAACGTGAGCTGCATCCGTTGGGAGCCGTCGAGATGCGACCGCCACAGCGTCAGGTCCGGATAACTAACGTAAACGATCCACTGGCCGTCGGGAGAGAAGTCCGCCTCGCCCGCTGATACGCCCGACAGATACGGAACGAACTGCCGTGCCTGCGTGTCATACCGCACCAACTCGCCTTGAAGGAGTGCGCCATTGGCGAAAATCCGATCCCCTTCCGGGCTGGCGACCGGGTCCGTATACCATAGCGGTCCGTTGGTAAGCTGCACCGGTTCGGAGGCTCGCCGAAAGAGGCGCGGCGAATCGCGCACCGCCCAGAGATCGATCGTTCCTGCGGAAGGCTGGACCTCGAAGATGTAATAGCGTCCGTCGCGCGTCCAATCTCCGCAACACTGCATGGCGGTCGTCTTCCAGCCAGGCAGAACAGGATGCAGGTTCGAACCGTCGGTTTGCATGTCCCAGAGTGACGAGATGTTTTTCCCCGGCGGAAGCAGGGTCATGCGGATCCGCTGCCCGTCGGGCGAGAAGCGAATATGGTGGGCAATTCCGGCAAGACTCCTGATTTTGCGTGCATGGCTGCCATCGGCATCAGCCAGGTAGAAATCGAGTCCCTTGGAAAATGCAAGCTGTCGATGATCCGGTGACCACACGGCTTCATGGCCATCGATGTCGTCGAGCCGACGCGGAGAGCCGGCAGGCAGCGGCATCCCCCAGAAAGGCGATGGCGCGGACCCCTTGAACTCAGAAATCAGGAGAGAGGAGTGATCGGAACTCAGGCTGTAGATGCTGGTGTTCTGGAACGGCATGGGGATTTTGAAGGTGTCCCCTCCAGACGTACCAACCTGTGCCAGCACCATGTGCCCCTCGTAAAACTCGGGAAAATAAATGCGCGAGCCATCGGTAACCAGGCGCCCCTTTACCAGTCCATCGCGCGTAATCTGCTTCAGACCGATCACCTTGGGCGCCGATCTGGGCAGCAGCAACCATCCTGCAACGGCAATGACCAGGATCAGCAACAAGCTGCCCAAAGCGATGAGAGACTTCTTGGCTTTGCTTCGCTTGGCAACGGCTATCGCGTGCGAGAGCCGTCCATCCGAACAGAGCACTTTGTCGGAGTCTGTGTCTCGCTTGAGCCGCTTCAAGTCAGCGCGCAGGGCCGAGGCGGTCTGGTACCGGACATCAGGATCTTTCTCCAGTGCAGTCTGGATGATCCGATCACATTCTGGCGGCAAGGCGGGATTGAAGCGAGCCAGCGGCGCGGGCACTTTGTGCAGAATGGAATCAAAAATCGCCGCCGAAGTATTTCCGGGAAATGGCAACGCACCAGTCGCCATCTCGTAGAGCACGGCCCCGAACGAAAACAAGTCGGTGCGGGGGTCGAGATCCTTGCCCAAGGCCTGCTCGGGCGACATGTAGGCGACGGTCCCGATGGTGGTGCCGGGCGTGGTCAGGTTGCTATCGCTGGCGGTGGTTTCGGCCCCGATGACAGGCGGTGGGCTCAGCTTCGCCAGACCGAAGTCCAGCAGTTTCGCGTGTCCGCGATCGGTGACGAAGATGTTGCCGGGCTTAATGTCGCGGTGGATAATGCCCCGGGCATGGGCGGCGTCAAGCGCGTCGGCGATCTCAATTGCGAGTTCGAGCAGGCGATCGAACTCGAAGGCCTGCCCGTGCAGCAACTCGCGCAGGGTATGCCCCTCCAGACATTCCATAGCGATAAAGACGTTGTCCTGTTGTCCTCCCACCTCGTAAATGGTGCAGATATTCGGATGATTCAGGGAGGATGCGGCGCGCGCCTCGCGGTGAAACCTCTCGTATGCCTGGGGATCTCGCATCAAGTCGTCAGAGAGGAATTTAAGGGCTACAAATCGGCCGAGTTCCAGGTCTTCCGCCTTGTAGACCACCCCCATGCCGCCGCTGCCAAGGCGCTCGAGCACCCGGTAGTGGGATACGGACTGACCCTCAATCGTGTTAAGGCTGGAAACGGACACTTATACGGCTCCCCGAGAAATCGTATAAAGCTGTGCCACGCTGGTAAGTGTCCAAAGTCACATGGGACGGTGACTGGAATCGCGGGCATTTGGGCCAATGCATTGGGCCAAGCTGGCGGCTTTTCTGATCAAAACAAAGGATCTTGCCATTACCGCCGTAACGAGCCGAGCAAAACAACAGGCAGGATCACTGCATGGCTGGCGCTACCATGATAGTCATCCCTCCGCAGCACTGTGTCAGTTCAGGCGCGGCTTCGGAACACTCCATGGAGAATCCCGAGATCACGCGGTTTGGCCGCTACGAGATCGTCGCTGAATTGGGGCGCGGAGCCATGGGTGTGGTCTATCAAGCTCGGGACCCGCAGATCGATCGCATGGTTGCAGTGAAATCGGTCACGCTCTGGGGGCAGGAACCGGACGAGGAAAAGGAATTCCGCCTGCGCTTCATGCACGAGGCGCAAGCCGCCGGACGCCTTCACCACCCGGGCATCGTCACCATCTTCGATGTAGGCGAGAACCCTGAGACTCACGATCCTTATATTGTTCTGGAATATGTTGCCGGCGAGCCGCTGAATCGAATCCTTGCGAGAGAGCGAAAGCTCCCGCTGGAGAAAGCATTGCAGCTGGCGGAAGAAGTCGCCGAAGCCCTCGATTACGCGCACGCACAAGGCGTCATTCACCGCGACGTCAAGCCGGGAAACATTCTCGTGACGCAAGATGGACACGCCAAAATTGCCGACTTCGGTATTGCCAAGCTGAATCTGGCGCACTTCACCTTGCCCGGAAAAGTGCTAGGGACGCCGGCCTACATGGCTCCCGAGCAACTGGCGGGCGAAGGCGTGGATGGGCGCTCCGATCTTTTTTCGCTGGGCGTCATCCTTTATGCCATGGTCACGGGCCACTCTCCGTTCCAGGGTGACAGCGCGACGACGGTGTGCTTCAAGGTCGCGAACCGCGAGCCGGTCGCGGCCAGCGCTCTCGACCTCAATGTGCCGCGCGAGTTGGATGATGTGATTTCGCGTGCCATGGCCAAGGATCCCGAGCAGCGCTATCAAAAAGGCGCAGAGCTTGCCGAAGATCTGCGGCAGCTGCAGCAGCTATTCAAGCCGGGATCGACCACGACCTCGCTACGAGCGGCGTCGTCCACAGGAACCAGATCGACTAGCACACGGATCACCAAGACCGCCTCCGGGTTGAGTCCCGTGGCTGAGGTCGCGCAAGCTGAGAAGTTTGCCCACATCGTGATGCAGAAGGCTCCGCTGAGGGATCTGATTCTGGGCGCGGCCATCCTGATCGTTCTGGTATTCGTCGGGGCTCAGACAAAGTTACTGGTGACGTCTCCTAAAATCAGCGAAAGCGGTGCGCCTCCAATCCCATCGGCAACCACCAGCAGCCAGCCGGGTCCCGCGAACAGTGCGTCCTCCGGATTGACGAACGGAAACGCTGGTACCACGGCGTCACAGGAGGGACCGACTCCACCCCGCAAAGAACGTGCGGCCGTGCGGCCGGCGAAGCAGATTGTCGTGCCTCTTTCGACTCTCGATCTTGCGGTGCAGCATCAGTTTAAAGACGCCACGCTGTTCGTTTGGGTCGATGACAAGCTGGTGCTGACGCGACCTCTGCACGGCGCCGCGCAAAAGCGCATGGTGGTGTTCAACGGATTGCATGGCTCCCAGTCTGAGACGCTGAAAGTACCAGCGGGGAAACATGTGCTTCGGGTAAGAACGCTGTCCGCGGACGAGACGATCGATCTTTCCAAAACGGTGGCCGCTGCGTTTGTGGGTGGCGGACAGAAGTCGCTGCAGGTCACCATCGACAAGCACAACACCGTCATGCGCCTGAGCTGGCAGTAGCGGCCGTTACTGGCGCAATCCCATCCAATTTTCGGAGACTACTAAAGAGTTCCCGGGATTCTGCGGATCGTACTTTACGGAAGTGTGCAGGCCGAGGCGGCACGAGTGCAGATTGATCCAGTGCCTGAGATAAGTAACATCCTGCGAGCATTCGTAGGACACGCCGGCCACGTCGTATTTGTAGATCAGCATGATGGCGGCGTGATAGTTATTGGCCGCCGCCAGTTCCTGTACATCGATTACGGTGCCGTCGGTAATGCGTCCGGTGCCTTCGAGCCACGCCCGTCGCTCGCGCTCCAGTTGGTCGGCCGTCTTGGGTTTGCGCCGCAGCATTGCGTATGCGCTCGCCAACACGACGCCGCCCAATGCAACCATCCCATAAAGTCGAAGTGAGTCCATACGCAGGTGGGTTAAATTGGCCCGAATGCCGCCGACTTCTCTATCAGCATAAGCTGAAAGCGAGATGCGTGGAAGTGGTTGCGGGGTTACGGAGGTGCCATGGGCTGTGAAAAACTTCCGGCGGCGACGAACCATTGCGATCTTGTTCTAGAATCACCGCGCAGGATTTCTCGACGATAATGCCCGCGGAGAAGCTGATGAGATTCGCAACAACACGGACTGCGCTTTTTGCCTCAATGACGATGGCCGCGATGATGGCCGTGATCACGACGGCCGCGACGGCGCAATCGACCGGCGCAGCAACTGGCGATCGAAGCTCTTCAACGCAAAAAGGGCAGGCCAAAGAGAACAGCTATGACTGGCCGGTCTATGGCGGAACTTCCCAGAATGATCACTTCTCTCCCCTGAAGCAAGTCAATCGGAGCAATGTTCAGCAACTCGAAGTCGCGTGGAGTTTCGACACCGGGGAAACCGGCGGGCTACAAACCAGCCCGATCGTGGTACAGGGAGTGCTGTATGGAATAACTCCGTCTCAAAAAGTGTTCGCCGTCGACGCGGCCACAGGAAAGTTGTTGTGGAAGTTTGACTCCCGAATCAAAGGCACGCAGCCCGACCGAGGTTTGGCCTACTGGTCGGACGGCAAAGCGCCGAGAATCGTGGTTGCGGTTATGAACTTTGTTTATGCACTCGATGCCACGACCGGCGCCCCGATCTCCACGTTCGGCAAAGAGGGCCGCATCGATCTGCGCGAGGACTTGGGGCGCGATCCGTCAGCCCAGTCGATCTATGGGACCAGCCCGGCCGTGATTTACAAAGACCTGATGATCGTGGGCGGGCGCGAGTCGGAGACTCTTCCGGCGTCTCCGGGGGATGTGCGAGCCTACGACGTGCGCAGCGGAAAGCTCGTCTGGTCCTTCCACACGATTCCGCATCCCGGCGAGTTCGGTTACGACACTTGGCCCAGGGACGCATGGAAGACGAGCGGCGCTGCCAATAATTGGACCGGCATGACGGTCGATACGCAGCGAGGGATTGTCTACGTTCCCACGGGATCGGCCGCATTCGACTTCTATGGAGCTGATCGTATCGGCGACGATCTCTTCGCGAATACTCTGATCGCTCTGAAGGCCGACACCGGCGAGCGCATCTGGCATTTTCAGGCGGTGAAACATGATTTGTGGGACCGCGATTTCCCGTCCCCGCCCGTGCTTTTGACGTTGACCAGAGACGGCAAGAAGGTCGATGCAGTCGCGCAGACCAGCAAGCAGGGCTTCGTATTTCTCTTTGACCGCGCGAACGGTAAGCCGCTGTTCCCGATCGAATGCCGCGACTATCCCGCCAGCGACGTTCCTGGCGAAGTCGCGGTTCGCCATCAGTGCCTGCCTGCCAAACCCCTGCCGTTTGCGCGACAACGCCTGACCGACAATCTTCTGACCAATCGCACACCGGCGGCCCACCAGTGGGCGCTGGAAAAGTTTTGGACCTTCCGCAGCGACGGTCAGTTCGTTCCTTTCACGGTCGGGCAAAGACACGGTTGTCTTCCCGGGCTTTGACGGCGGAGCGGAATGGGGTGGCGCCGCTGCCGATCCCGAGACCGGAATTCTCTACGTCAACGCCAACGACCTGGCTTGGACGGGGGCTCTCGCCGAGAACACGCCTGCGGAAAATGCAGAGAACAGCCCGAAGGCTCTCTACATCAGCCAATGCGCCGTGTGCCACGGAGAAACAATGGCGGGATCTCCCCCGGCAATCCCGTCATTGCAGAAAATCGGTGACCGCATGTCTGCTTCCGATGTCGCCTCGACGATCAAGAACGGCAAAGGCCGCATGCCCGGCTTCTCCAATCTCACGGGCGATCAAGTGTCGGGTCTGCTGGGGTACGTGATGAGCGGCGGCGCGAACCAGGCCGAGAGTAAAGAACTGGTGACGTCAGAGGCGGTGCCGGCGGCAATCAAATATCACTTCACCGGATACAACCGTTTCCTCGATCCCGACGGATATCCCGCGGTTGCGCCCCCATGGGGAACGCTGAACGCTATCAACCTCAACACCGGCGAATATGTCTGGAAGATTCCTCTTGGCGAGTATCCCGAACTGGCAGCAACCGGACTGAAAAACACCGGCACGGAAAACTACGGCGGACCGGTGGTCACGGCGGGCGGGCTGCTCTTCATCGGCGCGACCAACTACGACAAGAAGTTTCGCGCCTTCGACAAAGCTACCGGCGCGCTTCTGTGGGAGACGACTCTGCCTTTCGCTGGCAATGGAACTCCGGCTACCTACGAGGTGGATGGACGCCAGTTCATCGTGATCGCCGCAGGAGGTGGAAAGGATTTGAAGTCGAAGTCAGGCGGGGTGTATGTAGCGTTCGCGTTGAAGAAGTGATCGGTGGCCGTCACTTGGTCTGGCTGCAGACGTGATTGTGGACCAGTTCTGCGAAGCCGCCCTCGGCGCTCTTCCCAAACTCGTCGTCGTGCGTGGCTTTCTTGCTGACCACGAAGCGTCCGCTTCGGTCACGAGAGTAGAACCAGACGGTTGTGGGCGCCGCGGTTCCGCTGCCGCAATTGAAGCGCACCCGCGCGCGCATCTCGACGAACGGTCCGCCTTGCGGCAGTTCGGCGGGTTCCTTGTATTCGATGCGTACCAAGGCCAAGCGCTGGTTGTTTTTGAGGATGCGAACGGAGCTGACGGAGACCTTGTCTCCAGCTTCAGTCTGCCCGATGGTGTTCCAGTCTCCGGCAGCCAGAACCAGACTGACCACAAGCACGGGCGCGAGCACCACGGCGGCTAGGACGATGATGGTTTTTTTCAATGCTGCGGTTTCCCAAGCACAAACGGCAACGAGACACACTCTCTTCGAAAAAATCGTTCCTGTCAACCGTTCCGCGAATTAAACACTGTCTGCAATTCAATGCCCGTGCTATGGTTAAGGACGCTTTAATCGTACCTTGCGGCGGAATTGATAGCCATGGAAACACTTCATTCCACGATATTTAAGTCCCAAATCGGGCCGCTCTTTCTGGCCGCCTCGGAACGCGGCCTGGTGGCGCTGGAGTTCGATGCCCGCCTTCCCGGTCAGCAGACCATCCGTCCCAATCCGCGCGATCTGCGAACCGAGATCAAAGCCCTAAAGTTCACAGAATCGGCCGACACCCTGCGCCCCTATGTGCAGGAATTGCAGGAGTATTTCGCCGGACAGCGGCGCAAGTTCAGCTTCCCGCTCGACCTCCGGGGCACCGATTTTCAAATCGCCTGCTGGCGCGCGTTGCTAACGATTCCCTATGGCGAGACCCGGACCTATGCCCACATAGCGCGAGCCGTAGGCAGCCCCAAGGGATTCCGCGCCGTTGGTATGGCCAACAACCGCAACCCAATCGCGATCGTCGTCCCGTGCCATCGTGTGATCGCCTCCGACGGAACGCTTTGCGGCTACGGCGGCGGCCTCGACCTCAAGCGAAAGCTGTTGGAACTGGAAGGCGCCCTGACCGGACTCTTGGCGGCGTAGCTTCCCGATTTGTGTCTTTCGATTTGTGATTGCAGATTTTAGATTCCAGATTGAGTGTACTGGGAATTTCAATCTGCAATCTAAACTCACCAATCTGAAATCAACCACTTGACCACCCAAACTCAGACATCCTCCGCTCTCCGCAAAGCCGGCCTCTTCTACCTCGTCTTCGTCATGTTCTCCTACACGACGGGCGGCCCCTTCGGCCTCGAGGACATGGTCACCACCTCCGGCCCGGGCATGACGCTGATCTATCTCCTCGTCCTGCCGTTCTTCTGGTGCATCCCGGTATCGCTAGTGTCGGCGGAACTCACGACTGCCATGCCCGTCGAAGGCGGCTTCTACCGCTGGACGCGCGCCGCCTTCGGAGATTTCTGGGGATTCCTCGCCGGATGGTGGAACTGGACCGCATCGTTTCTTCTCGGCGGCGCCTACGCCGTCTTGTTCACCGACTACCTCGTGTACTACTTCCCGAAGATGACATGGTGGGAGCACTACCTGGTCTCAGTCGCGCTGATTGCGATCCTTACGTGGATCAACGTGCGCGGCATCGCGATGGTCGGGCAGGTCGCCACTGCGCTGGAGATTTTTATCTTCATCCCCGTCGTGACGATGGTCGTTATTGCACTCCTCCACTGGCACCACAACCCTTTCAGCCCGTGGATCCCCCCGCATCAGGCAACCTTCAAAGTTTTCGGAGTAGGACTGGCGCTCGGATTGTGGCTGTACTCCGGATACGAGCAACTCTCGACTGTCGCAGAAGAAGTCGAGAACCCACAGCGTTCCTATCCGCGCGCGCTCGCGCTAGTCGTCCCGCTGTCGATCGCCGCATATTTTCTGCCCACCTTTGCCGGGCTGGCCTCCGCGGGAAACTGGGAGAAGTGGCACACCGGATTTTTCTCCGACGCCGCCCGCATGATCGGCGGCCCCTGGCTGGGCACGTGGATGACTCTTGCGGCTATGGTCGGCAACGTCGCGCTACTCAACAGCACGGTGCTGACGACTACGCGCATGCCCTTCGCGATGGCTGAAGATGGATACCTGCCGGAAGTCCTCACCCGCAAGCATCCGCAATACGGTACGCCATGGCTGGCAATCGTGGTGTCCGCTGCTATTTATGCTTTGCTGGCGTGGCAGAGTCTCGCTGAGCTGATCTCCGTCTACATCTGGCTGCGCTCGGCGACGACGGTGCTGACCGTGCTCTCAGCGTGGAAACTCCGACGCACCCAGCCGGAACTGAACCGCTCGTTTAAGATCCCGGGTGGGCACCTGGGATTGCTCTATGTGGTGGGCGCCCCAGTAGTAATGGCTTTAGTCGCCCTCCTAGGCAGCGACCGTTTCGGCATGATCGGTGGTGCGATCGCGATCGCCGTGGGACCGTTGGTGTACCTCACACTGCGGCGTCGGAGATCCTGATGCATCGGCATCACCACACTGTCATCTCACGACCGCGTTTTTAGAGGGCGGAAGGATCTCTGCAATCTGCAGGGAACTGCATAGGCCCTTCGCTTCGCTCAGGATGACAGATCAAATGGCGGATGCAGCTTCGTAGATTTCAGCTCACCCAATCCAGAAACTTGTACCAGGCCCCCGCCAGCGGCAGGAACCACGGCTTCCCGTTATACAAACCGAGGGGCGCTCCCGGGAAGGGAATCCCCACAAACGGATTCTCCGGCTGATCTCCGGCCATCAATTCCGCGATCTTCTGCCCCTGGTACGTCGCCATCGCGACGCCGTGGCCCGCATACCCGACCGCGTAGTACATGCCATCCATCTGCCCGGCATGGGGCATGATGTCGAAGGCGAAATCGAGCGTGCCTCCCCAGACATATTCCACCTTGGCGTCGCTCAATTGCGGATAGACGTCAATCATGCCCCGCCGCAGAATCTCCGCGCTCTGCCTCACCGTCTGAGCGCTCTCGGGAAAGAACGCGGCTCGACCGCCAAACAACATGCGCCGATCCGGCGTGAGGCGGTAGTAGTACAGAAAATTCTTCGAGTCGTAAATCATCCGGTTACGTGGGCTGAGTTCGCGCGCCAGTTTTTCCGGCAGCACTTCCGTGGTGACAATGAACGATCCGATCGGAATGAGTTTCTTCTGCAGCGCGGGAGTCGCTCGCCCGGTGTATCCGCTGGTGCCGACAAAAACTTCATGCGCCCACAGCGGACCGCGTGAGGTGGCCAGCTTCCACCCCAGCTCGCCGTTTCGCGAATCGCGCTGCACCGACTCGACGCGCGCGTGCTCGAAAATCTGGGCACCCGCTTTCATGGCTGCGCGCGAAAGTCCGGCAACGTACCGCGCCGGATTGCAGCCCGCGCTCACCTCATCGACCATGCCTCCGTAATAAATGCTGGATCCAATCTCCGAATTCAAGTCTTGTTTCTGCACCACCCGCAGCGTGTGGCCAAACTCGTGCGCGATCACCTCGGCCTGTCGCGCGTAATCGTCGAAGTGCTTCTGCTTGCATGCGACCTCGAGGTGTCCGCAGCGCGAAAAATCACACTCAATTCCTTCATCGCGAACAATCTGCTCGACGCAGTCAATTGAAGCCAGCGAGGCCGCGTACATGCGCTGCGTTCGCTCGCGGCCATACTTCGAGACGAGTTGGTTCACACCCAGCTTCATGCCGGTAAGGACCATTCCGCCGTTGCGGGAGCTGGCGCCCCAACCAATCGTTTCAGACTCGAGCACAGCGACTCTGGCGCCGCGTTTGGCGACCGTGCGCGCGGCAGAGAGCCCGGTGAACCCGGCCCCAATCACCGCAACATCGACGACCTCGGGAACAGGCTCGGACCCGCCAAGCTTCGGGAATTCCGCGGTAGTAAGCCAATAGTTGCGTTCTTGCAGGGGCATAGGAGGGCAGATACGAGCCAAGTCCAATCCTCTCAACCACGGCGCCAAGCCACGCGAGACGGCGACGTACGGTGAAAGGTGACCGAGCATTTTAGCAGCGCCTACCCCAGCGGTACATGTACCTCCGGTGACCGCCCAACTGATCTTTCGCATCCACGGTAATCTTGCCGCAGTTACTGCCTGCCCCTAATCTGAAAGAACATGGCCCTTTGCTGCCTTTTGTTCACTTCGGATGAAGGAACCGCCGCGCCGATCCGGCAGGCGCTGTCCGATCTCGGCGTCGAGGTCGAACACTGTCCGGACGCAGTGGCCACGGTGGAGAAGGTCACTCACCAGAATTATCAACTCGTCATCATTGATTGGGATCGGCAGCCTGAAGCCGGCTTGCTGCTCACCGCAGCCCGCGAAAGAAGGGCCGTCGAGAGGCCTCTCACGCTGGCCATCGTCAGCAATGACCTGAGCGTGCCGCAGGCACTGCAGGCTGGGGCCAACTCGATTTTGCGCAGGCCCATCCTGTTCAACCAGGTGAAAGATACGTTAACGACGGCTCGTGATCTGCTGCGTTCCAAGCAAGACTCTGCCGCAACGGCTGCGCAGGCTGCTGCCGCCGCGGCATCTGCGAGCGCCGCATCGAGTTTCCCGGCCATGGACCGCGGCCAGGAAAAGACTTTGCGCGCCGGTGAGTTTCTGCAGTCCGCGCCTCCCGCTCCGGGCGGCCAGTTCGTCACAGAATCCGATTCCCAAGCATCTTTCGAACCGACTCCAGTCGAAGCCGTCGATCCGCTCGCGAACTTGGAACCTATGGCGGCGTCAGTGGCGCATGAAGAGCCGGCCCCACCACCGCCTCCTCCGCCACCCAGCGAGACGCGCGGGTTGGAATGGTACAAAAAGACGCGCGGCGGCACGCTGCCTCCGATTCCCGCGCACGCCCCAGAGCCCCCTGCCCCTTCGAAGCCAGAGCTACTCGGCTTCGACCAGACGACTTCGTATTCCCCAACCTCTCCAGCGGTCTCCGCCGACTCCGCTCCAAAACCTGCGTCCCCGAAACCTGCGAGCGCCCGCGCCATTCAGGAAAAGCAGCAAGAAGCGAAGCAGGAACAGAAAAAGGAAGCAGAACTTTTCGCTTACATGGCGGATGGCACGGACCCCGACAAACCCGTCCGGACTGGATTCCCGCTGAAGAAGGCGATCATTGGCGCATTGCTGCTGGCGAGCGGCGCCATCGCGGTCGCACCGCAGGCGCCGTGGCATTCGAAGGTTCTGGCAAACTGGGCCCGAGGCCGCCAGGTATTGCATGCCTGGCTGAATCCGCAGCCCGTCACGCCCGTGCAGGCACCGGTCGCGCACGAAGACTTCGCGCGCGCCGGCGACGAATACAAGCTGCCAGTTGCGGAGAATATTCCTGACGCCACCACCGATCCGTCGCAGATTCAGGTCTTACCGGTGGTTGATCCGACGGTCAAGAAGGCGAACAACGAAGGCTCCAACGCCATGCCGCCGACTGACGCTACCAGCACGACTCCGACGGATCAAGCACCTCCATCGGAAGCCCAACCCCCGGAGAATCAGCCTGCACCAACCACTCCTGAAACGGCCGCGCCAGTCTCCGCACCAGTTATCGAAAACACCGGCACTCACGGTTCCACGGCGCCGGTTCCGGTGGCAAGCGTTCACGCCGATCCCTTTTCTACGCCGGCATCTTCTGCCCCGCCGCGACCTGCTTTACCCAAGAATCCTGAGCCGTATTCCTCAACCGCGCCTGGAAATGTTCCTTCAAGCTTGAAATCCCATATGGTGACCATGGCGCCCGATACTGGCGGCAACAAGGCGCCGGAAGCTGCCATGCCTTCGATCGAGCCCGTCAACGTTCCCGAGCTCACCGAGCGCGCTCTGCTCACAGACCAGCCACCGATTCCCTATCCGGCCAACGGGAAGGCGCAGCAGGGCACCGTCGTGTTGCAGGTCCTGATTGGCCGCGATGGTTCGGTGCAAGACGCCAAATTCCTGCAGGGATCGTTGTTGTTCGCCCGAAATGCGATCGATGGCGTGAAATCGTGGAAGTTCAAGCCCTATGCCATGAACGGCCGCGCGGTCTCGGTCCAGACTCTGATGACCATCAACTTCAAGCCGGCACCGTGAAGTAAGTCTTTTGTTTTGTTTGGGACGCCAGAAAAGTCAATACTTCGCCAGACTCATTGCCAGCAAAACTGGGTGACAGACCCGGCTTTCATCCGTCTGTTGACTAAGCCACGGCCCTCCGCGTTACCGAAGAGGCTCAAATGATGCAGCCGGGGGGACGCAACGCGCATCTAGAGAGATATAATAGGGAGAGTTTCTCAGGGAAGTTGTTCCTTCCAGAAAAAGACCAAAACAGATGTCCATGAAAACCAAAGCAGCGATTCTCGTCACCTCTTTTGCCGTATTACTGTTTGTCGTCGTCGGTTCGATGGGAGGCGTGCACGCTTCCTCTTCCAACGACGGCTCGTACCGTCAACTTCAGGTTTACAGTGAAGTGCTCTCGCGCGTGCGCAGTGAGTACGTCGAAGAGCCGAACATTCCCGAAGGTGACGGACGGCGCGCTGCACGGTCTTCTGGAATCCCTCGACTCCAACTCCAGCTATATGTCTGCAGACGCCTACAA
Organism: uncultured Acidobacteriaceae bacterium; assembly: GCA_963731405.1. Lineage (GTDB taxonomy): Bacteria > Acidobacteriota > Terriglobia > Terriglobales > Acidobacteriaceae > Sulfotelmatobacter. The sequence goes on along the minus strand of CAVSVS010000015.1, from coordinate 256,377 downwards.
GGCGTACAAAAATCACAAGGCAGAGGCCAAAGGCGGAATCGGCGCGGTGGTTTCGAAACGCTTCGGCTATGCCGCCGTCGTGGCGGTGTTGCCCGGCTCTCCCGCGGAAAAGGCTGGCATTGAGCAGACCGACATTTTCGAATCCATCGAAGGCCTGAGCACGCGCGAAATGTCGCTTCCCGAGATTCGCAGCCTGTTAGCCGGCACTCCTGGATCCACTCTGAATGTGGCGGTGGTTCGTGCCCGCAAGGCCGAGCCCCAGAAGGTTGTGATTACTCGCGACGTTGTGACCCTACCGGCGATCGCCGACAAGATGATGGACGACGGCATTGGCTACGTGAAGGTTGAAGCGTTGCCGAAGGGCCGCAGCCAGGAAATCGCCGCCAAGGTCAAGTCGCTCGAGAAGTCCGGAGCGAAGAAAATTCTTCTCGATCTCCGCAACTGCGCGGAAGGTGAAGAGAGTGAAGGCGTCGCGGTGGCAAATCTGTTCCTGAATCACGGCACCATCACCTACCTGCAGGGGCAGAAGTTCCCGCGAGAAGCGTTCAACGCTGATCCTGCGAAAGCCATTACCACTCTTCCCGTGGCGGTTCTGGTGAACCGCGGAACGTCAGGGGCGGCCGAGATTGTGGCGGCGGCAATCCTTGAGAATGCCCGCGGCGACGTTGTCGGCGACAAGACGTTCGGCGATGGCTCGGTGCAAAAAACCATTGATCTTCCGGATGGCGGCGCCTTGATTCTTTCCATTGCGAAGTATTATTCGCCCAGCGGTAAAGCCATCCAGGACGCGGCGATCACTCCCAATGTTCTGGTAGCCGACGCCCCAGATGACGCGGCCTCTCCCGATGACGAGGACGGGACCGCTCCCGCTCCCGATCAGGAAGCAAAACCCAAGAACACAGTCGATGATCAGCTGAACAAGGCCGTGGAAGTACTGAAGAGCCGGAACGGTTAACAGTTCTCAAATATCAGTATGCTCGACAATCGCGCACCAGTAGGTGCGCGATCGTTGTTTGGGCGCCTTGCGAACACCGGTCAAGTTCCGTCAGTGGAACGGCAACCGCGCCGTTACCCTTGTACAGCGATCCGTGCCGCGCAAGGTGCTATCCTGACTTTGTCTCCTGATGAAGTCTCTTTACGACACTCTCCCGCCGGTCGAAATCGGTGGGCGCAAGCTCGTTGGCCGCGTTCTGTTCGGTCTGCTCGTGCTGGTGGCCGTCCTGGTGGGTGCGACTGCCGGCCTCTTGCTCGTCTACACCACTGACTTGCCGCAGGTCGACGCTCTGGAAGCGTACCGCCCCAGCTCGATTACCGAGCTCTACGATGACCATGGCCGGGTGATTGGCTCGTTCGCGCTGCAGCGCCGCGTGGTCGCGGGTTACGACGATTTCCCTCCCGTCTTAAGGGACGCTCTGGTCTCGATCGAAGACAAAGATTTCTATCGTCACTCCGGGATCAATTTCGTGCGCATCGTGGGCGCGGCTTATCGCGACATTGCCTCTGCTGGCAAGGTGCAAGGCGCATCGACGCTGACCATGCAACTCGCCCGTAACCTTTTCCTTTCACCCGACCGCCGCTGGCAGCGCAAGGTGCAAGAAGCGATGCTGGCGATCCAGATCGAGCGCCGTTTCACCAAGCCGCAGATCTTTACGCTGTATGCCAACCAGATTTTTCTCGGCCACGGCGTCTACGGATTCGAAGCTGCTTCGGAGTTCTACTTCAACAAGCCGGCAAAGAAATTGACGTTGGAAGAGGCGTCTTTGCTGGCCGGTTTGCCCAAGGGTCCGGCCGTCTATTCCCCCATCAATCATCCCGACCGCGCCCAGAAGCGGCGCAATCTGGTGATCAACGCCATGCTCGAAGATGGCAAGATCACCGCCGCGCAAGCCGCGGACGCGCGCTCCGCACCGGTGGTCCTGCATCTGGCGCACGACCCGAACTCTCTTGCTCCTAATTTTGTAGAAGAGATCCGCCGCTACCTGGAAAGCAAGTACGGAACCGATCAGGTCCACGAAGGCGGCCTGAAGGTTTATACCTCGCTCGATGTCGATCTGCAGCGGGCTGCGAATCAGGCGGTGCTCGATGGCTTGGCCGCGTACGAACGGCGCCACGGCTGGAAAGGCCATCTGGAGAACGTGGCGGGCGAAAATGCTGCCCTGGACAAATACGTTCATCCCGACTGGGACGACGAGCCTGAGGCGAACGGCTACGTCCACGCTCTCGTGACCTTCGTCGGGACCGGCATCGCTACCTTGAAGTTTGGACGGTACACTGCCGCCGTCGGTCAAGCCGAGGTCGCGTGGACTCAGCACAAACTTGCGGACATTCTCAAAACTGGAGACATTTGCTACGTCAAGATTCTCTCGCTTGGCGCGAACGGCGCGGCCCATGTGAGCCTTGAACAGGATTCCGGAGCCGAAGGATCGTTGCTTGCCATCGACAATGCCACTGGCGGCATCAAGGCCATGGTGGGTGGACGCGACTTCAACGAATCAAAATTCGACCGCGTCACCCAGGCCATGCGCCAGGTAGGCTCTTCATTCAAGCCTTATGTCTACACGACAGTTATCGACGGCGGCGCGAGCCCCGATGACACAGTTCTCGACGAGCCTATCAGCTTCGAGAACTCATCTGGTCCTTATACGCCGCACAACTACGACGAAAAGTTTGAGGGCGTCATCACCCTGCGCCGTGCACTGGCTCAGTCCCGCAATATCCCGGCACTGAAGCTAGCGAACAAGGTCGGCATCAAGAGCGTCATCGACTATGCGGGACGTTTCGGCATTACCGCCAAACTCCCGCCTTACTTGCCGGTGGCGCTTGGCTCGGCCGAAATCACTTTGATGGAGCAGACCTCGGCCTATAGCGTTTTCCCCAACGACGGAGTGCGCGTCATTCCCCGCTACATTACCCGCGTCACCGACTACGAGGGACGCGTTCTCGAAGAAGATTTCCCCGACGTGAAAGATGTCATCAGCGAGCGCACCGCCCGTATCATGACCTCGATGCTGCGCGAAGTCGTTTTGCACGGCACGGGCATCGCCGCCTCCAAGCTGCCTTTTCCCGTTGCAGGCAAGACCGGTACCACCAACGATTTCACCGATGCATGGTTCATGGGATTCTCTCCCACCATGACCTGCGGCGTATGGGTTGGCTACGACGAAAAGAAATCGCTGGGAGCGAAAGAGACCGGCGCCCATGCGGCCCTACCTATCTGGATGAATTTCATGACGGTGGCGATGGCCGGTAAAGACCCAGGAGACTTCCAGCCCGCACCGGTTGTGCCGCGCTCGATACCTCAAAAAGTAGACACGCCCGACGCAGCCCCCGCAACCGAAGAGGCTCATTGAGAAGGAGCCTTTTAAAAGTAGCGCCGGCATCCTGCCGGCTTTCGTGGGGGCGTCCCGCCCGCGCGACTCTCGCAGAAATGCCCGTGCTGCGATTTTCGCGGTAGTATCTCAAGCTCGGAGGACTTCATGCATAAGTTCGCTCTCAGAAGTTTCTTTCTCGTTTTTCTCCAGATCGCAGTATTCTCAGCGAACGCGCAAACTTCTGGGAGCAATGCATCCGCGGATAACTCCAAGGCCGCCATCGAACAGGTCCTCCACACCCAGCAGGACGCCTGGAACCATCACGACCTCGACGCCTTCATGGCTGGATACTGGAACTCCGCCGACCTGACTTTTTTCTCAGGGGCCAAGCAAACCAGCGGATGGCAGGCGACCCTGGACCGTTACAAAACGACGTACGCGAGTCCCGGCCATGAGATGGGAACGCTAGAATTTTCCGCCCTTCGTATCGAGGTGCTGGGCCCCGATGCCGCCTTCGCCCGCGGCGCGTGGCATCTGACCATGCCCGACGGAAAAACTCCTCATGGCCTCTTCACACTCGTCTTTCGAAAATTCCCTGCAGGCTGGAAGATTATTCACGACCATACGTCAGCGGCGGAGTGACCGCCGCAGACCAAACTGCTGTCAGATTCGCTTGTGGAAACCGAGACTCTCCCTCTAACCCCGCACCGAATCCTGCGCCTTCTTCAGAATCGCAATCTGCCCCGCATGATAAAGCTCGTGCTGCGCAATCCCCTGCAGCATGTGAGAGAAGTCGTATCGCTTTCCTGGAACGCGGTCGCGAAGTCTCGCGTCGGGTAAAGCTGAGACCGTTTTGACGAGCATATCGTGCGTGCGCTTCGTCGCGGAAACTGCTTTCTTCCACTCTGCTTCCGTGGGCGCGGATACTGGCGGAAAATTCGCCAGGCCCGTCGGCTGCCATTTCTGCCCGCTCAGCCGGCGCAGGGCCGCATCGTCCCACACCGCTATGTGCAGCACCAGTTCCCAAATGCTATGGACCTTTGGGATCGGTTTGGCCGCAGCCGTTGCCGCGTCAACGTCTTCCAAGAGTTCAAGCAGCGCGGGGCCGTGCCATGCACCGCCTTCAAAGGCGCGGCGGAGTTGGTCTGCGATGCCCGCGGCCTCAGACAATTTCCGAGCTGCTTTCTCACTCATGACCGTTTACTTCTCCTCCGCGGCAATCGCGATCCCTGCCGCGTTCGCCGCGTCAATAATCTTTTGCCCGTCCAGCAGCAGGCACTTCCCGGCGTCGACTGCAAGGCAACTCGCACCCGCGGTCTGCATGACCTCAATAGTTTTCACCCCCATCACCGGCACATCGAAGCGCATATCCTGATTGGGCTTGGCGATCTTCACAACCGTGAGAGCTCGGCTCAAGGTAGACGCCTCGCCATGCAGGGAACGCATAATCTGTCCCGCACGTTCAATCGTGGCGTCTGTGCCCTCCATCGCTTCAACCGCGACACACGCGGATTCGGCGATCACTACCGTCTGCCCAATATCGTGCTGTCCCAACTGCCGCGCGACAGTGCGTCCGTACTCAATGTTTTTGCGCTCCTGCTCTGTGGGCTCACGCTGAGTGAGAACGCCCGGCTTCACCAGCAGAGGTTCCAACAGCCAGGTAGATTTTTCGAGCGTGATCCCTTCATCCCCCAACACCTTCGCGATCGCTCCCAGCAACGAATCAGTATTGCGGGTGGTGAGCGAGAGCAACAGCTTGGCCAGCCGCCAGTCCGGCCGGATGCTCGAAAAGATCTGCTTGTGCCGCACTTGCCCCGCCATCACGGCGCGCCGCACTCCCTCGCGCTGGAAGGTTTCAATCAGCTTCGACAGCTCTCCCAACGAGAGCCAGTGAACCGCGGCAGCGCCATGCAATTCAATTTCCGGGGAAGCTTCTTCGCGAATCGCAGCCACTACCACTGCGAAGCCTTGCGCTCGTGCCGCGTCGAGCACGAGAAAAGGAAACTTGCCATTGCCGGCGATAAGGCCAAGTTTTTCGTTCTGAACAGGCATGAAGTAGGCGTTGAATGATACTGATGCCGAGTCAGTCTAGCACTTCGGAGCGCATCAATCGTTATGTCCGTCGTTCTGCCCACGCCGCATGTCCCTGAAACGGAAACAGCGCAAATGAAGTAATCTGTTTCATTGAACCCAGATAGTGACTAGCTCCCATTCCCGGGTTCCAGCTCAGCTTCTGTTTTATCTCGGAGGTCGTCTAATCGTGAGGGAGCACTGCCAATGCATGTTGTCGTTTCAACCCTTCTCCGCTGCCTGCCAGGAGCGCTCATTCTGATGACCACCTCGACCCTCGTTTCGCAAGCTCAAGAGCGCGACCGCAGCAAGATCCCGAACGAGTACAAATGGGATCTAACGGCCATCTATCCTTCCGACCAGGCATGGCGCGCGGCGAAGGAAAAGCTAGCGTCTGAACTGCCCAAGCTCCGGCAATTTCAAGGTACGCTCGCCTCCTCGCCATCAAGATTGGCTGAGGCTCTCGAGACCGAAAGCCATTTCGACAAGGAATTCACGCGGCTCTACGTATATGCCAGCATGCACTCCGATGAGGACACCCGGGTCAGCACCTATCAGGCCATGCAGCAGGAGATGATTCAGTTCGGGGCCACGCTGGGCAGCGAGGACAGCCTTCACCGAACCCGAGATCCTGAAAATGGATAACGCGACCATCGAGCGATTTCTTGCGCAAGAGCCTCGCCTGAATGTTTACCGCCAGTACCTCGAGGACACGTTGCGTCGACGCGTCCACACACTCAGCGAAGCTGAGGAGAAGTTGCTGGCAGGTTCCTCCGTGATGGCGAGCGCTCCGTCCAGTATCTTCGGGATTTTCGCCGATGCCGATTTCCCTTATCCCTCTGTCACCCTGAGCGATGGAAAAACAGTCAAGCTAGACAAAGCGGCTTTCTCGCTGCACCGCGCTTCCCGCTCCCGCGAAGACCGCCAGAAGGTCATGGAAGCATTTTTCACTTCGCTGGGAACATATCGCGGCACCTTCGGTTCGATGATGAACTCCAACGTGCAGGGATCCGTTTTTTACGCGCATGCGCGACACTACGATACTTCTCTGCAAGCGTCTCTCGACGGGCCCAACATCCCAATCTCGGTATATTCGCGATTAGTTGACGGAGTCGATCGCAACCTGCCGACTTTCTACCGCTATCTGAAACTCCGCAAGCGGATGATGGGGCTTTCAGAACTTCACTATTACGACCTGTATGCTCCTCTCGTCTCTTCGGTCGATCTGAAGTATCCGGTGGACGCGGCCGAGCACAACATTCTCGAAGCGCTTGCCCCGCTTGGCCCGGAATATTCGGCGGGGGCGAAGCGCGCTTTCACCGAACGCTGGATTGATATGTATCCCAACGAAGGCAAGACCTCGGGTGCTTATTCCAACGGGGCTGCCTACGATGTCCACCCCTACATGCTGCTGAACTACAACGGGAAGTATGACGACATGAGTACCCTGGCCCACGAACTCGGGCACACCATGCACAGCTACTTCTCGAATAAGACCCAGCCGTATCCCTTGTCTTCGTACACGACGTTTGTCGCAGAAGTTGCCTCGACCTTCAACGAGGCCCTGCTCATGGATTACATGCTCAAGCAGATCAAGGATGACGCGACCCGCCTTTCGTTGCTGGGCAATTATCTGGAGAGCATTAAGGGAACCGTTTTCCGGCAGACGCAACTCGCCGAGTTTGAGCTCCGCATGCATGAAATGGTCGAGAAAGGCCAGCCCCTCACCGGTGACTCCCTGTCGAAACTCTACGGCGAAATCGTCAAGAAATACTACGGCCACGACCAGGGCGTCTGCATCGTTGATGATTATGTTGCCAACGAATGGGCTTACATTCCCCACTTCTACAATTCGTTCTACGTCTTCCAGTACGCAACTTCGTTTACGGCTTCCTCTGCATTGTCGGAAAAAGTGCTGGCCGGCGAGCCCGGATCCACCGAGCGCTACTTAAAATTTATTTCGGCGGGTAAATCGAAATATCCAGTCGAACTTCTGAAGGATGCGGGCGTTGACATGACGACTGACGAACCGCTGGAGTTGACTGTGAAAAAGATGAATCGCGTGATGGATGAGATGGAGAAGTTGCTCGACAAAAAGGGGACCGAAACTCCGGCAAATTAGCTTCCGGAGTCCTTACTTGATAACGCCTCGCTCCGAGGCTTCGATGAACCGGATCAGCATGTTCACGTCATCCCCGCGATCCGGTTCTGACTTCAATTTCTCCAACGCCTGAGACGTATTCATTTTCGATGCCAGCAAGATCTTGTACGCATGGTGAATCTTTGCAATGCGCTCCTTCGAGAACCCGCGGCGCTCGAGCCCGACCTTGTTCATTCCGTAAGCATGCGTGTTGCGCGCCGCCGAGGTCATCGAGTACGGCAGAACATTTTGGGTGATGGTGGTTCCTCCACCGATATACGAGTGCGCGCCGATGCGCACGAACTGGTGAACGGGGCACAACGCTCCCACCACGGCCCACTCTTCGACGGTCACATGTCCGCCCAGGGTCGCGCCATTGACCAGCATGGCATGATCCTCGATCAGGCAGTCGTGCCCGATATGCGTATAAGCCATGATCAGCAGATGGCTCCCCAGCTTCGTCAGGCCTCCGCCCTTCACTGTGCCGCGATTGATCGTCACGCACTCGCGGATTTCGTTGTGATCGCCGATCTCCAGGCGCGTCGGCTCGCCGTTGTAGGTAACATCCTGCGGAGCCATCCCGATCGCGCAAAAGGGAAAGAAAGCGTTGTCGGCGCCAATCTTCGTCGGCCCCTCAATCGCGACATGCGATACCAGATGACAGCCCTCGCCGAGCTCGACGCCTGCACCGATCACGCAATAGGGACCAACTTTGCAGGAAGGGGGAACTTTCGCGTGCGAATCAATAATGGCCGTGGGATGGACGTTCATCGGAGCCGAATTCATTCGAGGCTGAGTCACCAAACCATTAGGCGCCTGAAGAGCCGCGACTCTCATCGTTCCCGCCGCGCCCGCGTTCGTTGTCGATCAACTGGCAGGAAACGATTGCCTCGGCTACGCGCTTGTCGCCTACATACGCGTATCCCTGCATCTTGGCCGCAGTCATGCCGGGCGCGGAACGCCAGCCTTTCACTTCCACTTCCAGCCGCAGTTGGTCTCCGGGACTGACCGGCCTGCGGAATTTTGCGCGCTCAATTCCGGTGAATACCATGAGCTTGTTGTCCCGGTCTTCCACCTCGGTCAGCAGCAGCGCACCACCGGCCTGCGCAATCGCTTCCACGATCAGAACGCCGGGCATGATGGGCAAGCCTGGAAAATGCCCCATGAAGAACGGCTCGTTGATCGTGACGTTCTTGATCGCCACGATGCGCTCTTTGCGCGTCAGCTCGAGCACGCGATCAATCAATAAAAGAGGATAGCGGTGCGGCAAGATCTTAAGAATGTCGTGGATGTCGAGCGCGGCCTTCGTCGTGCCCGGCGAAGTGTCCGTCACAGGGGTGCTCTCATTCATGATGATCTCAAACCGTTCGTCTCAAAACGGCTTGAAGATTATACTGTACGACTTGGCCCGCTAGCGCTCGGTCGGGCAAGGTAGCGATGCAGCTCCAGAATTCCTGCCTCGTTTTTCTCTGCGTGCTCTGCAGGCTTTCCGCGACTCTGCGGTCAAGGCTTCCTGAATCGCGGGAGGCGCAAGGAATTCACTGAAAGCCCGAAGCCACGCACGTCTGCAAACAGAGGAATGATGTCGACCAAGAAAACTGCAAGCCCCAAACGAACCCGCCCTCAGCCTTTCCAAGCCGACCCGATCTGGACCGAACGCCTGCGCTATTTCGAGGTGCGCCAGGAGCAAATTGTCCAAACCATCCGCGAGTTCGTTGAGATCGAATCGCCCAGCGACAACAAGCCCGCCGCCGACCGCATGGGAGCGTTCCTCGCCGGCAGCTTCGAAGCCGTGGGCGGCCGCGCCCGCGTCCACCACGCCGAAGACTACGCCGACAGCGTCCAGATTGATTTCCCCGGACGCGACAAGACGAAACCCGTTCTCCTGCTCGGTCACTTCGATACCGTCTATTCTCTGGGAACCCTGGCCAACATGCCCTGTCACATCGCCGATGGCAAGATGCACGGACCCGGCGTCCTCGATATGAAGTCGGGCATCGCACTGATGCTCTACGCGATCGCTGCCCTGCAGGCCTGGCACGGAGCTCTGCCTCGGCCCGTCACCGTCTTCCTGGTCTCGGACGAAGAAGTCGGCAGCTATTCCTCTCGCAAGATCACCGAAGCGCTCGCCCGAGAGTCCGCCGCTGTTCTCGTTCTCGAGCCCGCTGCCGGACGCGGTGCAGTAAAGACCGCGCGCAAAGGCGTCGGCGAATACGTCGTGAACGTAAAAGGCGTGGCCGCCCACGCCGGCCTCGATCCCGGCAAGGGACACAGCGCCATCCTCGAACTCTCCCGCCAAGTCGTCGCCCTCTCCATGTTGAACGACTTGCAGCACGGAATCTCAGTCAACCCCGGTGTGATTCGCGGCGGCACCCGCACCAACGTGATTGCTGCCGACGCCACGGTGGAAGTCGACGTCCGCATCACCCATGCGAAACAAGCCGCCACCCTCGACCGCAAGCTCCGCGCCCTGAAGCCCGTCGACAAGCGTTGCAAGCTCACGATCGAAGGCGGCATCAACCGCCTGCCCATGGAGCGCACCGCGGGCGTAGCCGCACTTTTCGAAAAAGCGCAAACGATCGCGCAGCAGATTGACTGGAAACTCGAAGAAGCCGCGGTCGGCGGAGGCTCCGACGGAAACTTCACTGCCGGCATCGGCATCCCCACCCTCGATGGCATGGGCGGATCAGGTCAGGGAGCGCACGCTGTCCACGAACACATCCTGATCTCCGAGTTGCCGCGCCGCGCCCTGCTTCTAGCCGGAATGATCGAGCGCGCCTGATCCCAAGTTCGGCCGTCAAGGAACTTACTCTGCTGGTGTGAAGACCAGGAAGTAATCCATCTTGTCGGGCTTCACAAAATCGTATTGATCCAGAAGTTTGTACCCTGCCTCTTTCGCCTCCCGAATCACTACCTCGCGCTCCACTCCGTGATCTTCGCCGTTTCCGTTGCGATCAATCACTCCCACCTTCGCCCCCGAACGCAGCGCCGGGCGCAGATTCCGCAGCAACGTCACCGGTTGCGCCACTTCGTGATAGGTCTTCAGCAATAGCACCGCATCGACCGACTGATCCGGCAGCATCGGATTTTCAGCCTTGCTCAAGATCGTCTTCACATTCTTCAACTGCTCCTTCTTCGCCCGCGCGCCGATGTAGCGAATCGCCTCAGGATTAATGTCCACCGCATAAACCGTGCCGCTCGCGCCAACGCGCCTCCCCGCACGTACCGCGAACCATCCCGAGCCCGCGCCAATGTCACCGACAGATTTCCCCGCCGTGATACCGAGAATGTCCATCACGCGGTTGATCTGTAGCCGATCCTCGCGCCCAGCCGTATCGAAAATCGAGAGGTCGCCGGTGTAAGGCTCACTCGTTTTACGCTGCTCGCCCGAAGGCGCAACCTGTGCTGGAGCCGAACTCTGTGCCCACGCCCCGCCCAGAAGGACCAACGCCAACGCCACTACAAACGGTCTAATCTTGAAATCGAGAAGATGCATTCTTTAAGCATAGACTCTCGAAACGCCCTTGGGTGAGCGTTCCTCGGTCAGTGGAACAGACGTTCCGGCTTTCCGCCTTTGACTCCGCGGGTAGCCTGGCCTAAACTTTTTGTAGGGGACTTCGGCTGCTCACGCCGTAATAGCGAAGACCATCTCCGCGGAGGATTTATGGGTGAAGGTCTGTTTCAGCCTTTGCATTTGCTGTTGATCATTGGGATCGCGCTTCTGGTGTTCGGCACCAGCAAGTTCGCCGCCGTGGGCAAGGGTCTGGGCGAAGGCATTCGCAACTTCAAATCTGCGATGAAACAGCCTGAAGACGAAAAGAAAGCAACCCCCAAAGACGAAGAACAGAAAAAGTCATAGCCGCCCTGTACCGATCTCAACTCAAACCGTTCCACGCTCTCGCAGCATGGAATAGACCAGCGCCATCGGTAGTCCGACCACGTTGCTGTAATCTCCTTCAATTCGCGGAATCCAGCGCGCAGCCATCCCTTGGATCGCATATGCCCCCGCCTTATCCATGGGCTCGCCGGTCGCGACATATTCGCGAATCTCTGCGTCCGACAATTCATTCATCGTCACCGACGTCGTCTCGGATGCAGTTCGTGTCTCAGGCTCGCTGGAAGTTAACTGGCTATCGCCTCGTCCTCCTACAACGCACACACCCGTAGTCACCTGATGCACCCTGCCCGACAGCAACCGCAGCATCCGAGCCGCATCGTCGCCATCGACAGGCTTGCCGAGGATGGCCCCATCCGCCACCACAATCGTGTCCGCCCCTAACACCATGTCGCTCGGCCGCATTCGCCAGACCGTAAGAGCCTTTTCGCGTGCCAGCCGCTCCGCACAATCGCGCGGCAACTCATCCTTCAATGGAGTTTCATCGATATCTGCCGCTTGCACACTAAACGGAATCCCCGCATTGCGAAGAATTTCCTGCCGTCGCGGCGAAGCGGAAGCGAGAACAAGCATGGGAGGTTTGATTCTATCGAATGCTCAGGCATCTATGAGCCGATCAGTTCGATCCGGTTTCCGAAGGGATCCGAAATATGGCAGCGCGTGACGCCCGGAATGCTGGAGTCGTCCCTGACTTCCACCGCCGACATCCGCAACCGAGCCGTCAGCGCTTCGTAGTCGTGACAGCGCAGTGCTGGATGCGCCTTCTTCGCCGGACGGAAATCCGGTTCGACTCCGAGATGAAGTTGAACGCTACCGCTCTCGAACCAGCACCCGCCGCGCTTCGCCAGTTCCGCTGGCTTGGCGAGTTCGACCATGCCCAGCAGATCGCAATAGAACGCGCGCGCCCGATCCTCCTCGCCCCTAGGCATGGCAAGTTGTACGTGATCAATAGCCGTAAACGGGAGCATAACTTTGATTCTCACTGGCAACTGACAAGAGCTGCTATCTGCTGCCCACCACGCCGCGCACAGATTCAATCAACTTGCCAGAATCATAGCCAATGCCGTCCTTGAAAACCGTCTCCACATTTTCAATGTCGTCAATCTTCCTCGACGGATCGCCCTTAATCACCACCAGGTCGGCCTGCTTGCCGGGAGCGATCGTTCCAACGTGATCCAGGTCGCCCAGATATTGCGCTCCATTCGCAGTCGCGATGTGGATCGCTTCCACCGGCGTGAACCCCGCCTCCACCAGCAACTCCACCTCGCGCTGGTCGCCGAAGCCCGCGATCACTCCGCCCATCCCTGTCGGATCGAGCCCCGCGAGCAACAATCCGCCAGCCTTCGAGAACGCGTATTCGAATTCCTCCTCTTTCTTGAACGCGGCCTCGTACGGAGATACGTCGGTGCCAAATCGCTGGCGAATGCGGCTCGTGTCGCTCGCTCGCACCCGATTCGAGAGCACTGCACTCCGCGCATCGGGCGACAGCGCGTCCAACATGCGCTTCTGCATCGTCGGCCGCCCCGGGAAACTTCCCATCTCAAACACCGGCAGAGTCGATGTCACGGCCACATGATGCTGAATCAGATACTGGATCGTGTCATGAAGCGGGCCGGAGTTCGCGTCGAGCTTCGCCATCGCAACCGGGTCTTCCGGATCATCCGGGCAAACGTCCGGTTTCTTGCCCGCCAGAAATTCCGTATCCACGAACAGTCCGTGCTCCAGATCGTCGATGCCCAGGTCGGCTGCTTCACGAAAGTTGACCGCGCACAGGTGTCCCGTCACCTTCGCTCCGCGTTTGTGTGCGGCTGCAATGGCCGCTCCAAGTTCGGCCCGCGTAATGAACATGTACGCCTTGAAATTATCGACGCCCTGGTCGAGCCAGAAATTCACCGTCCGCGTAGCATCCTCGGGCCCGGTGAGTTGATGTAACTGAATCGCCCACGATCCCTTGCCCTCGAGATACGGCCCCGTAACATGCATCTTCGGACCCGGACTCTCCCCCGCATCAATCGACTTCTTCAGTTCCAGATCGGCGTAAGGCTCAAGCGATCCAGTTGTCCGAATCGTGGTCACGCCGCCAGCCAGGTAGAGTCTGCGGGAAACTGAACGCCATCTCCCCGAACACACCGTTCCCCATCGGATAGAACATGTGGTCATGCATCCCGACGAGCCCAGGAATCACGCTGTACCCATGCAGGTCTAGTACCTGCGCGTCTTTGGGGACGTTCGCCGACGAGGCATCGCTCACCGACTCGATCTTCCCTTTGCTGATGACGACCGTCTGATCCTCTCGCGCCGCCGCCCCCGTGCCATCGATCACGCGCACGTGCGTCAAGGCAACTACCGGCGCATTGATCTTGACGAAAGCCTGCACCGCGGGCGAAAGAGTTTGTGCCGCTACCAACGAGCAGCAACTGATCAACATCAGAACCAATACACGACGCATAATTCCTCCCGTGAGAAGTCACTGGCGCAAAACTCATCGGATGACGATGCTACGAATGGCGACGCATCTTTGCTGACTGTTGCTCAAAGAATTCCGGGAAGGGCACGACTTCAGTCGTGCCGTAAAGGCCTGCATGCACCGGGGCCTTGGCCTCTGAGGGACGCTCCGTCAAAACCACGTCGACGCACGGTACGTGCGATAAGCTTCCCCAAACTCCGTCTCAAGCACCTGAGACTCTTTGCCAGCGCGCCAGAGCTGCAACGGAATGATGACCGCAAAAACCAGGAGCCACACTGGACGTCCCATCAGAAGAATAAACCCGGCAATCAGAGTCGACCCAAAAACATAAATTGGATTACGAATCTTGGAATAAAGTCCATGCGTCACCAGCTGTTTTGCCTGCGCCGACACGGTTAGAGAGTTGCCCAGTTGGAAACGCGCCAGAGTCCACAGAATGAAGCCCGCGGCCACCAAGAACAATCCTATCGTCTGCAGCGGCGTCCATTTCGCCGGAAGATTTTTGTAGGCGAATAAGCCGAGGGCCAGTCCCACGATCAGCGTCAGTGCAATGTTGATTCTGACTTTCATTTGTTCCGGCAGCGAGACTAAACCACCGCTACACAGATGGCAAGAACCTTCGCCCGCGCCGTCCAAACCTGCCTGTTAGAATTGAAGATTAGCCGCTCACCGCAATGGACGCCGCCTTCATCCGTAATTTCGCGATTATCGCGCATATCGACCACGGCAAATCCACGCTCGCCGACCGCCTGCTGGAGCTGACCGGATCACTCACCGCGCGCGAAATGCAAGCCCAGGTGCTCGACTCCATGGACCTGGAGCGCGAACGCGGCATCACCATCAAAGCTCACGCCGTCCGCATGATGTACACCGCGCAAGACGGCCAGACTTACCAGCTCAACCTGATCGACACGCCCGGTCACGTCGACTTCTCTTACGAGGTCTCGCGTTCCCTCGCCTCCTGCGAAGGCGCGCTCCTCGTCGTCGATGCCTCGCAAGGAGTCGAGGCCCAAACGCTCGCCAACTCCTATCTTGCCATCAATCACGGCCTCGAGATTATCCCGGTCATCAACAAGATCGACCTGCAGAGCGCCGACGTACCGCGCACCAAAGAAATGATCGAAGGCGCCGTCGGCCTCGACGCCACCGACGCCGTCCTCATCAGCGCCAAGACCGGACAGGGCGTCCCCGACGTGCTCGAAGCCATCGTGAAGCGCGTACCGCCGCCCAAGGGCTCGCCCACCAACGCGCTGCAGGCACTGGTATTCGATTCCTGGTTCGACGCTTACCGCGGCGTCATCGTGCTCGCCCGCGTCTTTCAAGGCACGCTGCGCAAGGGTCAGAGAATCCGTCTCATGTGGAATGGAACGACCTTCGATGCCGAGACTCTCGGCGTGCTGACTCCCAAGCCCGTGGAGATCGACGAGCTCGTCGCCGGCGAAGTTGGCTTCCTCGTCGCCAACATCAAGAACGTGGCGGACACCAAGATTGGCGACACCATTACCCACGACGGCAATCCCGCCATTGAGCCACTTCCCGGCTTCGAAGAAATCAAGCCGATGGTTTTCGCCGGACTCTACACCGTCGATGCTCACGAGCACACCGTTCTGCGCGAAGCTCTTGAGAAATTGCGGCTCAACGATTCCTCATTCTTCTTCGAGCCGGAAAGCTCGGTCGCTTTAGGCTTCGGCTTCCGCTGCGGCTTTCTCGGCCTGCTCCACATGGAGATCATCCAGGAGCGGCTCGAGCGCGAATTCAATCTCGACCTCATCACCACAGCTCCCGGCGTCCGCTACAAGATCACGAAGACTGACGGCGAGATGGTCGAAATCGACAACCCTTCGCGCTGGCTCGATCCTAGCGAGATCGCCAAAGTCGAAGAGCCCGTCATCCTCGCCACCATCCTCACCAACGAAGAATACGTTGGCGGAATTCTCGCGCTCGTCGAAGAAAAGCGCGGCAAGCAGAAAACTTTCGAGTACGTCAGCTCATCTCGCGTGATGCTGCACTACGAGCTTCCGCTGAACGAGATCGTTCTCGATTTCTACGACCGCCTCAAATCCGTTTCCCGCGGCTACGCTTCCCTCGACTACCACCTCGCCGGATATTGGGAATCTCCCATGGTGAAGCTCGACATCCTTGTGGCCGGAGAGCCCGTCGACGCTCTCTCCATCATCGTGCACCGCGACTTCGCCTATGAACGCGGCAAGGCCCTGGTTTCCAAAATGCGCGAACTGATCCCTCGCCAGATGTTCGAAGTCCCCATACAGGCCTCGATTGGCGCGAAGATCATCGCCCGCGAGACGGTCCACGCCATGCGCAAGAACGTCTTGGCCAAGTGCTACGGCGGCGATATCTCCCGTAAGCGCAAACTGCTCGAGAAACAGAAGGAAGGCAAGAAGCGCATGAAACGCATCGGCCGTGTCGATATCCCCCAGGAAGCCTTCCTCGCCGTCCTGAAAGTTGGCGAAGGCAGCAACTGAGACGTGGCTGTCATTCGGAGGAAACGGCGTCCCCCTCTCGAGACCACCAACTTCCAACACTCCGCCCGCCACCCAGGGGCGTGAACAATAAGCGCCCATCGCAAATCTTCGTCCATCGCGTCACGAAAACGCGGCGAGAATCACTATCCCTTCATGTGCGGGGACAATTTGCCCCTTGACCAAACGGAGGATCGCGATGCCGGACCAGCCCAATCACATCATCTTGTTCAAAGATGCCAATTTTCACGGCGCCCACAAGCATGTTTTTGACCAGGAGCCAAATCTCAATCTAGTTGAAACCGATGCCCAAGGACACGTTATCCGCGTCATCGACAATGAGTTTTACCAGACAGTCTCGTCTCTGGCGATCCTCAGCGGCAATTGGCAGTTCTTCAGCCAAATCAATTTCGGTGGCGATCCCTTCCCCGTGATATTGGGACCCGGGCTCTACAGTTTCGTAGGCGAGTTCAAGATCGCCAATGACTCCATCGCCTCGCTGCAATCTGTCCCTGACGATCCCACCATGC
Source organism: uncultured Acidobacteriaceae bacterium (assembly GCA_963731405.1). Lineage (GTDB taxonomy): Bacteria > Acidobacteriota > Terriglobia > Terriglobales > Acidobacteriaceae > Sulfotelmatobacter. The sequence goes on along the minus strand of CAVSVS010000015.1, from coordinate 239,484 downwards.
CTGGGGATCCTCTAACCGGACAGATCGTGCTTTTTCAGCATGCGAACTTCCACGGAGACCACCGGCATATATTTACCGCCGAGCCCAATCTCGATGACAACGACTTCGACAACCTGGCGTCATCGATCGTTGTCGAATCGGGCAATTGGTCCCTTTTCTTTGATTCCCAAATGGATGGGAGTTATCCGCTGGTGCTCGGTCCCGGCATCTATCCGTGGGTCGAGGATATTGGTGTTGGCAACGACGCTCTCTCCTCGTTGCAGCCGAGTCCACTACCGCCGACCATCAGCAACTCCGCGGATAACCATGTAATCCTGTTCGAGCACGCGGGCCTTCATGGCGCTCACAAGCACGTCTTCGCCGCCGAACCCAATCTCAACGCCAGTGACGACGATTCCTTTAACGACATCGTTTCGTCGTTGGTTGTCTTGCGTGGCGACTGGTCGTTCTTCAGCGACTCGAATTACGTTGCACCCTACGGGATCGCAACTGTCCTTCCTGGTGTGTACAGCTCCGTTACTGACCTCGGCATTACCAATGACGATATGTCTTCCCTGCGGCCCACGGCTCCCATTCCAGTGGTCACCGGCGACAGTCTGGGTGCCCATGTCATCCTGTTCGAGCACGCCAACTTTCGCGGCCGCCATCGCCACATCTTCAACGCAGAGCAGAATCTGAATGCCGGTGATGATGACGAGTTCAATGACATCGTGTCATCCATCGTGGTAGTCAGCGGGAACTGGCAATTTTTTCGGAACTCGAACTTCGACGACGACTACCCGTCCATCCTGGGGCCGGGCATCTACCCGTGGGTAGTAGACATCAACATCCGCGACAATGACATCTCTTCCCTGCGCGCCGTCGATCAAGAACCCAACGTGACCGGCGACCCACTGGACTCCCATATCGTTCTCTTCGAGCACCGGGATTTTCATGGCAACCATAAACATGTAGTGCGCGCCGAGCCCAACCTCAACGCCAACGAAGACGACTCCTTTAATGATGCGGTCTCGTCAATCGTGGTGTTGGCCGGCAACTGGTCTACCTTCGCGGACTACAATTTCGCTCGCCAGTATGCTCCCATCATCGGACCAGGGTGTTACCCGTGGGTGGAGGATATCGGCATCAAGAACGATGACCTCACATCGCTGCAGCCTGACGGGGGCAACCCGAACGTCCCTGTACCCCTTCCCCTGACCTCGCATGTCATGTTGTTCCAGCATGCCAACTTCCATGGCGATCACAAGCATGTGTTCACCGCTGAGCCGAACCTTTTCTTGGTGGCGAGGGATGCACAGGGCAACATCGTTAAGGACATCGACACCGAATTCAACGACAGTGTTTCATCCGTTGCGGTGCTCGAAGATCAGTGGCAAACCTATCGAGACTCCAATTTCCAACGGCCTTACGACGTGATTCTCGGGGGCGGATTGTTCCCCCTAGTGTCCGACGTGGGCATCACCAACGACGACATGTCGTCTTTGCGGGTCGCCCGGCCCTTAATTCAGTTCAGCGGCACCGTAACCCTGAGAATCGACTCGTCGTTCGTGCCCAAACCAGTGGTCGAGGCTGCCTTCTTCCAGTTTCAGTTCTTTCCCGATACTCGGGTCGTGCAGATCGTCACGTTCTCCGACATTGATCTTCCTTCTGGAGTCACTGTGCACTACAGCGTGTCAGGGGACGGCAGCTTTCCCGCGAACGGAGAGATGACTGTCCCAGACATGTCGTTTCACGTCTCCATCCCTGCGCCCGGATCCGATTCCACAGCACCGTGCTCGCTTTCGACCGGCACGGTGACCTCAATGCCAAAACAGAAATTCACCGTGACCGGTTCCCCTGCAGACGCCGCCGGAAACATCAAACTCGTGGGCGCCGGGTCTCTGCAAGGAGGCTCACCGGATACCGACGACTTCTCAGTGGAATTCCTGGGTGTAATCACCCCGCGGCCTGCGTAAAGCAGGATTTGCGATTCGGTCTTTCTAAGCAGGAATTCACGCGTTTTTCCTGACAGCTTGCAATAACCGTTCGATCCTGACATAGTCTAACTATGGCAGTACGCTTTCGGACAGGGGGCATGCCTTGCATCGAGGTGAGATTCCGCCCGGAACTCTTTACCTTCTGATTTTGAAAACGCTTGCGCGTGCCGGTGAAATGCACGGGTATGAGATCGCAAACTCTATCCAGAAAATCTCCGATGATGTTCTTCAAGTGGAAGAGGGGTCGCTCTATCCGGCTCTCCAACGGATGCTGATCAAAGGCTGGGTGAAGGCTAAGTGGGGAACCACGGCCGGGAATCGCCGCGCACGCTACTACCAGCTTACCGCGTTGGGCCGCAAACAACTGGAAACCGAACTCTCGCAGTTTGAGCGGGTGATTGCGGCGATTACCCGCGTGATTCAGACAGCTTGAAAGGACCATCGTCATGCATTGGCTGAGCGAACTGGGAAGACGCCTTTGGATGCTCATGCATCGCCAACAATTTGACGCAGACATCGAAGAAGAAGTGCGTCTGCACCTGGAACTCAGAGAACAGGACCAGATCCAGGCAGGTCTATCGCCAAGAGAGGCTCGCCAGGCAGCATCACGCCGATTCGGTAACGCGATGTTGTTGACGGAGCAAACCCATATGGTTTGGGGATGGGAGTGGCTGGAAAGTTTTCTCCAGGACACCGCTTACGGCACCCGCGCCATGTTGCGGAGCCCAGCACTCACCACTGTCGCCCTGCTCTCCCTCGCTCTCGGTATCGGCGCGAATACAGCGATCTTCAGCCTCCTCAACGCCGTCATGCTGCGCTCCTTGCCGGTAAAAGATCCCGCTCAGCTGATTTTGCTGGGGAAAGGAAACGCTTCCGGCATCACCGACGACTTCGCCAGGACCCAGCTCTACTCCTACCCTTTCTACCGAAGAATGCGGGGAGAAAACCAGGTCTTTTCCAACACTGCCGCCATCTGCAGCATGACGAACGAAGTCCACGGCTACGTCGAGGGAAGAACCGAATCAGAGCCGATGAATGTCCAGCTCGTCTCCGGCACCTACTTCACCACGCTCGGCGTGAGGGCACTTGTGGGTCGCACCCTCAATGATGCGGACGATACCTCGGAAGGCGAGAACGCCGTAGCAGTCATCAGCTACGCCTGGTGGAAACGTAGCCTCGCACGCGATCCCAACGTCCTGAACCGCACGCTCAAGCTTGGCGCCACGACGTATAACGTCATCGGCGTTGCGCCGCCCGAATTCTTCGGCACCAAAGTCGGCGAGGCCCCGGACATGTGGGTTCCGCTCTCCATGGTCAAAGATGTCCCTCCACATTTCGGCGGATATAAAGACGACTTCTCGGAATCTCTCTTGATCATGGGGCGCCTCAAACCCGGAGTTTCAATCGCCGAGGCCACCGCAAATGTAAATGTACTTTTCCGGCAAATCCTGATCAGCTTCGCCGGCGCCCGGCTCGATCAGGAAAATAAACAGAAACTGGACCGCACAAATGTCCCGTTGACACCGATGGCCACAGGTCTTTCCTCGCTTCGCCGCCAGTTTTCAGAACCACTCCAGATTTTGATGGCCGTCGTTGCGTTGGTCCTGCTCATCGCCTGCGCCAACATCGCCAATCTGCTTCTTGCCCGATCGACCGCGCGTGCTCGGGAGCTGGCTGTCCGCCAAGCCCTCGGAGCCCGACGTACACGCATCATCCGTCAGCTCATCACTGAAAGCCTGCTACTTGCTCTCGCGGGCGGCGTCCTCGGCGTTGCCTTGGCGTCCGTCGCCAATCACGTTTTGTTACGCATGGTCTCAGGCGGACTCGACCCGATACCTCTCGACGTCTCGGTGGATACTCCGCTACTGCTGTTTACGATCGCCGTCACCGTTGCTACCGCGTTGATCTTTGGCATCGTCCCCGCCGTTCGCGCCACGAGACTGCAACTCACCGACACGCTGAAGTCCGGTCGCGGCCCCCAAGGCCGCCAGCGCCAGGAATCCACTCGCCAAAGCACTGGTCATTTCGCAGGTCGCGCTCTCACTCGTCCTCATGGTCGGAGCTGGGCTCTTTCTTCGCAGTTTGGTCAATCTCAACAATGTCGATACCGGCTTCAACAAAGAGAATGTCTTGCGCCTCAACCTCGATTCCAGCTCGGCAGGCTACAAGGCCGAAGAGCCGAGAGCGGCCGCACTCGATCACGAAATCGAAGATCGTGTCAGCGCGCTGCCAAATGTGAAAGCTGCCAGCTTCTCCGCGTTTACCTTTCACGAAGGAAGTCGGAGTTCGGACGTCGCTCTGCCCGGAGTCAAGATCGATGGAAGCATCAACGTTAACCACAATGTGGTCGGTGTCGGCTATCTGGAGACAATGCAGATTCCTCTGCTCGCGGGCCGCAACTTCTCGTCCTCTGACACGAGCACGTCGCAGCGTGTCGCCATCATCAGCGAGCACACGGCGAAGACGCTGTTTCCCATCGGCAACCCGATCGGGCGTCATTACGTCGTAGGCGACGATAAACCTGAAAACGATGTCACCATCATCGGGATAGCGAAGGACGCTAAATTTGACGAGCTTACCGAAGAACCAGTAAATCTCGACTACTTCCCGTACACACAGTGCCCCTGGGGCTTCGGCGATTTCGAAGTCCGCTACTCGGGCGACTTCAGCGCCGTTGCCGCTGCCGTGCAGCAGACCATCCGCTCGATTGATCACAGCCTGCCCATCACCGACGTAACTACGCTCGACGAGCAAGTCGGCCGCTCCATCACCAACCAACGTCTCGTCGCCCAACTCTCCGCCTTCTTCGGACTGCTCGCCGTCTTTCTCTCCTGCATTGGGATTTATGGGGTCATGTCCTACGTCGTTACCAGACGGACGAATGAAATCGGCATCCGCATGGCACTCGGAGCCGGGCGCTCCAATATGCTCTGGATGGTCCTGCGCGAGATCCTGATGCTAGTCACGATCGGTGTTGTCATCGGCGTACCTGTCACCTTGGCCGGTGATCGGCTGGTCTCCAACATGCTGTTCGGACTCAAGCCGACCGACCCGGCTACGCTCGTCGGCGCAACCGCCATATTGCTGATCGTCGCGGCGATCGCTGGTTACTTGCCGGCACGGAGGGCTTCCCTGGTGGATCCCATGGTGGCTTTGCGCTATGAGTAGCGCCTTCATCCAGAACGATTCACCACGTTGAAGGGTTGGCTAGAGTGTCAACGAAACAATTCGTTTCGTTCCCAAACTGGTCGTGTTCTGAATCACGAAAAGCGATTGTCAGCATCGGTTTTCACACTCAGGGGGACGCCCGCTCCTCATGCCGAAAAGCCTCTAAAATCGAGGGTAAAACGAAAGTACTATTACCCTAAAATGTGCAAATCTCAAAACTGGAAGGAATTCCCCTACTCTGGATTAGCAGTTATGTTAATACTCCGTGAATTGCATAACTGGTTACTACTCATGGATTTAAAGGTCAACAAAACGCCTCCCTGAAACCGACCGATCGGTCTTTGCTTTAAGAAATTGAGAACCCGGTTTTCAATTCCACAAGCTTTTCCACAGGCAATCGGCCCCTTTTTGCGACCTGCGCAAACCTAACTTCCTAAGGGACTTACCTATCCATTTCTACAGTCAATCCTGTACCTGGGAAGTTACTCCTCACCAGCCAGTCCACCCTCCGCGAGCGACTCAAATCGGGTGCTGTTTTTCAGGAATGCCATCCTGACCTTACCGATGGGACCGTTTCTTTGTTTGGCAATAATGATCTCGGCTTTGCCTTGCAATTCAGGATCGTCTTGCTTGTAAACCTCTTCGCGAAAAATGAACATGACCAGATCGGCATCCTGCTCGATCGATCCTGACTCGCGCAAGTCGGCCAGCTGGGGGCGATGATCTCCACCCCGGGCTTCCGGAGCGCGGCTCAACTGCGACAGTGCAATCACCGGCACGCTCAACTCTTTCGCCAGCGCCTTCAGCCCGCGTGAGATTGCCGAAACTTCCTGCGTGCGGTTCTCAAAACGCTTTCCGCCGCCCGACATCAACTGCAAATAATCGACGATGATCAAGTCGAGCCGGCCACCCTGCGCCTGCTTCAGCCGCCGCGCCTTCGCCCTCATCTCGCTCAGTGAAATACCCGGCGTATCGTCGATAAAAATAGGAGCATGCGCCAGCTGCTCCATCGCGCGCACGACTTTCTTCGTGTCATCCTGCCACAATGATCCTGTACGCATCTTGTGCGCATCCACCCGTGCCTGCGAACACAACAGGCGCATCAGCAATGCCTCGCGCGACATTTCCAGCGAGAAGACTCCCACCACTTGCTGATCTTCAATCGCCGCATTCTCCGCGATGTTCATTACGAACGCAGTCTTGCCCATCGAAGGCCGCGCCGCAATGATCACTAGATCAGAACGCTGCAGCCCTGAAGTCATCTCGTCCAGATCGGTGTAATGCGTTGCCAACCCCGTAATGCGCTGCCCACGCTGCAGCAAGGCATCGACCGAGCCAAATGACTCGCGGACAATCTCCTGCACCCCCATGAACCCGCGCCCGATGCGCTTCTCCGACAGCTGAAAGATCGCCGCCTCGGCATCGCTGAGCACGTCCTCCGCCGCATCGCCCTGGTCCGATGCCCGCGCAATCGCCGTGCTCGCTGCGGAAATCAGCCCGCGCAGCAGTGCCTTGTCGCGCACAATCTTGACGTAGTGCTCAATGCTCGGACGGTCGGGCACGCCATCGACCAGGCTCGACACATACGCCACATCCCCGATCGGCTGCAGATCCTTGTTCCGATCGAGCTCCTCGATCAGCGTGATCATGTCGATCGGGCGCGACGACTCCGCCAGATCCACCATCCGCGAGTAAATCCGACGGTGTGAGTCGAGCGAGAAATCCTCAATCCGCAAATGTTCCGCAGCCTGGTTGTAGGCAAAGTTGTCGAGCAGGATCGCGCCCAGAATCGAACGCTCCGCCTCCACATTGGCGGGAAGTGTGCTGATCGCGTAATCGGAAGTGGCCAAGGATTTCTCTCTTAGGAAATTTTGCGGAAGTGCAGAACGAACACTACGCGCAATCCCCTTGTGAATGCGACGTGCGTCCTCTGGAAAACTCCTACCAATTCAAAAAAGTTTGGCGAGGCCACGCACGCCTCTAGTGTAGGCGAACAAACGACGAAGATCAAGCGGGGTTGAAAACGATCCCAGACATCAAATGCGGTCCAGGCCAGCCACCCGGACCGCATTCGTACGTGGATTCCTGCTCCAGCTTGTCACCGCGTGGCGGCGGAATGACCGCTTCAGCCCGACAACACTTCCAAGAAGTGCCGCATTTGCCAAAGCCAGTTGCCGGCTTGTGATCGTGCGATCACCAACCTGCAACTGCTGCGGTGGCCAGCGGTCCTTCCCGGCTCCGAGGAGCTGGGTGGGGGAGGAGGCCGCTATGCCCGGGCAACCAGTCGCACTTGCGCGCGTTTTCTGGAATCCCCCGGCGATTCACCCTCGAGAATCACCGGCTGCCGCTGGCTCTGCCGCAATCATTCGGCAAGCTCAGGAAATCTCACGTTTCGCTGAACCCACTCTCCTGCAGTTTGTTGCATCTCGCAACAGAAAAACCTTGCCTCGTTGTGCAGAAGCTGTGGACGATGTGACTTCCCTGTGGAAGCCGGAGGAAAACTGAGAATGCAAGTTTTTTCACTTCAAGCGCCAGCTTGCCCTTTCAATAACTTACACGCCGTACAACTATCGGAGGGCGCCTCACCGTCCCAAGCTGCAGCCCCAAGATCAATGGAACAAGACAGAGTGAAACATTTTTCACTCCGCAACGCATTGCAACCATGTGATTTGCGCAGAACATTTCTCGACTATTTCTTGACAATCGTGCGACAATCACCCCCTTTGTCGTCTGCTATAAAACTCAACACTGGCGCAGCATCCAGCCAGAAGAGGGGCGTTCATGATTTCCATTCGATCGTATTTTGCGCGGCCGCTTGCCGCTATTGTCGTTCTCGAGATTCTGGCGGCCGCCAGTTTCGCGGCCACCGCATCCGTTTCGCTCTCGCCAAATCTCGGACCACCCACGACTCGCACTACCGCCACCGGCTCCGGCTTCTCCTCCGGAGAAAGCGTGACACTGACCTTCGACACCGCGACTCTCGGCCACGCGACTGCCGACAGCTCAGGCAATTTCAGCTTGGGTGTGACCGTAGCAAAATCCGCGCAGCCCGGATCCCATGCCGTGCAGGCCACCGGAAAGACCAGCGGCCTCACCGCCTCCACCAAGTTCCTGGTCCGGACCGACTGGACTTCGTTCAAGGACTCGCCGACGCACCTCGGTTTCAACGCGCTGGAAAACACAATTAGCAAGAACAACGCGACGAGTCTCCACCCTGGCGTGGCAGGGACAGATGGGCGACCTGGTCGACTTCTCCTCGCCCGCGGTCGTGGATGGCATCGTCTACGTCGGATCATTCGACGGCAAGCTCTACGCCTTCAATGCCAACGGTTGCGCTCCGGCGACGGTGTGCCAACCGCTCTGGAGCGGCGCCACCGGCAACGACATCACTTCCTCGCCTGCCGTCACCAACGGCACCGTATTCATTGGCTCCGCCGATCACAAGCTCTACGCCTTCGCCGCCAAGGGATGCGGTAAATCCACCTGCCCGCCTCTCTGGAAAGGAGCTACAGGTGGGGCTATCCTCGACAGTTCTCCGGTGGTGGTAAATGGCGTTGTCTACGTGGGAGACTTCGACAACAAGCTCTACGCCTTCAAAGCCGCTGGTTGTGGAGCCGCCGTCTGCAGCCCGCTGTGGACCGGCGCCACGGGAGATCACATCACCTCCTCCCCAGCCGTCGACAACGGCGTTGTTTACATCGGTTCGCAGGACGGCAATCTCTACGCCTTCACCGCCGCCGGATGCGGCGCCGGCACTTGCTCCCCGCTGTGGACCGCGCGCGCCGGTAGCTCCATCGTGGATTCCAGCCCCGTAATCTCGGGTGGCGTGGCCTACATCGGCTCATTCGATGGCGGACTCTTTGCGTTTAACTCTGCCGGATGCAGCCAATCCACTTGCCAACCGCTGTGGACCGGCTCGACCGGGCCATTCATCTCATCGTCTCCGTCGGTGGCCAACGGAGTGGTCTATGTGGGAGACGGCGATTCCATTTTCTACGCCTTCCGAGCGGCGGGATGTGGCGCTTCTACTTGCCTCCCTCTTTGGACCGGAGATGCCGTGGGCGCGCAAGCCGCCATCATTTCGTCTCCAACGGTGGCGAACGGATTGGTCTATGTCGGCGAGAACAACGGCATGGTGATGGTCTTCAACGCCAGCGGATGCGTCACCGCGTTCTGCCATCCGATCACTCAACTGCTGGTCAACAACGAGCAGATCGTTTCGTCATCACCAACCGTCGTGAACGGCACAGTCTACGTCGGATCGGCCGATCAAAACCAGGAACCTATCGGCCGGCTGTACGTCTACAAACTCTCGCACTAAAGATGCTCATGTAGGGACGGACGCATTCGTCCGTCCCCGCGAAGGCGAAGCCGAGCGCGTCGAACGAGTGAAGCCGAGAGTCGCACCATCCCGACACCCTTGCCATCCTGAGGCACCGTGGTTTGGCGCCGAAGGGCCTGCCCTGAGCTTGTCGAAGGGATCGATGCACTCTGCCGACAGCGCCGAAACTTCCGACAACTCCATAGATCCTTCGGTCCGCACAAAACGCGGATCTCAGGATGACAGGAAAGGTGACAAAACAAAGGCACGGCCGAACCCGTGCCCCGATTATTGTTTCGATCTTTCTCCGTGTCTCTGTGCCCTCTGTGGTGAAAACCACACGGCCGATCGCGGCCGTTCCTAGACGAGCATCGACCTGGCGGATGCGCTCGCACGTAATCGCGAACAATCGAGGGGCAGGTGTGTTTCGAAAAGACGGAACCCGAGCGATCTCTACCTGCCCATCTTGCGTGGATTCACGTTACCCCGTTCCATATAACGCAGGAAAGAGTTCGCCGCCGTCTTCATCCGCCCCATCGCGCTCGAAGGTTCCGCCCCGCCAGCTTCCACCGCCGGAGACTTTTCGGTGCAGTCATCGCTACCCCCGATCTCCGAGGCTTTCCGCAAAAGCCCCCAGGCTTCCCGGTACTGCTCATACTTCGCTTCCGACCCCAGCTCCGTCGTACACAACGAGATGGATTTCAGCCCGCGAATTTCTTTCTCCGGAATGATGTACCACGCATCTTCCAGAATCACATACGCTGCCAGAAAATCGAACGAACCCGGCGGATAAGGCCTATGACTACTGCACACGGAGCAGTTATAACCTGTGCCACTCACCAGCCTCGCGATCGTGCACTTCACCTGCACCGCCACAAACTTTCCCGGACGCCCCACGACGCAGTCATAACTGCACGAGTCTCCCCATGGCTTGCTCGCAGCCAATCCCCGCTCGCCCGCCCGCACCAGAAACATCGACTCCGCCCACTCTCCCCGCTTCTTCTTGTCCTTGATAATTTTCGGCTTCCGCCTTCTCACGCCCGCCAAACCGGCCTCCTCTCAACCTCGCCCGCTCTCTTCGTCTTAGAAAAATGCGGCGATCGACAATTCACCAATGTCGCCTAATCCTCTAATTCGACAGAAATGAAAAGTCGAAGGCAAGAAAATTCACGGAAGAAAGCAGCGGCGATTCCCGTAACGGGAATGACTACTCGTCAAAATGTCTTCAGTTGATTCGTCGGTAGCCCAGAGCGTAAATCTCTGTGGAAATATAGTGGTAAAATTAGGCGAAAAGAAAGCGTATGATAAATCCCCTCAGGGGGGTGGAGCAAATGGCCGACCGTCAGCAATTTCTACGCACGGTAAATCCCGATCCGGAACTAGCCAAAATCCTAGAAGCATCCAAAGGGACGACTGTCAGCGAAGCAGATTTAAGAGAACAACGAATTAGTTTCGCGTTCGGTAATGCACCGCAAGGTTCAGAACATCGGATCACTAAGGACAGCGTTAGGGTAGCTTCAGAACATATAAAGCTGCTGCCCTAAGGCGGCAGCTTTTCTTTTTAACCCTTCCAAAATGTCAGTTCGAGAAAAAGACAATCCAGGTCTCTACACCAAAATTCAAGAACAAAACCTCCTTCGTCAATACGACCTGCTGTCAAACTGCGTTGAAATTGGCCTCAAGAAGGGTATTGAGGCGTTCGATAAGTACACTCTTTGGGCTTTGAACTATGCAGCCGTTTCAAATATTTGTCAGCTTGGTGGTCGCTATCGGGAAGGCCCTATTCGAGTAGGCAATCATGTCCCCCCGCATTTCAAAGATGTCCCCAATCTTATGGATGCTTTCTTCTCGATCATCCATGAAAACTGGACCATCATGGAGCATCCCACCGCTCTGGCCGCATTTGCTCTTTGGAATCTGAACTGGATACATCCCTTGATTGAGGGAAACGGAAGAACCGCCAGAGCAGCCTGTTACTATCTGATTTGTATGAAGCAGGGGAAAATTTTGGGCGGGAGAAAGACCGTACCAGAACGCATCCGCGAAAACAGGGCACCCTACATTGCGGGTTTGCAGGCTGCCGACCGCGCCTACGAAAAGGGACAATACGATATTACTGAACTGGCCCAGTACCTCGAGGAATTGCTGAAAGGCCAATTGACGGAAGCTCCTTAGTCCGTTCAGTCGCTTCTCTTCACTGACCTTCGTTCCGAATTATAAAAAGGGCGGGCGCCCCAGTCCGCGCGAACATCGGAGCGCCCGGCACTTTTACAGTCGTGACTTGAAGTCGTTTGCAGCGAGGTAGTAACACGCCGCAGCCTTGCCGACCTTTTGAGGGTCATAGTTGGCCATCTGAATCATGCCATAGTACACCTTGAGTGTTTTGCCCAGATTCTTCCTGATGAAGCGGGATGGGGCGTGTTTCCAGCTGACCTTCCCATCTTTGTATTCCATCAGCTCTCCTAGAGCCCAGACCAGCGGCATGATGAATCCATCCGGAAAGTCGTATTTGCATTCATGCCTGTAGAACTTCGTGTGCGCCGCGTGCGAGAGATACTTTGGATCGCTCGATTCCGCCTTTGTCGGCTCCCAAATGCGGACACTGCTCACCCTTCCAAACCCTGGAGATGCCTCGTTGTATGCTTCCGGGAACTCCGTATAGATCAGGTCGAACAAGCGTGGAATATCCTTGAGCATAGCGATTGCGCTTTTGACGGCCTTGTTTTTTAGCTCCCGAATCTCGCCCTTTGCCCTTTCACTGATCTCGTCAGATCCCATTAACGTGTTGTAGGCGGCTACGTCATCCTGAGGCGCCGCCGTTTGGCGACGAAGAGCCTGCCCTGAGCTTGTCGAAGGGACCTATGCCCCCTCCCGGCAGCGCCGAAACTCCCAGACAACTCCATAGAGAAGGAGACAAGAAAAAAGGCACGGCCGATGCCGTGCCCTCAGAAAATCCGCGTCATCCGCGTGAATCCGCGGCCAAGAAGTTTGTTCGTGTAACTTCTGAACACCGGACAACCGATGGCGGCCGTCCCCACACGATCTCGTTGCTAGTCGCGCACTCCATCCATAAACGCCCGCAACTTGCGGGAGCGTGACGGATGCCGCAACTTGCGCAACGCCTTGGCTTCAATCTGGCGGATACGTTCGCGGGTGACTGCGAAGCTCTGCCCGACTTCTTCCAATGTGTGCTCGCTGCCATCTTCGAGGCCAAAGCGCATCTTGATGACTTTTTCTTCGCGCGGAGTCAGCGTGCGCAAGACCTGTCCGGTCTGGTCCTTCAGGTTCACGTTGATGACCGCTTCCGCCGGCGAAACTACGCCGCGGTCTTCGATGAAGTCGCCGAGATGCGAATCTTCTTCTTCGCCGATCGGCGTTTCGAGAGAGATCGGTTCTTGCGCGATCTTCAATACCTTGCGCACTTTCGCGACGGGAATGTCCATGCGCTTGGCGATTTCTTCCGAGGTCGGTTCGCGTCCCAGTTCCTGCACCAGCTGCCGCGAAGTGCGGATCAGCTTGTTGATGGTTTCAATCATGTGCACCGGGATACGGATCGTACGCGCCTGATCGGCAATCGCGCGGGTAATAGCCTGCCGAATCCACCATGTGGCATAGGTTGAAAACTTATAGCCGCGGCGGTATTCGAATTTGTCGACGGCCTTCATCAGTCCGATGTTGCCTTCCTGAATCAGGTCGAGGAACTGCAGTCCGCGGTTGGTGTACTTCTTGGCAATCGAAACCACCAGACGCAGGTTGGCCTCGATCAGCTCCCTCTTGGCCTGCTCCGCGTCCATGTCGCCCTGGATGATCTCGCGCTGCGTGCGCTTGAGCTCCTGAAACGACACTCCGGTTTCGAGTTCCAGTTTTTCAACTTCGCCGCGAAGCGCGCGCGCCTGCCGACGATATTCCTTTCTTCTGCTCCTCGCTGCGAGTGGCGTCGGCCTTGCGCTCGAGATTCTGCGTCTGCCGGTCGAGCGAACGCATGCCGTCGACGGTCTTGTTCAGGCGTTCGATCAGCCGCTTGCGCTCGTTGTTCGTAAAGCCCAACTTGCGCACTGCCTTCGATACCGCAACCACTCCCCGAGCCAGCTTGCGCCGGGCCCGGCGATGATCCTTCGGCTTCTTTGTCTTCGAAACCTCCAGGTACTTCTCTTCGAGCAACGCGGCCTTTTTGTACAGCTTGGCCATGTCGTCGATCTTGCCCGTGAACTCGTTCAGGCGGTTCTGCAGAATCTCGTCGGTGATCTCCTCTTCATCGAAGGTGACCACTTCCTTGATCGAGCGCACGCCTTTCTTGAGGTCCTCGCCCATCGCCAGCAATTCGCGGATCACAATGGGCGACCGCGAAAGGGCCTTGAGCACGCGCAGTTGACCGCGCTCAATACGTTTGGCGATTTCCACTTCGCCTTCCCGCGTGAGCAGCGGCACAGTTCCCATCTCGCGCAGATACATGCGGACAGGATCGTTAGTTTTTTCCAGGGCTCCGGGGGTCAGGTCGAGTTCAACGTCCTCGCCTTCCTCGGATTCATCGAATTTTTTATCGAGCGCCGCCGAAGGGAGCTTGGGCCCTTCCAGCACATCGATGCCTTGCGTACCAATGGTGGTCAGCAGATCGTCAAGGTCTTCGGGACTATGCACGTCATGCGGGATCAAATCGTTTACTTGATCGTAGGTGAGATATCCCTTCTCTTTGCCTGTGTCGATCAGCTTTTTGATATCGTCGAACTTGTCGTCAAGAGCCAAAAGGTGTGTCCTCAAAACTACTTAGTTCCGCTCCACAGGAGCGTGTGATACAGTTCCTAAAAGGGTGGGAATGTGGGTACTGCGGGGTCCTGCATCTCGCACAAACTTTTAGATTTTAGCACATAAGTGCTGTGCGGTCTATCGGTTGCCCGCTTCATTCCCCAGCACTAGCCGCTATCTTCAATTCTCTTAAATACTTAGATGGCCGACAGCGCGTTTTTGTTTCATGCTGTTTTCTGCTTTGCCGCGTTTTTCAGGCCATCTTCGGCCAGACTCGGATCTCTTAGCGCGCGACTGATGCGCTCCAATTCTGTCAGCAATTCGCGCAGGCGGTCTTTGTCTGCGGCGAGGCCGGGCTTCTTCAGATCTTGCTGCACTTCCTCTTGACGGCGGCGCAGATGAATGCGGCGCAGGGCGCGAACGGCGGCTTCGAGCACCTCTGCCGTAAGTTCTTCATCCTCCTTCAGAAGAATTAGAGCCAGCAGGCGGCGATCGCTCTCCGTCGCGGGTACTTCAAGAACATCGGCAAAATCGCGGCCTACGTTGAGAAGAGATTCGGCGAGAGATTCGGTTGCGAGGCCGCGATGCAGAGACTCGTTCTGCAGGACGAATTGCGCCTGGCGGGCAGGATCGAATTCCTCTTCGGCGCCGTCGCGAGCGGAGAGATGTTCTTCGTTGGGCTGCATCTGGCGGGCGGAAGCGAGGGCGCGGATTAAAACCTTTTCGGCGTCGGTGACTTGCGCCTCCGCGGGGGCTTTGACGGCGGAGGTGGAGCGTGTGCTGGCGGCGTGGCGCAGTTCCTGGCGCAGGACAGCAGAGTCGATGCCTAGTTTCTGCGAGATCTCATGGGCAAGTTCGTCACGGACGATGCGACTGGGAACGCGCTGGATATGGGGCAACAGGTGGTTCAGGGCCTTCACCTTACCCTCGGCGCTGCGCACGGGGAACTGGGTGCGGGCGCGCTCGATCAGGTAGTCGAAATATTTCTGCGAATGCTTGAGCGCTTCACCATAAGCTTCGCGGCCTTTGCGGCGAATGTAGAGGTCGGGATCGAATCCCTGCTCGAGGGTAAGCACTTTGATGGTGAACTCTTCTTCGACGAGCAGGCCCAGGGAGCGTTCGGTGGCTTTCGCTCCGGCGGTGTCGGGATCGAAATTCACGACAGCATTCTTGCTGAAGCGGCCGAGCAGTTTGGCTTGCAGCTCGGTGAAGGCGGTGCCTGAACTGGCGATCACGTTGTGAAATCCGGCAGCGTAGACGGAGATGCAATCCATCTGGCCTTCGACGAGGATGGCGTAGTCGAACTTCTTGATCCATTCTTTGGCGAGGTCGAGATTGAAGAGGACCTTGCTTTTGGAGTAGATCGGGGTCTCGGGGGAGTTCAGATATTTTGGCCCGGATTTTTCATCTGCTGCCAGCGTGCGTCCGGTGAAGGCGATAACTTTGCCGGCTTCACTGGAGATGGGAAACATGACGCGGTTGCGGAATTTGGAGTACATGGAAGCGGCTTCCGGCTTTCGGCTTCCGGCGGAGATAACAGCAGGTCCCTCGACTGCGGTGGATCGCTCGCTGGCTCGCGATTCACCTTCGCTCGGGATGACAGGGGGAGTGGATGGACCGGAGGCGTCTTGCTTCCAGGAAAACAGGCCGCTCTCGCGGAGGACTTCTTCGGTGAATTCTTCTTTCAGGCGATCGCGGAGGAGGAATCCGGAATCGGGGGCGTAGCCGATGCGGAAGCGCGAGATCATTTCCTGATCAAGGCCGCGGCCTGCGAGGTATTCGCGGGCGCGAGCGCCTTCGGGGCGGCGCAAGCACTCTTGAAAAAACGCTACGGCGCGTTCGTGGGCGTCGAGGATTTGTCCGCGCAGGCGGGCTTCTTTGGCTTCTCCGGGAGTGGAGTAACTCGCCTTGGGCAGCGGAATACCCAACTTCTGGGCGACCATGCGGACGGATTCGGGGAACGTAATGTTTTCGATCTTCTGGATGAAGCTGAAGACGTCGCCGGAGACGCCGCATCCGAAGCAATGATAGAACTGGCGCGTGGCGTGGACGGAAAACGACGGAGTCTTCTCGCCGTGGAAGGGGCAGAGGCCAGAGTAATTTTGCGCGCCGGCCTTCTTCAGCTTGACGTAGTCGCCGATGATGCGGACGATGTCGGCCTGCTGCTTGACGGTGTACGCGAAATCGCCGGGGTTCGCCATTAGGGGCAGAATTGAGCGTATCAGGTTGGGATTCTGGGGAAAATAGCGGACGCGTGTGGAATGGTGTGCAAAACAGGGGCTAAAGCCCGACAAATCTAGGAAGGGGCTGACGCGGCCCTTGAAGGGCCGCTCTTCCACGGCGATTTACACAGCTATTTTGAACTATCACTCTTCCACGGCCTTCGAACAGCCGGTTCTACCACGATTGCGTCGGTTTTTGAGGACGCCCCTCTGGCTCATAAAATGGGCCTGTCACGCCTAGACGTTTAATTCCACTAAGGTTGCTCCGCCGCCGCCTTCGTTTTGGGGGGCTTCGGCTACGGAGGCTACGTGGGGATGGTGCTGGAGCATTTGTCTTAGGGCTTTGCGGAGGATGCCCATGCCGCTGCCGTGGACTACGCGGACACGGGGGAGTCCGGCTAGGAAGGCCTGGTCGACGAATCTCTCGACTTTCGGCGAGGCTTCGTCGACGGTTTGGCCGATCACATTGATCTCGCTGGGCACGTTCGCATCCTCGTTTTCGAGCGACACAGAGATACCGCGCGCGCGGGCGGCTTTCACCGGGGTGCTAGCCGATTGCCCCTGCGCGCTGGCCAGCACTTCGGCGATGTCGTCGCGGGCGATCTTCATCTTCATTACGCCCATCTGGACTTCAAAGTGGTTGTCATCGACCCTGCGCACAACCTGTGCCGAGCGTCCAGTCGACTTCAGCTTTACGGTATCGCCTTCGGAAACGTGTTTCACGACCTGCGGCTGGGCGTGGGGATCGCCGTGGTCGGCTCCGGTGGAATGGGCGACCACGGTGGAATTGAACTGCTCGCTGAACTCGCGGCGCATCTTCGCGATCCGGCGCTCGGCTTCTTTGGAAAGCTTTTGCGCGGCGGCGCGCTCCTGGACGGCGTTGACGGCCTCGCGCGCGTGATATTCGAAATCGCGAAGCAGGCTTTCCAGTTTCTTTTCCATCTCGCGGATCTTGACTTGCTGTTCTTTGCGTCCTTCGGCGGCGAGGTGCGCCTTCTCCTTCTCAAGCTCCTGCTCCCTTGTTTTCAGACGCAGGCGTTCGTTTTCGGCTTCGCGCAGGTCGGCGTGCAGTTTGTCGAGGAATTGTCCGACGTCGCGGGCCTGGGTTCCGAGACGCGAGCGGGCGCTGTCGATGATCGCGGGATTCAATCCCAGACGGCGCGCGATGTTGATGCCTGCCGAGGCTCCGGGCACCCCCACTTTCAGTTCATACGTTGGCTGAAGGGTGGCTTCGTCGAATCCCACGGATGCGTTCAGGACTCCGGGCGTGTTTGCGGCGTAGACCTTGAGGGATGTGTGGTGGGTGGAGATGATCGTCATGCACCCGATGCTGCCAAAGTGGCCGGCGATGGCGACGGCCAAGGCGGCTCCTTCCTCGGGGTCGGTAGCCGAGCCCAGTTCGTCGAGCAGGACCAGCGAGTCGCCGGTCGCGGTGCGGGAGATGAGATCGATGTTGGTAACGTGGGCAGAGAACGTGGAGAGATTTTGCTCGATGGACTGATAGTCGCCGATGTCGGCGAGGACGGCGTCGAAGACGGGGAGTTCTGCACGGTCGGCTGGTACGGGAAGGCCGGACTGGGCCATCAATGAGAGCAGGCCGACGGTTTTGAGGGTGACAGTTTTGCCGCCGGTGTTGGGGCCAGTGATGATGAGCTGGCGGCGGGTGCCTTCGAGTTCGACGGTGACGGGGACAACTGCGATACCCTTGGCCTTCAGGTTGCGCTCCAGCAGCGGATGCCTCGCGTTATGCAGCAAGAGCCGAGCTGCGCTCGGCGGACGGCCGGGGCGGCCGTCCCCACATAAACCTTCCCCACCTAAACCCTGCCCACCTAAACTCTCCCCCGATAGAGCTACCGCTACGCAGTTGTAGTCTTCGGCGAAGTGGGCTTTGGCGAATTGGAGTTCCAGTTCGGCCAGGGCATCGACGGCTGCGAGAATCTCTTCGGAGCGCGCGCCGATTCGCTGCGTCATCTCGAGGAGGATGCGATGAATCTCGGCGAGTTCTTCCTCCAACAGGCGGACTAATTCGTTGTTCTGTTCGATCGTTTCGAGGGGCTCGACGAATACGGTCTGGCCGCTGGAACTGGCGCCGTGGACCACGCCCTGCACGCGGCGTTTCTGCTCGACTTTTACGGGGATGACGAAGCGTTCACCGCGGATGGTGACCAGTTCGTCCTGCACAGTGCCGCCCTCGGATAAACGACGTAAATATCCGCGCAGAGATTCCTGGATGGAGCGGCGTTGCTTTTCGATCTCGCGGCGAATGCGCGCGAGTTCGGGCGAGGCTTTGTCCTCCAGCGTTCCATCGGGCTGAATCTTGTTGCGGAACTGGCGGAGGAATTCGGTGAAGTCGATGATCTGGCTGGAGAGAGCGCGAACCCCGCTCCAGTCCGAGCGCATGCTGGCGGGGGGATGGAGCACGATCTCGCGCCATTCGGCGGCGCGATCGACGACCAGAATCACGTCGCGAATCTCGGTGGTTTCGAGAGTCGCGCCCGCAATGCGCGCTTCCTTCACGAGCAGATCAATGTCGATGAGTCCGGAAAAATCGAAACGTCCGCCGACCCGTCGGAACTCTCGAATCTCCTGAGTGAGTGACTGCTGGTTTTCGATCCAGTCGTGGTCGGTGGAGGGGGCGAGCGCAGCAATAAGTTCTTGCCCGAGGGGCGAGGAGGCGTATCCGCGCAGGAGTTCGCGCAAGGAATCGAACTCGAGCACACGCGCCGAACTGTGGGAGAGTTCACTGGGCATCGCAAATTAATGGTAGCAGGAGCGGAATGGACTGATGGGAGGGGAGAGAGGTAAGCAGGAGGAGAGATTCAGTCGGCGCCGGCGCCGGCAACCTGCGCGGCGGGTTCAGTGACTGCCGGAATTCGGATGACGAAGAGCGCGCCGCCTTCGGGCTTGTTCTGGCAGGTGATGAGGCCTTTGTGATCGAGGATCACTCCATAGACAGCGCTGAGACCGAGACCGGTGCCTTTGCCGACAGGCTTGGTGGTGTAAAAGGGATCGAACACGCGCAAAGGTTCGCGAATGCCAGGGCCGGTATCGGAGAATTGCAGGATGACATCGGCACCCTGATGTTGGGCAGCAATTTCCAGGGTTCCACCGCCGGCCTCTTCCAGAGCGTCCATGGCGTTCTCAATGATTTCGACAAAAGACTGGAAAAGCTGGTTGGCATTGCCCTGAACCCGTGGAAAAGCGGGGGGAATGGAGAGTTCCACGCGAATCTTACTCCCGGGGCGGCGCAATTCCAGCATTTGGATCGCGCGTTGGAGCAGCATCTGGAGGTCGACTGAAATTTTTTCGCCGGACGACTGCTGGGCAAATCGAAGCAAGTCGGCAACAAGATCGCGCGTACGGCGGGCTTGATTCACGATCTTGCGTACCAGACCGTTCTGTTCGTCAGTGAGCTGTTCCTTCGCCCAGAACTGCTCGGAATAACTCATGATGGCAGTCAGGGGATGATTGATCTCATGGGCCGCGCCTGCGACGAGAGTGCCCAGGGACGCCAGCTTCTCTTTCTGGACAAGTTGGCTTTGCAGGCGCTTCTGGCTCTCGTACCCGCGGCGGGATTCCTGCAGCAGGGCCATGAGTGCCTGGTCCTGGAAAAACTGGCGGAGGAATACGAACGCACCCAAGAGCAACATTGCGGCCAAAACGGTGAAGACGCGGAAGGTTCGGGAGGGAGTGGGGGAGCGGTCCGCCAAGACGGCCCAGACGCCCAGCATGGGAAGCGACAGGAGAGCCAGCATGGCGAGGCGAGGGAGGACCTTCCGCCATTGCGGATGCAAGTTGAATTCGCGATTATGCAGGTTCCAGTCGCGCGCCGACAAGGCGGTGGCCGCCATCCAGGCAACCGTCGCGATCAGAGGAATGTCATAGAGACTGCCTGAATAGTAAGTGTTGCTGGCGACGGCCCGATCAAGCAACTGCGAGCCCACAGCATAAATCGAGCCCACAGCGAGAAAGTTAAGGTAGACGCGACGCCATCCTCCAGAGCTAGTCCAGGCCGCGAGAGCAAGAACCGCAAGAAACAAAATGTTTTGCACCAGGTAGAGATTGTCGTAGTAGGCATCGTAAAGATGGACATCGAGGACGACGTACTGGTGCGGGAAGACAATGAAAGCGTAGAGGAAAATCCACCATCCGAGCAACATCAAGAAATTGAGCAGACTCAGATGGAGACGACCTTCACGCTTGATCAGGTCCGGGCGCCACACCACTGCGGCGATGAAGGGCACGGCGTGAAAGAAAAGAATAATGTCAAAAAAACAGGGATCGGGGAGCGGGCGATGGAGGACGACGTCATAGAAAATCCAGGCAGCCTGATTGATGGACCAGAGGGTGAATCCTACGGTGAGCATTGCCCAGAAACTGCGTTCCTGGTCAGGGCGGTGGAAAGTGTTGGCCGCTGTAATGACCGCAGCTGCAAGCATGGTGAAAAAGCCGGCGAAATCTGCGAATGCTGCGAGGCCCAGGCCGGGGTGAGCGGACAGCGACACGACGGCGTAGGCGAGAGTAATCCCGGCCGCTGCGATAAACCAACGGTGACGCTGAAACGGACTCATCCGACCCCATTCTATGAGAGTCAAACTGGGATTCCGAGGACCGTATGGGAGCGTGGAGGTTACTTTCGTTACACCTCCTGAGAGATGTTCTAGAATCGAGGTGGCTGGGCAGCGACTGCCCTTGGCCCTGGTGACCTGCAATGGCATTTCCCGTGACCCGACTTCGCCGCCTGCGCCGGACTGCAGAGCTGCGCAACCTGGTATGTGAAACCCGCCTGACTCCGGATGCGTTCGTGTACCCGATGTTCGTGTGTCCGGGGGAAGGCGTGCGCAAGGCCGTGCGCTCGATGCCGGGCGTGTTCAATTTGTCGGTGGACGAAGCGGTGAAAGAGGCGCAGGAGGTGCATTCGCTGGGCGTGCCGTCGGTGATTCTGTTCGGGCTACCCGATAAGAAGGACGAAGTCGCGACCGGGGCCTGGGCCGAGGACGGCATCGTGCAACAGGCGGCGCGCGCCATCAAGCGGGAAGTGCCAGGACTGCTGCTGATGGGCGACGTTTGCTTGTGCGAATACATGTCGCACGGGCACTGCGGCATTGTGAAGGCGGCGCCGCAATCGCTGGGAGCGGCAGCGATCGAGGCGATGAATCCGGCGCGAGGAGTGGCGGTAGAGAATCCCGAGGAGAAAGAGAAGGCGATTGAGGCATTGACAGCCGTGGCGGCGCGGGCGGCGCAGTCGAGTTACGAGATCGTGAATGATGCTTCTCTGGAATTGCTGGCGCGAACTTCGGTGTCGTTGACGAGGGCGGGGATCGATATCATCGCGCCATCGGACATGATGGATGGGCGGGTGGCGGCGATCCGGCGGGCGCTGGATGAAGCGGGATTTATCAATACGCCGGTGCTGTCGTATGCGGCGAAGTTTGCTTCGGGATACTACGGGCCGTTTCGAGAGGCGGCAGACTCGGCACCGCAGTTCGGTGATCGGCGGTCGTATCAGATGAATGGGGCGAATATTCGCGAGGCCATGCGCGAGATCGAGGCGGATGTGGAAGAGGGCGCGGACATGATCATGGTGAAGCCTGCGATGCCTTATCTCGACGTGATTGCGGCGGCGCGGGAGCGCTTTGAGTTGCCGCTGGCGGCGTATCAAGTGTCGGGCGAATACGCGATGATTGAGGCGGCGGCGCAGAATGGGTGGATCGAGCGAGAGCGCGTCATGATGGAGTCGCTGCTGAGCATACGACGGGCGGGGGCCAGCATCATTCTTACTTATTACGCGAAGGATGCGGCGAAGTTGCTGGCTTAACTAAGGCCTACTTCTTCAACTCAGCGGTCCAGTTCGTGACCAGCACGAGCGGGGTGGGAACGTTTTCCGGGAAGGTGCTGAAGATGATGCGCTGGCCATCGGGCGTGATCTCATAGGGATTGCCTAACGGGGTCATGAAGCCGATCTGGAAGAGAGTTTGGACAGGATCCAGTTCGAATTCCTCGCTCTTGGCATTCACCGAGGCGGTGCGCATGGAGCCATCCATGCCGACAAACCAGATTTCACGGCTATCACTACGCCATACGGGGAAGCTTCCACCGTTTTGCGAAACGCGCCACCGGCCTTGTCCGCTGGGGAAGTGAGTGACGTAAACTTCCTCGCGTCCGGACTCAGTGGAACTGTAGGCCAGCCAGCGTCCGTCAGGAGAAAGACGGTGTTGGATGATTCTCTCCTGGGGAGATTGTGCCCGAACAATAGGAATCGACTTCTTTTCACCGGTCAAAGGCAACGCAAAGACGCCACCGCCGGTAGGGCCATTTTGCTCGATGTGGACGAGATAACGTCCGTCGGGGGAGAGCTCCGGAGCAAGGAGAGTACCAGCGGTATCGTTAGGGCCGCCCTCCAGCAGAACTTCCTCCTGGCCTCCGCCATTCGAAAGCCGGGAGCAGAGCGAGGTTCCGGTCATCAGCGTGGTGCCGGTCTGTTTTACGTAGACGACCTTCTGACCATCTGCGGACCAGGATGGAGCTAAGTGGGTTCCGCCGCCGAAGGTAAGTTGGGTTCGCGATCCGCGGGCTAAATCCAAAACCCAGATATCGGCTTGAGGATCTCCCATGGAGACGGCGAGGCGCTTGCCATCACGGGAAAGGCGGCCGCTGCCCTTGTAGAAAGCGCGCTCTCCGACTCTGGAGAGCATTTTGCCGGTGCGGTCGAGCCAGAAAAGATCGGTGCCGAGCGTCTTCGATCCTGGTTCGTAGATTAGCAAACCGTTGTCGCTGACGGCGAAGGTGGTGTGCCAGGTACCGGTGTCATATTCCACGAAATTCGCTACGGGCGTCGCATCGCCCGAAATCTCACCGGTTCCGGTATCGAACTTCTGCGCTAGCAGCTGCGACTGAAGGTGGTATATCAGATAGCCGGAGGCATACTGGGCATCGGAATCCGAGTCGAGTATGCGCTTGTAGGAACCGTCAGCGAGTGAGCCGAAGTAGATACCGGGAGGGGAATCTCCGGAGTGATTGGTGGCGAAGAAGAGGAAATGCTTGCCGTCGGGGAGGAAGCGGGGCCAGCGATGCGTGGTGTGCTTGCCAGCTTCAAACTTAGTGAGACGTGCCGGCGCTCCGCCAGAGGCGTTGATTCGCCACAGCACGTCGCGGTAGTCAGGCTCGTAAACGATGACGTTGTCGAGGTTCCAGGTTCCGCCGCGCGGATTGGGCGCGTCGGCGAGAGTGGTGACCGGGCCTCCAGCTGCTGGAATTTTTTTCAGATGAGCATCGGCGAAGAATCCGAGGAACTTTCCATCGGCGGACCAGAACGGAAATGAGGCGCCCTCGGTGCCATCGAGCTTTTTCGGCGTAAGTTCGGTGAGGGACTGCACCCAGATCGAATCACGGTCTTTCTGGTTGCGCGCGCAAAAGGCGATCGCGCTGCCGTCACGGGCAATGACCGGCGGACCGGAAAAATCGCCGGTAAAGTCAAAGCTCAATTGCGCCGGAGGTGGAAGAAATGACCGCAATGTGCGGGCGGGCTCGGGCACGCGGAAATCCATCCACAGGATGGTCGAGCCGATCAGCGCGAGCAACAGCGCGAGGAGGGCTCCCCACAGCAGACGGTCGCGCAACCGGGATCGTGGCTGGAGAGGTGGCCCCGCGCTGACACCCGAGCCGCTGCTCGCAATCCAGCGCAACTGGCGCGCCACGTCGGCTGCATTTTGCCAGCGTGCGTCAGGGTTCTTTGCCAGGCAGTCTTGCACGACATGATCGACGGCGGGCGGAGCCATAGGAAGAAGCTTGGTGATTGGTTCCGGCTCTTTCTCGAGAATCGCCGATGCGACCGAGATCTGGCTCTTGCCTTCGAAAGCGCGACGGCCGGTGAGCATTTCATAGAGCAGGCATCCGAAGCTGAAGATGTCGCTGCGCGCGTCGGCTTCGAGTCCTTGGAGGACTTCGGGCGCCATGAACTGGAAGGTGCCGACGATCGTGCCCTGCTGCGTGAGTCCGCCGACGGGTCCAGCAAGCGCCGACAGAGTCATAGTCGGAGTGGAGGGCGTGAGTGTTCCGGGCTGGCTCGAAGGGCGCGCACTGAGGAGCGTGACTGGCTTGGCTAAGCCGAAGTCCAGCAACTTCGCGCCCGTTGCCGTGAGGATGACGTTTCCAGGTTTCAGGTCGCGATGCACGATACCGGCGCGGTGCGCTTTCTCCAAGGCATCGCAGATCTGCTCGCCGCACTCCAGCGCCTGTTTCAGCGGGAGGGGACCCTTCGCAAGACGAGAGTCGAGACTCTCGCCTTGCACGTACTCCATGACCAGGTACGCTATGCCGTCCTGGGTGCCCACGTCGTGGAGCACACAAATGTGCGGATGGTTCAGAGAAGAGATGACGCGGGCTTCGCGTTCAAAACGCTGCTTCGCTTCGGGATTGTCGGAAAGATGAGCTGGAAGAATCTTGACGGCAACGGTACGCTCAAGGCGTGTGTCTCGCGCGCGATAAACCTCTCCCATGCCGCCGGCGCCGAGCGGCGATTCGATTTCATAGGGGCCTAGTTTAGTGCCAGGGTTGAGGGCCATCCGTGGGCGTCATTATAAGTCATGGGCGGGGCGGGGGACGTGGCTCAAGCCGCTGCAGAGTGGGCAAGACTGCATAGTCCCTTCGACAAGCTCAGGCTTTTCGGTCCGCAAAGACGCGGACCCCAGGAGAACAAGCCGAAGCGGCGTGGGCTTACTTCCCCATGGCAAGGGCTTGCGCGCGATTCGATATCAGGAGGAGTCCGTGATCCTTCGCCTCTTTTTCGAGAGCTGCGAGGTGTGGTCCGGCGGCGGGGGAGTGCGACTGCAACTCAATTTCTGCCAGAAGGAGGCGAGCTTCGTATTCGAAGAATCGGTATCCGGACTTATGGGCGGAGACGAGCATCGTTTCTAACGCTTTCCTGGCTTCCGAGGTTTTTCCAGCCTTCGCTTTGACTTGGGCATCAGCCAGAATGGCTTCGAAATGTGGGAACTGGCTCGGGGTCTGTTGGGAGAGGGCGATCGCCTTTTCGGCCTGGATCTGTGCTTCGGCGAGGTTTCCCTGAGCGAGGAGGATACGCGCTAAAACCGCCCGCGCCCAGCCGGCGTTCTCGATCGAGTTGTCCTTGTCGAAGGTTGCGAGGGCCGAGCGCACCAGGGCTTCGCCATCGGCAAAGCGTTTTTCTTCCCGCGCCACCACAGCCAGGGCTGTCTGGATCTCGGCGGCGCGGTCATCGCGGTGCGCTTCATGAGCGATCCGCAAAGCGTCTTCGTATAGTTTCCGGGCGCCTGCTAAATCGCCCTGCATGTAGGAAGCATCGCCCAGGCCGGCAGCGGGATAGGGTTCCCCGGAAAGGAAAGAGATTTCGCGCATGCGAGTGAGAGCCTGCTCAAAATACTTTCTAGCGCTGTCGGGATCGCCAAGCTCGATCATGAGACCGCCAATGTTGCCGAGGGTAACGGCCGCGCCACGGCGATCGATGGTCTTTTCGAAAGCAGCGAGAGCCTGTTCTTGCATTTTGAGGGAGCCCGTCAGGTCCCCGAGACCGTCGAGGGCGTTGGCCATGTTGCCATAGTCGCTGGCCAGGTCACTGGTTTGCCCGGTTTCGAGATCGATCTTCAGGGCTTGCTGGTAGTAATCATTGGCGACATGAAGATTTCCCTGTTCGTAAAAGGTGTTGCCGATTCTTTCGAGAGTTCCCCGGGTATGGTGCAGGTCTCCGATCTCTCGAAAGACCAGGAGAGCCCGTTCGAACTGTTTTCGTGCGTCGGCAAATCGACCCTGGCTATCGATGTTGTCTCCGGCCAACATCAGGCAAATGGCGGCTCCATTGCGGTCGCCGGCTGCGTTGTAGAGTTCCTGAGCGTGCTCGAGCGCGGCCAGAGATTTTTCCGGTTGACTCAAGCGTTGCCAGGCATTGCCCTCCATACGGAGGGCCGCGGCAACCAGGAGATTTGCGCCAATGGCGGCTGCGGCCTGCGCGGCTCTCTCGGCTGACGACTGTTGAAGCTTGTAGTCGCTGCGGGCAGCGGCAACTGAGGACTCGGCGAGGTCGATGAGAACACTCTCGCCTTTGGAAACAGAAAGTTTGCGCAGTTCGGCGATGGTGACAAGAGCTTCGTTGGGCTGATCGTTTGCGATTTGGGCCCGAACCAGAAGCAGGCCATAGTCCACACGGTCGGGAAAGAATGCCCACAGTGTGCGGTAGCTGTTCATGGCGCCGGGCCAGTCTTTGGTCAGAGACCGGTAGCGGCCATCGATCACGAGCCGCTCTTCGCGAGGCAAGGAAGAAGCCAAGTCAAGGGCGCGCTTCGCTTCTTGTTTCGCCTTCTCGTCATACCCGAGAGTGTAGAGGGCCTCAGCCAGTGCGGAGTGCGTCGGCGCATGATTGGGATCGAGAGCAGCAGCTCGTTCGAGCAGGGTGCGGGCTTGCAGAGCATCGAACAGACGGAGTTGCTTGAGACCTTCGGAATAAAGTCGGGCCGCTTCGGGAACGGAAGGCAGGGTTGCGCGAACGCTGGCCGACTCGGTGTCTGAAAGTGCGGCGACGCCGAGCTTGGCACGCAACTCCTCTCCAGCCTTGCTGACTAATTGGTCGATTTCGGAGGCATTTCCTTTCTCGGAAACGGACGCGAGAATTTCGCCCGCCTTGGTCTCCTGCAGACGGAGATCGACGCGAATGACACCAGGGGCCAGTGGAAGGTACGAGCCGATCACGACGTCATCGGTGCCCAGATTTTCATGGATGCGGGAGAGCGTGTCTTGGCTAAAGCTATCGGCATCGGGCAACGAGAGGCTGCGTTTCATTTGCGCAACACTTTCGCCCGGGATGGTGCGCAGTTGATCCCCCTGGGCGAGTTCGGTGGTGAGCATCTCGGAGAGGGCTGTGGAGAGCCAGGCGTCTTCGGGTTTACCGGCAAGGTTCTGAAATCCAAGCACAGCGACGGAGCGGCGATGGCTGGGCGCCGCTGTCGCGGGAGGCGAATGTTTTTTCCGGCTGAGGATGAAATAGCCGACGATCAAACCAACCAGGAGACATGCGACAAGGCCAGCCAAGAAATACCGATTCGTGGGAGCGGGTTGAAGAACCCCGACGGGCAAAGTGCCAGTGCTCAAGCGTTCCAAATCGACCGCGAGTTCACGAGCGCTCTGGTAGCGGCGGCCAGGATCCTTGTCCAGACACTTCAAGATGATTTGTTCCGCGCCCATGAGAATGGGCCCGGTGATTTTCTTACTGGGCGGCTCTGGAAGCTCATTCAAAATGGCATTGATGAGCATGGCCTGGTTGGATTGCGGGAAAGGGCGTTTGCCATTTGCCATTTCGTATAGCACGGCACCGGCCGACCAAATGTCGCTGCGCGTATCGGCCCGTTCCCCGCGAAGCTGCTCGGGCGCCATGTAAGGAAGAGTCCCAGTCATTTCCTGCGATTTGGTTAAGGTGGCGGTCAAGCCCAGTTCGCTGGCATGGGGCTCAAGTTGCGCCAATCCAAAGTCGAGGATTTTGAGGCGACCGTCAGGAGTGAGGCGCAGGTTGCTGGGCTTGAGGTCGCGATGGACGATGCCCTGCTCGTGTGCAGCGGCGAGGCCACGCGCAAGTTGCACACCGAGATCGATGATTTCCTTTGAGGTAAGAGAACCGCGAGCCAACTTCGCATCGAGTGTTGTTCCGGGAATGTACTCGACCACCAGGAAATCGATGTCACCCTGAGTGCCGAATTCATGGACGGTCGCGATATTGGGGTGATTCAGGCGGGCGAGGGAGAGGGCCTCCTTGCGAAATCGCTTGCGCGCGTCTTCGTCGGCGAGGACGCGCGAGGGTAGGACTTTAATGGCGACGTCGCGTTCCAGTTGCTCGTCGCGCGCTCGGTAGACAACGCCCATACCCCCGGCGCCGATTTGCTCCAGAACCCGGTAGTGCGACAAGGTTTGGTTGAGCATAGGCGCTCGCTGAGAGGCTAAAGGATAGCAGCTTCGACGGCTGGGAAACAGCTTGAGGATGGGCGGGAGCGTTTCAGCGAGGGGGAGTTGGAGGCTAGTGCTAGAATGTGGCGCATGCAAAAGCTGAGTCGGGCGATGAAGTCGTCAGCGGAACTTCGCGCCTCATTTCGATTGGCTCACCATTCGGCTTTGCATGCGTCAAAGCGCCAGTCAGTCCTAGTCGATACCGGAAAGCTTGAATCAGGGCTCTGATTCATACCCCTCTCTAATCCGGGAACTTTGTGCAGATCAAATCGAGTACTAGCCCTTGCAGTAAAGGAGACCATTCATGAAAGCCTTCCGTTCGTTTGCTCTGGTTCTTGCAATCGTTATCTCCGCTGTTTCGTTGTATTCACAGACTTCGGAAGGCCGCATTCTGGGGACCGTGTTTGATCAGTCGGGCGCGGTGATTGCGGGGGCGAAAGTCACGATCACGAACACCGCGACGAGCGTGAGCCGCCAGTTAGTTACTACAAGCGCGGGTGAATACGTGGCACCGAACTTGGTTCCGGGCCGCTATACGGTTGCGGGCGAAGCCGGCGGCTTCAAGAAGGTGTTGAGCGGACCGTTCGTTCTCGAAGTGTCACGGGATGTGCGGGTGGATTTGAAGTTGCAGCCAGGAGCGATCACGGAAACGGTGCAGGTGAGCGCGGAAGGTGCGCTGGCCGACACAACGGATACGACGCTGAATGGAGTGCTTTCGAATAAAGCGGTGCTGGAACTGCCAGTGCAGGGGCGCGACTTTCAGAATCTGCTGGAGCTGCATCCCGGAGTGCAGCGAACTCCGGGCGGAGGGTTTCAATCGATCACCTCGAATGGCAACCGCGCGGATGACAACAATTTTTTTATCGACGGCGCCGATGACAACGACGCTTATTACGGAGAGAGCGTGGCCAACGAGGCCGGCATTCAGGGAACGCCTGCCAGTTTCTTGCCGCTCGACTCGATTCAGGAGTTCAACACGCAGGAAAGTCCCTCGGCGGATTA
Source organism: uncultured Acidobacteriaceae bacterium (assembly GCA_963731405.1). GTDB lineage: Bacteria > Acidobacteriota > Terriglobia > Terriglobales > Acidobacteriaceae > Sulfotelmatobacter. Next base: position 210,088 of record CAVSVS010000015.1, on the reverse strand, counting down.
CGGCGTGAAGCCGGGCGTAGTGATGAACATCGGGATCAAGTCAGGGACGAATAACATCCACGGCTCTGCGTATTACTTCAACCGCAACGCCGCGTATGACGCACGAAACTATTTCAATCCGGCGCCGCAGCCATTCTCGGCGCTGAACATGCACGAATTCGGCGCGTCGATCGGTGGGCCGATCCTGAAGAACAAGTGGTTTTATTTCGTGAACTATGAGGGAATCCGCGACAAGGTGGGGAATCCAGGGGTGACGGACAGCCCGGTAACGGAATCACTGGCAACGCAGATGGGCGGGATTGCGAACGCTGATGGAAGCCCGAATTCAGCACTATATAGCGTGCCCGACGCGATCGCGTACTTTAACGATCCCAACAATGTCGCGTACTGCCAGGCGAACTACGATTCCTCTGCGGCGTGCGCGGTGAACCCGTTGAGTCTTCAGCTGAAGGGATTGCTCCTGCCCAATCCGGGGTTCACGATGTCGCAGAGCGACCCCGCCGCCATTAATTTCGATTTCAATAACAACAATCGCGGAGACAATCTGGTTGCCAAGACGGATTTTGTTTTGAGCAAGAACCATATCCTCAGCGCGCGCTTCATCTATGCCAATACCACTCAGATTGAGGAAGACGCCCTTCCCCTGGCGCCACAGTGGCTGTCGACGACCAGTCCGATCACGCAGGTGTTCGGTGTGAGCCTGGCCTCAAATCCGACGTCGGCATGGTCGAATGAAGTGCGTTTCAGCTACAACAGCTTCAATGAGTCGATTGCACCGGTTGACAGTCACGTCAATCCGACGCAGTACGGGTTGAATACGGGCGTGACCGATCCCCGGCTGTTCGGATTTCCGCGAGTCAGTCCGGGCGGCGAATTCAATTACATGGGCGGCAACTCGAGCTGGCCGCTGAACACGACGCCTAGCAAGACGTACAGCTTTTCTGACACGGCATCCTACACGCGGGGCAGGCAGACGATCCGATTTGGCGGGAACTTTCGCTTCGGCGACGTCGATTACTTCCGGGCCGGGTATGGCAGGGGACGAGTTGACTTCCGCGAACTCTATCAGTTTCTGAGCGGAGATGTTCGGCGGTGGAGGTTCCTCTATGGAGATCCGGGTCGACAAGTCAGCCAGACGGCATTTGGCTTCTTTGTGGAAGACCAAGTGAAGGCAACGCGACGGGTCACTTTGAATCTGGGACTGCGGTATGACGTGACCGATCCGATCAAGGACAGCCACAATCTGCTGGCGAATTACGTGCCGACCTCCACATCGGGATTGGAGCAGGTCGGCCAGGGACTCAGTTCGCCGTATCCGACCAACTACAACAATGTGTCGCCACGTGTGGGATTGGCGTGGGATATTTTTGGAACGGGGAAAACGGTGTTTCGGTCGGCATTTGGCGTGATCTTCGAACAGCCTTCGATCCGCACGTTCATGTTCAATGGTGGCGGACTGAATTTGAATCCCAGCGGAATCCCCTACGTGGACGGGAATGGAGTTACACAACAGCCGACCGGAACCATCACGTCATTTCTGCAGATTTCCAGCGATGGAACGCAGATCAACTGGCTCGAGCCGAACCAGAGCCCCACCATCTTCCCCATTGGAACATCGGGGGCGCTATGCAGCGTGGACAGCCAATGCGATGTATTCGGCGTGGACCAGCACTTGAAGACGCCTTATGTCATGAACTGGAACTTCAACGTGCAACATGAACTGACCCCCAGTATGATTCTGCAGGTGGCGTACGTGGCCAATCACGGAGTGAAGCTGTACAGCGTCACGGATATTAACCAGGTCAATCCGATTTATGACGTTAATGAAGACTACACGTTCGGACGTCCGCTGGTAACGAACTGTCCCGTGTCTCAAGGCGGGCAGGGCTTTGGTGGCCCCTGTTTCCCACAGATCGGCTATCTCAGCTTTCTCAGCAATCGCTCGAACTCCGCCTACAACTCGTTGCAAGTAACGCTGACCAAGCGGTATTCGCACGGGCTGTATCTGCTGGCGGGCTACACCTACGGTCACGCGATCGATACTGCCACGAGCAACCTGGCGGGCGTGCCGCCGGACAGCAACAACTATGCCGCCGAACGAGGCAATGGAGACTACGACATACGGCATCGCTTTACGTTGTCGGCGACCTACGACTTGCCTGCGGTGAAGAGCAAGTGGCAGATGCTGGAAGGCTGGCAAGTGACGAGCATTCTGAATCTGCAGGCGGGCGAGCCCTACACGCTGGGCGATTACAACGACGACATCAGCTATACGGGAGAGTTTAACGACCGTTGGAACATGAGCGGCAATCCGAAAGACATTCACTGGTCGGCCAAGACGCCTCTGCCATTTTTCGACTTCTCCGACGATCAACACAGCAATGCCGCTTGTGTGACGCAGGCAACCGCGCTGGGAACGCTCGACAACCTGTACTACTACGGCTGCTACCAGTCTGGCAGTGCGGTGATTACGCCGCCCGCAGACATGACTCAAGGAACCATGGGACGGAATATTTTCCGCGGCCCGAAGTTCACGAATTGGGACATGTCAGTGTCGAAGGTGTGGAAGTTAGGAGAGCGGGTGAAGCTGCAACTGCGCGGAGAGGTATTCAACATTCTTAACCATGCCAATTTTGACGTGTTCACGATGAATACCGATTTGTCGGTGCCCAGCAATGTTGGAACGGTGGTTTATACACCGGACGTGGCGGCGGCTAATCCGGTAATCGGGTCGGGCGGCTCGCGTCACATTCAGTTGGCTGGCAAGATTATCTGGTAACAACGCGAGGAGGGTGCGGCCGAATTGGCATACGGTGCGGGGTTCGCCTGCGCTTACAAGCCTAGGTTCCGGCTGCGCCTTGGCGTTGGAACGTCACGTTAACTTGGCGGCGGTCTTCGTCGGAGACTTTGAACATCTGCCGGGGGTTCAGGTTCAGGAAGCTGGCGACGAAGACGTCTGGGATCTGGCCGATGCGGGTGTTGTAGGTATTGACGTCGTCATTGAAGAACTCGCGGCGGTCGGCGATGCGCTCTTCGAGTTCGCTGATACGGGTTTGCAGCTTGAGGAAGTTTTCGTTGGCCTTGAGCTGGGGATAGTTTTCGGCGACGGCAAACAGGCCGCGCAACGCGCTTTCCACTTTCAGATCGGCTAGCGCTTTCTGCCCGATACTCGACGCATTCATCGAGGCCGTACGGGCCTGCGTCACCGCGAGCAGGGTCTGCTGCTCATGCTGCATGTATCCCTTGACGGTCTCGACCAGGTTGGGAATTTCATCGTGACGCTGCTTGAGCAGAACGTCAATGTTGGCCCAGGCGCGGTCGTTTTCATTGCGCAGACGCACCAGCCCGTTGTAGAGGATGATTGCGTATATGAACACGCCGACCGCAAACAGCAGAAATGCCAGCCCGGTAATGATGCTGCTGCCCATGGTCAGCCCTCCAGACGGTTTATAAGTCGGCACAGCTACAAGCTATCTCACGATAAGCCGGGACGCGGCCGGCACGGCTGAAGCCGGGACTCATTTCACGATCTCTACGGCATCGCTAAAGCGATGCCCTGATACGAATCTGCAGTTTCTCAGCAAGCTGTGAAGCCATATCCCACACTAAGGGAGGCGGGATAGCTTTCAGACAGACCACAACTGGAACAATCCAAAGTGAACCAGCAGACCGGCGCGCACGCAAGTGCCACGGCGGTTCCCCGAAAATCAAGAGGGAGCACGCACGGTTGGAGGTCATGATGGGCTACTGGAATTGCGACGGGCCTGCAACTGAACGGAGCCACCCTCCCGCTTGCGGCGTGAGGGTGGCTCTGGGGTTAGTCTTTACTGGGCTTTTTCGGTGTCAGATCGCAGGCTTTGCGGACCTGATCGAGATCCAAACCAGCCGGGGAAAACTCCGCGATCTGCTGTCCGCTGCGAGTGGGCAACTCAATCTTAAATATCTGGGCACCGATCAGGCCGCGCGCGGTCCCTTTGTCCATGGATAGGAAGCGGCCTCGCATCCAATTCCAGCCTTTGTGGGCATGATAATCGTCGATGCGAACCTGGACTTGCAGTTGAGGCTGACCCCAAAAGCCCGGGCGATTGGGAGGAGGAAGCCGAACGCCGGGGTTGAACTCTGAAAAAGTCAGCTTACCGTCGGTGCAGGTGAGTTCGACTCTCGGCTTGTAATCTGGGTCTTCCCGAAAATAGTTATCGGAGAGAAGCTCGAAGCGCACAGTCTTGGCGCCCGTCATCTTGCTTTCGGATTGGAACGCCATCCACTTGCCGCCGGCACTGACGCCGTCTTTTTCATCCTGATACGGGCTCATCGCACCGTTTTGAGCGAAGGTGGACGCTACGCAAAGTAAGGAAACAAGGGCTAAAACGGCCGTCGCAGCAACACCGGCGAACCGGAAGCTACGAGAAAAATGCAATCCGTTCACAATGTCCTCCAGACACTCTTCCTATTTATCGTGAACACGGAAGGGCACTGAAAAGTTGCGCAAAAGGTGCGTGGACTACTTCGTGTCGACCTTGAGGTTGAGATAGACCTGCGAGCGATCGTCGAACTGGCCGACGGACTTGGTATCGCTCTTGCGGCCTTTGTATTGGGCATAGATCTCATAATCGACCGCCGTAGAAAGAGCGGGAAAGCGGTAGGTGCCATCTGGCCCTACGATGTAGGTCTTGACTGTGCGGGTACGCGTGTTTGTGACATAGACGACGGCGTCGGGAAGGGGGTTGTCTTGAGGATCAAGCACCTTACCGAACAGCAGGCGTCCAACAGGCTTGTCCTTTTTATCGGGCGAGGCACTGGATATTGCGCTAAGGGTTATCAACAGCGCACAAGCTAGAAGGACAACCTTTGCCAGGGACGGGGTGCGGTTCATGCTGATTGATTGTCTCATGCCTTTGCCGGGGATCAATGCCACTAATGGGTGAGATGCAAACCGGTGTCGACGCGTTCGTCCCCGTAGACATGGACCGTGACTTCCTGGACCAGACGCAGCGGCTTTCCGTCGGTAGTTTTGACGCCCTTGAGGTCGGTCCAGAGGATATAGTCGGATTCCCCGGGCGGAACCCGTTGGGCGAATTCACCCATATGATCTGAAATGAGCTGCCAGCGAGCCTTGTTCGGTTTATCCTTGGCACGGCGGATCTTCACCGTAACGCCATACACCGGATGATCGTCTGGGCCCCAGACAGTGCCCGCGATGAGCGCGTAGGGCTTCTGCTTGGACTTGGAGTCGGCCAAGAGATCTGACTGAGTGAAAGCAGGCAAGAGAAATACGATCAAGAGAACGGCAAGGGGAAACAACCTGGCAGAAGGCTGGCCCGTGCGGAGTCTACGAGAAGTCACCGTCTTCGCTTTCCTCTGCTTCTTCTTCGTCTTCTTCTACATATCCTTCTTCCACAGCTTTCAACTCGAGCGGACTGGTGGTAACGACTTCAAAGTCGGTGCCGCACTCGGGGCAGGAAATCACTTCCCCCTCGTCGACATCTTCCTCTTCGACGTCTAGATTGGTTTCGCATTCTGGACAGAGAACCATAAAGCCTCCCTCGCCTGTTAGAGCCTCCTGATAATATTTAGATTCTCCGCCGCTGTTCGGTCAAGGGGGACAAGCCGGAGACGAAAGATTTTCTGAGAATCGGGAATCGCCCTTCCACAGTGGGATTTTTCTGGACGGAGACCGTCAAAACATGCTCCATTTCCGCAAAACAGTCTGTACGGTAACGACCGGCGTTGTGCTGACAGCCATTGCGTGTGCGGCGCAAACGACCAAAACGGAGCCGGCGCTCAAAGCCGACCCGCAGATTGCGGCGGCGCTCAAGCAGATTTCCGCGCAACGAATTCAGGCGAACATCGAAAAGCTGGTCAGCTTTGGAACGCGTCTGACCCTCTCGGCGCAGGATCCGGCTTCGATTACGGCGGGTCGGGGAATTGGCGCGGCGCGGGAATGGATCAAGTCGGAATTCGAGCGCTATTCAAAGGATTGTGGAGGATGCCTTGAGGTGAAGACCGACGCCTTCACGGAAGAGCCTGCCGATCGAATTCCGAAGGCGACCGAAATCACCAATGTTTATGCGGTTTTGAAGGGCACCGACGCGACGAATTCAAAGCGCATCGTGCTTGTAATGGGGCATTACGATTCGCGGAACAGCGATACCTTCGACGTAAATGGAGCTGCTCCCGGAGCGAACGATGACGGCAGCGGAACCGCTGTCAGCCTGGAATGCGCGCGCGTGCTGAGCAAATTGAAATTTCCGGGAACGATCGTTTTTCTTACGGTCGCGGGAGAGGAACAGGGCCTGAACGGCAGCAAGCATTTCGCAAAGATGGCGAAAGACGAGGGCTGGGAAGTCGAGGCAGCGCTTAACAATGACATCGTAGGCGGCGACAAGAGTGCGGAACAGAATCATTCGGTGGTGCGAGTTTTCTCCGAGGGAGTGCCGGTGGCGGCGACGGAGCAGGAAATCCGTCGGATTCGCGGACTGGGCGGCGAAAACGATTCGGCGTCGCGGCAGGTGGCGCGGTACATCGCGGAGGTGGGCCGGGTCTATGACACAGGAGTGAAGCCGATGCTGGTGTTCCGGCTGGATCGCTTTTTGCGGGGCGGCGATCATTATTCGTTTAACCAGCAAGGATTTGCCGCGGTACGGCTCACAGAGTTTCGCGAGGACTTTCATCACCAGCATCAGAATGTGCGAACGGAGAATGGCGTGGAATATGGCGATGTGCCGAAGTTTGTCGACTACGACTATGTGTCACATGTAGCGCGGTTGAACGCGGCGACACTCGCGTCATTGGCGGCGGCCCCGCCGCCTCCGACGAATGTTCACATCCTGACAAAGGATCTGGAAAATGATTCGACTCTGACGTGGGAGGGTGCGCCCGGAGCTGAATATGAGGTGGTATGGCGGGCCACGACGAGTCCGGAGTGGGAGCACTCGCAAGGTTTTGGGAGTGTGACTCGCGCCACCCTGAAAATGTCGAAGGACAACGTGATCTTCGCGGTACGAGCAGTGGACGGCAAGGGGCACCGTAGTTTGCCGGTCGTGCCGGTTCCTGAACGATAAGATCCCCACATCTCGCAAAAGACCCGAGACAATGGGGCACCCGAGATACGAGTAGAATTAGACGAGAGGAAATCCTGTGCGGCGAACCGGCGAACCGATGACGTTGAGCCTGCCACCGTTTACCAAGGCGGTGACGTGGCTGGTGGGCATCAACACGGGCTTTTATTTGCTGCGGCTGGTGCTGGGACTGGCGCGAGTGCCGTTCGACGATTTCGCCCTCGAGTATCTGGCTCTGACGCCTTCGCAGGTTGTTCATCACGGATGGCTTTGGCAACTGGTGACCTATAGCTTCATCCACTTTGATTTCTGGCATTGGTTCGGAAACATGCTGGGATTGTGGATGTTCGGGGCATCCGTCGAGGGCGCGTGGGGCACGCGACGCTTTATGGAGCTGTATTCGATTGGCTTTATTGGCGCGGCGATCACCACGGTTGCCATGTCGTATTCGCACCTGCTGGGAAATCCGGATCGGGCGACAATTGGGGCATCTGGCGGGGTGTTCGCAATTCTGATCGGGTTCGGAATGTTGTTTGGGGACAACGAAATCATGATGATTCCCTTCCCCTTTCTGATCAAGGCCAAGTACTTCGTTGGAATTTTGATCGTCGTCACCCTGGCATTCGCGATGGCGGGTGGCGGGAACGTCGCTTATGTGGCACATCTGGGTGGGCTATTCTTCGGCTGGCTTTATGTGCGGCGGGGACCCAAAGCGGCGCTGGTCAATGTGGGACTATCAGAGCGTTATTACGGGATCCGCAATTCGTACTACCGCTGGAAGCGGCGGCGCGCCGCGAAGAAGTTTGAGGTTTACATGTCGAAGCATGACCGCCAGGTTCACTTCGACGAGCACGGGAATTACATTCCACCGGACGACGATACGCAACATAAGGGGAATGGCGGCGGGAAATCTGGGTGGGTGAATTAAGAACTGAATTGTCATCCTGAGCGGCGCTTCTTGCCGCGAAGGACCTCTGGAACTTCCTCGCCGCCGGCAAACTGCATAGGCCCGTTCGACTTCGCTCAGGGCAGGCCTTCACGGTAAAAAGCGCCGCTCAGGATCACAATTCACAGAAATTAGTGAATTCAGAAAAGATCAGCCTAGGTAGCTCTGCCTGCTTTGCCTTCCCTTTAAATCCTAGATCGTGACCGGCGCCTTCCACTGCAATCAGCTTGGTTTTCGCTGGAATCATCTTCAAGGCTTGTTTCAGCTCATCGATTGTGCCGAAGGGATCGCGGGTGCCACTCACGAAGAGCGTCGGCGTGTGCAGGTCGGGCAGATGCTGCGTGCGCTGCTGCTCAGGTTTGCGCGGAGGATGCAGCGGGTAAGACAGCAGGAGGAGGCCTGAAACCAGGGTTGGCTCTTCGGCGCAGAGCATGCTGGATTGGCGCCCTCCGTAGGAATGGCCGCCAAGGAAGAGGCGGCCAGAGATCATCTTCTTCACGTCGGCAAGTGCGTTCTTGAGTCCGGCGCGATCGCGAGCCGCGTCGCCAGGACCCGGAGGGCCGAACGAACGGGACTGGCGGTAAGGGAGATCGCAGCGGAGGACAGTGAATCCGGCGACCGAGAAGGTCTCGGCCAACGCAATCAGAAGAGGTGCTTGAGCGTTGGAGCCGGCACCGTGCGAGAGGACCAGGCCGTCGCCGTTGGGGGTTTCAGGCAGATGCAGGTAGCCGCGAACTTTGGGGTCAGCGGCGTTGTCGACGAAGTCGCGGATGGAAGCGGACATATCCTCGATAGTTTAAATCCCACGCGGCCTTTCCGATTTTTGACCTATGAAGAAGCGAGAGCCGATGCGATGCTGTGCACGACGCGTGTGTTATCGTGCTGGTCAGGGCCAGTGCAAGGAGAACCGCCGCATGCTCATTAGAAAACTGATCGGTGCAGTAATCGTCCTGGCCTTGACAGCGATTGTTGCAATCGCAATACCCGCCGATTCGTCTTTCTCGTACGGGACGATCCGAAGCTCTTGCGCGCCGACAGACGCGCCCGCAATCGCGATTACGCTGACCCCGGAGCGATCCGCGTGCAAACGACCCAGCGGTCCTTATGTATCGTTCGCGATCTGGCGAGGCCTGCCCATCCATGCCCGCCAGGTCGTTGAGTTTGGACCGGGGTCGAATGCCGGCTCCGCAGGGCGATGCGCCAAAGAGGGCGACTGCAAACTTGCGGAATCCGCCACGATCGTTTTCGACACCTATGAGGAGCGCGCCGGAGCAACCGGACACTACGAAATGAGTTTCAAGGGCGGCGAAACCTTGACGGGGACCTTCGAGGTGAAATGGTGCGAGGAGCGCGTGATCTGTGGATGATCAGCAAGACTACTTCGCACCATCTACAGACACTTCGGTTAGCGTCTCGTAGACTTTGACGATTTGAATTTCGTTGCCGAGGCGGGCCCAGCAGCGGAGCATGTCGGGATCTTCTTGCGCGGCGCGACGCGCTTCCTCGGACTTCCAGTACCGTAGAAAAACATAGTGCGATTCACGGTCGCGGTAGAGCATGTCGCGGCCGTATCCCTTGGCGATGACAATGGAAGTGAGCTCGCGAATGGTGGCGAGCGACGCCGCTTCCATGTCAGGAATTGGCTCCCAGACGGCCACCGATAGTATCTCCTGAGGCATACGGGGCGATTATAACTTGCGGCGGCCAGCAGAACGCTGTTTCTTGGCGCGATGCTTCTGCGAGCGCTTCTCCGTTGGGTGCGAGATGCGGTCGGCCTCTTCACTGGTGACCAGATGCAGGTGCAAGAGATTGGTGGAACCCGCAGTCTGGCGAGTGCCGGCGACGATTCCGAGGACATCCTCGGGCTTGAGAACTCCGCGGCGAACCAGGTCCTGCTCGGCAATCGATAACATATGTGCGGCCGAGAGAGCCTGCCGGCAGCGCACGGGATGAACTCCCCAGTAAAGATTCATGCGATGCACCACGGCCTCGGTGTGCGTGAAGGCGTAGATGGCGGTTCGCGGGCGATATTTCGAAATCATGCGGGCGGTGTTACCGGTCTCAGTAAAGACTGCGATGGCGCCCATAGGCAGGTCTTCGGCGGCGTGAGCAATCGACTCGCAGATGGTTTCGGCGACGGAGAGTCCGTGGTGTTCGCGGCGGCGGCGAAACTGGAAATCGCTGGTGTTCGATTCAGCTTCCACCACGATGCGCGACATGATGGAAACCGATTCGCGCGGATATTGTCCGCTGGCAGTTTCGCCGGAGAGCATGACGGCGTCGGTTCCGTCAAAGACTGCGTTGGCCACGTCACTGGCCTCGGCGCGCGTGGGACGCGGGTTTTCGATCATCGACTCAAGCATCTGGGTGGCGGTGATGACGGGCTTTCGCCAGGCGGAGGCGCGGCGAATGATGTGCTTCTGAATGACGGGAACTTTCTCTGGGGCCATTTCGACCCCGAGGTCTCCGCGGGCGACCATGACTCCGTCGGCCACTTCAAGAATTTCTTCGAGGTGATCGATGGCTTGCGGCTTCTCGAGTTTGGCGATGACAGGGACATCGCTCTGGTGCGCGGCGATAATCTGCTTGACCATGCTGACGTCGGCCGGGGTGCGGACGAAGGACAAGGCGACGGCATCGACGCCGTGATTGAGGCCGAATTCGAGATCCTTGCGATCTTTTTCCGTGAGCGCAGGGATCGTGAGAGCGATGCCGGGAAGGTTGATGCCTTTATGCTCGCCGAGCATGCCACCGTTGATGACATCGCAGAGCACATCTTTACCACGGGCACCTCGGACACGCAGTTCGATCAGACCATCGCTCAGCAAGATGCGGGCCCCGGCAGTGAGTTCGCGGGCAAGATCAGGAAACGTGGTGGAGATGCGGGTGGCTGTACCGGGAATGTCTTGAGGAGTGATGGTGACTACTGAGCCGGTTTTGAGGAGGACGGGATCGTGGCGCTCCAGCGGGCCGGTGCGGATTTTAGGGCCTTGCAGGTCTTGGAGGATGCAGACAGTGCGTCCTTCGCGCTCGGCGGCGCGGCGCAGGCGAAGGATGTTGTGAGCGTGATCTTCGTGAGTGCCGTGAGAGAAATTCAAGCGGGCGATGTCCATGCCAAGGCGGAGCAAGTCACGCATGACGGCTTCGGTGTTGCAGGCGGGGCCGATGGTGCAGATGATTTTGGCGCGACGGGGCAAGGACTGGCCGGTGGCGGGATCTACGATCGGTTGTGGCTTGCTGGGTTTCAACCTATCTCCTCAATCAGGGGTTCGGGGACAACCTTGGCATTTCCAGCGACAGCGAGAGAGACGTTGCAAGCAACGTTTCTGCGAGGGTTAGTCGGCCACTCGAGGACCGCTGATCGCCGTGAGTTCCTTGCCCAGCATCGCGCGCGGGAACAGCAGTGCATTGAATTCCGCGCCGACCAGGACCACCAGCGAGACCATGTACATCCACACCAGCAGTGCCATGGCGACTCCGAGCGATCCATAGATGGTAGCGAAATCGCCGAAGTGTTGCAGGTACGCGCGGAATCCGACGGTCGTGGTGAACCAGAGAATGGTCGCCAACATGGCGCCAGGCATTACGCTGTGCCACGGCTGGGTGCGCGGAACGGCGTGGTGGTAAATCAACGCAATCACGGCGATGCTGGTGAGTGTCGCGATCAGCCAGCGGATGCCTCCCCACAGCAGAAAGATGTAGATGCTGAAGTCGGGATCGATGTAGGGCAGGAGGCGGGCTTCAAATTTGCTGCCCACGGCCACAAGCAGAGTGGCGAAAGTCATGGGGATCAGGGCGAAGATGACTAGCAGAAAAGCGATGAGACGCTCTTTGACGAGTCCCCAGGTTTTCGGCAGTTCGTAACAGCGGCGGAACCCTTCCATCCAGGAGACCATGACGCCGGACGCGGTCCACAGGGTGATCACAGAGGTCGTGGCCAGCGTGCTGGCAGGATGCTGGGCGGCTCCCTTGAGATAACTAAGGGCGGTGGTTCCACCGGCCGGCAGAATGCTGCCAAGGGCGTAGGAAACTTCGCGTAAGTAAGGCTGCCCTTTGCGCCAACTGGCAAGGACGGACCCGATGATCAGCAGGACCGGGAAGAAGGTGAGGATCGACGAATAGGCAGATGCCTTGGCAGTGGCGAAGGAATCGTGGACAAAGGCCCGCCAGAAAGACAGTCGCAAGAGTCTGAGGAACCGTAACATGCGCTGTTCTAGAGTAGGGCCAAGAGGCACTGGGCGCAACGAAGGAAGTTCGCCGGGTTCCTGAATGCGCAATCGCTGGGGGGTAGCGTGCATTGAATGTTAAGACCACTCCCGAAGCAAATTCGGGGGCGAAATGATTCGCCCCCGAAAATGGTTTCTACTCTGATTACTCAGCCGCGGGGAGTTCCACGGGCAGATCGTCGGTTTCGCCCTCGTGACGCATCATTTCGAGAGCGCGCTCGGCTTCTTCGTACGCAGCCGAAACTTCCGCCTGTACCTTGGCGGCGGCCTCTTCCATTTCTGGCGAGAGGCGCACGTTGCGGTAGTACTCCATGCCGGTTCCGGCAGGGATGAGGCGTCCGACGATGACGTTTTCTTTCAGGCCGCGCAGGTGATCGACCTTGCCGTTGATGCTGGCTTCGGTGAGCACGCGCGTGGTCTCCTGGAAGGATGCCGCCGAAATGAACGAGTCGGTGGAGAGCGATGCTTTCGTGATACCGAGGAGCAGCGGACGACCGGTGGCCGGCTTGCCGCCCTGCGCAATCACGCGCTCGTTCTCTTCGCGGAAGGCGAACTTGTCGGTCTGCTCTTCGAGCAGGAACCGGGTATCGCCCACGTCTTCGACCTTCACCCAGCGCATCATCTGACGAACAATCACTTCGATGTGCTTGTCAGAGATGTTGACGCCCTGCAGGCGGTAGACTTCCTGGATTTCGTTCACCAGATAAGCCTGCAGTTCTTTTTCGCCAAGCACGGCCAGGATGTCATGCGGGTTGAGCGGGCCGTCCATGAGCGGTTCGCCCGCCTTGACGCGCTCGCCTTCCTGCACGTTGATGTGAACACCGCGCGGAACCGAGTATTCCTTTTCGGTACCGTTGTCGGCGACCACGTAGATTTTGCGCTGGCCCTTGGAAACTTCACCGAACTTGACCGTGCCATCGATTTCGCTGATGACCGCGGTTTCATGCGGCTTGCGGGCTTCGAACAATTCGACCACGCGTGGCAGACCACCGGTGATGTCTTTGGTCTTGGTGGTTTCGCGCGGGATCTTGGCCAGCACGTCTCCAGGTGTAACTGTGTCGCCATCCTGAATCATCAGGTGGGCCCGCGAAGGCATGAGGTAGCGCTTGCTGGCCTTACCTTTAATGACGATCGCTGGCTGGCGCTTCTCGTCAGGAGAATCGCCGACCACGTGACGGGAGAGGCCGGTGACTTCGTCGACCTCTTCGTGGAGCGTGACACCTTCCTGCAAGTCCTTGAACTGCACGGTGCCGCCGATTTCGGTCAGGATGGCGAAGGTGTAAGGATCCCATTCGACCATGACCTGGCCGAGCGTGACGGGATCGCCATCGTTGACTTTCAGCTTGGCGCCGTACACGACCGAGTAACGCTCGCGTTCGCGATTCTTCTCGTCGACGACCGCGATCGAGCCCTGACGATTCATAACCACGAGATCGCCAGACTTGGCTTTGACCGTCTGCAATCCGATGAACCGTACGGTGCCGTTGTTCTTGGCATCGAGACGCGACTGCTCGGAGACTCGCGATGCGGTTCCACCGATGTGGAAGGTACGCATGGTGAGCTGGGTTCCAGGTTCGCCGATGGACTGCGCCGCGATGACACCCGTTGCTTCGCCGAGTTCGACGAGACGTCCGGAAGCCAAGTTGCGACCGTAGCACATGACGCAGACACCGCGTTTCGATTCGCAAGTCAGCACCGAACGGATTTTCACGCGCTCGATGCCGGCGGCCTGAATCGCACCGGCAAGGTCTTCACTGATTTCCTGGTTGATGTCGACAATGACGTTGCCGTCATAGTCCTTGATCTTCTCGAGCGACACGCGGCCGACGATGCGGTCGCGCAGCGGTTCGATGATCTCGCCGGCTTCCACGATACCTTGCACGTAGATGCCGTCGACGGTGCCGCAATCGTACTCGCTGATGATGACGTCTTGTGCGACGTCGACCAAGCGGCGAGTCAGGTAGCCAGAGTCCGCCGTCTTCAACGCGGTATCGGCCAATCCCTTGCGGGCGCCGTGCGTCGAAACGAAGTACTCCAACACCGTCAGACCTTCACGGAAGTTCGCCGTGATGGGCGACTCGATGATTTCGCCAGAGGGCTTGGCCATCAATCCACGCATACCCGAGAGCTGGCGGATCTGCTGTTTCGATCCTCGAGCGCCGGAGTCGGCCATGACGTAAATCGGATTGAGGTCGCCTTCTTTGTCGCGGCGCTGCATTTCACCGAACATTTCGTCGGCAACTTTTTCCGTGATTGCCGACCAGATTTCGATGACCTTGTTGTAGCGCTCGCCGTTGGTGATGGCTCCATCAAGATATTGCTGCTGCACAGCCACAACTTGCTTCTCGGCGTCTTTGACCAGAACCTTCTTGCTGTCTGGAATGACCATGTCGTCGATGCCGATGGACAAGCCCGACTTGGTCGCGAACTTGAAGCCCAGGGTCTTGACCTCGTCGAGCATCTTGACCGTGACTTCGAGGCCGAAGCGCAGGTAGCCGTAGTTCACCAGAGCGCCAATGCCCTTTTTCTTGAGCAGGCCGTTGATGTAGGGCATGCCTTCGGGCAATTGGTCGTTCAGGATCGCGCGTCCCACCGTGGTGTTGATAAAAGCGCGCTCGACTTGTACGGGCTCGGTGTGAATGATGTCCTGATCGTCGTACGCGGTGGTCAGGTCGATCAGTTCCCCCGAGTAACGAAGGCGAATCGGGCTAAGGGTTTCGACTTCGCCCGCGTCCAACGCCATCAGCACTTCTTCGATGTTGGCAAAAGCGCGGCCCTCACCCTTGGCGCCCGGCTTACCTTTGGTCAGGTAGTAGAGTCCCAGCACCATGTCTTGCGTAGGCACGGTGATCGGTTGACCGGAAGCAGGCGACAGAATGTTGTGCGATGCCAGCATCAGCACGCTAGCTTCGACCTGGGCTTCAGGAGACAGCGGGATGTGAACTGCCATCTGGTCGCCGTCGAAGTCGGCGTTGAACGCCGTGCAGACCAATGGGTGAATCTTGATGGCCTTGCCTTCGACGAGCACCGGCTCGAAAGCCTGAATGCCGAGACGGTGAAGCGTAGGAGCGCGGTTCAGAAGTACCGGGTGATCCTTGATGACTTCTTCAAGGATGTCCCAGACGATGGGTTCCTGCTGTTCCACCATTTCTTTCGCTTGCTTGATGGTGGTGACGTTGCCTGTCTGCTCGAGCCGGTGATAGATAAACGGCTTGAACAGTTCCAGAGCCATTTTCTTCGGGAGACCGCACTGGTGGAGTTTGAGTTCGGGTCCGACCACGATGACAGAACGTCCGGAATAGTCAACGCGCTTGCCGAGCAGGTTCTGGCGGAAGCGTCCCTGCTTGCCTTTCAGCGTGTCGGAGAGCGACTTCAGCGGACGGTTGTTGGCGCCGCGAAGCACGCGGCCACGACGGCCGTTGTCGAACAGGGCGTCGACGGCTTCCTGCAGCATGCGTTTTTCGTTGCGCACGATGACTTCAGGAGCATGCAGGTCCATCAGCTTCTTCAACCGGTTGTTGCGGTTGATGACGCGACGATACAAGTCGTTCAAATCGGACGTGGCGAAGCGGCCGCCATCCAGTGGAACGAGGGGACGGAGCTCCGGCGGAATGACCGGAATGACGTCGAGGATCATCCAGTGCGGCTTGTTGCCGCTCTTGCGGAAGGCCTCAACGACCTTCAAGCGCTTGGCGTACTTGAGCCGCTTCTGCAGCGAGCTCTCGTTCTTCATCTTCTCGCGCAGTTCCACGGAAAGGCCGTCGGTGTCGACGCGCTTGAGCAGTTCCTTGATCGCTTCCGCACCCATCATGGCCTTGAAACCGGCCGGACGGTACTGCTGATCGAGTTCGCGGAACTTAGCTTCGTCCTTGATGACCTCGCGCTCTTTTACCGGAGCATCGCCGGGTTCAACCACGACGTAGGCTTCGAAATAGAGCACGGACTCAAGGTCGCGCAGGGAAATATCGAGCAGGTGGCCGATGCGGCTAGGAAGTCCCTTGAAGAACCACACATGCGAGCAGGGTGAGGCCAGCTCGATGTGGCCGAGGCGTTCCCGGCGAACTTTGGACAGCGTAACTTCCACGCCGCACTTGTCGCAGATCACGCCGCGGTGCTTCATGCGCTTGTACTTGCCGCACAAGCACTCCCAGTCCGTCACCGGGCCAAAGATACGCGCACAGAACAACCCGTCGCGTTCCGGCTTGAAGGTACGGTAGTTGATGGTCTCGGGCTTGGTGACTTCGCCGTGCGACCAGCTCCGGATTTTCTCCGGAGACGCCAGGCTGATACGAATGGCGTCGAAGTCCGCAATCACATTTGCCATTTCAAAAGGGCTCGAACGAAACAAGGTGTTCCTCCGCTTCCTGCGGTTCTCACGTGTCCGCTGACGGAGCTCGTAAACCAGTTCTCAGTACCAGCACGCGGTACTCAGTGAACTCTCGCCTCTTCACGCGGCATCGAGCTCGGATGCCGCAGTGGCGCAATTCGCAATCTCTTGAACGCCTCAGGACCCGGTCCCAGCCTCAGCCTTCACTGAGTACTGAGTACCGAGTACTGGGAACTGCTCTTAATCTGCTGCGGCACTGGCCGTCGGCTTTTTCTCGCCTGCCTTGATCAATTCCACATCGAGGCAGAGCGACTGCAGCTCGCGGATCAGCACGTTGAACGATTCGGGTACGCCGGGCTCCATGGCGGCTTCGCCCTTGACGATGGCCTCGTAAATCTTGGTGCGGCCGTATACGTCGTCAGACTTCGCTGTCAGCAGCTCCTGCAGGATGAAGGCTGCGCCGTACGCCTCAAGCGCCCAGACTTCCATTTCTCCGAAACGCTGTCCGCCGAACTGCGCCTTACCACCAAGCGGCTGCTGGGTGATCAGCGAGTACGGTCCGATGGAACGGGCGTGAATCTTGTCGTCCACCAGATGCGACAGCTTGAGCATGTAGATGTAACCCACGGTGACAGGCTGTTCGAACTTGTCGCCTGTCATGCCGTCATGAAGAGTCGTCTTGCCTGAGGTCGGCAGACCCGCGTGTTCGAGCAACGCTTTGATCTCGCCTTCCTTCGACCCGTCGAATACCGGCGATCCCATGAACACGCCCTTGGTGAAGGTCGGGGCCATGGCATCGAGTTCTTCGTCGCTCATGTCGGAGATGATGTCAGCCAACTGCGAGTCCTTGAACAACGCTTTCAACTCGCGCCGGATGGCTTCGGTCCGGGTATTTTCCTTGAGCAGTTGCGCGATCTTGTCGCCGAGCACGAAGCCCGCCCATCCGAGGTGGGTTTCAAGAATCTGTCCCACGTTCATACGGGAAGGCACGCCGAGCGGGTTGAGGACGATTTCCACGGGCGTTCCGTCTTCGAGGTACGGCATATCCTCTTCCGGCAGAATTCGCGCAATAACGCCCTTGTTGCCGTGGCGGCCGGCCATCTTATCACCGACACTCAGCTTGCGCTTCATGGCGATGTAGACCTTGACCAGCTTGATCACGCCCGGGGGCAGTTCGTCGCCCTTGGTGAGTTTCTCTTTCTTCTCGTTGACGATCTTTTTGAGCACGTCGATCTGGCGAGAAGTCATCTCTTCGATTTCGTCGATCTGCTCGTTCACCCGCGGATCCTTGTCGGCATACTTGATGCGCTTCAGGTTGCGGGTCGAGATGCGCTCGATTTCGTCACGCGTCAGCAGGTTACCCTTGGTCAGAAGGCGCTTGTTGGTGCGCTCGTCGTGCAAGTCGGCCTGCACTTCCTTGCCGCCCAGGATGTTTTCCAGGCGCTTCAGGCGCTCGTCGGTCAGAATTCGGATTTCGTCCGAAAGGTTCTTTTCCAACTTCGCGATCTGCGTGGCTTCAATGGCCTTCGCGCGCTCGTCCTTTTCCTGGCCTTTGCGCGAGAAGATCTTCACATCGACGATGACACCCTCAATGCCCGGCGGGCAGTAGAGAGAGGCATCGCGCACGTCTCCGGCTTTTTCGCCGAAGATCGCGCGAAGCAGTTTTTCTTCTGGCGTGAGCTGGGTCTCACCTTTCGGCGTAACTTTGCCGACCAGGATGTCGCCCTGCTTGATGCTGGCACCAATGCGAATGACGCCCGCTTCGTCCAGATTGCGCAACATGGACTCGCTGACGTTGGGAATGTCGCGCGTGACTTCTTCGGGACCGAGCTTGGTGTCGCGTGCTTCGATTTCGTACTCCTCGATGTGAAGCGAGGTGTAGTAGTCCTCTTTCACCATTTTCTCGGAGACGAGAATTGCGTCCTCGAAGTTGTAACCGCGCCATGGCATGAAGGCGACCAGGACGTTTCGTCCCAGCGCCAGCTCGCCGTGATCGGTACAAGGACCGTCCGCGATAATCTCGCCCTTCAGTACGCGTTGACCCTTTTTGACCACCGGCTTCTGGTTGATGCAAGTGTTCTGGTTCGAGCGTTTGAATTTCGTGAGCTGGTAGATGTCGCTGCCAACTTCACGCGACAGCTGCGTGGGATGGTGCTCGCCTTCTACGCGAACAATGATGCGCTCGGAGTCGACCGAGTCGATGATGCCGTTGCGGCGGGCGAGAACGACTGCGCCCGAGTCACGAGCGGTAACACCTTCCATTCCGGTACCGACGATCGGCGCTTGTGCGCGGAGCAAGGGGACCGACTGGCGCTGCATGTTCGCGCCCATCAGCGCGCGGTTCGCATCGTCGTGCTCGAGAAACGGAACCAGCGAGGCAGCGACCGAAACAAGTTGCTTCGGGCTGACGTCGACGTAGTCCACTTCATCGCGGCTGACCAGCACAAAGTTCCCAGCCTTACGAGCGTTGACCAGCTCGGCGACGATTTTGCCCTTGTCGTCGAGTTCCACGTTGGCCTGCGCGATCGTGTGGCGATCTTCTTCCCAGGCCGAGAGGTAGAAGGAGAACGGCTCGATGGTCGCCGGCTTCTTGCGCTTCTCTTTCAGGGCCTCATTAATCTTCTCGATCTCATGCTTCTCCATGTGATCGCCGACTTTGTGGTCGCTATCGCCGACGTTGACGACGGTTACGTAGTCGATCACGCGTCCGCCCTTGATCTTGCGGTAGGGCGATTCGATGAAGCCGTAGTCGTTGATGCGGGCGTAGCAGCTCAATGACGAGATCAGTCCGATGTTCGGACCTTCTGGCGTCTCAATCGGGCAGATACGGCCGTAGTGCGTCGGGTGAACGTCGCGGACTTCGAATCCTGCACGTTCCCGTGACAGACCGCCCGGCCCAAGCGCCGAGAGACGCCGTTTGTGCGTAATCTCGGAGAGCGGGTTGGTCTGATCCATGAACTGCGAGAGCTGCGACGATCCGAAGAATTCGCGGATTGCGGCCATCACCGGCTTCGCGTTAACCAGGTCGTGCGGCATGGCCGTCGACATTTCCTGGTAAACCGACATTTTTTCCTTGATGGCGCGTTCCATACGGACCAGGCCGATACGGAACTGGTTCTCCATCAACTCGCCAACCGCGCGAACGCGTCGGTTGCCGAGGTGATCGATGTCGTCGACCGCGCCGATGCTCTTGCGCAGTTTCAGCAGGTACGCGATGGTGGCATAGAAGTCGTCGGGATCGAGCGTGCGCTTGTCGAGACTGGTGGCTTCCTGGTTCTCGAACAATTTGATGTTGAACTTCAAACGGCCCACGCGAGAAAAGTCGTACTTGCGGGGGTCGAAGAACATGCCGTGGAACAGCGCCGTCGCGGTGTCGAGCGTCGGCGGATCACCGGGACGCAGCTTGCGGTAGATCTCAATCAGCGCTTCCTGCGGAGTCTTGACCGCATCACGCTTCAGGGTCTGGCTGATGACCGTTCCCACGTCGTCGCGCTCGGGGAAGAACAGCGACATTTCTACGACGCCGGAATCGAGAATCTTCGAAACCTTATCGGCTGTCAACTCGGAGTTAGCTTCGAGCATGACTTCGCCGGTGGTGGTGTCAACGATATCGCCGGCAGTCCACGCGCCTTCGAGATCGGTGATGTCGACTTCGATTTCAGTGATCTTCGCCTTCTGAATATCTTTCAGCACCTGGGCATTGATCTTGCGGCCGGAGTGGGCGATTTCGTCGCCCGACTTGTTCTTGATGCTGTGGGCAAGTTTCATACCCAGCAGGTTCGTGGGCTTCTCGCTGGCTGGGTCGAGCGTCCAGAAAAGCTTCTTGTCGCGGACGGCCAGACGGTCAACGGTGTAGAACGATTTCAGAATGTCTTCGCCGGTTCGCAAGCCCAGGGCGCGGAGGAAAATCGTGCCGAGAAATTTGCGCTTGCGATCGATGCGGACATAGAGCACGTTCTTCTGGTCATATTCGAACTCGACCCATGATCCGCGGTAGGGGATGATCTTTCCCAGGAAGTAGGTGCGATTGTTGGCCGTCTCGAAGAAGACACCGGGCGAACGGTGCAACTGGCTGACAATGACGCGCTCGGTACCGTTGATGATGAAGGTGCCGTTCTGCGTCATCAAGGGAACGTCGCCGAAGAAGACTTCTTGCTCTTTAATGTCGCGGATGGAGCGATTGCCAGTCTCGGCGTCCTTGTCGAAAATCGTCAGACGCATGGTGACTTTGAGTGGAGCGGAGTAAGTCATGCCGCGCTCTTCGCACTCTGCCACGTCGTACTTCAACTGCAGCCCTACCGGGTCGCCGCACTTGTTGCAGAAGTCAGGCGTGTTCGCGTTGTAGGTGCCGCACTTGCCGCAAAGCACTTCGCCGGGATGGAACGGATCGGTAATGACGGTGGACCCGCAATTCTTACAAGTGGTCCGGAGGTGATGCAGCCCTTTCAGGTGGCCGCACTTGCACTCCCAGTTACCAATGGCGTAATCCACAAACTCAAGTTGTGATACGTTTCGAAAGTCGGTGATGGGGAAAACGGATTGAAACACCGCCTGCAAGCCGCCGTCTTCGCGCTCGCTGGGAAGCTTGTCCATCTGCAGGAAGCGGTCGTAAGAGCGCTTCTGAACCTCGATCAGGTTCGGGATCTGAATGGTGGCCGGAATTTTGGAAAAATCAAAGCGTTTACGGAAGGCATTTTTCATTCGTCAGAACTCCCAATCTCTCACGCGACCGAGGGTCGCGCTTATACCGCGGAATGTGGGGCGCTTGTGGCGCCGCGGGACCTACGTGTGCAGAACCGGAACAACCAGGAAACTAAAAGACAGCGGGGCGCCCGCAGGGACAGTTGTTCCCGCAGACGCCAACCAAGGCGTTTCGCCCTTCTTGATTTGAAATCTTTCGCGCCAGTTCTTCGGCCTGTTTCCGCCCCGCCTGCCCGCGGAGCAGCGTACCCAAAACTTCCCCCGCGAGCAATGCTCGCGATTGAGTGAAGCCCTAGGAATCGATGTTATATAGATGCTAACATCGCCGCCCAAGGTTCACAAGTAGGAACGTGCAACATAATCGATATTGCACCGGTTAAGGTGCTATGTGAGGACAACCGCCTCGGTTGTCGGGTCGCGAAGCGACGCGAACCCGCCGAACTGCACCTCGGCCGAAGTCGGCCGTCCTCACACAAACGAGCCTATTTCACTTCGACAACCGCGCCCGCCTCGGTGAACTTCTTCTTGATGGTCTCGGCTTCGTCCTTGGAGACGCCCTCTTTCACGTTCTTGGGAGCTCCGTCGACCAGTTCCTTGGCTTCTTTCAAGCCCAGGCTGGTGACTTCGCGGACGGCCTTGATCACATTGATCTTGTTGGCGCCCACTTCCTTCAGGACGACGGTGAACTCGGTCTTCTCTTCGGCCGGAGCCGCTGCTGCCGCGCCGCCACCGCCGCCAGCCATCATGACCGGGGCCGCTGCCGCCGCCGACACGCCGAGGCGCTCTTCGAGTTTCTTCACGAGCTGCGCCGCGTCGAGCAGCGACAACCCTACGATTGATTCTTCCAACTGTGCCAGATCCGCCATGTTATTTCTCCACTTGTTATCAGTTTGATTGATTTCGTTATCCCTGGGCCAGGGTTCCAGTGCGTCCAGGTCCTGATTCCTTGCGCCAGACAACGCTTGGAACGAACCGCGCAACCCCTGACTTTCCGGTAACCAAATCTCTTCGGATGGCTTGCGCCATCCAGAACTTGTGCCTGGGTAAACCTGGCCGGACGAATGCGTCCGGCCCTCCACGAGCTATGCTTCTTTGAACTTCTTTTCCTTCACGCCCTGGTCGACGACTACGGCCAGGTTGCGGCCCACAGCGTTCATCACGGTCACCAGACGCTGGGCCGGCGCGTTGATCAGGAACAGGAGCTTGGAATACAGCTCCTCCTTCGACGGCATGCTGGCCAGAGCTTCGATCTCTTTAATGTTGATGACCTTGCCTTCGACCACGCCGACCTTGAAGGTAAATTCGGGCATGTCTTTGGCGTACTTGGTCAGGGCCTTGGCCATCGCAACCGGATCGCCGGTGGTGTATGCGATCGAGGTTACGCCCGACAGCTCTTTGAGTGCGCCTTCAACCTTGGTGCCTTTAGCTGCGCGCTCAGCCAGTGTGTTCTTGACCACCTGATACTTGGCGCCCGCTCCGCGCAGAGCCTTGCGGAGCTCGTAGTCCTGAGTCACCGTCATCTTGGTGTAGGTCGCCACGACCACGTTGGAAACGTTGCTCAGGTCTTTGCTCAGCTTTTCGACCTGCTGTGTCTTTTTCGCTTTGGTAACCGCCATAATTCAATTCCTCGTAGTGATCTCAAGTAGGGACGGACCATTCGTCCGTCCAGGCGCTTCAGCGCCAGTTAAGCCTTCGCCGCAGTCTCGATGGGCGTAACGTCTAGCAAGATGCCGGGACCCATCGTCGAACTCAGGAAGCATCCCTTGATGTACTTGCCCTTGGCCACGGACGGCTTGGCCTTGATCACGCTGGTGATCAGGACAGTCGCGTTCTCAATCAGCTTATCGGGCGTAAACGAAATCTTGCCGACCGGGCAGTGCACGAGAGCGGTCTTGTCGGTGCGGAATTCGACCTTTCCGGCCTTTACTTCCTGCACCGCTTTGCCCACGTCGAAGGTGACCGTGCCCGTCTTCGGGTTCGGCATCAGCCCCTTGGGGCCGAGGATCTTGCCGAGGCGTCCGACGGACTTCATCACATCGGGAGTGGCGATCAGGGCGTCGAAGTCGGTCCAGTTTTCCTTGGTGATCTTCTCGACCATCTCTTCGCCGCCAGCGAAATCGGCGCCAGCTGCCTCCGCTTCCTTAATCTTGTCGCCGGTAGCGATGACCAGGACCTTCTTCGACTTGCCGAGGCCATGCGGCAGGACGACTGTGCCGCGAACCATCTGGTCGGCGTGCTTGGGATCGACACCCAGACGCAACGTGACTTCGACGGTCTCGTCGAACTTGGCGAACTTCACTTTCTGCAGGAGAGGAACGGCGTCCTGCAGAACATAAGGGCGCTTCTCGACTGCGGAGTGCGCCTTGGCGATATTCTTTCCTTCTTTTTTCATTGCTCTTCCTTGTCTCCCACCGCCGATCATTATTTCGATCGGCCGTGGTGTTGTTGACTTGCAAGCCCTCAGGGGCTAAAGCCCGGCTTCGTTCGGGCTCTAACGGTACGGCTAGAGCCGCACCCTTCCACGAAATCAAAACCAGCCGCGCCGCTAAAACCGTGCGCGCTTCGCTTGCTGGACGGACGAATGCGTCCGTCCCTACACAACCTAGCCGACTACTTCAATGCCCATCGATCTTGCGGTGCCGCGGATGCTCTTGATCGCGGTCTCGACCGAGGCGGCGTTCAAGTCGGGCATCTTCTGCTTCGCGATGTCTTCGATCTGCTTGATCGTGACTTTACCGACCTTATCTTTGTTTGGCACTCCGGAACCCTTGGCGATGCCGGCGGCGCGCTTCAACAGAATCGAGGCCGGAGGCGTCTTGGTGATGAAGGTGAAGGAGCGGTCGCTGTACACCGAGACTACGACCGGGATGATCAGTCCCTCCATCTCTTTCTGGTTGGTTCTGGCGTTGAACTGCTTGCAGAACTCCATGATATTGATCTGCGCCTGGCCGAGGGCCGGGCCGACCGGAGGTGCTGGAGTCGCCTTGCCTGCAGCGATCTGCAGCTTCACATAACCTGTAACTTTCTTTGCCACTTCGTTTGCTCCTAGCTTCTAGCTCTTAGCTTCTAGCCAAGGCCTTCAATCTTGTCATCCTGAGGCGACATTTTTTGTCGCCGAAGGATCTATGCAATTCGTAGTTACGCGACCTTCTCCACCTGGTTGAACTCGAGCTCTACCGGGGTAGAGCGGCCGAAGATCGTGACCATGACTTTCAACGTTTCGCGATCTTCGTTCACTTCGTCAACAATGCCGGTGAAGCTGGCGAACGGTCCTTCACTGATGCGAACGGATTCGTTCTTCTCGAACTTAACTTTGAGCTTCGGCTTCTCGCGGCTGTCAGCAACTTTGTAAACGATGTGCTGGACCTCTTCATCCGAGAGCGGCGTCGGCTGCTGGCCGGTGCCGACGAACCCGGTGACGCGCGGCGTGGATTTCACCACATGCCAGACGTGATCGTCCATGTCCATTTCGACCAGCACGTAGCCGGGATAGAACATGCGCTCGGAGGTGTACTTCTTGCCGCCGCGCACTTCGGTGACCGACTCGGTCGGGATCAGCACTTTGCCGATCTTGTCCTGCAAGCCGAAGGCTGCAACCCGCGACTCCAGGGACTCTTTCACCTTGCGCTCAAACCCGGAGTACGAGTGGATGATGTACCACTTCATGTTCGGGTTGCGTGGAGCCTCGGCGGTAGCGGCAGCGCCCTCGGCGCCGGAGGCTTGCGGCTCACCTGCTGTGCTTGGTGCTGCTTCGTTTTTTTCTTCGTCCTGCATATGTGGGTGTTTCTTCTCGGCCAGCTATTCCTTTACTTAGCAGCTCTGGGCCGCCATCTCATGCGCCACTCTGAATCAATGAACTTTGAAGAAGCTGAACAGCGCCGTGACGCCGTGCTGAATCACAAAGTCGATCACGGCGAAATACAGCGCGAAGATGAAGACCGTGATTACGACCACCGTGGTCGTGGCTCGAACTTCTTTCCACGAAGGCGCGGTCACCTTGCGCATTTCAGTGCGCACGTCGTTATAGAAATTCCGGGTCTTCTCGGGCCAGGACTTTACCGTCGTGACAAGTGCGTTTTGTTCCGTCATGGTCGCCATCTTTTACTTCTTTCTTCTCGCTCTGTCTGCTTCGCCTGTGCTGGCCGTTCGGGCCGTAAACTCTGGCAGGGGCGGAGGGATTCGAACCCCCAAGTTCGGTTTTGGAGACCGACAGTTTAACCGTTGAGCTTACGCCCCTACATCAGTACTCAGTTGTCAGTACTCGGTACTCGGTTCAAAGCGAGACCGGCGCTGATTATTTAACCTCTTTGTGCGGCGTGTGCTTGCGGCAACGGTTGCAGAATTTCTTGAATTCCAACCGTTCGGTCGTCGTCTTCCGGTTCTTGGTCGTCGAGTAGTTCCGCTCTTTGCAGTCGCCGCATTGTAATGTCACTATTTCTCGGGGCATTGCTCACTCCATGTGGCGCAGGCGCCCTCGCCCGCGTCTGCCGTCATCTTTACTGCATGCAACGCGGACGAGGGCGTCCGCGCCACACAACCTACTGCACAATCTCCGCAATCGTTCCGGCGCCCACCGTGTGGCCGCCTTCCCGAATCGCGAACCGCAAGCCCTTCTCCATGGCCACCGGAGTGATCAACTCGATCACCAGGCTCACGTTGTCTCCCGGCATCACCATCTCCGTACCCGCCGGCAACTCCGCCACGCCCGTCACGTCCGTCGTGCGCAGATAAAACTGCGGCCGATATCCCTTGAAGAAAGGCGTATGTCTTCCACCTTCTTCTTTGGTCAGGATGTAGACCTCGGCCTTGAACTTCGTATGCGGCGTGATCGATCCACCCTTCGCCAGCACCATGCCGCGCTCTACATCTTCTTTTGCAATGCCGCGCAGCAGCAGCCCGGCGTTATCACCCGCCAGGCCTTCGTCCAACTGCTTCTTGAACATTTCCACGCCGGTGACAACCGTCTTGCGCGTGTCGCGGAAGCCCACAATTTCCACTTCCTCGCCCACCTTCACCTTGCCACGCTCGATTCGGCCCGTCACCACCGTGCCGCGTCCCGAGATCGAGAAAATGTCTTCGATCGGCATCAGGAACGGCTTGTCCAACTCGCGCGCCGGTTGCGGCACACTCTTGTCCACCGCTTCCATCAGCGCGTCAATCTGCTTCTCCCATTTCTCTTCGCCATTCAAGGCCCCTAAAGCGGATAGCCGGATCACCGGCACATCGTCGCCCGGGAACTTGTACGTCTTCAGCAACTCGCGCACTTCCAACTCGACGAGGTCGAGCAACTCCGGATCATCCACCGCATCGCACTTGTTCAGCGCGACCACGATGTAGGGCACACCGACCTGACGCGCCAACAGCACGTGCTCCCGCGTCTGCGGCATCGGACCGTCGGTCGCCGCTACAACCAAGATCGCGCCATCCATCTGCGCCGCGCCCGTGATCATGTTCTTGATGTAGTCGGCGTGGCCCGGGCAGTCGACGTGCGCGTAGTGCCGGTTCGCCGTCTCATACTCCACGTGCGCCGTGGCGATCGTGATCCCACGCGCCTTTTCTTCCGGCGCGTTATCAATCGAGTCAAACGATCGGAACACAATCTTTGGATTGTGCTTCTGCAACACCTTGGTGATCGCCGCCGTCAACGTCGTCTTGCCATGATCAATGTGACCAATCGTCCCTACGTTGCAGTGCGGCTTATTGCGATCAAATTTTTCTTTCGCCATAACCAGCCTCTAGCTCCTAGCTCTTAGCTTCTAGCCAAAACTCTCGTTTGTCATCCCGAGCGGCGCTGTTTGCCGCGAAGGATTTATGAAACTTCAATAGTACTGATACAACTTCTTAAACTTGTGCCGCAGCGCGACGTCGACGCCTTCAAGCTTCGAGAGATAAAACTCGCGCATCTGCGCCTGGTCCGAGACGGGAAGCGACTCGTACAACCGCTTCGCATCCAGTCCTGCTTCGGCAACCACTCTTTCCAGCACCTTCTGCGCCAGAATCGTGTCGAAGTCCCGAACCCGAATTCCCTTGCGATCCAACCGCCTCAGGAAATTCTCGACCTTATCTTGCGAGAACGCCCGCTCTACCGCCTTTTGCAGCCTGGCGAACTCTTGCGCCTTCTCAACCTTGATGGCAGCCTGCTCGAAACTCACTGTCATCCTCGAAACGTTCAGACTTCGTTCCATCCAATTTCTGGAGCGGGAGACGGGAATCGAACCCGCGACCAACAGCTTGGAAGGCTGTGACTCTACCACTGAGTTACTCCCGCCCTGTAAATCAGCTGTCAGCTATCAGCCGTCAGCAATCCTCAGCGGCTAAAGCCGCGTCCATATTCCGACTCTTGGCGGCACGGCTAAAAAGCCGTGCCCTTCCACAAGACCTTGGCGACCACAAATGCTTGCCGGTCCACAAGACTTGGCCGGGCAAAAAACCCTTACCGGCCAAAACCCCGGCGGTGTTTCCGAAAAAAACCTTCAAATCTGGAGCCGATGACCAGGATTGAACTGGTGACCTCTCCCTTACCAAGGGAGTGCTCTACCAACTGAGCTACATCGGCCCGAAACCACTGACCACCTTCAGCACTTGGAGATCCCTCGCACACTGCGCTCGGGATTTCGGCTGCGGGCTCCCGCTTCGCTCACGCCCGCAAAGCGCCTCAACATCGGCCCGAAACCAGCTGTCAGCTATTAGCCTTCAGCTCTTGAGATCCCTCGCACACTTCGCTCGGGATTTCGGCTGCGGGCTCCCGCTTCGCTCACGCCCGCAAAGCGCCTCAAGTTACTCCGCGTCCTTGTCGGGGTGCATTACTTCATTACGGCGCAACACCGACTTCGCTGCGAACAGCGCCAGAACCACCAGTGTTCCCGCCCGGATCTTCGGGTCGGTAATCGTGGTCCAAGTCAGCGCTCCCAACACTACGTAGCAAACCAACGCGATGGACAAACGATTCACGTGAATCAATGGTGCACAGGGAAGGATTCGAACCTTCGTACCTCGCTAGGAGGGACAGATTTACAGTCTGTTGGCTTTAACCACTCACCCACCTGTGCGTAAACTCTCGGGCGGGCTGGACTGCACACGCACGCTAAACCCGCAGACCAAACCAAGCACAATGCACTCTTTACTTCCGCATCACAGGGAAACCAAGGATCGCGCAAGAAGACACCGCGAAGATCACTGACCGCCGATCGTTAGATCATTGATCACTGCACACCGGAAAAGTACCGAATGGAGTGCGTTGGAAAAACCTGTTGCGCCGCTACCGAGTCCGCGGCTGGCGGAAATACATTTACTGGAGCTGGCGAAGGGATTTGAACCCCCGACCCTCTGATTACAAATCAGATGCTCTACCAACTGAGCTACGCCAGCAAATTCGGGGGAAAGATGCGCCGTCGCGCAAACTGATCCCTCAGATCCCTGCCAGATGTCCGGGACAATTATTTAAGGTATCACAAGGGCAAGTTTGGGCGCAACCAGCCGGTCTGCGTCTGCCGCAGTACGAATCGTCCTACAGGCGTCATCCTGACCGTAGCCGTTTTTCAGGCGGAGCGAAGGATCTTGCGAGCAGACCGGCTACCGCAGCCGGAGACACCCCACGCGAGATCCCTCGCCCCGCTGGTAAGAACGCGGGGCTTCGGGATGACGCAGGCGTGTAGTCGCGCTTTTTTATTACTCTTCTCGCAAGGCAACCATCGGATCAACGCGCGCAGCCCTGCGTGCTGGAATGATGCATGCCGCGAGCGCCACTGCGGTCAGTACGACGGCGACCAAGCTGAATGTTACGGGATCGTGGACGGGGACGCCGAACACAAGGCTCGACACCGCGCGGCCCAGGGCCAGCCCTCCGGCTAAGCCGATGACCACACCGACTACGACCACCTTCATCCCCTGACCAACGATGAGCTGAAGAACGCTGCCGGGCGTTGCGCCGAGGGCCATGCGCAAACCGATCTCGCGGGTGCGTTGGTTCACGGAGTAGGCCAGCACGCCGTAGATCCCGATCGCCGCAATGAGCAGCGCCACGGCGGCGAATGCTGTCAGCAGCACCGTGTTAAGTCTTGGCTGCGCTGCGCTATTCGAAAGCCACTGATCCATCGTGTTCACGTTGGCAAGAGCAAGCCCCGCGTCAAGGTCATGGATTCGCTGGCGAATCGAGGGCAGAAGCGCCTGTGCGGAATCGTCGGTGCGGGCTTCGCTTCGAACGACGACGTCCATAAGAGGCCACGAGCCCCGTTGAGGGATGGAGTAATAGAGAGTGGGAGTCTGCTGGTTGAGGGCTTGATCACGCACATCGCCAACCACTCCGACAATTGTGTAAGCAAGTTCAGGCTTGGCAGTCGGGCGCAGGGCTTTGCCAAGGGGGTCCGCATCGCCAAAGAATTTCTGGGCTGTCGACTGACTGACGATCATCACCAAGGGAGCGGTGTGAACGTCGGCGTCGGTGAAGGTGCGGCCGCGCAGCATCGGAATGTGCATGGTGTCGAAATAGCCCGGGCTTACGCTCCGCCAGTCGATCGGTACGGCGGTCCCGGGCGGCAACACCGAGGCTTCGGTCGTGATCATTGGATGCCGGGCGTAATTTCCGGCGCCGAAGGGAATTCCGCTAGAGACGGCTGCGCTGCGCACACCGGGAATCGTTTGCAGGTTCTCAATGAGCGAGTGATAGAGGTCGGGACCTTGATCAGCCAGCGGGTACTGAGGCACCGGAGGGGCGAGTTGAAAAGTCATCAGCCCGCTGGAATCGAAACCCAGCCGAACGCGCTGCAAGTTGGCGAGGCTCTGGATCAGCAATCCCGCACCAATGAGAAGAATCGCGGCCAGGGCGACTTCGCCGGCCGCCAGGCTGTCGCGCAACCAGCTGCGAATTCCTCCCGTCGATCCGCGCCCACCTTCTTTGAGCGTGTCGTTGGTCTTGGCGGTTGCGATGCGCCAGGCCGGGGCCAACCCAAACAGAAGGCCTGTCGCAATTGTCAGCGCAAAACCGAACCACAGAACGTTCGAGTCGACCGCAACATCAGGAATGGGCAATGTACCCTCTGGCAGGGAGCGAGTCAGGACGCGCACGGCAGCTACCGCTCCGAGCAGGCCCGCAGTGCCGCCGAGGATCGAGAGGGCAATACTCTCCACCAGAAGCTGGCGAATCAGGCGAATGCGCGTGGCGCCCAACGCGGTGCGCACCGCCATTTCCTTTTGGCGGGTCGAAGCGCGCGCCAGCAGCAGGTTCGCGATATTGGCACAGGCGATCAGCAGCACGAATACAACCGCGACCAAAAGAACGAGGAGCCCGTTTTTCAGATCGGGCGAGACAAAGGTCTCGAACAAACTGAGGAGATGAATGCCCCAGTAACGCACCTCTGGAAACTGTTTGCCGACGCGGACCGAGATCGTATCCATCTCCGCCTGCGCCTGCTGGGGCGTGACGCCGGGTTTCAGCTTACCGAAGACTGTGATGACGTGGTTTAACCGGAGTTCTTTGCTGGAATCGATGGTCAACGGCGTGTAGATGTCGCCGCCGCCGAGCAACTTCAAACTGGCGGGCGCAATGCCCACGATCGTCGTGGGGACTCCATCGAGGGAAATTGTCTTGCCAACAAGAGTTGGATCCGACGCAAATCGGCGCTTCCACAAACCTTCGCCGATCATGGCGACGGCCGCGCCGCCGGGCTTTTCCTCGTTCGACGTGAAGTCTCGACCCGCGAGGAGCTTGGTGCCAAGAATGTGAGTGAGGACAGGGCTGATGCGGTTCCCGCTGAGTTGCTCCGGTTCACCGTTGCCGCTCAACGTGAATGTGACGTAGCCCACGGCGGCGAGTTGCTCGAACGACTGCGTCTGTTCCCGCCAGGAGAGAAAGTTCAGCACAGAAGCGCCGAAGGTCGGAATGTTGAGCTTGTCGTTCTTTTCGGCCACTTGCATGATCCGATTAGGCTCGCCAAAGGGCAGCGACCGGATCATCACCGCATTCACGACGGTAAAGATGGTTGCATTGGCCGCAATGGCAATCGCGACGGTCAGAACCACTGTGGCAGTGAACAACGGTGCACGGCGCATGATGCGAACGGCGTAGCGGAGATCTCCCCAGATTGCGCTGCTCTGAACCATGGGGGTTTGGACGGGCGGAAAGGCAAAATGATATCAAGCCGTTTTCTCGCTGTGGGGCGCGTTTTTTCTTCCCATAGACCGTCGAGTGGTGTAGGCTCTTGCCTAGACGTTCGAGTGGAGGAGAGATGGTCGATCGCGCGCCCAAGAGTTCCGAGACGGCGAATTCCGAGATGGTGCAGGGCACGCTCGACATGCTGATCCTGCGAACGCTAGTCACAGGCCCGGCGCACGGCCATACCATCGCGCACGTGATTGAGCATATGTCGGAGAACGTGCTTGAGGTCGAGCAAGGATCGCTCTATCCGGCGCTGCATCGTCTCGAACATCGCGGCTGGGTGAGTTCGTACTGGGGAACGAGCGAGAACAATCGCAAGGCGAAGTTCTACAAGCTGACGGCGGCGGGCAAGAAGCAACTCACCGCGGAGACGGATCGTTGGCGACTGGTGGTGGCCGCGATCGGCCGGGTTTTGGGCGAGAGCCATTAGCCTCAGGAGCTTTAAGGCCCGCCTCTTCCGGCGCAGTCAGCGGCACGGCTGAAGCCGTGTCCTTTTTGATTTATGTGGGCCCGGTTCATCGCAGCGCTCGATTTGCGGAGCGCGACAGGAGGGAGGACCGTGAATCTTAGACGACTTTTCAGACGATCCCAAGAAGACTCCGAGCTGTCAGAAGAACTCAAATCGCACCTGGCGCACGAGATTGACGACAACCTGGCACGCGGCATGAGCCCGGAAGAGGCCAGGCGGCAGGCGTATGTGAGGCTGGGCAATCCGCTTCGCATTCGCGAGAGAGTCTGGGAAACTAATCGCATCGCGTGGCTGGAAGATACCTGGCGTGATTTGCGCTATGCTGCGCGCACGCTGAAGAAGGCTCCCAGTTTCACTCTTGTGGCGCTGCTGGTAATGGCGCTCGGAATTGGGGCGAACACGGCGATTTACAGCTTTCTCGATTCGTTGCTGCTGCGCTCGCTGCCTGTCTCTGATCCTTCGTCCCTGGTGATTCTAAACTGGCACGCGAAGGCCACCCGTCAGGACTCGGTGATGCAGGGTATGAGCGGCTATGTGGGGGACGATCCGCGCCTTGGAACGGTAAGCGACATCTTTCCGTACCCGGCTTTCGAAGTCTTTCAGCAAGCGCAGAGCGCGAAGGACGGAGTCTTTTCCGAGGTGTTTGCGTACTGTCACACCCGGGAAGTCCGTAATACGAGCGTGAACGTCAACGGTCAGGCCGAGAGTGCACAAGGAGAACTTGTTTCTGGAGATTACTTTCACGGGCTGCGGGTTCCGCCTGCCGCTGGCAGGCTGATTCTGCCTGACGATGACCGGGCGGGAGCCGTTCCGGTAGTCGTGGCGAGCCGTGCCTTCGCCGAAAAACATTTTGGCTCGGCAGAAAACGCTGTTGGACAATCCATTCTCATTAACAACGTTGCATTTGCAGTCGCGGGAGTCACGCCCGCGGAATTCTTCGGCGTCGATCCGGAGCTCGTTCCCGACTTCTACGTGCCTCTACACACCAATATTCTGCTCGGAGCCGAGGATCCGTACGGATTCACCCCGGCGGACTATCTCAACCAAAACTACTACTGGGTTCAAGTTATGGCGCGCCTGCGGCCAGGTGTAAATATGGCGCAAGCCGAGACGCAGCTAAAGCCGCAGTTTCAACATTGGGTCGCGACTACGGCGCAAAATGACGAGCAGCGATCCAATCTGCCGGTGCTTTATCTCAGAGAAGGCGCGGGCGGGCTCGATACGCTCCGCCGGCAATTCTCCAAGCCGCTGTACGTACTGATGACGCTGGTGGGGTTGATTCTGGCGATCGCCTGCTCAAATGTTGCGAATCTGCAGTTGGTGCGCGCTGCCTCGCGCCGGCGGGAGATCGCATTGCGGCTGACGGAGGGCGCCAGCCGAATGCGCGTGATTCGGCAACTCCTCACCGAGAGCATTCTTCTGGCCGCCTTGGGAGGAGCTCTGGGTTTGCTGGTTGCATTTTGGGGAATCCGTTTTCTAACGGTACTGCTGGGCGATAGCTCCAATGTGGGCGCCTTTCACGCCGAACTGAACTGGCACGTTGCCGCCTTCACCGCGGCCCTGTCTCTGATCACTGGCGTACTCTTCGGCCTCGTTCCCGCTCTGCAATCCACGAAGTTGGACTTAGTTACTGCGCTCAAAGAGACTCGGTGGCAACAACCGGGTCCACGCCATGTTTCCTCAGGGACTCGATTCAGTTCCGCCAGCATTTGGGCGAGCTTGCGTTCCATCAGCTTGAGCCGTGTGCTGGTGGCGGGACAAATCGCCATTTCGCTTCTGATCCTGGTCGCGGCTGGGCTTTTCGTACGTACTCTGTCGAATCTCGAATCGGTCGATCTCGGATTTAATCGCCAGAACTTGCTTCTCTTCGAACTGAATGGCCGGCAGTCCGGGCACCAGGATGGGGACATCGATGACTTCTACAACGGTCTAAGAGAACGGTTCGCAGCGATTCCCGGCATCGCGAGCGCCGGGCTCGCGGGGGGCTCAATGATCAGCGGCGAAGACCAGATGCCGATCAGTCTGCCGGGCGCGCAGCCCGACATGAACAACCGTTATCTGACGGTTGGGCCGCGATTCCTGACTACGATGCAGGTTCCGATTCTGGTTGGTCGCGATATCGACGAGCATGATCGGACGACTTCGCAGAAGGTTGCCGTGGTGAACGAGCAGTTCGCTAAGATCAATTTTCACGGGCAAAATCCTTTAGGGCGCCATCTGCATTTGTGGGGAGTCAACAATTCCATGGTGCGCGACATGGAAATCGTCGGAGTAGCGAAGAACGCAAGCTACGGCAACGTAAAACGCGAGATTCCGCCGGTCATTTATATGCCGTTTAACCAGGGCCATCCTCTTCCCCACGAGATGACGTTTGTGCTGCGCACGTCCGGCGATCCCCTGGCCTACGTCAATACCATTCGCCAGATCGTTCATCAAGCTGACGCCCGAGTGCCGGTTTCACACGTTCGAACGCAGCAGGCAGAGGTCGACGATCAGGTGCGCCAGGAGACGGTCTTGGCGGAATTGTGTTCCGCGTTCGCCGTGCTTGCGCTGACGATTGCCTGTGTTGGCCTGTATGGCACGATCTCTTACACCGTGGCCCGCCGGACTGGAGAGATCGGGATCCGGATGGCGCTGGGGGCGCAACCTCGCCCGGTGCTCTGGATGGTGTTGCGTGAAGTGCTGGTGCTGGCGGTCGTCGGACTCGCGATCAGTGTGCCGATCGCGCTGGCGACTTCGAGGTTCGTCGCTTCGTTCCTGTTCGGGATGAAGGCCAATGATCCCCTCGCCCTGGTCGTGGCGGTGACGATCCTGCTGGTGGCGGCGCTTGTGGCGGGTGGGATTCCGGCAAGACGAGCATCCCAGATCGACCCCATGACGGCGCTTCGGCATGAATAAGTGGCTGGTCTGGGTGCTATCATTTCATTCCTGACCCGCAATTCATGCGAATAAGGCGCTCTCTCCCCATCGCTCTGGCGGTTGTGATTGTTGCTGCGGCGGTTATCTTAGCCGTCGAGTTGCGAAAGATCGCTCCGCCGGAACCCGCAAGGCTGCTTCCTGGCGCCGACGCATTTGTGTTCGGCAACCTCGGGTGGGCGCGCAAGGCCAATGGCGGAAAGTTGTTATTTCCAGTCGCACACGACCCGGAGTATGAGAGGTTCATACAGGAAACTGGTTTTGATTTCGAGCGCGATCTGGACGCAGTGGCCTTCGCAGTCCACTATCCCGAAAAATGGCCCGGCGGCGGGACCGGTGGCAGCGCGCCAGAGCCGCGCTTTTCTGAAGTCTTCGTTGGGCGGTTTGATGGCAGCAGGTGCCTGGCCTACCTGAAGCGGACGGCACAATCGGTCGAGAACTACAACTCGATCGACATCTTCACCATTCCTTTGTACGGAAGATCTTTCCGCATTGCCGTTCTGGGCGTGGATACAGTGGCAGCCTCGAATCACGACGACCCAGCGGTGATCCGCGGAATCGTCGACCGGTCACGACGATTGGCGTCTCCGTTTGGCGGACCGGCCTTGCTGCGCAAATACT
The DNA here is from genome assembly GCA_963731405.1 of uncultured Acidobacteriaceae bacterium. Classification (GTDB taxonomy): domain Bacteria; phylum Acidobacteriota; class Terriglobia; order Terriglobales; family Acidobacteriaceae; genus Sulfotelmatobacter. The sequence continues at coordinate 174,671 of CAVSVS010000015.1, read as the reverse complement.
ATAAGCGGGTGCAGTTGGCGAGCCCATTTTGGCTAGTGGCGCGAGTGGAACCGGCCTCGCCGGGCTTTGAGTCATGGTCGGCAGTTTTTCCCAAGTCCGTCGAGTTGGTAATCTCGGCCAGCTATAACCCGCTGCATCTACCGTTGCGCGCCGGGGTGCTACATCTGCGGGCGGAGGCTTGGACGAACAGCGATGAAGATGCCCACAACATCTCCGACAAGGCCAATGCGTTCCTGTCAATGTTTCGTAGCGCCGAGATGTCGGTGGGCTCGGCGGGCAATGATGCTGACGTGAAGACGGTATTTGAGAGCCTGCAGGTGCGGCAGGAGGGTAACCACGCCGTGCTCTCGGCGATTCTGCCGAGCGGAGTGTTTCGCAAGCTGGGAGAATTCCCCGAGGAGATGCCGGAATCCGGACCAGGGATGGTGCCAGCGAAGCCGGGCAAGGCTCGCTGATGACGCCTCTGCGAATCGCCCGGGATTCCTGCAACTAATTACCTTGCGAAGCGTCATATATTGGGACCTGGCATCCAGCAGGTACAATAAAGACTCATGTCGAGCTTTCTTTCGGGCCTTCCGCTACCGATTGCCGCCTTCATCGCGGGGCTGATTTCTTTCCTGTCGCCTTGCGTGCTTCCGCTCGTGCCTGGATATGTTTCATTGATCTCGGGCGCCGGCGTCGAGGAATTGAAGTCGGCTCAGTCCCAGCTGATGCGACGGGTTATGGTGAATTCCATTGGATTCATACTGGGATTCAGCGTGGTGTTCGTGACGTTGGGAGCGATCTCGACGGAGATCGGCCAACTGGCGGCGCGCTACAAGCACACACTCTCGATCGTGGCAGGCGTGGTCATCATTATTTTTGGTTTGCACCTGACTGGAATTTTCAAGATCAAGGCGCTATACACCGACGCTCGGTTGCACGGGGTTAAGGGGAGCAGCACTCCGGTCGGCGCGTTCGTGGTTGGATTTGCGTTTGCATTCGGTTGGACGCCCTGCCTGGGACCGATTCTCACGGTGCTGCTCACGCTGGCCAGCGAACAGGACACGCTGGTGAAAGGGATCCTGCTGTTGGGCGTGTATTCGCTGGGGTTGGCGGTACCGTTTTTGCTGACTTCGGTCTTGATGGAGCGCTTTTTGAAATTTTACAGCCGCTTTCGATCGCACATGCATGCGCTGGAAGTGGCGAGCGGCGGATTAATGATCGCGCTGGGTGTGCTGCTGGTGATTGGGCGGTTTACGCTGATCTCGAGCTGGCTGTCGTTCCTGAATCGTTTTGCTTTGTAGTTGGAGGATCTGGTTATGTCTTCGGTTGAAAAATCTTACGAAACGGTCGAAAAATCTTACTGGTATTGCCCAAGCTGTGGCGCATCATCAGAAAAAACCTTACCCGCCACTTCTGAAATGGTTTCCGACGGTACAGTCACTTGCGCGGCATGTGGCAAGATTTTTCAGGAATCGGATGTATCTATCGGCAACTATGACAATGCATCCAAAATCGGGCACCCGAGCCGCGGAGGGAATCGTAATCCACTGGCTCTGGTGGTGGTTGCTGTAGTCGCCGCCGCAATGCTGTACTTTGGCTTTCACATGGCGCGGCGCTCGGCGCCACCTCCGCCGATCAGCAAGATATCCCCCGCGCCGGATTTCACCTTGGAATCGCTCGACGGGAAAAGCGTGCGGCTGTCGGACCTGCGCGGCAAAGCGGTGTTACTGAATTTCTGGGCTACTTGGTGCGGACCCTGCAAGATTGAGACGCCCTGGCTGGTGGAGTTGCAGAACCAGTATGGATCGCAAGGGCTGCAGGTGGTCGGTATCGCGATGGATGATTCCGGCAAGGATGAGATCGCGAAATTTGCCAAGGATATGGGCGTCAATTATCCAGTGCTCATCGGGAAAGAGGCCGTTGGCGATGCGTACGGGGGTGTCCCGGCGCTTCCAGAGAGCTTCTTTATTGGGCGCGACGGAAAGATCGTGGACAAGATCATCGGCTTAAAGGGGAAGGGCGAAATCGAGGATTCGATCAAAAAGGCGCTGGGCACAGAATCCGCGAAGAATGATGCATTGGCCCGGATGCTGCGCGAAAACGGGCCTGCTCAGAAGTAACGTCGCCCCGGATGGCCGGTCGTTCTACTATTGGGTGGCTGGAATGAACTTGCGCAAGCACAATCCGCATCTGATCTCTCTGCTGATCCTGCTGGTCGGCAGCGCAGCTGCGCAAGGAAGCAAGGCACCTTCGGTTTCTTTCGCTCCGGTAGCTTTGGTCACGGCTCCACGCGCCGCCCAGACCATGGTGAATTTGAATTTCCGGGTGGCCACGGGATTCCACATCAACTCGAACGCGCCGAAAGACGAGTTCCTGATCCCCACCAGTTTGAAGATGGACTTGCCCACCGACATCATCCTGGGAAAGATTGATTATCCCGAAGGCAAAGATCTCAGCTTCCCCTTTTCGCCTGACCAGAAGCTGAATGTATACAGCGGAGACTTCACGGTCGCCGTGGCCGTGCACCCGCTGCACGCTGTCGTGCCCGGGAAATATGTGATGCATGGCGTGCTGCGCTACCAGGCCTGCGACAATGCGCAGTGCTTCCCGCCAAAGGCGCAGCCAGTGAGCTTCGAGGTGAAAGTGGTGAAGGAACCGCCGACACATCACGCTAATCCGGCTCAGAGCCCGCACGTGCATAACTAGCTTTCAGCGATCAGCTGTCAGCTCTCAGAAATCCCATCTGTGGTCCGCTCAGGCGTTGCGTATGCAAGCATCAGTACCGTTCCGCCGAACATGAGGGTATCCGCGAAGTAGTTCAAGCCTTCAATCTTGTTCGAGATGTTTGGGTCAGACGCTACGGCCACGAGGATGGGCAGGTACACGAACAAAACGAGCAGCAGAATTTCCAGCCCAAGGTATGTCGTAGCCAGTCTGACCTTTTTGCCCACTAGGATGCACGTTCCTGCGATAAGCAGGACCACTCCTGTGAAATATCCGAGAAACACGCGACCTGGGATCCAGACCGGCGTCGCCTTGCCGAGGGGAACACCGGGGCAGAATTCGGGATGCAGAAAGTGTTCGATCGCGAAAAAGATCGCAGCAATTGCGATTAGAAATCGCCCAATTGTGATCAGCTTGCTCGTACCGTGATTTCGCCATTCTTCCGTTTGGGTGCCGGAAAGAATCCAGGCGCCGCCCGCGAACGAAGAATCTCTTACGGCCACCGCCCACGCAATCCTGTCGTGCGGATTGGCGACTACCTTGGGAACGTGCAGCGATAGCACAAACAGGAAAATCATGATTCCCAAGAGCAAGCCCGCCCAGCGCGCTTGAATCTTGGTGACAAAGCTGAGTGCAGCAGCGAGAAGGGCAAACCCTACAAAATATGCCCAGAACAGTCGCCATGGCATCCACGCAGGAACCGCGAGCATGACGAACTTCGCGGCTGAAAGGTGTTCGCCACTGAAGACCGCTAGAGGCACGGCGACAAAGAAGCGGCTCAAGACGACGATCTTGTCAGGACCGCGAGCCTGCTCGATCTCCGTGCGCATCGCGAATAGCCCGATCAGAAGAAGAGCGACTCCGGCCGAATACGGCCAATACACGAAAGGCGAAATCGCAAAAAAGATTGCCGCAGCGTCGGCCGTGTGAACCATTCTTCGCACACCTCTACCGGAGAATTCGCTTCTACTGTTTTGTGGTTTGTTTTTTTTCGACTCGCGCCCAGGCGTCTTTCAACGCGACTGTGCGATTAAAGACCGGCTTCCCGGGCTTCGTGTCGGGGTCAGCGCTGAAGTATCCCAGTCGCTCAAATTGATAACGGGTTCCGACGGCGGCGTTGGCCAGCGAGGGCTCCAACTTCGCGTCGGTGATGATTTCCAGAGAGGCCGGATTGAGATTGTCGAGAACATCCTCGCCCTCTTTCACGTCACTGGGGTCTTCCTTGAGGAAAAGATTGTCGTAGATGCGCACTTCGGCATCGACCGCATGTGCGGCTGAAACCCAGTGGATGGTCGCCTTCACCTTGCGGCCATCGGGAGCATTGCCTCCCTTCGTCGCAGGATCATAGGTGCAATGAACTTCGACCACCTCGCCCTGGTCGTTCTTCACCACGCTCGTGCAGGTGATGAAGTAGCCGTAGCGCAGTCGTACTTCGCGCCCCGGTGTGAGACGGAAATACTTTGGCGGTGGCACTTCGCGAAAGTCGTCCTGCTCGATGTAGAGCACGCGCGAGAATGGAACCTTGCGGCTTCCTGCAGTCGCGTCTTCCGGGTTGTTGACGGCATCCATTTGTTCGACCTGATTCTCTGGATAGTTGTCGATGACAACTTTCAGCGGACGCAGCACTGCCATCACGCGAAGGGCGCGCTTGTTCAAGTCCTCGCGCACAAAGTGTTCAAGCATGGCGAGTTCAATGGAGCCTGTCGTCTTGGAAACTCCAATCGAAGCACAGAAATTTCGGATCGCCTCCGGCGGATAGCCGCGCCGCCTGATGCCGCTTAGAGTAGGCATGCGCGGGTCGTCCCAACCGCGCACCCGACCTTCGCGCACCAGTTGCAGCAGCTTGCGTTTGCTGAGCAGAGTGTGTGTCAGGTTGAGGCGGTCAAATTCGATTTGCTGCGAGGGGAAGATCCCCAGCTGCTGAATGAACCAGTTGTACAACGGACGGTGATCTTCGAACTCCAGCGTGCACATGGAGTGCGTCACTTTTTCCAGCGAATCCGATTGCCCGTGCGCGTAGTCATACATCGGATAGATGCACCACTTGTTGCCGGTGCGATGATGCTCGGCGTGCAGGATGCGATACATGACCGGGTCGCGCATATTCAGGTTCGGCGAGGCCATGTCGATCTTGGCGCGCAGCACGCGCGACCCGTCGGGAAACTCTCCCGCCTTCATGCGCTGAAACAGGTCGAGATTCTCCTCTGCCGAACGGTTGCGATGCGGGCTGTCTTTGCCCGGCTCCGTGAGCGTGCCTCGATACTTGCGAATTTCGTCCGCGGAGAGATCGTCGACGTAGGCCTTGCCATCGCGAATCAACTTCAGCGCCCACTCATAGAGCTGATCGAAGTAATCCGAGGCGTAGAAGAGTCCGTCCCAGTGGAAGCCGAGCCACTTCACATCCTCCATGATCGAGTCGACATACTCGGTCTCTTCCTTCTCAGGATTGGTGTCGTCGAAACGCAGGTTGGTATGGCCGCCGAATTCGTCGGCGAGACCGAAGTCAAGGCAGATCGCTTTGGCGTGGCCGATGTGCAGGTATCCGTTGGGCTCGGGAGGAAAACGCGTCTGCACCCGCCCGGCGTATTTATTTGTCTTCAGGTCGTCAAGAACAATGTCGCGTATGAAGTTGGACGGGCGAGGTTCGGGCGAGGCGCTAGTGCCCGTCTCAGCCTCAGTGTCAGACGTTTTCATACCTCTGATCTTACCGCAAAGAATGACCCGGACACTGCGCGCGGACTCGCTCCAATCTCGCGCGCAGCATCCAACAGTTTTTTCAAACGACTCTGGCAAAGCCTGGGATGCGACGCAATGCCGCCGTGGCGCTCCAACTTAGCAACACGGTGCCGAGAAATACCAGCGATCCCTTGGCGAGGGCGGGAAGTTGCGTCTTCAACAGCGCAATCTGGAGCCAGCTCACGAACGCGTAGTGAATGAGATACATTCCGTACGCATTTTCGGTGAGGCTGTCGAAGATCTTCCGGCGCTTGCGGGCGAAGCGCACAAACAGCGCGAGGAATGCGAGGCTCGAGGCGGCACATGATACGACGAACGCGGAGTCAGCCGCGATTTCCCATGGCCGTGATCCGACGTGCGCCGTCATCACCGCGATTCCGATGCCGCTAGCTACAACAAATGCAACCAGAGCCGAGACCATCCAGAGCGGCCAGCGACGGGCGAGCTTGCCGTCTGCGGCCAGCAATCCGGCATCGAGGCTGCATGCGCCTACTCCTGCTCCCAGCAAGAAGTAGACGAGATAGTGGAGCAGTCGGCTGGTTTGGAACGAGAAGGGTCCAAAGGCGCTCCAGGCCAGCGGATTGAACGCGACCGCCAGCGGAATGTACGCGACGGCCGAGAGAGTGGCCAGCAATCCGAAAAAGACGATCGGACGGCGGCCTGCGGCAGACGTCAGTCTGCCGAGAGATTCACCCCATCTCGGCAGAGCCAGCACGAGCACCGCTGCAAATATGTCGAGCGCCAGAAGGAGCCAGATGAACCACGCCGGACCCGCGGGCCAGTTGCCGAGTGATCGCCATTGCTGCCAGAAACCTGCGACGCCGCGTCCACCAGTCTGCAGGTACGACGGATAATAAGCGATTGGTGCGACAACCGCCGCTGCCATCATGAACGGCAAGCCGAGCCTCAGGATCCGGTCGCGAAGAAAATGAGCGACTCCCTTGCGTTGCAGACTCCTCCACACAAACAAACCCGAAAGGAAGAACATTAGCGCCATGAAGAAGATGTCGTTGAAGCCCGTGAACAGCGCGGAAAGGGTGGTGCGTTGCGAGTCGACGACTGGGAAGGCCTGCCACCAGCGGCCTGGACCATTGAGCGCAGCGCCGGGCTCGGGGGCAAATGGGTGGTAGGCCAAGGCTGCATGGTGCGCCAGGACGAGCAGGGTAATGAAGGCGCGCAAGTATCCGATGGAGACGTTGTAGGCGCCACCGGCAGCCTTGCTCGGGTTGCTTGCAAGGTTCCGGTCGATCGTAACGAACTCGGTTGAGGCGGTCATGGCTGGTTTCTCCTTTCGTGTTTCAATCGTTGTTTCAAATGTTCGTCGCCGGTGGTCCTTGATCCTTGAACGTGCGAGGACTTCCCAGTGCGCGCTTGCGTGTGCAAGCGCACCGGCTATCTTGGAAAGTGTTTGGGTTCTATTGCACTCCGAGCGACGCGGTGTGACCTACGCCCGTCGCCAATTTGCGGACGTGCTTCATGAACTCCCAGGTCTGAACAATCGCGGCAATGCACAGTCCGAGCCACGCCGACGCGAGGCTGAGCAGGATGGAGGCGTTGACGATCGCGGCGATGTGCGCCAAGCGCTCTGAATCCCGTACGCTGTCGGCCAGAACAACGAACGGATGCCAGCTCCCGCCAGCAGTCTGGGTGGCGGCGTTCAGAATGAAGTGCAGGAGGATCAGGCTAAGCGCCGTTTGCAGCAGCTGACTGAACGATGGAAGCCATGTCCATTGCGGTCGCGCGAGGATCATTCCCGCCCGGAGCAACCCAAACGTTGCGACCAGCACGATCGGCAGGTAGAACGTGTGCCACATGGGTGCGGCTTTCAGAAATCCTGCCGCCGGTCCGAGAATAAGAAACGGGTAGTGGGGGAGCAAGAGCAGCCAGACCACTCCGAACCATCCGAAGACCAGTTCACAGACCGCTTGCACCAGCGATGTCTTGCGCTCTTGTTTCTGGAGCGGCGGCAGGGAACTCGGATCCCATTTGCACTCCGTACCCAACTGGGCGTGGGTGCGCTCCAACACGGCAAACACTAGCGTGATGACGCCTCCCGCGATGAACAGTCCGGACCACAGATTGCCAATGGTATGGCCAATAGCTTCTCCCAGATTCCCGCCGGAGGTCGCCAGGTTTACCGGGCCTACGATGAAAATGAAGACTGGAACCAGAATCCAGAGCAAGACCATCTTCAGAACGAACAGGTAGATGGGATACAGAGTCGGCCCGATGACGTATCCCTTGGGCCCAAGTCGGCCGGCAACGAGCATCGGATTACCGCAGCGTTTCAGAATTTCCGAAACTTCTTCTTCGTTGATGGGACGGCCGAGTTCGGTTTCTTTGTCCTCCAATTGCGAGCGCAGGTCTTCGCCTAGCTCGGCGACAAGCTCCTCTTGCTTGCGCGTCTTCGGCACCCAGAAGCGCACGGCTTGCAGGTAGCGGTCTACGAGTTCCATGGGGTTGCGGCTGGTTTTGTTCATAACGATGCCTCTTGAAGAATTTTGCTAAGCGACTTGTTGATGCTTTCCCACTCTTCGAGCAACTGGCCCAAAATCACTTCGCCGGCTGTCGACAGCCGGTAGAAACGCTTGTTGCGCTTGTCCTCTTCGCGCCACTGACTAACCAACAAGCCCTGAGTTTCGAGGCGACGCAGTAGGGGGTATAGAGTTCCTTCGTCGATCGCTAAACCATCGTCCGCCAAGGCTTTACGTAGCGTGTAGCCGTATTGCTCGGTCCTGAGCTGAGCCAGGACGGCAACGATCAGGCACCCGCGGCGGAGCTCCAACTTCAGGTTTTCCAAGATATCTGGGGCGACTTTGGTACCATTCGTCATATAGTATGTGATACACACTGTATGATACACAGTATAACTTGTCAAGGACTTTCTTGAGAAAAGTCTTTCTGATTGGTTGAGCGGTAGTGCGACAACCGTCGCGATGGTTCGAGAAGCCGGCTTTTCCGGCCGCTGGCTGAACTTTAGATCATGTGGGCGTCATTCCCGGCGAAGCGTTTCGGATGGATCTTGTAGAGCGGCCCGGCGTGCCGGCAGCGCGATCGCTAGAAGTGCTGGCCCGAACAGAAGGAAAGTTGATCCCAACAAGACAGAAAGCGACGTAGCCTGTGCGCCGTAGAATCGCGACCGAAAGATGTAGCCAGCAGCGACTGCACAAACCAGGCCCAAGACGGTTCCGGCGGTCAGCCAGCGCCCCTCCTCGTAAAGGAGGAGCGCGACGATCCTCTCTCGCGACGATCCAAGTGCCAAGCGTATGCCGATTTCCTTTTCGCGAAGCGAAACCTCATAGGCCAGCAAGCCGTACGTTCCAAGTACGCAGAGAAACAGTGCGATCCCACCGAATGAAATGGCCACTTCCATCAGGAATACACGCTCCGAGACCTCGCTCGACATTTCTTCCGACATAGTTTCGAAGCCGAAGATCTTCGCTTCCGGAAACTCGTTCTTAAGCTTTGACCTGGCTGCGTTCTTCAGAATCGCGGGATTACCATTTGCCTTCAAAAGGAATCTGGCATAGCCGCTGGGGTTCTCTGCGCGCGGAATGTACAAGTCGGGGCCGGGTTTCGAGACAAGATCATAGTTGTGCACATTGGCCACGACACCAACTACCGTGGCCCAACTCTCACCCTCGGGAACATGGATCTCGCCGGTATGCACGCGATGCCCCAGAGCACTCTCCCCGGGCGATTCACGCTCTGCCAATGCGCGGTTGACGATCGCGACATGATTGCGGCCATCATCTGCTTCGTTAAAGTCGCGGCCCTCGAGGAGTGCTTGCCCGATCGTTGAGAAATAGCCCGGGCTGATGGCGTAGGAGTTGGGATTGAGATTGACCTGCCGCTTGGATTGCTCCGCATGTACATCGGAGTAGAAGGTGTAGCGGTTGACCGAATGTCCGAGCGGCGGATGATCCGTGAATGCGACGGAAGCGACGCCCGGCAACTGACGCAGGCTTTCTGCCATTTCGGTCAATTGCACTTCCGCTCGTAGCGCTTCTGGCTTCGCCAAATGATCCGAACCTACATCCGCTTCCAACATCAGCAGACGATCCGGTGCGAATCCGAGGGGCTGGTGCAACAGCAGATAGACACTCCCGATCATCCATCCTGCACAGGCAAGAAGCACGACGGTCAGGGTGAGTTGCGCAACGACAAGCAAGCGTCCGGCTAGTCGCAGGCTTCGACCAGCGGAACTTCGCCCTACACCATGCAGATCCTGCAGCAGACCAGGACGCAACGTACGCCAAGCGGGCAGGAGCGCGAGGAAGAAAGTGACCGCAGCGCAGACTGCAATCACGAACGCCAGGACTGCTGGACTCATTGAAGCATGGGCAAGCCGAGGCAGGTGCAGTTCCGTCGTGGTCTTCAGCAATCCCAAAATAAGGAGGGCCACTACAATGCCGCCGGCTGCACCGAGGCTAACAAGTACTGAGCTCTCGATCATTAGTTGCCTGAGGAGCTGACCAAGAGTGGCTCCGAGCGTTGCCCTGGTAGCGAATTCACTCCGTCGTCGAGTGTTGCGTGCCAGCAATAGACTCGCAAGATTGGCACAAGCAATGACAAGCAGAAAGCCGCAGGCTGCCAGGGTCATCAGAAGCGCAGGCTTCGTTTCCGTGCCGACAAGCAATTCAACATAAGGAAAAACCACGGGTAGTTCCTTGAGCGCAGCCGCGTAATCGATATAGTCGTTGGGATAATCTTTCTGAAGCGTCTGCTCCACGCGCGACAGATCGGCGTTCGCTTGACTCAGTGTCACTCCCGGCCGCAGCCTGCCTATCACTAAAAAGCTTCTGTCACCTCGCGAAGTCGGGCGTTCCTGGCTGTCGCAGCCGATCGGAACGAAGACCTCCGGTTGGTTCAGGCTGTAGGAACCCTCAATCGTCTGCTCTAACGGCAGCACTCCGGAGATCTGAAAATCTCGTCCGTCCAGGTTCAGCATTCGGTTGCCGAGTGCGCTGCCGCCTCCTAGACGCTTCCAGTAACCGCCGCTCACCACCGCCTGCGGAGAGCACTCCTGTTCATTTCCTGTGATCGGCCAGCTGGCTCCCAGTACGAACCGAGCGCCCAGCGTCGAGAAGAAGCTCTGCGACACAACAAGAATTCGACGGGCCGCCACAACGTTGGTTGCGTTTTGAGTCGGCGACCACTGGCGATATGCAGCGAGACTATTGAATGTCGTGGAGCGCGACTGATAGTCCTGCATCGTCGGGATGGAGACAACGCGGTCTGGCTGGGATTCCACAGCGACGAGTCGATCGGACTGAGGGAAGGGCAGCGGTTCAAGCAACACTGCATCGAGAACAGCGAAGATCGCCGTCGAAGAGCCAATGCCGAGCGCAAGGGTCAGTATGGCTGTGGCAGCAAAGCCGGGGCTTTCCCGAAGCTGACGGAGTGCATGGCGAACGCTTAGAAACATATCGAGCCCCTATGCGTTTAGGGCAATTTACCACGCCGGAGGTCTTAGCATCACACTCCTGCCGATACAACTTGTCCCGGTGCGCCGACTGCCCTCTCGCGTCGCGCGAGGTGCTTGCGATAGTGGACGTGGCGCCACCGGGTCATTTCGACCAGGGGCTTCCATACGGGATTCACCAGGTCGTGCTTGATCAGCAGATGCCAGAAGCGGTTGGATCGTTTGTAGAGATAAGACATTGCGAGGTACAGCGGGATTGCCTGCAAATCTTCCGGACGGCGGCGCCAGATCGATGCGTGCGAGAAGAGGCGCTGGTAGATCCAGGCATATCCCTGCTCGAGCTCCTGGGGAGTCATGTGCTTGGGCTGAAAGACGGCATGGCCGGTGTCGTAGAGCGTCCAATCGCGATGCAGGATGCGGCCCTGCTCCTCCATCTGGCGAAACAGCGGGGTCGCCGGGTACGGGGTGAGGATGTGGAACGTGGAGCACTCCAGGCGGTTCTGCTCGATCCACTCCGCGGTGCGGGCAAAAACGTCTTTACGGTCATGGTCGAAACCGAGGACAAATGATCCGTTCACTTGAATGCCGTGGTCATGCAGAATCCGAACCCTGCGCGCATAGTCGGACGTCTTCGGCGTTTTCTTGTGTGAGTCGGCCAGATTGTCGTCGGAGAGTGATTCGAAACCGATAAACACGCCGGTGCATCCGGCGAGGGCCATGTTACGGATCAGGCTGGCATCGTCTGTGACATCGATGGTGACGGCGGCGCTCCAGATTTTGTTGAGCGGCCGCAGAGCGGCACAGAGGGAGTGCAGATAGTCGCGGCGCGATCCCAGGTTGTTGTCGATAAAGACCGCGTACGGCTGGTCGTCGGCCAGGAACTCATCCACCACCTGTTGCGGACGGCGCATGCGATACGGCATCCGCAGGCCGTCGGTGGCGAGATAGCAAAAGCCACAGCGGTTGTGACATCCTCGTGTGGCGATCAGGCTTGTCGTAGTTAGAAAGCTGCGGCGCGGGAGAATGCTCCGGCGAGGGGAGGGATCGTCGCAGTAATCGTTCTCATACGTAGCGACATAGCGAGGTTGCAGCCGGTTCTCTTCGATGTCGTGAAGAATACGGGGCCATAGCTGCACGCCATCGCCCAACGCGAGCGCATCGGCGTGGGGTGCGCATTCATCAGGGCAGGAGAGCACATGCAGGCCTCCGAAGATCACTTTCGATCCGCGGGCGCGGTACCAGTCCGCAAGTTCGAAAGCCCGGCGGGCGAAGGTCAGATGGACCGTAATGCCGACCACATGGGGTAGTGGCTGGAATGGCGGCCGTCCATCGAGCAGGTTCTCGTCCCAGTATTCGATGCGCCAACGCGCGGGCGTCGTTGCGGCAAAGCTGGTCAGCGCGAGCGAAGGCGTGAGGACGTGCTTGCCAAAGCTGGCGTTGGCGTCCTTCGGGTAGAAGGGATTGATCAGCAGTGCATAGCGTCTCTCGATGAATCCTCGAGACTCGGTGGGATCGAGAGATGGCGCGGTGGTCATCTCGCGGGGAATCCAGCGCTTTGGGATGGAGCGAAGGAAGGGCTCGTTCGGGTCGATCATGAAGTGACTTTATATTACAAAGTACTTCATGTCAATTTGATAACAGACCAGAAAAAATAAGGACTGGAGCACCATGCTGCTCTCCAGTCCAAAATTGTCTTTCCGGCGATGCCCGCCGACTAGTCAAACATCAATATCAGAGTCCTAGTTTTGTCTCCCGGGTCTCAGTCTCATAGTCGCCAGATGGGCTACGAACTCATCGTTAATACAGCTCGGAATCTTGCTCTTCCGCTGATCATCTGATCGTAGGCCTCGGCAGCTTTTGCCAGAGGATAGCGTTCGATCATCGGACGTACCCCGCTGAGCGAACTGAATTTGAGTGTATCCTCCGAGTCTTTTGCTGTTCCCGAAGGCCATCCTTGAATCGCTTTGCGGCCGAGAATCAACTGGAGCGGTGTCACCGTGAGAGATTCAAAACCTGCTCCGATTACCAGCAATGTTCCTCCGCCCGCAAGACCGTCGACCAGGGCGGAAATGGATTTCGAATCCGGCGCCGTCGCGAGGATTACGCGTGCCCCTCCTATTTTCTTCAGGGCGTCTGCGGGGGCGACGATTCCAGCATCGATGTACTCGTGCGCGCCTAACTTGCGAGCCAAAGCTTCTTTGTCTTTGCCGCGACCAACCGCGACGGTGCGAAAGCCCATCTGCCGGGCGTACTGAATTCCGAGATGCCCCAGTCCACCGATGCCTTGAATTGCCACAGTATCACCGCTGCGCGCGCCTGCATTGCGCAACGAGTTAAACGCGGTAATTCCGGCACACATCAACGGAGCAGCTTCCGCGGCGGATAGGTCGTCGGGCATCAACGCAACCGCCTCCGCGGGCGCAATCATGTATTCCGCATAGCCGCCGTCGAAGTGGATGGCGGTGATCTTTTCGAATTGGCAGAGAATGAAATCTCCACGGCGACAGGGGTCGCACTGAAAGCAGTGCCCGCCGTGCCATCCCACGCCGACGCGCTGTCCGGGTTTCCACTGCATGACATCGGCGCCGACGGCGTCAACGCGACCTGCAATTTCGTGTCCGGGAACGCGCGGATACTGAAGTCCCGGAAAGTGCCCCTCCTTCACCAGCGTATCGCTGTGACAAACGCCGCAGGCCTCAACTTTGATTCGCACCTGACCGCGCCCGGGCTCCGGCACGGGGCGTTCGACCATCTCGAAATTGCCACCTGGTTTGCTGATTTGCACGGCCTTCATACGGACCTCTTTCTGTTTTTTCTATTCCGGATTCGTTAGATGAAGTGGAAGACGTTGACAGTCGGCGTGGCGAAACTCAGTAGCCATAGATTGACGTGCGGAGATGTGGGATGCAACAAATTCAAAAAACGTGGCGGCTCACCCAAGACGCGAGATCGCCTGCTCGATTCGCGCCAGCGTGGTCTCCCGACCCAGCACCTCGAGCGTCTCAAACAGGGGCGGAGCATTTTTTCGACCGCAAACAGCCACGCGAATCGGTTGAAACATCTGGCCCGCTTTGATTCCGAGTTCCTGGGCAGCCGCCCGCAAACTCTGATCCAGCGGATCGTGCTTGAATTCGACGTCTGCCAGAACCTCTTTGGCACGCTTCAGAACTTTCAGAGCCATGGCTGCGTCACCCTTCTGCGGAATGAGTTCGGCGGGGTCGTACGCAGGGAGTTGATCGACAAAGAAAAAATCCGCAGCCGTGAGAACTTCGCGTAGCAGCTTGATGCGCTCGCGAATGAGCGGCGTGATCTGCAGCATTCTCTCCGGCGAAATCTTGAACCCCGCGTCATGCACAATCGGCAGCAGGCGCCGGCTGAGGTCTTCGATCGCCAGCCCGCGAATGTGTTCTGCATTCAGCCATGTGGCTTTCGGATCAAAGGTTTCTTCCGGCGTTGTTGCCGGCTCTTTGAAGTTCACGACTGCATTCGCCCGGTTGATCCCTTCGAGCGAGAACGCATCGATCAGCTCCTGCTGACTCATTTGCTCCCGATCATTTTTGGGCGACCAGCCCAGCAGGCACAGAAAGTTGATGAATGCCTCGGGCAAAAATCCCGCGTCGCGGTAGGTGGTCACGCTGACGACTGGTCCGTGACGGCGCTTCGAAAGCTTCGTCCCATCCGGCGCGACGAGCAACGGAAGGTGCGCGAACTGCGGCGGCGCGAAACCCGCGGCTTCAAAGATCAACACATGCTTGTACGTATTCGAAAGATGATCCTGTCCGCGAATGATGTGGGTTATCCGCAAATCTGCATCGTCGGCGCACGAAGCCAGGTGGTAGGTCGGCATACCGTCGGATCGAAGGAGAGCAAAGTCCTCGATATCCGCGCTCTCTTTCACTTGCTCGCCGTACACCGCGTCAGTGAAGCGCACCGGTTGGCTGCTCTCTCGCGGCACGCGAAAACGTAAGGCAAATGGTTCTCCCGCAGAGGCGCGCCGGTCGCTTTCTTCGCGCGACAATTCTCGCATCCCCGGATTAAACAACCATGTCCCTTGCGCGCCAGATCGTTCGCTGTCACCGGTATGCGCGGGAGTAAAGTCGCGATAGGCCAGGCCTTTTTGAAAGATTACATCCGCCATCTGGCGGTGCAAAGCTCCTCGTTCTGATTGTTTATATTCTTCATCCCAACCGAGTCCTAACCACTTCAAGCCTTCAAAAATCGAATTGACCGAGGCGTCGGTGTTCCTGCCGACATCGGTGTCGTCAAGCCGCAAAATCATCGTTCCGTCGTTTCGCCGAGCATACAGCCAGTTAAAGATGAAAGTGCGCGCGCTACCCACGTGAAGAAAGCCGGTTGGGGAGGGCGCGAATCGGACTCGCGGTTTGCCTGGCGCTACGGACTTCAAGGAATCGGGCATAAGCTCTGATCAGTTACGCAGAACGGAAAATTAAGGTTTGCCGCTGGGAAAAGATAATTCCGGCTGTCGCCTCGATCGTCGGACGCTGGATTGTCTGACCCTCGATGGTACGGGCAGCGAAAAACATCGTCAAGCCGCGATACCATATCGATTTTGCACGCAACCCTTTGATTCCCAAAGATATCGAAGTCGGGCATTGTACTTAAATCCTATTGTGTTTGGGGTTCGACTATGAAAACATTGCGACACTGTTTCCCCCCGAAACTGGCCCTGCAAGCCGGGCTAGAGGTGTCTTTACCGACCCTATGAACAGTGTCGTCATCACGACGGTTTTGATACCGGGATTCGTCTCGGTGCTGCTGTTCCTCGTCTTCACATATCTGCACGAACAGAGCCGGCAGCCTTACTTCCGGGCGTGGCAGTTGGCCTGGGCCGCGTACTCTCTGCACTACGTTCTCGATACCTTTCCGACATCTTCGATAGCCTTTTTTGCCAGCGAATTGTTTCTGGTCGCAATGGCCCTATGCATTTTAATTTCGACGCGGTTGATGCGTGGCTCGTATCAGTTCCGCTGGCACGACGCTGCGGTTGGGAGTCTCGGAGTCGCCCTCGCGTGCTGGACATTGCGCGGACACATGATCAATGGCGTCTTTCGCCCCGACGTGCAGCCGGCCATCCGTTTAGGGTTGGGACTAGCCGCCATTCTGCTTTATGCCTCGGCCGTCTTCTATGTAAATGGTCACAAGCGCGGGTCGTTAGCTTTCCAGGTCCTGGCGATTTCGCTGGCGCTCTGGGCCGTGTTAATGGGCGTTGGACAGTTGCAGAATCCCTGGATGGAGATGTTCGGCAATGCCAGCCGGCTGTTTGGCCCGGTGCCCCAGATGCTTCTTGGCATCGCCATGGTGATGGTGTTATTCGAGAACCAGCGCAACGCGGTTCAGGAAAATACTCTGGCGTTGTCCACTCTGGGCGTCGATCCGCGGCGTCTTCTTTTTGCCGATGAGCTTGTACCCAGTATGCAGGCTGCTCTTGAGCGCCTGCGCAGCGCTTTGCCAATGAACCGGGCGGCGATTGTAATTACCGAACGATGGCGCGGCCTTCTGCCTTCAGTGCAGCACGGCTTCCCTGCTGGATTTCTCGAGGCGATGGAGAAGACTGGCGCGGGTGACTACATTTGCGAACTCGCTTATCGACGAAGCGGGATCTTCACCGTCCAGGGCGTAGGGGAAATGACCGAGCCTCTGCCTGTGGCCACGATGGGAACATTCGCTGATTTCAAACGACTCCTCACCGAGGCCGACGTCCGCAATCTCACCGCCGTGAATCTTCAAACCCGGGAGCACAATTTTGGGGTGATCCTGTTTCCCCACGCCGAACGCAGGGCGTTTGGCTCCTCAGGTCCTCGTCTGATGGTAGGCCTTGCTCTGCAACTGGGACTGACCCTGGAAAATTATGTAGTCAGTCACGACGCTCACCGCCGCACCAAGGAATATGAGCTGATGACTGAGATCGGGAAGGCGATCAGCTCGCGTCTTGATCAGGATGAGATCCTTCGCACCATCCAGATCGAACTGGGCCAGATTTTTGACACCAGCCATTTCTACATCGCTTTTCAGGAAGGCGAGCAGATTCGTTTCGAGTTAGAGATCCGGGACAATCGGGTTCTGGCCAAGCGCACCCGTGAACTGCGAAATGCGTTCACCGAGTCCGTAATCCGCAGTGCAGAGCCTCTGCTGATCCGCTCCGAGCTAGAGAGTACTCGCAGAAGTCTTGGCATCACCCATGTTCCGCAGCGCCCTGCCAAATGCCTGATTGCTGCCCCGATTTTCTTAGGGAATAAGTCGTGCGGAATCATGGTCGCGATGAATCCCGACCGCGAATTTGTTTTCGAGCAGCGCGATCTGGATGTGCTCGTCACCGCTGCCGGGCAGGTGTCGGTCGCGGTCGAAAATGCGCGCCTGTTTGCCGAAGAGCAACGGCGTTCCCGCCAACTCGCCTTCCTCAACAACGTTTCCCGTACGGCCATCTCGAGTGACGATCCGGTTCATATGCTGGGCCAGATCGTGAGTGAGATCCAAAAGAATTTCAGCTTTGACCACATCGGCATCGGATTGCTCGACTACGGCACCAAAGAGATTGAAATCAAGGCTGAAGCCGGCGCTACCGCTCATGCCATGGGCAAGCGTATCCCGCTGGGGGTTGGTATTCTCGGACGCGTTGCTCGCACGGGTGAACGCGCCCTTGTCCAAAATGCTTTGCCCGGCAATCTGACCGGAATCCTTCCTGATTCTCGTGCGGTGCTCTGCATTCCGATCACCTACGGCGAATCGCTGCTCGGCGTGCTCAACATCGAAAGCCGAAGCGAGAATGCTTTCTCTCCGCAAGATGTTTTGATCCTCAACACGCTCGCCGATTTGCTGGCGACCGCGCTTCACAACGCTTTTGTATTCCAGAAACTTCAGCAGCAATCGATCACCGACGGCTTAACGGGAATCAAGACCCGGCGCTTCTTCTGGGAAGCATTGTCGGCCGAGTGGAAACGTGCGTCGCGTTCCGGACGTCCTTTCTCAGTGGTGCTGATTGATCTCGACAAGTTCAAAGAAGTCAACGACACCATGGGACACTTCGAAGGCGACCTCGTCCTGGCGCGTGTCGGAAGATTACTTGAGCAAAAATCGCGGCAGTCGAACGTGGTGGCGCGCTATGGCGGCGATGAATTTATCGTCCTGATGCCAGAAACTGGATCTGAGCAAGCGCAAGTGCTGGCCGAGCGCTTGCGCCAGTGGCTGGCGACTGACCCGATGTTGAGCGAACATCACATCACGGGCAGCTTCGGAGTCGCAAGTTTCCCCATGCACGGCTTCTCCATTGAAGACATCATTCGCGTGGCCGATGCCGGCATGTACGTCTCCAAGCGTTCCGGCGGAAATTCTGTCTCAACCGCCCAGGAATTTGTTGAGGGACAGGATTTCGCCCGGCAGCGTCAACAGATCTCAGCCTATATCGAAGGATTTCTGCAGCGCGAGGATACCGGACCTGAACATCTGGACGAGTTGACGTCCACCCTACAAAAGCTGTGCGGTGGAGAAGGCGTTTGCAATGTTCCTGTCCTGAAGGAAGCGATCGAATCTCTCAGCCGGGCCGCCGAGTCTCGCGAATTGCAAACCTCCGGCCACGGCGATCTCGTGGCGCGTTATTCCGAAGTGATTGCCCGGGCACTCGGCCTCTCTTCCGAGGAGACTGCCGACTTGGTCTACGCCGCCCGCGTTCACGATGTAGGTAAGATCTTCGTTTCCGAGCGTGTTCTGAACAAGCCTGGCCCGCTGAACGAAGATGAATTCATGCAGGTGAGAATGCACGCGCACGTTGGGGCAGAGATCGTGGCCACCATCCCTCACTGCCAGATGATGCGCGAGGCAATCGAGCACCATCATCAACGTTTCGACGGCTCGGGCTATCCCGACGGTTTGCGAGGCGAGGAGATTCCGCTGTGGGCGCGTATCATCGCCCTGACCGACGCCTACGCCAACATGGTTACGGAGCAATCGTTCGCTGCAGCGCGCACTCCGGAACAGGCACTGGACGAACTGACGAAAATGAGCGGAACCCGCTTCGATGGCATGTTAGTGCGCCTGCTTCTGCGCGGGCTTAAATCCGAGCGTATGTCCTCTGGCTCTGGAGATTGAACCACCCACTTGCAACGGCAGACTGAAAACTGGAAACTAGTCTGCCATGTCTATCCCTCTATCTCTTTTCGGAAGAGTCGCCTTGATTTCTGGCGGATCTCGCGGCATCGGCGCGGCCACCGTGCGAATGTTTGCAGCTGCTGGCGCCAAGGTCGCCTTCAGCTATCGCAGTGCCCGCGCTCAAGCCGAAACACTCGCCCAAGAATGTGGTGCGGCAAATTGCCATCCGATCTCTTCCGATTTAAGTAACCCCGAGGCGGCCCGTTCCCTGGTGGCTGAGACCGTGAAGCATTTTGGCAGGCTGGATATTCTCGTCGCCAACCACGGTGTCTGGCCGGAACAGGATGTGCCCATCGAGAAAATGGCCGATGAACAATGGCGCTCCACCCTCTCCATTAATCTTGATGGAGTCTTCGGTCTGGTGAAGCACGCCGTGGCCCAGATGAAGGCCCAACCGCGCACCAATCATCCTGGACACATCGTCCTGATTAGTTCCACCAGCGGTCAGCGGGGAGAAGCTTTTCACTGCGATTATTCCGCGACTAAGGGTGCCCTCATCAGCATGGTGAAGGGGCTGTCGACGGAACTGGCCTCCGCTCGCATCTATGTGAATTGTGTGGCCCCGGGCTGGGTCGACACCGACATGAGTGCCGGAGCCCTGGCCGACCCGAAGAGCGGAGAACAGATTCGTAGCACCATTCCTTTGGGCCGTGCTGCCCGGCCCGAGGAAATTGCAGCTCCCATTCTGTTTTTGTGCACCGAGCACGCCAGCTTTATTACTGGCGAAGTCTTTAACGTAAACGGCGGAGCAGTGTTGACCGGCTGACAATTACGAAAACTCAACAAAAACGCACTCTGCCAGCTTGCAACCGGGCCTTTTCCTGCATCCAAGGCTTCAGAGGAGCTTTCACTACTGCGCGCAGGAAGTCCACAAGAAACGCTACAATTCTGATTGCACGCGATCACTCCCTCAAGTGGAATGAGACAGTTTTTCCCGATTCTGATTTTGGTGTGCTCGGCCTGGCCTCAGGCGGACGCACAGCCTCGCGAGATTGCGGCTGTCCAGGTCTCGCCGCAAGCTGCCACCGACGCGGCCAAGCCCGCCGACGCGATTCCCCCGGACCAGGAAAATGCACGCAAAGCCAAGGCAATCATCAATCAGGGCATCGAAGCGTTAGGCGGAGAGACTTATCTCACGATCCGCGACCGCGAGTTACAAGGACGCGGTTACGGCTTCCATCATGGCCGCGAAAGCGGCGGCGGCGTGTTTTGGAGCTTCTGGGAATTTCCCGACAAGGAGCGCGTCGAACTCACCAAAGAGCGCGACATTGCCCAGCTGTACGTTGGCAACAAGGCATACGAACTCACCTACAAAGGCGCGCGTCCTATCGAACAAAAAGACCTCGATGACTACCTTCGCCGCCGCCGGTACTCGCTCGATATGGTCTTGCGCACCTGGGTGAATGATCCGGGCGTCGTGCTGCTTTTTGAAGGTCCCGCCATCGCGGCACAACATTCAGCGCTGCAAGTAACGCTTATCAACTCTCAGAATGAAAGCGTTACGCTCTATTTTGATACCGACACGCACCTGCCCGTGAAGAAATCCTTCTCCTGGCGAGATCCGGTCGACAAGCAGAAGAATCTGGAAGACGAAGTTTACGAGAACTACCGCTCAGTTTCCGGCATCATGGCGCCCTTCAATGTCACTCGCTACTTCAATGGCGACATGGCTTCCCAGCGATTCATGAACTCCGTCACCATCAATCAGGGTCTCGACCAATCCATGTTCGATCCCAATTCCGGTTACAACCCCAACAAGGCCTCGGGTAAGCAGAACAGCAAGCATTGAGAATTTCATTTCCCGGATTTGGGATGCTTAAGTACTTTCATTGCTCTCCCGAATGCTGGCTGCCACTCGGGGGAGCACACTCCCATAACTCATTCACAATAAATGCCTTATGGCATTATTGTCGCAGGCGCCATTCCCGCATGCGGCGTTCGTCGTACCACGGACTGTGGCGGTTTTGCCACAGACAGTTTTCTGGACGCTAGCGTAAGCTACACCTTCACCGGAACATCCCTGAGTCATTTCTGAACCACGAGCAAACAATCCGCTCCGCGGTGGAATGCAGCGGCGTCGGCCTGCATAGTGGCGCTCCCGTCTCCATGCGAATTTTGCCGGCACCGTCGGATACCGGCATCGTTTTTCGGCGTACCGATCTGGATGGTTTCGAGATTGAGGCGATCAGTCGAAACGTGGCGCGCGTCAGTTATGCCACGAGCCTTATGAAGAAAGGCGTGCTCATCTCGACCACTGAGCATGTGCTTTCCGCCTTCATCGGCATGGGAATTGATAACGCCATCGTTGAACTCGATAACCTCGAACTACCAATTCTCGACGGCAGCGCGAAGCCTTTCGTGGAAATGATTCGCAGGGCCGGTATCCGCAAGCAGCGGCGCCCCCGAAAGTACTTAAAGATTCGGCGCGAAGTCGAGATGCGCGAAGGCAACAAATTCATCGCGGTCTATCCCTCCGAGACTTATTCCGTGTCCTACTCCATCAATTTCCCGCACCCGCTCATCGGGAAAGAAACGTTCCAGGTAGAACTCACCAACGGAAGTTATCTCAAACACATTGCTGCCGCGCGTACGTTTGGTTCGCGCCAGGACGAGCAGGCCATGCGCAACATGGGATTGATTCGTGGCGCTTCGAGCGAAAACTGCATTGTGCTCACTCGGGATGGCATCGAGAACGGCCCACTGCGCTTCCCTGACGAATTTGTTCGACACAAGGTGCTCGATCTGGTTGGCGATTTGGCGCTGTTGGGGAAGCAGATTCGGGGAAACGTTGTGGCCGACCGTGCTGGCCACGCCATGCACACGGCCTTGGTCTCACGCATCTTGCGTGACAAGACGTTGTGGGAGGAAGTCACTTCCACCGAGGACGCCGACGACGACGCGATTCCGCCCAGTGCCGAAGCAGCTGCCGGGCCCCCACTCTGATTTCACTTCCGGATTTCCCGGATTAATCCGCGGGCTCGCAAGGCATTTCACTGGAGTCCTGTACATCGTGCGGCTGCTCTTGCAGCAGCCTCTCCAACTCAGCCCGAGTCTGATCAATTACCGCCGTCGCAAACTTGCGGGCGGAGTCCTGCCGTTCTGTCGATAATTCCTTGACCCGCATATTGAGGAGGGGAATATCCTCCTCGAACCAGCGCAGCGTTCGCTGCACTTTTGCGATGCGAAAGTCATTGGTTAACATTCGGTGTCTCCCTTGGTTGCAGGAATGATCTATCAGATTGCCACGCGGATCACGTTGCGCAAGTCCAAAGAGAGATACCCCTTCCAACCGAAGGACGTCTGACAGCGGCGGCAGTCGTCCGCTGTGAAGCCAGAATCTTGCTGGGGTGAGGGATCTAGTGAGAAGTTTCGGCTTCTGCGGCGGCCAGTCGATCTTTAGCTCCGGGAAATTCCTGTTCCATTTGATCATCGAGCCAGCGGTCGAGTTTTTCTTGAGAGGTCTTTGCAAGGTCGTGAAAGCGGAACCCGGCGAGTCCTTTCACGTTGACCCAGGCTACCTCGGCTTCAACATCGATCTGAATATCTGTTTCGGGGAGGCAGAATTTGAGATGAGGCGATGCGCCTTTCGGCAAGGCCTCCCGCAACATCAAGGCGATCCCGCCCTCGCTGATGTTCGTGCTGGTCGCGCTCAAGGTTTTTCCTTCAAATACGACTTTGACGAGCATCTTCACCGGCTGACGGAAGTACCGGCGACGCTCCTTCACCATGAAATTCAAAGCCGCATGAAAGCAGCGCGACGCGTTGAGCAAGCTGATCGGCTTCTGCAGAACGAAGTTGGCGCCCATGCCGAAAGCTTCTTGCGTGGTCGTTCGCTTGCCGTTGAGGATCGCAAACGCAACCGAGTTGCGATTGCTGGGTGTCGTCCGCAGCCCCTGCAACACGGCCAGCCCGCCGTTCAGATCGTCGCAATCCACGATCACTGCGTCGAACTTGTCCGTGATCAGAATGTCGGCACCTGCCCGCGCCTCGTGGCAGATCTCAACGTCGATCGATAATTTCTCGAGCGTAGGCCGGATTACACGTACCAGTTCCGGATCCTGGCTCAGGAGGAGTGAATCCAACGCCATACCGAGATTCTAGGGGCTCGATGCAATTGCACGATAGTGACCAAGGTCATTGACCTTGCGGATGTGAACTGCAGGTACAGTGAAATTGTGAAAGCATCGATTCGTATCTCTTACCGCGATGTTTACAGTCAGAGCCCGCTGCGATTGTGCGCGGGAATTCCAAGGGAGTACAACTGAACTGCCGCCAAAATGCCTCCTCTAGTTTATCTCTCGCTTGGATCCAACATCGGTGATCGTCAGGGACATCTCTACGACGCGATCGCCCGGCTGCAAGCGAACCGTCGCATCGTGTCGCTCTCCTCGTTTTACGAGACCGAGCCCGTCGAATTCACAAATCAGGCGTGGTTCCTGAACTGTATTGTCGCTCTGGAGACGGCAGAAGCTCCTCAAGAACTCATGGCGGCCATTCTGCGCATCGAACATGAAATGGGCCGCGAACGCCTTCAGCCCAAAGGCCCGCGCATCATCGACATCGACATTCTGCTCTTCGGCGAGATCATCCTTGACTCCTCCACATTGACCATTCCTCACCCAGCGATGCACCAGCGCCGTTTCGTTCTCCAGCCTCTGGCCGAAATTGCGCCAGAGACACGCCATCCCGTGTTGAAGAAATCGATTCAGGAAATGCTCGATGCGTTGCCGGCGGGACAAACTGTGCGAAAATTCCCGAACAGCTATACGTGGACTCAAGCTCTTACGGAAGAATGATTCGGCTTCCCGCCTGTGCGGGTGCAGTCACGGCCGATTCATTCTCCGGGAATTGGTTGAACAGAAAATCTACGAAGGCCCGCGACTTTGGACGACCGGACGTCCGCCCGTTGCCGAGCCTCACCAGAAACACCAGAGCCTTCAGCACCTCAGAATCCTTCAAGGCCGCGTATCCTGTGTGCTTTTGCTCAGCCTCGCGGTACTCCCGGACCATCGTCTCAACTTCAGCCGCTGCCCTACGCTGCGATTCGCTGGTCAACGGTTGCTCATAGTGAAGTCCGGAATTCACCAGCCGCTCATAGCTTTTTGCCAATACCGAAAGCGCGGCAATCAAATCTTGATCGTGAAGGCTTCGGTCAGCTCGCGCTGCTTTCGCAAGCGCATACGTCAGGCCCATGAGCAGATGTTCTTTTTCGTACATGAATTGGTCCGAGACTTCCACCTGAAGAAACAATCCGGCGGGATCGATCTGGTCGGCCGGTCGCGGCCTCTCATGCTCCCGCGCTTGCAGAAGATAGGGGCAATCGCCCGGACAGTCGAGCGTGACTTCGCGCTGTTCGCCGCAACACTGCGGGCAGATCCGCCCGTGAACAGCGGGGCAAAATCGTTTCTCCTTGCGGATTTCACAAATAGCGCAGCTCAATCGGAACTCCTTGCAAGCATTATGTCATCTCGTCTTACAATTCGACTATTGAGGTCTCGAGTCATGGCAGCAATTGCAGATTGCAGAATTAAGATTTCAGGTTGAAGTACTTTGCCAGTCAAGGAGCAGTTTTGAAATCTGAAATCTCAAATCTGCAATCTGCAATCCCTCGATGGTTACCACGCTGGTACGCATGGCAGGCTCCTTTCGCCATCCGGATGCGTAAGAACGCCTGTAAAAATGGCCTCTTCCGCGTTTGAAAATTAGAAAACCCTCGTAAAATAAGGTGTTTTCCACAGGCTCGCGGGTATAAGATAGGCCCCGCTGGTATTAAACCGATTTTTTAGTCGAGGAGAAAACACATGGCTGCAGGTTTGACAAAGACACAGCTCATTCGGCATCTCGCCGAGAAGACTGAGCTTCCCAACAAAACCGCGGCGGCGTTTTTGGAGCAATTGGCCGACACCGCTATCAAAGAAACCAAGAAGAACGGCATCTTCGTTGTGCCCGGCCTCGGCCGTCTGGTGAAGGCGCACCGCAAGGCTCGCGTGGGACGTAATCCGCAGACCGGCGAACCCATCCAGATCAAGGCTAAGACCGTCGTGAAATTCCGCGTCGCCAAGGCCGCGAAAGACGCGATCGCCCCCAAGAAGTAGTTCTTGTATTGAGATCGTCACGAAGGCCGGCCTAGGCCGGCCTTTTGTTTTGTAGCGCCGCCGTCCCGGCGGTTGTCGGGTGGGCTTCTCGCCCGCCGTGCCGGAAGCAAAAACAGTCCTCGTAGTTTTTGGTCGAACTCTAGAAAGGCTCAATTTCCACATGCTCAACTGGATCGTGATCGGAATCGGCGACATCGCAACACGGCGCGTCATCCCCGCGATCCAGGCCGAATCCCGCTGCCGCCTCTACGGCCTGGTCACTCGTGATCCCGCGAAGGCTGCTCCCTACGGCGTCACTGTGTGGAAGACTCTCGAGGAAGCGCTCGCTGATCCCCAAGTTCACGCCGTCTATGTTGGAACGCCTGTCTTTCTCCACGCGCCGCAAACCATCCAGTCCCTTCGCGCGGGCAAACACGTGCTCTGCGAAAAGCCCATGGCCATGAGCGAGCCCGAGGCGCGCATCATGCTGAACGCGGCCGACGAGAGCGGCAAAACCTTCGGCGTAGCCTACTATCGCCGCTCCTACCCAAAAGTGCAGCGTGCAAAAGAATTACTTGCAGCCGGAGCGATTGGCAGACCGGTTCTTGCCGAGCTCACTTGCCATGGCTGGTTCGATGGCCAAGGCAGCCGTGGTTGGCTGGTCGATCCCGCCAAGGCCGGAGGCGGTCCTCTGTTCGACATTGCCTCACACCGCATTGATGTTCTTAATTTTCTCTTCGGCAGGCCGCAGCACGTCATGGCCCAGCTTTCCAATGTCGTGCACCACTACGCCGTGGAGGACAATGCTTCCGTGATGATTGAATATCCGGCTGGCGTTCGCGGCATCGTTGACGTGCGCTGGCACTCCAAGATTTCCCGTGACGAATGCCGCATCCGTGGCACCGACGGCGAGATGGAACTATCTCCGCTGAACGGACCCGAACTCGTTTATCCAGGCGGCCGTGAGACTCTGCCGCCACACTCCAACCTGCACTATCCGATGTTGGAAAATTTCGTGGATGCTGTGGAGGGCAAAGCGCCCTTACTGGCAAGCGGAGCATCCTCCTACTGGACCGACTGGGTCACGGAGCTGGCCCGTACTCCCTATCGAGCCAGCTAGCTTAACGGTAAGTTCGAACCAAACGAGTCTTGTCGTGACCGAACAGAAGGCGCTACCGCGTTTTACTTCGCGTACTCGTTCTTCACCACATCGCCGCCCTTCATCACAAACTTCACGCGCTCGAGTGTTGTGACGTCCTTGATTGGATCGCCGTCGACGGCGACGATGTCCGCCCACGCCCCCGCTTCCAGGGTTCCCACCTTGCCCGACCAGCCCAGCAAGTCGGCGGCATTCACGGTCGCCGCTTGGATGGCCTGCAGCGGCGTCAGTCCGAGCCTGACCATCACTGCAAATTCGTGAGCATTCAATCCATGCGGATAAACCGCGGCATCTGTGCCGAAAGCAACTTTCACGCCACTGGCAAACGCATGCGCAATGTTCTTGCGAGCCGCCGGAATCACATCTTTCGCCTTGGCCAGCAGCGGAGCCGGTAAGCGCGTCAGTCCCGCGTTATCAATCATCCAGTCGCCCAAGTACAGGGTTGGAACTAGATACGTTCCATGCTCCTTCATCGCGGCGATCGCGGGATCATCAATGTACGATCCGTGCTCGATCGAGTCGACTCCGGCCTCGGCTGCCCAGCGAATTCCTTCTGCCCCGTGCGCATGCGCCGCAACTTTCCGCCCCAGCCGGTGCGCGTCCGCAACAATGGCCTTCATTTCTTCCTGCGTGAACTGCGAATGCTGCGGATTATCTCCCAGCGACAACACTCCACCGGTCGCGCAGACCTTGATCAGGTCCGCGCCGTACTTAATGTTTTCGCGCACCTTGTGTTGAACTTCTGCAACGCCGTCCGCGACGCCATCGCTAGTCGCGTGATATTCGGAGGGCAGCATGTTGTTGTCACAATGTCCGCCGGTGATGCTGAGCGCCGGACCGCTGACCAGCAACCGCGGGCCGGGTACGTCACCCGCATTGATGGCGTCACGCAGAGCCACGTCAGTAAACCCGCTTGCACCAACATTTCGCACTGTAGTAAACCCCGCCATCAAGGTAACTCGCGCATTCTTCGCGCCAATCAGCGCCTCTCGCGGCACCGAGATCGCGAGCCGCTCGTAGCCGAACTTTGGCTCCATCGTCAGGTGCGTATGCGCGTCGATCAGTCCCGGCAGCACGGTTGCGTTGGGCAGATCAATGCTGACCGCATCCGCCGGAATTTTTGCCTCTGCCGCCGCTCCCGAACTGATGATCCGTCCATCTTCGATCACGAGCGTCTGGTCATTGAGCAACTTGCCGCTCTTCACGTCAAGCAGATGCCCCGCATGAACCGCAACGTGCCGAGGTGTTTGCGAAACCCCCGGTGCCACCAGACAAAACAACGCCACCGCCACTGCCACAACCTTGTAAGCGCTCTTCAAGATGATTCCCCTTTCCCCAGATTGTTTGAAGGATGACACTACCCGCGACTACCCAGACTGCGCCGTCCGTCGAGACCCCAGACGCGCCCCGCATCCGCCGCGAAGAAGATGATGAATAGCAGCAACAGCGGCAAATGTTCAAGTTCGTTGCCGAAGTAGCGCCAGACTGGCACCCCATGACCCGGCCCCCACCATGTAGCCAGAAGCATGTTGAGCAGAAACAGGATGCCGAGAACGGAGGCGGGCCGCACCCAAAGCCCGATCAGCAAAGAAATTCCTATGAACAACTCGACGACCCCAACCAAATATCCGAAGAATACAAGATGCGGCAGAAACACTTGCGCCAGGACCGGACGATAGAAACTCACGGCCGTGTTCGCGATGTAGTCTTGGAGATAAGTCTGAAAGCCGCCGTGCGCGAAGCCCGGCCCGGCTACTTTGTATTCGCCGAACAGCAGGAAGAACACAGACGTTGCAATCCGCACGCCCGCTATAGTTCGGGACAACGCCGAGGAGGTGGGCATCAGTTCAGATTGAAGCAGGTAAGCGGAATCGTCTAGCCCCCGGGACCGTCGTTGGACACATACTGCTCGAGGGAATCCAGTTCGTGGCTCAAATCGTCCACGCGCCACTCCAGCAAATTGCGTATGGAAAGAATCCCCAGCAACTTGCCATTGTCGTCAGCGACCGGCAGGTGGCGGAAGTGCCGCTCCAACATCGTACTCAACGCTTCGCCCGCACCAGTGCCGCGGGTAGCCATTTCCACTGGCGTAGTCATTAATTCGCGTACCGACGTCGTCCTCGGATCAACATGGCTGAGCGCCATCTTTCGCAGCACGTCGCGCTCTGTAAAAATTCCCGCTACCCGATACTCGCTGTCAACCACCGCGACCGCTCCCACGTGGTGATCGAGCATTTTATGAATCGCATCGGCCACCGTTGCTTCCAGCCCCACCGCAGCAATTTCCCGGTCACAAAGTTCCAGCACGCTCATAAACACCTCCATCAGTCCCCACCCGAACCAGAGGACCAAAATACTAACTGGATTGACGCATTATGATCGCGGCGAAACGCTTGTCAAGGAAAATTGCGAAAAATCTTTCACTCACTCAGACTCAGAGGGACCCTGCCATCCCCACGGCTACTACTTTGCCGAAAATACCTTGCCGTCCTTCATCACGAACTGGACTCCCTGCAGCGCTTTGATATCGTGCAGCGGGTCTCCACTCACAGCAACGATGTCGGCGAAGGCGCCCGGCGCCACCACGCCGATCTTGCCCTCCATATCGAGCATCACCGCTGCCCGCGAGGTGGCGCTTTGGATCGCATCCATCGGGGACATCCCGAATTTAACCATCCGGGTGAATTCCTGAGCGATTGGCTCGGTCCACGGGATTCCTCCCATGTCGGTCCCGAAGACGATCTTTACCCCGGCTTTCAGCGCCTTCTTGAAAGAAACCTCATGAGCCGAAGCTCGCAAACGGTCTCGCCGCCCGCCGTCGGTATCGGCCGGCGCCCAGTCCGTGTAATAGACGCTCAGCGTCGGCACATACCAGGTGCCCTGCTTCAGCATCTGCGCAATCACTGCGTCATCTAGATCCAGTCCGTGTTCAATCGAATCGCATCCTCCGTCGAGCGCGCGGTGCAGCCCGATCCCGCTATAGGCATGGCACGCCACCTTCTTGCCCCATCCGTGCGCCTCGTCCACGATCGCCCGTAGTTCCTCAACCGTGAGCGTCGGCTGCGACACCAGTTCGCCGTTCTTCCCCACCCACGAGCGGTGCGTCATGTAAACCTTGATCCAGTCTGCTCCGTGGTCGAGCTGTTCCCGCGCTGCCTTGCGCGCCTCCACCGGGCCGTCGACAATCTGCGCACCCTTCGGCATCTCCAACTCAGGCGCGTACCCTTCCAGCGGATAACCCCCGGTGGTCGAAATGGCACGCGTCGCCACCAGCAACCGCGGTCCCGGAATGTATCCACCCTCGATCGCTTGCTTAATCCCGACGTCGCCGTAGCCCGCGCCTTCGGTCTCCACGTCGCGCAAGGTTGTGAAACCCTGCTCCAACGCCCGCCGGGCTGCGACGGTGGCTCGTGCCGCCCGCAGCGCCAAGGGCGCCGACAGAATGTTGGCATCGTACCCGCCTTGGGCCGGATCTTCTCCCTGTAGAAAAATGTGCGTGTGCGAGTCGATCAGCCCCGGCAAGACCGTTTCCTTCGACAGGTCGATCACGCTCGCGCCTTCAGGGATCTTCGCATGCGCGGCATCTGAGACGCTCTCGATCCGGTTGCCCCGAACGACAATCACCTGATCGCGTCGTGGCTTGTCGGATTTGCCATCAATCAACACTCCCGCGCGAATCACAGTGACCGTCTGGCCTGCACCGTTCTGTCCGAACGCAACCGTAACCGATGCAAGGAAACAAACGATCGTCCGACGTAAAGCATTCGTCATAGATTCACTCATTCGCTGATTTTCTGAAGAACCCTGGAATAATCCTGGGTTTACGTCACGATGGCATCCGCCTCAATCTCCACGAGGATTTCTGGCGAGATGAGTGCGCTGACCTGAACCATCGATGTAGCTGGACGAATATCGCGGAAGAATTCGCCATGAGCTCTCCCAAGTTTTTCCCAGTCCGCAATATTCACCACATACATGCGAGTACGCACCACGTCCCTCAGGCTCGCGCCTGCCCTCTTTAACGCGCTCTCAATGTTCTTCAACGTCTGCACCGCCTGCGCGTAAACGTCTCCCACGCCAACGATCTTTCCGTCCTCACCCGTAGCGGTCGTTCCCGAAACATGGATATACGAACCTACCTTGACCGCACGAGAGTAACCGACGATAGGCTCCCACTTCGTACCGGTCGCAATGTTCTGCCGCTCCATAAGATCCTCCATGGTGGGCTCATTCTACACGGCAGGAATTGGCCCTCCGTTGAAATTGGCAGCCGTCTTCCGCGACTGCCAACAAACTACAGAGAAATCCGCCTTCGCCTCGCTGACGAACCATAGCTGCCTAACGGATTCCATGCACAACTTCGCTTTCATGCCACATCTTCTAACTGATCGAGAAAACGAATCATGCCGATAAACAAAAGTCACTTGCGTTTCGGCATCAAAGTAAGGTATCTACACACGCAGGTGGCTGAAACTCCGTGCCTGATGCGGAGTTCAGGGGGCTCAAAATGATTCCGGAATCGCATCCGCTGCAGCAGCTATTTCAGGATCTTGTCGGACGGCACTACGCGGAAGAAATCGGTATTCGCGATCCGCAAATCGTCGCCTACGTTTCTCATTTATTGGCGGAGTTCTGCGAAGCCGATCAGATGTTCAAGGTGCACAACGCCTCCAATCGCCCGCTCGACGATGTGGGTGAGATGCTTCTTGAGTCCGACCCGGTCTATGGCCCCGCTCCGTCTTTCGACCGCGAGCGCCAGGTACGCAAACACATCGGTGACTACACCCTCTTTCTCGCGGGAATGTTCCCCGAGAGCATCAACCATTTCCGCCTGCGCCGCCAGCGTCTGGAAAATTTTGTCGAATGGGTGAAGGCCGGCAAAGAGAGTTACTACATCGTCTCCAAGTTTGAACACTTCGAATACGCGAAGGTGGCGCCCTTGTTTGCCAGTCTCTCGAAGAACTTCGAGGGATGCGTCTACGGACTCAACATGGTGAAGAACGATCTCGAAGAGATGCAGCACCCGATCGTTCGCCGCACCAACGACCTGATTATGTAGGCATCGCGGTGGCGCCGGGCGCCTTATACCCGCAAGTTTCCCGTGTTTCCCATGCGGTAAAAGCTCAGCGCCGCACTCCCTTGCGCCAGATGGCGGAATCTCCTCAGAGGCCCGAACTCTGCGCCCGGATCAAATCTTTTTTCATGCTCGGCGATCACGACCGACATCGCCCACACCAGCGATGATTCCGCCAGCGCTGTCAGTGTGTTCAGGTAAGCTTCCTGCATGCGGTACGGTGGATCGATAAACACCACATCGGCTGCCACATGCTGCCGCTCCATCCGCCAGAATGCGCGCGGCAATTCTTCCTGCAATATCTTGAAGCTGTTGCTGATCCCCAGGCTTTGCAAGTTGCTCCGAATGGCATCCGCCGCATCCGCCGAGTGCTCCACAAAGTACACCTCTTTGGCTCCTCGGCTTAACGCTTCAATGCCAACCGCTCCCGTTCCCGCGAACAGGTCCAGCCAGACGCTTCCCTCAAGCGCAGACGGATTTCCCGCGGTCAGTACGTTGAACAACGTCTCCCGCAGCCGGTCTGACGTAGGTCGCACGTCCATCCCTCGCAGCGCCCGCAGCGGCCGGCTCCGATATTTTCCCGCAATTACTCGCATGGCCCTGTATTTCTGGTTCCCGCCTTCACTATATCCATCCATGTAGAATAAAAGTAGCGGAGGCTTATGCGAAGCTGGTCCATTCCGGTGGGACGGCTGTTTGGGGTAGACGTTCGCCTCCACCTCACATTCTTCGTGCTGCCGATGTTTATTTTTTGGACAGACTACGCGGCGCACCAGGACAGCGCTACCGGGCCTCGCGATCTGGCCATCGTCGGCATCATCCTTCTCTGTGTTGCCATTCATGAATGCGGACACATGTTGGCTGCCCGTCGTTTCGGCCTCATCCCGAAAGCAGTAATTTTGTTGCCACTGACTGGCGTCGCTCTCTATGACGAATCTCGCACCGAAAAGCCGCAACCTGCGGCGCAACTCTGGAAGCGGGAAATTCGCCTTGCGCTGGTTGGACCGCTGGCGAGTCTGGCCGCAGCCTGCCTCGCGGCCGCTGCCGTGACCGCCTCAGGCCGCGGAATCGAATTGTGGAAGTGGCCCTTCCTCCAAGCTGCGAATTTGCCCAAGAGCCTTGTGTGGGCGAACCTCTACCTCGCGGTTTTCAATCTCATGCCCGCGTATCCCCTCGACGGCGGGCGAATCTTAAGGGCCTTGTTCTCGCGCACTCTCGATCCCTCCATTGCGACTCGGCGCGCCGTCTCCATCAGCAATGCCATCGCCATGGTTCTGATGATCGCGGGCTTGTTCAGTGATAGCTGGTTGACCATGGTTGGCGTGATTGTTTTCTCCGCGGCTCAACTCGAGGAACGCGCACTCGTCTTCCAGTCGGTGCTCGACAACGTTCGCCTCGAAGAAGTCATGCTCACCGACTTCGCTACGCTTTCTCCGGCAGACACTTTGGAAGACGCTCTGGAGAAAGCGGTCCATTCCCTGCAAGATGATTTCCCCGTGGTGCGCGGCAGCGATATGGTGGGTGTGATTTCGAAGCAGCGTATCCTTGACGCGCTGCGAGCCGAAGGCAACGGCTACGTTCAGGCCGTGATGAACAAGATTTTCGAAGTTTCGTTGCGCCAGGATTCCCTGGGCTCGGCCTTCCGCAAACTGACGGCTCGCAATTCCAGCGTGATTCCGGTCGTAGAAGACCAGCGCCTGATTGGCATCGTCACCCTACAAAATCTGATGCACTCGATGGCCCTGTTAGCGGAAAGCCGCAAACTCCAGCGTGAAGATTCGGAATCCTAGGCAATAACCAAAAAGGACACACAGTATCGCGAAGGACTTCGTTGTTGAGATTTCCTTCGTGTACCTTCGTGTCCTTCGTGGTTGACGTTTTTCCTTTCCTGGCTAGAACAGCCGCACCGCCTTGGCCTTCTGCACTGCCGGAATCGTCCGCAGTTTCGCCAATACTTCCTCCGGCACACGTCCATCCACGTGCACAACGGCGATTGCTTCGCGCGGCTGGTCTGATTCCTTCTGAACTTCTTTCTCCACCGTGCGCCGCCCCAGGGAAAAGTCCGCGATGTTGATCGATTCCTCTCCCAGGATCGTTCCCACCTTGCCAATCACTCCCGGTACGTCGCGATTCCGCAGGTAGATGAGGCTGCGCTCCAGCGGAGCCTCTACGTCGATGCCATCCACATGCAATAAACGCGGCGCTTCCCCGTGCAACACCGCGCCCTTCACCAGGTGTTCTTCCGTAGAAGTCTTCAGAAAAATCGACAGGACGCTCCCCGCGCCTCCGGTGGACGATTTCGGCTTGTGCGACTCCAGTACCCGTAGCCCTCGCTCTTCGGCAATCGTGGCCGCATTCACCAAATTCGCCTTCTCTTCGAGCGCCTCGTTCAGAATGCCCTTGATCGCACCGTTGCGGATCAACTCCGTCTTCCATTCCGCAATGTGCCCGCCATAGCGGATCGAGATTTCTTCAATGCTCCCTTCCGATACCTGCGAGAGGAATGACCCCATG
The DNA here is from genome assembly GCA_963731405.1 of uncultured Acidobacteriaceae bacterium. GTDB lineage: Bacteria > Acidobacteriota > Terriglobia > Terriglobales > Acidobacteriaceae > Sulfotelmatobacter. The sequence continues at coordinate 140,817 of CAVSVS010000015.1, read as the reverse complement.
CGTTCTGCCAGCACAATGTAAGGCTGCATGACCGCGTATTCCTCCGCCGAAACCGAAGGCACGTTCACCGCATTCTGAATTACCCCGTGCTTCAGATACTCCTTCACTTGTTGCGCAATCTGCACGCCCACAGCTTCCTGGGCTTCGAACGTCGATCCACCCACATGCGGCGTGAGCAGAACATTCTCCAGGGCCAGCAGCGGGGAGTTCTTCGGGGGTTCCTCCACAAAAACATCCAGCGCCGCCCCGGCCACTTTCTTCTCCTTCAGAGCCTTCGCCAAATCGGCCTCGTTCACCAGTTCGCCGCGGGCGCAATTCACCAGCCGCACGCCTTTCTTCATTTTCGCGATCGAAGCTTCGTTAATCATCCCGGTCGTCTGCGGCGTAAGGCCCACATGCAGCGTGATGTAATCCGCCGCCGCATACAATTCGTCGAGAGCAGCCAGTCGGATCCCCTGCTCCTTCGCCACCGCCACCGAAACAAACGGATCGTGCGCCACCAAGTCCATCGCAAACGCCCGCGCGCGCCGCGCCACCTCCATGCCGATCCGACCCAACCCGATAATGCCCAGCGTCTTCCCGCGCAGCTCGGTTCCTTGCAGGGATTTTTTCTCCCATTTGCCGGCATGCATCAGGGCGTCCGCTCGCGATAAGTGGCGCGCCATCGCAAGCATCATCCCCACCGTCTGCTCCGCGACGGCTACCGCGTTCGCCCCCGGAGTATTCATCACCGCGATCCCTTTATGCGTTGCCGCATCGAGGTCGATGTTGTCTACGCCTACTCCGGCCCTCCCGATCACCCGCAGCTGTTTCGCATGCTCCAGCAGCTTGGCATCCGCTTGCACCGCGGAGCGCACAATGAGCGCGTCCGCCGTTTCCAATTGCTCCTCAAGCTTGCCGTCCAGTTGATCCGCCGTAAGCACAGTCCAGCCTGGTTCTTGCAGCTGCTCCACGGCTGTTGCTGAAATCTTTTCCGCTACGATGATTTTCACGTATGAATTCCTTTGAATGAGGATGCTGACACAGACATCTGCCCGACAACCAATTGACTGGAAAATGACACGACTCTGACATGCCCCTGAACTGGAATTTCTAGACTTACTCTCACTGGGCTCCAGCCCTGGGAGAAAAACGATGAAATCCGCTCAACTACCGAAACCCTTCACAACAGCCTTGCTGCTGGCATCGATGGCCCTCACCATCGCGTGCGGCTACAGCAAGAAAACCACCGCCCCGGTCGCCGGCTCGGTGCCCGCAATCAGTCAACTCGCGCCCAATAGCGCCAATGCTGGCGCCACGTTCGTTCTGACAGTCGATGGAAGCAACTTCGGCTCCCAAGCAGTCGTGAATTTCAACGGTACCGCACAAATGACGACGTTCATCAGCGGGAACCAAGTGACCGCTTCCATCCCGGCGACCGCCGTCGCGACCTCCGGCACCGCATCGGTGACCGTCACCAACCCCGCGACTCCTGGTACAGGAATGTACGGAAGCGGCGGGACGACGGCTGCAACTTCGAGCCCCATGAGCTTCACCATCAACTAGGACTCGGCTTGTTCAGCCTCAGGCGCCGACCAGTTGTCGCTTTCCGGCCAGGGTGCGGGCATAGACTTGCTGTGCTGCCCGCACCGCCGCGCCATATTCGACGCTGCGTTCTGTCACCCGCGCCAACACGTGCTCAAGCGCGCCTAGAATGCCAATCGTGTCGAGATAGTCGTAATACCCAATGTGCGCGATGCGGAACAGTTTGCCTTTCATCTCGCCCTGTCCGTTCGCCACCACCGCGTCAAACGCCTCGCGAAATTCCTTCACGATCTTGCTGGAGTCAATGCCTTCAGGCGCGTTGATCGCGGTTAACGCTGCGGCTGGCGACGATGCATAGAGCTTCAACCCCAGAGCCTTCGCTCCCGCTCGAGTCATCTCCGCACAAAGCTCTGCGTTGTTGACCAGTTCCTCTCGCCCCGCGGAGAGATCCCCGTTGCCCATGTTGCGGACAAACTCTAACGCCGCCCCCAACGCTGCAAACAGAGATGTCGCTGGCGTGTACGCTGTCTCGCCCTTTGCCGCCGACTTGCGCTCCTTGCGCAGGTCAAAGTAATACCGAGGCGAAGTCGTCGTATCCATACGCTTCCAGGCGCGCTCGCTCACCGCACAGTAGGCTAGGCCCGGCGGCATCATCAGCGCCTTTTGCGATCCGCCGATGATTACGTCCACACCCCAGCCATCGACATTGAGATGAGTCGTCCCTAGCCCCGTAATCGCATCCACGACCAGCAGCGTGCCATCGCCCTGGCCGCGCACGATTTTTGCGATGCCTTCAATATCGTGTCGCGCTCCCGTCGAACTCTCGGTCGCCTGCACAAACACCGCGCGCAGGTCAGAGGTCACCCTTGCCCGAATTTCGTCCAGAGAAAATGTCTCGCCATAGGGGACGCTCAGCACATCAACATTGCAGCCGAACGCCTTGGCCAGCCCCGTCCACCGCTCGCCGAACTTGCCGGCGGTAAGCACCAGGACCTTGTCTCCCGGCGACGTCAGGTTTGAAACTGACGCCTCCATCACGCCGGTACCCGAGCACGCCAGAACGAGCACGTCACTCTTGGTACCAATAAATTCCTTCATATCGACCAGCACCCGCTGAAACAGCGCACGGAAGTCAGCCGTCCGGTGATGCGCCGTAAACGAAGCCATGGCCGTCTGCGCCGCCGGCAGTAATGGCGTTGGCCCGGGGGTAAAAAGACGATTCTTGTGCAACATAGTCAATGTCCTTATGAGTAGGGATAGTTAAGTTTACCGGAACCGCGCCATTGCAGCACGTTGAGCTGACCAACTTTGTATCGCAAAATCAATTCCCCCGCCGTGACCCGCGTCACACAAAAACACGTAGCCCCGGACGCATCGTCCGGGGCCGTTAGTCAGTCAACCTGGTGCGATCGAAAACGAATTCCGGAGGCGAGTTCTCGAACCTAGCGTCCGCCCTTCGATGCGAGAATCTCAGGCTTATCAACCTTGGGCGGGCTGGCGAGCAAATCCTTCGCTTTGGCGAAGAGTGCCTTGGCGATCTCGCCATTCAAATGCGCATTGCGCCCGTTCTCATCCGCAAACGTATCGAAGATGCCATACTTCCCCGGCCCCATCTTGATCGCATACCAGGTTACGGTCCCCGGCTCTCGCTCCGCCAAAGGCTGCGCCGACTTCAAAAACTCTTCCACTTCCTTTTCCTTTCCCGGCTTGGCCTCAAGCTGCGCCCAAATAGAAAGTAGTGCCATGTGTGTGTTCCTCCTGCCCATCTGATGCCCAACGCACCAATGAAGTATCGCCTTTCGCCAGAAAAAACCGCGATGTCTGGGTGCCCCATTCTAGCCGCGTCCTTGGCGGCTAGAGTGGGAGTTTTGACCTTCATTGCCAACCGCCATCGACCCCGCCACCGACTATAATCCCCTCATGAGCCTGACCGAACAGATCCAGAAAGACATCGTCTCTGCGATGAAGGCGAAAGAGGAAGCGCGCCTGTCCACCCTGCGCATGGTCAAGAGCGCATTGCATCTCCGCCAGGTTGAAAAAATGTCGCCGCTCGACGAAAAAGAATCCCAAGCTGTCCTGGCCACCCTAATCAAGCAACGCAAAGAATCCGTCGACCAGTTCACCAAGGGCGGACGTCAGGAAATGGCCGACAAAGAAGCCGCCGAAATCGTCGTGATCGAAAGCTACATGCCCAAGGCTGCCGGAGAAGCAGAGATGGTCGCGGGAGTGAAAGCCGCTATCGCTGAGATGGGCTCCCCCTCCATGAAAGATATGGGGACGGTCATGAAAAACGCCATGACAAGGTTCACCGCCGCCGGCATGCGCGTGGATGGAAAGATGGTCAGCGAGATTGTGAAGAAAGAACTGTCGGGGAAGTAGGATGCTCATGTGGGGACAGCCGCCATCGGCTGTCGGTCGAGCGCAGCTCGACGATTGTTCACCTGCTTCTCTGGAACTCCCGGTAAGCCTCGCTCTTCGAAACCCCTCGCTCCTTAGCCACTTTCTTCAGGGCCGCCTTCTCGTCCACTTTTTCTTCGGCCATGATCTGCTCCACCCGCTGCCGCACCGGCAGACGGACGGATGCGGCCGTCCCTAGCCGGGTTTCCTCTTCGCTTGCCTTCCCAATCAGCAAAGTGATTTCGCCTTTCACCGCCTCGCGCGACTTCAAGTTCTCCAGCACTTCCCCGGCTCGCCCGCGCAAAAATTCCTCATGCAGCTTAGTCACCTCGCGCGCAATCACCACATGCCGAGTTTCTCCCAACACCTCGCAGACATCCTCTAGGGAATCCACCACCCGGTGCGGCGCCTCATAAAACACCTGTGTTCGCGGAGAACTCTTGATTGCCTCGAGCGCCGCCCGTCGCTCTCCGCGCTTCGCCGGAAGAAAACCGTTGAAGCGAAACGAATCTGTAGGCAGCCCGCTCGCCACCAGCGCCGCTAGAAATGCGGCTGCCCCCGGGATCGGCACCACCGGCACATGATGCCGAATCGCCAGCGTGATCAGCCGGTACCCCGGATCGGAAATCCCCGGCATCCCCGCATCGCTCACCAGCGCCACGCTCATCCCCTCCTGCATCTCTTTCACCAGTTCCGCCGACTTCGTCATCTCGTTGTGCTCGTGATAGCTCGTCGTCCGAGTCCCGATCGCATAGTGATTGAGCAACTTCTGCGTCTGCCGCGTGTCCTCGCAGGCGATCACGTCCACTTCTTTCAGTACTCGCAGGGCCCGCAGCGTGATGTCCTCGAGATTCCCGATCGGCGTGCCCACCAGATAGAGCGCAGGCCTCGACACATCATTCTTGTCCGCGCCAGAGTTCGCTTGCGGCATGGTATCCAAATCATCGAGGTCCGCGTCCACGTCCTTCATGGCCGGAAGTCTACCACCCGTAACCTTTCCAGCACCTCAGCGGTTAAAGCTTTCTGGAGATACTAGGGGTTCCTTCGTGTACCTTAGTGTCCTTCGTGGTTAAGTCATTTTCGCAAGCCAGGAGCACTGATGACCCCCAACGATTTCCGCAAGCTAGCCCTAGCCCTTCCCGAAACCGAAGAACGCGCACACATGAACCATCCTGACTTCCGCGTCGCCGGAAAGATCTTTGCTACTCTCGGCTACCCCGACAAATCCCGCGCCATGGTGAAGCTTCCGCCCGAGCAACAGCATTATCTGTCGAAGGATCATCCCGAAGCCTTCATCCCAGTGAATGGCGTCTGGGGACGTCGCGGCGCCACCAGCATTGTCCTGAAGGCAGCCGACAAAGACGTTGTGCGCAAGGCCATCGAAGCCGCCTGGCGCAACACCGCCCCGAAGCGCTTGCAGAAGGAAAAAACCTTGACCTAACTCGATCTGAGCCTCCAGTCGTGAGTCGATTTTCGAAGCGCCACCTTCGTGATCCTTCGTGCCCTTCGTGGTTGCGCCCTTTCTTTCTCGCCACACAAAACGAATGGCCTTCAGAATTGACGCAATTCCTCTCGCCCCCCTAGAATCAATATGAAACTGAGTTGTTCCTCACAACCGTCTCACACTCATGCCTCTTTACGAATACGAATGCAAGAAGTGCGGCCACCGCTTCGAGAAAATACAAAAATTCTCTGACAAGATGGTCAAGAAGTGCCCCGAATGCGGCGGCCAGGTCGAGCAAATGATCTCCGCCCCCGCCGTCCAGTTCAAGGGCTCCGGCTGGTACGTCACCGACTACGCCAAGAAACCCTCGTCGGCAGGCTCCTCGAGCGGCGACTCCTCGAAAGACAAGAAAGACGACAAGCCCAAGTCGGACGGCGCATCGAAAGAAAGCTCATCCAAGGACAGCTCCTCAAAGGACAGTTCCTCGAAAGAGAGTTCGTCCACGGCCAGTTCATCCAAGGAGAGTCCGCGCAAAGGCTCCGGCAGACACAAATAAAGCGGCTCCGGTTGCTCGAAGCCGCTCGTGTGTGCCGCTGAGGCCTGACTCCCGCCTACTGAGTACTACCCTTCAACTCCCTCTCAAAATGATCCTCGATCATCGTGAACAGATGAATCCTGGCATCCTTCCCAGCAATGCTGTGGGTCTTGTTGGGATAAATCATCAGCCGGAACTGCTTCCCCGCCTTGATCAGTGCATCGATCATCTGGATGCTGTTCTGGAAGTGCACATTGTCATCACTCGTGCCGTGCACCAGCAGCAACGCCCCATGCAGTTTGTCAGCGTTCACAGTCACATCTGATTGTTCGTAGCCGGCCTTGTCGTCCTTCAGCAGCCCCATGTAGCGCTCGGTGTAAATCGAATCGTAATTGAGCTGATTCGTGACCGGAGCCACGGCCACTCCCGCGCGAAAGCGATCCGAATGCGTCATCGCATACAGCGTCATCGACCCGCCGTTCGACCAGCCCCAAATCGCAATCCGATCCTTATCCAGTTGTGGATACTGCGCCAACAGCTGATCGAGCGCAGTCAGTTGATCCTTCAATTCAACCGCGCCGAACTCGTGCCGGATCGCCGTCTGAAACTTTCGATCCCGCCCCGGCGTTCCGCGATTATCGACAGCAAAAATCGCGAAACCCTTGCGCGCCAGAATTTCGTCGAACGGATCCGGCGTCGACTTCCTCACCATCTGCGCCGCCGGGCCTCCATAAATATTGATGATCAGCGGAATCTTCGCGCCCGCCGGTGCGTCGGGAGGCAGCAGCAACCGTCCATACAACACAGTCCCATCATCCGCCTTGAACTCCAGATATTTCGGCGCACGCAACCCATAATCCGCAATCACATTCCGCGCCTGCCAGACTGGATTGCACGCCCCTCCCACCGCGCACAGCGTAATGCTCGGAGAATTCTGCGGCCCAAAATACATGTGCGTGTAGTGCTTGCCATCTTCACTGAAATCCCCAAAATGCATTCCCTCTTCAGTGGTCAAGGCCTTGAATCCCGACCCGTCGAGCTGCACCGAATAAATGTGCAACTGCCGCGGATCATCCTTGTTCGCCGAAAAGAACACGGTTCCAGCGGCTTCGTCCACGCCCTCAATCCCCATCACTTCGAAATCACCCGTCGTCAGTTGCCGCTCCAGCTTTGCATCTGCGCCCATCGGATTCTGCTTGTCAAAGCTGTACAGGTAAATGTGCATGTTCCCGTCGCGCCAACTCGGCCATAGAAACTGCCCACTGGATTTCAGAAACTTAACTTCCACGTGCTCGAAGTCAATCCACGCTCCCGGAGTCGTCTCAGTCAGCACAATCCGCGACTTGCCCGATTTCGCGTCTACGAAGTACAGGTCCATCTTGTCTTCCGTGCGGTTCAACACTTCCGCCCAAATCACGCCGTCCCGCACCCACCCAAACCGCGGAATATAAGCTTCCTCATCACTGGTCAGCGAAATCCATCGCACCTTCCCCTTGTCAGCATCTGCCACGCCCAGCTTCACCACCGGGTTCGGATCGCCCACCTTGGGATACTTCTCGTTATCGACAGTCGGGTGCGTGGTCATCCAGTCGGTAATCGGATAAATCGGCACCTTGGTCTCGTCCATGTGCAGGAATACGATTTCTTTGCTGTCGGGCGACCAGAAATAGTTACTGCGCACGCCCAACTCTTCCGCGTATACCCAATCAATGTCCCCGTTAAACAGGTTCTCGCCGGTGTCCTTTGTCAGCGCCTTCTCTTCCTTGCCGTTAACGGGACGGACATACAAGTTGTGTTTGCGCGTGTAGGCAAGGTGGTTTCCATCTGGTGAGAACTTGGGATCGCCGCTGGGTTCGGGAGCCGACGTAAACTGCACCGCTGTCTGCGTTCCCAGATCGTAGTGCCACAACTGTCCCTGCGAATCAAAAATGAGATGCTTCGAATCCGGAGCCCATAAATATGCCGCTACGTGATACCGCGTCAGCCGCTCTTTTTCGCGCTCGTTCTTCACCTTGTTCACATCGGGGTCGAGCGATGCGAGCTTGGCCGAGCTGACCAGAACGCTCTTCTCACCCGTCGCCGCGTTCACATACCACAACTCGCCCTTCTCTCCTTTTTCATCGCGCTGCACAAACGTAAGCTTGCTTCCGTCCGGACTCCACTCAGTCGTTTCCGGACCGCGTCCGCCCAATCCTCCGGGCTGATACAGAGTTTCAATGGTCAGCGGTTTGGTGGGAGTCGTCTGCGCTCGCACTATTACTGTAGAAGCACTGAAAGCGACGATGAACAGGGCACAGGAAAACCAGAAAGGAGTCTGTCTTTTCACGAAGCGACCTCACGGAAGAAGTAACCGCAGAACCACAACGGTTGAACGAAAGAGTGTACACCGCGGCAGCCCCTTTCGCGCGGATCACAATTGAAGAAACAAAACCAAGAAGGTCATGCCGTCATCCCGACCAGAGCCGTTTTTCAGGCGGAGGGAGGGATCTTGCGGGCAGAGCAACAATGCAACCCGCCAACGGTGCGAGAGCAACGCCGCCCTCCGCTATAATGGCCGCTCACCAATGGCGCTCACCAGCGGCACGAAACTCGGCCCGTATGAAATCCTTGCACCGCTCGGCGCCGGCGGTATGGGCGAGGTCTATCGCGCCCGCGACTCCCGCCTCGATCGCATCGTCGCCGTCAAAGTTCTTCCCGCGTCCTTTGCGGCGGACGCTGACCGTTTGCGCCGCTTCGAGCAGGAAGCCCGTTCCGTCGCTGCTCTCAATCATCCCAACATTCTCGCCGTGCATGATATCGGAACGCATGATGGCTCGCCTTACATGGTCTGCGAGCTGCTGGAAGGTGAGACCTTACGGGAGCGCCTGCGCGGCGGCATCTTATCTACCGCGCAAAGCCACAGAGATCGCGATTCAGATTGCCGAAGGCTTGGCTGCTGCCCACGACAAGGGCATCATCCATCGCGACTTGAAGCCGGAAAACATTTTCCTCACCAAAGAAGGCCGCATAAAGATCCTCGACTTCGGCCTCGCCAAGGTTGCGCGCACCAGCTCAGAACAAAACGCTGCCCAAACCCTCACCTCGGTCGACGTCGCGCTCACCGAGGCCGGACAAGTCCTGGGCACCGCGGGCTACATGTCGCCCGAACAGATACGCGGCATGGGCGTCGATCATCGATCTGACATCTTCGCCTTCGGAGCCATCTTCTTCGAAATGTTGAGCGGCCAGCGAGCCTTCAGCCGCGATACCGCCGCCGAAACCATGACGGCCATTTTGAAAGAGGACCCGCCCGAGCTGACCCAGTTGAATCGCAACATCTCTCCGGCACTCGAGCGCATCGCTCGTCATTGCCTCGAGAAGAATCCCGAACAGCGCTTTCAGTCCGCCCGCGATCTCGCCTTCGATCTCGAGGCGCTGTCTCAACACTCCGGGTCCGCCGCGGGTATGGTCGCCAAACCCACCGCGATCCAGAGCGTGCGCCGGTTTCAGATTCCGATCGTGGCTCTGCTTGTTGCGCTAGGAATTGGCGTGGGCTACCTTCTCGGACACAAGGCGAAAAAATCATCCGAGGTCACGTACCACCAGCTGACCTTCCGCAAAGGAACGGTCCTGAGTGCGCGCTTTGCCCCCGACAATCGCACCATCATCTACAGCGCCGCATGGGGCGGCAGCCCTCCCGAACTTTTCTCCACCCGCCAGGACAGCATCGAATCCCGGCCTGTCGGCCTCAGTCAGGTCGACCTGCTTGCCATCTCCTCCCAGGCCGAAATGGCCGTTTCCCTGAAGCCCGCCACGCTGCCGGGCCTGTTCGGAACCGTCGGCACCTTGGGTCGCACTCCCCTGACAGGCGGAACCGCGCCCCGGGAAATGCTGGAGAACGTGGAATGGTCCGACTGGTCTCCGGATGGCTCCAGCTTGCTTGTCGTGCGGACGGTGGACAAAGACAACCGTATCGAATATCCCGCTGGCAAGGTCATTTACCAAGTACCCCAGCCCGCCTGGATCAGCCATCCCCGCATCTCGCGCGACGGCAAGCGAATCGCATTTTGTCAACATCCGTCGAGAGGCGACGACCGCGGCTCCGTGATCATCACGAATTCCGATGGGACCAACGTGAAAGCCTTCGGAGATTTCGCCAGTCTCTACGGGCTCGCATGGTCTCCAAAGGACGACGAAGTATGGTTCACCGCTGACCCGACGGCCACCACCATCGCCCGGCGCCTCATGGCCGTGAGCATGTCTGGAGACTTCCGCCTTCTGGCTGCGGCCCCAGGCGATTTGACCTTGCACGACGTCTCCACCGACGGCACAGCAGTCATCGCGATTGACGATCGCGAACGAAAAATATTCTTTACGGATCCCAAGACTCCCGAGAGAGAGCTCACCTGGCTCGACCGCGCCGTGCTGGGCGCCTTTTCGCCCGATGGCAAGCAAGTCGTTTTTCATGAAGGCGGAAAGGGCGGAGGCTCGCGGGGAACAATTTTTATCCGCAAGACGGACGGCTCCGCTGCGGTTCGCCTTGGCGAAGGCTATGCCATTGCCCTTTCGCCCGATCAGAAATGGGTCCTCGCGATTACTCCCGCTGTGCCTCCTCGTTTCTGGCTGATACCGACCGGCGCCGGTGAAGCCCTTGAACTCAAGCCGTCAGGAATCGAAAATCTAACACCCTCAGGATTCTCTTCTGATAGTCGTCGCGTGGTTTTCGTGGCTAACGAACCAGGGCATCAAGCTCGCAGCTTTTCATTTGACCACGCTTCGGGCAAGCTTCAGCCGCTCACGCCCGAGGGCACCCGAAGCGTCGCAACTCCAGATGGAAAGTTCTTGATCGTGCGCAGCGACAAGCCCCTTCCCGATCTGCTTCCCCTCGACACCGGCGCGCCCGCACGGGAAATGAAGGGTATCCAGCCTAACGAGAGGGTGCTTCAAGTTTCCGATGATGGCAAAGTAGCCTTGATCGTCGATGTCAAAGGCCTGTCCGCAGCTGTCTATCGCCTGCACACCGACAGCGGTCAGCGGCAGTTGATCAGGACACTCGAAATGCACGACCCCACCGGAGGTTTCGGTCTCACCCGTGTTGCGACGACACCTGACGGCCAGTCCTACGCCTACAACACCCTTCGCCAGCTCTCCGAACTCTACCTGCTGCAAGGGCTGAACTGATTCCCAGTACTAAACCGCCTCCAACCCTTCTCGTCCGAAGGCCCGAAATCACGCTCCCCCGCGTGTTAGAATCAACAGATAATCAATGCTTCCCGACATAGAAAACCTGCTCAAACTGCAAGATACCGATAAGGAAATCCGCCGTCTGCAGGACGAAGTCGCCGAATTCCCCAGGCGCGTCGCCGTCATCGAGCAGAAGCTGGCCGGCACCAAGGCCGAACTGGAAAAGGCGCAGACCGCGGTCAAGGCCGACGAAGCCGCCCGCCGCAAGTACGACACCGCCATTAGCGACCTCCGCGGAAAAATTTCCAAGTATCGCGACCAGTCGCTCGACGTGAAGACCAACGACCAGTACAAAGCTCTACTCCACGAGATCCAGTTCGCCGAGAAGGAAATCGCCGCCAACGAAGACAAGATTCTCGAGCTGATGGTCAACGCCGACGCCCGCGATAAAGAAGTCAAAGCCGCACAGGCTGAGCTCAAAGCCGAAACTGCCGAGATCGAAAAAGAAAAGGAAGAAGCCCGGCTCCTTACCGCGAAGGACGAGAAGCTCCTGACCGAATGGCGCGCCAAGCGCGATCAGATCCGCACCAGCGTTAACGAGGACCTGCTCCGCCACTACGAGCGCGTCTCCAAATTCCGCGGCAGCGGCCTTTCCGAAGTCCGCGATCAAAAATGTATGGCCTGCCGCGTCATGCTTCGCCCGCAGACCTATAACGAAGTCCGCTCCGGCCAGCAAACCATTGTCTGCGACTCTTGCCAGCGCATCCTGTATTTCAATCCCGCTGAAGAGATGCAGGACGTCAAGCCTTCCACGACCCGCGCCAAACGCCATCATCCCAAGATCGATGCTCCCCAAGCCTGGTACTACCGCGCAGAGTTCGGCGACATCGGCGAAGTATTCCTCTGCCTGACCACCGCCCGTGGACAGTCCAGCCGCCGCGTCTATGACGTCCACACCGGACGCCTCATCGGTGACATTCTCATCCGCGAAGGCGACTACCGCCAAGCCTTTCCCGAAGACATCACCGGGGCCATGCGTCTCAATGGCGGATGGAGTGAGGACGAACTCGACAACTTCGGCACCGAGCTCCCCATGGTCGCCTTGGACTCCCTCCGTTTCGATCTCGATCTCGCCCGTCATGAAGCCGCCGCGGGATCGCACGTGAAGCCCTCCGCCCCGGTAACCTCCACCGAACAAGCCGCCAGCTAGATTTGTTTGGAATTAGGTTTATGTGGGGACAGCCGCCATCGGCTGTCCAGGTTTTGCTTGTGTCTTGTTTGTGTAGGACCGGGCCCATTGGCCCGGTCGTCGAGCGCCAGCTCGACCCTGCAGCGCGCCACTCTCGGCGCTGTTGATTTAGGATTTCTCCACCGCTTTCAGGAGAAGCCTTGATGTCCCCCGTCGACACCTATCACATCATCGCCAAGTACTACGACGCTGCCTACGCCGCAAAACAAGATTTAGTCGACCTTCCCTTCTACCTCGATCTCGCCACCCAATCCCGCGGCCCAGTTCTCGAAATCGCCTGCGGCACCGGACGCGTCCTGCTCCCCATCGCCCGCAAAGGCATCGAAATCTGCGGAGTCGACAACTCCCTTCCCATGCTCAAGATCCTCAAAGAACATTTCGCCCGCGAGCCCCAGGAAGTCCGCCAACTCGTCACCGTGCAGGAAGGCGACATGCGCACCTTCTGCCTCAATCGAAAGTTCCCCCTGGTGATGATCCCCTTCCGCCCGATGCAGCACATGTTCACCGTTGAGGACCAGGTCGCCGCGCTCAGAACCGCCGCCGCCCATCTCACCGACCAGGGAACGCTTGCCTTCGACGTCTTCTACCCCAAGTTTGAAATGATCTGGACCAAAATCGGAGAAGAAGTCCCCGAGATGGAATGGTCCCCATCTTCCGACCGCACCAAAATCGTCCGCCGTTTCTTTCGCAAAGATTCCATCGACAAGATCAACCAGATTTTCAGCTTCACCTTCATCTTCCGCACCTACCAGGCAGGCGAACTCATCCAGGAAGAAACCGAACCCTTCCGCCTCTGCTACTACACCTACCCCCACCTCCGCGCGTTGTTCCTCCTGGCAGGCCTCGAGCCCATAGCCGAATACGGCTCCTTCGCCAAAACTCCCCTCGACGACACCGCTGAGCAGATGATCTTCCTCCTGCGTAAGTCACGTTAGTTGAACGGCAGAAATCGAAGGGGAAAGTGAATGTTGGAAGAGGGAATGTGGGGACAGCCGCCATCGGCTGTCCAGGTTTTGCTGTTTGAGTTGTATTTGATCATGTAGGACCGGGCCCATTGGCCCGGTCGTCGAGCGCAAGCTCGACCCTGCCGACAGCGACCCGACCCCTAGCGTTTAAGATGACACCATGCCCAAAGCCCCCGAACCCGTCCCCACGGTCAAAGTTTCTCCCCGTGGCACCACCCGCCTCAAAGCCGGACACGTCTGGGTCTACCGCTCCGACATCGTCTCCGCCGACAACGTCGACCCCGGCGCCGTCGTCCGAGTCACCGATCACCGCGGCAAGCCCATGGGCACGGCCCTCTACTCTACCTCCTCCCAAATCGCCGTCCGCATGATCTCAACCGACCAAGTCGCGGACTTCCCCACCCTCATCCGCCAACGCATCGACGACGCCATCTCTTATCGCGAGCCCTTGGTCCGCGACACCGACGCCTACCGCCTCATTTTCAGCGAAGCCGACTTTCTCCCCGGACTCATCGTCGACCGCTACCGCGACATCCTCTCTCTCCAAATTCTCACCCAGGCTATGGACGCCAACCTTTTTCGCGAGGCCGTCATCTCTGAATTAGCGAACTCTCTCAAGCCCGTTTCAATCATCGAGCGCGTGGACCCACGCGTACGTGAACTGGAAACTCTTCCCGCGCGCGCTTCCGGCCTCTTACTCGGCAGCCAGACCGCCACAACTTTCACTATGAATAGCGTCCAATTCCATTACGACGCTCTTCAGGGCCAGAAGACCGGCGCCTTCCTCGACCAGCGCGAGAACTATGCCGCCGCCGCCCACTACGCCCACGGAGAAGCGCTCGACGTCTTCTGCTATCAGGGAGGCTTCGCTCTCCATCTCGCCCCCCATTGTTCCCTAGTCACGGGCGTCGACAGCTCCCGTCCCGCCCTCGAGGTAGCCGACCAGAACGCAACGCTGAATCAATCACTCTTGAAAGGAAAAGAGATTGACTGGATCGAGGCCAACGCCTTCGACCTGCTCAAGGACTACTCCTCCTCCGACCGTCACTACGACACTATCGTTCTCGACCCACCCGCGTTCGCCAAGAGCAAGCGCGACCTCGATACTGCGCTTCGCGGCTACAAAGAGCTCAATCTCCGAGCCCTCAAGATGCTCCGTCCCGGCGGCATCCTCGTCACCTGCTCCTGTTCCTATCACGTCGGCCAGTCCGATTTCCTAAATATGCTCGCCAGCGCCGCCCTCGACGCCCACCGCAGCCTTCGCCTGATCGAGCTCCGGGGCCAAGCCAAAGACCACCCTGTTCTGCTCAACGTCCCCGAAACAGCCTACCTAAAGTGCCTGATTGCATCCGTAAGCTAATGAAAATAGGCATAATTTTTATATTGACAATAACATACTCAACTTTTATGCTTCTTTTACGCTAACTATGCGTCTAATGAAGTGACTGGCCCTGTGAAGCATGGGCGCTTCAAGTGGAAGAGCGGCGCTTCAGCGCCGTCTTGGAAGCAACGAATGACACGGGCTTTAGCCCCTGAAGTCATTTGCCAAGAGGTGCCTCACAGCCCGGTCGCAAAATCAAACTTTCTGACTTAACCAAATTTATGAAGGAGGATTTCACCATGACCGTATTAACCCGTTGGGAGCCATTTCGTGAGTTTGCCACCCTGCAGGACCGCATCAACCGCGTGTTCCGCGATTCCTACAGCGGTGCAGGCCAGGATGAGGCTCTGACCACATCGAGCTTCGCCCCTGCCGTTGATGTCTATGAAGATGAGCACAAGGTCTCTCTGAAGATCGAAGTGCCCGGAATCGACGAGAAAGACATCGACGTCCGCGTGGAGAACAACACCCTCACCGTGCACGGCGAGCGCAAGATCGAAAAGGAAGAGAAAGAAGAGAACTACCGCCGCGTGGAGCGCCAGTACGGCTCCTTCACCCGCACCTTCACTCTGCCCACGACCGTAGACACCGAGAACGTTTCGGCGAACTACGACAAAGGCGTGCTGAAGATCACTCTGCCCAAAAAGGCCGAAGCCAAGCCGAAGCAGATCAAGGTCAACATCGGCTCGGAAAAGCAGGGCAGCGAAAAGACCCTGGAAAGCAAAGCCCCCAGCAAAGCCGCATAACAGCTCATGTAGGGGCGGGCGCAGCTTGCCCTGATCGAAGCCGAAGGGTCCGCCCCGCAAAGGCGAGGCCGAGCGAGCCTGAGAACGACTTCGGGCACGACACGAATCCCGAAAGGCACGAAGGTCGGGAACGGCACGACTTTAGTCGTGCCGTTAAGGGCGGAATTTGACTTAGGGCTTAAGCCCCTGAGGTCAGCGGGAGGCGTCAGAGGTGACCGCCTCCCGTTTTCTTTCAGCATCCGTGCTTGGCGCGATACGGTAGTTAGTCCACAATGTTTACGGAGACATGAATCCGTGAAGGCCACACTCGAAGCCATCAACCAGATGCAAGCCGACGGAGTCATCGGCAAATACGCCATTGGCGGAGCGGTCGGTGCGACGTTCTACCTCGAGCCCGCTGCGACGATTGACCTGGACATCTTTCGTCACGTTTCCAGGGACTTCTGCCCGCGGATTGCTCTACTCAGTCTGCCCCGATCTACGACTATCTCAAATCGCATGGCGGCAAAGTTCATAGATGAATACATCGAGATCGGCGGCTGGCCGTTCAGTTTCTTCCGCCCAGCAAGTGATCTTGAAACCGAGGCGTAGCGGAGGCTGTTTCCACAACGTCGAGGGCATCGCCACTTGGGTCATGTCGGCTGAGCACCTGGTCGCGATCGCATTGCGAATCGGACGATCGAAGGATCACAAGCGCATACTGCAATTTGTCGAGCAAGGAGCAATTGAATCGAACGAAGCTCCAGAGAATTCTTGAACGCCACGCTTTGTTACCGCCAAGTGGGAAGAATTCGAACGTAAGTACCTAGAAGACGAAAAATGAGTAAACCAAAATGCGTGCACGATTGGTCGCCTTGAGCTTTACCGAGAAAGTCGAAATTCTGGAAAAGCTTCGTGACCGAAGCCGCTCGCTCGCGCTAGTGCACTTAGTCCTCGTGCCAGGCTTCAATGATCCCTGGTCGACAGTGCAACGCGAAACACTGCAATGTGAGGCGCAGAAATATCTAAGCATTCACCGCAAGGGAGGTGCGCCCAATGCTTCACGAGCTGCACTGCACGCGATCTTGCGGGGTTGGCTCGAAACAGGTACCCGTCGCGAGATTAGTTTTGAGTTCTCTTCTCAAGGCGATCGGAGACGCCGAAATGTGTCGATGGCGAAGAGCTCGCTAGCCTCGTCGGACAAGATCGAGCGCCTTCCGATTTCTTGCGAGGCCTCGGCGCAATAGCGCATGGCGAATAGCAGTTCAAAGAAATGGAGTATATAAATGCCAATCCGTTGGGACAAATTCACCGTTAAAGCGCAGGAAGCGGTCCAGCGTGCGAACCAGCTCGCCTCGGAGCACGGTAATCCCGAACTGCGCCCGCTTCACCTGCTCGCCGCGTTGCTTGAAGACCATGAAGGCATCGTTCCGCCGGTGCTCGAAAAGATCGGCATCGGCCCGCAAGCCGTCCTGGCCGAAGTCTACAAAGAGATCGAGAAACTCCCCAAGGTCTCCGGAGAATCCGTCCAGGCCACGCTCTCCAACGAAGTCAACAAGCTGCTGGAGCAGGCGTTTAAAGAGGCCTCCAATTTCAAAGACGAGTACGTCTCCACCGAGCACCTCTTGCTGGCGATCACCCAGCTCAAGCGTGACCCGGCACAGCAGATCCTTGCTGCCCACGGCGCTACCAACGACGCAATCTTGAAGGCGCTCGCAGTCGTGCGTGGCTCCCAAAAAGTAACCGACCAGAATCCCGAAGCCAAATTCCAGGCTCTGGATAAATACGCTCGCGACCTCACCGAGCAGGCCCGCCGCGGCAAGCTCGATCCCGTTATCGGACGCGATGAAGAAATCCGTCGCGTCGTCCAGGTTCTATCACGCCGCACCAAGAACAATCCGGTACTGATCGGCGAACCCGGCGTCGGCAAAACTGCCATCGTCGAAGGACTCGCCCAGCGCATCATCTCCGGCGACGTGCCCGAGGCGCTGAAAAACAAGCGCGTAGTCGCCCTCGACCTTGGCGCGATGCTCGCCGGCGCAAAGTATCGCGGCGAATTCGAAGACCGTCTCAAAGCCGTCCTCAAGGAAATCGAGGACTCGCAAGGCCAGATCATCCTCTTCATCGACGAGTTGCACACCCTCGTCGGCGCCGGAGCTGCGGAGGGCGCAATTGACGCCTCCAACATGCTCAAGCCCGCGCTGGCTCGCGGAGAATTGCGCGCCGTCGGCGCCACGACGCTGAACGAATACCGCAAGCACATTGAAAAGGACACGGCGCTCGAGCGCCGTTTCCAGATTGTCTTCGTCGGTGAACCCAATGTCGAAGACACTATCTCGATTCTTCGCGGCCTGAAGGAAAAGTACGAAGTGCATCACGGCGTCCGTATCAAGGATTCTGCCATCGTCGCCGCAGCGACGCTCTCGCACCGCTACATCTCCGATCGCTTTCTGCCCGACAAGGCCATCGATCTCATCGACGAGGCCGCTTCCTCGCTGCGCATTCAGATCGACTCGCTGCCGACTGACATCGACCAGCTTGATCGCAAAGCGACGCAGCTTGAGATCGAAAAACAAGCTCTCAAGAAAGAAGATGACGCAAACTCCCGTGAACGCCTCGCCATCATCGAGAAGGAACTTGCCGAGATTCGCGAAAAATCCAACACGCTGAAGGCGAACTGGAAGAAAGAAAAAGACCTCATCGCTCGCGTTCGCGCCCTCAAAGAGCAGATCGAAAAGCTCAAGGTCGAAGAGCAATCCGAGTTACGCAAAGGCAACAACGAGCGCGTCGCCGAGATTCGCTATGGACTCATTCCGCAGGCTGAACAGGAACTCGCCAAGCTCAGCAAGCAAATGGAAAACCAGGGCGGCAAGCGCATGCTCAAAGAAGAAGTCGACGAAGAAGACGTCGCGCGCATCGTCTCCAAGTGGACCGGAATCCCGATCTCGAAGATGCTCGAAGGCGAAGTCAAAAAGCTGGTTACCATGGAAGAACGCCTGCGCCAGCGCGTCGTCGGCCAGGATCCTGCGTTGGAGCGAGTCGCGAATGCCATTCGCCGTTCTCGCGCGGGCCTCAGCGATCCCAAGCGTCCGATCGGCTCGTTCATCTTCCTCGGCCCAACCGGCGTCGGCAAGACCGAACTCGCTCGAGCACTCGCCGAATTCCTCTTCGACGACGAGCACGCGTTGTTGCGCATCGACATGTCCGAGTACATGGAGAAGCATTCCGTCTCTCGACTCATCGGCGCGCCTCCGGGCTATGTCGGGTACGAAGAAGGCGGACAACTCACCGAGCAGGTTCGTCGCCGTCCTTACGCGGTTGTGCTTTTCGACGAAATCGAGAAGGCGCATCCCGATGTCTTCAACATCCTGCTGCAGATGATGGACGATGGACGCCTCACCGACGGCAAAGGCCGCGTCGTCGACTTCAAAAACACGATCCTGATTATGACCTCGAACATCGGGTCGGCCTTCCTGCAAGGCGAAGGTTCGCGCTCCGACGCGCAGTTTGAAGAAGCTTCGCAGCAGGTGATGAATGCGCTGCACACGCATTTCAAGCCCGAGTTCCTGAACCGCGTCGACGACATCATCATCTTCCGCCCGCTGGGCAAGGAGCAGTTGGTCAAGATTATCGACTTGCGCCTGGAAGATGTTCGTCGCCTGCTCGCCGACCGCAAGATCTCGCTCGAGCTGACGGACGCAGCAAAAGAACTTCTGTTCACTCAAGGTTACGACCCAAACTTCGGCGCTCGTCCCTTGAAGCGCTCGATTCAGAAGCTGGTGCAGGATCCGCTCGCCCTCAAGATTCTCGACGGCGAAATCCTGCACGGCGATCACATCATCGTCGACGCCGACAAAAAGGCCGGCAAGATGACATTCGCGGTCAGCAAGCGCGTCGGAGAGAAAGAACCAGCCAAAGCAAAGCGTTGACGACCCGGTTGACGACCTGCTCTGTCATCCCGAGCGAAGCGAGGGACCTGGGGTCTTGCATGCGCTGGCCGTAATTGCCGTGTCGGCAAGAACCCAGATCCCTCGCCTCGCTCGGGATGACAATGCGACTCACGCATTCACTGCATGATTCGCGTATGATGTTCTCCGGTCCGAGGCGCCTCTGATGCGAAAACATTCCCTGCTGCTGATCTCAACTCTTTTTCTCTCTCAGTTTTCTCCGGCTCAAGCTCCTATGAAATGGAAAATCCACGATCTCAATCGCCCTTTGCCTCCAATCGTCGATCCGGGAACCGCGAGCACGCAGGAAACACCCGGACGCGCTCCTTCAGACGCGGTCGTGCTCTTTGATGGCAAAGACCTGTCGAAGTGGGTCGACAAGGACGGAAAGCCCGCGCAATGGAAGGTCCAGAACGGCTACATGGAAGTCGTGGCCAAGACCGGCAACATCTCCTCGCGCGATGCTTTCGGAGATTGCCAACTGCACGTCGAATTCACCGAACCTTCACCGGGCAAGGGAGAGAGCCAGGAGCGCGGCAACAGCGGCGTCTTCCTGATGGGCCTCTACGAGATTCAGGTGCTCGACTCGTATGAGAACAAGACTTACGCCGATGGCCAGGCTTCAGCAGTCTACGGACAATATCCTCCACTGGTGAATGCTTCGCGTCCTCCGGCGCAGTGGCAGAGTTACGACATCATCTTTCACGGCCCGCGATTCAGCGGCAGCAAACTGCTTCGTCCGGCTCGCGTAACCATCCTGCACAATGGAGTCCTCGTGCAAGACAATGTTGAACTCACCGGGCCAACCGCGCACGGCGAACGCCCACCATATAAGCCAGGTCCGGACAAGGGTCCACTGCAATTGCAGGATCACGGCGATCCGCTCCGCTACCGCAACATCTGGATCCGGGAACTGCACGAAGAATAAGAAACGCCACGGATCTTGCGGGATAAATCCTTGGAGAATTATCCGTGTTGATCCGTGCAAATCCGTGGCCGTGACTTAGTCAGGATTTCGCTGCGAAGCTGTCGATCACCGCTGGCGCTTGCGCGAGATACCACGCAGCCGCGGCGCGCAGAGCAATCTGCAATCCGTACCAGAACACAGGCACGCCCAACTCTGCCATCGAGATCTTCGGGACGAGCCACGCGACTCCGATGACCATCACGAGCATCGCGGCCCAACGCGCCCAATTGTGCAGGCGAAATAATCCCAAGGCAATCAGCGCATAACCGACGCCAATCAAGAACGCCATGTATGAGCCTGCGAGTTCCAGTCCATACATGAACTGCGCACTGCTCATCAGCGTGATCGCGTCAGGCGCGACTAGCTTCACTACAGCAATCGTAGAGAGATAGATCGCGGCCGCAAAGAAGAGAATCGAAATGACAGTCACGCCTGCAGGCCGCTGCATGGGGAAAGGCTAACGCAAACCATTCAACCACAGGGAACACAGCGAATTCCCCAGTGATCTCTGTGTCCTCTGTGGTTCAGCGTTTATGCCAGGGAGATGCAGGAAGGTCCGCGCGATAACAAAAGTGAGAATTTCTCCAAAATTTTGCCGGCAATTCGAGAAAAGTGACTTTCAAAGCAGGAAGTTTACTGATTAGTACCCTCACCCCCCCTCCCCCCTAGCCTCTGAAACCCGCGACTGGCGCGGGGTTTACAAAATGTGTCTGCAAAATCTTGAGCCCCAAGGGGTTAGAGGTCAAAGTCTTGAAAACAAAGGACTTGGCGAGGGCCGCGCTGGGTTCACTCACGGCGACGCCGGTCGCTATCATGCCCCACTTGAAATTGTAAAACAAGGTCAGATGTCACAAGATTGAACAAAAATGCTGTGGATTTCTGAGAACTTCTTGGCCGCGGATCCTCAGCGATTGCCACGGATTGCGAAAAAGGAATTTCAAGACTTTGATCCGTGAAGATCCGAGCACATCCGTGGCCAATAAAGTCGATGTGGCACACTGGCTTTATGCACAAGCTTCAGCTTGGAGATTTTGAGCTCAGCATTTTTTCAGACGGCACTTATCCGCTGGATGGGGGCGCATTTTTTGGTGTCGTGCCCAAGGTGATGTGGTCGCGCAGGGTTGCGTCTGACGAGAAGAACTACGTCACGACCGGGCTCAACTCCTTGCTCATCCGCACTGGCAAACAAGTCGTGCTGGTCGAGACCGGGATGGGCAACAAGCTTTCGCCGCGGATGGCGAAGTTTTACGGACAGCCGGCGCAGTTGCTCGACAATCTCGCGGCAGGAGGGATCGCGCCCGCGGATATCGATATTGTCATCAACTCGCACCTCCACTTTGATCATTGCGGATGGAATACCGTGCGCGACGAGAAGGGCGGGGTCGTGGCCACATTTCCGCGTGCGAAATACTTTGCGCCCGAGGGAGAGTGGCATTACTCGCGACATCCCAGCGAGAGGGATAGCATCAGCTTCATTTCCGAGAACTACGATCCGCTGGTCGAGAGCGGGCAGATGACGCTACTCAAGGGCGGCGAAGAAATTGCGCCGGGCATTTCGGTGAAAACTTATCCCGGGCACACTGCGCATATGCAGGCGATAATCGTGCAGAGCCAAGGCAAGACGGCTTGTTATATCTCGGATCTAATCCCGACGACAGCGCACGCCGACCTGACTTGGGGGATGGCCTTCGACCTGTATCCGCTGCAGACGATCGAGAGCAAAAAGCAATATTATTCTGAGGCGATCCCGGAGAAGTGGCTGACGGTGTTCACGCACGATGCGAAAACACCGTGGGCGTATCTGGAGAAAGACGACTTGGGAAAGATGGTTGCGAAGGGAGTGTGATGACGGTAGCGGAAGTGTCGGAGGGCTGATGGTCAACCTAGGGGCAAGTATTGTGACAAAGCGAAACATTCCTCAGCGCTTTTCGCTGTACGAGATCTACGGTCTTGCAGGTGGCGTTGATGACGAGGTATTTGATAAGTCGGTACTGCCGTTTGATGTCATTGAGGGCGTACGAATAGAGGACGTCTCGTCCCTGTTACGGTCCGACACCTTTGAGTTCGTCAAAAAGAGGATGGGTTCGGATGCGGTTAAGCAGCTAGGGGGTGTAACGTGTGCCCTCGTTCACCGATACACTCCAGAGTCGTATACGGACGCTGAAGGAAATTGGATTGGTGAGGAGGCCCACAGCACGAGGTCTGGTGACCTCGTACGGAACGTGGCAGCGTGTCTCCGATTGATACGACCGATGCGGCAGTCGGCCCAGCTAATCTGGGGAGGCATAAGAGCAGACGGTACGTTTGATGTCCTTGGATTCGATTCCCCCGTTGAGAATCATGAGGTTCCTTACGCTCATCGATTTTTTCATTTGCGGAATGTGGATGCACTAGAACTTAGAAGATACGCTCCGTCGTTCTTGCGTGCTATGCGTAACGAATTTTGGAAGTTCCGGATGGCGGTCCAGTTCCACGAACTCGGATACTTCCAGCATCTGTCCTGGAAAGCTCGATACATCCTTTGGGCGTCGGCGATTGAATCGATCTACACCTCCCACAATCAGGAACACCGGGGCAGTATGGTGGCGAAGGCGCGAATTGAGTGGTTCCTTGGGGCAAACCGATCAATTTATGAGCCGGGGGACATCTCGAACTTGCTCGAGCAACCCAAGATCACGGTAACGGACGTTCTCGACCGGCTCTACAAAATTCGGAATTTCATAGCGCACGGGGACAGAATTCCCGACCACTTTTTCCAACAGAAATTGCGGCAGGGCTTCAACGGCGAACTGAACTTGCTCGAAGTTCTTGCGGAGGCAGCGAGCTTCATCATTCGAGGGAGCCTCCTCAAGATAATGCGCGAAGGGTTGTTAGATCACTTCGCGGATGCGGCCGCCGCCGAAACATACTTTGCTAAGGCAGGACTGACGCTATCCGAACTGAGGAAGCGAGGTAAAGGCGCGGTCATTTCTTAATCGCAGCTGTGACATCGATTAGTTGTGGACGAAAACTTACCTTACTGAAACTTAGCTGCGCCGAATAACCGCGCTTCGAAGAAATCTTCTACACGCGTCAGGACTTCGGGTGCGGCCTTCGATTCGTAGATTTCTTTCCGCAGGTGTGCTCCGCCGGGGACACCGTGGGTGAACCAGCTGGCAAACTGCTTCATTTTCCCGACGGCGTCGGGGAGTTCTTCTTCGATCAGCATCTGGAAGTAGGTGCGGATCATCTGGTAGCGGTCGGCTTCAGAAGGTTCTTCATAGAGCTTTCTTCCCAATCCCGTTTTCGGCAGCATCACGGACGGGAAGGGCACGGCTTCAGCCGTGCCATCCGTACTACGAAAGTCTTGGACTTTAGCCCCTGAGGGAACGTGCCCGGGAAAGCGGCCCTCAGCGGCTAAAGCCGCTTCCACCAGGTTCGCGTTTACAGCACGACTGAAGTCGTGCCCTTCCCGATTCTCGCTCTCCGCGGAATTTCTCATCCCTGCACAGTACTGTTCGATCTGGCGGAAGATCCAGGGGTTCGAGGGGGCGGAGCGGCCGATCATCACTGCGTCGCAGCCGGTCTGCGTCACCATGGCGCAGGCGTCTTCGGGGCTGCGGATGTCGCCGTTGCCGATCACCGGGATTTTCACGGCGTCTTTGATGGCGGCAATCCACTCCCAGCGGGCCTGGCCGCTGTAGCCCATTTCGCGGGTGCGGGCGTGCAAGGCGACGGCGGCGAGTCCGCAATCTTCGGCCATGCGCGCCAGTTCGACGCAGACGATTTCTTCGTCGTTCCATCCGGCGCGGAATTTTACGGTGAAGGGAATCTTCACTGCGGCGCGGACGGCTTCGAAAATCTTGCCGATGGCGGGAAGGTCGCGCAGAAGGCCGGAGCCTCCATTGCACTTGACGACTTTTTTGGCGGGACAACCCAAGTTGAGATCGACCAGGTCGAAGCCCAGGCCTTCGACCATGCGGGCGGCCTCGGCCATGACCTGCGGATCGCTGCCGAAAAGCTGCGCGGAGATCGGGTGCTCGTCTTCGTAGAAATGGAGATAGCGCTTGGCCTTCTGGTCTTTCTTGCGCAGGACGCCGTCGGCCGAGGTGAACTCGGTCATGATGAGACCGCATCCACCCAGGTTGCGGATGAAGCGGCGGAAGACGGTGTCGGTGACTCCGGCCATGGGAGCGAGAACGGTGGCGGGCGCGATGGTGACCGTGCCGATCTGGAGGCTAGCTGGCACGGGTTTCAGGGACACGGTCTCGTGCTGACTTGTGCCGTTGCCCGAGTTGTCCCAGAACTTACGCATCGGTCAAGAACCTTTCACCACACCGATCCACAGAGGACACGGAGGACACAGAGGAAACCGAGTGGTTCTATTTTATGCGACGATGCAAACGAAAGCCCCCGCCGGGGCGAGGGCTCGATTTCTTTTTCGATCCGCGTTGATCCGCGCAATCCGCGGGGAAGAAGTTACTTCTTCGCCGGCTCGGCCTTGGCGTACTTGCGGCGGAAGCGCTCGACGCGCCCGGCGGTGTCCATGAGCTTCTGCTTGCCGGTGAAGAACGGATGGCAGCTCGAGCAAATTTCAACGCCGATGTCGCCCTTGTGGGTCGAGCGGGTCATAAAGGTATTGCCGCACGCGCAATGCACGCGCACTTCGTTGTAAGCGGGATGGATAGCTGCTTTCATAATAGTGTTGCCCCTACGGGGTCCTAACCTCGATTCGAATCATTAGATTCTACCGGATAGCGATAGGATTCGGCAACGCTGAAGCGTCCTGCGTGGATCTTCCGGAGGTAAGCAAACACTGTGCAATCAGTTGCTTCCGGCGCTAAAGGCCTCACTCAGAACAGCGAGCTTTGCCGGCGAGTCGGCGTGATCTTGAAATATTCATACGCCAATTGTGTGGCAACGCGGCCCCGGGGAGTGCGGTTCAGAAAGCCCGCCTGCATCAGAAACGGCTCGTAGATCTCTTCGATAGCGTCGGGTTCTTCGGCCAGCACGGCGGCCAGCGTGTTCACACCGACGGGGCCGCCCTGATACTTCTCGATGATCGTCAGCAGCAGGCGGCGGTCGACTTCGTCGAATCCATAGAGATCCACTTCGAGCATTTCGAGTGCGGCCTTGGCGGTGGGCTCGTCGATCTTGCCGGCACCGCGCACCTGGGCGTAGTCGCGGACCCGGCGCAGAAGTCGGTTCGCGATTCTGGGCGTACCGCGAGAGCGCGCGGCAATCTCTTTCGCGCCCGCATCGTCGATTTCCACACCGAGAATTTCCGCGGAACGCTCCACGATCACCTGCAAGTCTTGGGGATCATAAAATTCGAGGCGCAGCACGATGCCGAAGCGCGATCGGAGCGGCGATGAAATTAATCCCGCGCGAGTCGTTGCACCCACAAACGTAAATGGCTTCACTTCAAGCGTGTGGGTGCGCGCCGATGGCCCCTGGCCGATGATGATGTCGAGCTTGTAGTCCTCCAGCGCTGAATAGAGCAACTCTTCCAGCACGGGCTGCAGACGATGAATTTCATCGATGAACAGCACCTGCTTGTCTTGCATGTTGGTGATAATCGCCGTCAGGTCGCCCTTGATTTGCAGAAGCGGCGCCGCGGTCGGCTGAAAATGTACCCCGAGTTCGTTGGCAATAATGTTGGCCAGCGTGGTCTTGCCCAGGCCGGGAGGCCCGTAGAGAAGCACGTGGTCCATGGCCTCGCCGCGTGAACGCGCGGCTTCGATCGCCACCGCCAAATTCTCTTTGACCTTTTTTTGTCCGATGAACTCTGCCAGCCGCTGCGGCCGCAGTTTCAGTTCAAACGAGGAATCGTCGCCGACCGGCGCCGCTGATACCAGCCGGTCGCGGTCCGGACCAG
Organism: uncultured Acidobacteriaceae bacterium; assembly: GCA_963731405.1. Classification (GTDB taxonomy): domain Bacteria; phylum Acidobacteriota; class Terriglobia; order Terriglobales; family Acidobacteriaceae; genus Sulfotelmatobacter. The sequence goes on along the minus strand of CAVSVS010000015.1, from coordinate 114,663 downwards.
GTTTGTTTTCCGCAGTAGCCATTGCTTCGGATGGTAGAACGAAATGCGAAGACGCGCAATTCCGCCAACCTGACCGGAATTCACGAAAAGTTCACTTTGGCGTCACCCCGCTGTAACAAATCCCCACTAGGGTTTCTGACTGACTGGCTAGATCTCGATCCCGGCACATTTGTGACCGCCCCGGACACCGATTTCCAAGCTAGGGAATCGTATTGAAGAAATCCAGGAGATATCCATGAAGAAAACCTCTGCAGCTCTGGGTCTGTTGGCCGTACTGACAGGCATGGGAATCGCGCAAGAAGGCGCCGTCCCCAAGGGCATTCCTCATCTCGACCACGTTTTCGTCATCATGATGGAAAACCATGGTTATGGCGAGATCCTTCACAATCCGAACGCGCGGTTCATTAACCATTACGCGAAGAAGGCCAACCTTGCTACCAACTACTTCGCGGTAGCGCACCCCAGCCTGACGAACTATCTCGAAACCGTAGGCGGATCGAACTTCGGCGTGCTGAGCGACAATTCTCCGGACTGGCACAACGGCAGCTGCGCGACCAATCTTTCGACTGGGATTCCAAACACCGACAACCCTCCCAGCCCCGCCATCTGCCCGATCGGAGGCAGCGGGACCGATGCTGTCACCCCGGCTCTGGACTGCACGAATGAAGTGACAGGGCCTCCCTGTGAAGTCAATATCGACGGCAAGGCCTCGATTCCGGCGGCTAGCGCGACGCTGGGAATCACCATTGCTGATCAACTGGCTGCGGCTGGCAAAAGCTGGAAGACGTATCAGGAAAACTTGCCGATGACTGGACCGGATCTGGTCGACTACAGCGACGGGAACTTCACGAACAATACCGACTTCACGAAGATCAACCCGCAACTGGACCCGCCGCTTACGACCGCCGACATTGTGCAGCTCTACGCCTCCAAGCACAACCCGTTCGCTTATTTCCAGACGGTGCAGCAAGGCACCAATCCGTTAGTGAGCTACTCCCAAATGGCGAACTTCGATGGCGGGCACGGGTTGTGGAGTGACCTCGCCACTGGCCGAGTCGCGAACCTCTCTTACATCGTACCCAACCAGTGCAATGATCAGCACGGGCGTGGAAACTCCACGGCCTTCTGCAACTACGATCCCAACGACAACGGCACGCAAGCGGGTCTCAATCCGGCCCTGATCATTCTTGGCGATCAGGACGTCGAGAAGATAGTGACCGCCATCCACGAGTCTCCGGCTTGGCACAAGGGACACGCTGCTATCGTCGTGGTCTGGGATGAAAACGACTACGCCGTCCAGCCGATCATCAATCAGGTCGTGACCATCGTAGATACGAACTATGGCTTCCACGAGATTACGAGTGGGCAGTTCTATACACACTTTTCCCTGCTGCGTTCGCTGGAGGGTGGCTTCGGCATCCCTTGCCTGAACCATGCCTGCGACGCGAGCACGAGGGCCATGACCGACTTGTTCGACGAGAACTAGGGAGAAGTTCGAGTCCGAACATAAACGGCCGCCCGCAGGGCGGCCGTTTCTTTCGCTGCAACCGGTTTCATCCTCATCAAAATTCACTTGACGGTATGTCAAGGATGCTTTACATTACGAGTGTCAAGCATACTTGACTTGGAGGTTGTGGTGGACGCCAACGGCAAGCGATATCTGAAGGAATTTGGCGCGGCGATGGCCGGCTATACCGTCATGGTTCCGCTTTCAATCAAGCTGTTGCGCGGCCATCAGCACACGCCACTCGGTTTCGTGATCGCTTTTCTGCCGATCATCCCGTCGGCTCTGGCTCTGTGGGCTTTCATGAGGATGTTCCGCGGGCTCGACGAATTGCAGCGGCGCATTCAGCTGGAAGCCGTGGCTTTCAGTTTCCTGGCAACGTGCTTCATCACTCTGACTTGGGCGTTTCAGCAGAATGCCGGACTTCCTCGCTTTGATGTGAGTTGGGTTGCGCCTCTGCTGATTATTCTGTGGAAATTAGGTTTGTATATCGCGAAGAGGAGATACCAGTGAAGAACAGCGTCCGCGACCTGCGCGGCCAACTGAACTGGACCCAGGCCGACCTTGCCGACAAGCTCGGCGTCTCGCGTCAAACCGTGAATGCGATTGAGACAGAGAAGTACGATCCCAGCCTGCCGCTAGCGTTCAAAATCGCAAAAATCTTTCGCAAGCCGGTGGAGGAAATCTTCAAGGCGTAAAAGTTCTAGGCGTGCTACCTGTCATCCTGAGCGAAGCGAAGGACTTGCACAGTTGCCTGCGGGTGCACAGGTCCTTCGCTTCGCTCAGGATGACAGTTCATGCACATATCGGAGGATGGCAGGGGCAACAATAGTCACGGCCCTACTTCGGATACCACTCGAGCAGCCGCACTTCGATGCCAGTTCCCTCGAGTCCCTTCTGAAATACCGCGAGATCCGATCCGCGATAGTGATACGGAATCACAACCTTCGGATGGAAGGCCTTTACGGCCTCTGCCGCCTCTTCCGGCGGCATGGTATAAGGCAGATTCATGCAGACAAAGGCGACGTCGATGTTCTTGAGCGCGCGCATCTCGGGCACGCCTTCGGTGTCGCCTGAAAAATAAAAGCGCTTGCCGCCATAGGTGAGGACGTATCCGTTGCCGCGTCCCTTGTCGTGAAAGAGCTTGCCAGGCGCAGGGCCGCGTTTCAGGTTGTAGGCGGGGATGGCCTCGATAGTCCAGCTCTGCCAGTTCTTCGTCTCCCCGTTCGCGATGGGCTTGGCGTTGGTGACGGTCTCGGCAACTGCCGGCGAGGACATAATTTCCGTGTCGCTCTTGCTGATTTCCTTGATGGAATCGGGATCCATGTGGTCGCCGTGAATGTCGGTGATCAGAATGAGGTCAGCTTTCGGAAGTCCCGCGAGCTTCGCAGGCTTGGCGGGATCGAGATAGATCGTCTTGCCGCCCGCCTCAATCAACGTGCTGGCATGGTTGAGTGGAGTGATCTTGACGGGGCCGGCGGAAGTGGGAAAGGTCTGGGTGTCGGCAGCAGCATGTCCCAGCGACACCGACGCAAGAACAAAAGTGAATACGAAGCAGACACCAAGAATCACTGCCTTCATCACAACCCTCGCTTTCCCCATGTCATCCTGAGCGAAGCATGAGCGCCCGAAAGGCGGTCGTGCGCAGTCGAAGGATCCCTATGAGCAGACCGACCCCAGCCGCAAAAAGTCATTTTGCCGGTACGTAGCGATATTCTACAATTTGCTGATCAGCAGGCGAAAACCATGACAGACGACTTCGAGAACACCAAAACCGGGCCGACAGAAGGCGCACTCGAAGAAATCTTACGCCAATTCGATCGGTTGCAGATCCTCGACGACCGCAAGGCAGAAGAAATTCTTGACTACGACGAGCGCGGTCTTCCGAGATAAACTACGCGGCACCTCTCCACGCGTTTTCTTCTTCGCCTCGCTCCGTTCCGCCTTCGCCTTTTGAATGCAGGGAAGAACACTCTAACTACTGCACTCTTTGTAAGCCGCGGCCAGAACCCAGGCGACTCTCCCTTGACTATGAGAGTAGAAGGAAAGCCAATACGGGCGGCTAACCACGAGCATGTACAGTGTTTTGCCTGGCGGGTGCCACTCGTAGATTACTTTGCCCGGCGACTTTCGCACCTCCTTCATTTTCGTAATCGACTCTCTGTCCATCTTTAGCAATTTCGCCAACCCATCTACGGCCACCTGTCGTGGGTCGCCAAAGGCCCACCCTCCTTCAGCACTCTCAGCATTTTCCTGCGCAGAGAGCATTTCATGGTAGGGCTGAAGGTCCATCAAGTCCTGGTAGCCGCACTTCAGCTTGTCAATGTCGGGTAGTTCAGCGTATGACTCATAGTTCAGGTCAACGCGGTCATGAGGGTCCACCGCAAGAACTTGTTGTATTACGAACAGACTGCAACACCCCATGTGGCCGTACCCGCCCCAGTGTTTGCCAATTGGATAAGAAATCTCCTTTCCAGAAAAAAAACGTCCAACTATAGTGCCATGTGCCGTCGTGTCCCCGCGGGTAGCCTGAAGGAGGCTATCGAGTCTGCGGAAATTCTCGTCGTCGACTAGCGGTACCGATATGTTTTCGACTTCCATCTGTTTTGTTCGAGTTCTAGCATTCGTCACGCCACAACAGTACATCGTCCCGGACGCCGCTACGCCACCGTACTCAAGCCAAATGTCAGGCCAGGTGCCACAGCTTGGATCTCGAAGGGTGAAGTCCTCGAATCCGTGAGACACGAAGGCGGTCACTTGTATTAGTCTGTGATCAAAAGCGGCAGGGCCAGCTTTCAGCTGGCAAACCGAGACTTTTTGCGGGTCCTCGCAGAACGCAAGAGAAGCCAAACCTACCAGAAGTAAAACCAGATTCGACGTCGCAGGGAGCCAGCGTTTCAAGGCGTCCTCACTCTTCTTCTTCCTTCACCTCACCCCGCTCGGCCTTGGCCTTCTCAATGATCTTCTCCTGCAACTGGCCCGGCACGACGTCGTAGTGATGCATTTCCATGTTGAAGCTGCCGCGGCCTTGTGTCATTGACGTCAACTCGACGCCATAGGTCAGCATTTCAGACATGGGAACTTCGGCTTTCACCACCGTGTTGCCACCCTTGTTGTCCATGCCCTGAATGCGGCCGCGGCGGCTGTTGAGGTCGCCCATGATCGATCCGGCGAAATCGTCGGGCACGGTAATTTCCACGGCCATAATGGGCTCGAGCAGTGTGGGCTTGGCCACCTCCATCGCTTTCTTGAAGGCGATGCGGCCAGCCATTTGGAACGACAAATCGTTCGAGTCGACATCGTGATAAGACCCGTCATAGAGCACGACACGAAAATCGACAACCGGAAATCCGGCCAGATACCCGCGCGCCGCGGCATCCCGAATTCCTTTTTCCACCGGTGGAATGTAGTTTTTGGGAATGGCGCCGCCGAAAATGTCGTTGACGAACTCGAACTCGCCGCCACGGGGCAGCGGTTCCATGCGGATCTTGCAGTCTCCGTATTGGCCGTGGCCGCCGGTCTGCTTCTTGTGACGTCCCTGGACGTCGGCCTTGCCGCGGATGGTCTCGCGGTAGGGCACCTTGGGCGCCTTCAGCACGACTTCGGTGTGATAGCGCTTCTTCAGCTTCGAGACGATGACCTCGATATGCTGCTGGCCCGTTCCCGCAATCAGAAATTCCTTGGTCTGCGGATCGCGGAAGAAGCGCAGCATGCCATCTTCTTCCATGAGCTTGTGAATGCCCGGCCCCAACTTGTCTTCATCGGCGCGACTCTTGGGCTCGATGGCAAATGTGATCGCGGGCTCTGGCAGCTTCACGCGCGGATACTGAATGGGCGCCGACTTGTCGCCCAGGGTGTCGCCGGTCAACGTGTCTTTCAGCTTGGCGACAGCGCCAATGTCGCCGGCATGCAGCTCCGGCACAGGAATGCCGGTTTTTCCCTGCATCGCCTGAATGTGCGCGAATTTCTCCTGCCCATTCCGGCTGAAGTTCTGCAGCACCGCGTCATTCTTCAGCACGCCAGAGAAAACTTTGAAGTACGAGATGCGACCCGCAAACGCGTCGGACACGGTGCGAAATACGTAGAGCGAAACCGGCTCCGCATCCGATTCATGCCGTTTGGGGGCATCGCCATTTCCCGCGGCCTCGCCCTGCACCCACTCATGCTCCGAAGGCGCGGGCGTGTAGTCCACGATGAAATCCATGATCCGGTCGGCGCCGATGTTACCCAGGCCCGAACTGAAAATGACGGGAAAAATCTTGTCTTCGCGGATGGCGTTGTGCAGCGCCGGAACCAGGTCTTCTTCCCCGAGCGTCCCAGCCTCGAAGAACTTCTCCATCAGTTTGTCGTCGCCCTCAGCGACCAACTCGACGAGCCGCTCGTGCGCTTCCTGCGCCTGCTCTTTCAGATTAGCCGGGATCTCCGTCTCTTTCCCCTTGCCGTTCCCGCCCAACTCGTAGGTGTAGGCCTTCATGCGCACCAGATCGATGACGCCACTCAGGCTCTTCTCGCTGCCGATGGGCAGCTCGATGGGAATCACGTCGCGGCCAAAAGCATTCATCAACGATTCCAGCACGCGTTCGGCGTTGGCCCGGTCGCGGTCCATGCGGTTCACCACGATCAGCCGCGGCGTCTTATATTCTTCGCAATAATTCCACACGCGCTGGGTGACGACTTCCACTCCGGCGACGCCATCGACCACGACGATCGCCGCGTCGACTACGGGCAGCACCATCTTGGCCTCGTGCACGAACATGTTGAATCCGGGAGTGTCGAGGATATTGATTTTGCTCGTGCCCCACTCGACGACCGCGGCACCCATTGAAATCGACATCTTGCGGGCGATTTCTTCTTCGTCGTGATCGGTGGTGGCAGACCCGTCGTCGACGCGTCCCAGCCGCTGTGTAGCTCCCGCGGTGTACAGCATGGCGGAAACGAGCGTGGTCTTGCCCGCATGCCCGTGTCCCACCATCGCGACATTCCTGATGTTTGTTCCTGAATAGACTTTCACGTTGGGCTCCCTTCGGCAGGCGTGGGAAGGAAACGGCCCATGAAGAGGATAAGGACAGGAAGGCCAACCCAACATCCCCTGCCAAAACTATGGATGCTACCACGTGGGAAGCAGCCGTCTCAACCGGGGTTGGAAGGCCTTGTCAAAGCTCGTTAGAAATGCCCCCAAGCTTAACTCATTAGAAATGCCCCCTTTGGTGGATGTCGAATCTTCACATGATGCGTCATCCCGAACCCGGCGCAGTTCCGCCGGGTGAGGGATCTCGCGCGGATCATCGGACATGCCAAATCCGTTCCTCCGCCTGAAAAACGGCTTCGGTCAGGACGATCTCAGCAGAATCGCTTGGAAACATAGTGGGCTGCCTCACCGCTTTCCAAGCTATAATTTGCCGCCCTCAGAAAGGCCTCCCGCCCGCGCCACCATCCCGGGAGGCGATCGGCTCAACCGAATCCGCAATCGGCTTGTGGAGGTTTCCGTGAAGTCGACCATGATGTCGTCTCCGCTGCTCCTGACCGGCATGCTCGAACACGCCGCCAAGGTTCTATCCCGACGTTGAAATTGTTTCGGCGCGATGCGATGGTTCCCGCCACCGCTGCAGCTACCGCGATTTGCATCGCCGGGCCCGGCAGTTGTCGGCGGCCCTGCAGGGTGCAGGCATCGCCAACGGAGACCGGGTCGCAACCTTAATGTGGAACGAGCACCAGCACCTCGAAGCTTATTTCGGCGTGGCTGCGACCGGGGCCGTGACTCACACGTTGAACCTGAGGCTGCACCCGGAAGAGCTGGCCTATATCGTCAACCACGCCGAGGACCGTTTTCTGATTGTCGACGAGGTGCTGCTCGACGTCTTCGAACAAATCCGCCCACACGTCCGCTTCGAACGCGTCTTCGTAGTCGATCACGGCGGCGGGAGAATCCCCGCAGGCTGCGAGTCGTACGAAGCTTTCCTCGCGCAGTCGGGCGGCGCGCCAACGGATCCGGATCTCTCCGAAGAAGACGCGGCCGCCATGTGCTATACCTCCGGCACCACGGGCAAACCGAAGGGCGTTCTCTACTCACACCGCGCTCTCGTCTTACACTCATTGGCGATGGCGTTGCCCGATCATCTTCATTTCAGCCGCTGCGACACCGTTCTCCCCGCAATGTCAATGTTTCACGCCAATGCCTGGGGTTTTCCCTACGCCGCCACGATGACGGGATGCAAGCAGGTTTTTCCCGGAAGAAATCTGCAGCCGGAAGCGTTGCTCGACCTGATGTCCAGCGAGCAAGTCACACTGACCGGCGGCGTGCCCACAGTTTGGCTGGCCGTGCTCAATGCGATGGATTGCCATCCCGGCCGCTGGAAGTTGGCTCCCGGCCTGCGCATTGCTGTCGCCGGTTCCGCCGCGCCCGAGTCGATGTTCCGGCGCTTCGACACGCTGGGTGTACGCGTCATTCAACCATGGGGCATGACGGAAACCACGCCCCTGGCCACCTTCTGCACGCTCAAGCCCCACATGGAAAATCAGCCCGACGACGAACGCTATACCGTGCGCTCCAAGCAAGGCCTTCCTTCGCCTTTTATCGAGATCAGAAGTATCAATGAGTCCGGCGAAACTCCGTGGGACGGAGTGACCACGGGTGAACTGCATGTCCGCGGCCCCTGGGTCACGAACAGCTATTTCCGTGTTGAACGTGACGACCGTTGGACTTCCGACGGCTGGTTTCGCACCGGAGACGTTGTCACCATCGATGGCGAAGGCTACGTAAAGCTCACCGACCGCGTGAAAGATCTGATCAAGTCCGGTGGAGAGTGGATCAGTTCGGTTGACCTGGAAAATGCTCTGGTCGCGCATGCGTCGATTAAAGAAGCTGCGGTGATCGCCGTGCCGCATTCCAAATGGCAGGAACGTCCGCTGGCGGTCATCGTTTTGAAAGAGGGCTGCCAGGTCAGCGACTCCGAATTGCGCGACTTCCTGGGCCAACGCTTCGCGCGCTGGCAACTACCAGATGCCTTTGTGTTTGTCGACGAGTTGCCGCACACCTCGACCGGGAAATTGCTGAAGAGCAAACTGCGCCAGCAATTTAACGAGTGGGCATGGGATCCAAAATCGCACGCAGCGCCGGTACGGTCAGAATAGAACGAGGTAGCGGGGGGTCTCGCCCGCGAACCCACTGCCTTTATTCAAATTGTCATGAGGCAAGCCGTTGCAACCGGGTGTATCATCTCCCGATGCTAGGCGGACGCAGCAACGAGCAGTGGATCGCCCAATACTCCACCAGCCACCAGCATCCCATCAATCGCCTCTGCCACACCTTCGGCATTCCCACGATCCTCATTTCGGTCGCCGTCTTTATCGCCAGCTTCTTCGTCCATCGCCTGTGGCTTTACGCGCTCGGATTGTTCGTGATCGGATGGATCCTACAATTCGTCGGTCACGCCTTCGAAGGCAAGCCCCCGGAATTCTTCAGCGATTGGCGATTCCTATTCGTCGGGGTCCGCTGGTGGTGGGCCAAAATCAACGGCAAAGCCTGAGCGCGGCCGCAATCCTTTTTCTTCCCCTCCCCGTACTCCCAAATAGAACCCGGAGCAAAAGACGTACGGGACCGGCCTCAGCTTGCGTCCACTCAGGCTTCTGTTCTATGCTTGCCCCACCTTGGGGTTCTGATCGCATAACAAAACATGCAGCGCCTGATCGCCAGATTTCTGTTGCTCTTCGCGCTTGTCGGAACCTTTGTTCCGGTCGCGTTAGCGGTCACAGCTGCGCCTCCGCACGCCTGCTGTCTCAGAAAAGCTGTGCATCAGTGCCACGGCTCCGATCCGGATGAACGCGCTATCCGCGGCACCAGTTGCTGCAACCAGGGCTACAGTCGCGCCGTAACAACATCCCAATTCGCCCATCCACGGACGTCGCTCCCGTCGATCTCCGCTCCGACCGTCGAAGCACAAATCGCGGAATCGCCCGCAGAAACGCCGACAAAAAACCTCTCCGCATCGCAATCCACCCGCGCCCCTCCGGCCTGCTGAGTCTGCCTCCCGCTTAATTAAAAATCCACGCCATGGAGATTCGCGCTCTTGGGCAAAGCTCCCTGCTGTGGTGGTCATCGTCTTCGAACCGACGGTAATTTCTTGCTCACCCTGGGAAATCGTCTCCCAGAGTGACGGAGAAGTTCTCCGCGAAGAAAGGCTCGATGTCTCGTGAGCTCAAAATTGGGTTGAGTATCCTGCTCCTGGCCTGCGCTGGCATCTGGGGGTCCGCGCTCTTCGGAAGTTATCCCGGAGCGCGTGGAGCGCCGAGTGCGACAGAAGTGGCTCTGGCTCGTCGGCTGCGCTCGTGGGCTTTACCCAGAGCGGCGCGCGGTGCAAAGAATCCGTTCACTGCTTCTCCGGAATTGCTGCAGGAGTCAGCCCGCCACTTCGCCGATCATTGCGCCAACTGCCACGGCAACGACGGCAGCGGGGCGACAGAAATCGGCCGCAATCTGTTCCCGCGTGCTCCCGACATGCGGCTTGACGCGACGCAGGGTCTGAGTGATGGCGAGCTCTACTACATCATTCACAATGGCATTCGCTGGACCGGGATGCCCGCGTGGGGGGACCCCGACAGCGACATGGATAGCTGGAAGCTGGTGCTGTTCATTCGCCACCTCCCTCATCTCAGCCGCAACGAGCTTCGCGACATGGAGCGCTTCAACCCGAAGAGCATCGCCGAACAGCAAGAGGAGAAGGAAGAAGACGAATTCCTGAATGGCGGCGCCGCACCCACCAATGTGCCCGCCCTGAAGCCACACTCGGAGAAATCAAAATGAAGAAACTGGCGTTAATTCTGGTCCTTTCATGGTTCGCGGGAACGCTGGCCCTGGCACACGGCAACCTGACGCACATTCTGGGAACGGTGGTGCAGGTGACCGACCATTCCCTGTCGGTGAAGACCGCCGACGGCTCGATCAAAATCGTCGCCTTCGACGGTGAAACTCAATTCCTGAAGGGCGGCTCCCCGGCCACGGCGAAAGAGCTTGTAATCGGAAACCGGGTCGTCATTCACGCCCATCAGAACGGCGACAAGCTGCACGCTGCGGAAGTGAAAATCGCCACAAACGGTCCCGCGACGAATCCGGCAAACCCAAGCCCCCAGGAGGCAAAATGAAGCGCGCCACGATCCTTCTCATTCCAGCATTGTTGCTCGCCAGCGTTGCGGCTTTCGCTAACGTCTACGGCGCCATCCGTGGCGTCGTGCACGACCCGCAGCATCGCCCCGTGCAAGGCGCGATGGTCATGCTCAAGGCGAAGGCCTCTGATTGGGCCAAGACCGCCACCACCGACGCCAACGGTGAGTTCCAGTTCAATGCAGTACCGCTGGGCGATTACTCCGTCAGTGTCGCCAGCACCGGCTTCGGTCAAACGGCGCAGGACGTTACGGTCATCTCCGGAACGGTGCCGGTGGTTCACTTTCAACTGCAATTGGCCTCAGCCAAAGAAAACGTGACGGTCTCCGCTTCGGCTCCGGTCGCGCCCACCGACAGCGCCACTCCCATCACTCTCGTCGACAGCCTCAACATTCAGCGCACTCCTGGCGCGGACCGCACCAACAGCCTTGCCATGATCACCGACTACGTACCCAGCGCCTATGTGACGCACGACATGCTGCACCTGCGCGGTGGCCACCAGACCACCTGGCTCTTGGACGGCATTCCCGTCATCAACACAGCCATCGCGCAAAACCTTGGCGCCCAGTTCGATCCCAAGGACATGGACTACGTTGAGGTCAATCGGGGAAGTTACGGCGCCGAGTTCGGCGACCGCACCTACGGCGTTTTTAACGTGGTCCCGCGCAGCGGTTTCTCTCGCAATAATCAGGCTGAACTGGTTCTCAGCGCTGGCAATTTCTACCAAACCAACGACGCCTTCAGTTTGGGCAGCCATACCGAGCGTTTCGCCTACTACGCCAGCGTGAACGGCAACCGTAGCGATCTCGGCCTCCAGCCGCCCGTTCCCGAGATAGTGCACGACGCGGTAAACGGCTACGGCGGCTTCGGATCTTTCACTTTCAACGCCGATCCTGCCAACCAGTTTCGCCTGGTAACCTCACTGCGCCGTGACTACTTCCAGATCCCCTACGATCCCAATCCCAACGATTTTGAAAACAGCGATCCTAACGGATACGAGAGCATCGGTCTTCGCGATGGCCAGCACGAAACTGATGCCGGCGTCATGTTCACATGGCTGCGAACTTTCAATTCTCACCTCATTACCACGGTTTCGCCGTTCTATCACTACAACAGCGGCGACTACGACAGCCAGCCCACCGACTATCCCGTGGCCACGTCCGAAAACCGCAGTTCAACCTACCTCGGAGGGCAGGCCAGCCTGCAGGCAAACTATCGCAAGAACGATCTTCAAGTCGGATTCCTTGGGTTCTATCAACGCGACAACCAGCTCTTCGGCGCCATCTTCAACGACGGTAGTGGAAACCCGCCCATTATCGACACCGAAAAGCCCACGGCCAATCTGGAAGCCTTTTATATCGACGACAAGTTCAACCCTTTTCCCTGGCTCACTCTCTCCGCCGGAATCCGGCCCACGCGATTCTCGGAAGGCAACTTCGCTCCTACCTCGCTTGCGCCGCCGATCTCGGAATCCGCCATTCAGCCTCGCTTCGGCGCCACCCTCACGATCCCTCGTTTGCGTTGGACCTTCCGCGCTTTCTACGGGCACTACTATCAGGCGCCCCCGATCGAAACCGTTTCGGGCCCGCTGATCGAGCAGTGTCAACCGCCCGACTGCGGCTTCCTGCCGCTCCCCGGCGAGCGCGATGAAGAACATCAGTACGGCGTCACGATCCCCTACCGCGGATGGGTCCTCGACGCCGATACTTTCCAGACCAATGTCACCAATTTTCTGGACCACAACAACATTGGCGCCTCCAACATTTTCTTTCCTCTCACGGTCTCCCAAGCTTTGATTCGTGGATGGGAACTCACGCTCCGCTCTCCCCGCTTCGCGCATCGCTTCCAGTTTCACCTGGCATACTCCAACCAGATCGCGCAGGGCAGCGGCACGATCACGGGCGGCCTCACCGATTTCACATTCGATCCCGGACTGAGTCCGCTCGACCACGACCAGCGCAACACGCTCAACATAGGAGGTGATGTGACTCTGCCCTGGCGCAGCTACGCCTCGACCAACGTCTATTACGGTTCTGGTTTCAGCAACGGACAAGCCGGTGTCCCGGGCCAGCCCTATCAGAGCGACTACCTGCCGGCCCACACCACCTTCGATCTTTCCCTCGGCAAGGATTTCGCGGAACGATTCACCGCCTCGGTCACAGCCCTCAATGTCGCCAACCAGCGCGTGCTGTACGACAACAGCCTCACCTTCGGCGGATTCCACTGGAACCTTCCCCGCGAAATCTACGTCGAGCTTCGCTACCGTTTTCATTTCTGATGTAGAGGACATACAAAATTGACACCCAGAAGAGAAAAGGCACGCTCGCGCGTGCCTTCCCCCTTCTTCGCAGAACGCAACCGTTAGTTCAGAGTCCAAGTGTCATCGAACAGCGTTCCGGTATTGAACACCAATCCGCCGAAGATCACGAACTGCTGCCCCACCGGATCCCAGACAGTACCGAACAGCTCGCGCGCCGGAGGACTGTTGACTGGTGCCACTCGCCTCCAATCGCTTCCGTTCCACTCCCACGTTGCCTTCTGGTCGACTCCCGCATAGCCTCCGCTAAATACAATCACCTGCCCAAGCTTGTCATCGAAGCCTCCGCTGGTGAAATAGAGAGGAGGCGGCTGCGTTGTCGGATTCTGCTGTGTCCAGTCTGTTCCATCCCAGGTCCACGTATTCCGCATGACCCAGAGATCAGACAGCCCACCGAAAAGCACAATGTTCTTGCGGATCGGATCGTAAGCCACCACCGACCCAGCCCGCGGATACGGCGTCGTCGTCGGGTTCAGTTGCTTCCAGTTCGTTCCTGTCCACTGATACATGCTGCGCGAAAAGAATTGCCCCTGATATCCGCCGAACATGTCGACATGTCCGCTGACCGGATCGCGGAACAGAATTGGATTAGTCGCGCCCTTCGGAACAGTCCTCGGCTGCGCCTGCGTCCAGGTAGAGGTCGTACCATCCCACAACCAGGTCTCATTCAAGAAAGCCTGCCCTTGGAATCCCCCGAACATGACGAGCTTGTGAATTCGCTCGTCGTAAGCCATGGCCGCGTCGGCGCGATTGCTCGGGCCGCTGGTGGCCACCTGCTCCCACGTCGTTCCATCAAACGTCCATGTGTCACCGAGTTGTCCCGTGGAACCCAAGCCGCCAAACAGAACAATCTTCTTGCTGACGGGATCGTAAGCCGAAGCAAAGCCTGCTCTCGCCGTAAAGCTCGTGGCGGTATGCGACCTCTTCCATGTGATCGACGAAGTATCGCCGGCAATTGATAGGGTTGAAAACGCAAGCGCAAGCAGGACAGGGACTGCATTGCGCAGGATGGCAGAGTTAATACGTTGCAAACGCATTCTCGAAATGGTCTCCTTGCAAAATGGCCGCCGCATCCTAACAACCCCGTGACCAGAGCGGATAGAGCCCAAAGTTAGATCAGGCACAACCCCTCCCCGCAGTGCGGAATCCAATAGCCACTTCAATGGAATCACGCGGAGGCCGCATGGACCAGCAGCAGTGGACAATCATAATTGCGGTGATCGCGGGAGTTGTCATCGTGGCGGTCGGCGGTTTTTTCGTAGCTCGCAGGCGCCGCAGTCAACAACTTCGCGAGCGCTTCGGACCCGAATATGACCGTGTCGTCAAGAAAGAGGGCGCTGTACGCCGCGCGGAAGGTGTTCTCGAAATTCGCGCCAAGCGCCGAGAAAAATTTCCCTTACGCCCGCTCACTGAAGAAACCCGCGTCGACTTCGCGGAACGCTGGCGGGTCGTGCAATCGAATTTTGTTGACGACCCCAAAGCTTCTCTCGCCCAGGCCGATCAATTGGTCAACCAACTGATGGAAACCCGCGGCTATCCCATGGCGGACTTCGATCAGCGTGCCGCCGATATTTCCGTTGACCATCCAGTCGTCGTGGAAAACTATCGGATCGCTCACGACGTTGCTCTTCGCCAAGGCCGCGGCGAAGCCAACACCGAAGACCTGCGCAAAGCCATGGTTCACTACCGGACTCTGTTCGAAGAACTGCTCGGAGATGCATACCCCCAACGAAAGGAGGCACGAGCATGAGCGTGCCAATGAGGAAAGAGGAACCGGAATTCGAGGAAGAAATAACCACGGCAGATCTGGCTCAGGGCAAGCGCCCCGTGTCTCAAGATTTGCCCAGACAAGATGTGCGAGAAGATCGGCTAAAACTGAATGAGGAGGATCGATTCAGCGAGGATCAACTCAACGACGATCGGCCAAAACCAGTTCTTGCCGGGCGTCCGTCGTCAGCTTCCGGCGAGATCGCGCAGCAAAATGCCAACGCAGCGGCCAACGACATTCGTAGCACCACCGATGAAGTTCGCAACGCCGCCAGCCCCGGCCGCACTGCAACCGACGCGACTCCGTTATTTCCCAACAGCGAACTGGAAGAGCTGCGGAATCGCTGGAGCGGTGTGCAGACCGCCTTCGTCGATGAGCCTCGCAGCGCCGTCGAGCAAGCAGACAGCCTGGTCGCATCGGCCATGAAACGCCTGGCAGAAGTGTTCGCCGAAGAACGTTCCCGGCTCGAACAGCAATGGGATCGCGGCGACAACGTCTCCACGGAAGACCTGCGCATTGCTCTGCAACGCTATCGTTCGTTCTTCCAGCGCTTACTCTCAGTATAAGAACCAGGGCGGACCCAAGCGGCCCGCCCTGATTACTTTACTCGTAACCCGAACACCCAAACTCATACGCCGCGCTGCTTTTCACGCAGCAACTCTTCCACGTCGCCAATCTTTTCTCCCAGCATATTCAGCTTGCGCGCCAGGCCCTGAATCTCTGTTTCGGCTCGCCGGTTCACGTCGTAATCCAGTTCGCCGCGCAGTCGATCCTTCGTGTCCTGACGGTTCTGGCTCATCATGATCACCGGCGCCTGTACCGCGGCCAACATCGACAGAAAAAGATTCAGCAGAATAAACGGATAAGGGTCCCATGCTCTCTTGCCCAGCAAAATAGACAGGCTCACATAACTCACAAGCACGAAGCCGAACGAGAGAATAAAGGTCCAGGACCCGCCAAACCCGGCGACCTTATCTGCAATACGCTCGCCGAAGGTCGCATCTTTTTCAATGACTTCGTTAGGATGACGATTCGCCCGCAGCCGCACCAACTGTTGCGACGAGTGAAACTGCCGACCCAGCACCCGCAGCATGTCCATTCCGGCAAGCGGCTTGCGCTGCAGCAGCACGGCGATGTCCTGCTGGTCGACTTCGATACACACCGCTTCATCGATCGCCACCGCGTCGGTCTGATGTGGAGTCTGCTCCAGCATCGAGGCGAAGCCGAAGAACTCTCCATGCGACGGTTCGTCGATCACCACTTCCTGGTGCTCGTGGTCCACGGTCGAAACCCGCACGCTTCCCGACACCACAACGTAGGCCTGCCCGCCAGAGTCGCCGATCTTATAGATCCGTTGTCGCGGCGCAAAAGTCTTCACCTGCACCTGCCCGGCCAGCACTGCGGCCTCTTCTTCATCCAACAACGCAAACAGCGGAACGTGTTTCAGTACCTCTGGGTCACATGCCATGAATCGCCTCGTCGTGTGAAATCTGGATCAGGAGACGCGTCAGGATTTCACAAAAACAGTCCGCGAACAATACGGCACGCATGGCACCCAAGCCACTCTCGGAGTTAAAGTGGATACAACGTGAACAACCATACTGGCCGTTTTTATCGGATCGCTCTCATTCTGATTGCTGCCGTTCTTGGATCCTCCTGCCACCGCAGCAACACGCCGACTGTCAAACGCTACCCCTTTAGCGGGCATGTCGTTTCCGTTGACACCCAATCAAAATCCGCGATCGTGGATGGCGACGCCATTCCCGGCTTCATGGACGCAATGGCCATGCCCTACGCGGTCAAGCCAGCCGCGACGCTAAACCATCTACTTCCGGGCGACACGATTTCCGCCGAGGTTGTCGTCGTGTCGCGCGACACCTCGAACGACGACACCGAACCCGCCTATTGGCTGGAAAATGTAAAGGTCACTGGTCACGCCAACAGCGCGCCCGCAGCGGCCGCAAGCGCGCTGCACGTGCCCACCCCCGGCGAGGAGGTACCAGACTTCTCCTTCACCAATCAGGACGGCAAGCGCATTTCCCTCAAGCAATATCGCGGGAAGACTCTGCTCCTCACCTTTATTTACACACGCTGCCCTTTTCCTGACTTTTGCCCCCGCATGAGCAGCAACTTCGCAGAGATCTACAAGCAACTCGACAAGAATCCAGCATTGGCAGCCACGCAGTTGCTGAGCATCAGTTTCGATCCCGAGCATGATTCGCCCAAGGTTCTCCGCGACTACGCTCATCAGGTGGCTCACTCGCAAGACTCGGCGCTCTTCAGCCGCTGGCAATTCGCCGCTCCCAGTTCCGCCGACTTGCCCAGCATCGCCGACTTCTTCGCGTTGACGGTTAAACCTGAAGGTGGACTCATCACTCACAATCTCAGCACCGCCGTCATCGGCCCCGACGGTAAGATTGTCCAGTGGTATCACGGCAGCGATTGGCAGCCTTCTGATTTAATAAAGGATGTGGCCAGCTCTGCCCCGACGAAAAATTAAACGAGACCACGATCGATTCGCACACGGCTTAAGGAGCATACGAGTCATGCCTGGACAAGGCATGAGCTGGAAAGAACACAATTTTGGGAACGGCACGACTTTGCGACAGCCACAATTCTGGGAAGCCGCGATCTTGAGAGAAGACACGACTTTGCGACGGTAACAATTTGGGAAGGCACGATTTTAGAAAGACGCGACTTGGGAAGGGCACGACTTCAGTCGTGCCATCTGAGCGCAAAGAGAACGCGCTTTGCGCCTGAGGCGTCTGTCGGGGCTTGATGATCCTGCTAGACAGCCTCATTCGTCGAACGGAAAGAGGAATAGCATAGATGAAATATCTGTTATTAATTCTCGCCGTGCTCGGTGTCGTCGTGTCTTCTCTCGCGCTCCGCGAGCACTATCGCACTTATGGCGATTCTCCCTGCTCCATCAACGAACGCTGGGATTGCGGCGTGGTCAATCACAGCCCTTACGCCATGCTCGCCGGAATTCCCGTGGCTGCTCTTGGCATCGCAGGCTATCTTCTCATGGGCGCGCTCGCATTCTTGCGCTCGTTCCGCCTGCTGCTCGTCCCCACCTTCGCCGGACTCGCCTTCTCTCTTTATCTGGCCAACATTGAAGCTCACGTGCTCGGCGTCTGGTGCATCTACTGTGTGATCTCTCTGGGAATTATCTCGCTGATGTCGCTGCTTACGCTGGGAGCCGTCGTAGCACAATTCGTCCGCGGACCGTCGGCAGCATAACCCTATTCGCGAAAGGACCAAGGAACGAGGCCCTCGGAAGAGACACCGGCCCGAGGGGTGAGAGATTCCTATTTCCGCCTGACCCCTAGCTTGCGATTGATGTCGGTCGAAAATTCGATGAAGATGTTGAGCAACACTCCGTATCCGGCCTGCCCGAGCATGGCGCGGCCCCCTTCCGCAAAAGCATTGCGCGGCTCCGGCTTCCAGGCCGTCGAGACCAAGCCCCCCACGAATGCTCCTCCATACAACGCCCACTGTGGACGCAACTCCTGCTCGGTTTCATTGTAGGTAAGAAAATTCCGCATGATCGCGTGCCTGGTCCGGGGCCAGAATCCGCTGCATCGGCATTGGTCGTATCGCGGCTCGTATTTCAAACCCGCATTTCCCAACCAGGCCACGGTGTTCGCGGTAATGAATTGCCCTTCGCGCGACGCGAATCGTTTGGAATATCCCCCGAATCCTCCACCCCACTCGCGTGGAGCTCCCCTCGCCTGGTCGATGCCCGCTGCGAACATGCGTTTCATGTATGCTCCCGGGGTCGCCAGCGTCTGATCGAAATAGATCGTTCGCCGCTGTGACTGGTCTAAAGGAACCAGCTGGTGATCCTTTCCTACAAAGATTCCGGTGACCAATCCACTTTCCCAATCGCGTGCTTTGATCAGGGCAGCCGTTCCCGCATTCTTTGTGGCCTCCACCGCCTGTGCGGTCACCTGCTTGGTCATCTGCGCGGCCGCCTCCGCGGGATTCGGACTGTCGTCTTTCTTTTCTTCCGGGTTTCCGTCAGGCTTCTCGCCCTGTGGCGTTTCGCTCGATGATGATTGCGCTGCCGGCTCCCCGGCTTGCGGTGGAGGCTGCGGCTTGGTTTCGTCCTGCGCGAAAGCGATCCCGACTTGCGGCGCCAGGAAAATCCATAACAAAACAATCGCACAGAGGGTTCCGCGAGTGCATTCTGCCTTCCCCAACGTCATCACCCTTCGCGATTCTGCGCGATCTTTCGATTATGCGGATTGGCCTGCCGCTTCCTTGCTCAACCGCCCGGAGCCATTAGATTCAGTTCGATGCACTCCCTCTACAACCGTGTTGCCGACAAAGCGTGGATCGTCTCGCCGCCTTCAGTGAAAGGTCACGATGGAAATGGTGCAACGGGAAGGGCACAACTTTCAGTCGTGCCATCGAATCTGCCAGCCATCAGGCTTTTAGCCGCTGGGATGGCCAGGTTTATGTGGGGACAGCCGCCCTCGGCTGTCCAGTCGAGCGAGGCTCGACAGCTTTAACAGAACCGTCCGCCAGTTGGACCGCGAGCCCATTAACGAACGTGCTTGCATGGGACGATTGATCACCGACGCGTTGCTCGCCAGCGCGGAACTACCCACCTACCCTCTCTCAAACGCGTGCTTCTTTTCCAACTCCTGCAACGCCAACTGCCGCGCGCTTTCGAATCTTTGCGCTTGCCCCATCAGGCCTTGTGTCGCCTCCGCCCATTCGCCCTCGATCCGCAACAGTCCTTGCGCCGCCACCAGACGTGCCGCGATCTCAATCAAATGCCCAGGAGCCGTCTGCAAATATTGCGCCTCCGTCGGATCGCCAATCCAGACTCGGTTCTCGCTTCCCAGCGTCGTCTGCCAGTACACTTTGCGTTCGATGAATTCCGCCATCACATCGTCCGCGGCCTTGCCAAACACCCACTGCTGCCGCTTGAAATCATAGTGACGGCTCGAGAACGGTACCGGCAGCAATTTTCCCGACTTCAAGAACTCAATCTGCCTCCGATCTACCTCCTTACGCAGCGCGTTGATCACCGGCGCCTCCGCGTCTTTCGGATCCAGCGACGGCAACACCTCACGCACAGTCTGCGAAAGATTCACCGCCACCGGCGCGTGCAAGCCCTCCGACCCTTCCAGCCCAATGTCGCCGTGCAGCACGAAAAAGTCCGCTCCGGACGTCGATTGATGAAACGGCCACTCCAGCCGAATCGTCAGGGGCAATCCCCGCAACGTCACCCAAATCTTCTTATCCGCGGGGCTTCCAGTCCCGCCCTGTCCCGTCGTCATAATCCGTACCCCTTCCCTGGGGCGCAACTGCCGCGCCACTCAATCCCAATGTGAAAGTATTCTGGAAATCGTTCGTTCGAAGATCAGTCTGTAATCTTAAATCGAAAATCCGAATCTTTGTTGCCCGCTACTTCCCATCCAGCAGCCCTCAGCGTCGGTTCGCTTTTGCCGAAAGGCTTTTGCAGGGCATCACGCCGGGTTCGGGCTGATTACGAACGAGATGCAGTCGTTACACCACATGCACCACCCCAGCCCCTCGTATCGCCCAAATGTCCCCTCGGTATTCATAAGCTCTCCAGAATTCCTCTGTGTCCCCTGTGTCCTCCGTGGTGAAGGGTTTTAGCATCCATATAATGCCGCCCGACTTCCGAGGCATACTCCCGCCCCAACCGTTCCGCATTCCCCAACAGCCACTCACTCAACCGCGTCTCTCCGGTAGCGGGTCCTTCAGGGGCCAGCAAGTTGTCCATCAGCCCGCGGTATTCCTCCCAGGTCAGCACAACATCCCTCACGATCCAGCCCGCCAGCAGTGTCGCCAAGTAGGCGAGCACAGTCGGCACATGCACCAAGCGTACGGTGCGTCCGACGCGTAGGGTTATCAGTCGCACCAGTTCCTCAAAGCTGAACGTCTCTGGTCCAACTGCGTCCTTCACTGAATTGCCATTCTCCTCCACAGACTCCACTAGCAATCGCGCCATGTCCTCGACATAAATCGGACGAATCTTGTAACGTCCATCCCCCGGGATCCCGAAGACCGGAAGATGCCGCACGAACCACGCGATGTTGTTGATGAGAATGTCTTCCGCGCCGAAGATCACCGTCGGCCGAAGAATCGCATATGAGAGCCCACAGGTCATCACCGCTTCTTCTACTTCGGCTTTGCCTTTGTAGTAGCCCAGCGGAGATTCGAGTGAAGGATTTGCGATGCTGACGTGCACGATCCGACGCACTCCAGCGTCCTTGGCCGCTGCGATGAGAATCCGCGAATTCCGGACCGCAGTTTGAAAGTTTGTCTTTCCTTTCGGGAAGCGAACCCAATAAGTATTGATAAGTGTGGTAGCGCCCCGCAGACTGCGCCGCAAGTCGTCCGGACGATCAAAGTCATATGGGAAAGCCCGCACGCGCTCGCCAAAAAGGTTTGGTCGATCGGGAGTGCCCGAAAGATGATTCGTGAGCGTACGAACCTCGTACCCGCCATCCAGTAACATCCCTGTCGCATACTTCCCCGTATAGCTGAACGCCCCGGTGATCACGACACTCGCGGCCATCGTTTTCCTCCTTCAGACCTCTCTCCCACAATTACACATACATCAGACAGTTCTGTAGCAACAGAACCAGGTAAACAAAAAAGGGGACTCACCCCGCCTTCTTCCTTACTTTCGTCCCCATGCGCAGCAGCTTTCGAACAGTCCCCGTGGGCAGCCGTTTCATCTGGTCGTACAACTCCGTCACCGCCTCAAAAAATCCCGCCATCGCGACCAGCCTCTCTCGCGTGTACTCTGCGCCTACTTCTTTCGGATCCAGGTCGGCCAGGCACTGCCGCAAGATCTCTCGCGTCGGATCAATTTCCCGTCGCTTTCTCTGTTCAATCACCAGCCGGAACATCTCCCAAACATCCTTCATCGACTCATAATGTTCCCGCCGGTCTCCCAGCACGTGCACCGCGCGCACAATCCCCCACGTTTCCAGCTCGCGAATCGACGTGCTCACATTCGACCGCGCCACGCTCAGCGTCTCGGCAATTACCTCCGCCGGCAGCGCCGTAGGCGACAGGTACAGCAACGCATGAATTTGCGCCACCGTCCGGTTGATCCCCCACCGCGTCCCCATCTCGCCCCAGTGAAGGATGTACTGCTTCTGCACTCCCGTAAGTTCCGCCATAACGTTTCTTTCAGTACAAACTGAATATACAGAATAATTAGTCTTTTGTCAACTATGAGCGCAGAAAAAGCGCTTACGCCGAAACCACTGGAACAAGCCCGACTCCCACCTCAGCCTATGTGGAGACAGCCGCCTTCGGCTGTCCAGCGGGAAGCGCGGCGGCCCCGAGCGCGACGCCAGAAATCAATGAGATTCATTCCCGCCTTCCCTATCCCCCGGCAACCTCCCGCGCCAGCCGCATCATCTGAATCGCGTTCGCCCGGAGGCCTTCGCCATGTCGCGCCCCTTCTCCACCATCATTTACTTCATTATTATTCTTGCGGGCCAACTCGCAGCTCTCGGCGCAAGCTCTGCCCCGCTCCAGTTGGTATATCTGCAGGACGGCACAACACTCACCACGTATACCGTGGATCCCCGGACTCTCTCGGCCACCCAGGTCGGTCAACCAGTCAATCTGCCCATGAGCTCATTCGCCCTGTTGACTCCTTCGCTCAACGGACGCTTCCTCTACATTCGCGGCACCGACTCCAGCCAACGACAGGACCTCTGGATATTCGCCACCGACGCCTCGGGCGTCCCGCAAAATCCGCCAGTGCAAACCATCGATGCCAACGGCATGTTCAGCTTCGATCTCAATCCGGGCGCGAACTTCGCCTACTCCGTACTGGGCGTGCCCAACTCGCAAAATCAAACCATCTTCAGCATCGAACGCTTCGCCGTCGATCGCAACACCGGCACGCTCTCCGCTCCCACCATCGTTGCAAAGTATCCGCCGAACGGCTCCTGTACGCCCGGATCCGAAGGCTCATCGTTCAGCCTCAACGGATTTTCCTCGAACGGCAAAGCTCTCTACGACGACTGGTATTGTTTCCACCACGGCGATGTCGGTGCAATCTATTACGCCCGCCCCGTCGATCCGCAGACCGGCGCCCTCGGCCCCGAAACCAAGCTCTACACCTGGACCAGCAATTCCGAGGGATACGACAACGTCACCTTCCTCAACAACCAAATCACCGACTTCAGCATTCCCAATCCTTTCGGTCAAGGCGTGAACAGCCTCAGCATCTATCCCCTGGTCCCCAACGTCAAGACGCCTCTCGTGCAATGCACCGCCTCCATGCTCGAAGCCTGCGGCTATTCCATCGGAGCCTTGGTCCACCCATCGGGAAAATACATCTTCTTTACGATCAACTACTACACTGACCAGATCGCCCGCATCGACCTCCCCGACAACAAGCTCATCGACACCACCCACTACATCCCATTCCAGGTCTCAAAGTTCAATCCCAACGGAACCATTGTCTACGCGCTCTCGGTGGGAAGCAGCACCTACGACATAGAGATCTACGGCTTCAACCCCCAGACCGCCGATGTCACCACCACCAGCTCATCCATCCACGCTCCCTCGATCGCCGACACATTCTGGCCCGTCCAGCGCGAGTAACGAATCGCCGACGCTCCCGAAGGAACCTGACACTACGCCCCGCCTCTTTACACCGGCGCGTTTTCGTTCAAATTGCGTCAGGAGTTTTCGCCTTATCTAGAGTGCAAGGAATTGCAGCTTCCCGCGGAAAGAAAAAACTAACGCGTTGTTGATAGCTAACGGTAGAATGGCCGGCCAGTTTTATGAGGGGGAATCCACTGGCTAGGAGCCGTATACCAATGTTCTGCCAATTGCGCGTGTACTCCGTCGGCCTGTTGCTCGTTTTGATGTCGAGTTTCGCACAAGCCGCCATCGTCCCAATCAGCGTCTATCCCAACCCTGCAGATTTTGGAACCGTCGCTCAGAATTCCAGCGGCTACCTGATCGCCTACGTCAGCAACGTGAGCCTGAATTCTGTCAACCTCACGAGTATGACTATCTCCGGCGCTAACAGCGCTGACTTTGCCTTGGCATCCTCTTGTATCGGCACATTGCCCTCTGGCCAAAGTTGCCAGATGACCATGATCTTTACACCTTCTGTTCAAGGAAGCCGTACCGGCAACCTCCTGATCGGCGTTCAAGGCCTGAGCCAGAAGGTTTCCGTTTTACTCGACGGCATCGGCGGAGCTCCAATTCCAGTATTGACCTCCATGTCTCCAGGCACCGCCTATGTCAACGGCGCTGGCTTCGCACTCACTCTCACCGGATCGGCCTTTGCTTCCGGCGACGTGGCGTACTGGAACAACTCTCCGTTAACCACTACCTACGTCAGCTCGACTCAGCTCATCGCGCAGGTTCCTGCATCCTCCCTTACCAACCCTGGATCGGATTGGGTCACCGTCGCCAATCCGAATGGAAACTCTTCGGGAGGTCTTGACTTCAACGTGATCGCTCTCGATCCCTTTATCAGCAACATTTCTCCCTCGTCCATCACTGCAAAATCACCTCCGCCGGCAATCCTTGTGAACGGCAGTAATTTCATGACCGGCGCGAGTGTGAAGTGGAACGGGAAGAGGATGCCTACGACCTACCTGAGCTCAACCCAGCTGCAGGTGACTCCGACGGCTGACCAACTCGCGTCCGCCAAGATCGTTCAATTGTCCGTTGCCAATCCTGCTCCGGGTGGAGCCTCCCAATCCATCAACTTCAACGTCACCTATCCCGCCAAAATTACGGTCTTGAATCTTCCCGCCAACGATTTGGTCTGGGATCCATACGCCCAGCGAATCTACGCCTCCCTGCCCAGCACCTACGGTTCAAAGGGCAACAGCATTGTTGTCATCAACCCTTCGACCGGCAAAACCGCGGGATACTACTTCGCCGGCAGCGAACCCAACCAGCTCGGCTTGTCCGCCGATTCCAAGTACCTCTATGTCGGACTGAATGGAAATGGCTCTGTGCAGCGTCTGCTGCTTCCCAGCTTCGCCCCCGACATCAACATCAGCTTGGGCACGACCAACTTCGGACTCAACAGTGCACTCAATCTGCAAGTTTCTCCCAGCGATGCTCACTCCATCGCTGTTTCGGAGGGCTCGCCGGAATGTTGTAGCTCAGGAGGTCTCTACTTCTACAAGGACGCAACCCAACTCCCTGACTCGATTACCTATCCTGCTTTCACCAGCGCCGTGTACGCCGATGCAAGCACGCTCTATGCATACAACAGCGCCATATTGGGTGACGTGGCCGTCAACTCGAGTGGAGGCACCTTGGGCCAGCAATGGAATGGCTTGGTCCAGGGCAATTCCATTCAATACGACAATGGACTGATCTACGGGAGCAATGGTCAAGCTTTCAATCCGGTCACCGGGAAACTCGTCGGTACTTACGATGTCACCGGCAACAGTTGTTGTAATTTCAACGCCCAGCTCCTGCCCGACTCCGCGATCGACCGCGTATTCGTAGTAGGTACCACCCCGTTCTTTAGTTCGTTCGGCATCACCAGCTACGATCTTGCCAAGTTCACTCCCGTAGCAGTGACCGATCTCTCTCAGCTGACGAGTGCCAGCCCTCTGTCGTTCACCCGTTGGGGAAGCAGCGGCTTGGCCTTCGTTCTGCAAAACGGATGCTGCGGCAACACTTCCTCGCAGGTCGTGTTGGTGCAGAGTTCCTCCATGCTTCTGACCGCCGGCGGATCCAAGAGCCCCGCGCCCGTGGCGCAGACTCTTTCCCCCGCCAGCGCCACTCACGGAACATGGAACTTTCCTCTGACCGTAAAAGGCACCGGATTTGTCCCCGGCTCGCAAGCAACCTGGAACGGCGTAGCCCTGACCACAAACTACGTAAGCGCAAAGCAACTCACCGTCTACGTTCCCACCGGTAGCATTTCTGCTACTGGCACAGCCCAAGTCATCGTCACCAATCCGACACCGGGTGGCGGTTCGTCCTCTGCCCTAACCTTCACCATCAACTAACCAACACAGACGCCCCACCCTTCTCGCGTTTCTGCGGGAGGGTGGGGATTTTGATTCCCTTGGCAATTCCTCGACTCGTTAGCTCCGGTCAAGCACCAGCCCCGAAGAGGCGGCATATTTTTGGCCCAGAACGTAAGTCCTGGGTAAGCCGAAGAAAAGTAACGGAGCAGGGACGACAGAGAACCTTCCATCCAAAACTTTCGCTCCAGAAATCCTCGAACCATCCGAGTAACCCGTTGCCCAAAACCACTAATTTTCCCACCTATGTCCCAATCCGCGACGGAATGATCATCCTTATAAGTCGCATCAACGCCAAATTTCCGCCCTCGTTCCCACCGCTGTTATCGACCTTGATTCCCCCAAAGAAAAAAGGCCGGCCCCCAAGCCGACCCAAGCTAGTAGCTAGCAGCTAGAAGCGCCTTTCTAGAAGCTGCCTTTCTTCATCCGCATCGCCATCCCGCCCCGAAACTCCGGACTCCGCACCATCTTCTCTCCGCCAGCATGCTTGAAGCGCACTTCATCCTTCACCGCGCCACTCATCACATCCACCCACCTCAACACATATTCCCCGGCAGGCAAGCTGAACGTCACTTCCGTCGGCCCATCCCCATCGACATACATCGCATACTCTCCCTGCGGACTCGAAAGCAGATGCGTCACCACTCCACCCGCGTGCTTCACCGTGCTCATGTCCGGAGCCAAATCCACCAGCGGCAACCCTTGCAGAAACTCACTCAAGATCCGCAACCGCCGCCGCAACTCCGCACTCCCGCCGCCCGGCCCGTTCGGCTCCATATCCAGTCCGTCCTCGTGCCCCACCGAGAACGAATAGTCCAGAGAATCGAACACGCCCCCTCCCGACAACATAAAATTCCACGCCTGCCTTGCGTAGGTTTCATCCGCGCGCCCCAGAAATCCGGTCTCGTCATACGACAGCGCTTTGCCCAACCCGTAGTTCTGCAGCGCGGCTTCCGGATACGCATAGTGAAAGTTCACCACGCTCACGCCCGCAATCACTGCGCGCATCGGATACACAAAGTTGCAGCAATTCTGCGCAATCAAATGCCGCTTGGGCAGCGTCGCCTCTTCACTCGCAATCCACTCCGCCACCCGCGTCTGCCACGCGATCGATAACTCATCCGCCAGCTCAATCGAATTCGGATACTGATCTCGTCCCGAGAACAAATAAGGATTCACCACGTTCTCCAACACTGGACGATCTGACCACGGCTCATTCGCAATTTCAAAAATCAGATTCGGATAGGCGTTCGCCTCCCGCACCAGCTTCCGCACATACCTCTCCTGGTACGCGAGAATGTTTCCATTCTCCAGCGTGTTCACTTTCTTCCAGTCGATCGCGTCCGTCTGATTGATATTGTTCGCGCGATTGAACGGACTCAAATCCCACTGCAACTGCCCATACTGCGAGGAGAAAAACGTGAGCTCGACGACAATCCCGCGCTTCGCCGCCTCCGCCAGAAAATCATGCAGCCGCGAAAAATATTCCGGATTCCATTTCTCCAGATCAAACTTGTTTCCGCCACCCGCATACTCCGCCGTCGAGCTCCGCGCCCACGGCGCCACAAATCTCCCCCGTGCCGGAGCCAGATCATTCCGCAGAATCCCAAACGATTTCGCCGGCGCCTCCACATACGACCCGCCAAACACCCGCGTGTAATTCATTCCCCCCGCCGCGAGTGTCGCCAGATATTTGTGATAATCAAAATCCGCATTGAACACCGCCCCGTAATGCTCCCCGCTCGTAACAAGCGCCACCGCCTTTCCCTCAAACAAAAAATAATGCGGATTCTTCGGATGCAACTGAATCGGGTCCGTCTGCGCAACCTGCGCTCCGGCCCACGTGCCAATCCACAGAATCAATACAAGCGGGCTGATAAGGGCAGAAGAATTTCGAAAGTTTCGGACACGCATGCCGCTTCCTCCTGATTGAACTACATACATGATGGATCACTTCCGTTGACGGCTATTCCGCGCGCAGCGCGGCGCACGGGTCGATCCTTGTCGCGCGCCGTGCGGGCAGCCATGCCGCCAACAGACCCACCGCCATCAGCAACAGCGTGACCATCGTGAACGCGATCGGATCGGTTGGCGTCACCCCGAACAGGAACGTTTGCAGCACGCGAGTCACGCCCGCGGCCCCGGCGAGGCCCACAATCAGGCCGGCGAGGACGATGCGGAGAGCGCGCGTGAGCACCAACCGGAGCACGTCGCGGCGTTCGGCGCCGAGCGCCATGCGCACGCCAATCTCGCGGCGGCGCTGCGTCACCGCGTAGGCCATCAATCCATAGATTCCGCACGTCGCGATCAGCGTCGCGGTGATCGCGAACAGCACCAGCAGCATCATCCGGAAGCGCGGCGGCGCCACCGACGCCGCCACCGCTTCGTCCATCGTCACTGTGCTCTCGATCGGCAGATTGGGCGCGGCACGGCGAATTTCCGCGCGGATCCCTTCGACCACGCTGGCGGGTGTGGCCGTCCGCACGACGAACGACACGAACCGCAGCACGAAGAACTCGACGCGCTCCTGCTGGAACGGCACGTAGAGCATGGGCTGCACTTCCTGATCGAGTCCCTTCTGACGGATGTCGGCGACCACGCCCACCACCGTCAGCCACTCGCCGCGATCGCTCAAGCGTACGCGCCGGCCGAGCGCCTCGCCCGGACCGCCCGGAAAGTATTCGCGCGCGATGCGCTCGCTGATGATCGCTACTTTCGGCGCTTCCGCCGTGTCCCGTGCGGTGAACTCGCGTCCCGCCAGCAGCGGAATTCCCATGGTGTTGAAATAGCCCGCGCCAATCTTGGGCCTGCCGGCATCGATCTTCGGCTTCGGCTGCCCCTCGATGTAAAAGTCGTCGCGGATGAACATCATCCCGAACGGCGCCGAGTTGATCACGCTCGCAGACTTCACCCCCGGCAGGTACTGAATGTGATCGAGCACGCCGCGCGCGAATTCATGGATGCGCTCAGGCTCGTCGTAAAGGCGTTCGGGCAGCGTCACCCTGACTGTCTGCACGACGCCGTCGGGCCCGCGCGATTCGAAACCGGGTGACACCGACGTGAGTCGCACGAAGCTGTGAATCAGCAGGCCCGCGCCGATCAGCAGGACGAGCGTCATCGCGAACTGCGCGGCGACCAGCAGCGTTCGCAACCGTTCGCCATGGCGGTCGCCCGTCGTGCGCGCTTCGCCGGCGTGCAGCGCCAGCCCTTCGCCAAACGCGGCTCCGCTGACGCGCAGCGCCGGCACCAGGCCGATCAGCAGTGTAGAGACGACCGACAAGCCGAGGCAGAACGCCATCACGCGCGCGTCGATCACGATGCCGCCGAGGCGTGGAAGCGCGAATTGCGGCACCAGCGGCAGCGTGACCTCGATCGCGATCCGCGCGAGCATCACGCCGAGCGACGCGCCTAGCAGCGACAACACGATTGCTTCTGTTAGCAACTGATGCGCGATGCGCCGGCGTCCCGCGCCCAGGGCCATGCGTACGGAAAGTTCGCCGCGACGCGCACTGAGGCGCGCCATCTGCAGATTCGCGACGTTGACGCAGGCGATCAGCAGCACGAACGACACCGCCCCGAGCAGGATCAGCAGCAGCGTGCGTACCGACTCTGTGCCGTACTCCTGCAGCCCGACAACGCGCGCGAGCGTGCGGACGTTCGGCGCGAGCGCACCCTCGGTCGCGAGTCCGCCTGCGGGCACGATCGACGAATCGTTCACCAGCGCCGTCAATTCCGCTTCCGCCCGTTCCTGCGTCACGCCTGGCTTCATGCGGCCCAGCAGGAAGAGGAATGCGTTCTTGCCGGTGTCGCCGGGCCAGCGCTTGAGCAGAAAGATGTCCGTTTCCGGCAGCGCTCCGAGGCGTGGAAGCACCGGCCTGAAGCTGAAGTCCGGCGGCAGTACGCCGACGACGGTACGGGGAAGGCCGTCGATGGTGATGGACTGTCCGACGATCGCCGGGTCGGCCTTCAGCGACATGCGCCACAGCCGGTCGCTGACGATCGCGCTGCGATCGTCGTCTGGCGCCGCGGCACCGGTGAGGAACGAGCGGCCGCGCGCTGGCTCGACGCCCAGCGTCACGAAGAAATTCGGACTCACCTCGAGCGCATGCAACTGCAGCGGCTCGCCGCGTCCCGTCAGCGGCACGTCGATCGAGTTGTAGGCCGCGAGATCCTCGAGCGTGGCGACCCGCGGGCGCAGCCCCTCGTACGACACGGGCGCCCAGGTCGAGAAAGTCCTGGGGCCTTTCTCGGTCTGCTGCGCTGACGAGATCATGACCAGTCGATCGGGATTCCGATACGGCAACGGACGCCAGAGCACGCCGTAGGCGACGGAGAAAATCGCGGTGTTGAGGCCGATGCCGAGCGCGAGTGTGGCGAGGGCAGTGAAGGTGAACGCCGGATCGCGCCGCATCAATCGCAGCGCGTGACGCATGTCCCGCATGAAGGTTTCGACGGTTGGGAAGGTCCACGGTTCGTGCGACTGCTCGCGCAGACGCAGTGGATTGCCAATCCGCCGCCGCGCGGCCGCCCGCGCCTCGTCACGGCTCATTCCATCCGCGTCGGCGAGGGCGTGCGCCTTCATCTCCTCGTGAAAGCGCAGTTCGTCTTCCATATCCCGATCAAACTGATTCCGGTGGAAGAAGAACAGCAGACGTCGGAGCACAGAACCCATGGCACCCTCCTGAGAGTCAGGACATTACGTCGTCTTCATCACCCGCATGATCGCGCCGAACATCTGGGAGAATCGCGATTCCTCGACACCGAGCTGCTTCTTCCCGGCAGTCGTGAGCCTGTAGAAGCGCGCTCGCCGGTTGTTCGCCGAAATCTTCCACTCGGCCAATACCCATCCCTTGACCAGCATCCGCTGCAGCGCCGGATACAGCGATCCCTCTTCAATCGTCAGCACATCCGCCGACAGCATCTGGAGGTGCTGCGCGATGCCGTAGCCGTGCATCGACTCGATCGACAGCGTCTTCAGAATCAACATCTCGAGCGTGCCCGGAAGCAGCTCGTTCTTGCTCTTCGTCTTGGCTTCTTTCATCAGTCTCTCTTTGCATAGACTAACTATGGAAGTGGAAAGTATCCTCCCTTCGGTGAAAGGCTGTCAACTGCTGGCAGCAGACCGCTCGAAATTTTCCGGACCATATCCCAGCAAACGCGAGCGCGAAGGGGCGACAGATTCTAGCCGTGACGCAAGTCCGGGGCAAGGACAAGAAGAATACACATGACGCCATGCGGAGGGGAACCAGCACCAATCCCTGCCCTCGGGTTCGTGCCAAGTAAGTGCAATCGCGATGTCATGCCAGTTGATGCTAAACTCTTTCGCAGTTCGGCCGTTTCGATCTCGCCCTGCCGGTCGTACCGCCGAAGATCTGGGCGAGGCTGTACGTCTCGTGCTTGTCAATTTTAGGTTGGCACTTTCACTCCTTGGATCGCACCAATAACTGGAATCGTTGAGACCGATGTGTCCAATCATTGCCGCTGTCGAACAAATTAAAGGACACGGCAGCCAGGGGATCCGTTAACGCCATGGCAGACGCTACGTCTACAAACACAATCCCTGCGCCGAGCCACCCGATCCCACAGCCTCGCCGACGGATTTCTCCTTGGCTTCTTTTCAAGGTTGGGTACGTGGCGGCGATGTTCGTTTTCCTTATTCAATGGGGAAAGCCTTCGTTATGGTCGCGGGTAGACGTCTTCTCCGGTGGATACCTGCTAATGCGTACGCTCTCGTTGTTACGCACGATCCTGAACCAATCCAAGGCGCCTCTCTCCAGCGAGAGTCAACGAGAGCGCTGGGGCAGTACAGCTGCACCGGGTTGGGTAAATTGGGCGCTTGCGCTAACAATTGCTGATCTCGCAGTCTTTCTCGACTACGGACACTGGCACTTGGTGCCTGGCTTGGAGCGGCCGAGCGCGCAAGCCTTCGGACTTCTGCTGTACTTAGCGATTGCGTTGTGGCTGAAGTGGACCCAGCGCTACCTTGCGAACGCATTTGCTGACAAAGGTCCGCGCCCGACTCTTATACAGTCGGGTCCGTTTCGTCGCATCAGGCACCCGTACTATGCCGGAGCAATGATGCAAAAGATTGCTGTCGCACTCATATTTGCCAGCGCGGTGGAATGGTTGTTGGTAGTGCCCTGGTGGGTTCTGATTTTGCGACAAGTTCGGCTCGAAGAGGCCCACCTGCACAAGCTTTTCGGCCACGACTATGAAGCCTACGCTCGACAGACGGCTAGGGTTGTGCCGGGTATCTATTGAAGAGCGGAAATCCCAGATGACCACGCTAAAATCCGCGCGTCCTGTCACCCCGGAATCAACCTTGATTCCTCCACACGCAAAAAAGGCGGCCGCAAGGCCGCCCGGTTGTAGCTAAAAGCTAGGAGCTAGAAGCTAGGAGCTCTTCCCCCTCAACATCTCCACCACCCGCTCATAATCATCCACCGTGTGGTACTCGATCACGATCTTGCCCTTGCCCTTGCGATCGCGAATGCGCACCCGCACTCCCAACAATCGCTCCAGGTCCACCTGCGCCGCACGCACATTCGGATCCACCCATCGCGCCCCGCCTCCGGTTTTCTTCGTGACCTGTCCCGGCATCCCAGGGAACGGATCCAGCAGCCCGTTCATCGAGAGCACCATCCTCTCGATCTGCTCCAGGCTCAGCCCCTTCTGCACCGCGTACAGCGCACCCTTTGTTATTTGGTCGTCGTTTTCCAGCTTCAACAACTCTTTCGCCTCGCCGAACGTGATCTTCTTCTCCGCCAGCAGTTGCATCACTTCCCGCGGAAGCTTGAGCAGCCGCATGTAATTCGCGATGGACTCGCGTGACAATCCAACCCGCTCTCCGATTTGCGCCTGCGTCAGCGAAAATTCCTGGCTGAGCACGCGAAACGCTTGCGCCTGCTCCAGCGCGCTCAAATCTTCGCGCTGCAGGTTTTCAATGATCGTCATCTCGGCGGCTTGCTGCAGCGACACGCGCCGCACCAGTGCCGGGATCGTCGTTTTCCCCGCCTTCTTCGAAGCCAGCAGCCGCCGCTCACCCAGAACTAATATGTAGCGCCCGTCTTCGTCTCCCGGACGCACCATGATGGGCTGCACCACTCCATTCGCCTTGATCGACTCCGACAACTCCTCCAGCGCGTCGTCATCATCCACATACCGCGTCTGGAACGGATTCTTATCGATATCCGAAATGGCCACGTTCACCACAAGATTCCCCGGCATCCGCGACTCCGCTTGTGCCGAAATCGTAATCGGCTCGCCACCAGAAACCTCCGCGCCATCCTGTGTCGGAATAGCGTGTGTATAGGGAGCTTGTGCGGACAAAGGCTGTGAAGCAATCGGCTGTGTGGGGAAGGTTTGTGTGGAGACAGCCGCCCCCGGCTGTCCGGCCGAGCGAAGCTCGGCTGCCTCTGCTCCCTCCACGACAGCCTGAATCGTCCCGTCGAACGCCACCCCGGCAACCTGATCATGTCGTACCTGAGGCAGCGAAGCCGGCACTCGTGGAGCCACAGGTGTCCCCGCGGGCCGCACGCCCGCTCCTCCCACCGCCCGCGGCCCCGGCAGCAACGACTCCAACCCGCGCCCCAACGCTCGCCGCTTTTCAACTTTTTCCTTCTCCGCCACTCGCACCGTACCGTCCGCCGCCGTATTCGTCATCCAGTCCTCTCTCGTATGTCCTCGCCGGTAACTATATCGACGCTCATCAATATAATATATCGATGGCTATCGATGTATGAACCGGGCGGCGCTCAAGCCGTCTTATCCATCTCATCCGCCACAGCAGGAATCCCCTCCACAGCAGCCTGTTCGCCGCCACCCTCAGCGCTAACGGTTTCAGCTGAGAGCTCAGAGCTCACGGCCGACACCTGACCCGGCTGCCTCTCGATGATCTCCTTAGCGAGCCGAATGTAACTCTCCGCACCCTTCGATCGCGGATCGTATACGAGCGCTGCCTTCCCATGGCTGGGCGCTTCGGCCAGGCGTATGTTCCGCGGAACCGTAGTGCGGCACAGCTTTTCTCCAAAATAATTTTTCAGCTCAGCCATCACTTGCTGCGCCAGGTTGGTGCGTTCATCAAGCATGGTGAGCACCACGCCTTCGATCTCTAATTCAGGATTCAGCGCGGCGCGAATGCGCTCGATCGTATCGAGCAACTCGCTGACTCCTTCAAGAGCAAAGTACTCTCCCTGCATCGGAATCAATACAGCGTCTGCAGCGACCAGGCTGTTGAGTGTCAGCAGGTCAAGCGCAGGAGGACAGTCGATCACGATGAACTGAAACCGATCGCGCAAAGGCGCAAGCGCATCGCGCATGCGATACTCGCGTCCCTCTGCATCGACCAGCTCAATGTTTGCGCCGATCAGATTCTTGTGCGCTGGAATCAGCCACAACTGTTCGAGCTCAGTCGTGAGCAGCGCCTCTTCCGCAGAGGCTGCGCCCATCAGCATATGGTACGAGCTCACACGGTCGGGATCCTTTGGGAAGCCCAGGCCACTGGTGGCGTTGGACTGCGGATCGCAGTCGATGAGTAAGGTGTTGACTTCTGCAGCCGCAAAAGATGCGGCCAAGTTGATGGCGGTTGTAGTCTTGCCCACGCCACCCTTCTGGTTGGCAACAGCGATAACGCGTCCCATTGAATTGTCAGGAGAAGCAGAGCTAGTCGCAGCATAATGCTGTTTAGTTTTCGAAGCAATCAAGATCTGCTGTGCATGTCATGAATTTGTGTGCAAAACAGGTCCGAATGTTCCCGCAGGAACATTTCAAGAGTGTTCCTATAGGAACACTCAGCGCATTTGAATACGAGTCGGTTGCAGTGTTCCCATAGGAACACAACTTTGGTTCGGGGTGTTTCCGGAACAGCTTCCAATTATCAGAACGTTCCTATAGGAACATTTGGGTCAAGCGCTCATAGAGGAAATGCAGCCTGACAAAACTGAGTAGTGTTCCTATGGGAACACTTTGTCAGCTTGCTCAGAAGGGGACGGGGGCAAGTCCTATCAACGGAAACATTTCCACTTTCGGCGGCTTCAAACTAGCCTACTCCCACCTAGAAGCGCCCAACGGCACAAATCCAGCGAGATATTTCCACTTTTTACTATCTCGATACCTCCCAGGTGAGGCAGGGGCTAAGCTTAATATTCGTAAACCATTGATTACACTAATACATTCCACTTTTATGATAATAGTTGTAGTAATTTGCATAAAACCGCTTTAGTTGTAACTAGTATTGACCACTTTTTCCATTAATGGCTGTTAGGAGTACTCTTGAAGTTGCGTGCGGGACCCGGGATGGCGTGGACCAAGTGAAGCCCGGCAGGAGAGAGTGGGCTATGTCGACTTGTGGGGTGGCGATCAATAGAGCCAGGCGGCCGGTGGGGGAGACGAGGGCGGCGGCGATGGGGAGGATCTTTTCGAAGTGCTCGACGGCGCGGAGGGTTACTACATCGAACTTGGTCTGGATGGATTCGGCGCGGGTGATTTGTATATTGACGTCGGTCAATGTAAGGGCGCGGGTGATTTCGCGAAGGAAGGTCGCTTTTTTGTGGTTGGACTCGATCAGGGTCAGGGACAGAGCGGGATTCCAGATTTTCAGGGGGAGGCCGGGGAATCCTGCGCCTGTGCCTACGTCTGCTACCGTGCGGCGGGAATCAAAATCTTTCACCACAGGGGACACAGGGGAAACACAGGGGAACAGGCGGCTCGCGGCGAAGAAGGATTCGCCGAAGTGGCGGGTTACGATTTCTTCTGGAGTGCGGATCGCGGTCAGGTTGATGCGGGAGTTCCAACGGACCAGTATATCGATGTATATCGATATATGCTCCAGTTGCGCGGGGGAAAGGGCACAAACGTTGTTTGTGACGTTTGGATCGGCTGGATTGTCCTGATTTCTAATATTTTGATCTTCAGTATTCTGGTCTTCATTTTGTTGGACGGACGCACGCAGGAAAGGGTCGAGGAGTTCGGCGATGCGAGCGGTGTCCATAGGGAGCAGACACCAGATTGTAGAGGGGAAGACGGGAGATTGGAAAAGAGGATATTCTGGAACTAGAACTGGGCCCGCAGAAAAAATCATCTTAGCGAAAAGGCAGGGAGTCGCCGGCGAGGGAGCCGGCATCCAATTGACCTATGAAGACCACAGGCGGAGAACTATTCGACGAGAAATATCGTGTGGTCGCGGTGGAGGGGCAATCGCTGACTATTCGTGGGGTTCGCAGCGGAAAAGTTTTGAAGATTGTGAATCCTGATCCGAGTACGCCGCTCACGTCCACGGAATATCCGCCGGGGAAGTTGATTAAGTTGAGTGATCCGTCTGGTTCGCCGGCGAATTAAGGGGTTGACGCGATCACAGTTGCTGGGCACGGGCGGCCGTGAAAATCGTCGAATCCATCATCTGCTTCCAGCCTGCGTCCCCCAGTGCCGTCTGCAATTGCCTTTGAGCGGATTGCCAGTAGCGCAGCGCACTCAGGTATTTGCGTTTCCCTTCTGCGGTTAGAGTCAATCGAACCTCTCGCCGGTCTTCGCCAGGCTTCGTCTGAATCCATCCGTTTCTTCGCAGCAATGCGAGCGTTCGCGTCAAAGTTGTGCTGTCAAGGCCGAGCAGCTCCCCCAAATTACCCTGCGAAATGCTCCCAACAGTCTTTAGGGCCTGCAGCAAGGTGAACTGGGTCGCCTTTATGCCAGCGGGCTGCAGTTCCTGATCGTATCTCTGGGTCACGAGACGGGCAGCGCGGCGAAGATTTGCGCAGGCACACGGCAAGGACACAATTTCGTTTCGAGGGCTCAATGCGGGCTGTTTCATAATCTGTATATACATCCATCTCGCTCGTCAGAGCAATATTGGCGAATTATCCCTGCATCCTCTTAGATGCATATACATCTATTTGGACTGAAGAGGAGGGTCTATGAATTACCTGGTTCAACTAAAACTCGCCAACCGGCCCGAAACCCCACAAGAGGGCAGCGTATTCATCGAGCAGTTCATCCTGCCGACGTTGGAGATGTGCAAACGGCTCGAGGCCGAGAAGAAGATCGTGGCCGGAGGACCGCTGAGCGGAGCGATTGCTCTCGCCTTGATCGTGAACGCCAAATCAGCCAAGGAACTGGACGGTGTCATTACCAGTTTACCGGTCTGGCCGCGAATGGAGACGACCGTCACCCCGCTTGCCACGTTCGACGTCCGCATGCAGGCGGTTCGCGCCCGGCTCGAAGAACTGAGAACCGAAGGAGGTGGCCGATGAACGCATTCGCACTATTCGGAGTCAGCGTCCTTGCGAGCCTTGTGAGCTCTGTAGTCGCGGCCCGACTCGTCGCATGGCCGCGCCTGCAAGACGCCGATCGCAATCGCGCGCTCACTTGGCTGGTCGCGCCCCACATGTTCCTTCGCTTTATCGGGCTGAGTCTCCTGGTGCCCGGCGTTGTTTCTCCGTTGCTACCAGCGGCGTTCGCCATGCCCGCAGCCTACGGGGACTTCATCGCCGGAATGCTGGCGATCGTGGCTACGATCGCGCTCGTGAACCGCACTACGTGGGCCATCCCGAGCGTATGGCTGTTCAATCTGTGGGGCGTCGCAGACTTCCTGTTCGCTTTCTATCAGGGCGGGTGGGCCGGGCTTCAACCAGGAATGCTCGGAGCGGCGTTCTTTATTGTGACTGCTGTGGTACCACCGCTGTTAGTCACACACTTTCTGATCTTCGGCTTGCTCGCTCGGCGGCACACCGCAAGCGAGCCCGATCGCGGCCGGCAACTGGAACATGTTGCACTGCCAAGCCGGGCGGGACGGTAGCGAAAACGAGTTTAAGGAGACGACTCGCGATGAGACGGCGAACGGTTCTGGTGGGAGGCGCGATCGCAACAACGGAAATGAGGTGGGTTTGCGCCGGTGGACCGTCCTGGGGCGGGGCTTTCGGGGGGCACTCTGCGTCCCTGACGAGTTTCGGCGTTCGCGGGCGGGGCGCCCGCGCCACATAGAGTCAAGATTCTCAGGTCAGAGTCTCCACCCTCTTTTCGGAGAAAGCGCGAAAAGAAGGGTGGGGCACCCGTTTTACTTTTTCAACTCCTCGTCTGCTTCTCTCTTAACTTACGGCTTTGCGGCGTGTTGCTTTAGCAGGGTGATGATCGGCGCATAGTCGGTTGCGGAATCTCCGTTTGCGGCTGACCAGAGGGCTTGACCCAAGGCAGTTCCGCCGTACATGTTTCTTGCTTCCAAGTTTGCGCCACGATTTAGCAGCAAGGTGATAGCGTCCGCTTGTCCACCGATTACGGCCCAGTGGAGCGGGGATTGTCCTGTATTGGCTTGGGACTCGATGTTGACGCCGCGGTCGAGTAGGAATTCTATGACTGGGTTGCGGCCGTATTGGCAGGCCCAGAGGAGGGCGCGTTCTCTTTGCTCACGTCTGCGCTGCTCGCTTGCGGGAGTCGCATCCGTTGCGGATTCGGCGAAGAGAGCTTTCACTTTCTCGAGATCGCCGAGGCCAGCGGCTGCCTCCAAGTCTAGCTTTGCGCCGCGCAGCGCCAGGAATTCTGCGGCTGGCAGGCGTCCATTGGCGAGGCAGGCGGTGACCAGTGTGGTGCGGGAGTTCGGGGCGTCGATGGTTGCTCCGTGATCTAAGAGCACTTGCAGCAGTGCGGTTTGGACTCCGGCGCGCTCGGGGTGGAGGCTGGTGGCGACGAGGGCGAGGGTGGTGGATCCGCCGTAAAGGTCGGCGACGGTGTTGACGTCAGCGCCCACCTTGAGCAGGAGTTCGGCAATGGGCACGATGTTCGCGGGAGTTTTCTGGCGGTAGCCTTCGATGCCGTTGGCGGAGACGTAGTGCAGGAGCGTGGCCTGGTGACGGCGGGAGGAGCGGGCACGGGCCAGGTCAGAGTGTCCGCGCAACAGATTTTCCAATGCATTGAGATTTCCAGTGACGATGGCGTCGACGGCTTGCTCGAAATGGTTGAGCGGGGAATTCGTGTGGGCAACAGACTCGAGGTGCTTTGCCAGCTTGGGCCAGCTTTCGAATCCGTGGGCACGGGCGATTACGAATTGAGCAGCGGTCAGGGTAGCGGGTTGAGATGGCCGAGCTGCGCTCGTCGGGACGGACGAATGCGTCCGTCCCCACGTGGTCTGGGGCAATTCGTTGCGCGCGAATGTCTCGAGTTCATCTATCCAGTGTTCGATGCGAACGGGAAGTTGGGGCGTTAGGGTGATGGCGGAGAGGCGGAGGAGCGAATCGATCCATCGGGCGGCCCAGGCGCGGATGGCGGCGGGGTCGGAGGACTGGCTGGCTTTGAGCAAATCTTTGGCGCGCTTTTTGTATTGTTCGAGGCTGGGTCGCGGCGGGAGCGGGAGTGCGTCGTGAGGATGGGGAAACATACGAAGCTCCTTTCAACAGCGCCTGGAGTCCGCACGCGATCAGGCTGAAAGAAGGTTCGTAGCCTTCAGAAATTGTGGAACAGG
The DNA here is from genome assembly GCA_963731405.1 of uncultured Acidobacteriaceae bacterium. GTDB lineage: Bacteria > Acidobacteriota > Terriglobia > Terriglobales > Acidobacteriaceae > Sulfotelmatobacter. The sequence goes on along the minus strand of CAVSVS010000015.1, from coordinate 75,446 downwards.
TGGGCACGGCCCTTTCCGCGGACTGGAGGCGCCCTTCGCGCTCGCGAGGGTAGGATAGGGAATTTGCGGGCGCGGGTCAAATGGGGCTGGAACAAGTTCGCGTGATTGCAATCTGGAGTCACAGCCGCGGGTCGGCGTGAAAGGCCCGCCCAGAACCTTCTTGCTTGACCTGTTCATAGTGGGCCGGAATTGTCTCGCCGCTCGAATATGCTGACGCAGTGTAACCACAACTAGCGCGATTGTAGTTGCCTATTCTAGTAGACGGCTCACCCGCGCAGAAAACTGGCGAGTAAGCCGTCTTTTCTTACTTTACTCCTATGTTCCGCGTCCAGTTAATACCACACTCTGGACCGTACCACCGCCGTCATCATAGATAAACACGGTGGCGGTGCGCTGTCCTGTTTTTGTCGGCGAGAACGTGACCGTGACAGTGCAGCTTGCTCCAGCTTGGAGCTGCTGCGCAGTGCAGGTATTGATTTGTGAAAAGTCTCTCCAATTCGTACCGTCTAGATTAATGCTGCTGAATGTGATGGAAGTAGTGCCCTCATTGGTCACTGTTACGTGGAGAGGTGCGCTCTTACCGCCTACCTTTTGAGGAGGGAAGTTCAGCTGAGCGGGCGAAAGACTTACGACTGTTCCGGCCCCAGTAAGTTCAATGACTTGCGGTTTCGAGGATGCAGTGTCGAGAATAGTGACGGTTCCGTTCTTGTTCCCAATTGCGAGCGGCTTGAAAGCCACGCTAATGGCGCAGCTTGCTCCCGGCGCGACGCTCGTGCTACACGTAGTGCCGCTGTTCAGACTGAATTGCCCCTGCACGGAGATGGACGAAATCGACAATGTACTAGCCCCTCTGTTTGTCAGAATCACAGCCTGCGGACTGCTTGTCGTATTAAGGAGCTGCGGAGAAAACTTGACGGGCGTCATCGGTGAGAAGCCAACGACTCCAGTGTTAAGGAGAACATTAATGTGGTTAAAAAGATAATCAGTCGCCACCAGATCTGTTTTGTGGTCGCCGTTAAAATCTGCGGCGGCCACGAAGCGTGGTTCGCTTCCAGCGTGGTACATGGTCGCAGGTCGGAATGTTCCATCGCCGTCGCCCAGGAACACACTGATACCTGGTGGTCCAAGAAAATTTGCCACTGCTATGTCGATTATGCCGTCTCCATCGAAGTCTGCTGCCGTAACCCAATTCGACGTAAAAGCGGGCGGAAAGTATAGGGTAGGCGATTCAAACGTTCCGTCACCGTTGCCCAAGAAAACCGGTACCGCTCCGAATTCGGTCGCGATTGCAAGATCCAGCTTGCCACTACCGCGGAAGTCCGCCACCGAGATCGACTCGGCAAATGCTGGGAGCGCATAGTCAGCACCTTCCTGGAAGGTTCCATCGCCGTTTCCCAGCAATATTTCGACCTCGAAGGGGTTGTCGAGTCCCTGGCCACCAACGGCGAGATCGAGTTTGCCGTCGCCATTGAAGTCACCTACGCCAAGCGCGAAGGGAGAATAGGGCGTGGATATATCCATTGGGGGCTGAAAGGTTCCATCGCCATTTCCCAGCATCACGGTTATATAGGGGGAGTCGAGAATCACGAGATCGGGTTTGTGGTCGCCGTTCAAGTCTCCCACCGCAACAAAATTGGGGGAGGCCGTGATTTTGATGTTCCGCGCTGACTGAAATGTTCCGTCGCCATCCCCTAGCAGCACGCTCACCGTGCTCTGACCGTCGGCTACCACTAGATCGAGATTCCCATCGTGGTTTAGGTCCGAGGCCGCGATGGAGAAGGGGCCTGCTGGATTCGGATAGGACACGAATGCACGGAAAGTCCCATCTCCATTGCCGAGAAACACCTGTACTCGATCGGAACCGGCTGCAACCACTGCCAGATCCAGTTTGTTGTCGTGATCAAAATCCCCGACCGCAATTGAAGTGGGAACTCTTCCCGTCGGAACGGTCGCCCGTGACTCAAACTGGGCCCAAGCCGACGAGCTCACTGCCAAGAAAAAGAGAAAAACGGAAGCGCTGACGCGTGCCGTGCCCTGAAGCCGACCCATGAGGCAACTCCATTCACCCGTTCTACGAGAACGTGCACTACTGGCGACGCTCGGTGCGGAATTTCCGGGCTTCAGGCGAGACATTTAAATTCCGCTGCCCGCAAAGGTTACCACCGTCGATGGCGAGTCCCAAGAAATTCTTCGAGCTTAGCCGGCTTTCCTGTGTGCAACTTCTTGCACTACCATTTTTCGCTCCGCCTGACGCCGCTGAATTTTGGGCAACAGGCCACCGGCACCACTAGCGCGCCCAAGAGTGCCAGCCTGACCAACACAGGCACAAGCACCTTGACCATCTCTTCTCTAACAGTGAAGGGTCAATTCAACCTGAGTTCCACCACCTGCCCTGTGCAGGTTGCGCCTGGCGCGAGTTGCTCGATCAGCGTCACCTTCTCTCCGCAGACGGCGGGATCGAAGTCCGGGCTGGTCTCGATTACCGACAGCGCTTCGTCGAAGGCACAGGTTGTCGAGCTGTCGGGCAAGGGCACGTAAGGGCGGATCTCGGGGCTGATCGATCGGCGTTGGAGAATTTCCAGGGATGGCTGGGGGTGCAGAGGTCCTTCGCGTTGCTCAGGATGACAGTTTTTTTACGGCGGGTTGATACCAACTGCATCTGTCTGATTTGAAAGCAGAACGCTGGCATTATTGACAGTTGCCGAACCCACTTGCCCGTATTCAAGTGAGGGTGCATTTCTGGAAGCCCAACCCATGCTTGAATTCATCTTCGATCTCCCACTGCTAATCACGGGGCCGATTATCGTCGGATCGCTGTGCCTCTTTGCGATCGGTGGACTGCTTTTGGTTCGCCGTTACGTGTTGCCACGTCTGCGGGTTCATCACGAGGACGCCCACTTTAGCGGAGCGATGGTGCATAGCGTGATGGTCTTCTACGGACTGGCGCTCGCGTTAATCGCGGTGAACGTCTTCGAGACCTACGCCGACGTGTCGAAGATCATTTCGCAGGAGGCGACCGCCTTGGCCGGGCTGTACCGGGATGTAAGCTCTTATCCCGAACCGATTCGCTCTCAACTACAGAAGGAACTGCGTGACTACGTCGACTACACCGTCCACGAAGCCTGGCCTTTGCAGCAGCACGGCCAGGTTCCGAGCGCTGGCATTGAGCGGGTGGACCGTTTTCAGAGCATGCTGGCGGGTTTCGAGCCTGCGACCGAGGGCCAGAAGATCCTCCACGCTGAGACACTCCGGGCCTACAACAACATGATCCAGGCCCGCCGGTTGCGACTCGATGCCGTGAGCATCGGTTTGCCGGGTGTGATGTGGACCGTGGTGCTTGCGGGCGCGGTCATCAGCCTGACGGCCTCCTTCTTTTTCCAAGTCGACGATGTGTGGTTGCACCAGATCTTGGTGGTGCTTCTGGCAATGTTCATCGGCCTGGTCATCTTCATGACCTTCGCCCTTGATCGTCCGTTCCGGGGGGATCTGGGAGTACGAGCAGATCCCTATCAACTGATTTACGACCACCTGATGAAACCATAGCCAGACAAGGCGAGGAGCGACACTCGGCGAACGACTCGTGGATGACGAACTCTGATCCAAGGAACTCGGGGTCACTGCCTCCCACCCTTTCGCAAAGAAGGTGTCCAGCCTTCCCGCTCGTCATCGGAGGTTCCCGTATCTCGCGTTCTGCGTAGGCTTCACGCGGTTTTTGTTCCCTTCTTGCTTTTTGCGAGTACCCCGGTGAGTGGAACCGATCCGAATGGCAAACAATTAACACGACGGCGGTGTACGACAAGCAGTAGCGAAGGGACCGTTCTTCAATCAATCAGAATGCTGCCATTCCCGGAAGGTATTCAGATTTCGGGTGCGACTACGCACCCATTGGCGATATTCCGTAACAGCGTGCCAGGTCATTGATGTTGTTCCGCAGGGCTGCCCAATATTTCTCTGCCTGGGAGCCATAACTGCCCCGAACCATCACTTGATTGATCCGTCTGCCATCGTCCATCACCTGTTGCATCTGCGCCTTCGTTTCCATCCACTTGTCGAGCGGATCAAACTTGCGCCGCAAGCGGTTCGTGGAGCGATTCAAATCGGACAGTGCATCATTGAGATCGTCTTTGGTCTGCTGCGCAGTTTGCTTCTGTGCATCGGTTGGTGTGCTCCCGCGACGGCGAGTACGACCGCTATCCTGTGCGGTTTGGGCATTGCTTTTGGCGGTGTTACCCCTCTGCTCCGCCCATTTCTGAAACTCGTCTACGCCGTCTTCGACTCTGCGAATACGGTCGCCGACTTGCGCTTTGGAGAATGTCGCCTGTGCGAATGTTGGGACGGTGCAGGATACCGCGATGAGACTGAGGCAAAAGTAGCGGGCAATATTCTTCTTCACTTCCATGCTCCGATGTTGAGATGCTTCGTTTCTCATTACGAAGTCGAGTTCGCCCCTCGGTGGATCCGTGTTCCTCGACGCGCGGTAATGACGTCAACGTGGATGGAGTCCGAACGATACGGCAGGAAACGACAGCCCACAACTGGAAGAACTGCCAGTTATTTGCCGTGGTTAGCTGATCGGTGAGGCGGTTCCGCTTCGCAGAGAACGCGAAGGAGAGGGGAGCCTTTCTTCTTGGTTACTGCACGGCGGATCCAATAGACAGGAATTCTTCTGGTTGCGCGAGTCTGACTGGCAATTCTCCTGGGCGCCCGAGAATTTTGTCGTGCTAGCTGGGAGTGCAGAGGTCCTTCGCTTTGCTCAGGATGACAGGCTTTTTGGGTGAGGGATTGCGCCGAGGGCAGAGGGCTCCGTGGATGAGCCGAGCTGAATTGAGCTGGTATTTTTGACAGTGCCCAGGAATCCTGTGGTTCTTGACAATCATGAGCAGGTTGGGTGTCGAGAGATTCTCTCGTTTCAGAACTGTTCTGGCGGCATTCCGGCCGATGTGGGCTGCGGAGGCGGAATCGTATGTCTGAAACGAAGCATCATCGGCAATGGATGTGGCTTCTGCTGATTGCAGTCGCTTATCCCGCGTTTGGCCAGAAAATAGAAGTCGGATTCGACAAGACCATCGACTTCTCGCGATACAAGAGCTACACCATTCCCAAGCCTTCCATGCAGCCCACTAAGCCCGTGCTCTATTCGACGGTGATGGGAGCGATCTACAACGTTCTGAAGGCGAAACACTTCGAGGCGTCTGACTCTGGCGGCGATCTCGTCTTGATTTGTACCGGCGGAATGGACTTCGGCACAAACGTCGCGGCCGGGGCCCCCATCCTACCTACCTATAGTGGCCCTCCGCCTTCGGCAAACGCGACGATGTGGACCGGGTCGGCAGGTCCAGACAATCTTCGTTCGGCACCTTCGGTTCCGGAAGGGAGCTTGATGTTGACTTTTGTTGATCCGAACTTGCACAAGATCATATGGAGCGGCACGGTCACACAGAAGTTGGATATTGAGCAGAAGAACGACAGCCTGAAGAGAGTCGAGAAGGCGATTGCCAAGCTGCTTAGTAAATTCCCGCCAAACAATAAGTAAAGAAACGACTGCTGGTCAGTCGCGGGTTGGGCCGGTGCTCACCCTCATTGAGCGAATCGATCTTCGGAATCGATCTCCGAACGAGTTGCACCGACAGCTGGTCCAATCAGAAATGCAGGCTGCGTTCGCATTTCAGAAACAGGCGGGCCAAGATTCAAATCCTGGCGATGGAATGTCGACTGGAGACTGGACTGGTTCGGGTTCACTCGCAGGGAGGCGGGCGGATGCGAGGTGGACGGAGCGGACGTCCGCGCGGCGCGCTGACATTTGGCGGAATGTCCTGGTAGTGGCTACGGTTACACGAAACATCGCATAGATGGAGTTGGCGCGCAGAAGGTCGCTACGAACTGTAAGAATCTCCTTGCGCAGGTAGCGGGAAAACTTCGAGCCTGGCCGAAAGCGCGGATCGTTGGAATCAGAGTCTGAAGGGGCGCCGCAGGCCTTTACACGCAAGACCATGACGCTGCCATCCGTGCGCAGCACCTCGCCAGTGGCATTGATCACGGCCTTATCCATCCCCGGGCGCTCGACCTTACCGGCGGAATCTACACAGTCGGCAGCCAGTAAATCACGCTGGATGGCACGCTCTTCTCCCGCGAGATCGTCGGAGACATGGTGCACAAATCCCACATGAATGACGGATAGAGTCGCGCCGGTTTCGCGGACGGCAGCGCCAACCCAAACGGGCTGGTCATCAATGGTCGATTCTAATTTCCAGATACGCAGGTGGTCGCGCTTGCTGTAACTGTCGAAAGTTTTTTCCAGAGTCAGATCGGGCGGGCGGCCCTCGAAGAGTTGGCGGGACATGGGAGCGGTGGGGTAACTCGATTTTTCAAGGAAGGAGTGGAATTGATGTTTGACGGATTGCCAGGAAACAGAGTCGCTCTGCTTCCAGCCGGAACCTTGGAACGCCTGAACCAACTCCTCACGAGTGCCAATGAATGCCATGTTAATGAGGTCTGCCGCGCGGGACTTCTTGTCGAGTGTGCGAGTCGGCAGCTGGCCCAGGACTTCTGCAATGCTTTGCTCTTCGTCGTCTTGAAGACCGGGGAGCGGCAACGGTGGAACGAGTTCTTCGGGCAAGGGAACGTTGTCTTTGAGCCGGACCAGTAAATCGGTTCCCGGCGGCAAGTAAATCTCGGGCTCCGGAAATACAGGGAATAGTAGTTTGAAGCCCAGTAAGAAGGGGTCGGGATACAGGCGCAACGATGGAAGGTATTTCAAGCGGCTGCTGATTTGGCCTTGCGGAGTGTCGGTACTGCGAATGCCGTGAATTACGCCGGTCTTCACGGTTTCGCGAGCGTTGTCAATTTCAATGACTTGACCGCGGATGTCAATGGGCGAGCCGTGCGGAGGTATGATGCGAGAAAATTCGATCTCCAGCCTGGCAGTTTCGTGAACCAGTCCCAGACCGACGCGGTGTGCGGCAACGACTCGGCCTTCAACTCGCACCAGGGCGGGCAATACAGAAACGCCCTCGCAGGTAGGGGAGTCCAGAAGGAATCCGGACACGGGCATTCCGGGTTTCGCGCTGTATGAAGAGACCGGTTGGCTGAGACGAATCCACAATAGGGCTCCGGCTGGCAGCTGCGTGCAACCGAAGGCAATGCCAGATCCGGAGCACATCAAGAGCAGAGTGAGAGCAATGCGAGACATGAATACAGAGTTTTAAGGTACCACGGACCGGGTTGGATTTTTCGGGTCTGCGGCTGCTGAAGACTTCTAGTTTTGCCGCCCGGTTCAGCTACCGCGGCCGAGCGGCTTACAGGCAGTTCCGCCAACGGACCATCAGGGGGTACCAGTAGTACAATCGAGTCTTCTTTTTTGGAGCCTGGGAAACCCCGCCTGAAGGCGGCCGATTGCACAAGCCTCCGCCAGGAGGGAACATGTTAGGACGAGATCGACGCCGTTGCACGCCTGAGCGGTGGACAAGCACGTTGCGCACGGCCGGATGCGCATCTGGTCTTAAGTGGGGTCTCCTCGTGTTGATGTTAGTGGAGTTGCCCGCACCTGCGGTCGCCGCTCCGTGGAGCGGAAAACTTTTGCACCGCCTGGTTGCGCCCTTCCGCTCGAATCCCGTTTGGCAAGACCGGACAAAACCCTGCAACCTCGGTTTCGCCAGTTGCTTCCTGCCGGATGATGCCCCGCGCGCTGAGAGTCCGGCCTCGGAATTTGAGTTCGTGACAGAGGATCCCGCCCGGGCCGTGACCCTCGAACTTCGCGCACTGCATGGGGGCCCCTTCGCGCATCACTGGCTACAGGTGGAGAGTTCGATCGGAGCGGTGACTCTCGGCTTTGGTCCAGCCACGGTGCCGTTCATCGACGCCGGCCAAATTTCTCTACAGGATCGATATCGGCAACATCGAGCGAATTTCGGGAATGCATCCGGTGCCGGTCTTGGGCCTGCCACCCCTGAGTTACCGGTACGCAAAAACACCAGGGGCCGGGCACCCTCTGGGCAAACCGATCCCGCTAACGGTTGCGCAGGCGGATGTCCTCATCCAAAAAATACGCCATCACAAGTTTGTCGGCCCCTACATCCCGATCTTCCACGACTGCAGGACATTCGCGTGCAGCGTTCAGGCAGCGGCCCAAGGACGGTCGTCCCTGCCCTGCTATTTGCTGTTCAAAGGCTACTGGTAGGAGAGCTCAGCGAAGCTTGCAAGTGCACGACTTCGTTCCTCCCGTCGTTTATCGAACGGCGTGTATCAAAGAGAGCCCGTCCAGCCTCCCGCCCAGATTCCACCCGATTGCAATTTACGAGCATGGCGGCGTATCGTGCGGGTGGCATCCGGGATGCGACGCTCGCGCTACTTAGCCGGGCGCCAATTTGTAGGGATGGCTGGGAGTGCAGAGGTCCTTCGCGTTGCTCAGGATGACAGGGCTGCTCAGGGTGACGGGGCGCTCGTCTTTTATTTTTACGTTTTCATTAGCCACTTGGGAGGATTCATGAATCAGAGATGGATGCGGCGAGTGCAGGTGGGCGGGCTGGTGCTGGGATCGGTGATGGTGTTGACGGCAGCGGATAACGCGACGCTGCCGGCGCCGCCGGTGGCGAAGAAAGTTCCGCATACGACGGAAGTGAACGGGCGCACGATGGTGGACAACTATTTCTGGCTGCGGGACAAGCCGAATCCGGAGGTGCGCGCGTATCTGGAGGCGGAGAACGCCTATACCGATGCGGTGATGAAGCCCACCGAAGCATTCCAGAAGAAGTTGTATGACGAGATGCTGGGGCGGATCAAAGAGACCGACGTTGAGGTTCCCTATAAAGAAGGAGACTACTTCTATTACGTGCGGACGGAGGCGGGGAAGCAGTATCCGATTCGCTGCCGGCGGAAAGGCAGCATGGAAGCGCCGGAAGAAGTGCTGCTCGATGTGAACGAAATGGCCAAGGGACAGGCGTTCATGTCGATCGCGGCGTTTGCGGTGAGTCCGGATGGGAATCTGCTGGCCTATTCGTACGACAACACGGGGTTCCGGCAATTCACGCTGGCGGTGAAAGATCTGCGGACGGGGCAGACGCTGGGCGATCATGCGGAGAGAGTGGGGTCGGTGGTCTGGGCGAACGACAATCACACGATTTTCTACACGCAGGAAGACGCGGTATCGAAGCGGCAGTACCGGATGTACCGGCACACGGCGGGGTCGGCGGCTGCGGATGCGCTGGTGTATGAAGAGCCGGACGAGCGATTTGAGGTTGCCGCATTCAAGACGCGCAGCCAGGATTTTCTGTTCCTGATTTCGGGGAGTCATACGACCACCGAGGCGCGGTATCTTCCGGCGATCGATGCGATGGGCGAATGGAAAGTAATGGAGCCGCGAAAGCAGGGTGTGGAATATTATCCCGACCAGAATGGGGATTCGTTCTACATTCGCGTGAATGATACGGGGAGAAATTTCCGGCTGGTGCGGACGCCTACGACGGATCCGGGAAGCAAGAACTGGCATGAGGTAGTGGCGCAGAGTCCGGACATCATGCTGGACGATATCGATCTGTTCCGGAATTTCTGTGTGTTCTACCAGCGCGAGAATGGACTGCCGCAGATTCGCGTGACCGATTTGCGTACCGGGAAGTCGAACCGACTTGTGTTTCCGGAGCCGGCGTATGCGGCGTATTCGTATGTGAACCGCGTGTATGACACGACGGAGTTCCGCTATGGGTATCAGTCTCCGATTACGCCAGCGTCCGTGTTTGCGTATGACATGGAGAAGGGGACGACGGTGCTGTTGAAGCAGAAGGAAGTGCCGGGAGGATATGACCCGAAGAAGTACCAGGTGGAGCAGATTTATACGGTGGCGGCCGATGGAGCGAAGATTCCGGTTTCGGTGCTGCGGTTGAAGAGTGCGAAACTCGACGGGACCGGGCCGCTGTACCTGTACGGGTATGGGTCGTATGGCGTCTCGATCGACATGTTTTTCAATTCGAATATTTTCAGCATGGTCGATCGCGGAGTGGTGACGGCGGTGGCGCACATCCGCGGCGGTGGAGAAATGGGGAAGGCGTGGCACGACGCGGGGCGCATGATGAATAAGAAGACGACGTTTACGGACTTCATCTCGTGTGCGGAAGATCTGGTGAAGCGCGGATATGGATCGAAAGAGCGGCTGGTGATCGAGGGACGCAGCGCGGGCGGGTTGTTGATGGGAGCCGTGTTGAACATGCGTCCGGATCTGTTTAAGGCGGCGCTCGTCGGAGTGCCGTTTGTGGATGTGATGAATACGATGCTCGATGAAACGCTGCCGCTGACGGTCGGTGAGTTTGAGGAGTGGGGCAATCCGAAGGAGAAGGCGGCGTTTGATTACATGATTACCTATTCGCCGTATGACAACATCGAGGCGAAGAATTATCCCGACATGCTGGTGAAGACCTCGTTCAATGACAGCCAGGTGATGTATTGGGAGCCAGCGAAATATGTGGCGAAGATGCGGGCGACGCGGACGGATCACAATATTCTGATTTTCAAGACGAATCTGAGTCCGGCGGGACATGGCGGGGCGTCGGGGAGATATGACCGGTTGAAGGATTCGGCGTTTGACTATGCTTATATTTTGAGAGAGATGGGGATTGAGAACTAGGGGCCACCGCTTCGACTCTCGCGCAAAAGGGCACGCAAAGAGAATCCCCGTCAGGGCCGGTTGAGTTCTGAGAACAATAGGGATCCTTCGACTGCGCCGTGACTCTGCTTCGCTTCGTCACGGCTTCGCTCAGGATGACAGTGCTGTTTGGAAGTCTTCGCTTAGGACGACATCGCTGTTTGGAAGCCTTCTCTTAGATCAGGCCGGCGCGGACTCGGCGGAGAAAGTCTTCGCCGTCGGCTTTGGCTTGGGCCAGAACTTTTGGATTGTTGCGGTATTCGAGGGCGATTTCCTGCAGGAACAGTTCGACGGCATCCTTGGGCTTGAAGCCTTGCGAAACGAGCTTGCGGATGCGAGGAGTGAAGCTGTCGGCATCGTCTGCAGGTGCGAGGCGGGAGTGGTGATCGGCGCACTTGTGATCGCGGAATTTGGCCGCTGCCAGGCGGTCATAGGCGGTCTTGGCTTCGGGATCGTTCAGCAGAGTCGGCAGCGGGTAATTCCATTCACATTGCGAGCAGGTCCATCCATGGAAAGAGTGGTTCGACGTCCAGAGTAATTCCCTGGCGGTCTTGGCTTGCAGCGAGCGGTGATCACTACTACTGTCCATGAGCGGCGCGACTCCCAACTCACGCAATTTGCCGGGCCCATGAGAAACGAAGAAACGATTACCAAAATAGTAGCTGGCTCAGGCGGCCTTGGGGCGTGCCTAGAGCGGTTCGGGGGCAGGGTAGGAACAGCATGGACACCGTGATCCATGCGCCAGAACCGTATCCCCCGCCAGTTTACTCGCCGCCCACCGTGAGGCCATCGACGCGAATGGTCGGCGCGGCGACCGATCCGCGGAATTCCAGGTCACTGGCGATCTCGGAAATGTTGAAAAACAATTCCTTCAGATTGCCCGCGACTGTAATTTCTTCGACCGGATACGCGAGCTCTCCGCCCGAGATCCACATGCCCGAAGCGCCGCGCGAATAGTCGCCGGTCACAAGGTTGACGCCCTGCCCGAGGAACTCGGTCACGTACAAGCCTTCTTTGATTCCAGCGATCAACTCTTTCGGAGTTTTCGAGCCTTGCTGCAGAAAGTAATTCCCCGGCCCGATGCCGGGTGTTCCAGCCAGTCCGCGCGAGGCATTGCCGGTTGTCTGCAACTTAAGTTTCTTCGCCGTGTAGGTGTTGAGCAGATACGACCGCAGCACGCCGTTCTCGACGACTACCGTGCGGCGCGTGGGTACGCCCTCGCCATCGAAGGGACTCGTCCCGAATCCGCCAACAATCGTGCCATCGTCGATGATGTTGACGTTGTCGCCGGCAATCTTCTGCCCCAGCTTACCGGCGAGAAACGACGCGCCACGATAAACAGAGTCTCCGTTGACGCCCTCGAAAATGTGCTCGAGGATCGAGGTCGAAACCATGGGATCGAAAATGATGGGCACCTGCGCGGTCTTTGCCTTGCGAGCGCCCAAGCGGCGCAGCGTGCGCTCGGCGGCGATCTTTCCTACTTTCTCGGGCGCATCCAGCTTTTTGAGGGTGCGCGCGACGGAGTACCAATAATCGCGCTGCATGGCGCCAGCCTCCGTTTGGGCAATGGGGACGGCCGCCACTGAGCAATAGGAACGTCGATATTCGCCGACGAATCCGTGCGAGTTCGCGAGGACTTTGTGTCCGGTAGCGGCGTCGAACGATCCGCCTTCGCTGTTCTTGATGCGCGGATCAAAATCAAGCGCCGCTTTTTCCGCGCGACGCGCGTAATCGATGCGATCGGCGCCGGGCAGGGAGTAGACGTCTTCGTGATAGAGGTCCAGATTGCCGGAAATCGAACCGAGCTGCGAAGGCTCGGGGATGCCGCCGAACGGATCTTCCGAGGTGATTTTCGACAGTTCCAGCGCCGACTTCACCATGCGATCGAGGCCTGCGCGGGAAAAATCGCTGGAGTAGGTGCTGGCCGCGCGCTGTCCGAAGAACACGCGCACGCCAATCGACTTCGATCCGGATTCTTTCAGAGTCTCGACCTGGCCGAGACGCACCAGCGTGGAGAATTCATCGCCTTCGCGGACCACGCATTCGGCGGCAGTAGCGCCACCGGCCATGGCGCGGCGGACGATATCCTGCGCGATATTTCTGAGATCTGTTTCCAGTTTCGAGTTTCTTGTTTCAAGTTGAGTTGGAGTCATATCAAATCTTTAACCACGGAGGACACAGAGGACACGGAGAAGACGTACTATTGCATGAATCCGCCGGGATCTTTCCTGGCGGTACCGCCGACTGTGAGGCGATCGATTTTCAGCGTTGGAATACCTACGCCAACTGGCACGGCCTGGCCGTCTTTGCCGCAGGTGCCTACGCCTTCGTCGAGTTTCAGATCGTTGCCGACCATCGAAACGCGGGTGAGCACGTCGGGGCCATTTCCAATCAGCGTCGCGCCCTTGATCGGAGCGGTGATCTGCCCATCTTCAATCATGTAGGCTTCGGAGGCCGAGAACACGAATTTTCCGTTGGTGATGTCGACCTGTCCTCCGCCGAAATTCACGGCGTAAATCCCGCGCTTCACAGAACGAATAATATCCCCGGGATCATCCTGGCCGGCCAGCATGTACGTGTTGGTCATGCGCGGCATGGGAATGTGCTCGTAACTTTCGCGACGTCCATTGCCAGTGTCGGAAATTCCCATCAGCCGCGAAGAGAGTTTGTCGCTGAGATATCCCTTTAGAATTCCGTTTTCAATGAGCACGGTTTCCTGCGTCGGCTCGCCTTCGTCGTCGACGTTGAGCGATCCACGCCGCCACGGCATGGTTCCGTTATCGACGACGGTGCATTTTTCGCTGGCCACTCGCTTGCCGACCAGCCCCGCAAACGCGGACGTCTTCTTGCGGTTGAAATCCGCTTCCAGCCCGTGTCCGACGGCCTCGTGCAGCAGAACCCCCGGCCATCCCGGCCCGAGAACCACTTCCATTTCTCCTGCCGGAGCCTCGCGCGCGTCCAATTGCAGAATGGCCTGCCGCGCCGACTCTTTCGCAAAAAATTCTGGGGTCTTCTCGCCGAAGAAGAAATCGAGGGCGACGCGTCCGCCACCGCCCGAAGTTCCACGCGCCGAGTTGCCTTCTGTCTTGGCAATGCACGAGACATTCATGCGCGCCAGCGGCTGGGAATCTTCCGCAAAGGTTCCGTCTGATCCAACGACCAGAATATTGCGCAGCTCGTCGGCGTAGCTTGCGCGCACTTCCTGAATGCGCGGATCGTAGGCGCGCGCCGATTTGTCGGCCCGCATCACCAGCTCGACTTTGGCGCTGATCTCGGCATCCACTGAGGGCAGAGTTACCGGATACAAACTTCGCGCCGCAGCTTTTTGAAATCCCGCAACTGTCGCCTTCGCTGGAGCGCTCGCGATCAGAGCGGCGGTGCGAGCAGCGTGCAGAATGCGTGCGGAAGACAAGTCATCGGTATAGGCGTAGCCGGTGCGCTCGCCTGAAACGACCCGCACGCCGCATCCGGCGGAGATGCCTTGGGAGGCAGACTTCACCATCGATTCGTCGACCATCAGAGAGGTCGAGGAAAGGTACTCGAAGTAGAGGTCGGCATAGTCACCGCCCGCCGAAAGAGCGGCCGCCAGGTAGCGTTCGAGGTCGTGTTCGGTCAGACCGTAGTGTTCGAAGAAAAATCGCTGTTTGTTGTCCACAAGATTTAGATGCCCGCGGGTTCCAACTGGACTCGGAAGCTAGCTACTCCATATTGATTCGAAAGCCTTTGGATAAGGGGAGGCCTCGGCCACGCCGTTAACACCCATTCAACTCCGGACTTCAGCCCCTGCGGGACGTCACCTTTGCCCAGCCTTTTCTGCAGAGATGAAGCCCGTTTATCCATTATCCCACACGCGAACCCCTGCAGGCCCGTTCTGCCCAGTCTTCCACATGCCGATCGATAACGATGGTCACTCGTCACAGACCGCGGCCCGTCGAATGTGGACAATGCGAGGGTGACCCCAGATTCCCTCACCCGGACCGTACAAGATTTTCTCAGCGAGGCGGCAGGCGCGGTCGTCCTTGAAGATGGCGCGGTGGCCTTCGACCTAAGCCAGGCCAAGTACTCGATCTCCGGAGAGTACGAGAAATGCTTGCTGCATCTCTGGTCGGGCGAACGGAATACGGTGCGGCGCGTGCTCGACGCCGAGATCAAGCACGGCACGTTGAAGCTGATGGTGCAGCGGCTGGGCCAGTCGCGTCCCACCAAGCTTGAAATCTGTCGCGAGCGCGACCGCCGTTCGCCCTCTGCCAAGAAGGTCGCCCGCGCCAGCTACGAGCAGAAGCTGCGGCGAGCCCTGGAGCGACACTTTCCCGGCTTCGCCATTTCAAGTCTGACAACGTCGGTCGATCTGTCGAAGTCTTTCGGTCCGATCTATGCGCGAGGAGTGTTGCGGCAAGGGCAGTCGGCATTCGCGGTGCTCGGAGTCAATGCCTCCGAGACGCAGGCCTCCGTAGATGCGGCGCTCACGTTCGGAATTTTGTGGCTTGACGCCTGCCGCCAGTCTTCTTCGGGAAAGTTCCTGGTCGAGGGACTTCACTTATTTGTGCCGCATGGTTGCTCGGCGCTCACGCGCGAACGCATGGCCAACCTGAATCGCGCTGCCGCCAAGTGGAGCCTGTTCGAACTCAACGAGCGCCACGACGCCG
The DNA here is from genome assembly GCA_963731405.1 of uncultured Acidobacteriaceae bacterium. Classification (GTDB taxonomy): domain Bacteria; phylum Acidobacteriota; class Terriglobia; order Terriglobales; family Acidobacteriaceae; genus Sulfotelmatobacter. The sequence continues at coordinate 60,170 of CAVSVS010000015.1, read as the reverse complement.
TGATTGAAATTGATTGCAGCGACCGTGGGAATGTGTCGACACGGCTGGTGCATGCGACCAATGAATCGGCCGCCCGCGAGAGGTTCGCGGAGTCGATCGCCAGAATCAACGGGATCCTGCCGAATTGCGAAGTTGCAGTGCTGTCGCCGGCTGAACTGGCCTTTCGGTGGCGGGGGCTGGAGTTTGCTCGAGCCCGCATGGGCGCTGAGGCCGTTACATTTCGCAGCAAGCAGGAAATTGTCTTCGGTGTGGGCGCCGAGGAGCGCGTTCTTGAAGATCGCAACTTTCCGCTTTTTGTGCAGTTGCTGAATGCGATCCGGGATACGCGCCATCCTTATGGACCGCGCCAGCACCCTCTTTTCCGCCTGCGTCCTGAACGCTGGCTGGAGTCGCTCGTAGTGGCGGACGTCAGTGTGATCGACGAGCGGCTGGAGTCTCGCACGCCGTATTCTCAGGTGCCAGCGTTCTCGGCTTCGGATCGCGTTATGCTCGACGTGTTGACCGTCACGCACGAAGGGCGGCTGGCAGTCGTCGAGCTTAAGGCCGACGAAGACATCCATTTGCCCCTACAGGGGCTCGATTACTGGGCGAGAGTAGAGTGGCATCACTCCCGCGGAGAGTTTCCGCGCTTTGGATACTTCGCTGACCGGGAATTGTCGGCTGACAAGCCGCGACTCTATTTAGTGGCGCCGGCGTTGCACGTGCATCCTGCAACCGACATTTTGCTGCGCTACATCTCGCCTGAAATTGAGTGGGAATTCGTGGGCATTGACGAGCGATGGCGCGAAGGAGTAAAAGTCGTGTTCCGGAAACGGCCGGAAACTCGTTCTCACCGCGGTGACTCGGGGAGCGGTTCGAGCTTACCGATCGCAATTTAATGGCGGCTCTGCCAGCTTCAGCTCCCGACCGGAATCACCTCATTCGTTCCAGGCTCCTAACATTCGCCGCACATCGACCAATTGCGCAACGTGATAGGCGTTGTGATCCGCGGCCAACAGGGCTTCGCGCAAGATCGTCTGTCCGTCGCCCCATGGAATTCGCGCAAACAGAACAGTTTTGGGATTCGTCACCAGACTCTGCATCGCCTTCAAGTCGCGGCGAAACTGCTGCACACTCTTCGTCCAAGCACTCGCGTTCGCAGGGCTTTCTTTCTTCGGCCAATATCCTTCGGGCCACTTTGGGGAAACGTGCTTGCCATTGCGGCTGAATTCTAGAATGTCCCACTGCGCCAGGCGCAAGTGCTCGAGCAACATCCAAGGAGAATGCGGAAAGCCCACCGGCTTTGCGCCGCGCAACTTCGGCGGCAAGCCTTTGATGGCGTCCTCGAACCTGGCGTGCGCTGATCCACCAGTAAGCAACTCGACCAGATGTTTGCGCAGTGACTGCTCGTGATCGTTCGTCATCTGATTCCCTCCCACATATGGCGTCACTCAAGTGTAGCTCGCGAGCAAAAACACAAATACGGATGCGAGAATGCTCGGTGAGGTTGGCCCGCGCGAGATCCCTTCGACGTCGCTCAGGGCAGGCTCTTCACTTCGCCGGAAAAGCGGCTCCGTTCAGGATGACTCCTGTTAACTTTCGCGCTTATTTGTTCTGCGCCGCCGAAGCAGTCTGGGACGAGGGCACGTCATCCGTCACACTGCCAATGGCATCGCCGGAAAGCACCAACTCCACCCGCCGATTTTGTTGACGCCCTTCAGACGTATCGTTCGTCGCAATGGGCTCGCTCTTACCAAATCCGCGAGCCTCAATCGTGCCGGCTGGAATGCCCTGCTGCACAAAGTAATCGCGCACAGACTGCGCGCGATGCTCGGAGAGCTCTTGATTGTATTCGTCGCTGCCGACGCTGTCGGTGTGCCCTTCGACCGCAACGTGCAGGCTGGGATACGCCAACACAATTCCGGAGACTTTTGCCAGCCGCTCGCGCGCTCCTGGCAGCAATTCGAAGCTGCCGCTGCGGAACAGAACGTCGGACATGTTCGCGATCAGCCCACGAGCTGAGTCGCGCGTGGCCAGAATTGAATTCAGCTGCTGCAGCAGCCGCGCCCGCAGGTCCTGCTTTTCTTTTTCTGCCTGCTGCCGCAAATTCTCCGATTGCTCGGCGGCGGCGCGAGCCTTGTCGGTCTCGGCAGCCAGAACCTGCTGCTGTGCTACGGCTTCCGCCTTGGCCTTCTCGGCCTCATCTTTTTGTCGGGCCGCTTCTTGCGCGGCCGCGAGCGCTTCCTGCTTCATGCGCTCGGCTTCGGCCTTGGCTTGTTCTGCCTCGGCGCGGGCTTGCTCCGCCTGCGCACGCGCAGCTTCGGCATCGGCCCGGCGTTTCGACTCCGCATCCGCATCCGCGCGCGCTTTGGCTTCGCGAGCCGCGGCAGCAGCCTGCGCTTCGTCTTCGGCCTTCTGCTTCACGGCCATCAACCGCGCCTCTTCTGCGGTCTCGGTGGCTTCCTTGGCGGCGGCTTCTACTGCTGCTTTGTTTTGCTTCTGGCGGTAGACTTCCTCCGCATGCATCAACTGCTGACCGGCTTTCGACAAAATTGGCGCCGCATATTTGTCGGCTGCCGCGATGCGGGCGATGCGTACTGCATTGCGCGCCTCAAACAACTCCAGAGGCGTCTTGCTGTCGATTCCGAAAATCGCATCCTGAATGTGAGTATTGGTCGAGGAGTAGGTGCCGCGCGTCACCAGCTCGTAACGTGTGTCGATATTCTCGCCTCCGCCGCCGTTGACCGGAGCACTCTCCATCACCACCATGTTCCCCGGCTGCGTGACCGCAAAGTAGGGCTCGGCGGTCACGATCATTCCAAAAGTCTGCAGGTCGGTGTATGCCTTCACATGCGCGTTGCCATTGTGATCGAGAGCTAGTTCCCCGAGGTTCACCGGGCGCCCCTGCGGCGAGACTGCCCAGGCAACGTAAGTCAGGAATTCGAGTCCGAACTTGGTGGCGTCTTCCATGCCCTGAAATTTTGCGTCGATCTCGAAGTTGGTCTTCTTGCCTTCTACTTTGGCTTCGCCCGAGGCGCGTTGTAGCAGGTCGGTCCCCTGGAAATCCACCTTGGTCGTTCCACCCTGCAGCCGGTAATGCACGGCCTTGGTGGTGCGCGACACGGTCGGGGCGTTCGCGGAGGTAGTGGTTTGCATCTGCGCAAATGCAAGAGTTGCCATAGCAAATACACAAATCGCCAAAGAAAGTTTTTTCACGGAGTTCTCGATCTGGGGGAGATAAGAACAGACTAATCTGCTTAATAATCTTCGTTGATGTCGCGCGGAATACAAAGAACAGGAAGGGATAGCACTTTCGTCACATCGGGGGCTGAAAACCTTGGAATCCAAGCAAACGCAAAATCTAAGCTCACCACAGGGGACACTGAGGACACAGAGCAGACGGGTGGCTACGCTGTTTCAATCATGGGATATAGGCCATGGTCCCTTTCGCTCCCACTATCAATACGCCACCCTCGGGATACGCGCTGGCGGCATTGAACTGAAGCTTCATCTTCTTTTTCCCGTTGATCCGGTGCGGATTGATCGGCGGCCGAAATTCGAAGACAAAATCCTGGCCCACAATGAAGATCCGTTCTGGCGGAATCGGCTTGATCCGCTGCTGTTTCTGGCTCATGCTTTCGCGGATCGCCGCGGCATTCACGCGTTGGTCATAGGCCACCGCCGAAAAATAAGCCAGAGGATGCAGCGGCGAAAGCGTCCACGTCTTTCCTCCATCGTCGGTGAACGCCAGGTTCGGACCGTCCTCGTTGGGCTTCTTGTAGTCTCCGCCGGCAATCACTCCGTGCAGCGGATCGCGAAAGGCCATGGAAAAGATTCCAGTCGAATCGGCACCGTGAATCATGGGTGTATCGAAAACTTCCCAGTGCTGCCCCCGATCCCTCGAATGGAACACGCGCGCCGATTTCCCGCCGGTGGCAAACCACAGGTTCGAATCAGAGCCTCCCGGCACAATCGCGAGGCAGGTATTCGACGCCGCGAATGCTCCCTCGCCTTCGAGGGCAACCGGCAATTGCGCGGGCGGCAAGATTCGCCAGTTCTGACCGTCATCGGTCATCAGCAGCTCGAATTTAGGTCTGCCGGATTCATCAGGAATTGGATCGCCCAGCACGACTCCATGCTTTGAATCCCAGAACACCATGGAGTCGAAGAATCCTTTGGGATTTGTATTGGTGAACTGCAGGAGCCAGTGCTTTCCACCATCGCTGGTGTAATAAATCCTAGACAGCTCGCCCGGGCCAGCCGACATCAGAAACGCTTCGTCCGCTGAAAACGCTACGACTGCGCGAAAGTCGAGCGTGCCAGCCTCCGGAACCTGCGCCGGAGTCCAGGTGCGCCCGCCGTCTACCGTGCGCAGATAGGTGCCATGCGTCCCACTCGCCCACGCCACTTGTCGCGACACAGCGCTCACCCCGCGCAAGCTTTCCGTGGTATGCGAAAACTGGATCCGCGGCACGTCTTGAGCCGCGGCGATGCCCATCACGAGAAAGAAGAAGAAGGTGCAGAAAAAGATAAACCGCCGCATGCAGAGATTGTAGCGCCGGCATCGCGCCGGCTGTCACGGAGGACTGGCGAAAGGAGTGCCGCCCCAGTGGCACGCATCATCACCGGTTTATTTTGCCATGAAGTCCACGAACGACGCGCTCTTGCCGGCATAAATGCGCAGTGTGCAGCGCGACCCGACATGCGCGAAAGCCACTTCCAACGCCGTCGACGCCTGATCGACTTGCGCTGTTTCCATTTGCGCGTGCGCGATATCCTGCTTCTCGTCGTAGGCCGCACCAGCAGCGACATTCTTATTCACGACCAGGCTCCAGTTTCCTTTCGCCGGGATGGGATACACCGTGTACGCGCCAATCGGAATCACGGAACTTCCCAAAGCCAGTTGCGCCTCGGTGAACAGCGTCATGGGCGCACCGCCCGGAGCCCAGGGCTTGCCGTTTGGCGGCTTCTCTTTATTCGCCACCGCGTTGTAACGCACGTACACCTGACGTCCGTCGTCAAGGTTGCACGTGGTCGTGGAAGTGGGAGTGCCCGATTGCGCGGCCAGCCAGGGTGTCAACAATAACGATATGAGTACTGCTCTCCAGACGAGTGTCGCCGACATGAGCGGAAGGTCCTCCGCGCAGAAGTGTATCGCCGCAGAGCCTTAAGGGGAAGCATTTTGCGCGGTTCGACCTTGTTATGGGCTTGATAGTCCCGTTCGTCATGTGTCTTCGGTGACGTTCCCCCGCCCTCCGGCGGTTGCTACCGTCACTTGCAGGTACTGGTGCGTCAGGTGCCTGGGAACACGAGGACTTGAGAGGAATCAATGGCGAAATCGAAATTGCGAATTCTTTATGGCGAAGGCGATAGCGAGATTTTGACCGCGCAAGCTGCGGCGATGGAAAAGGCTGGACACATCGTCCAGAGCGCGGAAGGGCGCAAGGCCGTGACCGAGGCTCTGCAGAAAAACCGGTTCGACCTCGTGGTGCTGGGCGCAACCCTGACCCGCAACGATCGTCATCACCTGCCGTACATGGTGAAGAAGGCCAGTTCCGAGACCAGCGTTCTGGTCATGCACGCCGACGGCAGCCGCCACCCTTACGTGGATGCCTGCACCGATACCGGCGCCAGCCTGGAATCCGTGCTGAACCGCATTGAGTCGATGAAGATTGCTGGCATGATGCCCGCTGCGGCTGCGGCAGCTGCCGGTCGGTAGAGAGCATCGGGTTCGGGGAAGTTGGTTCGGGGAGAAGGATTTTGCAGAGCGGCTTTTGGGAAGGGCACGGCTTCAGCCGTGCCACTTTCCGGATGGCTGAACCCGGCTTTACGCCGAAGAAGTGGAACGCGGTCCCTCAGCGGCTGTTTATCGACTGCAAGACTTGGTCAGCTGGCTCGCTCGTGAGCGCTTGAAAGTCTAACCTACCTTGGCCGGGGGTTCTGAGCGAAATGGCTTGTTCTCGACAGTTGGCTATACTTTGGACGTGCACTTGGCTTGCCTCTCGACAGCCTGCAACCTCCTGAGGGCGAACAGCGATGCTTCGCCCGCCTTCACTTTGTGGTATTCCCTAGTTGCGCTGGCGCTGGTCGCTGCTCTGAGGTCCGTAGTCGGTGAAAGCGCTTGTTGACGACAGCTAGTCCCCTCAGTCTGACTTCGCCACCTGTTCAGTTCGTTTTGCGCTTTCTCTTTTCCATCCCCACCATCATTCCCGACGGCGGGTCCTTCTTGTTCAGCTTCGCTGCCTCCGCAATCAATTTCTTTACTCCCGGCCTCTTCACATCGGCAACACTCCGCAGTTTGACATGTCGCACGCCCTTCCCCGTTCCCTCCAGCAACTTCTTCGGGTCGGGCAGCGCCGCACCGCGCATGAATGCAAACGTCACATGCTCTTTACCAACCATGAAGCAGCAGAGTGGTCCATTTGAATCGAACGACGGAATCTTCCACGGATTCACGTATTCCTCCACTCCCTTGACCGCCTCTTTCACCAGCGCCCGCACCGCCTTCGCTACGTCCTCACACTTCCCCGCTTTCTTCACATAATCATCAATCCATACCCCCGCTTGTTTCCCCTCAATCGTCGGCATTGGTTGCTCACCTCCATGCGCCATTTTATCTTCCGTTTCTCTTCCCCCGTAGCCCTGTCTACTAAGCCAACTGTTCGTGCCTTGATCTCGGCATGCTTTTGGGGGCTGGCCAACCGCGGACGAACGACCTTCAGGTGGTTGGTGGGCTACAGGAAAATTTCCGAAGGCACTTTACGTTGCTATGATTGCGGCCATGTCCAGCGCACAAACCTGGGACCCGGCGTCTTACGCTCGCAACGCGAGATTCGTATCCGACCTAGGATCGCCCGTGGTGGATTTGCTTGCACCGAAGCCTGGCGAAAGGATTCTCGATCTTGGTTGCGGAGACGGTGTACTCACGAAAAGGCTGGCGGATTTGGGTTGTGACGTCGTGGCCGTCGATTCGAGCGTTCCGCAGGTCGAAGCCGCAAGGAGGCTCGGGCTGAACGCATTCGCGGTCAGCGGCGAAGATCTGCAATACAACGAGGAATTCGATGCCGTGTTTAGTAACGCCGTGCTGCACTGGATTCGGCGTGCGGATGTGATGCTGGCTGGCGTGTATCGTTCGTTGAAACCAGGCGGCCGATTTGTTGCAGAATGCGGAGGCCACGGTTGTGTCCACAAAATCAGGACTGCTCTGGTTCAGGCATTGAACCGCGGTGGGTTTGACGGCGAGGCTCGCGTTCCCTGGTATTTCCCCACCTGCGGCGACTACGCCACCCGACTGGAACGCGCAGGGTTTCGCGTCGATAGCATTGCACTCATCCCGCGACCGACCCCTTTGCCGGGTGACCTAACTAGCTGGTTGGAGACTTTTGCTCTCAACTTTTTTCAGGGCTTCCCCGACGAAGCCCGCAAGGACTATTTGCAGGAGGTGCGGACGGTGTTGGAACCGCAACTTCGCGATGCCGATGGACGCTGGGTGGCCGACTACGTACGACTCCGATTCGCGGCAACCAAAGCTCGCGAACAAGAACAAAGTTGAGGTTGAATCGCCTTTCCTTCCCCAGCCACTGAGCCGCAACCGTGACGCTGAAATAACTCTCTCCTTTAGAAACTTTTTATGAATGTTTTAGTCGGTCTTTATGTCGTATCTGTTCGAATGGCAATGCGGTCGTGCAGGTCCGCCTCACGTGCTATTAGAACTGGGCCTCGCCCTAATTGTGATCTGTGGTGTGGCGTTTTTAGTGTATTTCCAGCTCATGCTGTTGCGCGAACTGAATCATCGGAACTTGCCTATGAGTTTGTTAAAACGACATCATCGGACCAAGCCGCCGCGAATGCTTCATATTCACGAGCTGGAGACGATTTACGGCAAGACCAAGTTTAACGCTTCGAGTCACGTGCTAGAAGCTGATCGTTTGCAACTATTGCTCTTCCTCCAGTCGAGTCGCGCAGGTGGATTTGTTTGGAGGGCAAAATGAAGTGTGTGAACGCTCTGAAACGAATTGGGTTCCCTATCCTTATTTTCTACTTCGCATTGTTCATCATTACCGGATCGACCGCCCAGGCACAGGAAACCATCTTCAACGTCCCGAGCGGTGATGTGCTCGACAGGGGCAAAGTGTATGGGGAGTTCGATTTTTCCTTTCTTTGGGACACGAGCACTGGAACGTATACACCGCGTTTAGTTGGAGGGATCGGACACCGAATCGAAGTTGGCGTCAATGTGAACGGGATTACCTCTCCCGGTCCGCTTCAGACTACCCCCAGCCTGACCTTAAAGTGGAAGGCCTACGATGGAGGCAGGAACGGCTGGGCTTTCATGCTGGGCAGCAACGTCTTCATTCCTGTCCAAAACAAGACCTACGACGCCGGAGTTTACGCCTATGCTGAGGCAGTGAAGACCCTGAAATCACAGACTCGACTTACGTTTGGTGCTTACAATTTCAGCCCTGACGTAGTGTCGACTGGAGATAAAGCCGGAGGTCAGTTCGGAATCGAGCAATCTGTAGGTAAAAGGGTGACGCTTGCCGCCGATTGGTTCACGGGCAAACACGGTGCCGGATACCTCACGCCCGGCGCAATCATCAAGCTGAATTCAAAACTCACCGCCTATATGGCGTACGAGATTGGGAATTCCGGTTTTTCCGAAGGAAATCATCAGTTACTGATAGAACTCGGCTGGAATTTCAACTGACCTTCGGTGCCTGCGGTCAAGCGTTTGAACGTTTTCAGTTTCGCGAGCGACGCTCAAGGATGGCCGCATTGTGCTCGATACTCCCACTTAATGCTTGTGTCGGACGGATATGAGCCGCCGAAGGCGAGTTCTGCAGTGCTTCATCCCACCTATTGATCACCTTGATTCTTAGCGTCGCCGGATCGCGGCGTTCTCCGAGCGTCAGAAAGGGCGGCTGACTAGGCCGCCCTTCTAAAGCTGAGGATTCGAGATTGCACGAACCTGGCTAGTAATAGTGGAAGTTCGTCGTTCAAGTCGGGCCGTATTCCAATCGCGCGTTGCCGCAAACACGGCAAAAGTGGGATTACGACCGCGTTCGCGGAGCCGATTTCGCTGCCGACTTGTAGTCCTTGGGATACACCACCAAGCAACGCCGCATCCCTTCGCCCTCGCTCTCGGTGCGCAGGTCGGCTTCGTCGCGCAAGGCAAGATGGACGATGCGCCGCTCCCGCGACGACATAGGACTGAACTCGTAGGGCGTCCCAGTTCTGCGCACCTTTTCGGCCGCGACGGCAGCAGCGGTTTTCAACTCCTGAATCCGCAGCGACCGCTGGTTCTGGCAATCGAAAGAAACTTTCTCGTGCTCGCCCGAGGGCAGGCGCAACATCTCGAGGGCAATCAGTTCGAGAGCCCGCAGCAGTTCTCCGCCGCGATCCAGCAATAGGGCTGCATCAGGTCCGGAGAAGTCCACCAAAATTTCCGGCTTCTCCCAATCGCGGTTCTCGGGCAACGGCGGATCCACAATGATCCGGTACTTCAAGCGCAAACCGCCATGGGTCACGACGGCCGTGAGAAACTCGTTGATCTTTTTTGCAGCAGCGACTTTATCGGGAATAGACACGCAAATAGCTCCTAGCTTCTGGCTACTAGCTTCTAGCTTAAAATCTTTCCAGGGTGCCCCGTTTCTCGCGTCTTTGGCGAGAAGCGGGTCTTTGCCGTCTCCGCCGCACTCGCTCCAAGCTAGTCGCTAGAAGCTAGCAGCTAGGAGCTTACTTATCCTTTTTGCGCGCACGCTTCGCCATCATCTCGCGCATCTCGCGTCCCAGCGCCGTCCGGTTCATGACCGCTTGTTGCGCGATCGAAATCAGGTTGGCTTCGGCGTAATACAAGTTCAGACCGGCCGCCAAGCGGAAGAAGATGAATCCCATCATCAAGGGCATCATGATGGTCATCATTTTCTGCTGCGCCGGATCCATCCCGGCCTGCGGCGTCATCTTCTGCACCACCAGCATGCTTACGACCATGAGCACCGGCAGCACGTAGGGAAATGGCTCGGCCGCGGATAAGTCGTGAATCCAGAGCCAGTGCGCGTGGCGCAACTCAAGCACCGCGCCCAACATGCGGTAATACGCGATCAGGAATGGAAACTGAATCAGCATGGGCAAGCAGCCGCCCGCCGGATTCACTCCTTCTCTCTTATAGACGGCGCTGATCTCCTCGTTCATCGGCGCCTTCCGCGGATCGCGCAAGCTGTACTTCTTGTATTTCTCCTGGATGGCTTTGATCTGCGGCGCCACGCGTTGCATCTTGAGCATCGACTTCATCTGCGTGATGCGCAGCGGCAGCAGCGCCACGCTGATGATCAGAGTCTGCAAAACGATGGCCCATCCCCAGTTGCTGACGATATGTTGGTGGGTCCACTTGAGCCAGACGAACAGCGGCTTCGCAATGATCCCCCACCAGCCAAAATCAACCAGTCCGTTGAGGTCGTTATCAGCGCCCGTCACGCCCGGCACCGGGACTTTCTGCAGAGCCTCGAGCTCTTTAGGCCCCACAAAAACCCGCTCGGTTGTTGGCCCATGCAGGTTGCCGACCGCCGCTCCCAGTACATCCACGTTCGAAGTTTCCTTCGAGTCCTTCTGGGGCATGGCGAACTGGTTATGAAGTGTGACCATCGAGACCGACGAAGGATCATCGGGGATAAATACTGCAGCGAAATAGAGATCTGTGGGCCCGGCCCAATGGAACGGTCCAGGAATGGTTGCGCCGCCACTGATCTTCTTGGGCGGAACGCGCTCAATATTCTTGTTGTATTGGTAGGTGAGTAACCCTGAAGCCCAGAAAGCAGGTGTCACCTGATCCCCGAATCCGGATGGCCAGGCCGGAAGTGCGGTCACATTGGCGCCTTTCGAGGTGACGGATGTCGCGACATTCACAACATAGCTGTTGTCGAAAGCGAAAGTCTTGCGCACCGCCAGGTCCTGGTCGGCATACTCAAACGTGATCGTGGTGGGCGACGTCTGCTTGCCTTCGCGGGACGCGACATAAAGGACCGAACTCAGCTTGTTGCGGGTGCCTTCGTCGTAGGTCCACAAGGAAAGTGGGTACCCAAACTTCTCCGCCGCGGCGGGATTCACCAGGTCGAGTGGACCATTGCCGGCATCGTTGTCGAACTTTTTCAGGATCCACGACTTCACCTGCGCTCCGCGGTTGGAGAAGGTGATCCGGTAGAGATCGTTCTCAATGACCGTCTCAGTTTCGCTGGCGCCTTGCTTTGTGACACCGGCCGCGGGAGTTGGAGGCGCCGAAACGGCCGTCGCCGTTGGAGTCGTGGGAGCCGCAGGCTGCGTCTGGGTTGCCTGATTCTGCTGGGCCGGCGTTACCGGCTGCGGCATGTACTTCTTGAGTAACGGCTGGAACAACAGCATCACGACGAAGGTGAGCACAAAGACCAGCAGCAACCGCTTCTCGCTGCCGGGTTCGTGTTGTGGATTCTGAATGTCTGGCAAAGTTACCTATTCCTCAGAGTATCTTCGGTTGCCCGACTTCGTGCGTGCTCCGCGTGAAGCTTGGCCTGAGCGAAGTCGAAGGGTGAGGATTGTGTTTCATCACAGGATCGTAGCCGCCATGCGCAAACGGATGGCAGCGCAGCAGCCGCCACAGAGCCATCAATCCGCCGCGCGCCGCGCCGTACCGCTCCACCGCTTCCATCGCGTAGTCCGAACAGGTAGGAACGTAGCGGCATGCGGGCGGAAACATGGGCGAAATCGCCCACTTGTAAGCCTTCAGCAGCCGTAACACGACGAGTTTGGCGAACTGGCGCATGGAAATTGCTTTCAGGCTTCCCGCTTCCGCCTTACGGAATTTTTCCGTCCGGGTTCGACTGGTCCCGTCTTGCCCGCGAGCTTCTGTTCTATCACTACGAAAGCCCGGCTCACTTCGTTCACCACCGCGGCGAAGTCAATGGTGAGCAACGACTTCTTCGGATTGATCACCACATCCGCATCCGCGCTTGCCGCGGGGCGCGTCAACCGAACCGCCTCGCGCAATCGCCGTTTCATGCGGTTGCGTTGTACCGCGCCGCCCAGTGCGCGGCTCACGGTAAATCCAATGCGCAGCCCCGGCGCTATGAGCGACTTCGCAGCCGAACCGGTGGTTCCCTCCGGCCGCTGCCAATAGAACGCCGTCATCGACGCCGAAAAATGCCGCCGGCCCTGCTTGTATACACGCTCGAAATCGGCGTGACGCAAAAGCCGCGCGTTGCGGGGAAAGGTGCCCTGGCCGGCTCGCGGCGTAACCTCATGGTTCGATCCTCCAGGCACACTGGCAGTCACAGGGACTCAAAATTCCAGATCGCTATTCCCCAGATGACTGTGAAAAATCACCGGCGCAACAGCGAATGAGCGGACTCTTACGCCCGCGTCACTGGACTATTCGCGGAAACCTGGTTTCACTGAGACCCGTTTACGCCCTTTGGCGCGCCGGCGGGAAATTACCTTCTTGCCGCCCTGGGTCTTCATGCGCGTGCGAAATCCGTGTGTCTTGGATCGCTTGCGCCGGTTGGGTTGGAATGTACGCTTGGGCATGAAAAGTACTTGCTCCTGATTCGTTCGACAGTCTTAGGGCAAACCGTAAGTATAAATCACCCTGTGCAATACGTCCAAACCGCGATTTGGGTCGAAAGATCCGAAGCCGCAACCACGAAGGACACGAAGTTGCACGAAGGAAAACCCGCCGAACGAGTTCCTTCGTGATCCTTTGTGTCCTTCGTGGTTCAAGATTTTTTCTTTCGTCCTATTCTTCGTTTTCCTTTTTTGTTCTATCGCAGCGAACCAACGCTTGCACCTTCTCCGCGGCAGTTACCATCGCGGCACTTGACAGCGCACTGCATCCGGGTTCTGAATAGTGCTTCGCGAAAAACTTCCAGCCGAAGTTTTCTACACAACAAAATTTTTTGTGCTAGTATGCCGGACTGATCCTGCTTTCAAATTTCTTTTTGCTTTTTGCATTCGCGCACTGTAAATCGAGCGCATTCCGCAGTAAACTTGATGTTCCAGCAACTTAAGTAAAACGGCACTTTTGAACAGGCGCCCTCAACCAGCCACTGGGACGCCGCGGTGAACAATTCATATATGTCAGTTCCCAGCACAACTCTCTCCCCGAATCCGTGGGCGCGCATTCTCGATGCGCTGGAAAAGAAAATTAATCGGCACTCCTACGACACATGGCTCAAGCCCACTCGCTACAGCCACTCCAGCGGAGGCATTCTCTTTGTCCGCGTTCCCACTGTTGAATTTCGCCACGCCGGCGACAAGTACGCCGACCTCATCCAGGAAGCCATCGATAATCTCGGTCTGGGTTTCAACGACGTGAAGTTCGTCACCTCCGAGGACGATCCGGCGGCTACGCCTGTTCGTCACGATGGAGGTCTTACTGCGGTGGCTGCCTCAAATCCATCGCAGTCTCGTTTCGACTGGGACGGCGCCGCGCAACTGAATCCTCGCTACACCTTCGATGCCTTCGTGATCGGCAGCGGCAACCAGTTTGCCCATGCCGCTTGCCAAGCCGTCGCCGAACGTCCTTCCAAGGCCTATAACCCGCTATTTCTCTATGGCGGTGTCGGCATGGGCAAGACGCATCTCATGCAGGCCATCGGGCATGAAGTCAAGCGACGCATGCCTCAGGCCGCCATCTGTTACGTATCGAGCGAGAAGTTCACGAACGACATGATCAACTCGCTGCGCTACGACAAGATGACCAGTTTCCGCGACAAGTTCCGCAACGTCGACGTGCTGCTCATCGATGACATCCAGTTCCTGACCGGCAAAGAGCGCACTCAGGAAGAATTCTTCCATACCTTCAACGCCCTGCACGAGTCGATGAAGCAAATCGTCATCGCCAGCGACCGTTCTCCCAAAGAGTTGGCCGAGATTGAAGACCGCCTGCGCAGCCGCTTCGAGTGGGGATTGATCGCTGACATCCAACCGCCCGACCTCGAAACCAAAGTAGCCATCCTCCAAAAGAAGGCCGAGCAGGAAAAGGTCACCCTGCCGACTGACGTCGCGCTTTACGTTGCCTCGAACATTCGTTCGAACGTGCGTGAACTCGAAGGCGCGCTCATTCGCCTGGTGGCGCACTCGTCCTTGATTGGCGCAGAGATCACACTGCCCTATGCACAGCAGGTGCTGAAGAACTTCATTGACTCGCAAGCCCGCAAGGTCACCATCGAGTCGATCCAGAAGATGGTGGCCGAACAATTCGGACTGCGCCTGGTGGAGATCAAGGCAAAGAACAACTCGCGCGCCATCGTCTACCCGCGCCAGGTTGCCATGTACCTGGCCAAACACATGACCGAAGCCTCGCTGCCGGAGATCGGACGCCAGTTCGGTGGCAAGCATCACACCACCGTGCTGCACTCGGTCGAGAAGATCGAAGAGTTGCGCAAGACCGACAAAGATTTGAACAGGCTGATCAATAAACTGACTGAGCAATTAGGCGGATGATTCGCGTGCGTGATTGAGTTTTCCACGCATTCGTCCAGTCTTCCTTGGCAATGCCTGTGAATGAGATGTGGAAGTTGTGTAAGGCAGGGATGAAATCGGTCGCACGGCTTAGTTACACTGCCGTCTCCGCAGAGTTCGGGACCGATTTCTAACATCAAGGGTGGGTCCGGAACCCGGTGACAACAGGCGAGTTGCCGCGGTTTTCCACTTCTTCGCAGCCCCTTCTGTTACTGCTGGTTTTATAGGTTTTGCATTTGATATAAGGTTAGTACTAAAGGTAGCAGGCACGTAGCGTCGTTATCGGGGAGAAGGACTTATGCCGGTGGAGGCCGCTGTTGCCGCGGGCACGATGGAAATCACAGTCAGCAAGTTCGAATTGCTGCGGGAATTGACGGCCACCCAAGGTGTCGTCGAGCGCAAGACCACGATTCCAATCCTTTCCAATTATTTATTCGAGGCCGCAGGCGACCGTCTGTCGCTCACCGCTACCGATCTCGATCTCAGCCTCCGCACCTCGTGTAATGCCAAGGTCAAAAAGGAAGGCTCCTGCACCATCCCCGCACGCAAACTTCATGACTACGTGAAGCTGTTGCCCGACGCCGACATCACCATCAAGTTATTGGAAAATCATTGGGTCAGCATTCGCTGCGGCCGATCGAATACGAAGATGGTCGGGATGGCGAAGTCTAATTTTCCCAGCTTGCCCGCGTTTCCGACCGCTGGCTCGGTGACGATTCCAGCTCAGGTTCTACGCGGCCTGATCGCCCGCACCGGATTTGCGATCTCGAATGAGGAATCGCGCTACACCTTGAACGGCGCGTTGATGCTGTTGAAGCCCGAGTCCATCACCATGGTCGCCACCGACGGACATCGCTTGGCGCACTGTGAACGCCCTGGTGAGAAATTCGAAGGCGTGAGCGGTGAACTGAAGACCTTGGTTCCGAAAAAAGCGATGGACGAGTTGAAGTCGCTCCTGGATTCGACGGACGCGGAGACCATCGAGTTCGCGAAAGACGATTCCACCCTGTTCTTCCGCATCGGATCGCGTCTGTTGACCTCGCGCCAACTGACGGGACAATTCCCGAACTTCGAAGCGGTGCTGCCGAAGGACAACAGCAAGATTGTTCCGCTGAACTCCGACGAACTGAATTCGGCGATCCTCCGCGTAGCCCAATTCGCCGACGAGCGCTCGCGCGCCGTCCGCCTGCGCCTGGAAAAAGGCGAACTGAAAATTTCCGCCAGCTCGACTGAAGCTGGCGAGTCCGAAGATTCCATCGAGGCGCCGTACACCGGCGATCCGTTGACCATCGGCTTCAACGCCCAATATTTGGTGGAGTTTCTAAAAGCCGCCGGGACGAGCGAAGTCCGCCTGGAGTTGAAAGATCCGCAGTCGGCGGGCCAGTTCCGCCCCGCCGAAGGTGATGACTACAAGTATCGGTATATCGTCATGCCGATGCGCATCTGACGAGGGCTGATGTTGCGCGGGCGCCCCTCCTAGCCAATCTTGCGTTCCTACGCAAACCTCCGGGTCTGCCCGCCCCTCTTGACCTCCCGTCCCCCCTGCCTTACATTGGCGGCACCCAGACTTTAGGGAGGACGACGTTATGTTAAGTGGATTCAAGAAATTCATCCTGCGTGGAAATGTTGTGGATATGGCGGTAGGCGTAGTCATCGGCGCCGCGTTCGGCGGAGTCGTCACTGCCCTCACCACCGATTTGTTAACCCCGCTGATTGCCGCCATCGTCGGCAAGCCTGACTTTTCCTCACTGCAATTCACAATCAACGGAACTCTGTTTCCCATCGGACACTTCGTCAACGCCATCGTGTCTTTCCTCCTGATCGCCGCCGCGATATATTTCTTCGTGGTGACCCCTGTAAATGCACTGGTCGCGCGCATGCACAAAGAGCCGGCCCCGGCCGATCCCACCACTAAGAAATGTCCGGAATGCCTCAGCGAGATTCCCATCGAAGCCCGCCGCTGCGCCCATTGCTCGCAACCAGTCATGGGCAAGGCCGCATAACGACGTTCAGCTGCGCGCAAAAATCGTTGTTTACCATGCTCGCAGCCCTAGCGCTCAGCGGGCTAGTATTGGGTCAGACTAAAGACCAAGCTAGCCCGGCCCAACCGCCATCGAGCCAGGCCCAGCCGGATTCCCCCGAATACGTGCGTGTCGAGGTAGGAGCGACGCGCGGCATGCTGATTAAGAAGGTGCCTCCGAAGTATCCCAAGAAAGCTCGCAAGAACCACATCGAGGGCACTGTGGCTCTGCATGCAAAGATCAGCAAGGAAGGTGAGATCGCTGGCCTCTCCGTGATTTCCGGCGACCCCATGCTTACGCAAGCTGCCTTGGATGCAGTAAAACAGTGGAAGTACCGCCCCTACCTGCTTGAAGAAAAACCCGTCGCAGTGGAAACCGAAATCCGGGTGAACTTCCAGCTTGCGGCAAATTGAGCGGCCAACCTCGGCTAACAATCTCGCGTAACATAGAGAGATGATTCTCCGCCGCCCTCGGCGCTTTCATTGCTTGCTGCTCTGCCTCGCGCTTCCGGCAACCACTCTTTGCTCGCAGACCCAGACGCAATCTCCTTCGTCGTCCTCCACTAGGCACTTCAAGAAACCCGCCACCTCAACCGAGTCCGGCCTTGATAACGGCACCGTCGCCAACGGCGTTTACCACAATAAAGCGCTCGGCTTTTCCTGCAAGATTCCTGAAGGTTGGGTGCTGCGCACCGAAGAGATGAACGCGCGAGACGAGAAAGAGTGGGAAGACAAAGGAAGCAAGGATAGTGCAGCTCCTCAACCCGCAGCTTCGAGCGCCGGAGCCAAAGTTCTGCTCGCTGCTTTCTCGCGCCCGCCGGAGGCCCGCGCTGAAGACGTGAACGCCTCCATTCTTATCGCCGCCGAGAGCGTTGCGTCATACCCGGGACTGGAAGAGGCTGCGCAATATTTCGAGCCACTCACCGAGGTCGCGAAAGCTCAGGGCTTCACCCTCGATGAAAATCCCTACGACATTGCCATCGGCACAAAAACTTTGGTTCGCGGAGACTTCCACAAAGATGTCGGCAGCCGCGTCATGCGTCAATCCACACTGGCCATGCTCTCGCACGGCTATGCCATCTCAATCACCGTAATCGGCGGCACCGACGATGAAGTCGAAGATCTGGTCGACGGCCTGTCCTTCGCCCCGGCCGCCAAATAGGTTCGCACGGTTGCGCGAGCGACTTCTTAAGGCCGCCCACTCAGCCTTTTACCACTTCCTCCGCCACCGCCTCTTTCACGACGATCTCCATGTGCGGCGGATGCAGCAGCGTATTGTGAATCAGGCAATGCTGGACGGCGCGCTCCACTCCAGCTCGATGCTGGTCGCTCAACCCCACCGGGCAATCGATTGCAATCCGAAAATGATCCATCCGCGCCGGATCCTTCACTTTGTCGGCCGTGATCCGTACCCGCGTTCCTTCGGTCGCGAGCTTGAACTTGCGGAGATACTGCGCCGCATAAAATCCGGCGCACGACCCGAGTGACGCCAGCAACAACTCAGGAGGCGTCATACCTTCGTCAAATCCGCCATTCTCCGCCGGCTGGTCGCACGAAATCACGTGCTGCCGTGCCTTGATTTCAAACTGCACCGCTCCTAAATGTTCGACTGTCACTTCCATAAAGCCCTCCACGAATCGCCGCGCGATCGCTTCAGGAACAATTCTGGCATCGTCGGTGAGGCGGCGGCTGTGCTCAGGCTCACGTCCACGTGTGCTCTTCAGATCGCCCGCATGTTCACGAAACGACACGTGATCGCAAGCTAAGCACGCGATAAGTGAAATTGGAGAGGGAATATACCACCGGAAGGGGCGAAAGAAGAGCGGCCTAACGCAGGTTAACGATCTCTCAGAAACTTGAACGCGGGTGCTAAAAACATTCTTACTCCAGCGGCTCGGGATGCAAACTCAAATCCTTCTCGCCCGCTGCCTTCTTCTCCGCATACTTCTTCATCCAGGCTTCCCAACTCTTGCCCGCCGCGGTGTCGCGCCCGGAAAACGCCAGCGCCCCAATCTCCGCGTACGACACCGCAACTTTCTCATTCGAATTCTTGGGATAAAGCCGCACGATCGAGTCCCTTAGGGAGGCCCCTGTCCGCCGGTCAAACAAATATCCATCGATCTTCGATCCATCTTTGCGGGTGATGGTCACGTCGCCGCGATAGTCGAAAGCCTTCTCCAGCGCGGCGCGCAACTCTTCCTCACTCGCCAGCTCCGGGATCCATCCCTCCAGCCGCTCATGCGCCGTTCCCGGCGCAACTTCCAGCGAGTCGGGATTGACCGCATTCGCATGGGGCGGGGTCGCCGCCGGCGAGGCGTGATCGATATGTCCGCCTTCTTTCCCTGTCATGTTTCTTTCGTAGTGTGGAAGAGCGGCCCTTTAGGGCCGCGTATAACGCGAAGAAGAGGACGGGCATTAGCCCCGTTGGTTGCTCTCCTACGCCCGCGTTTCTTGCAGTGATTCAGCCTGCGCCGTCGGCGCAATCTGCACCAGCGGATGCACCGTCGCCTGTGGCTCGTCTAACATCCGCAGCGCCTCTTCATCTCGATACCGCGGAAACAACGTCCCCTTAACCGTCGCCAGAAATCCCTCGAGCGAACTGAAGGTCGCGTTCACCGCCGAAGCCTCATACCCGCTGTGCACCATGCAATTCGCGCACGCCGGATTCCCCGACTCCGTCCCGTAGTTGCTCCACTCGGTCGTCTCGAGCAACTCGGCGAAGGTCTCCGCGTAACCATCCTGCAAGAGATAACAAGGCTTCTGCCATCCAAACACGTTGTAAGTCGGCATCCCCCACGGCGTGCAAGGATATGTCCGCTTCCCCATCAGGAATTCCAGAAACAGCGGCGACAAGTTGAACTGCCATTCCTTCTTCCGGTTCGACAGAATCGCGCGAAACATCCGCCGCGTCTTCGCCCGCCCCAAAAAATGTTTCTGGTCCGGCGCCTTGTCATACGAATATCCGGGCGAGAGCATCATGCCCTCGACGCCCAAATCCATCATCTCGTCGAAGAACGCCCGCACCGACTTCGGATTCGCCCCGTCAAATAGCGTCGTATTCGTCGTCACCCGGAAGCCGCGCTTCAGTGCCTCGCGAACCGCATCGACCGCAATGTCGTACCCGCCTTCGCGGCAGACCGCCAGGTCATGCTCTTCCCGCTGGCCATCCAGGTGGACGCTGAAGGTCAAATACTTGCTCGGCTGGAACAGGTGGATCTTTTCCTTCAGCAGCAGTGCATTGGTGCACAGATAGATATATTTCTTCCGCGCCACCAGCCCCTCAATGATCTCCCCGATCTGGGGATGCATCAGCGGCTCCCCGCCGGGGATCGACACCATGGGCGCGCCACACTCCTCCACCGCCCGGAAACACTCCTCAGGCGTGAGGTCCTTTTTCAAGATGTGCGCCGGATACTGGATCTTCCCACATCCCGCGCAAGCCAGGTTGCACCGGAATAGCGGCTCCAGCATCAGCACCAACGGATACTGCTTTCGACCAGCGAGCTTCTGCTTGAGCACATAGCTCGAAACGGTCCACATCTGTGAAACGGGAACTGGCATGAATGAAAGGTAACCCCTTTGTCCTTTATTTTATCAGGCCTGGACCCTGTGATACCCCGCAACCCTCTCTGGGGGTGATTATGTGGAGACGGCTCGCCTTCGGCTGTCTGGGTTTGACCTTCGGGACCCCCACCCTTCCCCTCGAGCCCCCAAAAACTTCCTGCAACCTAGCCACCCCTGCCTTTCTCTAAAGGTCATGCTCCACCGGACCCAAGCCAGCCCCTCAGGGCTCTTGTCGCGGTTCCAGAAACGGGATACCCTAATTCCCTGTCATCTGTATGTTTAACGCCCACCCCAACCTGGCGGATGAAGTCAACCGCGGGATCATCCAGTCGGAAATTGAAGGTGGCGTTTTTCTGAACGATCTTCCTCCAGACACAGTTCTTCAAATCCAGACCATGCACCACTGCTATACCGCTGTGCTGCTAGGTGGAAGTGAAGCTCTTCTGTCCGGGCATCCCGAGTTCTGTCCCCAGCCCGTGCAGGTTGCCATCGCCGGATCCACCTGGGGAGGCTCCATGCTCAAGCTCCAATATGTGGGCCGCGGTATGCACCTGGAATTCCGCCATCCCCAATACGCCACCCCCATCATCACCTCGCCCATCCAGGAAATTCGTGACTGCCCCATGGCCCCGCTTGAGTTAGACTCCCGTCCTCACGGTGCCCACTCGTAGTTTGGGTCGCCCCCTCCGTGTCCTCTGTGGTGAATGGTTTTGGCGTTCCTACCAGCTACTTCGCCTTGCCATGGGCGTCTCCGCAAGGCACATTTTTCGGCTCCGATCGCTGCGCATCCTCGGCGGTATCGACTATCAAGCGGAGGTGCACCAGCGCCTTCGGGCAATCGGTCGCAATCTGCACATCTTTCCGCCCAAATCCTTCCGGCAAGAAGTCCCGGTTGACCTCGAGGTACTGGTCAAGATACGTATTGTCGTACACCGAGCCCTCTGCCAGTCTCCATTGCACCTGCAGCCGGGAAACCATTTCCTTCTTGCCGACGAACTCAACTTTATCCAGCCGGTACTGCGGACCTTCTTCAAACGTAAGGTTCAGGTTCATGATTGCGTTTGAGCCGGGTTGCGTCTCGGGAATCGCTACCTCGTCCAGGTATCCATTCGTGCCGTAAAGCTTGCGCAGACTGTCGAGTCCGGCGGCCACCTTGCCCCGCTCGAACACCGCTCCAGCCTTCAATGGAAATTGCTGCCGCAGCTTCTCCGCACTAAAGGCGTGATTCTCGACGAAGGTAATTTCTCCGACCTTGAATTTCGGACCCTCCGCAACCTCAGCCTCCAGGGTGACAGGCTTGGGAATTGCCAGCGGATCTGACGGCTTGAGTTTCGCGCTCTTCACCTCTACCAAAAAATACCCTCGATCCTGAAAAAGCGCCCGAACGCGTTCCCCGATCTCCTCCGAATCGTCATTAAAGCAATGCCCAGTCAACTCGCCCGTTATTCTTGCCAGTTCGGTTGCGCTCAGCGTCCGTGTCCCCGAAATCATGACGTCCGTCACCAGGATTCCCCCCTTCGAGTCGTCCCGATGATCTTTCCCGCACTGTGCGCGCGCAATCAAACTGAGGCACGCCAAGCCCAAAAGCATCCGAACCCAATGGCTCCGCATTGCAGTCCTCCTCAACCTGAATTTCCATGGGAGTGTATCTCCCCTGATTCCCGTCCCGCCCTCAGAGGTTGCCCACCCCGCCAAATCGCATTCCAACGCAAACGGTCATTCCTCTGTGTCCCCCGTGTCCTCTGTGGTGAATCGTTTTGGTTTTGCTGTTCCTCCCATTGACTTGCCCCTCGGCACCTACTACCATTCCGGCCATCGGCCAAACTGCGGGCCCGAACCATGCCTCTGAAGATTGCATCCCGCGAAGTCGCGCACGTGACTATCCTTGACATCCAGGGCCGCATCGTCCTGGGCGATGAAATCGGCGATCTCCGCGATGCCGTCCGCAACCTTCTTGCTGAAGGCAAGAAGAAGATTATTCTGAACCTCGCCGGCGTCGACTACATCGACAGCTCCGGTGTTGGAGAGCTAGTCGGGAGCTTTACGACCGCCCGCAAAGCTGGAGGCGAGCTTAAACTCCTCAGCCTCACTCAGAAGGTCCAAGACGTCCTCTACGTCACCAAGCTCTATACGGTCTTCGACATCAAGGACGACGAATTCACCGCAGTTCGTTCCTTCGACTACTTTTTCGCAAAATAGCTTGCACGCGAAAGCATGATCAATGCCGCCCGAATCGTGCGGAATAGCGCACTCAGTTACCATGCTCCTGCGGAGACTCACGGCACATCTTCCAGAGGTATCACGATGAAATTCGCCAAGATTGTTTTCTGGATTGCAGGCATCTGGGGCCTGCTCGTTCTCACACCTCTTTATTTCATGTTCGACCTCATCGGCCGGCAGGATCCTCCGGCCATCACGCACCCCGGCTTCTATTACGGATTCGTCGGCGTGGGACTGGCGTGGCAGATTGCATTCCTGGTCATCGCGCAGGACCCAGTGCGCTTACGGATGATGATGATTCCTTCGGTGCTGGAAAAGTTCGGTTATGGCGCCACCTTGCTAGTGCTTTATTTCCAGCAGCGCATTCATCCGACCGATCTGGTGTTGGCCGCGATCGACACAACGCTGGGCGTGTTGTTTCTGGTTTCGTTCTTCCGCACCGCCCCATAGACGTGCTTGTTCAGATTCAGCCGCGATGCTATGCGGAAAGCTGCTAAAAATCACAGAGGGAGATTCCATGAATCGACGATCATTCTTGAAGTGGGCCAATCTGGCTGGTCTGGCGGCAGGTTTTCCTTCCGCCTCTGGCTTCGCGGCTACTCCAGCGGACGCGCAAGCAGGCACGCAGAAACAGGCTCTGGCCGCGAAGAACGCGTCGCCCAACACGATTTTGCTGAAAGACTACCGGCCGGTTTCGATCTACAAGATTCCGGTCACGCAGGTTGCGAAAGCCAAGTTCCCCATCATCGACATGCACTCACATCCTTACGCCAAGACGGCGGCGGAGATCGACGAGTGGGTCCGCAACATGGACGAAGTTGGCGTGGAGAAGACCATCATCCTGACGATGGCCACCGGCGCGGAGTTCGACGGCATTTTCCGCAAATACTCGAAATATCCGGAACGCTTTGAGATGTGGTGCGGATTCGATCTGTCCGGCTACAACCAGCCCGGATTTGGGCCCGGCGCCGTCAAGGAACTGGAACGCTGCCGGCAAGCGGGCGCGCGGGGCGTGGGAGAAATTCACGACAAGGGGAAGGGGTTGGTCGCGGGCAAGTCGAAGGCGCCGGGCATGCATCCCGATGATGCGCGCATGGACACAGTGTGGGAAAAGTGTGGAGAACTCGGAATGCCGATCAGTCTGCACGTGGCCGATCCGATCTGGATGTATCAGAAGATGGACCGGCACAACGATGGACTGATGAACGCTTACGAGTGGAGGCTCGACAATCAGCCAAACATCGTGGATCTGTCGGGCATGATCGACATTCTTGAACGTACGGTTGCAAAGCACCGGAACACAACTTTTGTCGCGTGCCACTTCGCAAACCTTGACTATGATCTGGCGCGCCTGGGAGAAGTGCTCGAGCGCAATCCAAATCTCTATGCGGATATTTCTGCGCGCTATGCCGAGACGGGGCCCATCCCGCGCTTTGCTGCGGCCTTCTACGAGAAGCACGCCAACCGTCTTGTGTACGGGACCGATATGGGCGTCGACAAAACGATGTACCGGGTTACGTTCAGAATTCTTGAATCGCTGGACGAGCACTTCTATGAGACCGATCAGTTTTCGTATCACTGGAGTTTGAATGGATTCGGTTTGAGTGACGCGATCCTGAAGCAGGTGTATCACGACAACGCGGCGAAGTTGCTAGCCTCACGAAAGGCGTAACGGGTGATTCCTGGACTGGCGCTCCTGTGGTCCTTCCCCAGTGGCGTTTTTCTGTGGCCTCTGTGGTGCCAGGTTCCTCGCGGCAAGAATCGACAATCAAAAACCAACAGCCTACAATTCCAGTCATGAGCAGCTTGGGACAACCTCCGGTCGCTGAAGAGCGCGACTCCAGCCGTCTGATTATTGGGGTTGCAGTGCTCGTGGTCATCGGCCTGGCGCTCGCGGCGGCGTTCCTGCTGCGCGAGCCTCCGAAGGCTCCGAAGGCGGTCTCGCCCTACCTCGCCAGCCTGAAGTTTTCCGATTTCAAGATGAGCGCTGCCGAGAACTTCATTGGCCACACCGTCAGCTACATCGACGGCTCCATCACCAATACCGGCGACAAGACCGTGACCCATGTCGTGGTCGAGGTCGTGTTCCAGGATTCGATGGGGCAAGTGGCGCAGCGCGACGAAATGCCACTGCAGGTAATTCGGACGAATGGCGCGTACAGGGAGCCTGTCGATGTGAGCATCTCGCCGCTGGCACCGGGGCAGACCGAGACCTACCGCCTGACGTTTGACAGCATTTCTGCGCAGTGGAGCCACGAGTATCCGCAGATCCGGGTCACCGACGTCACGGTGAAGTAGCTTCTTCATGGGGCCGAGGGCCTACAATCGGGGAGCGATGCCCGTCTCACCTGCCCGCGCCGCTGCGTTCGACATCCTTCTGCGCGTCGAGCGCGAATCGTCTTATGCCTCCGAGCTGCTTCACTCTTCGGCGTACGAGCGGCTGTCCACAGCCGATCACGGCTTAGCGACCGAGCTCGTGATGGGAGTGCTCCGCTGGCGCTCGCGACTAGACGCTGCCATCGCGACCGCGTCGTCACAACCACTTAGCAAACTTGACATCGAGATTCTGATTGCATTGCGGCTGGCGGTCTATCAGTTCGGATGGCTCGATCGCGTGCCCAAGAGCGCCGCCGTGAATGAGAGCGTCGAGTTGGTGAAGCGGGCCCGCAAGCGTTCAGCGGCTCCCTTCGTGAATGCAGTCTTGCGCAAGCTCGCTGGGGCCGCGCAGATCGTGAGCGAAGCACGAGACGCGTCGTCCGATGCTCTGGCACGCGAGTACGCACACCCTCTTTGGATGGTCGAACGCTGGGGCCGCGAATACGGGGCGACGGCCGCCGGGCAAGTCTGCAAATACGATCAGGAAGTTCCGGTGACCACGATCCGTATTCGCGCCACGGAGGCCGAAGCACAACTGAGGCAGGAAGGAATCACACTCAGCCCGGGAGGCCTGCTCGCATCAGCGCGGCGCGTCGTTGCGGGAGATGTCACGAAGACCCAGGCCCTGCGCGAAGGCCAAGTGGTGATTCAGGACGAAGGTTCGCAGCTGGTCGCTGCGGTTGTAGGACTGGATCTTCCTGGAGAAGTGCGCCGCATACTGGACTGCTGCGCTGCGCCCGGCGGCAAGACGCTCGCGATTGCCGACCATAACCCGCACAGCACAATTACCGCGATTGAACTGCATCCCCACCGTGCACGGCTGCTGCAAAAGCTCTTACATCCGCATGCGTCGCGCATTCAAATCGTGAACGCCGATGCCCAGCATCTCCCGGTGTCTTCAAGGTTTGACCGCGTCCTCGCCGATGTCCCGTGCTCCGGTACTGGGACGCTCGCCCGCAATCCCGAGATCAAGTGGCGACTCACATTCGATGACTTTGGGGAGTTGGCGCAGCGGCAACTTGCCATTCTTCGTGCCGCGCTAGCCCAGGTCGCTCCAGGAGGACGGCTGATCTATTCGACCTGTTCCTTGGAACCAGAAGAAAACGAAGATGTCATTGCGCAAGCCTTGGCCGAGAATCCTACCTTCCACCTGATCGATTGCCGAAAGAAACTCGAACTCCTCAAGACCACGGGCGACCTGACCTGGCCTGATTCCGAGTCGCTCACCCGCGGCTCCTGCTTGCGCACAATTCCGGGCGTGCACCCATGTGATGGATTCTTCGCGGCGATGCTGGAAAGATCCTCAGGATGAACTTGGATTGATCTCTTGAAGTGATCCGCCGTGATCCGTGCAAATCCGTGGCAATACTTAACGCACGTCGAAGTTCGCTGCGGTGCCGGCATAGACTTTCTGGCCGGCTGCGGGTGACTGCGCAACGATGATGCTGGCGGGCGTCGCTTGCGGCGGAGGGGGAGCCTGCACTGGCGGAGCACCGGATGCGAGAGAATCCAATTCGGCTGCGTTCGCTGCATCCCCGGGCGCCGGGTTCGGAGGCGCGACTACGTTTACATTCCCCAGCTTGAAACCCGAATCCTGCAATGTCCGGCTGGCGCTTCCCAAGGGCTGCCCAACAAAACTGGGCATGACAAAAGCCTGGGGCTGTGACTCCGCGGATACCAGCAGGCTGATCTTGGGCGCCGCAACTTGGGTTGCATTGGCGGTGGGATTCTGAGCGAGCACCTGATCGGCCGGGATACCGGGCACCTCCATCTGCGCCATCGACGTGACATCGAGGCCGCGCCGTCGGATGTTGAGCTCGGCCGCGTGTTCGCTCTCGCCGGTCACGTCGGGAATTGAAACGCGCGTTGGTCCCAGACTCTGGGCGACTCGCACCTGCCAGCCATGACGGACTTTGGTTCCCGGCAAGGGCAGCTGCGACATGATTCTTCCTTCAGGAACCTGGGGACTGTAATACTGACGTTCGATCGACAGCTGCAGGCCGAGTGACGCGAGCGCCCGCTCGGCTTCCGCCGGAGTAACCCCGACCAGAGGGGGCACGGCGACTTCCTGCCCGTGGATCGCAAACCGCATCGCCGTCAGCGCCGACACCATAGCCACAATCACCAGCACCAGAGCCAGCATCGCGAATCGGATTGCAGATCTCATTTTCTAGGAGGGCAGCAGAGGCATGGTTTCCCTGCTACCAACAGCATAACTCACCTTCACTCAATAAGATGAGGCGGAGGCTGTCTGCGACCAGATTGGGCATCCAGCAAGGCTTTCGTGCAATCTAATGAGGTACGAACGTTCTGCCTTTGAGGTACGTCATGACTTGCTCGTTGGAGTATCATAGTTCTGTGCGGCATTCGATTCCGGCCTCGTTCGCACTTCTCGGTCTTCTGGCTCTGCCACTGACCCTCGTCTCATCCAGCCAAGCGCAGATCAATGGAACGCCCGCTTCGGTGACTTCTCCTGGATTCGGTGGGCGCGCGATCAACGGTACTCCGCCGAGCGTTACATCTCTGGGCCCTCGCGGCCTTGTACCCAATTCGCGCGTTACGTTCAACACCTTCAACAGCCCTCACGTCGGTGCGGGTCATCATCACCATCGCACGGAATTCACGCCGCCTCCGGTGGTGTATGCAGTGCCCGTTCCTTACGCAGTCGACATGAATGCGCCTTACGATGTCGAGGATTCCGGTGCCGATGAGCCGGACGCGAACTACCAGGGAGGTCCCACGATCTTTGATCGCCGCGGCTCTGGTGCGGCGTCGTACATCCCGCCGGTGACGAATAGCGCAAGGCCTCGAGCTGCTGCTCAGGAAGCGTCCGCTGATGCTGACGTCGCTGCCCCTGATCCCGATCATCCGCAGGAACCGACACTGCTCGTCTTCAAGGATGGCCGGAAGTTGGAACTGGGAAACTACGCCATCATCGGCGCGACACTTTTTGATCTGACTCCGGGACACGCCCGCCGAGTTGCCATCGCCGATCTCGATCTAGAGGCCACACGCAAGCAGAACGACGATCGCGGCGTGGCCTTTCAACTGCCTCCGCGTCCACAGGCGAATTAAACATGCGCGAGCCGATGCTGCTTCTCATGGCATGGCTGGCCGCTCTTGCGCCGTGCCTTCACGCCCAGCGAATGGTTGCGGGGCCTGCGCATTTCGGTCCGACGCACTTCGGTCCTCATATTGCACGGGGTGAGCATTCGCGCGCCTTCTTTTATCCTCTCGCTTATGGTGACCCGTTCTATTCCGACTACATAAGCACTGCTTCCGTCGCCAGCCAACCGCCGGTTGTGATTCTTCAAACTCCGCCAACAGCGGCACCAGTTGCGCCTTCCCCGGCGCCGTCGCAGCCCCTGATGATCGAGCTACACGGTGACCGCTACATTCGGATCAGCGGTGAAGAATCGTCGGGAGCGCAGATGATCGATCCAACGCTGGCATTGAGCAGAGAGCCGTCAAGCCCGTCGGCTGCAGTGAGCCACGCAGCAAATAATGAGGTCCGGTTGCCCATCGCTGTTCTCCTGTTTCGCGATGGCCACCGCGAAGAAACGACCAGCTATACCATTGCCGACGGAGTACTCTACATCGGTGCGAGCCCATACACCGGTGGGCCCTGGATCAGAAAAATAGAACTCTCATTGCTGGACCTCGCCGAAACCGTCCGCTCTAATCAATCCCGCGGAATAAAATTCCAAATTCCTTCCGCACCAAACGAAGTTCTAGTCGGCCCGTAGAGACGTCCTCAACGACTTCTTCGCTCAGTGGCAATTCGATTCTTCGTCATTCCGCAACACCTCCATAAACTCGGCACGCCGCCTCAAGGCGATCCATAGCTGCGCCCCAATTCTGCGTGTTTGCGTGCTATAATCGTCACAGCTCCCAAGGCACATAACGCCCTGCAAATACAAGCAGTTACAAGCGTTCCACGAAGATAAAATCGGTTTCGAGCTGACGGCTAAACGCTGACAGCTGAGAGCAAAAGAATGGCTGACGATCAAAACCCAGAACTTCCCCTGACTCCTCCTCCGGGCGGCGAAGGCCCCGGTGCGTTGAACATTCAACCCGTCAACATTGAAGAGGAGATGAAGCGGTCGTATCTCGACTACTCCATGTCGGTGATCATCGGCCGCGCGCTCCCCGACGTCCGCGACGGCCTGAAGCCCGTCCACCGCAGAATTCTTTTTACAATGCAGCAGATGGGTTTGCAGCCGAATCGGGCGACGCGCAAATGTGCTCGCATCGTCGGCGATGTGATGGGCAAGTACCATCCGCACGGAAACCTGGCGGTGTATGACGCTCTCGTTCGTCTGGCGCAAACCTGGAGCATGCGGTATCCGCTGATTTTTGGGCAGGGAAATTTCGGGTCGGTCGATGGAGATCCGCCGGCGGCTGATCGTTATACGGAAGCGAAGCTCGCACAGGTTTCCACCGCGCTGCTCGAGGACCTCGACAAAGAGACGGTCGACTTCCACGATAACTACGATGGGAGCGAGATCGAGCCCGACGTTCTTCCGGCACGCATTCCGAATCTGCTGATCAACGGATCGGACGGAATTGCGGTCGGAATGGCGACGAAGATTCCTCCGCACAATCTGACGGAGATCGTGGACGCCACCATCACGCTGGTGAACAATCCCAACGCGCAACTGGCCGAGATTCTGAAGTTCGTGCAGGGCCCCGACTTCCCGACCGCCGGCATCATCCACGGGCGTTCTGGAATCTTCGAAGCCTACCGCACCGGACGCGGCCGCTTCATGATGCGCGCCAAGGCTGCGATTGAGAACGCCACCAAGGACCGCCAGGCCATTATCATCACCGAGATTCCGTACCAGGTGAACAAGGCGCGGCTGGTGGAGCGCATCGCGCAGCTGGTCAACGACAAAGACATCGAAGATATTTCTGACATTCGCGACGAAAGTGATCGCGACGGCATGCGCATTGTGGTTGAACTGAAGCGCGGTGCCGAGCCCCAGATTGTTCTCAACCAGCTCTTCAAGCACACGCAGATGCAGGAGAGCTTCTCGATGATCCTGCTGGCGGTGGTCAACGGACAGCCCCGTGAAATGGGCCTGATTCAGACCATCAAGTACTTCATCGAGCACCGCGTCGATGTGGTGCGTCGCCGCACTGCTTACCTGCTGCAGAAGGCGAAGGATCGCGAGCACATTCTCGAAGGTTACCTGACGGCGCTCGATCACCTCGACAACGTCATCACGATTATTCGCGCGAGCGCGAACCGCGCCGACGCCCGCGAGAATCTGGTGCTCTACTTTGGCGGCAAGAAGATTGATATCAATACCACAGGTCGCGCGCCGAAGCTCGATGCCGAGAAGCCGTTCACTGCGCGGCAGGCAGATGCGATCCTCGAATTGCAATTGCACCGCCTGACCAAGCTCTCCATCGATGAAATCTCGAACGAGTTGAAGGACGTGCGCGGGAACATTGCGGAATACGAATCCATTCTTGGATCCGAGACGAAGCTGCGCAAAGTCATCATCAAAGAGCTGGAGGAAGTGAAGAAGCTCTACGGTGATGAACGCCGCACGCGCATCGAAGACGAAGCGGCGGAGATCGTTCTCGAAGATCTGATCGCCGACGAGCAGGTGGCGGTCACCGTCAGCCACTCGGGCTATCTGAAGCGCACGCCGATCTCCACTTACCGCATGCAGCGCCGCGGAGGTACGGGCCGCACTGGCATGAAGACGCGCGACGAAGATTTCGTCGAGCATCTCTTCATCGTTTCGACCCACGCCTACATTTTGATCTTCACAAACACCGGCCGCGTCTACTGGCTCAAGGTTTACGAAATTCCTGACGTCAGCGCCGCCGGACGCGGCAAGCACATCGGCAACCTCGTCGGCCTGCAACCAGGCGAAACACTGAAGACCACGGTCGCAGTGCGCAACCTTGAAGAAGAAAACAAGTACGTCTTCTTCGCCACGCGCAACGGCCTGGTGAAGAAGTCTTCGGTGCGCGAGTTCATGCACGTGCGCTCCAACGGCATCAATGCGATCGGCATTGAGCCGGGAGACGAACTGGTGGCCGCGCGCATTACCGATGGGAACCAGATCATCTTCATCGCTTCGCACGAGGGGATGGCCGTGCGCTTTGACGAGAGCCACGTTCGGCCGATGGGTCGCGCGGCTTTCGGCGTCTGGGGAATTGATCTGGAAAAGAATGACTACGTGGTCGGCATGGCGACGACGACGAAGCCGGGCGCGCCGGTGGCAGCCAAGGAAAAGACTGAAGGCGAGCCCGAGGTGATTGACGCAGCGGTGAAAGGCGACTTGATTCTTTCGGTCACCGAAAACGGCTACGGCAAGCGAACTGCCGCAGACGAATATCGCCTCACCAACCGCGGCGGAAAAGGCGTGATCAACGTGAAGACCACGGAGCGTGTCGGAA
Source organism: uncultured Acidobacteriaceae bacterium (assembly GCA_963731405.1). Taxonomy (GTDB): domain Bacteria; phylum Acidobacteriota; class Terriglobia; order Terriglobales; family Acidobacteriaceae; genus Sulfotelmatobacter. Next base: position 29,107 of record CAVSVS010000015.1, on the reverse strand, counting down.
AAGTGGTCGCGATCGCGCAGGTCGATGAAACGTCGGAGGTCATGCTGATCAGCCACTACGGCAAGATCATTCGCATGGATTCAACGACTATTCGCGAATCCGGGCGGAATGCGCAAGGCGTCCGGCTGCTGAATATGGAGCCGGGCGACCGCGTGGCGGCGGCGGTGGTGATTGCACCTGAAGCAGAGCCGAACGGCAACGGGGGCACGTTGATTCAGTAAGAGAACGAGTGGGATGTGGCGCGGAACCGTCTCGTCGAAAGAGTTTTGAAGGCCATGAAACCAATACCAGTACGCCATTTGCGCCAGGCTGAGAGCTGAGCATTTCGGATATGCCAGCTAACCTCAGGGGCTAAAGCCCAGATCAATGATTGGACCCGGTTTCGCGGCCCTTAAAGGGCCGCTCTTTCACGGTGCTGCACAGATTTGCGAGCTCGGATAGAAGTTTGCACGCACACTCTAACCCTCGATGGCAAAAGGCGGATTAATCGCAACGCTCAAAGCGCTGCGGGCCTGGATCACCTTTGCACTTTTCGATCGTAACGAGAAACCGGCTGCCCCAGCCTTCGTGATTTTCGAAGGCTGGGTATTCGTGCTGATGATAGCGGGAGATTTGGATGGATGAAGTTGGAACCGACGCAACTCCAAGATAACGGCCTTCGGCTTCGTCAGCCTCGTGCCCACCCTGCGAAAACCGCGAAGGGTGGGGCAACCTGGTTAATTGGGTCAGCCCCAGCGGCTAAAGCCGAGACTCATTTCATGGCGTTTTCGGCATCGCTAAAGCGATGCCCTAATACGAATCTGGAGTTTTTCGGCAATTGTAAAACTCTCGCGCGGGAACGGTCTGTCCAACTGTAGAACTGCCCGACTCAAGCCAAAACCGGGCTTGAATGCGCCACCCGGCCAGGGCTATGGAGTGCGTAATTTTGGAATTAGAAACTCCACCGGGCAAGGCCAAATTGTTTACTCATCGTTTACAGTGCAGTGACACGTTTTAAAACCCTCGCTGTTACTTTGGCACAGTGCTCGGGGCAACCCGGCCTTCCGCTGACAGGCGGAATGAACTTCAAGAAGCAACACCAATTTAAGGAGTTAATGTGAAAAACACACTATTGGCGGTAGCTATGGCTGTCGCTCTCGGTTTTACTGGCCTCACCCCGCTCGTGAGAGCGGCGGCGAACGATAGCACCGTCTTCAACATGGTTAAGTCCGCGGGAGCGTTATCTTGCCTCAATCCCAAAGCTGTTGGACGAGTCTCGATCAGCGACCTTGGACCAATTCAAAATATGCACCTCGAAGTATTCAACCTTCCGGCAAACACGGACTTCACGCTGTTTGTTATCAATACTCCGAACGCACCTTTTACGCCTGCGTGGTACCAAGGCGACCTGACAACGAATGCGCACGGCAACGGCGTCCTCAACGTGACTGGGATCTTCAGCGATGAAACCTTCATCCTGAATCCCGGCAGCCCCGCCGTCCCGGTTGAACTGCACCATCTGGGGCTCTGGTTTGCCGATCCAACACAGGCGGGCAACGCGGGATGTCCGGCCACCGTGACGCCTTTCGACGGCGATCATAACGCGGGCATTCAGGTCTTGAACACGAGCAACTTCATCGATGCCAAGGGACCCTTGGGGGGAATTAAATAAATTGTCGAACATTCGCAGGAGGTGGGGTGCTTTAGGCCCCACCCGCGATTGGCTTCGGCAGCATAAGTTAGGTGGGCCAGGCCCCCAGCGGCTAAAGCCGGGACTCATTTCATGGCGTTTACGGCATCGCTAAAGCGATGCCCTGACACGAATCTGGAGTTTTTCTGCCTATTGACAAGATTTCGGCGCACGGGCGCGTCCGACCGATTTTTGGGGTCGACCGGCCTTTTCTGGCCTTATCTGCGCGCCAATCCTCCGCGGCCCTTCTCCCGCGGGGTCTAGATCAGGGATGCAATCCGCCGAGGGACTGCAATGTGACCTGGAAGCTGCCGGAGGCTGTTGCATAGGTGGATGGCCTGCCATTGCGGTCGAGCTTCACGACCGTCCCCTGAAAGAGTCCGCCAATTTCGCCCGTCTTGGGATCGTAGGAACTAATCTTCGTGTACCCCGGTGTTGGCGTCGGTTTGCAGTCATTGTTTCCGTGCGGCAGGCAATCGCCGGTGGAGTACATTTCTGATCCTGAACTGCCCGCGACCGTGAGCATCACAGTGGTCGCCGAGTTCCCGGGCAAGGTCCAGTTGAAATGTCCGGGAGAAGTCCCGGCGATCATCAGAACCATCGTCCCGTTGGAATGGGATTTCACACCTCCACCGGCGCCTCCCGGCTGCATGGCACTAACATTGACCATTAATTCGGGTCCTGCTATTGCTGCATGCGCGAGCATGTTTCGTACCGCGGGCGCTGAGAAGCGATCGTCCAGTTGAAAAGAATCCTGCGACCCAGCTCTTCCCGAAATCTGAAAATTGTTGCTTCGATCCACAATGGTGATGTTGCAGACCACGGTTTCTTTGGTCTTGCTTCCTCGAGTCGGATGAAAGGAGAGTGCGACCGCCACCGGATTGACCTTCGGTACCGTATGCGGTGCCGTGTATGTGCCGGTTGTAGGTGGCATCCCTGTCCGGAACTTACCTTCCGACGGGTCAAGCTGACTGCTGTCTTTCCCGTTGATGGTCCAGCCCTCGGCATCAGCCAAAGCCTGATGAGTCAGCCCGTCAAGATCGAGCTCGATCAGCGACAAGTCTATTGAATTGTCAACCGCAAGAGTCAACCTGTAGCCAGGCGCCAGATAGTAATCGTCCTGCTGTTGACCACACGCAATCGAAGAAACACCGAGCAAGACTGCCAGCATGCAAATCCCCGTGAAGGTTTTCACCCGAGCCTCCCCTTTCGTCTTTCTCCGCTAATTTCCTCTCGATATCCGCTAAGGCTTTTCAGTCAGCGCACTATTGACGTCATCCCATTTCACCGACTTGAGCAATTGATCGATGCGCTCCGGTGATCCGTCCAACTCGATCACGACGTTCTCGATGGCCGGTTGATGCGCGGCGTGCTTGAACTTGTAGCGCGCGCAGCCATTTTCTGCGTTCCACGTCGCGGTTTTCCAATTGCCAAACATGAGCACAACGGCTGCTCCTCTCCCCAACTTTGCGGGCTTGATGTGGTAGGCCATGGCGGTTCCTGGAATGTGCAGATCGGAGCCCGTCGCCGGGGCTGAGTCCAGTCCTACACACAGCCGGTTGAAGTGCACTTCTGTGGTCAGGTTGGTAACTTTCCGCTGCTTGGCGAGGCGGGCCATCTCGTTGGGGTCGGTGGTCGCCGTCAACTTTTCGGCAAGGGGAGCGACTTCCTTCTGGTACAACGCCGAGCCCGGGCGGATTGTGTAGGAGCGCTGGATGAGCTCATTGATGTCCAGAGGCACGTCGGGGTCGCCGCTCACCGACACATCGTCGGTAATCTCGTAATCGATCTTCTCTTCCCAGTCATCGCTTCGAAATTGGTCGAGGAGCTTGCCGATCACTTCGCGATAGTGCATCAGGATTTGCCGCTCCTGCGGGTTCGGATCCCGCAGGTCTCCCTCGCTGGCCGGCTGTTCGGCCGCCTGGAGCGACGAGATCAGAGCCAGCATCATGAGCGCTGTTCCGAAATACCGTAGCATCCGCATTGCAATTCCTCCTTGGGTCACTGCCTTAAGCAGTTCTGCGCGATTCTTGGCGCGACGGTCATCGGGTCGCGTCTACGGCTGTGGTCTTCTGAATTTGCGGGACAAATGTAACTGCTACCGCGTTACTGCTTGGCTAGTTCCACACGCCGGTTCTTGGCGCGGCCATCTTCGGTGGAGTTGTCGGCGACGGGCTTCGTCTGGCCGAATCCTTTCGCAGTGAGACGCGCGGCGGGAACTCCGTGGGCCGTGAGCCATGCGACCACTGACTGGGCACGCTTCTCAGAGAGCGCCTGATTGGCACTGGCGTTGCCCTGGTTGTCGGTGTGGCCTTCGATGAGGAGATGGAGAGCGGCGTCCTGCTGCATGAGTTTGACGATCTCGTTCAGCGTGCTTTCCGAGTCGGGAAGAATGTCGGCCTTACCGGTGTTGAAGTGAATCCCGTAGACAGCGACGTGACCGGTCTGCTTGATTTCGTTGTCCATCGTGGCGGCATCGGCGACGACTTCTTGCTGCATTTCCTTTAAATGGACGATGGTCTGGTAATAGAAGCCGGCGTTCATGTTGTCCATGAAGATGTAGTCAGAGCCCTTGTGGGCGGTGATTTGCCCGTTGGGGCTCTGGAAGTCAATCGTCCAGGGAGCCCTCTGCAGGGCATTCAGAAAGTTGCGGTAAACCTGGACGTCGCTGAGACCCTCGCGATTGGTGAAGCTCCAGGACCAGACCTCGCCTTCAATGTTTTTGGTGACCGGATCGCCGTCCGCATTTTTTCCGACGGGCATCTCAACGGAGTCGAATTCCTTATGGTCACAGGTCGAAAGGGTGCTGCCCGGCATGCGTTGAATTAGAGGCGAGTCTTTGCAGCCTTCGGCGTCCTGGCCGAAGGCGAATGACAGGCTAAGCGGCAACGAAAGTCCGAGTACCAGGGCCCAATGCCTCATGCGTTGAAGTTCTCCTTGGAAGTGGTGTAACCGCACAAGCGGCATAGGATACAACATTTCCTCGTTCACTCCACATTACGGAGGTGATCTGCAAGGTACTCCTCTGATTCGTTCTGGCGGGCGGGCCCTTCGGCATTGCTCAGGGCAAGCTGCGTCCGCCGCTACGTGATTTGGTGCCAAGGAAAAAGGCGCGACCTGGAAGGGCGCGCTTGCTTGGCATTGAGGATCTCTTTTTCGGCCTACTTGTTCACCATTGCCATCATGTGCTCGGGATACCTTCCGCCCGCGGCGGCCTCCGGCGGGAAGACTTCGTCGATTCGACGTAGATCTTCGTTGGTGAGCTTCAGCTCGATTGCGCTGACATTTTCTTCCAGGTATTTTCGGCGCTTGGTTCCGGGAATCGGAACAATGTCGTTCCCTTGCGCCAGCACCCATGCCAAGGCCAGCTGCGACGGCTTGCATCCTTTTTCGCGGGCAATCTCTTCCACGCGATGAACCAGATCTAAATTCTTCTGGAAGTTTTCTCCCTGAAAGCGAGGACTGTGGCGGCGATAATCGTCGGCTGCGAAGTCTTCGAATTTCTGAAACTGCCCGGTGAGAAATCCGCGGCCGAGAGGGCTATACGCGACGAAACCAATTCCCAACTCGCGGCAAGTTGCCAGAATGTCGGTCTCAGGATCGCGCGTCCACAACGAATATTCCGTTTGCAGCGCGGCGATCGGATGGGTTTTCACGGCGCGGCGGAGCGTTTGGCCGGAAGCCTCAGACAGGCCGAGATATCGAACCTTGCCTGCTTTCACTAACTCCGCCATGGCGCCGACGGTTTCTTCGATGGGAGTGTTGGGATCGACGCGGTGCTGGTAATAGAGATCGATGGTTTCGACGCCCAGGCGGCGCAAGCTGGCTTCGCACGAGCTACGCACGTAATCCGGCTTGCCGCTGACTCCGCGCTTGGCCGGATTGCCGGGATCGCGGACGATCCCAAATTTTGTTGCAAGCACGATTTTGTCTCGCTTGCCTTTGATCGCCTGACCGACGAGTACTTCATTCTTGAAGGGACCGTAGACGTCCGCCGTATCGAGAAAGGTGATGCCGAGATCTAACGCGCGGTGAATGGTTGCGATGGATTCGGCGTCGTCGGTGTCTCCGTAGAATTCCGACATGCCCATACAACCCAGGCCGAGGGCGGAGACCTTGAGACCACTGTGTCCAAGCTCACGAATTTGCATTTTGATACCTGCCTTGATCTGAATGCGAGCGGATACTTACTAGATGTGTGAGAACGGGGATGGGTGCGCGGATTTCGAGCATGCGGAGGGAGCGCTCACTCCCTAGGTGGACACGTAAATCCTCGGCTTCCCCTTGGGCATCACCGCGCCGATCTCAACGGCTCCGACGGCCGCGTCGTTGAGAGCTTGAGTAAGCGACGGGCCATCGGGGGTGGAGATCAGGAGACCTCCCGCGGTTTGAGGATCGAATAGCAGGGCGCGCACATCGTCGGGAACTCCGGCGTCGTACTCTACCAGGCACTCGGCGAACTCGCGGTTGTTCTTAAGTCCGGCAGGCACGTATCCCGCACGAACGCAGTCGAGCGCGCCTTTCAGGAGAGGAATCTTGCCGGCGGAGATTCGGATGGAGACATCCGAGGCCAGCACCATTTCGCGGGCGTGGCCGATCAGGCCGAAGCCGGTCACGTCGGTCATGGAATTCACGCGAAAATTTCCGTCAACGATTACTTCTGCGGCGCGCTTGTTCAGGGTGGTCATCGAGAGAACCGCTGCGTCGATCCATGCGGGCTCGGCCTTGCCTCGCTTGATCGCGGTGGAGATGACGCCGGTTCCGATCGCCTTGGTGAACACCAGCGAGTCGCCCACCTTGGCGCCTTTATTCGCGAGGACATTTTTGGGATGAATCGTACCGGTGACGGAGTATCCGAACTTGGTTTCTTCGTCGCGAATGCTGTGGCCGCCGATCACGGTGCATCCGGCTTCGATCATCTTGGAGAGGCCGCCCGCGAGAATGCGCTCCAGAATTGCGAGATCAGCTTTCTCGGGAAAGCAGACGAGAGCGAGCGCGGTGAGGGGCTTGCCGCCCATGGCGTAGACATCGCTCAGGGAATTTGTGGCCGCGATCTGTCCGAAGATGTACGGATCGTCGACGATGGGAGTGAAGAAATCGACGGTCTGCACCAGAGCTTGATCGGGGGCGATGAGATACACTCCGGCGTCGTCGGCGTGATCGAAGCCGACCAGAACATTGGGGTCGTGTTGCCGGGCTAATTTCCCAAGCACCGTGTCCAGCGCCGCCGGACTCAGCTTGGACGCTCAACCCGCAGCTTTTACCGACTCCGTTAGCCGAAAGGGCTTGCTCTCAGACATGGATTCATTTTAACGGAACGGTGTGGAGGAACTTCGCGGAACATCAACTCGGGGGCTAAAGCCCGCACTGATTTGGCGCGCTCTACGCGGCCCTAAAGGGCCGCTCTTCCACGGTTCTGAAAGGAGTCCTTTTCCTCGGCGTGGGGCGCATTAGGCTTACGTGTGGTTGAAGTGGGAGATCTCTCAAGGCGCGGACGCTTCGGCGCGGTTGAACGAGCCTCTTTCGCGGCGAAGGATGCATTAGTGATTGTTTCTGCAGTCTATGGCTGTGATATTTCCAACGCTTTCATATGGGGAGGCCCAGCTTTTCACCTTCGCGGGGACGATAGCCATGGATGAAGTCGCGGGCGGTGGTGCGCTTTTTGCCTTCGAGTTGAAGCTCCAGAAGTTCGAGCGAAGTGTCGTGTCCGCAGCCGACTAGGAGACGATCGGAGAGGGCGCGCAACTCGGCGGGTGGAACTGCGTCAGAAGCAGGATGCGCTTTCAGGATCTGCAGAGTCTTACCGCGGAATTTTGTGTGGGCTCCGGGCCAAGGCTGGAAGCCACGAACGCGATTGAAGATGTCGGTGGCCGAGCGGGTGAAGTCGACCAGACCGTCTTCTTTTTTCAGGATTGGGGCAAGAGTGGCGTGCAAGTTGTCCTGCGGGCGCGGGTGGACAGATCCTGCTTGCAAAAGGCGCAACGTTTCGACCGTGAGATCGGCGCCGATCGTAGCCAGGCGCGGGGCGAGGGTTTCGGCGGTGTCGTCGGGGGCGATTGCAAGTTCCTGCTGGAGGATGATGTCGCCGGTGTCGAGGCCGGCATCGATGCGCATGGTAGTGACGCCGGTGACGGTCTCACCGCTGGCGATGGCCCATTGAATCGGGGCGGCGCCACGATATTTTGGGAGCAGGGAGGCGTGTAGGTTGATGTTGCCGAGTGGAGGGAGATCGAGCATCCACTGGGGAATGATGCGTCCGTAACCGACGACAATGACGGCGTCGGGCTCGAGGGCGGTGAGTTGGGCGCGGAATTCGTCGTTAGTCTTGATGCGGTCTGGCTGAGTGATGGGAAGATTCAGTGCGAGCGCTGATTCTTTGACCGGTGACTGGACAAGTTCGAGGCCGCGGCCCTTGGGGCGGTCGGGCTGGGTGACCACGAGATGAATGCGGAATCCAGCCGAGGCGAGCTTTTCAAGCGTAGGAACGGCGAAGCGCGGGGTTCCGCAGAAAACGAGATCCAAGGGCATTTTGTAATTGGGTAACTTGGTAATTGAGTGATTTCGGATGCGATCGAGTTTCAAATTACGCAATTGCCAAGTTACTCAATTAAATTCCTACCATTCTCCCGCTTTCATCATCTTGCGGATTTTCCGTTTCATGAGGTCGCGCTTCAGGGCGCTGATGTGGCTGATGTAGAGTTTGCCGTTCAGGTGATCGGTCTCGTGGAGGAAGGCGCGGGCTAGTAACTCTTCTCCGGTTTTTTCGTAGACTTTGCCGTGAACGTCCTGGGCGCGGATGGTGACTTTGTTGGGGCGAGTGACGTTCTCGCGGAAGTCGGGGATGCTGAGACACCCTTCACTCTGGGTATGGCGACCTTCGGTGTGGATGATTTCGGGATTGACGAGGACGAGCTTGGCGTTGGGATCTTCTTTGAAAGTGACATCGATGACGGCGATGCGGCGGCCAATGCCGATTTGCGGGGCGGCCAGGCCGACGCCGTGGGCGGCGTACATCGACTCAAACATGTCTTCGGTGAGCTTCTCTAACTCCTCGTCGAAGACGGTTACGGTTTCGGAAGGCTTTTCGAGAACCGGATTGCCGAATTTTACGATGGGGTAAATCATCAATAGTTTTTCAGCTGCTGGCAGTAGCCTTGGAAGTTTCTGAGGGTTTCAGTCATGGAATCGCCCCCAAATTTTTGGAGGGCACAGCGCGACAAGGTGAGGGCCACCATGGCTTCGGCGGCGACTCCGGCCGCCGGCACCACGCATACGTCGGAACGCTCGTAGGCGGCTTTCACGGGCTCACGCGTCGAAAAATCTACCGACTGCAGGGGGCGACGAAGAGTGGAGATTGGTTTGAGATAGCCGCGGACACGAATCTCCTGTCCGTTGGAGACGCCGCCCTCGATGCCTCCGGCATTGTTGCGAGTACGGGAGAACGCGGTGTAGCCGGAGCTCGCCGTGTAACCGATCTCGTCGTGCACGGCAGAGCCGGGAGCGAAAGCGGCAGCGACCCCGGCGCCGATTTCCACGGCCTTGACGGCCTGCAAGGACATGACTGCGGAGGCGAGCATGGCGTCGAGGCGCTCGTCCCACTGGACGTAGGTTCCAAGGCCGGGAGGAACCTGGTGGGCCACGACTTCGAAGACGCCGCCAAGAGAGTCCCCGGTTTTAAGAACCTTGTCGACTTCCTCTTTCATACGCTGCTCGACGTCGGGGTCGGCGCAGTTGAGAAGAACCTCCTCACGATTGTGCAGGGCTCGAATCTTTTCCCATGGGACTTGATCGGAGAGGGTGATGCTGCCGGTGGTGACGACGTGACTGAGGACTTCGATGCCGAGTGCGCGGAGGAAAAGTTTGGCGATGGCGCCTAAGGCGACACGAGCGGCGGACTCGCGAGCGGAGGCACGTTCGAGGACATAGCGAGCCTCAGGGAAGTTGTATTTCAGGGCTCCGGCGAGATCGGCGTGGCCGGGGCGGGGAGAGGCAACGCGCTTGTGCTTTGCGGGATCGCCCTCGCCGACGGGCAGGGACTCCTGCCAGTTCTTCCAGTCGCGGTTCTCAAGCTGAACGGAAATGGGTGAGCCGATGGTAAGACCCTGACGGACGCCGGAGAGGATGTGGGCGGTGTCGCGCTCGATCTTCATGCGGCCGCCGCGTCCATAGCCTTGCTGGCGACGCCAGAGTTCCCGGTCGAGGAAGGCCTGATCGATTTTCAATCCGGCGGGCAGGCCGGAAAGGAAGGCGACCAGAGCTTCGCCGTGGGACTCGCCCGCAGTGAAGTAGTTGAGCATAAACGGTCGATTGTAACTGATGCGAGGTGGAATCTGGATTGTGGATTGACAGTGGGGCGGGGCGGATTTTATAGAAAAGATACAGGAAAGTGGATTTCGACGAGCAAAATGCCGGAATAAGAGGATACAATTAATAGTTGTCCATCCGTACCGGGTCCAGACCGGGCCCGTGCCGCTCGTAAAGTTTCTCTGGCCACGAAAAAAGGAGATGCCCTGTGTGTCCCCCCGCACAGATTAGCCAAGACGCTATTGGCAAGAAGGAAATTCGCTGCCTTCTGGTGCATGACCATGTCCTGCTACGCCAAGGCCTGAAGCGGCTACTGGACGACGAACCGGACATGCAAGTCGTGGCCGAGGCCGGGAATGTAGCGGAAGCGTTACAAAAGGCATTTGAGCATCGACCCGAAATCGTGATCACGGACGCGCACATGTTTGAGGGTGCAGCCGACCGAACCGAAGGAATGATTCTGCGCGAGTCGCCTTACAGTAAAGTGCTGTTTCTGACTGCCCATAAAGGTGACGACGAGCAAGCAGCGCCCACGGATACGAACAGCTTCGCGGTGCGACACACGTCCGCGGAGGAGTTAGTGGAGATGGTGAGGCGTACCCATACCGCCCAGAGGATGGTGCTGGGGGATATGCCGGAGAGACGGCGAGGGATATGGCCGTCGGAGAATCTGCTTCCGCGGAAGCGGGTGTTGACGTCGCGGGAGCGCGAAGTATTGAAGTTGCTGGCCGAGGGCCGGACGGTGCGATCTGCGGCCGACGTTCTGGGGCTCAGCATGAAGACGGTGGACGCTCACAAGTTCAATCTGATGCGGAAGCTGGGGATCCACAACAAGGCCGAGTTAGTGATGTGGGCGATCCAAAAGAGAGTTGTGAAGTTGCCGGTGAATTATTGATGGTTAGTGGTGCCCTTCCTCGGGGGTTTGTTTCGTAGCCTTCCTGTTGCCCCTCCTTCGCGTCTCCCAGCCAGCAAATTGTTTAGTCCTTGTCGCCGATGGCGAGGGCGGCGAGGTCTGCGAGGCTGGCGACGGTGAGATCGGGTTTTGCTTTGGCGGATTTGACGGCGCCGACGCCGGGGCGGGCGGAAGGACGGTTGACCCAAACGGCGGCGAGGCCTAGCGACTGTGCGGGAATTACATCGTGGTAAATACTTTGACCGACGTGCAGCACACGATGGGCAGGAGCGTTGATGCGGCTCAGGGCGAGTTCGAATAGTTTTAGCGAAGGCTTGTAGGCGTGGGCTTGCTGGGCGGTGATGATCTCGTCGAACTCCACTTCCAGCTGAGGGCGCGTGCGAGCGAAGAGATCATCGTCGACGTTGGAGAGAATGGCCAGGCGAAATCGGGATTTGAGCTGACGGAGAGCGGCGACGGTGTCGGTCCAGGGCTTCCAGGTGGGAAGAGAGTCGGGCAGGGAACGGACTTCCTCCATCGTTGGAGTGAAGTGAAGTTCATCGCCCAACTGGCGGACTACAGACTCGAGAACTTCACGATAGGGGCGAAATGGAGGCTGTTCGGCGCGCAGCTCGAAGTCACCATAGAGTTTGAGCAGGGTGGCGTCGTCAATTTCCTTGTTGTGGGCGGAAAGAATGGGCCGAAGAGCCGAGAAGATACCGGCTTCCCAGTTGATCAACGTGCCGTAACAATCAAAGGTGAGAACCTGGAAGCGGTTGAAGTCGAGCATGGGCCGATCCTGTTCAGCAAAGATAAGAATTAAGGTCACCTTCAGAACAGGGCTGAAGGTGACCTTATTCTACGCGAGACTGGTTTGCCGATATTACTGGCGCACATCAAGCGGTTGAGACAATTCGAAGGTGACAGCCGACTCCGCGGGCGGCACGATATCCTTGTTTCCAGTGAGGGCAGAGCCACCAGCCCTGTCGCCAGCCGCTTGCGTTTGCTTTTTCCAGTTCCAGAAAAGATCTTGCCCGTAGTCTTAACGGCGAGGGTCGGCGCCGGGCAAGGATGCAGCAGGCTCTGCGGTGTCCAGGTCGACATCGGAAGCTGGCTCTTCGGGCGGAAGAACTTTCTTGGGGGCCAGAAACTTTTCAGTATTCAGGAGCGGACGGCCGAGAGAGGCGTTGTAGCTGGTCCAAGGACTGTCGAATCCTGATTCGCGTTCGAACTGGGCGCGCATGGCTTCCATCTTGGAGTCGAGGTCATCGAGGTAGTGCAGCATGAGAGCTTCGGGGAACATGGGTAGTTTGGGTGAGCCGAAGTCGTATTGGCCGTGATGACTGATGATGAGGTGCTCGATCATCGTTTTGAGCTCGTCGGGGAACTTTGGTTGGAGGGCGAGCTTAGCCTGCAACATTTCCAGTTCGATGATCATGTGACCGAGAAGCTGGCCTTTCGTCGTGTAGGAAAACGAACGGTTGTAAGTGAGCTCGTGAATCTTGCCGATGTCGTGCAGGAACGCGCCAGTGAGAAGGAGATCGCGATTGATCTGGGGATAGTTCTGACACATCAAGTCGCAGGAGCGAAAGAGAGAGACGACGTGATCGAGCAGGCCGCCGATGTAAGCATGGTGCAAGGTCTTGGCGGCGGGTGCGTTGCGATAGGCGGCAGCAATTTCAGGATCGGCCATGAAGGACTGGACGAGCGATTTCAGATGGGGATTCTGAAACGAAGCGATAAAGCTGGTGAGGGATTGCCACAACTGGTCGACGTCTTTGGTGGTCTTGGGAAGATAGTCCGCAAAATCGATTTCGGATTCGCCCAGCTTGCGTAGCTTGTGAATCGTCAACTGGAAGCGATTCTTGTACTTGTTGATGAGGCCTTTGATTTTAAGAAAGTCATCCTGCTCGAAGGCGTCGAGGACTTCTTCAACGTTGTCCCACATTTTGGCTTCGAGTTGGCCGCTGCGGTCGCCGAGAGTGAGAGCCAAGTAAGGCTCACCGGTCTTCTTGGGCTTGATCTGTTTGCCCACAACGACAAAGCACGAGGTGATCACCTTATTTTCCTGGCGCGCGCAATCGCAGATGTAGAACTCTTTCATAGAGTGTGGCCCCTGAGTATAAAGCACGCGCTGGCGGCGAGGGTCAGAGGATGCCCAGCTTCTTATGTTTCTTCTTGCCGAGCTTCTTGGCGTCGGCTTCCTTAGCAGCTGCCGTTTCGACGGGCTGAGTCTGGTTCGGGCTGGCACCAGTATCCACATAACCGGGCGCGTATTTGATATAGGCTTCCTCGCGCAGCTTGGTTAGGTAGGCGCGGAGTGCGGGCTGCAGTTTCTGGTAATACAGTGCGTCCTGAATTTTAGGGAGAACATCTTTCATGGGGGGGATGCCGGCCTGCTGATGGTCGACAACTTTCAGGATGACGTAGCCCTGCTTGGTCTGAATCACGTTGGTGACTTCGCCAGACTTCATAGCAAACGTCTGGTCCTCGATCGATTTAGCGAGCTTGCCGCGCTCGAAGGTGCCGAGATTGCCGCCATCGGCAGCGGAGGGACCGTCGGAGTATTTCTTGGCGATGTCCTCGAAACTGGCGCCATCGTGAATCTGCTTGAGGAGATCGTTCGCCTTGGCTTCGGCAGCTTTCAGTGACGCTTCATCGACAACCGGCTGTGCGGCAGGAGCGTTGGGATCGGCTGCTGGTGCGGCGGATCCGGGCGCGGCCGCAGGTTGAGCGGGCTTGGGTGCGACCAGAATTTCACTCAGGCGGATGTACTCGGGTTGCGCCATCTCATCTTTGTGATCGTCATAGAACTTCTGTTCCTCTTCCTTAGAGACGGAGAGATGGCCGCTGACCTCTTCGCCGATCACTTTCTGAGTGATGATCTGGTTGCGCATGTTCTGCTTGAAGTCTTCCCAGGAGACGCCCTGCTTGGTGGCTTCTTTTTCGAGGTCTTCGAGGGTCTCAAGCTTCATGTCTTTGCGCATCTGGTCGAGACGTTTGATGAGGTCGGTGTCGCCGGTAATGCCGAGGTCTTTCGCCTTGTCGAGGAGGAGTTGCTGATCGACGAGATCGCGCAGAACGTCTTTTTCGCGTTCGGCAAACTTCTTATCGGGGTCCTTGGAATCCTGTTGTTTGACTTCGTCGCGGAGCTGATCTTTGCTGCGATCGTATTCGGAACGCGTGATGATCTGGTTGTTGACGCGCGTAATGATCTCTTCGACGACTTGTCCGCCGGTTGAGGCGGTCGCTGGAGCAACCGCCTGAGGCGCCACTTGTGGGGTGGTTTGGGGGGCGGCGGGGGCAGCGGGGGCAGCGGCCTGTGCGACCGCGAAGGCGGCAAGGGATACGAAAGGAACAAGAACCAGGCAAAGTTTCTTCATAGGGTCTATTGGGCCGCCACGCTTCCTGGGCTTGCGGGCAAAGGTGGGCTCAGGCCGATAGGCTATTTTACTCCTTTAGCGCCAAGCCAGAGCGTTCCACCTCTTGGTTTGACGCTGGTGTGGGTTGGAAAGTTGGCCCCCCGGGTCAGGCGGTCCGGATCAAGGCCAAGGCAGTGCGGTCGTCGCAGATGGGAGCTTCAGCGCCAAATTCCCCAGCGGCTTTCAGGATGGAGGAACAGAGTGCCTGGGCTCCGGCGGTTGGCACGGCGGTGAAAAGGCTCTTGACCCGATCCAATCCGAATTCCTCGCCGGAATGTCGGCCGTTGGATTCGCACTCAAGGACTCCACGCGACACGAGTAGCAGAGAGGCACCCCTCTCCAAACCGACCGTGGGCGCATCTGCGGTGGCGTGGGAGAAAAGTCCCAAAGGGAGGCCTCCGGAGCCTAGTTCGGCGACGCCATTGCCGTCGCGGAGAAGCCCGGGAGTGTGTCCCGCATTGGTGTAGCAGAGTGTGCCGAACTTCTCGTGGTAGCAGGCCATGAAGGCGGGACAGGAGCGAACTCCGCTGGAAGCCTCAATGATGGCGCGATTCATGCGGAGACTGAGTTCCGTCATGGCGTTGGATTCGTTGATATCCGGGCGAGCGAAGAGCTCCGTTCCGAAATTGCGGAAGATCTCCTGGGCGGCATTGAGAATGGTGCGGTTATTCTCGCGGCGTCCGGCCACGTCGAGCATACCGATGAGAACTCGCTCGGGGCTCACGCGAACCGAGTCGTAGAAGTCTCCGGCCACACGGTTGCCAACGAAGACGGCGGCGATGTCAGCGCCCTCGATCTTCGGGAATGTGGTAGGGATAGGCTCGACGATTGGCGAGTCATCGGAATGGTTGGATCTAAATAGGGATCGCATTTGGCACGCCCAAAGGGAAACTAGCACAGGAATGGATGTGGGGCAAACGGCGGGCGGTGAAGCTGGTCGAGGCTACTGCCCGTACCTGTCGGCAAGATATCTGGCTAGGTCGGATTCCAGTTGGCCATAGTCGGAATGAATGGTGGCTCGCAGAGCGGCCTCGGCGGAATTGCCCTGGCCGATGCGCTGCAGGATGCGCTGGATATCACTGAGACCATAGGAATCATTGATGTAGGAAACGGCGGCCAACGATTCTGCGTAGGCGACGTGAGCCTGAATGCCCGACAAGTTCATGAAACCGCCTTCCAAAGCATTCAGAGGAATATTGCTGTGCGACTGGAAGAGCAGAGAAAGCTGGTGTCCTTCATTCAGGTTGCGGGGTTCCAGGAGCTGGGCGATCCCTTCGTGCAGCCATGAGGGGCAGCGACCGCCGGAAAGCTGAGTAATAAAGGAGTGAGCCAGTTCATGTTTCAGAACGTGGGCGAGATCCGTGGTCATGGAATTCAAGCCGCTAACCGGGATGCGCAGCTTGCCGTCATTGATCGCGCCCGTCCAGGAGGGTGCGTGGGTGACATCGAAGAAAGCCTGCTCGGTATACAAAGTGACGAGAATGTTATCGCGCGGCGGGCTACCAAGGTCGCGAACCAGGTCGTCATAGTCGGATTCGAGGGTGGCGATGATCTGGGAGCGAAAGGCTTCGGAAGTTTGCTTGCCTTCATAATGCAGCGTGAAATGGATGCTTTCGCCCTGAGAGAAGTCAGTCTCGACCGTCTGTTCGCGTTGAGCCTTGGCGAGTAAATTCTGGACTGCGGGATCGGGACGCAACTCGAGAGAACGCTTCCAGGAGGCCACGGCTTCCTTGGTGTGGTCCGACGCGAACTGGGCGTATCCCAGCATGGTGTAAGCGTCGGGCGAATTGGGGGCGGAGCGGGCGGCGCGCTGGGCATAAGGCAATGCCTGGACTGCGTTGCCGGTACGAACCAGCACGGCCGAATAATAGATAAGGATGGTGGAGTTGTCGGGCTGGAAGCGGAGTGCGCTTTCGAAATATTGTCGAGACTGGCCAATGTTGCCGTGTTCGAACTCGAACTTGCCGGCAATGAAATCGGCGGTCGCGCTTAACTCGGCGTTGCCTTTGTTCTCCAAGCTGGCAAGCACTTCGGCGTTGACCTTGCCGTCTTTGACAATTTTGGTAACGAGATCACCCTCATTGCCAAGACTGTCGGCGGGAGTGAAGGAAGGGAGATCACCGACTTTGGCGGCAGCGGATCCTGCACGGGCCGGCATACCTCCTTCTTCGATGTGGTCCACGACGGACTTGGGGATCGCGTAAGAGTCGTCACCGATGTCGTATTCGTAATGATTTCCGTTTTCGCGGACATGGTCGGCCAGGATGCGACGACCATTCTTCAGATGGATGGTATCCGCCCCAGCACTGTGGGCAAAAACCACTGCTATAAAGAGGATAATGACACGCAGCCGCATTCAGGCGCATTCTAGCAACTGGGGGCATCGCTACTACGTGACGAAGGTACTACTCAAAATGCGGGGCTTGCGAGTCGTGTCCGCTACAGGACTGATGATCTGCGCATCGCTATTAGGGCGCGCGGTAGCCGAGAATCCCCCGGAAAAACCGGCTGAAGCGCTCTATCTGCAGCTTGGGCAGGTGGGATTGGATCCGACACGGGTCTATCAAGTGCGGGGTGCTTCGCTGGAGCGATCTGCGATCCACATCACTTTGGAAGACGGCACCATTGGATTCACGCAGGATGTGCTGGGTCACGTTACCGGCGCGTTTTTTGTGGGCGACGGCGAAGTGTTGTTGACGCCTCCGGATAGCGTCGAACGAAAGTCGATGAGCCTGTTCACGGGAATGGCGATTCTGGAGGAGCACTTTGCCAGCGCGTATTTCCGCTTCAATGATGATGCAGTGAACGATTTGCGGAGTGATTTGCGCGCGACGGACGGCCAACAGGCGTTCGTGGAACAGTGGGGAGGTACGGCGCGCAATCTGGCACAAACCGACGCCATGAGATTGCTGGTGACCTTCAGCAGAATGCTGCCATTCAGGGGCGCAGCGGCTCCGGCGGAGAATACGAATTTGCTGGGCCGACTTCCAGACCGATTTTTTCACGCGCGGTTGCAGGGAATCAAGCTGGGAGTCTTTGACGTCCTTTTCGATTCACTGGCCGCGGAGCAAGTGGAAGCGGGACAGGCAAAGGCAGCGGAGGATGGCACTCTCTACTACGATGTGTGGACATCGTTTTCGCCCAATGCGCCCGGGAGAGAGGACAAGAACGCCGGCGGTGCATCGGGGCCAGGCAATCCCAGCCCACGGGAGGACTGGATTGCAGCTCAACGGTACACGATTCGAACCGAGGTGCAGCCTCCAAAACAAATTCACGCCCGAGCCCGAGTGGAGCTGGATGTGAAAGAAGGTGGGACGCGCGACCTGGTGTTTGAATTGTCGCGATTCCTGAATATCGAAAGCGTCAAACTCAATGGTCAACCGGTCGAGTTCATCCACAATCCGGCAGTCGAAGGCACGCAGCTTTCGCGCCGGGGAAATGACATTGTCGCGGTGATCCTTCCGGAACCAGCGCAGGCCGGACAACAAATTGAGCTGGAGTTTGTTTATGGTGGGGAAGTTTTAGCAGAGGCAGGAAACGGATTACTTTACGTAGGCGCGCGTGGTACCTGGTATCCAAATCGTGGAATGGCGATGGCAGACTTCGATTTGGAGTTTGAGTATCCGCAAGGATGGACTCTAGTGGCGACCGGGACACCGACAAACGTTCTTCAGCCAGGAACGGCTGTGACTAGTACCGGGCAGCCCACGGCGCGCTATGTGTCAGATCGACCGATTCCAGTGGCGGGATTCAACTTGGGAAAATACAAAGTGGCAACGGCGCGCGCAGGCGACGTGACAGTGGAAGCCTATGCGACGTTAGGAGTCGAGCGAGACTTTCCCTCTCCGCCAATTCAGGTGGTCGCGCCGAGTCCGTCGGATCCCACTGCACGACGGGGTACAATGATCGTTCCCAGTCGGCCATCTCCGGCGCAAAACGAGGCGACCGTGGCAGAAGCAGCCGCCCACGCGATCCAATATTACGCCGACCGGTTTGGACCTTATCCCTATAGCCATCTTGCGCTGACACAAATGCCGGGCAGGGATAGCCAGGGCTGGCCGGGATTAGTGTTTCTGTCGTCCTATGCGTTTCTTGATCAACAAGAGCGCGAACAAATGCATTTTGAGCCATACCGGATTCTGCTGCAGGAGTCGATTCCTGCCCATGAGGCAGCGCATCAGTGGTGGGGAGACCTGGTTACCTGGAGCAGCTACCGCGACCAGTGGTTCTCGGAGGGCCTGGCGAATTACTGCGCGTTGATGATGCTGCAGGAAAAGAATCCGGCCGGATTTCGGGATGTGATGGACAAATACCGCCGCGACCTATCGGCTACGAATAAAGATGGAGTGTCTCCAATGGAGGCGGGCCCGGTCACGCTGGGAGGGCGACTCCTTTCATCGCGATTTCCCGGAGGATATGAAGCAATTCTCTACGGCCGCGGGACGTGGTTGTTTCACATGCTTCGCACCATGATGAAAGATGCCGCGATACAGGAAAGTGGCGGCAAGGGGCACAGCGGGACCGACGAGCCTTTTGTGCGTGCGCTGAGAAAAATCCGGCAGAGGTACGAGGGCAAATCGATCAGCACACGCGAATTGTTCGAAGTGTTTGCAGAAGATCTTCCGCGCCCGCTTCGATATGAAGGCAAGAGTTCGCTGGATTGGTTTGTCGATGGATGGGTGAATGGCACGGCATTGCCAAGGCTGGAACTCAAAGGAGTGAAGATCACTCCGAAGGGAAGCGGGGCGGTAGTAAGCGGCACGATTCTGCAAAAGGAAGCACCGCAGGATTTGGTAACGTCGGTGCCGGTTTACGCAGTCTTAGCGGGAAAGCAGGCAGTTTTGCTAGGAAGAGTTTTCGCGGATGGGGAAGAGTCTACGTTTCATTTGCCGGCTCCGGCGGGAACACACAAAGTCGTCCTCGATCCCAACGAGACGATTCTGACGAGCCCGAGATAGGCTTCGAATACAGCTGGGGAGTTGTACTATTCCGATTCGGTCTTAAGTTCCAGATGCGGTTCCCGGAATGGTCCGTGGCGCGAAGTTCTTGAAGTCTGCCCGTCCCCTAAGTGTCCTATTTTCCTGTAGCGACTAAAGAATGCGCGCATCTGATATGGAACACAATGTGCTTACAAGAGATGTGGATTGGAATTGGGGATTGCGAACGGCGAGGGAACTACGATGTGCGTTCAAACGGTTGCGAGGCTGAAAGAGGCAAGCGGGTGGAGCATTGTTGGACACGAGCAAGGTTTCGAGAGGACGAAGACGATTTTACTGGTCGAGGACGAACCGTTTGTGCGCGAGGTAACTGGCGAAGTGCTGCGAGCTGCGGGGTATCGCGTGCTGACCGCCAAGAATGCAAAGGAGGGAGCAAGCCTTTACGAGGCGCAGAGTGGCAAAGTGGAGTTATTGGTGACCGACATAATATTGCCGGGAGAGACGGGGCGAGTGCTAGCGGGAAGGCTACGGCGAGAGGATCCCACGCTCAAGGTGTTGTTTGTCAGCGGATATTCGGAGCAGATGGTTGTGTCAGAGACAATGCAGGAAGAGTGCCTAGGGAAACCGTTTTCCAGCGAAGTGCTGCTGCGAACCGTGAGGGAATTATTGGAGTGCGTGGTGATGCCGAAGGGGACGGAAGAACAACCTATGCCCGCCTGCGGTAGCGTGTAGCGTAAAGGATCAGGGTGGGGATTTGGGAAAGCGGAACGATGCGTGTGAGCACGCCCAAGTCGGCGCAGGCTCGAGGCATTCCGTAGACGGTGCAAGTCGATTCGTCCTGACCGATGGTGAAGCCACCCCGTCGATGAATGGCATTCATTCCTTCTGCACCGTCCGAGCCCATTCCCGTCATGATGACGCCCAGGACAAGATTTCCGAAGACTTCTGCCACCGAGTTCATCATCACGTCGACAGAAGGCTTGTGAAGAGCGTCTTCGGGTTGAGGGTCAAGGCAGAGAACGGTGTGGGAGTTCGAGAGTCGCTCGACTTTCAGATGGATTCCGGCGGGCGCGATGTAGACGACGCCAGGCCGAAGGCGATCCCGATGGGATGCCTCGCGTACGGTAACCGAACAGAGCGTGTTGAGTCTTTGGGCGAAAGGAGCGGTAAAGCCCAGGGGCATGTGTTGCACGATCACAATGGGAACCGAAAGGTCGCGAGGAAAGAGCGGCAAGATTTCCTGCAACGCTTTGGGTCCGCCAGTCGAGATTCCGATGGCGACGATTGCCGGAGTCGGGAGGGCACATCGAGGGGGAGCATCCGAGAGGCAGGACTGTGAAGGTTTTCGAGCCAAGGCGAGGGGCGAGTGCGAAGGGCGGGATTGTGCAGCAGCGCGAATCTTTGTGATCAGATCCTGGCGAATGTGGATGATATCAAGCGAAGTAGGAGACAGTTGTTTGGGAACGTAATCGAAAGCTCCGGCAGCGAGGGCCTTAAAGGTGTTGTCCGCGTCTTTCTCGTTCACACCGCTCACCATGACGACGGGTCGCGGGAATTGAGTCATGATGTAGCGGAGTGTCTGCAATCCATCGAGTCCAGGCATCTCAATGTCGAGAGTGACCACATCAGGATTGAGAGCCGGGATTTTGTCGAGCGTGTCGGAACCATTGCAGGCGGTGGCAGCCACCTCAAAGCCGGCCTCGGCGGAGATCATGCGGGAAAGAGCCGTACGCATGAAAGCGCTATCGTCGACAATCAGCACCCGCACGGGCGGACGGCCTTCGGCAGTTTGGGTCATGTGCGGTAGATCGTGCGCACGAGCGCGTGCACCTCATCCATGTAGGAATCCATTTCAAAGGTGAGGCGAGCCCAATCAAAATTTTGCAGTCCCTGGTACTGCCCCGATAGAACACCGAATCCGGTCTGCTCGAGAAGGTTGACCTGGCGGTTCTCGAGATAGCCGTGATTCAGACCACTCATGCGGCACAGTAAATCGCTGGTCTCGACGAGGGCGACGAGAGTGGGGTAGTCGTGTGATGCTGGAAGGTTGTGGTGGTGCGAAACCACCTCGCGCAGGTCGGGAGCGAGCTCCCATTTGTCCGCCAGCAAACGTCCGCTATCACAATGCGTAAATCCGAGAACGATTTGTTCTGCTTCATGAAGAGGTATTCCCTGGGTGCGCGCATATTCGAAAGCTTCGCGGAATTCTTTCGGTAGGATCCACAAGTTAACGATGATGCCGAGATCGTGAAGCAGGCCCGCCAGATATGCCTTGCTGGGATCGGGAAAGGAAATCTTGCGGGCCAAATGACGGCAGACGATGGCGCAACCGAGGGAGTGCTCCCAAAAGACGACGGGGTCAAGATCGCCAAGATTCTTCGGCATGATGTTGAGGACGCCGCACGACATGGCGATATCACTAACGCGGTGAAATCCGAGGCCGATGATGGCTCCGCGCAAAGAGTCGACTTTCTGCCAGCGCCCGAAAATGTAGACATCGACTACATTGGTGGTGGTATCGAAGGTTAGATTCCAAACGTGTTCAATAATCATGGACCGCGTGACCCGGCGGCCGCTATTGAGCATGAGGTATTCCAGCAAACAGAACTCTTTCGCCGTCAGTTCGATCCGACGTCCGCCGCGTTCGACCTGTCGCTGTACCCGATCGAGTTTGAGATCGGCGGCTGTCAAGACCGACTCCGAGGGGAGGTGGCTGCGTCGCAATAGAGCACGGACTCGGGTGGAGAGTTCGCTGAACGAAAATGGCTTGGCCAGGTAGTCGTCCGCACCCGTATCGAGACATTGCACCCGGTCTTCCACGCGGGTTCGCTGGGTCAGGACGAGCACGGGGACACTGGGCTTCTTTGTCCGTAAGTGTCGTAGAACGCTGACCCCGTCCAGCTTCGGCAGGTTTAGATCGAGGATGACTACGTCGTATTCGAACTCGGTCGCTGCCGTTCGAGCCTGCTCGCCATCCGATAAGACATCCACGGAATAATGTTCGCCTTCGAGGCCCTGCCGAACGAACTTCGCCAACGCCTCATCATCTTCAGCAATAAGAATGCGCATAGAGTGAACCGTCCTTAATCCAACAGCCCAGTCTAGTTAGAAACTACTCAATTGCAGTCGAAACTAAGACCACACAAAGGTATGTAGTTGCAGAAATGGAGCGCAGTCCCAAACGGGGAGACTTTGCGTCAGAACCCCTGCGATACGTTCCGATCTGGTACGAACCTTCGCGGCCAATTCCTTTGCGCCCGTTCGCCAGAGATAATTCCGAAGGGAGTTTTCCGATTGGAGTCTGATCTTGCGGTTGTGGAGCAAAACCACACTAAAGTCGCTGTTGGTGCCTGGCGGAATTTTGCTCCTGGGGATCGCGGTACTTCTATATTCCGGCTGGCTGACTCTAACCTTACCTGCCCTCAGCTTCCTTTATTATTGCGCTCTTATCGGGGGGATGATTCTGGCCTGGAGATTTCATTCCAGCCGCATCTTTTTCGCGCTGGTTGTATTGTTCTTGACGCAGGAGGCGATTGCGCTCTTCGGGGGCGGACACTTCGCGCCCGGAACGCCTGGTTGGACCGCTGCACAGGCCGCCGCCGTCTTGGTGCCGCTAGACTTCATTCTCATCGCGCTCATGCAAGAGCGAGGGTTTACGGTTGCATCGACGGCGCCGGTTGGCATGTTGTTGTTCGTGCAATCGGTCATCGTCGCGGTTTTGTGTCGAGTGGCAGAGGGGTCGCCATCGTCCTCCGTTCGAGCCCATCACGCGCCCGTAAGCGTTTCTTTGCCAGGCTATGCGCTGGCGTTTTTTGTTGCTGGGAGCGTTTTCCTCCTGGTCCGGTTTTTGATCAATCGCAAGCCGGTTGACAGCGCGTTGCTGTGGTCGCTTAGCGCCTTCTTCCTCTCGTTGCGATTCGTAGGGACGGTGCGCACTGCGACCGTTTACTCTGCAACCGCCGCATGCATTCTGGGCGCGTCCATTATTGAGAACTCGTACCTTCTGGCCTATCACGACGAGCTCACCACTTTGCCCTCGCGACGTGCTTTCAACGATGCCCTCTTGCGGCTGCAGAATCCGTATTCGATTGCGGTGGTCGATATTGATCATTTCAAGCGCTTCAATGATACGTACGGCCACGATACTGGCGACCAAGTCCTACGATTAGTTGCTACATGTTTGTCGCGCGTTACGGGTGGCGGGCAGGCCTATCGATGTGGTGGGGAAGAGTTCAATATCCTGTTTTCAGGTAAGACAACTGCCGAGGTCGTGGACCACCTGGAGCGTTTGCGAGTGGCAGTTGAAACCTCTGAGTTTCGGATGCGAAGCGGTGATCGGCGCCAGACGCCCCGAGGGCCGGATCGGCGGAATCAACGGACTGCTGGCCGGGCGCGCAAAGGTCACGCAATTCGCCAGCTAGCTCAGGAGAAGGCTCCGGAACCACTTTCGGTGACTGTGAGTATTGGCGTGGCGACTTCTGATAGAGCAGGGTTGGATCCTGACGCGGTATTACAGGCAGCCGACAAGGCGCTCTACCGCGCCAAGGCCAATGGTCGGAACCGCCTTGAAACAGCTTCCGTAGCTCGACGCCGAAGCCGCGTCAAGACTGCTGGAATTGCATAAACCTCCAAAGCTCGGAGCAAATCTAAGGCACACAAGGTGAGGATTCTCCATCGGAGGGATAGCGTGCGGTCCGGACTGCCAGCGCAAAACAAGTTTGTGTGACCGTCCGGTTCCGAACGCTGTCGCAAGCACCGCGGGCCGTGCGGTCAGCCGGCGGTTTTGGGTGAGACGATGCGTTTCCGGCCGGTGCCCCCGCAAACAGGGCACTTCGAGCGAATGAATGCGACGCCTTCGGACTTACCATTCATGTCCACGGGCTTCGCAACGTATCCACTACCGCCGCAATTCGGGCAGTCGTCCGGAGCCACTCCTTCTCCCCCTCAAGTTGAAAAACATTCTCTACGACATTCGCTCGAAAATCTCAGCCGATTTTTTTTCGTTACGAATCACGAACAAACCTTGTCAGCGGGGCCGGCGGTATGTTGGACAACGGAATCGCCACGGGCGGATGACAAGACAAAACTGACGATAATCGCCTTCGACGTGGGCGTGTTGCTTCCCTCGGCGACGCTGTCAATGGGGACCAGGACATTCGCCTCGGGGAAATATGTGGCCACGCAGCGCCGGGGAATCTCATAAGGCACTGCCAAGAAGCAAAGTGCCATCCGTCGTTGCTCGTTTCCATCGATCCGAAAATGACTTGTGATATCCAGACGGTCGCCTTCTTTCCATCCCTGCTCATTCATATCGTCTGGATTGATGAATACGACGCGGCGACCGTTAAAAATACCCCGATAGCGATCGTCCAAGCCGTAAATCGTGGTGTTGTACTGGTCGTGACTGCGGAGCGTAGTCAGGAGGAACTGATCTGGTAGGAGATGGACCGGTTCAACAGCGGATACGACAAAATTCGCACGCCCAGTTTTTGTCTTGTAGTCATCATCGCGCGCGGCATTGGGCAAATAGAACCCGCCGCGATGTTGGAGGCGATGGTTCATATCCTCGCAGCCCGGAACAACGCGCGAAATCAGATCGCGGATGCGGTCATAGTCTTCGACGAGATCCAACCAATCCACGGTGGTGCGGTTGCCCAAGGTGGCGGTCGCCAATCGCGCCACGATGGCAGGTTCACTCAAAAGCTGATTCGAGGGGGGCTCAAGGTTTCCGCGCGACGTATGCACGATGCCCATAGAGTTTTCGACGCTGACGAACTGGAGTCCTCTCCCCTGCTTGTCTCGATCCGTGCGACCGAGACATGGCAAGATCAGCGCCTGTTCCCCGGTAATCAAATGAGTTCGATTGAGCTTGGTCGAAACTTGAACCGTCAAGCGGCAACGCGAGAGAGCTTCCGCGGTAAACTCGGTGTCGGGTGTTGCCGAAACAAAGTTTCCTCCCATGGCAAAGAATATTTTCGCCTCACCCCGATGCATGGCTTTAATTGATTCCACGACATCCCAGCCAAACTTGCGCGGCGGTTCGAACCTGAATGTGTCGCGAAGTCGATCTAGAAAACTGTCGGGCATCCTTTCCCAGATGCCCATGGTACGGTCGCCCTGGACGTTGGAATGCCCGCGTACGGGACAGACTCCCGCGCCCGGGCGCCCCATATTTCCCCCGAGCAGCAGCAGGTTCACAATCTCCTGGATCGTGGCAACAGCCTGCCTCTGTTGCGTCAGGCCCATCGCCCAACAAGCGATCACGGATTTGGACTGTAGGATCACCTCTGCGATTTCCCGAATCTGAGATCTCGAGATTCCACTTTGTTCGACGATATCGTTCCAGGAAACGCCGGCGATGCCCGCGCGAAAATCTTCAAAGCCGTTTGTTTTTTGCTCAATAAACGCACGGTTGACGATTCGACCCGGCTGCTTTGCCTCCTCCTCCAGGATCTGCTTGCACAGGCCTTTGAAGAAAGAAAGGTCTCCGCTTAACCGAACCTGAACAAAATGTTTCGCAATCTTGGTGCCCGATCCGAACAGGTGCAGGAAATCCTTGGGATGTTTGAAGCGGGTCAGACCCACCTCTGCCAGAGGATTGACGCTGATGATCGTTGCTCCGCGCCGGGCTGCTCTTTGCAGGGTGGCGAGCATCCGGGGATGGTTCGTGCCCGGGTTCTGCCCAATAATAAGGATAGTGTCCGCGAGGTCGAAGTCCTCGAGTTTGACCGTTCCTTTCCCAACCCCAATGACTTCTTTGAGGGCCAGCCCCGACGACTCGTGGCACATGTTGGAACAATCCGGCAAGTTGTTGGTGCCAAATTGCCGTACAAATAACTGATACAAAAAGGCGGCTTCGTTACTAGTTCGGCCCGAGGTGTAAAAGACAGCCTGATCGGGCGTTTCCAAAGCGTTAAGTTCGTTCCCAATCATGGCAAATGCGTCGTCCCACGAAATGGGTTGGTAATGATCGCTGCCGCGACGCAGAACCATCGGAGTCGTCAATCTTCCCTGGTGGCCCAGCCAGTAATCCGATTGGAGAGAGAGATCGGTGACACTCCAAGAGCGAAAGAACTCAGGTGTGCAGCGCTTGGATGTCGCTTCCTCCGCAATCGCTTTGACGCCGTTTTCGCAATACTCATTGAGAGAGCGATCGTGATCCGGATCGGGCCATGCGCAACCTGGGCAGTCGATTCCGTCAAATTGATTGAGGCGAGAAAGAGCGGCAATGCCGCGCACGAGCCCAGGTTCTTTGAGGGTCACTTCGGCGGCCTTGAGAACAGACTGCAGTCCGGCTGCGACTCGTGGCGGGGTAGCAATGCGAACGCCATCAGCCTCGATGGGAGGTTGAGCATGTGGAATTCCGCTGCCGCGATCGCGGGAAGACTTGGCGAACTTGGCGGCGTCATTGACTCCAGGTTTGTCTTCTGCCACAACCCTCCCGCGCGACGGCGACCAGTGTACTGAAAACCACGCCCATCATTATCATCGCGTTCCCAGGCCCCTAGGTTTCTGGGCGCAGAATTAAATAGAACTCACTCGGCGCCTCAATCGATCGAATTCTCAAAGTTCTTGCGACGGTCCGTTTCAGAGTACCTCAGCTCTCGCTTTTTGAAAGGAGATCATCATGATCCTGGGGATGACAACATCGACGTTCACACTTCTGCGCGTGTTGATAAGCCTGGCGGGAATCGGCTCGGGATTCGTCGTCGTGTATGGACTACTAACCAGAAGGCCCCTCGAAGGGTGGACCAAGATGTTTCTCGCGACCACGGCCTTGACCAGTCTGACAGGATTCTTGTTTCCCGTTGAACATCTCTTACCCTCGCACGTGGTGGGCCTGATATCGCTTGTGGCATTGACGATTGCCATCGTCGCTCGCTATGCCCTGCACTTGGGCGCGGCATGGCGGTGGATCTATGTAGTTTGCGTAGTTATGGCCCTGTATTTGAACTGCTTTGTGGCGGTGGTCCAGTCCTTCTTGAAATTGCCGGCACTGAAAGCACTAGCTCCAACGCAGAAAGAGCCACCATTTCTGATGGCTCAACTAGCGGTGATGGCGATTTTCGTTGTGCTCGGCATCCTTGCCGTGAAGAAATTCCAGGTGGGACGAGTCGCAACCACTTGATCGGAACTATTAGCATCTACCTAGCCCAGCATGTTTGCCATGTGCAAACCAGGCCTACGGTGTCGTGCAGCCGAGGATGCGATCGAAATAATCACGAGGCTTGTCGTGTGTGGGGAACTCCATATTTCCCGTGGTAAACTGTAAGTCCGCACACCGGAGAGGTGGCAGAGTGGCCGAATGCGGCGGTTTGCTAAACCGTTGTACGGGCTAACACCTGTACCGAGGGTTCGAATCCCTCCCTCTCCGCCATTACCTTTGTAATCTAGCACTTGCAAGCTGGTGATATCTACACTGATATCAACGTGGAGGATCACCAGTGAACCGCCAGTGCAACGTCACCAAACGAATCCAGACAAGCAAAGGGCCACGCTACTGCCCAGTGGTGCTTTCCGCCAATGGGCGAATCAAGCCAGATGTGGTTTTGGTCGGAGACCGGGAAGAGCGACACCCCGAAGGGGCGTACTACATTTCCTGGTACGAGGGAAAGCGTCTCATCCGGCTCTCAGTGGGCAAGGACGCTGCCACCGCCACCGCCCGCCGCCTTCAAAAGGAAGCCGAACTGAACGCCGTGAACAACGGCGTCACTGTCCTGCCTGACGGCCAGAACGGAAACAGGTCAGTAGCCGCCGCCGTCGCAGACTTCCTTGACGAAACCAAGCTCACCAAGAAGCCCAAGACGCTGGCCGCGTACACGACTGCTCTCAACTACTTCACCGAGTCCTGCCCCAAGCTCTACCTCGAAGACATTGACCGCAGAGACCTGCTCAAGTTTGCGGCATTTCTGCGTGACGAAAAGGAGCAGGCACCGCGCTCTGTCTACAACAAATTCGAGAACGTGATGACGTTTCTGAAGGCGAACGGGATTCGCGGCCTGGCGGGAAAAAACGATTGGCCTCGGTACACCGAAGAAGAGCCTGAGACGTACGAGGACGACGATCTGGACACGCTGTTCGCAGCCTGTGATGAAAAGGAGAGGTTGTGGTTTGAGTTCTTCCTGATGACGGGCATGCGCGAACAGGAGGTCATGTACACCTACTGGGTCGGACATCAACTTCAAAGCTTCCACGGTTCGCGTCAGCCACAAACCAGATCGAGGCTGGACGCCCAAGGCGTACAAGGAACGAGAGATTCCGATCCCGGCAAAGTTGGTCGATGAGCTTGAGGGCACTGAAGGCGAAATCTGCCAAGACCTGCAACCTCGTCTTTCCGACTTCCGGCTGCAATGTGAAGATGAACTTCCTCGACGATCTCAAGGCCGTCGCCGAGCGTGCGGAACTGAACCCTGAAGACTTCTGGCTGCACAAGTTCAGAGCGACGTTTGCCACTCGGTGCCTCTGGGCAGGAGTCGATCTTCGCACGGTGCAGCAGTGGCTCGGCCATTCTGACATGGAATCGACGATGCGCTACCTGAAGCCATCTCGGAGCCAGCAGGTGCGTGAAAAAGTGAATGAAATTTTCGGAGGGGTGCAATGAAGTAGCGTACTCGACAGTCCAAACCCGCATCGCTTGATGTCCCTCGCCTCGCGCATCAACGCCATTCATCGTGCTCTGACAGCCGAGGAGCTTGCGGAGCTGCTTCAGATGTCTCGCATAACGATTCTCCGGCGAGCGAAGCGGGGCAGTATACCGTCGTTTCGAGTAGGTTCCTGCGTCAGATTCGACTCTGCCGCAATCGCCAAGTGGCTAATGCAACAGGGCGTGCAGAGAATGTCCAAGGGTTGAGTCACAGAGACGCCTGTTAGCGACAGTTACTTC
>CAVSVS010000014.1:0-312855 GCA_963731405.1 uncultured Acidobacteriaceae bacterium | reverse complement strand
CAAACCCTCTTGCCGGGGTTGAGCACCCTACATCCGGTGGCGTTCAAAGCATTCAGAAGACTTTGGTGTTGACCGGTTCGAATCCGTCATCCTCGATTTCATAACCGCAGCCATCGGGCAGCGTGCCGTGCTTCTCGTAATACTGAATTAACGCGAAAAGTTCAGCCTCTTGGCGCTGTTTGTCGGTTCTTCCCTGCGCCTCAAGCTCACGTAGCGCCTGCGCCGCCATGTCTCGCATACGCGCTTCTTTTACATGGACTCCGTCGACGGCCAAAACTTCCTTCCACGTGTCCACCGCATTTTTCATTCGGTCCTGCATCAACGCCATGATATTTTCATCTGCGTCAATTTCGGGAGGCACGAGTTTTGCGCGTCGCGCTTTCATCTCAGCAATTTCTTTTTCGAGCGCCGCTACTCTCTGCTCTAAATTCTTCGTGCTCATCGGAAGGCCTTTCCGCACTCGCGTAGCGCCAGGCGCAACGAGCGGATTTGCGCGGCCGCGGCGTCTTGCGTCTTCACATCGCTCACCGTTGCCAGCTCGTTCATGGGGAACACGACGACGCTAACCTCGAACAGCTTTAACTCCTGCAGGTGGCGCACTCCGTTGGTGACGGTATCGCGCACCGAGTCGTAGCCAATCGACAATCCTTTCATCACGCCCCGTTTCATCAGGGCATAAACTTCTCGCGCCTTCGCCGTTTCCATGACAAGCTCGCCTTCAATTGCCAGGCCGCGCGGCGTGTCGGTGAGTTTGCCGAGCCCGATTGGCTGCCGCGTGTCGTGCGAAAACAGGATTGGGACCTGTCCGCCCTTGTGTGCGAGCGTTCGGGCAAAGGCGCCCGGCTCGACGACGTCGCCGCCCAGGTCGACGTTTCCGTACACCGACGCAAGGCCTTTGAAAATGCCCTGATCGCTGATGCTCTTGATCTCAAGCTTGAACGCGCGGTTCTGCATGTCTCTCCTCTCTCAGCAGCAGGGGCGGCCAAGGTTCGACCGCCCCCATCTCTCAGCTAACTGCCGTAGGGGAATCCCCCAAAAACGAGAGCGTCAGACCGGAACACGGTCAAGGCCAGCCGCTCTTCGCAGAGGATAGCCACAAGGTTGCGCACAAAAAAATCGGAATGCTCTCGCGAGATCTCGACTGTTGCGCCGTTTCTGTCCCAGATTGCGCCCGCCATCGAAAAAGCGCCAGCCAGAAATTGCCCGCGCGGCATGGATTTGGTCGGAACGACCGGCACCCCCCAGAGCCGCGGAGTTTCCGCGTTGTGAGGATCCGAGTAGATGTATTGCCCTGAGCTTGCGCTTCCGGTGGTCTTGATCTGGGTGATCGAGTGCCAGTCAAGCGAATTGAGAATCAGACCATCGGCTTCGAAGTTGCTGTTGGTCTCCACCTGCTGCAGCGCATGCCCGCAAACGTCGATAAATGTATCTGTGGCCACGTTCGTCATCGTCGTATCGTAGGCAGTGGCGTTGGTGACCAGGCCGCTCAACTCCGTTCCGACCCCTGAGCCGTTGAGCAGTTCGTTTTCTTCTTTGAGCTTGAGTAAGTAAGTCAGTCGGGCGTTGATGTAGGCGGCCAGCGCCTGAGCGTCGTCGAGCACCTGGCGCGATGCCGGGATCCAATGCGCCAGCGTCTGAACCGGTGAATATTTCAGCTCGAAAGCGAGCGCGGATTCTCCCTTGGTGTCGCCTTCGTTGACGACGATTCCGGCATTCGAGGTGTTGGACGATTCCCTGCAGTACTCCACCATGTTCGACGTGATGGGCAGATTCGGAAGCAGATCCCGGACCGTCAGGCGCTGTTGGCCCGGGCCGATGATGCCAGGCCTTCGGAAAGCTTGAACGAGGGGCTGATTCAGCCCAGTTGCGTTCACGATGGTGGTCTTATGGAAGCTGCCGACCTCGATTCGGCCGGTTCGGCCATGGTTGCTATCCCTGAAGGCCTTGAACTGTGCTGACTCGGCTACGGTGTGGCCGATGTCGTTTTGCTCGCCACCGCCTTGATTCGGCAGTGACGAGGTCAATTTCTGCTCGATCGCGAGCAGTCGCGCAGCCTGTTCATCGATTTTGCTGCTGGCTTTGGTGGTGAAATCCTTGATTTCAATGCTGAGATCATCGAGCTCCATGGACACTCCTATTCAGTTTTGGGATTGGGGCCTTCGAGGAGTGCCAGAGGCGGCGTGTCCAGGCCGTGCTACAGATGCGTGACGCCTTTCGAGTGTGCGGCGAGCGCGAGACCCGAAAACGTGAGCAGGCTTTCAATTTCTCACCTCTTGCGGCGCGAAGCAAGGTTACTTTCAGTTGACCGGCGGATCCTTGGGCAGCACCAGCGCTCGTAAGCCCTCCAGGAGTTTGGTCTGCGCGTTGAGCAGCGCGCCTTGCTCGACGAAGTTCTTCGTCCACACTTCCTGAATGGTCTCCAGAAGCTTCGCCATCTCGAGCATCTTCGCGTGCTCGGCTTCTTGGTTCTCAGCCAGCCTTGCAATCGCTGCCTTGTACGATTGGAGGTCCTTCGCGATCGCTATGAAGCCCTCTGCGATCGATCTTTGCTCTTCGGTGAGTTGTAGATGCTTCAAATCGCTCATGTCTTTTCCTTTCAATTTTTTACGTGGCAAAAATCGCACTTTTCCGCTGAGCTTTAGGGTGCTCTTTTCTCGAAAAAACACTGCTTTCTGCCCATTTTTCGCAAAAACGGCAGAAAATCAAACCCCCAATTTCGCGGATTTTCGTGGTAGCGCGCCAGCGGTCCTTTGGCGAAGGGTCATAGAGATTCACCCCACCCCTCCACATCAAACCCCGCCCGATTTCTTTTATTTTCGACAATTTCCAAAGCATTCTTTTGTTCACGAAATGACGTTTTGAAAGTTGTATTTTGGAGACGCGCGCGTATTTCCCGGCGCGGTCCATCGGCCCCGAGCATCTGAAGATTTCACCCACCCACCCCAAGCTCCCCCCATGTTATTTATTTTCAATCATCTGCAATGAATGCTTTCTAGTCGTTAGCCCTTCGGCAAACCAATTTGGTAACGTTCGCAGACCCAACCCCATGCCAGGAAACTTTCATTGCGAGTATGACCGCCAGCGTACCGACTTTTCTGCACTGAAAAGCGTAATATCGTGAACCATGCGGCGGGCCAACAAATCACCGCAAACGATAAGCCGCCTACTCGACAGACTTGAGGCCACTCGGGAAGAACTGCTTACGATCCAGAGGTCTCTAGAGGAACTTGAGCCTATCGCCCAATCCCTGAAGATCGTTTCCCGGCGCAAACTCACTCTGCCCATCCCCAAAAAGCCCTTACCTTAATTGTCCAAGAACATTGGCGACTGAGCCTGATTGGCTTTGGTTATTTACTCCGCCGTTATCCTCGCCTGTAACTCGCGCAATTCCAATTCATGTGAATTGAAACCTGAGCGCTCGATTCTGTCGGCGCCCAGCATCATCGTTGCGCGCTTTAGCATGCCGCCCGCGGCGTGAATGTGCCGCGGACGGATGCTAGGCCGGAAAAACTGTGAGGCAGCTTCCCGGCAAGCCTGAAATTGTTTATTGGAACAGAATGGAACAGATTGAGGGTTTGAGTCGCTTCTAAGTGATTGAAAAATTGGTGGAGCTGGCCGGGATCGAACCGGCGACCTCATCGTTGCGAACGATGCGCTCTCCCAGCTGAGCTACAGCCCCTTGTATGGGATGGGATAACTGCTCAGGTATTTTATCAGCGATCCCGAATCGGTACCAACCGGACGCTCCCCGCTCGCACGTTACCAGCGGGGCATCCTTCCCAAACAGCAGCAACAAATTCCCTTGACGAACTTCATCCTCCTGCGTCTAACTAACATCAAGCGGCGGCCTGGCCGCCTGCCGCACAACGCACTGGATGTTTGCCCAACTCAATCCCGCCACCGCGCACCAGCAACGCTGGTTCCGTACCGCTTCGCTCGTCTTCCACGGCCTGGTTCTCGCCTGGTTGCTGCACACTCCAGACCCGCAACTGCTGAATCCCGTCTCGGTCGCCCTTGGCCAGAATGGCAAGTCTGTGACGCGCCTCTATTGGCCCAGCAACAACCCCGACGACAGCAGCCGCAGTTCTTCCGAAAATGCCACCGAGCGTTACCGCCATCAGCGGCTCAGCCATGAGAAGCTGAACTGGAATGCTCCGACAAAGCCTGCAAAGTTCGCCGCACCGCAAAATCCTCTGGCTCGTACCGCCACCGAAGACGATTCCAAGACGCAGACGCTCTCCGCCCTCGGACACGGCGCACAAGCCGGACTTCCCTACGGCACTCTGAACCGTGGCCCATTCTCGGGTGACGAGGTCCGCCCCGCATTGCCAGTCACCACCGCCGATCCCGTGGCCTATCCCTGGGAACTCCCGGACTCCGAAGGAAATGTCGTGGTCGAGATCGTGATCGACGAGCGCGGCGCGATCGTCGCCAAAACCGTCCTCCAAAGCCTTGGTCCGAAGCTCGACGAGAAGGTTCTGCTTGCCCTGGAAAACTGGCACTTCCAGCCGGCTACGCGCAATGGCTCGCCAATCTCATCCAAACAAGACGCCATTTTTCACTTTCACGCTCGAGGCTAGCGTTCCCCAACGGTCTCCCCTGGCCGCTCATCACACCATGCCCTGCCGCTATAATGAAGTGCAGTGAGTCAAACGAAAATACAACAAGTCGCTTCCGCGGATTTTCCCACCCGCTGGGGCAAGTTCCGCATCTATGGATTCCGCGGACAGTCCGGTTCCGACGGTGATCGCCGCATCGAAGAAGCGGTCGCACTGGTAATGGGCGACGTGAAGTCCGCTCCGCCCCTGGTTCGCATTCATTCGCAATGCCTGACCGGAGACGTCTTTCATTCCCTCCGCTGCGATTGCCGCCAGCAGCTGGAACTCTCTCTCTCCATGATTGCCGAAGAAGGCGCCGGGATTCTCGTCTACGAACAGCAGGAGGGCCGCGGCATCGGCCTGATGGCCAAGCTACAAGCCTACGAGCTGCAAGATGCCGGGCTCGACACCGTCGAAGCCAACGAGCGCCTCGGCTTTAAGAATGACTATCGCGACTTTACCCTTCCCGCCGAGATTCTCAAAGCGCTCGGAGTCACCCGCGTCCGCCTGCTCTCCAACAATCCCGACAAAGTGAACGCTCTCGAAACCGCCGGAGTGAAAGTCGTCGAACGCGTCCCCTGCGAGGTCACTCCCAGCCCGCACGCCGAGGAATATCTCAGGACCAAGAAAGAAAAGCTCGGCCATCTCTTCACCTGAGACCGGCAACGTGCTCTAATTCGCTGGCGTAACGTTCGCGAATGCCAACATCTGACTCCGGAAATCGCTCATCTGTCCGGTTTGCCACCTTTGCCCTCTGCCTCGCACTGGTGGGGGCGGCCTCCATGCTTTACTACCACCTGTACCTCTTTATTCCCAACGCGCTGCAAGTGCGCGCCGTGCAAGGCCTAGGCAATGGATACTCATTCGGCGACGATTTCTACCCTGTCTGGCTAGCCGCACATCTGTCGCGACTGGATCATCGCAATCCCTACAGCCCCGAGATGACTCGGCAGATTCAGATCGGACTGTTTGGACGGCCACTCGACCCGCTGAACCCAACCGACCCGCCTGTCGACTATCGCGAATTTGCCTATCCCGCATTCACCGAACTCCTTCTGTGGCCCGTCGCCGATGTGCAATTCGCACAACTGCGCTCCATTCTTGCGGCGCTGTTGGCGCTGGTCACCGTCGCCAGCCTCTGGCTATGGATGCTCGCACTGCAATGGCACGTCCATCCTCTTTGGTTCGCGGTGATCGTTGTGCTCGCGCTCTGCAACTATCAGGTTCTCGAAGCCCTGTTCGCAGAACAGCCCGGCTTGATCGTCGGATGCTTGCTGGCCGGTGCCGCATTGGCTCTCCGACGAAATCGTCTTTTGCTTGCCGGAGTTTTGATGGCATTGACCCTGATCAAACCGCAGATGACCTTGCTTGCGACCGCGTATCTGTTGCTGTGGAGTCTCTCCGACCGTCGCCGAGCGAAGTTCTCTCTAGGCCTTCTGATCACGCTGGCGTTCCTGGTGGGTTCTTCTCTAATTCTCTGGCCGCTTTGGATCGAGCAATGGATCAAAATCCTGCTCGGATATCACCGCTATGCGACGCCGCCGCTGATCACCGTCCTGCTCGGCAACTGGAGTCCTTATCTCGGCAAAGCGCTAATCATGGCTCTGTTGGGAGTCTGCTGCCTACTGGCGTGGCGAAATCGTCGCGCGACTCCCGATTCGCCCGACTTCTGGTTGACCTTGAGTTTGTTACTCGCCGTCACATCGGTTACCCTGCTGCCCGGTCAGGCGATCTACGATCATGTAATTCTTTTCCCCGGAATATTTCTACCGCTTCGTTACTGGCGCGAATTGTCCAAGGCCGGACGCGTCCCTCGAACTCTGTTGGCGATTGGTGCTGTCGCCCTTTTTTGGCCCTATGCGGCGGCCTTCGCGCTGATCGTGCTGCGTCCATTGCTGGCGCCAGACGTTTTCAATTCAACCGCAATCTTCGCGCTGCCCATTCGCACCGCCGCATCACTTCCGTTCGCGGTGCTCGCATTGCTTGCCTGGATGACTCGCGTGCGCGTCAATCCCCTGAGCGCGCCAGAAGTCGCTGGAGCGAGTTCTTCTGTTTGACCGGCAGGTACCGCAAAGCCGCGCGCGCCAACGCCATATACACATCGCGGAGGGCCTGGTCCTTGCGCAACACCTGCAGATGCCGCTTCACCGTATCCACATCCCCGCGAATGATGGGTCCACTAAACCCTTTCGCTGCCCCCAATGCCGAGTAATTCGCCAGCGTCTGCTGCAGGATCGGAATCATCCGTTCTCTCGCACCCTTTCTACTCACTCCACTCAGCCTTGCAACCTGTTCCGTCGTAGCTAGCAGAGCCGTTAGCAGCGGAGACGCAAACGTCCCCCAAGCGTGATAAGCAGCCTTATCCGCTCTTCGAATCGGATAGGCGCGGCCACCAAGATCCCGAATCACGCGACGCGCCACACGTACGGCAGCCTCATCGCCCTCAATCGCAAACGGCACCCCGGCCAGTGATGGTCTCGATCCGCGTACAAACGTCATCAGCGGATGCACCGAGGCAACGCTGGCTCCGCGGCTTCGCAGCGATCCCAAGTCCTCGCTGCCCAGCGCCCCGCTCGAGTGCAACGCCACTCTTCCCTTCCAGTCGACACTTGCAGCAAGCGATTTCGCCGCCCGCGAGATCTCCGAGTCAGGGACGCAGAACCATATCAACTGTGCCCGCGTAGAAGACAACTCAGTCGCTGCCCTGCCCCTTACCTGCGCGGCCAGCCTCTGCGCCCGCTTCAGAGACGCACCTCGACCCCGTGCGATGATCAGGTCGATCGAATACCCCGCCGCCCGCAATGCCAACGCAAGCGCCGTTCCCAAATTGCCCGCTCCCACAATCGCTACTCGCGGCCTGGCAACCATGCCCGGCAGCATAGCAGAACCGGCTTCCGGCCTTCGCGAGCCGAAGCCGGACGCCGAAAGCCGGAAGCCGTTATATTGTTTGGCATGCCGAAATCGTCCAGCAAGGCCCGCATCGTCTCCTCGAAAACCGTATATCGCGGTCCAGTCTTCTGGGTCACGACCGACCACGTCGAGGAACCCGGCGGCGTAAAGGCTCGACGCGACCTCATCCATCACTCCGGCTCCGTAGTGGTGCTGGCGGTCGATGACTCGCGCGCAACGCCTCGCATCCTTCTCGAACGACAGTATCGCCACGCCGCTGGCAGCTATTTGTGGGAACTCCCCGCAGGACGTATCGACCCGGGTGAGCAGGAACTGAAGGCCGCCCAGCGCGAACTATTGGAAGAGACTGGATACACCGCCACCAAATGGCGCCGCATTCTGAAGTTCTACGCTAGCCCCGGATTCGTGGCCGAGACCATGGCCGTCTACCTGGCCACCGGACTGCGCAAGGGTAAGGCCCAGCCCGAAGAAGACGAGATCATCTATAAGCGGTTGGTCCCTTTGCCCACCGCCGTGCGCATGGTCGTCAGCGGAACCGTGCAGGACGCTAAGACCATCGCTTCGGTGCTTTGGCTCGATCACATGTCAAGAAATCGAGCACAAAAGTAGGCGGGGTCCAAACCCTACCACTCACGACTAATCGAGGGGTCTAGCGGCCACTTTTCCTATTTTTTCCGCTTCACCAACGCTTGACAGCCTACCCTTCGCACTCCAAAATGCATCCTAAGGGCGGCATTTTAACTGTGGGCACGTCCTTGGTCCCCCCAGTCAGGACGTGCGGAAAGAGGGGGGTACGTGGAACGTCTGAAAGGAACCGTCAAGTGGTTCAATAACGCCAAAGGGTACGGGTTCATCGGACGCGCGGATGGACCGGACGTATTCGTTCACTACAGCGCAATTACTTCCGAGGGATACAAGAGCCTGCAGGAAGGTGACCCAGTGGAATTCGAAATCACTGAGGGTCAAAAAGGACCGCAGGCAGCGAACGTTACCAAGGCCGCCTGATAGCAAGTTCGGCGTAACATTTCGGATGCTCGGAAGACCTCGTCCGCGCATAGCTGGAGCACATCGCCGATGCTCCGTTGCGAGATCTTCGGTTGAGGTCTCCTACGGGCGTTCTTGTCCTCTCACTTCCCCCACCTGTCCGTGTTGATCTCCAACGATCTCCTGCACCACTGGACAGCACTTCAACTCCCGCCTCTGGTCCTCCCGTCCAACTTTGTTTACTCTTACCTTGTCCATGGACAACAAGGCCATCGCCAACATTCTCTACGAGACCGCCGACCTGCTTGAGATCGATGGGCAGGATTCGTTCCGCATCCGCTCCTACCGCAACGCCGCGCAGGCCATCGAGAATCACTCGCAATCGATCAAGGAATTAATCGCCGACCCCAAGCAGGTTCTCGCGATTCCTGGCATCGGCAAAAGCATGCTGCGCAACCTGCAGGAACTCTTCGCAGACGGCAAACTCGCAGTGCAGACCGAACTGCTCGAGAAGTATCACCCATCCATGCTGCAGTTGCTGAAGATTCAGGGACTCGGCCCGAAAACCATCGCGCTCATCTGGAGCGCCTACAAGGTCAGCGACGTCGATGGCGTAGAGAAACTGGCGCGCGAAGGCAAGATCCGCGAACTGCCCCGCATGGGCGAGAAGCACGAAGCCAAGCTGCTGAAGGCCATCGAGGACTACCGGCGCATCAGCGGCCGCTTCCTCATCGATACAGCTGAGACCGAGGCCGAAAAACTTACTGAATACCTGGCGAAATATCCCGGCATCGACAAGATCACGCCCGCCGGTTCTCTGCGCCGCGGCCGCGACACGGTCGGCGATCTCGACATCCTCGTTACCGGAAAGGCTTGCACCACTGCCGAAGGACGCCAGGCAGCCATTGCCTACGTTGCGAAATATCCTCCTCTGATGGACGTCATCGCCAGCGGCGACAACAAAATCAGCTTCCACGTGCGCAACGGCATGCAAGTCGATGTGCGCCTTCTGCCTCCTGAATCTTTTGGCGCCGCCATGCAGTACTTCACCGGATCGAAAGCGCATAACGTAGCCCTGCGCCAGCGCGCCCTCAAAATGGGCTACACGCTCAACGAGTACAGTCTGGCCACACTCGAAGGCGGGAAGCCCGTCGCCGGCAAGACAGAAGAAAAGATCTACGCCAAGCTCAACCTCGACTACGTCCCACCTGAGATGCGAGAGAATCTGGGCGAGATCGATCTTGCGAAAGATCACACGCTCCCTAAGTTGATCACGCAGGCCGATCTGCAAGGCGACGTTCACATGCACACCGTCGAGACCGACGGGCGCAATACCATCGAAGAGATGGCCGAGGCTGCCAAAGCGCGCGGCTATCAATACATGGCCATCACCGACCACTCCAAGAACCTCGCTTTCGCCAACGGACTCGACGACAAACGCGCGGTCGAACACATCGCCCGAATTCGCGCCGCCGACCAGAAGATCGACGGCATCATCATCTTTGCTGGCATCGAAGTCGACATCCTGGCGGATGGCGATCTCGATCTCTCCGACGATGTCCTCGCGCAAATGGATGTCGTCATAGCCAGCGTGCACTCGGTCTTCAATCAGGAGCCCGCGAAGATGACCGAGCGACTGCTCAGGGCCATCGAGAATCCCAACACTTCCCTCATCGGACACCCCACCGGACGCATCCAACTCCGCCGCGATGCCTATCCTTTCGACATGCACGCGGTATTGACCGCGGCCGCGAAACACAAAGTCGCGATGGAACTGAACTCCTATCCCGACCGCCTCGACCTGAACGATGTCCATCTACGCCAGGCCAAGCAGTGCGGCGTCAAGATCGTCATCAACACCGACTCCCACCACACTTCGCACATGGAAAAAATCCGCTACGGCGTCCTGCAAGCGCGCCGGGCCTGGCTCACCAGAGGCGACGTCCTCAACACCCTCCCCGCTCCAAACTTCGCCAAAGCCATGAAACACGCCTGGTAAACCTGCTCAATCCCGATTATTTTTCGTTTTCCACAGGGCAATTCGCATTCCCTGTGACCGACAACCTTGACCGAGGGTACAGAAAGCGCAAACTAACTCTCGTGGTGACAAGTTCAAGCCGTAAGTTTCCAGGCGCACAGATCCGGTTTCCCGGGTTCGCCGCTAACTCCTTATTCTGGAATATTTTACGTGTAACTTGTTTAGAATCAATATTTTGCAAACGCAAAAATCCGTGCCTTTTCAGTAACCCCAATGAAATGAATCGCTTGCAGAATTGCTGGAATATGAGGGTGGTGGATAAGTCCTTATTCCGCAATATTTTACCTATAACCTATTTAGAATCAAGATTTTACCAGAAAAAACGGAGATATGCTCCAGCTAACTACCAAGGAATGAATATTTTACAGCTTCGAGCAAAAAAAATGCGCGGTGATATCACTCAACAGTCGCCCGGTTCCAATGGTAGCTCGGCCGTCTCACCACACGTCGATCAAGGCAGCGGGCCGCAGCGCGAAACCACGGTACTCGGGAACCGCCTTCGATCTGCCAACTGGCGTAGAATCTGGGCTGGTAAAGCAAAACTCTATGCCCGATCCAACTTCCGTTCCTCCAACTCCTCCTCAGCCCCCTGCCCCTCCCGCAGGCCCGACTATCAACATCGGCGAAGAGTACGGCACAGCCAAGAAGAACCTCCCACCCGCGAAGATCGTCCTCATCGCCGTAGGCGCAGTCTTAGTCATCGTGCTGATCGCATCGTTCTTGAAGCGCGCCCAGCCGCAAGCCTCAGGCTCTCTCGACAACGTGGCCGCCGTCGAGATCCCCGACCAAAACTCCACCATGGTCGCGTTGACCTTCACCATCCGCAATACAAGCGAGAAGATGCTTTACGTCCGTGGACTGCAGAGCACGCTCAAAGCGCCAACCGGAGACAACACCGTCGATGCAGTTTCTGCAGTCGATTTCGCCCGTTACTTCCAGGCCTTTCCTACGCTCAAGAATGGCTCGCAGCCCGCCTTATCCCCCGAGGACAAGATCCAACCCGGGGAAACCGTTGCGCGCACCATCATCGTTGCTTTTCCGGTGAACCTCGACGCCTTCAACAAACGAACATCGATCAGCGTCGATGTCTGGCCCTACAACGAAACCGTTCCAGTCGTGATGAAGAAGTAGAGATCGGAAGTCGGTGCGAACACTTATATGTGGGGACAGCCGCCTCCGGCTGTCCATCGTGCGCAGATCGATGGTTCTTGTCGGTCAACATTACAAACCTTGGTCCAGAGGTTGCTTGCATGAATGCCTGTAAATGCGTTTCTATGGTTCCCATGAAAATCGTCCGCCATCCTCTTCGTTCCGTCCCCCTTGTGCTCGCGCTAACCTTCGTGAGCTTGTTCACCGCTGCTGCCGCCAAAACGGCCGGCAAGTATCTCGTCTACGTCGGCACCTACACCGAAGAAGGCAGCAAAAGCAAAGGCATCTACGCCTACCGCTATGACGCCGGCAGTGGCGAGATTACCGCGCTCGGTCTGGCCGCGGAGACGACCAATCCATCGTTCGTAGCCCCACACCCAAACGGTAAGTATCTGTACGCGGTGAATGAGGTCGGCAACTACAAGGGACCGAACAGCGGCGGCGTCAGCGCATTCGCCATCGATCAAGCCACTGGCAAGCTCACATTCCTGAACGAGGTCGCCTCGCGCGGCGCCGATCCCTGCTACATCACCGTCGACAAGACTGGCAAGTACGTCTTGGTGGCGAATTACACCGGCGGTAGCGTCGCCGTTTTTCCCGTGCTCTCCGATGGCAAGTTGGGCGAGGCTTCCTCGTTCGTACAGCACACCGGCAAGGGCCCCGATCCAAAGCGGCAAGAAGGACCTCACGCCCATTCCATCGATCTCTCGCCCGACAATCGTTTCGCCATGGTCGATGATCTCGGGCTCGACGAGCTCCTCGTCTACAAGTTCGACAGCGCAAAGGGAGCACTCACTCCCAATGATCCGCCTTTCGCCAAGGTCGATCCGGGCTCCGGTCCGCGGCACTTTGTGCTTCGCCCCGATGGGAAGTTCGCGTACGTGGTCTCCGAGATGGGGCACACTGTGACCGTCTTTTCGAACGACGCGTCAGCCGGAAAGCTGCAACCAATTCAGACGATCACCACTCTGCCCCAAGATTTCACCGGCCGCAATGACGATGCCGAGATCCGCGTTCACCCCTCGGGCAGGTTCCTGTACGCCTCCAACCGCGGCGACGAAAGCATCGCCGTCTACGCGATTGACAAGACTAAGGGAACGCTCACCCAGGCAGGGATTATTCACACGGGAGGCAAGGAGCCGCGCAACTTTGAGATCGATCCCACCGGAAGGCTGCTGTTTGCGGCCAACCAGAAGTCCGACAACATTGTCGTATTCCGGATCGATCAGAAGACCGGCCTCTTTACGCCGACGCGAAAGGTTCTCGAAGTCGGCGCGCCGGTCTGCGTGAAGTTCGTGGCGGTGCAATAGGAGCGCAACCTATGCCACAGGACGTCATCCCTATGATTCATGTTCCCGACGTCCGTGCGACGATTGAGTGGTATCGATCAATCGGCTTCACGCTGCTCCGCACCAACGAAGAAGATGGCGAAGTAAACTGGGCGTCGCTGTCATTCGGCAACAGCGAAATCATTCTGAACTCCGGTGGCAAGCCCAGCACGGCCCACCGGCGCGAGGTCGACTTGTACATCACGACCAGCAACGTCGATGACGTCTACCGGCGCATCCACGACAAAGTGCAAATCTTCGAGGAACCACACGAAACCTTCTACAACATGCGTGAGTTCATCATTCGCGACCTCAACGGCTTCTGGATCACCTTTGGACAACCGGTGCAGAAGTAATGCTTGCGGTGTCTGATATAAGCATGGGTCGTGTTTCGCTGACGTTCTTCTTCCTGGTGCTCGCCAGCTGTTTGGCGCAGCCGCAGGCTTCCAAGAAGACGCGAGAAGAGGCGGTCATTC
Organism: uncultured Acidobacteriaceae bacterium; assembly: GCA_963731405.1. Classification (GTDB taxonomy): domain Bacteria; phylum Acidobacteriota; class Terriglobia; order Terriglobales; family Acidobacteriaceae; genus Sulfotelmatobacter. The sequence continues at coordinate 299,372 of CAVSVS010000014.1, read as the reverse complement.
AGCGCGCGAAAACTGTGCTCGCGTCGTCATTGGATTCGACCTTGCCCAAGGTGAGTCTCGAGTTCTTTCTGAATTACGAAAGTGGAGGCGCAGACATTGAGTGGGAGGTGACCGATTGCGACGAACCAACCGGGCGTCCGACGAAAGATCGTGAGGGCGACAAGCCCATGTGAGTCGAGGCGGACTTCCAGAAAGACCAGACTGCCGTCACCGTCATGGTCTCAGTCGGAACACTTCAGAAGGGATTGTCGGGCGCTCCGTCACTCTTCAGCATGACGATCAACGATCCTGCGGGAAGAGTTCATTCTCTGCGCCGACTGGGCGACCTGCCGAAGGAATTGCATCGGCCCACGCGCGGGATGCCGCGCGATTTGACGATGCCTACGACTGCTTCTTCTGCATAAACCTGCGATGCACCAGATGCGTGCTGGCGTCCTGCTTGATCTCGTCATACTTCAGGCATGAGATCGAACCATCGACTTCGAGGACCGCCAACGCCACCTGATCGCAGCTGTTAATGCCGTGTTCGCGCAAAGCGCGGTGCAACTCGTCCATGCTGACTCGCTCCCGCACCATGTGAGCGTCGATGATCTTGCCATCGTGCACCAGGAGCGTGGGCTGCCCTTCGATCAACTTGCGCAGGCGGCGATTCGAACCGGAGACGCCTGCCACACCGTAGTTCAGCACCAGCAGTGTGCTCGCCGCAATCACGCCGCCCAGCAGCGACGTGTCTGGCCCGGTCATCGCGTTCTGTACAGAGTTAGAGAGGAGGAGCAGCAAGGTGAGATCGAACGGAGTCATCTGCCCCACCTCACGCTTGCCGCTTAAACGCACCCCGATCAGCACCAGCAGGTAAATGACGGCCGTGCGCAGCACAATCTGCAACAGCACGGCACCTCCGGGGAACCACGCTGCGCTCATGAGTTCACAAGCCCACTAGTTCGCCGTCACTGGCACGGGAGCACTCTTGGGTGTGCTCAAGTACCCCGTTGCCTTGTTCTTGTCCACCGTCCATACCACCAACTCAAACAGCATGTGGTCGCGGCCCGAGTAGAACTGGATCGGCTCCGAGACGTTGCGATCCTTCTTCTCGATCGTCTTGTCGTCGGAGGTGACGTTCACCGTGAACTTGCCTTTCTTGGCGTCGGTCTTTCTGAGTTGCAGGCTCACAGTCGAAACGGGTTGAGGCTTGGCGCCTTTGAGCAAAGTGAACTCGTAATAGTTGCGATCGCCCTTATGCTTGAGAACTTCAAGGTCAGAGCGCGTATTGGCAATTAAGCCGCTCTGTACCCCGAGATCACCCATCGTGCTTTGCAGGCGGGCTTTGGTGGCTTCGAGATCGGCCTTCGTGGAGGCCACGTCGGTCTTCACCCCGCCGACATCAGTCTTCACGCCAGTGATTTGCCCGGTCACTTCGCTGATCTGGGCTTGCTGCTCCTTGGCGATACGTTCCTCGGCGGCTTTCTGTTGTGACTGCAACTCAGCGGCGCGCCGCGCGAGTTCCCGCTTGGTCATGCCAGCCTGCTGTGCCAGGGTCTCTTCCTGGGCTTCCGCGGTCTGCATGCGGTTCTGGAGTTCCTTGACCTGAGCCTGGCTAGCGGCCAGATCCTGCGTCAGAGCCTCGACCGACTTGTGCGTCGTATAGTGCGCATAGCCGAAGCCCGCCACAACCAGAATTGCCAGCACAATCAGGATCCACTTGCCGGCGTTCGACTGGGGTTCCGTGTTTACTTGGTAGCCATCATCGGACATACACTCTTCCTCCTCGGGAAGCTAAGAATGAATTGCAGGGATGCCCTCAATTGTTGAGCAGGATCGTAACAGTGTCAATTAGCTCATAGGATGCGGACGCGGCCGGCAAACGATGCCCCGAACACTTTCCGCAGCGTACACGTGTTTTGTTCAAGACAGGAGATTATAGGGGAGCGGGAGGGTTCGGACGCATGACCGAGATCATGCTCACGATAACGGAAGTAATGGCGGCAGATAGCTGTCAGCTCTCAGCTTTCACCCTCAGCTAAGTCACTACCGCTGCTCCCCGCCATCTTAGCCACTCGCAACGCTGGTAATCGGAGAATTAAGCTGAGAGCTGATGGCTGACAGCTGAGAGCTTTCCCATACGCACCGACCCGCGAGGGCGGCCGCAAGCACTAGGACTGCAAAAGTTTGTCTAGCGCACGCCTGCGAGCGACGGCCGATCTTCGCGCTCTCGCGTGCCCTTCTTTTTGATCGCCATGAGTTCGACGGCCTTGTGGGCGATGTGTTCGGCGCTGACTTCGAATTCCTTGATCAACTCCCAGGGCGCTCCGGAGTCTCCGAAACGGTCTTTCACACCGATAGCGCCGGTGATCAGCGGGTGGCCATAAAGGTTGGGGCTCTCGGTCAGAATTCCGCTGACCCGCCACGCCAAGGCACCGATCTGATGCTCTTCGGCGGTGACGACCACTCCGGTATCGCGAGCGGCGCGCACAATCGCCGAGGCATCGACGGGCTTGAGAGTGTGAATATTCAGGATGCGAGACTCGTAGCCGAATTCCTTCTTGAGAATATAGGCAGCACGCATCGCCTCGGGAACCATGGGCCCGCAGGCGACGATGCTCAGGTCTTCCTCTTCGTTCTTGTAGGACGCAGCCAGTACGGTTTCAAAAGCCTCGAGAAAACTGGGGCCTTCATGGCGCAGGCGAATCACATTGGCCTGACCGAAGACGAATGGGGTCTTCTCGTCGGTGACCACCGGCGTTGCCTCTCGGGCGAAACGGATATACTTCGGGCCCTTATGCTGCAGCAGCAAGTAGTTTGTTGCCTTGCGCGTCTCGACGATATCGCACGGGACCACAACCGACATGTTGGGCAGGCCCTGCGTGGCAAAGAGGTCTTCCAAGGCCTGGTGAGTAGCGCCGTCTGGGCCGACGGAGACACCGCCGTGGGCTCCGGCGATCATCACGTTGAAGTTGCCGTAGCACACCGATGTGCGAATCTGGTCAAGATTGCGCGCGGCAGCGAAGGTGGCGTAGGTTCCCATCACAGGCAACTTGCCTTCCCGGGCCAGTCCGGCTGCGGCCGAGGTGGCTGACTGCTCGGCGATGCCCAAGCTGATCCAGCGACTCTTGCGCTCCGGCTTTCCGGCATAGAAGTCACTGATCGTGATTGAGCCCGAAATGTCGAGACCTAAGCAAACGACACGCTCGTCGTCGCCATTCTCCGCCAGGGATTGGCCGAAGCCTTTGCGGGTCGGCTCCATCTTCACTTTCATGGTGTCGCCGCAATTCCACCAGTAGTTGTGGGTGAACTTGGGCATCTTGGCTTCGAGCCGACGCTCGACTTCGGACTGGTATTGTTTGGCCTTCTCCAATAGCTGCTGCACTGGAATGCGATCGGTGAGCTGAAGTTCCTGCAAGCCTTTCGACAGTTCTTCCGCATTCGGGGTTTTGCCATGCCATCCGGCCTGATCCTCCATGAAGCTGACGCCTTTGCCTTTTACAGTGTCGGCAAGGATGGCGACGGGGCGGCCCTTCACGGAACGGGCCTGCTCGAGCGCGTCGACGATTTGGTTCATGTCGTGACCATCGATGCGCAGCACGTCCCAACCGAAGCTTCCGTATTTTGCGGCGAGGGGCTCAACCCCCATCACATCTTTAACCCATCCATCGATCTGCAGGCGGTTGCAATCAATGATCGCGATCAGGTTATCGAGTTGGAAATGTCCTGCTTCCATTGCGGCTTCCCAGACTTGACCTTCCTGTTGCTCGCCATCGCCCATGATGCAGAAGATCTTGTGACTCTTCTTGTCGAGGCGGGCGGCCAGCGCGAGGCCTACGGCGATACTCAAACCCTGGCCCAACGATCCGGTGGAAGCTTCCACACCCGGCAATTTCAGCCAATGCGGATGGCCCTGAAAGGGCGAGCTTAACTTGCGCAGCGTAACAACGTCAGCGACCGGGCAGAAGCCGGCGAAGGCGAGGCCAAGGTAGAGGCTCGGCGCTTTGTGTCCAGTGGACCAGATGATGCGGTCGCGGTCAGGCCAGTCGGGATGTTGGGGATCATGATTGGCGATCTTCAGGTAGAGAGCGGCCGTGATGTCCATAATGGAAAGCGTGCCGCCGGCGTGGCCGGAGCCCGCTGCGTTCAGAGCGACCAAGTCGTAGCCGCGCATTAGGTTAGCCGCGTCTTTCAGTTCTTCGATGGAGTATTGGCGGATCATCTTTCCGCTGGTGGAATCGGTAAGGGCCATGACGTCCCCCCTTTGCGCTGGAAAGAAGCGCACAGAACGCTTTCAACAAAATATCGAGGACAGGATTTCAAGGCCGTGATCAGAATCACATTTGGGGGTGAGGCAAAGCGGGCGGCCGCCCTTGCGCAGGCGGGGTGCTGCCAGCTTCGCCTAGTTGAATTGCCAGCGGGTGGACTTGCCCTGGAAGTGCTTCTCGTATAAGCCGAAGGCCTTTTTGGGGCGCACTGCGAAGACGGGCTCTTTCATCGAGAGGATGTCGTCTTCCATCGAGGACATGTCGAACTTGTACTTGCCTGTGTAGGTTCCAAGGAATTTGCGCCGGGCGGAGACATCCGCGATTTCAGCCACGCCTTCGACGATCACAGCTTCGTCTGCCTGTTCAGTGCAGACGATACAGTTAGGATTACGATCGAGGTTGCGTGCCTTTTGCGACTTGCGACCAGTGCTGAACAGGAAGCGTCCGTCTTGCCAGAGGCCCCAGACGACCATGGTGTGCGGCAAGCCGTCGGGCTTCACAGTGGTGATCCAGTAGTTGTGCGACTTCTTCAGACGCTGCTCGGCCCAGGACCAAGGAAGCAGGCCCTTGGCTCCTTTGGGGAAGCCATAGCCGGGCGCTTGCGGACGGCTGGACTTGGGCTGTTTGGGCTTTGTGTTGCGCTTCTTCACTGGCATGAAAGTTCTCCGAGCAGTAAGTTCTTATGGAGTCATCCCAATCGCAGCTGTTTTTCAGGCGGAGGGAGGGATCTTGCGAGCAGCGCCAATAAGCCGCACGCGAGATCCCTTCGACTTCACTCAGGGCAGGCTCCTCACGCCGGCTGAACCGCGCCGGGATTCGGAATGACGTCTTCAAGAAAAGGTACGCGGTGACTGCGCAATCACAAGTTCTTCTTCGTCCACTGGTCGATGCGGTCGAGTGCCTGCTGCAGGTTCTCGAGTGAATTGGCCACGCTGAAACGCAGGTAGCCTTCGCCGTACTCCCCGAATGCCGTACCCGAGAGCGCGGCCACTCCTGCCTGCTCCAGCAGCGCATCGGCCAGAGGTTTCGACTTCCACTCGGTCTGCTTGATATTTGGGAAGACGTAGAACGCACCCTTGGGCATGCGGCAGGAGAAGCCTTTGATCTTGTTCAGGCCGGCAACGAAGGCATCGCGACGGCGCTGGAATTCATCACGCATATGGTCAACGGATGTTTGATCTCCACGGATGGCTTCGATCCCTGCAACTTGCGTGAAGCTGGCAGTGCACGAGTTGGAATTAGTCATCAGCCGGGTCATGTGCGCAGCGAGATCGGGGCGCATTACACCATACCCCATGCGCCATCCGGTCATGGCGTAGGTCTTCGAGAAGCCATCGAGCAGGATGGTGCGCTCTTGCATGCCGGGAACCGACATGATGGAAAAGTGCTGGCCTCCGTCGAAGAGCAGGCGGCTATAGATTTCGTCGGAGAGGACCATGATGTTGCGGTCTCCGATGAGCTTTGCAATTTGTTCGATGTCGCGACGATCGAGGACGCCGCCCGTCGGATTTTGGGGCGAGTTCAGAATGATCAGGCGGGTGCGATCGTTGATCAGGGACGCGAGTTCATTGACGTCGAGGGAGAAGTCGCGCTCCTCGCGCAAAGCGATGGGAACGGCGCGTCCGCCCACATAGTTGATCATCGACTCGTAGATGGGGAATCCAGGATTGGGATAGATGACTTCATCTCCCTCATCAATAAGGGAAAGGATTGTGAAGAAAATAATAGGCTTGCCGCCGGGAACGACGACCACTTCGTCACTGGTGACCTTCACGCCTCGGGTGCGGCTGACGTATTCGGCCAAGGTCTGCCGCAGATCGGGCAAACCGGCGGAGGGGCCGTAGTGAGTCCAGCCTTTGCGGAGGGCGTCGATGCCTGCCTCGACGACGTTTGCTGGTGTATCGAAGTCCGGTTCGCCGATCTCAAGGTGGATGATGCTCTTGCCCTGGCGCTCGAGGGCGCGCGCCTTGTTCAGGACTTCAAAAGCAGTCTCGGTGCCGAGCCGCGACATCCGACGGGCGAGATGCAGTTCATATTGGGTGGTTTGCGCCATGGTGAGGAAACTCCTGAAGAAGCCAAACGGCACATTATACGCCCACAGGGGAGGGCATAAACCACTAAGGACACGAAGGTTCACGAAGGAAGGCTCTGCGAACACAGGCCTTCGTGTTACTTCGGCGTCGCTGGCACCTGAGGCGTTTCCAAGTCTCGCGGATCTTTCCCCTGAGACCTGTTATGTCCCTACGCAAGCGCTAGTCAGAGACACTGTGCTCTTCGCTTTGGGCGCGCAGGACGCGGTCGACAGAGTAGGGGGCGCGACGGCTCGGCTCGTGGTAGTGGCGCACTTGCATTTCTCCCAGCAGGCCGATCGCGAGAAGATTCAGACCACCGATGAGAAGGCCCAGAGCCGTCATCATCAGCGGGCCGTGTTCGGCCATCACCGGGACGTGGCGCAGGAATTTTTCCAAACCAAGCCACAAAACGATCGCACTGCCGCCAAAAATGCTCATCATGCCTACGCTGCCGAAGAAATGCAGCGGGCGCGACAGATAGCGCAGCAGGAAGCGGATCGTCAGCAGATCGAAAAATACGCGGAAGGTGCGCGTGATGCCGTAGTGCGAAACGCCGCGCTCGCGGTTCACGTTGCGGATGGGCACTTCGCAGATCGTCGCCCCATGCCATGAGGCCAGCGCGGGGATGAAGCGGTGCAGTTCACCGTAGAGCGGAACCTGCTCAAGAATGTCTCGTCGGTAGGCTTTGAATGTGGTGCCAAAATCGTGGATATCGACGCCGCTGATCTTGGCCATCATCCAGTTGGCGATGCGGGACGGGATGCGGCGCATCCAGAAATTGTCGACCCGGACTTTGCGCCATCCGCTGACGATGTCGTATCCCGCGGCAATCTTTTCCAGGAACAGGGGGATGTCGTTGGGATCGTGCTGTAGATCGCCGTCCATGGCGATGATGTACTCCCCGCGGGCATGATCAAATCCAGCAGCGAGGCCGGCGGTCTGGCCAAAATTGCGACGCAATTTGACGACGGTGACCCGACTGTCGACAGCCGCGATTTCGCGCAGCATAGCGAAGGTCTGGTCGGCCGAGCCATCGTCCACGAGAACGATTTCGAAGCTCTCGCCGTGAGCCTCCATAACCGCTTTCAGGCGGTCGTAGAGATCAGTGACGTTCTCTTGCTCGTTATGCAGGGGGACGACGATGGAGTACTTTGGCACGATCTTTTAATTATAGACGAAAAGTTCTATTCCCTTCCGGCCACTCAGTGGTCAAAAGGGTACCTTCGAGTTGGGTTCCAGGAACAATAACACAACGGGGCCTTGTTCGAACGCTGAGCCTCGCCATGGATTTTGGCGCTCCTGACGATTTGAGGTCCGCTGAAGCGCGGTGAAAAGGGGCGTCCGGAAGCGAACAGTGATTCGCGCAAGTGGACACTCGGCAGCTCGAATCCGCGCCAAGCACTGCAGGTATTCCTAAACGCCGCAGGCACATGGGCGTCTCGGCGCAGGCCCGGTTTCTGGCAGAGGAATTGCGGGCACTCATAAGCAACAAAAACATCACGGAGGCTTGGCACACCATGGCGCATTTTGAACGGATTCGCGATGTGATTTCCGGGCCGTTTAGCCCTGAAGTCATCGAGCAACGCACCAAGGCGGGATGGCAGATGGTATCGATCGAATGGCGGCGCGAGCTGCCCGAGTCGGAGGCTCCAACACAAGGGGCGTTCAATGAAGACATCCCCTACGGATTGCGCATCTCGGAGGATTGCCAACGGCTAGAGGTCGATCCCGTGGAGAACCGCACGCTGATGTTGATGATGGAGTTACTGGTGCAGGACTTCCCTTACTCCAGCATCGTCAGCGATCTGAATGAAAAGGGATTGCGGATGCGCGACGGCAAACCCTGGACTCGGGTGGCGGTTTTCAACATGACACCGCGATTGATCGAGGTGGGGCCGCGCCTGTTCGCCACCGACGAGTGGAACAAAGCGCGGCACCGTTTTGCTGCGCCGAAAGTGCGCGACGTGGCCGACTAGTCCCGCCGGAGCTGACCAACGCCGTCAGCCCTAGCCCAAACGCGGCGAAAAGTCAGTCAGGGCCATGTAAGTGGAATCAACTTTGTCGACGAGTTTGCCGTTGACTTCAGATTGCTCGTGGACGCGCTTCCACTCAGGATCATCCTGGAATGCTTTCCAGTTGGCGGCCGCGGCTTCGCGGCTGGGGTGATAGAGAATGTAGATCAACGTGTTGCTCTTGTCGGGCTCATCGAGCGGCGTCCAGTAGGCGACGCTCTTCATTCCATGCCGCTTAAAGATTTCGACAGTGTGTTCCCGGAAGCGTTTGAGCAGGGCTGGTAATTTCCCCGCTGCCGCGTGGTAGACGCGGAGTTCGTACACACCGGTCGAGTTCGCGTTGTCTTGCTGGGAAGCGGCCCAAAGAGTTGCTGGAAGCAGCGCCGCCGCAGGAATCGCCTGGAGTAGAGTTCGTCTTTTCACGGCAGGAATTTTATCAGAAGAAAATGGCCAGCCGGATTTTCCGGGCAGCGAGTCTTACGGGTTCTTCTTCTTAAACACCTTGCGCCGTATGTCGGGCCAGAATTCCTTCAGTTCGTTCGACAAGCCATCGTAAAGAATCAGGAAGGCGAAAGTCGTCGCATTGCGGCCGGCGGTGCGATCTTCGTCGGGATGATAGATATTGGAAATCGCCGCGGCCGCGGCGTTGCCAAGCGATTCCGAATAGTTGAATCGGGTATTGCCTGCATCGGTTCGGGTCACGAAGAGGCGACTCAGCGAGTAGGAAAAGCGGTGGACGAAGGCTCCCTTTCCCATCTGGTAGTAGCGCGGGTCTTCGTGCAGGAGACTGGGAAAGACGGCGACTGTCATATACGTCCCAATGCTGTTGTCGGCAAAAGACTCGCCGTAGCGCTTGGCATAGGCGTCCCATCCCTGTCCATAAGCCTCCGGATCATTCTTGGCCTGAGCGATTCCGGCAAGCACGCCGTTGAAGGGATAGGCCGCCCAATCAAACACACTCGCGGTGGCGATGCGGAATTTCTGTCCGGTTCTAAGCGGTTTCAGAGTATTGGCGGTTTCGACAGTGCCGTAGTTGGGCAGCACCGCAAAGATGCGATCGTTAACCGTTCCCGTCTCCTGTTCCAGCTTACTTTTGCCAACTGATCCGTCGGGCTTCTGCTCGGCTTGGCCTTCCTTGGAAGCTTTAGTCGATGAGGCATTTGGATCGGGGGGCGGGGGAGGCGGAGCGGGCTGTTGCTGGGGGTCTGGAGAAACACTGATCGCCGTTCCAGTTTCCTGCTCCGGGTTAATCTTGTCCTGCGGTTGTCCGTCCTTGGAATCCTTTGGCGCGGCAACGGTTGGAGCAGGCTCCGGTGGCGGAGCGGGCTGTTGCAAGGCGGACGCAGACGACAAACCGACCATGACGATGGTCAGAAGGAGAAAAAGAAATTACGATGCAACGGGTTGTATCTGACCATCCAACATTTATTGTCTCATCTAACAAAAAGCTAGTCGAACGAGGAACCCTTGTCGAAAACGCATTAGTCATCACGTGTTCGAGGAGCGTGTCAAGTTTCGTAAACATAAAAATCCCCGCCCTGTCGCATACTGCGCGACAAGGACGGGTAGCGATGCCCAGGTAGGCACGATTCAGCCTTGCTCTTTGAGCTTCAGCTTGGACTTGTTGTCTTCCATGAACTGCTTGATCTCATTGGCGGCACCAAGGAGGCGATTCCACTGCTCATAGTAGAGAGTGACGGGAAAGCGACCGAGGCCATAGACGCTGACGCCGCCTTTTTCTCCGACTTTGAAGATCAGGTCCCCGCTGCGTTTCTTGGTTTCAACTTCCTTCTCGAGTTGAGAAAGTTTTGCTTTCAGTTCTTCGTAGGTGGGTTCTGCCATTGCAATCCTCGCGTTTGATATGAGTTCGTTCGGCGGGCGGTAAGCCGTGGTCCAAGATGAACGCTCGGTATCTATAGTAACGTGCCAAAGGTTGCCTTGAGGTGGATAACCCTTATAAGCTAAGCAGAGTCTAATCCCAAAGCAGGAAACCCGAATCGATGCGTGTGTGGGCAAAATGGTCGGCCTGGCTCTGCCTGTCCCTGATGTTGTGGACGGCGACGGCAGAGTCTACCCACAACCACCCTTTGCGCACGGGATCGTTCTCCTGCTCGATTTGCGTCGTAGCGCATAGCGCCAGTCCCGCCCTAAGTTCCAGTCAGGCCACTCCAGTGTTTGCGGCGGTCGGCCTGCTGCGTGACGAAGCTGTTATCGCGAAGGTCCAGTTCCATTTCTCGGAACTTGGCAGCCGCGGTCCTCCTGTTCTGTAGGGATCCTCACAAAAAATGATGCTTCCGGCTAGGCGCTAGTGCGTTTGGTCAGGACTGTTTCCCTACTCTTCTTTTTCTTTCTACAGGAGGGCTTATGCCTTTATTTCATTTGAGGCGGCTTGCCGTATTGGCAGGCGCACTGGGGCTCGCTGCGGTGATGGCGGGCGCGCAATCCGTGGGTAACTCTGGATCCGTAAATGGCACCGTGCTCGATCCGACGGGGGCCGTCGTGGCTGGCGCCAAGGTTGAGATCCGCAACCCCGTTAGCGGGTTTGACCGATCGACCACCACCGACAAAGCGGGGACATTCGCGTTCACGAACATTCCTTTCAATAATTATCACCTGAGCGTGACGGCTGCGGGCTTCATGGCCCAGGCGCAGGATGTCGAGCCGCGGTCCTCAGTACCGATCAGTGTATCTGTAAATCTGGCCGTTGCCGGGTCGACTACCGCAGTAACCGTCGAGGCAGCGGGCGGGGACCTGGTGGAGAATGATTCGACTTTTCACACCGATGTGGACAAGAACCTCTTCGACAAGTTGCCGCTCGAGAGCCAGTCGTCATCAGTGAGTTCGCTGGTGACCTTGTCGACACCGGGAATTTCCGCAGATTCGAATGGACTCTTCCATGGCCTCGGCGATCACGCGGAAAATTCGTTCTCGATAGATGGCCAACCTATCACCGATCAGCAAAGCAAGATTTTCTCCAACCAGATACCTATGGACGCGATTCAGTCCATGGAGGTCATCGCGGGCGCGCCGCCGGCGGAATACGGCGACAAGACCAGCGTGGTCATCAATGTGACCACACAATCGGGGCAAGGCATCACTACTCCGCATGGGAGTGTGACGGCCTCCTATGGTTCGTTCGGAACCAGCAACGTTGACTTCAATCTCGCCTATGGCGGCAAGAATTGGGGCAACTTCGTTTCAGCCAGCGGGCTGAACAGCGGACGGTTTCTGGATCCACCGGAGTTTGCGGTGATGCACGACAAAGGAAACGAGGAAAACTTCTTTGACCGAGTGGATTACCAACTTTCAGCTGCCGATTCCATTCACCTCAATCTGGGCTACACGCGATCATGGTTCCAGACGCCGAATTCTTTCGACGCGCAAAATGCAACCGCATGGAATGGCGTGACGGTGGACAATGGCGGGCTCGATCCCAACGGAAACGTGGTCGGACCCGCAGACCAGCGCTCTCAAATTCAGACTTTCAACATCGCCCCATCATGGACGCGCCTGATCAGTCCAACCACCGTTTTCACCTTTGGCGCTTTCGTGCGGCGCGATCACTACAACTATTATTCCAGCGCGAACCCGTTTGCTGATCTGGCGCCGGATCTTCAGACTGAGACGGTGAGTCAAGACCGGACACTCACAAATGCTGGATTGCGATCGAACGTTTCCTACGTCAAGGGCATTCATAATCTGAAGGCGGGCGCTGTCTACGAGCAGACCTTTCTTCGAGAAAATGATCCTCTCGGCATAGTCGATCCAACCTATCTACCCTCGCTTACGGACGCAAACGGGCTTCCCTGCTATGACGCTGTAAATAACGTTGCCTTGGCTCCCCCTTGCACTGACCTGTTGCCTCATGACCTCACGCGTCAGGGCAATCTTTACACTTTCGACGGGCAAACTGACGTGAAAGAACTGTCGCTCTATCTGCAGGATGCGATTACCAAAGGAAACTGGGCACTCAATCTAGGACTGAGAGGCGACTTCTACAATGGGCTCACTGTCCACCGGGAAGCTGAGCCGCGCCTTGGCATCGCCTACAACATCAAGCGGACCAACACCGTTTTGCGCGTGTCCTATGCTCGCGTGATGGAGACCCCATTCAATGAAAACCTGGTTCTGGCCAGCCTGGGCTGCGGCGATGCCGTCCTGAATCCGCTGCTGGGCTGTGCCACATTAGGTATCACTCCGTTCAGTCCAGGATGGCGCAACGAGTTTCATGCCGGGATCCAGCAGGCATTCGGGCGCTACCTCGTGTTCTCCGGAGAATACATCTGGAAGTACACGCACAATGCCTACGACTTCAGCATTCTCGGTGCAACGCCGCTTACCTTTCCCATCGAATGGCACAACTCGAAGATTCCGGGATTTGCCGGACGCGTGAGCGTGCCAAACCTCCACGGATTCTCGGCATTGATGGTTTTCTCCAGCGTGGCCGCACGATTCTTCGCTCCGCAACTCGGGGGCGCGGGTGCCACTCCGTCGGCACCGGGAGGAGTTTTTCGTATCGACCACGATGAGAAGTTCAACATGACGAGTCACGTCCAGTATCAACCCTGGAAACGCGGACCATGGGCGGGATTCAACTGGCGATATGACAGTGGCCTGGTAGCGGGTGCAGTGCCCTTCGCCGATGCCAGCGGCATTGTGGATCTAGCCGGAAGCGGCCTGACCGCCGATCAACAGTTTCAGGCTGGGTTCGTTTGCAATGGCGTGCGCGCGACGCCCACGATGGCCCTGCCCGATACCTGTCTGGCATCGCAATTCACATCGAGCTTGGTCAAAATCCCAGCGGCTGGCACCGAAAATGATGACCACAACCCGCCGCGAATCGCGCCGCGAAATCTCTTCGACTTAGCGGTTGGACATGACAACCTGTTCGGTGGCGACAAATATAAGGTGAGCTTGCGGTTCACAGCTATCAATGTGACCAACAAGTACGCGCTCTACAACTTCCTTTCCACCTTCAGCGGCACGCATTACGTGACGCCGCGTGCGCTGACAGCAGAACTAGGCTTTCACTTCTAGACCCCTGGGCGAGAGAGGGGTTCCGGCAGACATGAACGTCGGTACCCTTCTCTTTCGGCGAAGGTTGTTGGAACATCGTCATACTTTGTCTGAATTGAGCAGACTGGAGCCGAAATCGACCCGTAACACATCCAATTCACCACCTTCTTCCTGATCTTCCGGAGCGTTGTGGAGGATTTGTGATGGGGGATGAAGGCAAATCCACACTGATCCATTGGAGCTATTGTTGTGAGAATTCTACGAATTTGGCGGCCGATCTTGATGGCGATTGCCATGGCCGCGCCTTTGGCGGCACAAGACATCAACGCACCCACGCCGCAGACCGGACATATTACCGGCACGGTAAGCGATGTGAACAATGACGTGCTCTCTGGCGCCACCGTCGTTCTCGATGGTCCGAGTCTCAAAGCTCCCCGCCGGGTCTTTTCGGATGACAACGGATTCTTCGCGTTTGAGCAACTCGACCCTGGAACCTATCACATCACCATCACGGCCGAAGAGTTTGCCGACTGGAGCTCGCCCGACCTCATCCTCAGTCCCGGCCAATATCTGATCCTTCCGGCCAGCAAGCTGCTTATTGCGAAGGCAGTGACCGCGGTAAACGTGTCTGACTCGTCAGTGGAAGTCGCCACTGAGCAGGTCACAGTCGAGGAGACGCAGCGCGTGTTCGGGATCATCCCCAATTTCTATGTCGTCTACGAGCCAAACCCCGCGCCGCTCACGACCAAGCTGAAATTCCAACTTGCCCTGAAAACTTCCAGCGATGCCGCCACCATTCTTGGGGTAGCCGTGCTTGCTGGCATCAATCAGGCTGGTGACACTCCCGACTACGTTCAGGGGGCGAAAGGCTATGCCCAGCGCTATGGAGCGGCTGCTGCAGACGGCCTTTCCGACATTATGATTGGTGGGGCCATCCTGCCCTCGTTGCTGCACCAAGATCCCCGTTACTACTTCCAGGGGACGGGTTCAAGTAAGTCTCGCACCTTCCACGCTCTCTCAAGCCCATTCGTTTGCAAGGGAGACAACGGAAGATGGCAGCCCAACTTTTCGAGCATAGGTGGCGATCTGGGCTCGGCAGCTCTCTCTAACACCTACTACCCGGCGTCGAACCGCGGCGCGGGTCTGGTCTTCCAGAATTTCCTCATTACCACGGGCGAGCGCATGCTCAGCAGCATGCTGCAGGAATTCGTATTGCACAAGCTAACACCCAATCGCGAAAGATAAATACTCATCTCCGGCAAAAGCTCGCGCTGTGCTTCTGACGATCATCATTTGTAAAGAAATGTCGAGGCATCGAATGCGGAACCGTTGAAGAAGCAACCGTTCCGACTCCGTCGCATCTACTCTCCGATGGCCTGAGATTCAAGAGGCCCCAGCTTCGACGCGTTAGCGTCGAGTCCATTTCAAGGAGATGGTTTTGTTCATTCGCTTTACCGCATTCATCCTCACTTGCTTCAGTCTCGTGACCTTTGCAACAACACTTTCCGTTGCGCAAACCGACCCAGCAGAGCTTCCCGACGCGCCGTCCGACACCGCCAAGCACAAGACTCCTGATCCCGATTCTGATAGCAAGCCGGGTGAGGTACAGCCGGCGATTATTCCGCTCTCGAAGCAGCAGCCGAAGCGGATTCTGGGCATTATGCCGAACTACCGGGCGGTCAGCGCGGGCGAGATTCCGCCTCCGCCAACCCCCAAACAGGCGTTTATGATTGCCACGAGAAACAGTTTCGATTACTCGTCGTTCATTTTTGTCGGCATCACTTCAGCGTTGGCGGAAGCAACCGACGCGCACCCGGCCTTAGGCGAGGGCATGGCCGGATATGGGCAATATTACTGGCGTGGATTTGTCGACAAAACCAACGGAAACTACCTGGTCATTTTCGCGCTGCCCACGGTATTTCATCAGGACGAGCGTTACTTCGCCAAGGGCGAGGGCGGTTTCTGGAAGCGCGGAATCTACGCGGCCTCGCGCATTCTAATCACGCCTAATTATCAAGGACACGACTCCTTCAACGCTTCGGAAGTGTTAGGTCGCGGGATCGCCCAGGGGATTTCTCTTTCTTATTACCCCAGCTCCGACCGGACTGCGGGAGCTCTTGCAGTCAAGTATGGATGGGCTATGGGTCGTGACGCGCTGACCAACGTCTTCCGCGAGTTTTGGCCAGATATCGCGACACATGTTCTGCATCGGCATCCATAATGCTGAGAAGTGGTCTGCTGTTGGATATTTGGTCATCCCAATTCGCGCCCACGTCTCACATCATGCGCTTGGGCTCGAAGGCGCGATCTACTACCAACTCCGGATGCAGGCGACGAAAAGTCTCCGTCACGTGACAGTTCCAGCAAACCGGTTGGTATTTGGAAAAGACGTCGGGAAGTTGCTCGGGACGGAAATCCTTCCACTCGGCCGTCTTGGAATCTGGACCCAGCAACGCAGGTGCGTGGTCGAGATGATGCAACCGGCCGATGGGCTTGTGACAGAGCGCGCAATTTCTCTCTTCGTACCAGTGCGAAACAATATTCCAAACTAAGCAGTTCGCTGGGCCAATCTCGATCTGGCTGAGGCATTCCTGACCGCAGTTCTGGCGCTCGGGCCACCGCGAACATTCCTTCAGGCGAATCGTGGGCTCGGAGAGGAACGCACCGACGGCCGCCTCTCCTGCGGCAACGTCGACGGCTTCAGGCTGGTGCGTCTCCGGACAGGTGATCAGACGTTTTCCTTTGTAGGTGAAGTACGCGCGGATTCCGGGGATAGCGCGAAAGACGAAAAGACCGCCTGCCAGTGTGAGGACGGCTAACGCAATTAGGACTGAGACCGTCATAAGTCACCTCCGGAGGGCAGCTTTCAGCTACCCCTGTCAGCTTTCAGAACGAAGCCGCATTCGGCCCGATTCTGGGTGACTACAGGATGGGGGACATGCCTCGATTTAGCGATGCCTTGCGTCACCGGAAAGTGTGATTGAGATCACTTTCGCTTCGGCACGGCGGACAAGAAGCCCCGCCACACCGGCTGGTCCTACCCTCAGCGGAGTCGAAGGAACGCCAGGTCTGCTCTCTATCAATCACCAACGGGTGCCGGATGATGGGTGCCACGAAGCTGCATTTTGACCGCTACAGAGAGCCGACGGATGCCCTCGTGGATAACGTCAGGCTGACAGTAGGAAAAGTTCAGCCGCATGTGCCGGCCGCCCTCGTGTCCGTTGTTGGCGTAGAAACTGTCGCCGGGTACGAAAGCAACGTTCTCCGCTAATGCCGCGGGGAGCAGCGTTTGAGAATCGCAACCCTGGGGCATGCTCACCCAGAGGAACAGGCCGCCCTTGGGATGAGTCCATGTTACTTCGGGCGGGAAATATTCGTGCAAGGCATTGAGCATCGCATCGCGACGCTCGCGATAAATATTGCGGATCAATTTGACGTGCTGGTCGAGAAATCCGTCCCGCGCAACTTCGAAGGCAACGTACTGACTGAACGTAGAGGTGTGCAGGTCGGCGGCCTGTTTCAATTGCACCAGTTTGCTGATCACGTCTTCGGGAGCGACAATCCACGCCAGACGAATTCCGGGGGCTAGTGTCTTCGAGAACGTGCTCAGGTAGATCACATTGCCCAGAGTGAATCCGTTATCGCGGCGCAAATTGTCGCGATCGAGCACCACCAGGGGCGCAATGTGGTCGCCTTCGTAGCGCAGTTGCCCGTAGGGATCATCCTCGATGATCGGGATGCCGTACTTGTCGGCCAGAAGAATGAGTTGATGACGGCGTCCTTCGGAGAGAGTTACCCCGGCCGGATTCTGGAAGTTGGGCAGCACATACATGAATTTCGGCCCTGCGCGGAGGCTGGGGTCGAGTTGGTCGGTGAGCAGGCCGTCGTCGTCCACGGGGACCGAAACGTATTGCGCCCCGTAAACATTGAAGGCCTGCAGCGCGCCGAGGTACGTAGGGGCTTCGACCAGGACGCGGTCTCCACGGTTGATGAGGAGTTTTCCGATCAGGTCAAGCGCCTGCTGCGAGCCGGAAGTGATGAGGACATTTTCGGCGCTTGCGACGATGCCGTAGCGGGCGAGATTGTGCGCAATCATTTCCCGCAGCGGTTGGTAGCCTTCGGTGGTGCCGTACTGCAAGGCTTGGGCGCCCTGTTCGCTGAGAACTTTGTGGCAGGCTTCCTGAAATCGCTTTACGGGAAAGACATCGGGCGCAGGCAATCCGCCGGCGAAAGAAATGATCTCCGGTTTCTGCGTGACCTTTAAGAGTTCACGGATGGCGGAGCTTTTTACTCCGAGCGTACGCTGCGCGTAACGCAACTTCCACAGCGTGGACATGTTGTCCCCTTCCCGCGAGGGCCAAACGCCCCCGCGCCTGCCTGCGGGACACCAGCGCTGCGGCTCGGCCCCGCGATTCCCTCACCTTCAGATTATCAGTCTTCGCCTACTAATTCCGGTTCCACTGATACATGTACGTGTGGATGTGCGTAGGTATCGTTTTCCTGAGCGTCCACGACGGCAATGGCCGCCACGTTGACCACCACTTCCACAGTCGCAGAACGCTGCAGCACATGCACGGGGCGGCTCATTCCCATCAGGATCGGCCCGATGAGTTCGCCGCCGCCAACTTTGGCGACCAGTTTGGTCGCGATGTTCGCCGACGCCAGGTCCGGGAAAATCAAAACGTTGGCCCCGCCCTTCAACGAACTGAATGGGTAGAGCTCTTCGATGATCTCAGGGGAAAGGGCCTCGTCGGCCATGATCTCTCCATCGATGATCAAAGTCGGGTCGGCAAATTTGATCATCTCCACGGCCTTGCGCACCTTGGTGCAGATGGGATGATCGACGCCACCGAAACTGGAGAACGAGAGCATCGCAACCCGCGGGATCAGGTCGAAACGGCGCGCCATGTGGGCCGTGCAGAGAGCGATCTCAACCAGGTCTTCGGCCGTGGGTTCGATGTTCACGCTGGTGTCGGCGAGAAAGAAGACTTCCCCCTTGCGCGTAATCACGGCGTAGCACCCGGAGACACGGTGCAGGCCCTCGCGCATGCGAACAATCTGCAGCGCGGGACGAATGGTGTCGGGAAAATGCTGAGTCACACCCGAGACCAGTGCGTCCGCATCGCCCATGTGGACCATCATGGAGCCGAAGACATTGCGATTGTTAATCAGAGTGCCGGCTTCCAGCAGGGTGACGCCCCGACGCTGGCGCAGGCGAAAGAGTTCCTGCACGTAGGCTTCGCGATGGTCCGAGGTAGCGGGATCCACAATTTGCATGCCTTCCAGATCCACACCCAACTCCTGGGAGCGGCTCTGGATCTTGGCAGGCTCCCCGAGAAGAATGGGATTGCCAATTTTTTCTTCGACCAGCACGCGACAGGCGCGCAGAATTTTCTCGTTGTCGCCTTCGGGAAATACAACTTGTTTTGGATTCGCCTGTGCCT
The DNA here is from genome assembly GCA_963731405.1 of uncultured Acidobacteriaceae bacterium. GTDB lineage: Bacteria > Acidobacteriota > Terriglobia > Terriglobales > Acidobacteriaceae > Sulfotelmatobacter. The sequence goes on along the minus strand of CAVSVS010000014.1, from coordinate 280,581 downwards.
TGTGAATCATGGTGCGCGAAACTTCGTAGGCCTTGCCCAGTCGTCGCTCAAGTTGGGCGCGGTAGGTAAGCAGATCGACGGGTTGCTGAGCCACTCCGCTGTGCATGGCGGCTTCGGCTACGGCCGACGCCTCCCACATCAGAACGCGCGGATCAAAGGGCTTGGGAATGAGATATTCGCGCCCGAACTGCAGCCGCGGCACACCGTAGGCGCGGCAAACCGAATCAGGCACATCCTCTTTGGCGAGATCGGCAAGCGCGTGCGTCGCTGCCAGCTTCATTTCCTCGTTGATAGCAGTAGCCCGTACATCAAGAGCCCCACGGAAGATGAAGGGAAAGCCGAGCACATTGTTGACCTGGTTGGGATAATCAGAACGTCCCGTGGCGATAATCACGTCGGGCCGGGCCGCCTTAGCGTCTTCGTAGGTAATCTCGGGATCGGGATTGGCCATCGCGAAGACGACTGGATCGGCCGCCATGGTTCGTACCATTTCCTGGTTGATGGCATCTTTGACCGAGAGTCCGGCGAAAACATCCGCGCCCACCAGGGCCTCGGCAAGCGTGCGCAGCGACGTTTCCTGCGCGAAGCGCTCTTTATATTTGTTCATGCCTTCTTTGCGGCCTTTGTAAACCACTCCCTTGGTATCGCACAGCGTTATGTTCTCGCGCTTCACGCCGAGGCGGACGTAGTGCTCGGCGCAAGCAATCCCGGCGGCTCCGGCGCCGTTGAAGACGACGCGCACTTTCTGAATGTCTTTGCCCACCACCTCGAGAGCATTCAACAGCGCCGCACCGGAAATGATGGCAGTCCCGTGCTGGTCATCGTGGAAGACGGGAATCTTCATCGTCTTGCGCAGAGCTTCTTCGATCTGGAAGCAGTCGGGAGCCTTGATGTCTTCGAGATTGATTCCGCCAAACGTAGGCTCAAGCAACTGGCAGAGCTTGATGATTTCTTCGGGATCGTGGCTGTTGACTTCGATGTCAAAAACGTCGACATCCGCGAACCGCTTGAAGAGGACAGCCTTGCCCTCCATCACCGGCTTGCCTGCAAGCGCGCCGATGTCGCCCAGGCCGAGCACGGCGGTTCCATTGCTCAGCACGGCCACAAGATTGCCGCGGCCTGTGTACTTGAATGCATCCTGCGGATTCTTCTGGATTTCCAGACAAGGTTCGGCTACGCCGGGTGTATACGCCAGGCTTAGATCGCGCTGCGTGCGGCAGGGCTTGGTTGGTGTAACTTCAATTTTTCCCGGGCGGTCCCCATTGTGATAATCGAGAGCCTGCTGCTTGCTAATAAGCATGATTTCCTCCGTGCCGTGAGCTGGCGCGAGCCACGGCCATTGGTAAAAACCCACACACTTGGGTATAGCCCCGGGCACTGCAAGAGGCTGTGATTACCATCACAAAAGGCCGTGAGCGTGGGATCGTGCTTAGACCCCCGCTCCGACGCGCTCCCGGGTAAAGCGGGCCAGAATCTCGGCCATTCCGGGGTGAGACAGGTCCTCAACTTCGTAGGTAACACGCAGGCTGGGCTTATTCATCTTGACCATGTGTCCCAGGTCGATCGGCGTGGCAACCAGCACCAGGTCGCAGGGGACCCGGTTGATCGTTTCTTCCAATTCATGGCACTGCATCGCGCTGTAACCCATGGCCGGAAGCAAGCTCGTGAGGTGTCCATAGCGCTCATAGGTTCCTCGGATCGAACCGACAGCATACGGGCGAGGATCGACAAGTTCAGCGGCTCCGCACTGCCGCGCAGCCACCACTCCGGCGCCATAGGGCATTTCGCCATGGGTGAGCGTGGGGCCATCTTCGACCACCAGAACCTTGCGTCCCTTAACTAGCTCCGGTGCAGAAACTGCGACCCGGCAAGCCATCTCGACGACAGCAGCCTTCGGGTTGCTGATTCGGACGTTGTTCCGCACGGTTTCGACATCATGACGCGCGGCCGTGTCGACCTTGTTGATGACGACAACATTAGCGCGGCGCAGGTTCACTTCGCCGGGATAGTAGGCCAGTTCATGTCCGGGACGATGCGGATCGACAACCACAATCTCAAGATCTGACGCGTAGAACGGCGTGTCATTGTTGCCACCGTCCCAAAGGACAATGTCGGCTTCCTTCTCGGCCTGGCGCAAGATGCGTCCGTAGTCGACTCCGGCATAGACGATCGTGCCTTCGCGCAGATGGGGCTCGTACTCCTCGCGTTCCTCAATGGTGCAGAGATGCTTGTCGAGATCATCCAGCTCGGCGAAACGCTGGACGGCCTGGACGGCGAGATCGCCGTAGGGCATCGGATGGCGAACCACAACCGGCTTCCATCCTTCCCGGCGCAGTTCGGACGCGACCAGGCGGCTCAGTGGACTCTTGCCGCATCCGGTGCGCACGGCACAAATCGAGATCACTGGCACCGACGACTTTAGTTGGGTGCGCTGCGAACTGAGAAGCCAGAAGTCGGCTCCAGTCGCTACCACGCGTGAGGCAAGATGCATCAGATTCTGGTGCGAAATATCACTGTAGGAAAAGACGACGGCGTCGATGCCGTGCTCGGCGACTAGCCGCTCCATGTCATTTTCTTCGAAGATCGGGATCCCCGCTGGATATAGCGGACCTGCCAACTCGGTCGGGTACCGGCGGTTGGCAATGCCTGGGATTTGCGTGGCCGTAAAGCCAACTACGGAGTAGTCAGCGTCTCCGCGAAATACTACGTTGAAATTATGGAAGTCTCTGCCGGCGGCGCCGAGAATCAGGACCTTCTTCGTTTTCATGGACATACCTTTCCTACGCTCTGTCTGGCGGGGCTGGCTACGGAATGGTTCCCGCGCCGCCGCCTTGCTTACCCGGACCCTATTCCTTCGGGCTTCTCTTCCACATGGGCACACACGGATTCCAGCTGTGAACATCCTTCTGGAAGTCGTGGCCAGCCTGGGTGGCGCCGACGGTGGAGAGTTCGTCCACCGGAGACTTGAGAAGCTCGGCAATGTAATGCTCGACCTGCTCGCGCAGGCGCGGGTTCTTCAACGCCTCGCGCAATTCGGTCTTTTCAATGTGCGTAAATCCGCCACACAGCGGACACTTCACAACGTCGTCATTCACCATCGCTGCCTCGTGGTTGGGGGATGTCGCGGGGGTGCCGCTCTGCACCATTTTCTCCGCGGGTCCATTAGAAGAGGGGGCCGGGTTTTGGGCAGTGATAATGGTCGCGGCAGAGAGTGACGGGAGTCACAGGGCCGGGATGTCATAGCAAAACTCCTTACGCCGATGACGGCCATCGCGAACTCTCGGCAAGCTTCAACATTTGCATCGCCTGCAGGACTTAGAGACTGGGCGACGCACGCCGGGACCCCTGTGTTCGGACACGCCTTACGACTGCAAGAAGTTGCCAATTGACAGGGCCGTCGACCAGTGAATATAGTCCACGCTGCGCCTTGAACCCGCCTGTTTCTTTCCCCGTTCGAGACAACCAGATTTGTGGTGCGGGTTCTTTCTGTGCTTTCTCGCCGCTTCACCAGCTGGAGGCCGAGTTCGGATTCATAGCGACGGAGAACGCAGCCAACCATCGAGATTAGATTCACGGGTGAGGGAGATCACGGCACGCGGACTGGAATCAGGGAAATCTATATGAAGAACACACCGCAACAACAGAATGGAATTTCGAGGATACGTCTGCCGTGGGCCGGCGCAGCGCTGGTATTAGCGACGTTGCTCGTTTTTGCGGTGATAACAACCCGATCGGCGCAGGCGCAGAATCTCACTACGCTGCACACGTTCGACTCGACCGACGGCGCTGTGCCCTATGCGGGGTTGGTGCAGGCCACCGACGGAGACTTCTACGGAACAACGGGATCCGGCGGGATCAACGGCGATGGAACGGTTTTCAAGATCACACCGAGTGGCACGCTCACGACGTTGCGGGACTTCGGCTCGGCGGACGGAAAGTCATGGGCCGGGCTGGTCCAAGGCGCCAGCGGGAACCTCTACGGAACCACGCTGTCCGGCGGAGTCAGCGGCGATGGTACGGTTTTCAAGATCACACGTGGTGGCACCCTCACGACGCTGCACAGCTTCAATGGAGCGGATGGTAGCGTGCCCGGGACATCACTGATTCAGGCCATCAACGGGAACTTCTATGGGACAACCTCCGCAGGTGGGGCCAGCGGCGATGGTACGGTTTTCAAAATCACCCCAAATGGCACGATCACGACGCTATATAGCTTCAGCGGAACCGATGGTAGCGCGCCCTACTCGGCGCTGGTCCTCGCTAGCAACGGGAACTTCTACGGAACTACGAACTCCGGTGGGGTCAATGGGAATGGCACGGTTTTCAGAATCACGGGGAATGGCACCCTGACGACGCTGCACAGCTTCAACGGGACGGACGGTGGCGCACCTTGGGGTGGTCTGGTTCAGGCCGCTAATGGCAACTTCTACGGAACTACTGCATCTGGTGGAGCGCACGGCAATGGCACAGCTTTCAAAATCACACCAAGCGGCACTCTGACGACGATTTACAGCTTCTGTTCCCAAAACAGCTGCGCCGACGGCGACCTGCCCTACGCGGGACTAATCCAAGCAACCAACGGCAACTTCTACGGAACAACGTATCTTGGCGGGGCTAACGGCAATGGAACGGTTTTCAAGATCACACCCACCGGCACTCTGACCACGATTTATAGCTTCTGCTCCCAAACCCGTTGCATCGACGGTGGCTGGCCGTTCGCGGGGCTGGTCCAGGCCACTAACGGCGACTTTTATGGCGCAACGACCCAAGGCGGGGCCAGCTACGGGACGGTCTTCAGCCTGTCCCTAGGTCTAGGTCCGTTTCTGAAACTGCAGTCCGCCTCCGGGAAGGAAGGCGTGAAGATTGGCGTGCTGGGTCAAGGCTTCAATAGTTCGTCCGTGGTGAAGTTTGCGGGCGTTGCAGCTGACACAATCACGGTCATCGGCTCAACCTACATTTCAGCGACGGTTCCTGCGGGAGCGCTTACGGGATCTGTGACCGTCACGACCGGTGCCACAACGCTCTCCTGCCCGCAGACGTTTAAAGTACAACCGACAATCACCGGATTCACTCCGTCCTTCGGTACGGTGGGAACGCCAGTCACGGTTACTGGAACCGGACTCAGGCAGGCCGCCAAGATCACATTTGGCGGTGTCCCGGCAATTAACTTTACGGTAGGCGGTGACACCCAAGTCACCGCTGATGTGCCCGCGGGTGCCAAAACTGGCAAAATTGCGGTTACCACAAAGGGGGGCACCGCCACAAGCAAGACGAATTTCATTTTGAACTAGCCTGCCGAGGAATGAACCCAGAGAATCCGACTTGGCGATGCGGCGAACCATTTCTGACAACATCACGATCTGTGGTATACCTCCGAAGTCTCAGCGTTGCGTCCCGTTCGCAAAAGGAGATTCGGAATGTCCTGCTCCCTCATCCAGCGATTCTTGCTGTTACGCAGTACTCATCTCTTTCATAACATCCGTCGCTCCTGCTCAAAACACCGAGGCGAAGGCTCCGCCGGTACTCGATGTTCACGTGCACGCCATGGACGGCAACCTTTCCCGGCGTCGCGCCCATGTGTCCGAACACCTCAAAGTTCACAGCATCCGATCCGAAAGAAAAGGAAGAGCCGTTCGGTTGGGTGAAAGAGCCATGCACCCCCGCGCTCTATCCGTCAGCCCCAGGCGAATACATGAAGGATGTTCTCGCCGAGATGGAGCGCCTCAACGTCACGGCGGTGGTCTTCGGCGATCCCAAGAGCGTGCAGAAGTGGAAAGACGCCGCCCCTGAGCGGATCATCCCCGGCACGTCGTTCTCAAACGGAATCGCTCCCGGCCAGCGCGTCCCTCTGGATGAACTGCGAAAAGATTTCACGAGCGGCGGCTTCAAGGTCATGGGCGAGATCGGACTCCAGTATGAGGGCATTTCCCCCAGCGATCCTTCGGTCGATGCCTACTTCGCGCTCGCCGAGGAACTGGATATTCCCGTGGCCGTGCATATGGGCACCGGAGGCTCCGGACGCGCCAACATCACCACGCCAAAATTCCGTGGCTCCATGGGCAATCCGCTACTGTTCGAAGAACTCCTGGCGCGCCACCCCAAGCTGCGCCTTCAAGTGATGCACGCAGGCTATCCCATGATCGAAGAGATGCTCACACTGCTGCAGGCGAACTCCCACGTCTATGTCGACGTTGCCGGACTGATCTGGAGCTACCCGATCAAGGAAGTCAACCGCTATATCGAACGCCTGGTCGAGGGCGGATTCGAAGACCGCGTGATGTTCGGAACCGATCAACTGCTCTGGCCGAAGCTCATGGCCTATTCGATCAGCATCATCCAAAACGCCGATTACCTGACGCCCCAACAGAAGCGCGACATCCTGTACAACAACGCCGCCCGCTTTCTGCGGATCGACACGACCAAGAGCAAGTGAGCGGACAAAACGGTAGCCGAGGTCGGCAATGGTCGAGGTGTGCTGGCGAGACGCCAGCACTACAACCGTCGGGACGCCGGCGCTACCTAACGTCTCGCAACTGAAAGTCAGTGATTCGGCGCACGGAATTCCGTGATTGGGATTGCCGTCAGTCACAAGTAATCCCGTCAACGTTTACGTCACTCACGGTTCCCTGCTAACATCAATGGTTTACAACTCAACGCTCAAGTAAACCTGATTACGCCTTCATAAATCTGAACGGAGGAAACATGGCAATCAAAGTTGGCATTAATGGCTTCGGAAGAATCGGCCGCAACGTACTGCGCGCTTCCCTGAAGGATCCAAATCTGGACTTCGTTGCAGTGAACGACCTGACGGATCCGAAAACGCTGGCCCATCTTCTGAAGTATGACTCGGTGCTCGGTAACCTTCCGAACCAGGTCTCGGCCGGCGCCGACAGCATTACGGTCGACGGCAAGACCATCAAAGTTTTCAAGGAGAAAGACCCCGCGGCGCTGCCTTGGGATTCCGTCGGCGCGCAGGTAGTGGTCGAGTCGACCGGACGCTTCACCGATGCCAACGACGCCAAGAAGCACATGCGCGGGCCGGTGAAGAAGGTCATCATCTCGGCTCCGGCCAAGAATGAAGACATCACGCTGGTGCTCGGCGTGAACCACGAAAAGTATGATGCCTCGAAGCATCATGTGATCTCCAACGCTTCCTGCACCACGAATTGTCTCGCGCCGGTCGCGAAAGTAATTCAGGATGAATTCAAGATCGTCGCCGGCACCATGACGACGATTCACTCCTACACGAACGACCAGGTGATTCTCGACTTCCCGCACAAGGACCTGCGTCGCGCTCGCGCGGCGGCACTCTCGATGATTCCGACCTCGACTGGCGCGGCCAAAGCACTGAAATTGGTGATCCCGGAACTCGGCGGCAAGATCGATGGATTCTCGATGCGCGTGCCGACCCCCAACGTCTCGGTGGTTGACTTCGTGGTCTGGGTTGAGAAGAAGACCAGCAAGGAAGAAGTAAACGCGGCGCTGAAGAAAGCGACCGAGTCGGGGCCGTTGAAGGGATACCTGGGATACGAAGAGCACGAACTGGTTTCGTCCGACTACAAGGGCGACTCGCGCTCCTCGATCGTCGATGCTCCCTGCACGATGGTGGTCGGCGGCAACTGTGTGAAGGTGATCTCCTGGTACGACAACGAGTGGGGATACTCCTGCCGCGTACGCGACCTGATCAATTACCTCGCAAGTAAGGGCCTGTAAGACCGTAGCGCCGCCGTCCCGGCGGCGCTATTTTCTACCTGTGGCGCGGGCGCCCTCGCCCGCGTATTGACAGCACGAACGAGGGCTGCGCGGGCGAGGGCGCCCGCGCCACATATACCATCGCCTGCAAGTAAAGGACGACCAGCCATGTCCAAGCTCTCCATTCGTGACCTCCCCCTCAATGGGAACCGCATTTTCATGCGTGTCGATTTCAATGTGCCGCTCGAAGACGGGCGCGTCATGGACGACACTCGCATCCGCGAAACCCTGCCCACGATCGAATACGCGCTCCGCCATGGCGCACGGCTGATCCTGGCCTCGCACTTGGGACGCCCCAAGGGCAAGCCCAATCCAAAGATGAGCCTGAAGCCGGTGGCCGAGCGCTTGCGCATGTTGCTCGACAAGGAACTGGCGCGCGGGGAAAACGTTGGCTTCTGTCCGGAGTGTGTCGGACCTGAGGCGGAAGAGGTCGCAACACAACTGGAAAAGGGACAGACGCTGCTGCTGGAAAACTTACGCTTCCATTCCGAGGAAGAAGCGAACGACGAAAAGTTTGCGCGGCAACTCGCCAACCTGGCGGAATACTACGTGAACGACGCGTTCGGCACCGCGCATCGCGCCCACGCATCCACCGTTGGGATGACCAAGTTCGTGAAGCAATCCGCCGCCGGCTTGCTCATGGAGAAGGAACTGAAATACCTGGGCAAGGCGCTGCAGCATCCCGAGGAACCGTTCGTGGCAATTCTGGGCGGCGCCAAGGTCGGCGACAAAATTGGCGTGATTCGCAATCTCATGGACAAGGTGCAGTCGCTAATCATCGGCGGCGGCATGGCCTACACTTTCCTCAAGGCGCAGGGGCACGAGATTGGCAAGTCCCTCCTCGAAGCCGACAAAGTCGATCTCGCCAAGCAACTGCTGGCCGAGGCCAAGAAACGGAATCTGAAGTTCCTGCTGCCCGTCGATCATGTGGTCGCGCTGAAGCCGGAGGCCAACGCCGTCGTACAGCAGATCGGCGAAGGCCAGCCCATCCCGGCCGATAAGATGGCGCTCGACATTGGCCCGAAAACAATTGAGCTGTTCTCCGAAGAAATCTCTACCGCGCGCACCATCGTGTGGAACGGACCCATGGGAGTGTTCGAAGTTCCGGGATTCTCCCGCGGTACATTCAAGATCGCCCACGCCGTCGCGGATAACGGCGGAGCCACTTCGATTGTCGGCGGCGGCGACTCGGTAGCAGCCGTACATGCCGCCAACGTCGCCGACAAGATCACTCACATCTCCACCGGGGGCGGTGCGTCGCTGGAATTCCTGGAGGGAAAGAAGCTGCCGGGAGTGGAAGCGCTATCGGACAAAAAGTGACGAAGATCGTAGCGCCAGCGTCCCGCTGGCTGCCCCGAGAGCCTGCCCTGAGCCCGCCGAAGGGGCGTCTCGCCCTCGGCGTCAAGAACCAACGGAACAAGGCGTGACGGATACTGTCGTGCACCGCTTCACAATTCGACTCCTACTCGATGGCGGCAAGGCGATCGATATCCATGGCCCGGCCAACATCACGGAAGAGACTACCGATGCCATCGTGAATGCGGCGAACTCATCACTGCTCGGCGGTGGTGGCGTCGATGGTGCGATTCACCGCGCCGGAGGGCCCGCAATTCTCGCCGAGTGCCGCCAGATTGTGAGCAAGATCGGCAGCCTCCCCGAGGGCCACGCCGTGATCACCACGGCCGGTCGACTTGCCGCAAAGTACGTGATCCACACAGTGGGTCCGGTATATTCCGTCGGCACCCGCGACGAAGCGGAATCGCTGGCCAGTTGTCATCGTGAGTCAATTCAGGTGGCGGACGAACACGCCCTCACTTCGCTCTCATTTCCCGCGATCTCCACGGGCGCCTATGGATACCCGGTGACCGAAGCCGCGCCGATCGCTTTGTCTGCCACCCTTGAATCGCTCGCAACGGCAAAACATATCACCCTTTGCCGGTTCGTTCTGTTCGATGTCTCAACCGTGCGCGCCTTCCAACGCGCCGCCGAAACACTTCACCGCACCACCAGTACCTCCCCATTCCGAATTGAAAAGGCTCACTCATGAGAACAAAAGTAATGGCCGCCAACTGGAAGATGTATAAAACCCCCGACCAGACTCGTGACTTCTTCCGCGACTTTTTACCACTCGTATCCGGACACACGCGCGACGAAATTGTCGTCTGTCCGCCGTTTCTCGACTTACCCGCGGCGCTTGAGGCGGCTAAAGGTTCGAACGTTGCCATCGGCGGACAGAACGTGCACTGGAAGGAAGAGGGCGCGTTCACGGGCGAGACCTCCACGGGGCAGTTGCTGGCTCTGGGTGTAACCCACGTGATCATCGGCCACTCGGAGCGCCGGCAATACTTTGGCGAGACCGACGACACTGTCAACCTTCGCCTGAAAACCGCGCTGGAAGCGGGACTCACTCCGATCTGCTGCGTGGGTGAAGTACTCCAGGAGCGCGAGGCTGGACTGACCGACGACGTTCTGCGCCGGCAGTGCGTGCGAGCCTTCCACGCGATCTCGGCGAAGAAAGCTGCGAAGTTCGTCGTCGCCTATGAGCCGGTATGGGCGATTGGCACCGGCAAGACCGCGACGCCGGAACTTGCCGCAGAAGCGCATGCCGTGATTCGTAAGGAAGCGACAGAAATTTTCGGCGAGGACTTTGCCGGAAAGTTGCGGATTCTTTACGGCGGCTCAGTGAAGCCGGAGAATGCCTCGTCACTCATGTCGCAGGAAGAGATTGATGGGGCGCTTGTGGGCGGTGCATCGCTCGATCCGAAATCCTTTGCCGCAATTGTGAAGTACTGAAGGAACCCGCGGGCGCAAGCCTGTCGCTATCGATCGCCTGGCGGAGTTTGTTCTGCAGGCTCCGCCTTTGCGTTCTCACCTTACCGACCGACATATCACATCAGATCTAGTCGATCCACAACGGCTTTCCATCTGCCTTTCGGAGCGCGACCGTCTGGGGGCCGCGTGCGATGGTGCGAGCGATCAGGGCCTCATGACCCCGGAAGATAATCCCGGCGCCCACTATTTCAACGTCGTCGCCTCGGGCGAACTGCCATCGCTGCCCAAGCAGGAAGCGGGCGGGAGCAACGTGTACCTCCACGACGCCCCTTTCGGTCGCAACCATCAGGTGGGTTCCCTCGTCGCCGCTGACTGGACAGTAGAAATTCCTGACCTCTTGCACGACTCCACGCACCGTCACCTCTGCGGAGGCGTTGTAGGCCATTGGATGGCGTTGGGGAGTGAAAAACAGCACGACTAGCACTACGAGGCCTGCGCCTATGATCATTTGTGGAATTCGCATAGCGATTCTCCCCTCCTCGGCATGGTGTAAACCAGACACGTCGCTCAGCCTTTGCTTGCGGCGGCGGCCTTCTCCGCTGGCTTTGCAAGCTTGGACAGTTCAAACTTCAGAATCCCCGATTCCAGCTCCACCACGGCGCTTTCCGGATCGATCTCGGCAGGAAGATTGATCATTCGCAAGACAAGGTCGGGACAGAAATCGGCGGGCGGTTGTGCCACGTCCGCGCTGCCAAATTCCTTTTTTCCGAAGATGACAATCCGTTTCGATTCGACACTGACTTTGAGTTCATTCGCCGCAAAACCAAGGACGTTCGCGCGAATGCTGAGGCGACGTGAAGACCCGGAAACCGCAATGGATACTGGCCGCAGTAATTCCGACTCCGCTTGAAACCAGTCTTCCCAGTCGTGGCCATGCTCGCGGTTGCGGGTTTCGAACAGCTCATAGGCACGGCGAGCAATTGCGAGTTGGGCCGTCTGCATATCCCACCGCAAAACCTCCGGTGCAGTGGGCTGCATAAGAACAGTGGCGAGTGCATGGGACCTTTGCTTGGGTTTCATAGACACCTCCTAAGCGTGGTGTCGGGGAAAGAGGAGGGTTCGACTTCTTTCTCGAGTGGCCGCGCAGGCAAAACGAGCCGGATATTGCAAACCAGATTGGCGGATCGAAACTTCCGCAACTCAAATTCTCCTCGCTATCTCTCCAGGCTGCTGTGATTCGGATCACCTCGGCGATGCACAAGCGACAACATCAACTCTGCGATATATGCAGTGATCGTGGTCACCGCAAAGCCGTCGCCGAGAGAATAGATTCGCATTCAAAGAGCCACGCAAGTGGGCCCCTCAACTTGTTCTTTCCACCGCAGCGAGGAGGTCTTATGCCGCTATCCAATCTTCGTGAATTTCTCGACTCCCAACACGTCAAGTACATGGTGATATCTCACTCTCTTGCGTATACCGCCCAGGGGATTGCCGCCCTTACACATTGTTCGGGCAAGAAACTGGCGAAGACGGTGATCGTCAAGATTGACGGAATCCTGGCGATGGCGGTCGTTCCCGCCCCAGCACACGTGGACCTCGACCGGCTGCGGACCCTGACCGGCGCGCAGACCGTCGAGATCGCCAGCGAGTACGAGTTCAAAGATGCTTTTCCGGACTGCGAGACGGGAGCGATGCCTCCGTTCGGAAATCTGTATGCCATGACTGTATATGCCGACGCCGACTTGGCCGAAAACGAAGAGATCACGTTCAGTGCTGGCACGCATCGTGAATTGGTTCGCATGAACTGGGACGACATGGTGCGACTGGTAAATCCGATCCTCGGTGATCTGATACATCACTGGCCCGCCGCAGTCGTGGCGTAAATCTGGCGAGGGTGTACGGCCATATTTGTTGTGAGAGGCCGTTTTTTGTCCCAAAGAACGGTCAAGCGCGGGCCAACATTGACAAGTCGACCATCCGACAGGCAAACTACCGCATTCGCTGGGATTCGCTTCTAGCGATCGCCTGCAGCGGCCGGAAGGCAAGAATCGCCGTTTAGGCCGTATAATCACTGATTACACTTCGTCTATGGCCATGACCGAGCAACGGGTCTCGTACACGCTCGACTCCTCGTTGGAGACGATCGACAATGCGGAGGAGAAGGCCACCCGAATCGCGACCGAACTCGGCTTCGCCGAGGACGAGATCATGCAGATTTCCATGGCCGTGCGCGAAGGCGCGGTCAACGCCGTGTTGCATGGCAACGCCTACGCTCCCGACAAGAAAGTCACTCTCGCCTTCGAGCGCACCGGCAGCGACCTGATCATCACGATTCGCGACCAGGGAGCGGGGATGGACCTGAGCAAAATCCCCAACCCGTTGGCCCCGGAGAACCTGCTTAAGACTTCTGGACGCGGAATTTTTCTTATGCGCTCGTTTATGGATGTGGTCGAAATCCGACCCACCGGCACGGGCACGGAACTCAAATTAATCAAGCACGTCCACGGGCCATCCGGGGACGGCAAGGAGGCTTCCAAGTGAGCATGAAAGTCAGTACTCGGCAGGTGGATGGAGTCATGATCGTGGATTGCAGCGGCCGCATCACCCTCGGCGAAGGCAGCGTCACTTTGCGGGACACCGTGCGCGACCTGCTCTCCAAGGGCAATAAGAAGATCGTGCTGAATCTCCAGGACGTCAACTACATCGATAGCTCGGGCATCGGTGAGTTGGTGAGCGCCTTTACGACCACGAAGAATCAGGGCGGCGAACTGAAGCTTCTGAACCTCACCAAGAAGGTCAACGATCTGCTTCAAATCACCAAGCTCTACACCGTCTTCGACGTGAAAGACGACGAAGCATCCGCGGTCAAATCGTTCAAATAGGCCTCCAAGTTTCGCGGCACAGGTTTTAGCGAGCACCCCCCCATTTCTCGTGTTCTTGCGGGAAGTGGGGGACCTTGCCTTTTAGTTCATTCTGGGACGCCTTCCGAATTATTCTTGTTCCATCACTGACTTCCCTTCCGGCTATTTCTAAAATTGGAGCATGTGTCGCACTGCTATTGTCTTTCGTCTCCGATCACTGGGCAAGGCTGCGGCCCTCGGCGTGCGCTGTCTTCTGTTGGCGCCATGTCTTTCCGCCTCGGATTGCATTCCAATTCACGAAGCCTTGCAGCACGTCGGTGAAACCAAGTGCGTCTCGGGCAAAGTCCTTAGAATAAAACTCGGGGCGAAGGGAGTTCACTTCCTCGACTTCTGTGAAGATCAGATGGCTTGCCCCTTTACCGTAGTCGTGTTTGCGTCAGCGCTGAAAGATGTTGGGGACGTGCGCCACTTCGAAGGCCGAACGATCGAAATTCACGGAGCGGTCAAACTCTACGACGGCCGTCCAGAGATCATCCTGAACCGCATTAGCCAGGTCAGTGGAGGCGCGGCGATGATCCCTCCACTTCCCAAGAACTACGACGTTGAGAACCGCGGACACTTCAGCGCGGGCCGCCTCAGCCCGACCAAGAAACCGGGCAAGACAAAAGCCAAGGTCAACAGCACATCAACCTATGGAAACGACGTGGAAGGAGCGGACCTCGAAAACTAAGCCTACCGAGTCGATATACTGATCCGCGACTTTACTCACGCGGAGAAGCAATGTCCACGGAAGAGAAACAAATGAGCCGCCGCGAGGCGCTTGCCTTGATGGGAACCTCGGCGGCCGGCTTTGCCGTTGTGGGATCTGCGATGGCCACAGAGGACAGCATCGACACCAAATTGCGCGCCACGCTGCCGAAGTTCACTATCGCGTCTCGTGCCTTGCTTCGTCAGGTGATTGACGATCCCACATTTCGCGGTGCGATCTCGCCCAAAGATACCGCGCTGCTGACCAAGAATGAAAGTCTGACGACCGACGAACTGATGCTGGCCCTGCTTCCCTTCGCCCAGAGTTACGCTCGTCCGCCGATCTCGAATTTCTTCGTCGGCGTCGTGGTGCGTGGGGCGAGCGGCACACTCTATCTGGGCTCGAACATCGAAATCCCCGGCCAGTGCCTGGGCTTCGCCGTGCACGGGGAGCAGTCTGCGTCTATCGAAGGCGTACATGAATTCGGAGGTGTCTGTTCCAGCGCTCGCCGTAGTTGGGGGTGCGCCCTGCGGACACTGCCGCCAGTTCATGGAGGAAATGTCTCCGGACGGAGAGATTGCGCTGCTCGTGCCAGGTAAGCCGACCAGAAGTCTCTCTTCGATTTTGCCCGACGCATTCGGGCCGTCGGCTCTGGGCGCCAAGCAGGGAGCGTTGCCGATCCGCAAGGCGCAGCTTCAATCTGTTGGCGGGGCTTCCGATATGCTCGCCGCAGCGGCGCTCGACGCTGCAACGAGATCGTACGCTCCTTACAGCCAGTCGCCATCAGCAGTTGCGGTTCGCACCACTCGCGGGCAGGTCTACCAGGGATGCTACATCGAGAACGTAGCCTTCAACCCTAGCCTGTCGCCGCTGCAGACCGCTCTGGTGCAACTGATCGCCGCCGGCGAAGAATATTCGGCAATCACCAGCGTCACATTGGCCGAACTCCAAGGCGCGAGAATCACTCAGCGACCAGTGACCGAAACCGTTCTGGCCGCTGTCGCGCCCCAGGTGAAGTTGCGAATGGCGCTGGCGAGGGTATAAGAGGGAGTCGTCGGGCGAAGACCTTACACCATTCCCCGCCGCAGCTCTTCCAGCGGATACTTCGTCCCCCGCCACACAATTCCGTCATTCCACAAGGTGAGAATCATGGAACGCAGAAGGGTATAAATGAAGAGTGTCGTGCTCAACGGGTGGAGCAGAAAATAATACGGCGGCACCGCCGAGCGCCACGACATGCCGATGTAGATCAGAAACATTGATCCCAGGGCCACTGCATAAGGCACGCGCGCCCATCCGTGCGACAGAAACACGCCGAGAAATGGGCCGTAATTCAAAAAGGCCAGGCCAATCGCAGAGATCACGGTGCGCCACCACTGAAACGACAGCACCGCAAAAAAATTCTTGGTGAGATTGTTGACGATACCCATCGCGCCCTTCGCCCAGCGGATCGAGATGAGGTTCCCGCCGAAGACGTTGCGCTGCGCGAAGCCCGCCTTCTTCACCACCTTCCCCAGTTTCATATCGTCGAGCACTTCCATGCGGAGCGCTTCGTAGGTTCCTACCGCGTCATACACACGCCGGCGCACCAGGTTGAACGCTCCCACGCCCATATGATCGTCGGTGCTGGGATCGGCCACCTTCCACGGGCGGTGCCCAAACATGAACATCGTCTGGAAGAAAGCGATCATCATGTATTCGCCCGGCCGCTTCATGATCATGCGAGGAAACATGACCAGGTGATCCGCGGGCTCGGACTCGGCATAAGCCAGCGCGCGCCGCAGGGAGTCGGTCTTGAATAGCACGTCCGCATCGGTGAACAGAAGCCAGTCTCCAGACGCCTGATTCGCCGCTGTCCACATGGCATGCGTCTTGCCAAGCCATCCCGCCGGGAGTTTGGCGTGATGAACCACCCGAAGATTTGGGTGCCCCACCCTTGCCGCGATTTCTGCGACCGGGTGGGGATCTTGCCTGCTACTCTCGGCGATCCGTTCCATAATCTCGCCCGTGCGGTCCGTCGACCGGTCGTTGACCGCGATCACTTCATAATTGTCGTAGTCGAGCGCGAGGAGAAAGTTCAGAGCTTGCTCGATGCTCTCTTCTTCGTTGCGGGCGGGAACGATGATGGACACGCGAGGATTTCCGCCGGGCAACACGGGATCGCGATCCCACTCCGGCCGGGAAACATCGGCCACGCTGGGCATGCCAAGGGCAGCATCCACAATACGGGAAACCCACGCCAGAGCCAGAATCGTTCCCGCAATCCAATGAAAGTAGAGCATTCGGAGTACTTCGAGTTTTCCTTCGTGTTACTTCGTGTCCTCGGTCGTGAATGCCTTTTTTCCGTTCACCGCGACCGCCGGCGCGAACTTCATCCCATAAAAGAGTATCGCGGAGGAAATCCCCATCGCAATCACCGGCAAAATAAACGCCGCTTGCAGGGAGCGCTTGTCGGCCACCCATCCCATCATCGTCGGCGAAGGCACGTCTCCCAGCAGGTGGATGATAAAAATATTGACCGCCAGCGCGGTAACACGAATGTGCGCCCCCACGGAGTTAATGACCGCGGCATTCAGCGGGGCCGTGTTGAGCAGAAGGAAAAACGCAGCCACGCCAATCGCTGGGATCATCAGTGGTCCTCTCACGAACAACGCCACGATCATTACCGGGACACCCAGCAACATGCTGGCCGCCGAAACCAGATAGTAAGAACTCTTGATCCTCGGCAGCAGATAGTCTCCGAGCCACCCACCCACAAGCGCCGCGAGAATTCCATCCACAACAATGATGATGCCAAATGCAAGATTCGCCGCCTCCAGCGTATAACCGCGCTCGCTGAAGAGAAATTTCGGCATCCACACCTGAATGCCCCCTAGAGAAAACGTCATCGCGGCCATGCCCAGCGTCGAGGTTAGAAACGCAGGATTGCGCGCCAGGCCCAGAATCGTTCCGCGCTCCGGAGTTTCCTTGAGGGAATCAAACTGGCCGCGTTCCGGTTCTTTCAGAAACAACACCACGAGCGCGATCACAAATCCGGGGGCGGCCGCGACATAGAACGGAAATCGCCACCCATGCTGCGGCGCGAGATACCCGCCGAGCAAATATCCCGCGGCCGAACCCACCGGGATCGCCAGGTAGAACACGCCTAGAATCCGTCCACGAATTCTCTCCGCGAACAAATCGGAAACAAACGTAGGTGCGATGGTGACGAAGGTCGCCTCCCCCACCCCAACCAGCGTGTGCCGGATCAGCAATTCCGTATAATTATGTGTAACTGCGGTCAGCAGCGTGAGGCCGCTCCAGAACACGGCCCCCAGCACAATCATCATTTTGCGGGAATACCGATCGGCCAGGGGCCCGACAAAGGGTGCCGCAATCATGTAGAAGCCGAGGAAGGCGCTGGTCAAATATCCCACCTGCGCGTTGCTCAGATGGAATTCATTCTGCACCAGTGGCTGCACCGCGAACAGCACGTTGCGATCCACGTAGTTGAGCAGATTGAGCGCCGTCAGGACAATCAGCGCAGTGCGAGGTTGGAGATCAGTCTGGGACACGGGTCGAGCGAATATAGCATGGCGGGCGCTTCAGCCCCGCGCTCCCTTCGGTCGAGGCCACCGGGCTATGATCGTCGTCGAGATCCCACCTCGCGGCCGGAACTCTCCCCGCACCTCCGCCCACACGGGTTTGGCCCACTTCACTACGTCCTCCAACACCTGGTTGACGACGTTCTCTTGAAAGATCCCCAGGTTGCGGTAACACTGCAAATATTCTTTTAATGACTTCAGTTCGAGGCAATTCTTGTCGGGCATGTAGCGTATCGCCAACACTCCAAAATCCGGAAGCCCAGTCTTCGGACACACCGACGTGAACTCGGGATCGTCCACTACAATCTCATATCCCGGAAACTGGTTGGGCCATGTCTCGATCTCGGGGAACTTCGCGTCGAGACCCGCGGCAGCGTGCTCAGGCGTATATCGGGGCGATTTTGCCATTTTTGTATTGTAGCGTCTGCGACTGCTCCCACCACGTCGTGCACCCACGGTCGCGCAGCCCGCATCCAATCAGACACCGTGCTTGGAGCGTGCTTATGTATGTGTCGCCCTCCGGGAATGGTAAATTAATACTTACACTTATCTCTGCGGCACACTGAAAGACTGACTGGTTGGCATTGACCAACAATTCGAAACCGCCATCCCGCGGGCGATGGATTTGGATTGCGCTGGCTTTGCTGGCAATCGTCGCGATCCTTTACTCTTATCTTCACCAAACTCCTTTAAAAGTGCGCTCCATCGCCGTGGAACGCGGCCCCATCCGCAGCGTGGTTTCGACCAACGGCAAGATTGAACCTGTCCTGAACTTTGAGGCCCACGCTCCGATCGCAACCACGGTCAAGCGACTGCTGGTTAAGGAAGGCGATCATGTGCGCAAGGGAGAGTTGCTGTTGGAACTCGACGACGCGGATATTCGCACCCAGGCCGCACGTGCGCAAGCTCAAATCAAAGCGGCTCAGGCCGAGCAATCCGCGCTCAAGACGGGCGGCACCCAGGAAGAAGTCCTGACGCTGAATTCACAGCTTTCGAAGGCCCGCAGCGCGCGCGATCTAGCCCAACGCAACCTCGATGCATTTCGTCGTCTCCAGCAACAGGGTGCGGCATCCCCTGGAGAGGTTCGGCAGGCTGAAGACAACCTGCAACGAGAGCAGGCCGACGTGAACCTGCTCGAGCAGAAACAGAAGGACCGTTACTCCTCGCCTGAAATCGCGAAGGTGCAGGCACAAGCTTCCGAGGCGCAAGCGTCCTACGATGCGGCGGAAGACGCGGTCAGCAAATCCATGGTGCGCGCTCCCTTCGATGGTTTGGTTTACGCTCTTCCTGTGAAGCAAGGAGCTTTTGTACAGGCCGGAGACCTGCTGCTGCAGGAAGCGGATCTGGCGCACGTGTTGGTTCGCGCGTTCGTCGACGAACCCGATGTGGGTCGACTTCAATCCGGGCAGAGAGTTGAAGTTACTTGGGACGCACTTCCCGGGCGTACCTGGACCGGAACCGTCAGCACCGTCCCGTCGACCGTCAAATTGCGCGGATCCAGAAATGTGGGTGAGGCGACTTGCGTCGTCGACAACAAAGACTTGCGGCTGCTGCCTAACGTGAACGTCGGCGTCACCATCGTCGCGGCCGAGCACAGCAATGTCCTGACTTTGCAACGCGATGCTCTGCGCATCGATGAGAGCAAACCTTACGTCTACCGCATCGTCGATAATCACCTGAAGCGGCAGACGATTGAATTCTCCTTGCAGAATCTGACCCGGGTCGAGATCACCTCCGGCCTTTCCGAAGGCGACCGGGTAGCATTACCTGCCGAGGATAAGCCGTTATCCGACGGCGCTACCGTCAAGGTGGTTCCGTAGTTTCAGGAAGTGCGAGCGAAACCTTCAAGTGATGAAATTGCCAAAACTCTTCCCGCTCGTCTTTCTTTTCTTACTGCTGTTGCCAGGCTATGCCGCAACACCTCCCAAAGAATTACTGGCTGCCGGTCGTGCGGATGAAGCCATCCGTGCCTTACAGCAGCAAGTGAGCCGGTCCGCTAGCGACGCCGAATCTTTTAACCTGCTTTGCCGCTCCTACTTCATGGCGCAAGAGTGGGATCGTGGCATCACCGCCTGCGAGAGCGCGCGAGATCTCGACCCGCAGAAGAGCCTTTACCACCTGTGGCTCGGACGCATCTACGGAGAAAAAGCCTCCCGCGTCAGCTTTCTCTCTGCCGCCGGCTTAGCCAAAAAAGTTCGCTCTTCGTTTGAGCGCGCTGTGGAATTGGACTCCAAGAGTTGGGAAGCTCGCTCTGACCTGGCGGATTTCTATCTCGAAGCTCCGGCCATCGTTGGCGGAGGTAAAGACAAAGCCCGCGGCCAAGCCGATGCGCTCATGTCTTTCGATCCAGGCACCGCGCACTGGGTGCTGGCCAAACTCGCGGCCAAGGAGAAAGACTCCACCGGCGCTGAGCGCGAATATCGCGCGTACATCTCGGCGAGCCACTCTGGCGCCCGCGCATGGTTCGAACTCGCGCATTTCTTCTTCCGCGGCAACCGTCTGGACGAAATGGAGCAAGCCCTCGGCACCATGGAGAACAGCACGCTCGACCATCCCGACGCTCTCATGGACGGTGCCAGCCTGCTGTTTCGCTCCGGCCGCAACTTTCCCATGGCCGCCCGGCTGTTGCGCCGCTACCTTGCCGCTCCCGTCGAAGAGGGCCCTGCTTTCAAGGCGCAGGATTATCTAGGCCAGATACTCGAGAAGCAAGGGGACCGACATGCGGCCGCCGAACAGTTCCGCGCGGCGCTGGCTCTTTGCCATACCTATGCGCCCGCTCAGGAGCATCTGAAACGGGTCGCACCTTGAATTTCTGGCGAAGCCTCAGCCGTCGGACATTTAGAATTTCGCTGGAATCTAATCGCTCATGAAATCATTTCCAGATCACTCTGAAGGGGACGCAATGAAAACATCGTGCCTTGGTGGGCGCACCGCAAAGTGGATTCTGGCCGTGGTTCTATTTCCCGCATCGCTGCTGGCGGAGCCCGTGTCGCTCAAGCGTGTCGTAGAGCTCGCCCTGAGTCACGCCAACGGCGCCGCCATTGCCGCTGCCGACGAGCAGAGAGCCGCCGCCAGCTATCGCGAACTCAGGAACAATTACATTCCTCAGTTTTCGACCGGCGCGGGACTCGGCTATTCGTATGGATTTCCTCTGGCACTTGAGGGATCCGCGCCGTCGTTGTTCAATATCAATACGCAATCCGCTCTGCTCAATCCAGCACTGCTAGATTTTGTGCGCGCCGCGAAGGCTGAGTCCGCAGTCGCTTCCCTGAAAACTAAGGATGAGCGCAACCAGATCATTCAGGATGCAGCCCTCAGCTACGCCGAACTGGCGAAATGGGAGCAGCGCTTAACTCGTCTGCAAGACACCGAAACCGCAGCCAATCAGATGCAAGCCGCAGTTGCCGAACGGGTCAAAGAAGGCGTCGACAGCGAAATCGAAGGAACTAAGGCCCGGCTCTCCGCGGCTCGAGTACGGTTGCGAATCGCCGAAGCACAGGGCGCAGCCGATGTCCTCCGCGAACATCTTTCCAAACTCACTGGAATGCCGGCAGCAAATATTCAGACGGATCCGGACTCGATTCCCGCGCCACCTGCGACCGCCACCAGTCCGGAGACGCCGAAAGAAGCTGCTGCATCCAATCCCTCAGTCCAAGCGGCCGTCGAGCATGCGCGCGCGCAATATCTCAGGGCACAAGGCGAACACAGATCACTCTGGCCAGCGGTCGACTTCGCTGCTCAATACGCGTTGCTTTCGAAGTTCAATAATTATCAGAACTACTACATCCCGTCGAAACCGTGCACGACGCCGCTCGGCGAATTCTTGTGCGTAACCAATAATTTCCAGCAAAACAATGCGACCGTGGGCGTGAATATTCGATTTCCTCTGTTCAATGCCTCGCAGCGCGCACGCGCCCAGGCGGCCGATGCCGATGCCCTGAAGGCGACTAAACAGGCGGAAGCAGCTCGGAACCAGGTTTCGGAGGAGACTCTGCGCCTGCAGCGCTCGGTCTCCCAAATGCAAGCCGCGCGCGATGTGGCTCAACTGGAATATGAACTCGCCCAGAAAAACATGACCGCGGTGCAAACCCGTATGGATGCGGGTACCGCCACACTCCACGACCTCGACGATGCACGTTCGCAAGCCAGTGAACGCTTCATCACCCTGCAGGATGTAACCTTCGAACTGGAGCGAAGCCAACTCGGACTGCTGCGTTCCACCGGCGATCTGGAAAAATGGGCGCTAGGCACGCCTTAGGTTACAGAAAAAGACGGCAGGAAAACTGAGAAACGCAGAACCTCAGGAGTCGTGCCTAAAAGCACGAATGGGACGGGCTCGCCTTCAGTCGGGCCGTAACGTGCACCCTTACTTGCGGCTTTAGCCGCTGAGGGCCTACAGCTTCGCCCGAAGAGCTTTCACCATCCCGCGAATCGCCTTCTCGTTGCGGCGGTACCAGCGCCATTGCCCCTTCTTGCTCGCTTCCACCAGCCCAGCTTTCGTCAGGATCGCCATGTGGTGAGAAATGGTCGGCTGCGATAACCGAACTCGCTGTTCAATATCCCCCGCACACAGGCATGGTCCAGTCGTAGCGTTCTTCGATGCCTTTGCCTCCGCCTCCCCTTCTTTCAGCGCCTGCAGAATCCGGCGTCGGGTCGGATCACCAATCGCATGAAGTGCGCGGTCGAGGGATGCTTCAATGGAGAACATGGATCAAAAAGGAATATCGCGGAAATAGATGTCTGTCAATATAAGATCTTGGATTGTGAGTTGCAGGGACACTAGCTACTTCTTCAGAATCGGACTATACCCATCGGCAATCAGCCGCGCCCGCATCCCCTCCGCCTCTTTGACCTCGGAGTATGGCCCCAACTGAACGCGAAACAATTTGTCAGTTGAGACTGAAGCGGCGACAAACGCGGGATACTCTTTCTTCTTGAGCGCCTCCACCAGAGAGTTCGCATCTTCCTGTTTGCTGACGGCAGCGACTTGCACAAAATATCCGCCCGTCGGCAGGGTGGTCGTAGGGTCAGGACCGCTCGCTGGAGCCGTTTGCGCTGGAGTCGTAGCCGCGGGAGTTTCCGTCTTGGCATCGGCCGGAGGCGTCAACTCAGGACTCGCGTCCTTCTGTTCGACCGACTTGTAGAACGTCATGGGCGCGGCGGTCGAGGTACCACTGCTAGCTTTGTTTGTTCCCGGCACGGTTTGCGGCGTGGTGGCGGCGCTGGCCGTGGTGATCGCAGGTTCCGACTTGCGCCCCAGCGAATAGCCCAATGCGAAGAAAAGTGCGCAGAGTCCAACCAGTCCGAAAAACAGGACCAGCAGTTTTCCCGTGCCCAACGTGATTTCCGTATCTTGTGACGACGCCATAGTTCAACTCCAACAACTTCTCTTGCGTGGAACCCCGACGCAGAAACGACCCGCGAGATCTTTCCCTCCGCCTGAAACCCGGCTCCGCTCAGGATGACTCCCTTGAAGCGAGACACAAGCCTCGCTCCACTCATCGTTACGCAGTCTTCACCGGTGCCGCCTTCCCGTCGCCCCCGCCCAGCAACTTCTGCAGGCCTGAGAAAAAGTCCACGGGAACCGGGAAAATCACCGTCGTGTTTTTCTCGACGCCGATCTCCGTCAGGGTCTGCAGATAACGCAATTGCACGCTGACCGGTTCGGTCGCCAGCAGATGGGCCGCATCCACTAGCCTTTGCGCCGCCGAGAACTCGCCTTCCGCGTGAATAATCTTCGACCGCTTCTCGCGCTCGGCCTCCGCCTGCTTGGCCATCGCACGCAGCATCGACTCGGGCATATCAACCTGTTTCACCTCAACGTTGGTGACCTTCACTCCCCACGGCGACGTGTGAGTATCGAGAATGCTCTGCAGCCGCAGATTGATTTTTTCGCGGTGCGACAGCAGTTCGTCCAATTCTTGCTCGCCCAGCACCGATCGCAGCGTGGTCTGCGCAAACTGCGAGGTCTGGTAGACGTAATTCGAAACCTCGACCACCGCCTTATTTGGATCGATCACGCGCAGGAAGATGACGGCGTTCACCTTCAGCGTGACGTTATCTCGAGTAATGATGTCCTGTGGAGGAACTTCAAGCGCCTCCTGCCGCAGCGACACACGCACGATGCGGTCAATGGGCGCGAAAACTAGAGTTACCCCCGGCCCCTTCGCCGTGGCCAGTAACCGGCCCAGACGGAAGATTACACCGCGCTCGTACTCGGCCAAAATTTTGATGGAACTGAGAAGGTAAATGACAACAATGACGATGATGATCGTGCCGAAACCGACGCCAAAGGATTCCACGGATGCCTCCACCCTTCGGAGCGCAAGCAAAACACTCCTACCGCGGATTGTATAGCAGCTAGACGAAGGTGGCGCGCAAATCACTAGCAGAAACGTTGCTTGCCTTGATGCGTGTCGGACCGGATTGGAACGCCGCCATCAACTCCGATCCGGATCAATCCCTTGATCCAGATAGATCCAGAGCACGCGGGCCATCCAAGTCAGCACGGGCGCCAGCGGCAAGAAGAGCACAATCCCGCCCGCCGTGCTCTTTAGAATCGACCACCGCGTTAGTTCCCATACCAGCGCCGCGAGCACGGCAATCGCTCCCAGGCCCAGTCCGTAGCTGATGTACATCGCGCCGAGAAAATAACCGGCCTCGCGCTCATATTTCAAGCCGCACGCCGGACACCGTTCGTACATCCGCGGAAACATCCACACTGACTTGTAAAAGATTTTTCCCGCGCGACACCGGGGACAAAGCTGATACAGAATTCCCTGCACCGCAGACACGTCCGTCCGCCGCATGGACGAAGTCTAACAGCCTGCGTTATGGATTTCTTTAGAGGAGAACGATGAAGGAGAAGAACAGTTTCATGAGGGACTTCTGGCTAGGTTACCTTCGTGAACCTTGGTGTCCTTCATGGTAAAGATTTGACGTCCCAGGCTTACGGCGCAGCTCGCGCCACCTGAATGCGGCTGGTGTCGACCGGAATCGGCCGCTGAATTTCCATCTCGAGAGAAGTTCCCACATCCAGTTTCACATCCGGACCATGCTTAAGCAACGCCCACGCGGCGCCTGCTGCCATTCCAGCCAAGCCTCCGTAGAGCGCCCCGTTCCCACCCCCGGCTGCCAAGCCACCGAGACTTCCTACGGCTCCCCCGACGGCTCCGCCCTTCGCAGCGTCCTCAATTCTCTTGCCGGTATCACTGTCGGCCTGAATCGTGCCTTCCTTGTCTTTTACGCCCTTGTCGTCGGCACCCGGCGTGTTCTCCACGGAACCGGGCAGCATGACCGTATAGCCGCTGGGATAAATCATCGAAGTGAAATGCATGAGAAGTGCCGCCCGGCCTTTCATGCGTCCGGGATGCACCACGTGCGAGATCTTCCCCTGGATGTAAGTCCCTGCCGGAATCAAAACGCGGTCGTTCACCACAAACGGAAATGAGGTTTCCGCATAAACCGCGTCGCCTTCTTTCGCATTCTTGGTGGAGATAGCCTGTTTCAGCACCAAGGGGAGCTTGGTGCCCGCGGGAATCACGGTCGCATTGGGATCAGAGGGCGCGACCGCGCCGACACCAGCGGGCGCAATCGCCTGTACCCGCGCCGCCGATCCTGGCTGCGTGATCGGAGCACCCTGACCTTCAGGGGCCGCGGGCTTTGGCGTTTCCGCCGCCTGTCCCCACGCCATCCCCGAAACCAACAATGCCGTTAGAATTCCGCGCATCCTGCACCCCCAGGCGGCTCGCTCGCCGCACCCGTACAGCCAGAGATTACCACGCATCAACCGCTAGGATGCAATCAGCCCCGCTCGGAGTTATCTCGCGTTACGCCCAGCGATGAGGTCGCGAGGAAACGTTCAACACAACGCACGATGGCCACCGAAGGGTAACTACGTCACTAGTAAATCAGATATTTCTTCCTCGTCTGGATAAACTTGTCCAGCCCCTCCTGCCACTCCTGCGCAATCCTTCGCGGATCCTGCCCCGCCACCAGCGCGTCGTACACACTCTGGTTCACCAGCAACTCGGTTATGCGCTCGAGTTTGAAATCCGCCGGATACAGTTTGTGCAGCGCCGACGCCAGTTCCATTCCCAACTCGGGCGCGTCAAAACCGTTGCGGTCGGTCACAATAAAATTTACGCCTTCGCAAATCTTTCCCGCATAGTTGCTGCTTGCTGGAGTAAACGTTATCGGCACGAAGCGAATCCCTCCTATGCCGCGCGCGTTCAGGTACGCCGCCAGTTCCTTACCCTTTATCCAAGGTGCGCCCAACAACTCAAATGGACTATCAGTGCCGCGGCCCACCGAAACGTTCGTGCCCTCGATAATCGCCACGCCCGGATACAGAGATGCCTCATACACGCTTCTCAAATTCGGCGACGGATTCACCCACACCAGCCCCGTCGAATCAAACCAGTCTCCGCGCTGCCAACCTTCCATCGGCACCACGGTCAGCTTGGCGTTGATATTTCGTTCGGCGTTGAACATCTTCGCCAGCTCACCCATCGTCATACCCGGACGAACCGGCACCGTCCAGTAGTTGTTGAAATTTTCCTTTCCCGGATCCGATACCGGCCCCTGCACGAACGCCCCGGTCACCGGATCCGGCCGGTCCAGCACAATCAGTTCAATCCCCGCCTTGGCCGCGCCCTCCAGAAAATATCCCAGCGTCGTCTCGTAGGTGTAATAGCGCACACCCGCGTCCTGAATGTCGAACACCACCGCATCCAGCGTCTTCATCACATCCGGTGGCGGACGCCTCGCCGCATCCTTCCCCCCATAGACGCTGTAGACGGGAATCCCGGTCACGGCATCCACGGTATTGCCAATGCCCGTTACATCCAGCGTTCCCGTAACCCCGTGCTCAGGACTAAAGATAGCCTCAAGCGAAACGCCGGGCGCCTTCGCCAGCACATCGATCGTCCGGATTCCCTGGCTGTCAATGCCTGTCTGATTTGTCACCAGCCCGATTCGCTTCTTCCCTTCCGGCGACTTCAACACGTCAAAGTTGTGCTCCTCGAGCACGTCGATGCCGTTCTTCACGTTCCCGTTCCGCGAACTCATGCGCCGGGCCGCGCTGAACGCTTCGTTGTATCCGGTAATGCTCTTCCAGCGCAGCGCCTCCTGCTCCGATGGACTCAGCGCCAGCCCCGCCGCCACTTCCGTCGCAATCTTCGACCGTAACCCGATCGCGTTCCCCTTCCCCCGCGGATGCACCGAGTTCGTCAGCAGAATGATGTAAGTCTGCGTCGTCGGATCGATCCATAACGAAGTCCCCGTAAAGCCAGTGTGACCAAACGACCCCACCGGCAACAGATCACCGCGATTCGACGAGAACGGAGAATCAATGTCCCACCCAAATCCGCGCAACACTGGCGCCGAGGGCGGCTGCTCCGGCGAGGTCATCTTCGCGACCACCATTGGCGAAAGTATGCCGCCTCCACCATTCAGCAGCGCCTGCGCAAATTTCGCCAGATCATCCCCTGTCGAAAACAACCCCGCATGCCCCGCGACGCCTCCCATCCTCCGCGCCGTCGGATCATGCACCACCCCGCGCAGCATGTGCTCGTTCTCGTCATACTGGGTAGGCGCGATTTTCGCCCGCCACGATGTCGGAGGCAAAAACCGCGTATGGACCATCTTCAGCGGCACAAATATATGTTCCGCTGTGTACGCATCCAGCGTCTCTCCCGAAACCTTTTCGACCAGCGCGCCCAGCACAATGAAATTGATGTCGCTGTAAACAAATCCTGACCCTGGCGCTTGATCAGGCGTCTCGGCAAACGCCATGCGGTAGGCCGTGTCTTTCCCCTCCCAAGGCGCCTTCAAATCCAGATCTGGCTCCAAGCCGGAATAATGCGTCATTAACTGCCGCACCGTTATGTCTTCTTTGCCATTCTGTGCGAACTCCGGCAAGTACTTGGCTACCGGGTCGTTCATGCGCACCTTGCCCTGCTCGACCAGTTGCATCACTGCCGTTGTCGTTGCGATCACCTTGGTCAGCGACGCCATGTCGAATATCGTGTCTACCGTCATGGGCTCGCGTTGCGGCTCGAGCGCCCGGTTGCCGTATGCCTTGCGATAAATCACTGCCCCGTTGTGCCCCACGAGCAGCACGGCTCCCGGTATATTCCCGTCGGCAATCGCCTGCTCAATGACAGAGTCGACCCCGCTCAAACGCTTAAGCGTCGCAGGATGTTTCACCTGTGCCATGGCGTGGAAAGACAGCAGAGCCCCCAAGAGGGCGCATGCAATGCGAGAGAAGTGCAAATTGGAAGTCATTTTGAGGATGATGTCTTTGACTGTACACAACTCAGCGGCATGGCTCAAGAAACTCAAGTAAGGGGAGTGCGGCCAGCAGCACGCCGCCCCTAGTCTAAGACTGGTTCCCCTGTGTTCCCCGTGTCCTTTGTGGTGAATCCTCCCTTGCGAACCATCGAAGCTTTACCACTCCCCCCAACTCTGCTATAACCCGCACAGGCCAAGAATTTCTCACGAGCGATCCCAGCCCTGAATAGTCCGATTCCAACCCTGCTTCCAGCTTTCGAACATCAAGACAGCATCTTTTCGTCGGCCTTCTCAGTCTTGAAAGACGCAATTGCCACCCGCGCCTTCCCGGCCGCCTCGGTTTCAGTCACCCACAGGGATCGCTTAGTCGCACTCAAGGCATTTGGCCACCTCACGTATGAAGTGGGCCCGGCAGGACAAACCGCTCCTAAGGGTGCCCCACCCTTGTCACGTTCTTTGCGACAGGAGCCTGCCCTGAGCGAGTCGAAGGGTGGGGACGTTGACGTCAAGCCGACAACGCTTTTCGATATAGCCTCGGTCACAAAAGCCGTCGCTACCACCACGATGGCGATGCTCCTCTACCAGCGTGGCCTCCTCGAACTCGAAGCTCCGGTCATCGGCATCGTCCCCGAATTCATGGCGGACGATTGTGGCGAGCCCGATCCGCGCCGCGGCGACGTCACCTTTCGCATGCTGCTGGCCCACTCTTCCGGCCTGCCCGCCTATGAGAAATTATTTCTCGCGGTAAACACGCGAGAGGACCTGCTGCGCGCCGCCTTCACCACTTCCCTCTCCACCGATCCCGGCACTCGCGCCGAATACAGCGATATCGGATTCATTCTGCTGGGGGCCGCCCTCGAACGCATTGCCGGAGAGCCTCTCGACATTTTCTGCCAACGCGAGGTCTTCGGCCCCCTCGCTATGACGAACACCACATTCAATCCTCCGATAGACATCCGCGGAGAGATTCCTCCCACCGCCGATGAACGCACGGAAGATCAACGTAGCGCGGGCGCCCCCGCCCGCGAACTGCCGACAGAAAAACCGCAGCCAGGCGCAGCCCAAAGCACGTTCCGCAAGAAAATCATCCAAGGCGAAGTCCAGGATGAAAACGCATATGTCCTGGGCGGTGTTGCCGGACACGCCGGCCTCTTCTCAACCGCTGAAGATCTAGCCCGTTTCGCCCACGTCATGCTTCACGGCGGAAGCCCGATTCTCCGCTCCGAAACGGTCGAACTTTTCACCCGCCGCGAGCCCGCTCCTCCCGGCACCTCCCGCGCCCTCGGCTGGGACACCCCGTCCGCCCCCTCGCAATCCGGAAAATATTTCGGTCCTCGCTCCTTCGGTCACCTCGGCTATACAGGTACATCTCTGTGGATCGATCCCGATCGGCAACTCTCCATCACGTTACTGACAAACCGCACCTGGCCCGATTGCGCGAATCAAGCGATCCGGCAAGTCCGTCCAAACTTCCACGACGCAATCATCGAAGCGCTAAACAAAAGCGCGTGAGACGCGTCCAAGACTGTGAATCCACCTCATCACTGCACGTGTCTCCGCAACGTAATAAAATGTCCTGCTCTCGACATACTCTGAAAGGCGCATGAGTTGACCCGAACCCGCAAAGCGAAATCCGATCTTCGCCGCCTCACTACGGAACAGATCCTGCCGGCCGCCACAGACCTCGACCGCATGTCTTCCCTCGAGATCGTCCGTCTCATCAATCAACAAGATTCGACCATTACAGCCGCCGTAGCCCGCGCTCTGCCGCAGATCGCCCACGCCATCGACGTTATTGTCGCGGGACTTCGCCAGGGTGGTCGCCTGATCTACGTAGGCGCGGGCACTAGCGGCCGGCTCGGCGCTCTCGATGCCTCCGAGATTCCGCCGACCTTCAACACCGATCCGCGCACCGTGCAATACATCATGGCCGGAGGCGCAGAAGCTCTTGCCTCGTCCACCGAAGCCAGCGAAGACGACACGTCGTTAGCCGTCGCTGAAATCAAGAAACGCAAGCCGCGCAAACATGACATCGTGCTCGGCATTGCCACCAGCGGACGCACGCCCTTCACCATCGCCGCCATCGAATACGCCCGCAGCCACGGCGCCCGCACCATCGCCCTCACCTGCAACCGCAATTCCCCGCTCGAGCGCGCCGCGGATTTCGCCATCGTCACCGAAGTGGGCCCCGAAGTTCTTGCCGGGTCTTCACGCATGAAAGCCGGCACGGCTCACAAAATGGTCCTCAACATGCTCTCCACCGGAGCCATGACTCGCCTGGGATACGTCTACGGCAACCTCATGGTCAACGTCTGGACCAAGAACGAAAAGCTCGTGCAGCGCGCCGTTCGGATCCTCGAAGAGGCAACCGGCGCCGATCAAGATGCCGCCACATGCGCCCTCGAAGCCAGCGGCAACCGTACGCCCGTCGCAGTGGTAATGCTGGCCGCCGGCGTGCCCCGGTCTAAGGCCGCATCTGCATTGAAGAAGACGAAAGGCCACGTTCGCCAGGCAATAGCAATCGCAAAGAGATAGCGACAGTGGCTTATGGGTTCCTCAGTGTCCTCCGTGGTGAATTCACCCACAGTCGGTGTCCTTCCGATCAATAGGCGCAAGCGAATTCCCCGCTACAATACCCGTGCAAGGACTCATTCATGGACAAGTTCGTAATCCGCGGCGGAGAGCCCCTCCTAGGCACGGTTCGCGTCAGTGGCGCAAAAAATGCCGCACTCCCCTGCATGGCCGCCGCCCTGCTCACCGATCAACCCGTCATTCTGGAAAATATTCCTCAAGTTCGCGACATCCAGACCACGCGCAACCTTCTCGCCGCCATGGGTGCCGAGGTCGAACTCGGCTACGGACGCGCCCAACACCGTACCACCATCCACTGCGCCACGCTCGCCGCGCCTGAGGCTTCATATGAACTAGTAAAGACCATGCGAGCCTCCACGCTCGTCCTCGGCCCGCTCGTCGCCCGCTGCGGACACGCCCGCGTGTCTCTTCCCGGCGGATGCGCCATCGGAGCCCGTCCGATCGACCTCCACATCAAAGGCCTCGAACGTCTCGGCGCAAAAATCACGCAGGATCACGGCTATGTCGAGGCGAGCACCAACCGCCTCAAGGGCGCAGAAATCGTCTTCGATAAAATAACCGTCACCGGCACCGAAGACCTGCTCATGGCCGCAACGCTCGCGGAGGGCGAGACCATCCTGCAAAATTGCGCGCGAGAGCCCGAAGTCGCGGACCTCGCCGACCTTCTAAATAAAATGGGAGCCAAGATCGAGGGCGCCGGCACGCCCACGATTCGCATAAAGGGAGTGAGCAAACTGAAGGGCGCCAAGCACCGCATCATCCCCGACCGTATCGAAGCCGGCACGTTTATCATCGCCGGAGCGATGACCGGAGGCGACCTGAACATTGCCGGATGCGATCCCTCCCACCTCGACGCCCTACTCAGCAAGCTTCACGAAGTCGGCGTCAAAACCAAGACCACGGCGGAATCCGTTCGCGTGATGGGCGACAATCCCTTCATTGCTGCCGACATGTCCACCGAAGAGCATCCCGGATTCCCCACCGACTGCCAGGCGCAGTTCATGGCGCTCACCACGCAGTCGGAAGGCACGTCGATCATTACAGAGAATATTTTTGAGAACCGCTTCATGCATGCGCAGGAACTGGTCCGCATGGGCGCCAACATCAAGATTGAAGGCCGCCGCGCCGTCGTCCGCGGCAAGACTCCCCTCAGCGCCGCTGCCGTCCTGGCCAGCGATCTGCGCGCCTCGGCTTCGCTCGTTCTCGCCGCGCTAGTCGCTGATGGTGAAACGATCATCGACCGCGTCTACCACATCGATCGTGGCTACGAACACATCGAAGAAAAGCTGAAGGGAGTCGGCGCCCAAATCCGCCGCATCGGCGAAATGTTCCCCAAAAAGACCGCTGCCGCAAAGTGACGATGTGGCGCGGGCGCCCCCGCCCGCGAAAAACCATCAACGACTGAAATTGCGATATATCCTCCGCAACCGAATAAGAGTCTGGATTAACCACAACGATTCAAGGAATCAATTCCCGTCAAGTTGCTTGTGGATCGCGTTGAGAAGAGTTGATTTGCTGTCGTCCTGACCGAGGTCCCAAAACATCATTCCTCCGAGGTGTTTCTGAAGGACATATTGTGCCTTCACGGCAAGCGATTGCCCGTCCTCGTAGCTGATCATGATTTTGGTTTCTTTGTTGTATAGCCATGGCACTTTG
Source organism: uncultured Acidobacteriaceae bacterium (assembly GCA_963731405.1). Lineage (GTDB taxonomy): Bacteria > Acidobacteriota > Terriglobia > Terriglobales > Acidobacteriaceae > Sulfotelmatobacter. The sequence continues at coordinate 248,323 of CAVSVS010000014.1, read as the reverse complement.
ACTTGATCGTCCCAATGACGGGTATAAACGGGAAGGTAGGTCTGCTCAATTTCGCGGTAACTTAACACGCCGTCTTCTCCTGGTCTGCTTCTGTACGGTTCATACAGGCCTTCGTTCTCGTTAGGGACGCCAGCCCAAACTTGTCCGTAAAACGGCACGCCGAGCACGATCTTTTCGGGTGGGACGCCGTGATTTAAATACCATTGCACGGCAGCATCGGAGTTTGCATATTTGCTCGCCTCTGCGTCCTGCTCTGAAGTCATCGGCCACGCAAAAAGTCCACTGTGATGAGATGTGCGCCTGGGTTGCATCTCATTGAAGTCGTAGCCCATGACATTAAACCAGTCCAGAACGTCAGACATCTCTTTGAGCGATAGATCATTCAGATGATTTCGGTAGCCAGTGGAGGCGATGGTAAGCAGCAAGTGGTGTTCGTGCCCGAGTGCATCCAAATCGCTGCGCAGCTGCTTGAGAAGGAGGACGTAATTCTTTTTGTCGCTGATTCGCTTGTGATCGGTTGGCTTCCCTCCAGTCACCGGGTATTCCCAATCAATGTCCAGTCCATCGAGACCGTACTTCTCGACAATTTGCAAACAGGATGCAGAAAAATGCTTTCTCGCGGAAGACGTGGCAGAAACGTCGGAAAAATATGTCGAACCGCTCCATCCTCCAATTGAAAGCAGAACGAAAAGACGTGGATTTTGAGCCCTGATGAGGCCCTTCAGAGCCAGTAAATTTGGTATATCCACATCGGGATGGGCGATTTCACAATCGCCGCGAAGCGTCGGCTTTGCATGCGAATAGATCAGGTGGGTTAATTGTTGAAGCGGCACTTGAGAAAACTGATAACCGGGCCGCCCCTTCCCGTAATAGTAGCCGATGATCTTCTTCGTGGTTACCGCTTGTACTGTCGCCAGCATGCAGGACAAGATCACCGCCATGCGAATCAGCAGATGACCACCTTCTCTAAGGCTTGGCATGCGCATTCGAATGGCTTTCCCCAGTTGGCTGGTTCCCATGGGATGAGCCAGTGTTACAGCCTGTTTCCGAAATGTACAGATGGGTGGCCAACATGGCAACTCGGACACGCCGCCCCCGGTGATTCTCAGTTGAAGAACTCCCCGCACTCGCTACTCCCGCGTCAACCGTTCAATCAACTCCCGCTGCCGCGGAAACCTCGCCACCAGTTCCGCCCGCTTCCCCATCTCGAAATCCGCGAAATCAAATCCTGGCGCGACGGTACATCCCACCACCGCAAACGATTTCCAATCCGCCACATGCGAAGCAAACCAACAACCGGCACGAACCACTGCCTGCGGCACCTGCCCCTCCTCCAAATCGCACCCAAGCAGAATCGACGAATACTCTCCATCTTGTGCAATCACATGCACAAGAACTGGCGCCCCTGAATAGAAATGCCAAACTTCATCCGACCGCAGCCGGTGAAACGCCGAGAAATTTTCTTCCTCCAGCAGAAAGTAAATTGCCGATGAAGCCGCCCGAGTCCCCGTAAATCCCAACGGCAGCGCCTCGCGCGCAATTACGACATCCGACCGATACGTCTGCCGGAAGTATCCGCCCTCCGGATGCGGCTCCAGCTGCAACTTCTCAATCCAATACCTGGCATCGTTACGCATCAATTTCCGAGTCCATTCCGACCCGTCGGCAAGTCCGACCACGCCCAGCAAGCCCAGCCTAGCCTACCGCACTCGCACAAAAAAGTGGAAGCCGGACGTGTCTCCACGTCCGGCTTCGCTTCTTCGAATCAACTCAGTGCCAGTTGAACCAGTCAAACAGCATGGTGGTCGTGCCCGATGGGTACACGCCCGACAGCAGATGGCTTCCGTTGTACATGAAGATCTGCTGGTTGTTCGCGCCATTGTAGGTCACCCACGTACCCGCCGGCTTCTCGGCATACGCGTCGTACATGTAGGTGTAGCTGTAGTCCGACAGATCCGGCAGCGAACCATTCACCGTAGGACGCTCCATGATCCATTCCGCTTCCGATCCTCCAATAACCGTCTGCCCAATATTGGTGCAGGCCCCGAAGATCGAGAGTCCGCGGCAGTTGTAGATCGTCGTGTATTCGCCGCGCGAAACATCTTCCACAAACGAAATCGCATACAGACCAGACAGCGACGGGCTCTGCCCGGAGTTGCCCACCCACACTTCGGTGAACATCAGATCGCCCGGCGTCACCGTAAAGTTCGGCAGCACTCTTTCAGTCGCTTGCGATGGCAGAAATTCTGTCCACCCATAAAACGTGGTGAAGTCGAAGTGAATTCCCAGGATATTGACGTCCTGAATTTCCTGCTCCGTGCCCGCCTGCCACAGATCGCTGGTGCCATCGCCATCCAGCCCGATCCAATAGGCCGAGTAGGTGTGGGTATTGTTCTCGTAGTACACCGTCGGCACGTACCACTCGCCCATGACCAGGTCGTAAGCCCCAGCCGAACCGCGCAGTTCGAATCCGCTCCAGTTGCTGCTGGTTTCAAAGTTGCTCGCCTTGACCGGCTTCACGTGTCGAATGTCCGAACGCGCTACCTGCCGCGCATCCACCAGCCGCGACGGCTGCGTCACCGCCTTGAGCCATGCCGCATAGGCGTCAGGAGCCTGCTTTACATCGGGACGAATCGGATAGCCGCGCTTGGCCAATTCATCATTGGCGAGCCGCGCCGCATCCGCCTTGCTCAGCGCGGGACGCATCACATCGCCGGCCTGCGGCGTGCGTACCTCTGCCTGAGGCGCGGGCATATCAAAAGTCGGAACAGAATTCGGTCGCAATTCCAATGCGAATGTGCTGGACTTCCCATCCGCCGTGCAGTCCACCGCAAAATGGGCGGTTTGATCGGATTCCGCTGAAGGCCTTACCTGGAAACGGATCTTACCTTCATCGTCGGCAAACGTTTTAAACGAATGTTCGGCTGCGGTGTCGCCTTCTGCGTGCAGCACGCAGGTTGCTTTCGGAAGGGTCTTCATCGTAATACGCGAAGAAGACTTGGGAGCGACCGTCAAACGAACCGGTTCGCTTTGAGACATTGCGTCCTGAGAAAAGCCCTGTGGCACGCTGATTAGTACTGATCCGATCAGGGCGACACAAGGGCCAAAACTGATGCACTTCATAACTCCTCCTAGAGTTTTTGTGTGGTGTAGCGAGACAACCGGAAGCACAGCCGCAGACTCTACGAGGTGCCTTTCACCACGCAGTCTCCGGAGGGGGATCCCCGAGCTAACTCCGAGACCTCACTGTCAATACGATGGTGCGAATCGATCGGAAATCGTTTCGCCGCTCTGTTCGGGAGACGAAAAGGCGCACTCTGGGCTGGATTCTCCAGCTGTATGCCGGACGAGCGATTCCGCGAAGAGATCGCGCCACGTCGCGAAGCCCGAAAGAAAGGAGCGTTGGAAATAGTCCTGAAAGTTTTCCGAAACGTTTTCCCGTCCGGCCACACTATCCCGATGAGACTTTAAAAGGGGGAACTTACCGCACGAAATTACCAGTCCTCATCCACTTGCCGACCGCCGCCTGAAACGCAAGCGGAATCCCAACCTGTCAGGTATACCTGCCTCGTAGCGGGACGCCCCACCCTCGCATCCTCTGCCAGGGTGGGGAGCACTTTTCCCCGCCGCAATCCCAAATTGCTGCTGCGCGCTTTGTTAACATGTACTGGCGTTGACGTGGGCGTTCGGGGATGTAGATTCCTGCCGGAGGGTTTCATCGGTGGTGGGTATCCGTGGGTGCAGTCTTGTAACGAGCTTCCTGATTTCTGCGCTGCTGCTGGCAGGAATTTCTGCGGCATCAGCGCAGGAAACCAATCCGGCCTCTCAATCCGCGCCGGAGCGCGGCAAGTCGCTTTTTGCGAGCAATTGCGCCTTCTGTCACGGGCGCGATGCCGCCGGCGGCGAATCCGGTCCCGACCTGACGCGTTCTCGTCTGGTGGCCCGCGACGTTCGCGGAGACAGGATTCGCGCGGTAGTCCACGACGGTCGGATCGAGAAGGGCATGCCGGCGTTCGCCAAGCTTTCCGTCCCTCAGCTCAACGATCTCATTGCCTTCATTCGCGACCAAACCAAACAACTGAATTCCAAGCCGGGCGGCCGCCGCGGCGTCGATGTTGCGGACCTGCAAACTGGCAACGTCGAGAAGGGTAAAGCCTATTTCAATGGTCCCGGAAAATGCTCCTCGTGTCATTCCCCCACCGGCGATCTGGCGGGGATAGCCACCCGCCACGAAGGGCTCGAACTCGAAATGCAAATGCTCTATCCCCAGAATGCGAAGGCCAAGCTCACTGTCACCACTCCATCCGGCGAAACCGTCACCGGCACGCTCACCTATAAAGACGAGTTCCACATCGCAATGACGGATTCCGAAGGGTGGAACAGGTCGTGGCCGATCGGCGCAGTTCAATACAAAATCGACTCGCCCGCGGATGCTCATATCGAGCAGTTCGGCAAGTACACCGATGACGACATCCATAACCTGATGGCGTACCTGCAAACGCTGCGCTAGGACTTATGAAATCTCTTTCTACGAAATGGATATTTTGTGCCATCGGCCTGCTGTTCCTTCTCCCCGGCCGGCTTCTATCCCAAGGGCTTGATCCCGCCACCATTGCAGCCCCGTCGGCCGACTCCTGGCCGAGCTACCACGGCGATTATTCCGGCCGGCGACACAGCCCCCTGACCCAGATCACTCCCCAGAACGTTGCATCTCTTGGGCTGGCGTGGGCGTTTCAAACCGGCCAGGAATCAATTATCAAGTCATCGCCGCTGCTGGTCGACGGCGTGCTGTACTTCACCGTGCCTGACAACGTGTGGGCTGTCGACGCCCGCACCGGCCATCAAATCTGGCACTACACTTACAAGCCAAACGAAGGAATGCACCTCGGACATCGTGGGGTCGCCATGTACAAACAGTGGCTCTACTTCTCCACGCCCGATGCACACCTGATTTCGCTCGAAGCCAAGAACGGAAAGGTCCGTTGGGATGTGGAAGTCGGCGACATCAAAAAGGGATATTGGACCACCATGGCGCCGCTGATCGTTCGCGATCACGTCATCCTCGGTGTGGGCGGCGACTTGGACAACATCGTCGCCTACGTCCGCTCCATTGATCCCGAGACTGGCAAGACGCAATGGCAATGGAACACGACGCCCGATGCCGGCACTCCGAATGCGACCACCGGCGGCACCATCTGGATGACTGGGACTTATGATCCCGACCTGAATTTGCTCTACACCGGCACAGGAAATCCGACGCCGGTGTTGAATGGCAAGGCGCGCCCAGGCGATGATCTCTATACGTGCACCATCGCCGCCCTGAACCCCGATACCGGAAAGCTTGTCTGGGCCTTCCAGCCCTCTCCGCATGACACCCACGATTGGGATGCCATCGAAGTCCCCGTTCTCGTCGACGCCGACTTTCACGGACAACCTCGCAAGCTGCTGATGCAGGCCTCGCGCAACGGCTACTTTTTCGTACTCGATCGCACCAACGGCAAAAGCCTTCTTACCGTGCCGTTTGGCCCGGTGAACTGGACGTTGGGTATCGATAAGGAAGGCCGCCCGATCCCGAATCCGGATAAAGAACCGACGCCTGACGGACGGCTGATTGCCCCCGATGAAGGCGGTATGACAAACTTCCGATCTCCGAGTTTCGATCCCAGGAACGGATTGTTCATCGTCTCCGCGCGCGAAAGTTACTCTCTCTATTTTGCCAAGCCCGCCGACGGCGCCTATGGCTGGGCTGGCGCGGACTACGGACTCTGGGGCAAAGGCATGATCAAAGCCATCGACTACCAGACGGGAAAAATTCGCTGGAGCCACGATATCGGCGAAGGCGCCTCTGCCGGCGTGCTGACGACGGATTCAGGCGTCACGTTCACCGGGGACTCCAGCGGCAATGCTCTTGCCCTCAATAGCAGCGATGGCAAGACTCTCTGGTACGCCGGCACCGGCGGTCAGATCGTGAGTTCGCCGATCACCTATGAACTGGATCACCGGCAATACGTTGTCACTAGCGGCGGCGGAGTGCTCTTTGCCTGGCGTCTGCCGGAGCGTAAGTAAACCCAATCTTGTGTTTCAGCGTCATCCTGCTGTTGCAGCTTCCTTGGAAACAAACCAAAAGGCACCGAAGATCACGGAGCCGTTTGCCCGGTGTCCTCGGTGCCTGTTCTAGCCGAAGCTTAGAACATAAAGTTCAGTTATTGCACCTGAATCTTGGTGCCCGTGTCATCCAGTTTGCCCTTTACGCGCACGCGCTTGCCATCAAACTTCTTCACCTCGTCCTGGTGATCGATGTCATAGGTTTTGCCGGAATCATCTTTCAACACGTACTTGTCGCCCGACTTCATAACCGTACCCGAGAAAGTCTGACTGTCCGTAGCGTTTGGCATCGCGCCCTTAGAGTCCGGTGCCTGAGCCTGATCCGGAGTCTGTGTGGCCGGGGGCTGTTGCGTTGCCGGAGGCGTATTGGGCGTCTGCTGCTGCGACGGCGTCGTGTCCGGCGCTTGCGCAGGTGGCTGGGTCTGCTGATCTGTCGGCGTCGACTGCGTATCCGGCGGCGGAGCCGGCTGCTGTGCCTGCTGGTCAGACTGCGATGACGGTGATGTTTGAGCACTCAACGCACTGCCCCAGGAGATCATACCGAGGACGACTGCCAGGGTGGCGAGAAACGAGAGCGAACGAATCTTGGTTTTCACTAAATCCTCCAGGAGCCAGGCGGCTCTTCCGGAAGACTTAGCAAACGGTCTGCCAACAAAACGCCGCTTCCACTTTCCACGGACGATCGCCATTGCAATCGAAGGATTTAGCTAGACTGCTGAAGCGTATCAGAATTGCATGTCAGGCATGTTTTCTGGGCGGCTACGGGAGTCGCTGTAGTCCCCGCGAGAGCCATCGTCGTGGCTTAATCGTCGTCGAAGGGAATAGTTTTCGCCCCGCGAGCAAGAAATGCATGCGTATATTTACCAGCCTCGTTCATCGCCTCGACAGCGTCATCCCGAACGTAGCCGCCGTTCAGGCGAAGAGAGGGATCTCGCGCGTATCACCCAACAGTCACACGCTAAGATCCCACGCCCCCTACTTCGCCGCTCCAATCGTGTCGACAATCTGCTTCGCCACCGCTTCTCCCGCCGGATCCTTGAAGCCCACTTGCGCCGCACACACCCCTCCGGAAACCGCTACCGCCACGTACCAGTTCGTTCCCGGCAGGTCGCCGCCATTCGACAAGTGCTTGTACGAATACCAATATCGCTTGCCGTTGTCTTCGATCGTCTTGTCGGGCGGAATCATCTGCTGGACCATCGGCTTGATTTCCGCCAGCGATTGCTGGTTGCCATGAACCACCACGTTGATCTTCTTATCAGCCGAGGTCGCCGTTCCGACCAGCAGCGTATCCGGCGTCCAATCCGCCGGAACAGCGTACTGGCAAGTCTTTTTCCGATCCGTAACCACCTTCCACCCCGCAGGCACAGCCGCAAGCACGAACGTAGAAATCGCCAACAAAACCGCAATCCCCATCTTCTTCATTCGATATTCTCCGAATTTGTAGTTTCAAGGCAGAAATCTGCCCGGAGACTTATACCATGACCGACCGCTCAAAGGAAAAAGGACCGCAGAATATTTCTGCGGCCCCTTGTTCATTCGTATCCGTGAAAATCCGTTCAATCCGTGGCAGAGAAGTTCTAGTGTCGCCCCCCGCCGCCGCCCCCGCCGCCGTGGCGTCCACCGCCACCGCCTCCACCATGACGTCCGCCGCGGCCACGTCCGCGGCCACCGCCCCCACCACCAGGACGCCCGCCGCGGCCACGATCCCCGCCTCGGTCTCCGCTCCGAGGACGATCTCCACCGCCCCCAGCACTCACGGGAGGTGGACCATCGCGGTTGAAGTTCGGCTCAGAGTCCGGCTCATCGGGAAAATCCCCGCCGCCTTCAATTACAAGCGAACCAGTCATCGCCGGTTCTCCATCGCCCGACGGCGCTGCCGCAGCAACCGGAGGCGCTTCCCCGCCACCCATCTTCGCGCGCTGTTCCTTCAAAATCGCCTTTCGCGATAGCCGGATGCGGTTGCCCTCCACCGCCAGCACTTTCACCAGCACCTGGTCGCCTTCCTTCAGTTCGTCGCGGACGTCAGCAATGCGATGTTCCGCCACTTCGCTGATGTGCAGCAGCCCGTCCGTCCCCGGCAGAATTTCCACGAACGCGCCAAAGTCCGCGAGCCGCGTAACCTTCCCGAGATACGTTTTCCCTACCTCGGCGGTCGCCGTGATGTCCCCGATAATCTGCAGCGCCTTCGCCGCCGACTCTTGATCGCTCGACGCCACCTTGACCAGTCCGGAATCTTCCACATCGATCTTCACTCCGGTCTGCTCCACGATACTGCGAATCATCTTCCCGCCCGGCCCGATCAGGTCGCGAATCTTGTCGACCGGAATCTGCACGGTATAGAAGCGCGGCGCGTAGTCGGAAATCTTCTCGCGTCCCGACGGCAGCACTTCCTCCATCTTTCCGAGAATGTGCATCCGTCCCCGCTGCGCCTGCTCCAGCGCCTCGCGCATAATCTGCGAAGTAATGCCAGTCACTTTAATATCCATCTGCAGCGCGGTAATGCCATCGCGTGTCCCGGCGACCTTGAAGTCCATGTCGCCGTAGTGATCTTCCGCGCCCGCAATGTCGGTCAGGATCGCGTACTGATCGCCTTCCTTCACCAGTCCCATCGCCACTCCGGCCACCGGAGCCTTCAACGGAACGCCCGCATCCATCAACGCAACCGACGCTCCGCAAACGGTTGCCATCGACGACGATCCATTCGACTCGAGAATGTCGGACACGACGCGCATCGCATAAGGCCACTTCTCTTCCGTCGGAAGCACGGCCGAAACCGCCCGCTCCGCCAGCGCCCCGTGCCCAATCTCACGCCGTCCCGCTCCTCGCATGAATCCCACTTCTCCCACCGAAAACGGCGGGAAATTGTAGTGGAGTAAAAAGCGTTTTTTGGATTCGCCTTCGAATCCTTCCAGGCGTTGCATGTCATCGCTGGTGCCCAGAGTTGCTGTGACCAGCGCTTGGGTTTCGCCGCGGGTGAAGATGGCGCTGCCGTGGGTTCTTGGCAACACGCCGGCTTCGATCCAGATGTCGCGCACTTCGTCGAAGGCGCGCGCGTCCGGACGCCGCTTCTGATTGATCACCTGCTCGCGGAAGATCCGCTCGCGCAGCGTCTCGTAGTAGTGATTCAGTTTGAGCTTGGCTTCATCGTCGTCTTCCGGCAAATCGGCAGCCAGCTTCTTCTTGATGTCTTTGACCAGCGTGTAGCTCTCGGCCTTGGGATGCTTCTTGGTGTCGAGCGCATCCTCCAGCTGAGCGCCGATGCGCTTCTTCAAGTCTTTGTAGTAAGCCTCGTCGAATTGCGGAGGCTCAACCTTCCGCTTCGGCTTGCCGACTTTGTCGCGCAGCTCATTGATGGCCTTGCAGATCTTCTTGATCTCGGTGTGTCCGAACTCGATCGCATCCAGCACGGTCTCTTCTTTTACTTCCTTCGCGCCCGACTCGATCATCACGATGCCGTCCGCAGTCCCGACCACCATGATGTTGACCAGGCCGCCGCGCATCTCGTCGTACGTGGGATTCACGATGAATTGCCCATCCACCAATCCAACGCGCACCGCGCCGATCGGACCCATGAACGGAATGTCAGAGAGCGTCAGCGCGCACGACGCGCCGTTGATCCCGAGCACGTCCGGATCGTTATTGCTGTCAGCCGACAGCACGAACGCAATGATCTGGGTCTCGCACTTGAATCCCTCGGCAAACATGGGACGCACCGGCCGGTCAATCTGCCGGCTGGTGAGCACTTCGCGCTCGCTCATGCGGCCTTCGCGCTTGATGAAGCCTCCGGGGAAACGTCCGCCGGCGTAGGTGTATTCGCGGTAATCAACGGTGAGAGGGAAAAAATCGATGCCTTCGCGCGGATCAGGGTTGGCGGTGGCGGTGGCGAGGACGACGTTTTCACCGAGTCTTACTACGGCGGCGCCGCCGGCTTGCTTGGCAAGCTTTCCTGTTTCAAATGAGATTTCTTTACCGCCGGTGAGATGGACTGTAACGCTGGTTGCTTCTGGTTTCATAATTTCATTCCTTTGAATTGCAGCAGGCAGGCGAACCTTCCCCGAGATACCGATACAGACGCGCGGAAGGGCCAAGGCACCGGACTGGTGCCAGGTTGTGGCGAGGGATCAGCGCTTGAAAAACGCACGTGTAGAGAATTCCTCGATGCTGGACCGTCTCCCCAGAGACGGTTCTTCAGAAATAGCTAGGCGAAGTTTCAAAGTTTCACAGGGTTCAAAGTTTCAAGGTCTTTGAAACCTTGAAACGTTGTCACCTTGAAACCTTGCCTTCGAACTACTTGCGGATACCGAGTTTAGTGATGACGGTCTTGTAGCGCTCGGAATCGTATTTCTTCAGGTAGTCGAGCAAGCTACGCCGCTTGCTGACCAGCATGAGAAGGCCGCGGCGCGAGCCGTGGTCTTTCTGGTGCGTCTTGAAGTGCTCCGTCAATTGGCCAATGCGTTCGCTCAGCAACGCGATCTGGACTTCAGGGCTACCGGTATCGCTGGGATGCGTCCCGTATTGGTCGATGAGGGATTTCTTGTGCTCTCTGGCTAACACTTGCCTGGTGCACTCCTGTCTTTAATCGATTGTCTTTGTGACATTTATGAGGATATCACGGGGAGTTGGGGAGCGTAAAGGTAAGCGCCTGAATCAATTCCGAATCCGGAGGGAAGACACGGTTTTCGGTCCACTCGGGATCAAGAACGCGGGGATGAGCTCGGATTTGGGCAGGAGAAGAGAGATCCTATATATGTCTCTTCCGCTGCAAAGCTGAGAGAGCGACGAGATAGCAGAAGGCCGCCAGCGCCAGTGAGTAGCCCAACGAATAGAGGAGATATTTCCACTCGCCGTGCATCACCCGCAGACTGACGTAGATATTCCCGGTCTCTTTGCCGAACGGATGTACGATGGGCGCTGCGAGATACAGGAAGTGTAAGACCCGCTCGAAAGTATGCAGGCCGCCGCTATGGTTCCCCGCACGAATCGCCGACTGTGCCCACACCAGCCCCTCATAGAACATGTCGCCATTGAAAATAATCGCCAGAATCGCTGCGATGGCGGGGTGCACCACGGTCGCCAGCAGCATCAGGTACGCGGCAAGCCCGATCGAAGCGATGAATGTATCTGCGGAGACAAAGATCAGACCGGAACGGATGGGGATATGCCAAAGCATGGAGAGCACGGTCATCCCGCCGAGAACCACACCGTTGAGCAAGAACGCGACGATGACCGCTGCCAAGAAGGCCGAGACGAGCCACACAGCCGGCGGACATGGCTTGGTGAAAACCATCTTCAGGCTCCGACTGCGCAAGTGCGACGAGATGACGAAGAGACCCAGTCCGGCAGCGAACAGCAGCAGGAAAAAGTTGAGCGTACCGTAGATTTCGCGGAGACTGTTGAAGTTCTGCACGCCCGAGGCAACGAACAGCTGCGGCACGCACTCCAAGCCGGTAAGCACGGCAAATAGGATCAGAAAGGCCAATAGAAGCCGGCTCTTCCGATAGAAGGTCAGATGCGCGATAACATTTGCTCTCAACAGTTCCGCCATAAGGTTTTACTTTAACGGCTCCACAGGAGTCGCGGTCACCGGCTCTTGTCCGCCCTTCACGATATTGAAGAATTTGTCTTCCAGAGACGTCTTTTTCAACGAGCACTCACGCAAAGGAAGCCCAGAGGCGCGGCTGAATTCCATAAAGTCGTAGAGTCTGTCTTTCGGTATCACGCCTTTAACCACCGTTCCCTGCCGTTCGAGTGCGCTCAGATAGTCCGGCACGGAACCGTTGGCTTCGAACGTCACACTGTACAGCTCGCGATCGGGTGTGAGCAGATTGCTCAACTCGTCTTGCGCGACCACGCGACCAGCTTCGATGATCGCCACGCGGTTGGCCAACATTTCGATTTCAGAAAGAACGTGCGAGTTCATCACGATGGTCGCCCCGCGCTGATGGATCTCCCGCAAGGTCTCGCGGAACTCGCGCACGGCGATGGGATCGAGCCCGCGCGTCGGTTCATCGAGAAACAACAATTGCGTTTCATGAATCAGACACTGGGCAATTCCTACTTTTTGCTTCATGCCCTTGGAGCACTTCGACAACTGTAGATTCTTGAATTCCGACAACCCCAGGCGCTCGAGAGTCTGATCGATTGCCTTCTCGGAAACGCGCCGCCCATACAGCGACGCATAGTAGCGCGTGGCCTCTTTGACGGTGAGATAGAGATGATAGTGCGGCTCTTCCGGCAGATAAGCGATGTTGCTATAAACGGGCCGTCCCAGGTCGGGAATGCTCCCCATCACTTCGACCCGGCCGGACGTGGGCTTCATCAAGCCCAGGAAGCAGTACATCGCGGTTGATTTCCCAGCTCCGTTTTGTCCGACAAGAGCGAAAAAGTCGCCGTCGCGCACCTCGAGAGTCAACCCTTGGAGAGCCTGGATCTGGCGGCGGAACAGGCCCCGTCGAAAATTTACGCGAACGTTCTCGGCTCGGATCACATAGCCCCCGAGCAGAAGCGTTTGTTCAGGCTCTTCATGATCGCTTCATCGGATTGGTCTTCGAAATTTTCATTGGCCAGCGCTTTCTTGATGTTGCTCGAGGTGTTGCACGTGCACGTCTGGACTTTCTTGTCACAGCCGCAGGGGCAATCCATATGTGCCACGATACGTTTGCCGCGATCGTCGAACTTGTACTCATGCTCCTCGGAGCTCTTGGTCTCCGGCTGGTTCACTGGAAGCGACGGGTGGAGTTGTGCTTCCCGTCTGTAATCGTCGGCAGAAATCCCGCGGCCCAGCTTGAGTTGGTCCAGATTCGCCGTGAGCAGCTTGTCAAAAGCGACGTCCGCATTTGCCAGGGACCCGGTCTCGTAGAACTGCACCTTGCCGTCAATGCCGATCAGAACGGTCGTGGGAAAGGAACTGATGCCGTATTGCCTCTGGATTGCGCCACGGTCAATTCCCGCCGGGAAATCCAGCTTCAGCTCGTTCAAGAACTCTTCTACTCGATCCGGCTGTTCTTCAGAATCGATAGCCAGCAGCAGAAAGGACTCGTTCTTGTGCTGGTTGAAGTAACGATTCAGCTCCGGCATTTCCGCGCGGCACGGACCGCACCACGTAGCGAAGAAATTCAGAACGATAATTTTCTTTCCAACGTTCTCCGAGAGCCGGAAAGTTACGCCATCGTTGGTTTTAAGTTCGAAATCTGGCGCGATCTGGCCTCGCCACTCTGCGTATCCGATCATGCTGCGGGCCCCGTCGCGAACCTCGTTGCTCGTGGGCGAAGGCTTCAATCTGTAATGCAGCACCCCCAGCAAAAGGCCGGAGAGAACGATCAGCGCGCTTAAGACAGGACGGTTCACTTAGCCTCGAACTAGTGTAGAGACCTGCATACTTTCCGGATCAGCTTCCTTTCGCGTCGGAAACTCATTCCGAAAATCTGCGGCTTTCCTTGTTGGAAATGTTGTATGGAGAGATGGTAAAGAGAACGCAGCGGTATGACACATTACAAAGGTACTTAGCCCAAGTGTGGCTGCTCAAGAACTCGGAGGGCTCTCGTGGTCGCGGGTGGCCCACCTTTACCGAGCACAAACCCGGGTGGCCCATCCTTATGCATTCCTTGCAAAAGTTGGGCATGCCGGACTTCCGATCCGTTGGGCTTTCCTTTCCCTATAAGGCGCGCGGGGCGAGTAGAGACAATCCAAATCCCACATGGATCAGATTTGGCAATGCCCATCCTTTGCAAAGAACGCAAAGGATGGGCCACCCGGGCGTTAAAGGTGCGCCTCCCGTCCTCATGGGAGTACGGGCTAAGATGGCGCACGCAGCCCATTGATACTTCGGAGCACCAGGCCAGGCCTTGGCAGATTCATCATGTCTAGCTATGGAGAAGCGTATAATCCGCTGACCAGAAGTCCCAATCGGAAATTCTGCGTTGAATCTCAATCTCACCTAAAGCGAGGAAAAGCCATGTCCCACCATTATTCCGGCCCCGACTTTGGATTCCCCCATGGGGATGCCCGCCTGGACTTCACCGACCTATTTGCTTTCCCGAAACCTGGTGATGCCAGCAAATCGATCTTGATTATGAACGTACATCCGTCCACCGGCGTGAACCCGCCAGGGCCCACGACGGACGTCGCCTTCTCGCCCGAGGCGATTTATGAACTTAGGATTGATACGAACGGCGATAACGTAGCCGATATCGCGTACCGGGTGCGCTTCGCGTCCTCCGCGGACGGGGCGCAGACCGCGACGCTTCGCCGCGTTGAGGGCGCGCAGGCCGCTGGCATCGGCGAGGAAGGGCAAGTCATCGTCGAGGGAGTTCCGGTCTCGACGGGGACCGAGACACAGGTGGCGGAGGCCGGGGACTACCGCTTCTTCGCCGGCTGGCGCGGCGATCCTTTTTTCTTCGACGTCCAGGGAGCCCTGAACAACCTGCAATTCACCGGTGACGATTACTTCGCCGACAAGGACGTGTGCAGTATCGTGCTGGAAGTGCCCAACTCTGCCCTCGGCAGTGGAAAGGTGGGCCTGTGGGCTCGCACCCTGGACGGCACAAGCGGGAAATGGGTTCAGGCCGATCGCGGTGCGCGGTCCAATCAAACTCCCTTCCTCGCCGGCGAACAGAACGCCGCCTATCTCGCTGCGGAGCCGGCGGGCGACGCCCGCTTCGTCCCCGTGTTCGCGCACGCGCTGGAGCACGCCGGTGGATATACGCCAGCGGAAGCAACGCGGGTCGCAGGGACCTTGCTGCCGGACGTCCTCCCCTATGACCCAACAAAGCCGGCAGTCTACCCGACCAATGGCCGGACACTCACCGACGACGTCGTGGATTTCTTCCTCCCTCTCCTTAGCAATGGAAAGGTGACGCAAGATAAGGTCGGGCCCCACAAAGACCTGCTCGCGCAATTCCCCTACGTGGGCGCACCGCACCAGGCCCGGGCTACGGAACGAGTTGCCGCTTAACCCATTGGGGCGAGCTCAGGGCAGGCTCTCCACTGCGCCGTCGCGTTCGCTCCGGCTCCGGTCGGAATGACAATGGTGTTTTGGAGCGAATAAAGTCCCCACTCTAACGCCGCAAAACGAGCGACGTTAGAATGGGGCACCCTCGGGTTCGCTACCCTCGAGTTTCTTAAAGCCTCACTGCTTTCGCGATCGTATTCAACTCTGGAGGGTGCCCCGTTCAAGCTCAGCTTGAGCGGGGATTTTGACTTCGATGTCGATTCGTCACAGACATTCACAAGCAACTGCAAATACTCTTCCCTCATGCCCTGGTCGCTGAAGCGCCTTCAGCAAACCCGCCAGAACCACTTCCTAACTTTTAGCTGCTACCACCGACAAGCGAAGTTCACCAGCTCAGAAGCCTGCACAATCTTCGTATCCGCGTTGGAACGGGTCCGGCAATCTTTCGGGCTCTGCGTGTACGGATACGTCATCATGCCGGAGCATGTGCATCTGCTCATGAACGAACCCCAGCGCAGCACGCTTGCGCAGGCGTTGAAATCTTTGAAGCAAGGCGTGGCACGTCGGCTCGCCCTGCGGGCCGAGGAACCGTTCTGGCAAGAGCGTTACTACGACTTCAATGTCTGGAGTGAACGAAAGTTTCGAGAGAAGCTGCGCTATCTTCACCGAAATCCGGTGAGGCGCGGGCTCGTGGCGAAACCTGAGGACTGGCCGTGGAGCAGTTTCCGTCATTACGCGACCGGAGAGATGGGGACAGTTGAGATTGAGTCGCGGTGGACCGCTCGCACTCGGGAACGTGCGGGAATATTCCTGAGCGCGACTGTGTGGGCGCCGGCAGAAAAACCCCGCTCTAGCTGAGCTTGAACGGGGCACCCTCGGGTTTGGGAAAGATACGATTGTCCAGGCCACCCGCCATCTTTGCAGCGCCATTTTCATTCTGGGCGGAGGAGGCGCCAGGCTTCGCGGTACGCGTCGTAGAGGCCGGGGCGGCGGTCGTTGCGGCGGCGAGCACAAACCCTGGGTGGCGATCATTTCGATATTGGCTTGCTCTGCGGTCTGAGCCGATTCCCAAAGTCGTGGAACTTGCTTTTCTATTCCTCTTCGTCGGGCACGGGGTTCCAGGATTTGTCAGGGTTGAAGAGTTCCATCTTCTTGAACTCGTCGAGGGTCTTCGGTCCAAGGTCAGTGTCATAGACAACCCCGTCGTGGCTGACGATGAAGGTTCTCACTCCAGTTACGCCGTATTCTGCCGGAGCGGCGACTAAAGCAAAGCCGCCGATCATTAACCCTTTCACAACAAAATCCATCGTACCGAGTGGCGCGGCGGGCCCTTGCCCCTTCAAAATTTTGAAGAAATAGCCGTGGTATGGATCGGCGCCACTGGTGTAGCCCTGCTCGATAGCGCGGGCGATCTTTTCGCCGATCGGACCATCCCAGCCGCCATCGGCGTTTTGCCACGCCAAGCCGTCCTGCTTGCCGGGCGTGCTTACGATGCGCTGAGCGTACTGGTTCACGCTGTATCCTTCACGAGGCTGAAGGGCGTATTCATGCTGTGCTTCCACGTAGCCATGGCAGATCGCGATAGCGTCCAGTTCATTGGCGCCGATGCGCCGATAGAGGAGTTCTTGCCAGCCCTCTTTGGAGTCAAACGACCACTTGTCACCTCTCTTCACCAACGGCACGGGGAACGGCCAATCCTCGTTGCCCACGAGAAGGAATGCCCGGGTCCCACTCTTCGGATCGACCGAAACTCTCTTTTTTTCGCGGGCCTGGGCAACAAAATTGGCGGCGTGTTGCCGGTCCTGCGCGAACTCGCCGCTGAATACGATGTCATCTCCGCCCGGCCCGAAGATTTGACCGAGCGCAACCACGTCGAACTTGTCGGCAGCATCGACGAGTACATCCGCAGCCTGCTGCGGAGTGTCAAACCGCCTCGCACCTTCAGGTGCTGCGGTAGTGGAAGAGGGAGTCTTTCCCGCAGCAGTCGCCTGCGCAGCAGACCCGACCGGCGTGAACAGGCCGGCCCACACCAAGGCGACACCCATCCCAAGAAATCCGAAGAATTTTCTATTCGCAGATGTTGAGTTCATTCCGTGCTCCAGTGTCTTCTCGTCAATCTCCGAGTCCTTTATCGGCTATCAGCGCCGCCCACCCCCACCACCCCTCGAGCGACCGCCCCCGCCTCCGCCCCGAGACCCCATGCTGGATGCACCGCGACTGCTGTTGGATCGAGTACTCGATCCGTTATAACCGCGGGAACCTCCGCCGAAGGCATCCCGGTTTCCGCCGCCGCTGCGAGAAAGATCACGACCTCCAATGCGATCTGCTCCGCCTCCACCTGCCCTGTTCCCAAGGCCGGTGCCTCCAGCCCGATTGCTCGCACCGGCAGTTGCTCCCCGGTTGCTTGGCAGATTGCCGCCTTGCCGTCCAACCTGTTGCCGGGCGCTGGCCTGGCGATTGGCGAGCGAATCGCCCCGCGTCGTGCCACCAAATCGATCTGCGGTCGCGCGGTCTCGATAGGGAGCGCCGCCGCGGTGTTCGGGATTGTGCTGCCAGTTGCTGCGTCCACCACCATCCGATGGCAGCGTGGAAGGGCGATTCCCGCCGCCACCCGAGGGCAACGTGGATGGGCGATTCGCGCCACCCGCTCCACCAACTCCGCCAGCCCCACCAACTCCACCGACACCACCGGCCCCGCCGACCCCACCAGCGCCGCCGACCCCGCCGACTCCACCGACGCCGCCGGCTCCGCCCGCCCCACCAATGTTGCCGCGATTTCCACCGCCTGCTATTGGATTCGAGGGGCGCGCGCCGATGTTCGTGTTGCGGTTGAAGTTGTTGTTGTTGTTGATATAGATATTATTGTTGCCGCCCCATCCGCAGCCCCAACCCCAACCGCCACTCCAAAAGGCCCCCATCATGACGCCGACGCCAAAGGAAATTGCTACTCCCGCGGCATAGTATCCCGGCGGCGGATAATAGATGGGAGGGTAAGGGTATATCGGCGGACCATAGACGATGACGGGATCATAAGAAGGCACATACACGACTTGCGGGTTTGCTTGCTCGACCACGATCACACTCTTGTTCTCGATGGTCTTGGTTTCCACCTTTTGCTGCTCAGTCGATTGCAAATTGCCCTTATCCTGGGCTTTCTTGCGCATGCGCTGCACGGCATCCATGACGTCGCCCTGCTGCGCCAGAAACGCATTGCCTAGATCGGTGGTCCACTGAATATCGTCCGCCAACCGCTTCACCACATCTGGCAGGGCAGCCAGCGCCTGGACGCTTGGATCCCAGGACTCTTTCGCTACAGCATCTGCGAGTGCTTTATCCTTCAGGCCCTTATTCTTGTCGAGCCACTGCTGGAGTTGGATGATTTCGAGAGGATACGTGGACGCCGCCAGAGCTTGCGCCAGCAATGGATCTGGATAGAGTGCTATGGGTGCTACGAGAGAATCCAACTGTTCGGCGGGAATTTTGGCTGCCTTGTTTTGCGGCGACGACACAGGCTCTTGCGAATTGAACGACACATCCGCGAAAGTGTCGCCCAGTGAAAGGACAGTGGTGCAGAGAATAGCTACTAAAGAGCGGACCGTTGCACCCTTTGTTTTCAGAATCATGGGGCCTCGACTCATGTCGAACCGCAACAGATTTCCCGGCAGAAGGGCAACCGTGCGATGCGGTTGAAATGTTCAGCAGACGAGATCAAAAAATGTCGTGTTCGAATGGTCCCGTGTGATCAGGGGATCATTGCGCGGGACTCATTTCTGAAAGAAGCCTAGGTCTGACTTCCAATCTAGACAACTAGGGAAACCCCTAACTGGCTGGGGTGAGAGGCGATGCGTCGCTTGATTTCCGTCATTCGCAAAGCTAGTCTGCGTCCGCTTCCCTGAGATTTCCCCAGCTGGCGGCGACGTAGAGGGCAAGCGGTTGTGCGAGTCGTTGACGGTGCCGGCATTAATCGGAGTGGAGGCCTCGGGCAACCATGAGTGGCTCGCTGAGGTGGTGGAAGATCTGGGGCATGTCGTGTGGATTGGGGATGCGAGTGGCCCACATTTACCGGGCAGAAATCCTGGGTGGCTACCGAGGTTCTAGCGTCAAGAGTGAGCAACCCGCCCGAGACGCGTGGACCGGAGGGAATCTGTCTACGCGTCTCGGGCAGGTGGCGCGGGCGGGTGCGGCGCTCCGGAGATCTGATAACGCCGATTTTCAGAGACCGCGACCGACCTCGGATCTACTTTCGTTTTTTGCCGCTTGATCCCGTGATGCTTCGGATTACACCCGGTACGGGCTCCGTTCCAAAGTGTCCGGAGGCTGGGGCCTGAAAGGTCAGCGTGATATTGGAGAACTTCCGGTCCGTGCCCCCTGTGACGTCTATGGTCAAAACGGAGGGTGAAATGGCGGCGATGGTTCCGTTCGCCATAATCGTGGCGGAGCCGGTTACTTCAAAGCCAGCGGTAGTCTGCGTGACACCGGCATTGACGAGAGTGATGTGGTGGGTGTGAGCACCGCGCGCGGCCGGATCAAAGTTTGAACCGTTTTGGCTGATGCACCAGCCATCTGACTCTTCCATATTGACGTCTGCTGAGAAGTTCGCGGTGCTTCCCTTCACCGTCAGGGACCAAGGACCTCGTATCTCATACGGGCCCGTTGTGCCGCTTGAGCCGGTAGTTTGCGGCGAATAGGCATTGAGTTCCCCGCCGAATGTCGTTGCTGCCGAATTCTGAGCCAGCGTGCCGACACTGGCCACTAGCAGGAGAAATGCGATGGTGAGCGCCGTCCGCTCGATTGCTTTGCTTTTCATGGAAACACCCTCCGATTGTCAATTTTGGGATTCACTTCAGACGCTCGATCACCATCGGACACTCGGGTGGAGGCTCACAAGCGGTAAGGCGCAGGATTGCGGGCGATCCGCAATTTGCCGTGGAATGCAGCGTTTTGCCGTGCCTTTGCCAGCGGACGAGGCTACAATCTGGGCTCCCGGGTTCGTCGGGACCGCGGACCCAATACCAGGAGAGCGATGGATGAACCATCCCTAAAGACACAGCCGCCCGAGCAGCCGCTCGAGGACCGGCTGGATTCGTGGAAGGAGATCGCGGCTCACCTCAGCCGCGACGTCACCACGGTCCAGCGCTGGGAGAAACGGGAGGGGATGCCCGTTCATCGGCACCTGCACGACAGGATCGGGTCGGTCTACGCCTCACGGGCGGAATTGGACGCATGGTCGCGCAGCCGGAATCTGCGAGCAACGCCGGGAAATGGGAACAACGTCCCCACGCCAAATCCCGTTGCACCACCGCCGCGACCGGCTACCTCGCCGGGCTGGCGGTTCGGCTTGGCGCTGGCGGCGGCACTCGCTGTGACAATTGTCACAGGCCTTTGGCTCCGCAAAACTGAGTACTTTTGGCGAAGCCCTATCGCAAATGCACGATTTCAGTCCGTCACCGATTTTGAGGGAGTGGAGCAGGCTGCTGCGGTGTCCCGCGACGGCCATTTCGTGGCATTGCTCTCAGACCGCGACGGGCCAATGGATGTCTGGGTCACGCAGGTCGGTTCCGGGGAGTTCCACAACCTGACGCACGGCAGTGTTCCGGAACTCGTCAATCCGTCGATCCGGACGCTGGGATTCTCGCCGGACGGATCTCTCGTCACGTTTTGGGTTCGCAAGCCCGGCGGCTCGGACGGGGGCGAAATCGGCATATGGGCAGTACCGACTCTGGGTGGCGCACCGAGGCCATACCTTGAAGGAGTGGCCGAGTTCGACTGGTCGCACGACGGCTCGCGCCTCACGTACCACACGCCCGGCCCCGGAGACCCGCTGTTCGTGTCGGCCGGCAACACTGGATCCGAGAGCAGACACATCTTCACTGCGCCGGCAGGTCTGCATTCTCATTTTCCCTTGTGGGCGCCTGACGCATCGTTCATCTACTTCGTGCAGGGCGCTCTCCCAGACAGATTGGACATCTGGCGAGTCAGCCCAGCCGGTGGGACTCCTGAACGGATCACATCGCACAATGCTCGCGTAAGCCATCCGGTCTTATTGGATCGGCGGACGCTGATGTACCTAGCCAGCGATCCCGACGGTTCGGGGCCTTGGCTTTATAGCATGGACGTCGAACGCCGCATTCCGCATCGTCTGACATCGGGGCTTGATCGATACACGTCGCTGGCCGCGAGTGCTGACGGTCGTCGGCTGGTTGCCACGCTGGCTAGTCCAAAGAGAACACTTTGGCGTCAGCGGATCTCTGCTTCATCCCCCGCGCCGTCGACGGCGGATCCAATCTCTCTGACAACCAGCAGCGGGTTCTCTCCGCGACTCGGTCCAAATTACCTTTTGTATGTTTCTGCGGCGGGCGCAAGCGAGAGCATCTGGAAGCTCACCAATGGAACGGGCACGGAATTGTGGAGCGGTCTGGGAGCACACATTTTTGGGGGCCCGGTCATCGCCCCTGATGGACGGTCGATTGCGTTTTCCGTCCGTCAACGTGGGCAAACGCTCTTGTACGTGATGCAATCCGACGGCACCAATGCGCGGATTGTGTCGCATTCTCTGGATCTACGCGGCTCACCCGCATGGACGCCCGATGGGCAATCCATCACTTCAGCGGCCGATGACCATGGTGTCCCACACCTGTTTCGCGTGCCGCTTGACGGTCGGCCCCCCGAACTATTTGTCGCGGATTATGCAGTCGACCCTGCGTGGTCGCTCGACGGCCGTTTCGTTGTTTACTCTGGACCCGATATCGGAACCACGTTTTTGGTCAAGGCCGTCAACGTCGACGGAGCAGTCCATCCCCTGCCTGCCTTGACACTGACGCGGGGAACTCGACACCTCGCCTTCCTGGGCGGGGGACGGTCGCTCGTGTTTCTACGAGGGGAAATTCAGCACAAAAATCTCTGGCTCGTCGACCTGGAAACGGGAGTTGAGAGACAGTTGACGAACCTCCCTCCCGATTTTGATATTCGCGCTTTCGACATTTCCCCAGACGGAAGTGAAGTCGTCCTCGAACGAGTGCAAGAGCACTCGGAAGTCATACTGCTCGACTTGCCCCGACCATAGTTCACTTTTCGCTCGGGGGAGCAGGCCGCATGCACTGTCGCAGATGCGGTTCGAGCGTTTAGTTATGTGCGACACCACCCGTTCAGGTCCCGGCCAACCACCGCGCTCAATCTTTCGACTTCGGGCGCAAATTCAATGCTTAAGCGGGATCTCAGTTCGGGCCCGATCGATCTTTTTTCGTAGACAATATTCAGCCGATTCAAGAAACGACCTGCACTCGACCGAACCCGCTCGGACGTGAGCCGGTGGAGCATAGACCGCAAGCGCTGTGGTGGCTGGCTCACCGTCTTGCGAAGCACTTTACTTCGCGCGCGCGGGCTCGCGTTCACCACGGGAAAAGTCGTAAGCCCGTCGGGTCGAACCTCCAGAAACTCCAGCGTCGTTCGATACACCAAAGCTGTATCGGCAACGAAGTCATCGAAAATGATGATGTGAACCTTATCCCGCCCAAATGCGTCGACGAACCGTTTGACCTGTTCCGAAAACGAAACCTTCGCACGATATGTCTGCTCATACGCCCTTCGTCCGCGTTCGTCTGCCGCAAGAGCTGCTTCAAAACTCAGCTCATCTTCCAGATCGTTGAAGCGACGCAAGTGATACAGCGAGTGCATCACATCCAACGGGTTTCTGAGCATAATGATGATCCGTGCTTCCGGGCTGAAGGCCTCTATGTCCCTGGCGGAATTGGTCGCGGCAAGATACGCCACCGATGCCTCTCCGATCCTCTTTTCACCATTCGCTCCGGCAAAACAGCTCAGATAATCGGGCCAGTTTTGAATGCGCCTTTGCTCCCCCAGGAAGCCGGCGAAAAACTGAGGCTCTTTAATGCGCGACAGGAATATTTCCGGGTGCTGCTTCAGATAGGTGTAGAGAGCAGTTGTGCCGCACCGCGGTGCGCCCACCAGAAATAAGTCGGGCTTCTTCATCTCGAACCCTACGAGTAGCGCAAACGGCTTCCCAGATCCTTCTCAATCCGGCTGTTGTAGCTGCAATGGCAATTCGGACAGTTCAGCAGAAATGCATCCCGCGCGGCCTCTTTATGCTCGCGAGTAAAAAGCATGCTGGCGAGTCTTTGCTCGTGCAAGTTTCCAAGTTTGAAGGTGACATAGCAAAGTTGAACCGTGCCGTCAGCTCCCACCCAAAGCAGGTGGTATCGGTCCCACCCGCATATCCGCTTTCTTCAGTAGCCAGTCAGGGATGGAGCGAAGGGCCATCAGAGACTGTTGGATCAACTCAGGACGAAGTTGTTTTATGCGAATTAGTTCGGCTACGGCTCCCTCGATTGCCGCACGATCCTCCGGACGAAATTGCAATTCCTGTTCCGGCCCTTCCGTGAAATACGGAAGCGAATAGTGGATTAGGCTCACGCCGATGGGGGCGGAATATCTCTCCGCGAACTTCGACAGCCGCCGGATTTCATCGACGTTACAGGTGGGGCGCATCAGAACCCAGCCCAGCGCAATGTTAAGCTCCGGGCCGTAGCGCTCGCGGGCATACGCGACCCCTCGCTCCAACGCGGTGTAACGATCCTTGCGCTGGACATAGGCATCATATTCCTCGCCGGTTCCGTAGTATCCGACGCTTATATCGCGTAGCCCCATGTCGTAGAGTTCGTCGATCTTTTCCTTGAGCAAGATACCGTTGGTCGTTAGCCAGGGATGTAGACCAAGCTTTTTCGCATGCTCCACGATTTTTGGCAGATCGCGATGCAGCAAGGGTTCGCCCCCATAGAGGCGAATGCTGTTGATCCCGAAGTACTTGCAATCGTCCAGCAGATCCCGCACGACGGGCCAAGGCAACTGCGATCCGGGCATGAAATCGCGGCCATACCGGCAGCCCTTGCAACGAAGATTGCAGTTCGCGGTTAGCGTAAGGAAGATTTCTTTGGGATCGGGCTGAATGATTTGCGGAAGAACTCTAGCAGCCGTGTGCTTCAGGATGTCTTGTTGGAGTGCGGCCGATCTGACCGCTGAACGGATCCCGCTCAAGACTCCGGGGTGCCCACGCAAGGCACGGGCGATTGATCCGACGACCCGATGCCGGAGCGCGCCTGCGTCCATGGTATCGCCCCATCTTCACCACTTCGAATACGAAGCCTGCGCAGTACAGAACGTTACCTCTCACCGGCGAGGCAGTCAATCTGCTTTTAAAGTATCTGCTTTTCGAGCATCTGCTTTTAAAACGGGCGGGTGTCTTGGCCAAGAAAGTAATGTACTAAGCCGCCGTGGCGAGCCAGCTTTTCATCGTGTTGGCGTCCACTAGGCCGGCTTGCTGAAACTGAAGGTTGCCGCCGGCGAATACCGCGAAGTTCGGTATCCCCCGGACGTTGTACCGGGATGCCAGTTCGGGGAACTTCTCGGTATCGACTTTCAGCACGACGGCTCGTCCGGCGAGGTCGCGGGCGACTTGGGCCACGTGCGGTGCGGCCATGCGGCACGGACCACACCATGCCGCCCAGAAATCCACCAGGACAGGAACTTTGCTGTCGCGAACAATTTCGTCGAACTCCGCGGTGCTGACCTCTACCGGCTCGGCCATCGGAGGCAGGGGGTTCTTGCAGGCGCCGCATCGTCCGGTGTCGGCCAGATGCTTTGGTGGAATTCGATTCGGCTTCCCGCACGATGGGCAATTTCGGGTGATGGCCATGGGATGTCCTTGATGGATTTGGCTTGCCACCAGTATCTCGCCGCCAAGTGTAGCGCGGCAACTGGGAACGATCGCATCAGAGATGTCCGTCCTGTTGTACATGCCACTCCAGATCGGCTGTCGTAGGCTTCACATTCTCAACGCGCGGGAACCACACACGCTCGTTTCGCTCGTTGGACGGACGAATGCGTCCGTCCCTACATGCGAAATTCTTCTTGCCCTCTCCGCCCCGGAGAGCTAACGTGTGGTGCCCGAAATCGTTCGAGAGGAGTACACGCCTATGACAGCCGACGAAAATATTCAACTGATGCGACGCTGGTTCCAGGAAGTTTGGAACGAAGGCCGGATCGAAACGATTCATGAATTGCTTGCTCCGAACGGAGTCGCCAATGGACAAAGAGGCGGCGAATCGGAAATTCGTGGGCCCGAGCAGTTCGTAAAGTTCGTGCAAGAGATTCGCGGCGCATTCCCCGACATCAAGGTGGAAGTCGAAGACGTCTTTGGTGCCGGCGACAAAGTAGTCCTGCGCTGGTCAGGCACCATGACGCACAGTGGTGATGGTCTCGGGATGCCCGCAACCGGACGCACCGTGCACAGCCGAGGCATTACGATTGCCCGTTTTGTCGACGGGCAGGTTGTCGAGGGCTGGGACAACTGGGATCAGCTGGGAATGCTGGAGCAGATCGGCGTATTCAAGCAGCCAGCACTCGCAGCCTAGCTCTGGGTACCCTTCACTAAAATTCACGCTTGGGTTTCGCTTGGTCGACGCCGACTCGTCCGACGGCGATCTGGGCGACGTGGTAGTTCTCCGCCTTCACCGGCCCGCTGGCGAGCCGGCGCAGAATATTGATTTGACCGACATGAGTGAGTGCGTCAGCCACCGGTCCCTGGAATAAATTTTCCACCGAACCGTGAATCGCCTCGCCGGACGCCAGAAAGTCATCGAACTTCTTGAGCGTGGCGAAGAATCGCTCAACCTCCTGCTCCCAGGGCAACGGCTTCGAGTCGTGCCATTTCTGCTGACCCATGGCAATCGAGAGCGCCCAGTCAAACAGATCTCCCACATGCGCCACAATCTGCACGGGTGAGCGCACTCCCTCCCCAGCCTGAAAATCGGCGAATCCCGCGGGAGCATCTCGCAGAGCTTTGCCCCCTCGATAGGCCACCGTGGCTACGGTATGCCGCAGCATTTCGCGCGCTGGATCAGGATTGCTACGGATAGAGGTATTCATGGCGACAAGATTACACTGGTACGCAGGAGACGAAAAGATGGCCAAGGAAATTCCGCTCGCTTCGGTGCACGCCTGCTCTGCCAATCCCGCGGCCATAAGCCGCGACACCGCCGAGCACTATCGCTGGGGAGTGGATTGTGACGCCTGGTATCTCGTCAACGATGAGCAACTCAGCGTCATCGAGGAATTCATGCCTCCGGGGGCGGCCGAGATACGTCACCACCACCAGAAAGCACAGCAGTTTTTCTACATTCTCACGGGCGAAGTGATCATGGAAGTGGAAGGTCAGACCTCACTGCTGCACGCCGGAACCGGCATCCGGGTGCTGCCCGGCAAGCGTCATCAGATCCGCAATCCATCGTCAACTCCGGTTCGCTTTCTGGTGGTCTCGCACCCGCGAAGCCATGGCGATCGTTTCAATGAGTAGCCCTGCCTGGAAAATTCAGGGGCAAGCACCACTCATGTGGAGACAGCCGCCTTCGGCTGTCCGGCCAGGGCGAAGCCCGGTCGAATCATCACAACTGCTTGCGCGTAACCACGCCCGCCGCTCGCAGCGCCCCGCGCACCCGCGTCCCTAACCCTCGCGCGAACTGCATATCCAGAAATCCTTCCATCTGCCGCCGAAAGCTCTCGCCGTACCCATGCCACCAGACTTTTTTCATCCCCGGCATACGGTCCATGTCCAGATACTTCACGCGTACCATTTCATCCAGCCCGAAGCGCCCGTGCGTCCGTCCCACTCCGCTCGCCTTGACCCCGCCATGCGGAGCCTCACTGATGCCGAAGCATGAAATCACATCGTTGACCATCACGGTTCCCGCGTGGATGCGCCTCGCCAGTCGCTCGCCGCGCTTGCGATCGCGCGTCCACACGCTGGCTGCCAAGCCGTACTCAGAATCGTTCGCCAGCCGCACCGCCTCGTCATCGTCGATGCAAGCCATCATCGGCAGTACAGGACCAAACGTCTCTTCCCGCATGATGCGCATGTCGTGCGTCACGTCAGCCAGCACCGTGGGTGCGTAGAAATTAACGCCGAGTTCCGGAAGCCGCATCCCTCCCGCCAGAACCCGTGCCCCGCGCGCCTTCGCGTCCTCAACGTGCGCTTCCACGATGCGCACCTGCCGCTCCTGGATCATCGGCCCCACATCGGTGTGAGGATCCATGCCGTTGCCGATCCGCAACTGCTTGGTCTTTTCCGCACACGCTTTGCCGAACGCCTCGTACAAGCTGCGATGCACGTAGCAGCGCTCGACGGACAGGCAAGCCTGGCCGGCATTGACGAAGGCGCCCCAGACCGCCGCGCTCGAAGCGACGTCCACATCCGCATCGTCGAGCACGAGCATAGGATCTTTCCCGCCCAGTTCAAGCACCACGGGGAGCAATCGTTCCGCAGCGGCGGCCGCGATCCGCTTTCCGGTCGCAACGCTGCCCGTGAAAACCAATTTGTCGATTGGCGACCGCAGCAGCGCCGCTCCCGCCGGGCCCTCGCCGATTACAACCTGGAACACGTCCTCGGGAACTCCCGCAGCGTGCAGCAACCCGGCCAGTTCCAACGCCACCAGCGGAGTCAACTCCGAAGGCTTCAGGACGACAGCATTGCCCGCCACCAGGGCCGCTAGCGTCTCCGTCGCCGGAATTGAAAATGGATAATTCCACGGCGAAATGATCGCAATCACGCCATGCGGTTCGCGCACCAGCCATCCACTCTTCAGCTTGGTGACCAGATTCCCGTGGGGCACTGGCTCATCGCGCAATAATCCCCACGCGTTGTCGATCAGAAATCGCGCCGCGTCGAGGACAACCAATACTTCTGTGACCAGCGCCTCTGCCAGAGGCTTCCCTACTTCGCGAGTAATCGCGGCCGCGATCTCCGACTTCCGCGCGAAGAGCCTGGCCTGAAACTCACGCATGACCGCAATTCGATGTCGCAGCCCGAGATCAGCCCATGCCGCCTGCGCCGCCCGCGCCCGTGCCACCGCCGCCTCTACCTCACCTTCACCCGCACACTCGAGTTCCCGCAGAATTTCGCCCGTCGCCGGATTTACCGGCACGATCTTCCGCGCCGCGATTTGTAGATCAATTGCCATGAACAAATCTTAGTCCCGTAGAGACGTTGCTTGCTACGTCTCCTGTATCCCGTCAGATCGCGCAGCCTAGTGCATTCCCGGATACTTGCCCAGATAGATCAGAAAGAAATCCAACGTGTCCGTGAATGCATGCGCAATGACGGGAATGGCCAAATTGCGGCCGCAAGCCAGATACAACGCTCCGAGCAGCAAACCGTTCCATACATTCTCAATCATGCCCGTCGCGCCCTGATCAATATGACCGCAGCCGAAAACAATACTGACTGCGATCAAGCTCACCACCCATGCCGCCTTCGTATTCCGGAAGACGCCCGCCACGCGATTCATTAGATACCCGCGATACACGATCTCTTCGCCTAATGCACCCAACACCCAGACCAAGACCACGTAAAACAGGAACACTTTCAGATTTCCCACCATGTCCGCGAAATCAGACAGATCGGGCATTTTTCCCAGCCATCGCGCCAGCAGAGGCTGCGTGACAAATAACTCCAACACCTCCATGCCCGCGCCGACTGCGATTCCCACTAAGACTGCCGTGCTCCAGCTTCTCGGACGCGCGAAGCCCACATCCTTCCATCGCATTCCGCGCAGGCGCAGCGATGCCCACCCCAGCAAAAATAAGTAAGGAGTCTTGCTGATATAGATGTGATGGTGCACGTCGGCGTAGAACAGGCCGGCTACGATGGCAAACTCCGCCACGGCTAGCCAGACGCTGTGGCGCGGCTTCTGCTGGATGGAATCCAAATCCACAACGCCTCCGGTCCACTAGTACTCAACACTGACCAGATACAATCCACTCGCGGGCGCGGTCGCACCGGCTGCGGAGCGGCTGCGAGCCTCGAGAATCCGGGTCACATCCTCCACCTGCAGCGTCTCTTTCCCCACAAGGATGAAGGTGCCAACCAGATTCCGCACCATATGGTGGAGAAATCCGGAGCCCCGCACGGTGTAGACCAGTTCCTCCCCGTGGCACTCCCACGAAGTGGAGAAGATTTTCCGAACATTCGACACTGGAGCTTCGCGTCCTCGTTCCGGATCCACGGCCGCGAACGACGTGAAATCATGCTCGCCCACGACCAGGCCCGCAGCCCGCGCCATCTTCTCTTCCTCGAGCTTGTACGGGTAGTGCCAAACGTACCGCGCCATAAACGGCGGACAGATCGAGCCTCGATAGATTCGGTACCGGTACGTTTTAGCGCGCGCGGAGTGCCTGGCATGAAAATCTGCGGGTGCCTCCGACACTTCCAGCACGCGCACCGCGGCCGGCAAAATATCGTTCAACGCCCTCAGCAGGTTCTCGGTGGGGACGGAAGACTCCGTGACAAATGTCATAACCTGCGCCAGCGCATGCACTCCCGCGTCTGTGCGCCCGGACCCTTGGGGCAATACCTTTTCTCCCGTAACCCGTCCAATAGCCGAGGCCAGTGTGCCTTGCACCGTCGTGGCATCGGGCTGCACCTGCCAACCGGAGAACTCTGCCCCGTCATAGGAGAGAATCAATTTGAGATTGCGCATTGCGATCTTTCGAGTCCCGCGCCCTGTCTGCATCATCCAAATCAATTTCACGCAGTGCCAGCAATCTACTAGTTCCACAAATGATGCGGCTTAAGTCAAGTACAGTTCCGGTCAGCTATACTGAATGGTTTCCGCGGTATGCCGGTCTCCAGGGTGGGGACCTCTCTGCCACAACGTCCCAAGCAGTACAGAGCGCAGGAAACCAAGGACGAGAACTAAGCAAGAATCGCAACGGGGAAGGTCAATTTTCTCCTAGCTTTCCGGAACCTTCTACCGGTCCTTTGCGTACTAATGCCTGAGCAGGACTTTATTTGGATTGTTGGTCTGTCTCAGGCGAACCCCAAGTGTATTCGTAGCAAGATTTTTAATCAGTTGGTTCTTACCTGAACTAGTGTTCACGAACGGAGAAGAGTAGATGCCATTCGCAAGTATAGTCTCGACCACTCGGCTCGCCGCCACTGCCAGCCTATTTGCAATGCTGACTTTCGCGTGCTGGGCTCAGGAACCGCCGTCGGCTCCAACCCCGACCCCGCAGAATACGCCGGAAGCACGTCCCCTGCCGGTCCTGGACTACGCCAAGCCGGTCTCGCACTTTCCGAATCCGATTGGCCCTTATACCGCTCGGCACGTGGCGGAGCCAAATCTCGCGAACACCGCGCGAATCGATCAACTCATGCACGAGGGGAAGCTCTACTTGTCTCTGGATGACGCGGTCGCGCTAGCGCTGGAGAACAATCTCGACATCGCTATCCAACGCTACAATCTCAACATCGCCGACACCGACGTGCTGCGCGCCAAGTCGGGCGCAAACATCTTCGGTGTGAACGCGGGCGTCGTCCTGAATACCCCTGGCGGCGGCGTGGGCGGTATCGGGGCGAACTCCGGAGCGGCTACTGGAGGCACCAGCCTGGGCGCGGGTGGCGCCGGCGGCGGCACCAACGGCCTGGTAAGTTCGACGCTCGGCTTCGGCCCGGTCATCAACAGCTACGATCCCATTCTCTCGGGCACGTTCCAGGAGGATCACTTCAGTCAACAGGCAACCAGCATCTTTCAGGGCGTTCTTCCCGGCACCAGCCTGGCGCAAAACACCGGCACGGTGAATTTCGCGTACCAGCAGGCTTTTCAATGGGGCACCAACCTGCAGGTTGGTTTCACCAACACCCGCGGAACTACTAATAGTTTTTTCTCCAGCCTCAGCCCGCAGTTGAATAGTGGCTTCAAGGCGACGGTCACGCAGCATCTTTTGCAGGGATTTGGGTTTGCCCCCAACACGCGGTTTATCCGCATCGCCAAGAACAATCGCGAACTCAGCGACGTGGCTTTCCGTCTTCAGATCACCGATTCGATCGATCAGGTCGAAAACATCTACTGGGATCTCGTCTTCGCCTATGAAAATGCGCGTGTGCAGAACGAGTCACTCGCATTTGCCCAGAAGACTCTTTCCGACACGAAGAAACAGGTGGAAATCGGAAGCCTTGCCCCGATTGAAGTGGTGCGCGCCCAGAGCACCGTCGCCCAAGACCAACAGTTACTAACATCCGCGCAAAACCAACTCCAACTACAACAACTGCTGATAAAGAACGCGCTCACCCGCACGTTGAAAGATCCCGTGCTGGCGACCGCGGAAGTGATCCCGACTTCGACCATGAACGTCCCAGCTCAGGAAGAAGTCGTACCCACGCAAGACTTGATCAACCAGGCTCTGCTTCATCGCGCGGAACTGGTGGAGTCGCGTATCGACTTAAACAGCCGCGAACTCAGCAATAAATCGGTGCGGAGTTCGCTCTTACCGACGTTGGATCTGTTTGCCTATTACGGCGGATCCGGGGTCGGTGGTTCCCAGAATTCAGCGAACCTTTGCTCGAACCTCGATCCCTCCCTGCAGGGATTTGGCTGCGCTGTGACGCCAACGCCATCCGTCGGCTACGGCGATACTCTCAATCAACTTGTAAACTCAACCGCTCCCGACAAAGGCATTGGCCTGCAACTCAACATTCCACTGCGCAACCGCGCTGCCCAGGGCGTGCAGATTCGTTCTGAGTTGGAATTGCGCCAGGCGCAAATGCGCCGGCAGCAGATTGAGAATCAGGTGACCGTCGAAGTTCGCAACGCGCAGTACTCAGTGCAGCAAAATCGAGCCAGCGTCGATTCCGCGAAAGCGGCGGCGGAATTGGCTCGGCAGTCGTTGGACGCGGAACAGAAAAAATATCAATTCGGCACTTCAACCACGACTCTGGTTCTGCAATACCAGAGCCAACTCGCGAGTTCCGAATCGTCATTGGTGAATTCCATGGTGGCGTACGAAAAATCGCGGATTGAGCTGGATCGTTCGACCGGGCAATTGATCGACAATGCAGGCATCAGCATTGACGATGCCGCGCGCGGTCAGGTTCGGCAACTGCCGCATGTGCAATTCATTCAACCGCGCACTGATATGCCGCCGGCAACACCGGCCGCAGCGCCCGCGGCACCGAACGCCCAGCAGTAGCCGCAAAACCTGAACTTCCGGCGCCGCCTTCTAGCGATCGCGGCGCCCTTTTTATTTGGTCCCTCACAATTCTTTACAATCCCCTGCCCTTTTCGCCAATCTTCTCCCGCTAAGATGAAGTGACCTATTTATGCGTCTTGCATCCAACTTTGGCATTGTCAAAGCGCTGACTTTGCTCGGATGCTTGCCTGCTCTTATGCAAGGAGAAAGAACCATGCTTTCACCACGTTTGATGTTGGTTGCCCGGCGGCTGCCGCTGAACCTGGCCTCCGTCGTGCTTTTCGGACTGATCCCTATGGCGTCTTGGGGTCAGCAGCCGCCTGCCGCGCCCTCGGCTCAAGCCGTACCGCAACCGGCGCAGCCGCAGGCCATTCACCTGCAGGATTATTCGCAGCCGCGTTCGGGCTTTCCGAAAGTGTTTCAGCCCTACAAAGCGCAGGAACTGGCGCAGCCAAATCTCGGGAACTCGCCCCGCATTGACGCGTTGCTGCACGATGGCAAGATTATTCTGTCGATCGATGACGCCATCGCACTTGCTCTGGAAAATAATCTTGACCTGGAAATTGCGCGCTTCAACCTGAACATTGCTGCCACAGACCTGCTCCGCGCCAAGTCTGGTGCCAACATTCTTGGCGTCAACACCGGAATCGTGCAGAACACTCCCGGAGGCGGGGTCGGCGGTCTCGGAGGCGCCGTGGGCTCCGGCACGGGCGGCACGACGATCGCTGCCGGCGGTGCCGGCACGGGCACCAACGGCCTGGTCGGTTCAACCCTGGGCATCGGCTCCCCGATCACCGGCTTCGATCCGGCTCTTACCGGCACCCTGCAACTTGACAAGAACAACGCGGAATCTACCAGCGCGCTCAGTCCTGTTCCAATCCTCTCCCAAAACACTTACACCGCGAACTTCGCCTACACCCAGGGATTTCAATGGGGAACGGCGCTCAGCGTAGGATTCAACAACTCTCACCTCACCACCAACAATCCCACCAGCCTGTTGAGTCCGTCGCTCGGCTCCAACTTCCAGTTGCGGGTGACGCAAAATCTTCTCCAAGGATTCGGGTCTCTGCCCAATACGCGCTTCATCCGCATCGCCAAGAACAACCGCGAAATTTCCGACGTAGCCTTCCGCTTGCAGGTCCTCACCACGGTGGATCAGATCGAAAATATGTACTGGGATCTGGTGTTCGCCTACGAAAACGTTCGCGTGCAGACGGAGTCGCTCACCTATGCGCAGAAGGCCTTGGAAGACTCCAAACGACAGGCGCAAGTGGGCACCGCGCCTCCCATTCAGGTGGTGAGTTCCCAGAGTATCGTTGCCACCAACCAGCAAAACCTGATCGTCGCGCAGAACAACCTGCAATTGCAGCAACTGCTCATGAAGAATGCGATCAGCAGAAGCATTGACGACCCCTTGCTGGCGGAGGCCGATGTCGTCCCCACCTCAACCATGCAGATTCCCGAGCAGGAGCCCGTCATCCCGATTCAAGACCTGATTAATGATGCCTTGCAGCATCGCGCCGAACTAGCCGAGTCGCGCATCGATCTCAATTCCCGCAACATCAGCGACAAGGCGGTTCGGAATGCACTGCTCCCGACACTCGATGCCTATGCCTACTACGGAGGCTCGGGCGTTGGGGGAGATATCGCACTTCCCCCCTGCACCGGAACCGCGCTCGGTACTTGCTACACATCGGTCCCGCCGCCATTTCAGAACACAAATTCCGTCAGCTACGGCGGCACGCTGAATCAACTCGTGAATGGCACAGCTCCCGACAAGGGGATCGGGCTCGCGCTCACCATTCCACTGCGCAACCGGGAGGCCCAGGCAAACCAGGTGCGTTCGCAGCTGGAGTATCGCCAGGCCCAGGTGCGGCTGCACCAGCTGGAAAATCAAGTCCGCATCGAAGTTCGCAATGCGCAATTCGATGTGCGTCAGAATCGCGCGGCGGTAAAGGCGGCACAGTCGGCCGTCGACCTCGCGCGCCAAACGCTGGACGCTGATCAACAAAAATTGAGAGTCGGTCTCACCACCCAGACCGCAATCCTGCAGGATGCTGCTACGCTCACCACGGGCGAGTCGAATCTCGTCTCGGCAAAGGCTGCGTACGAGAAATCTCGGATTGAACTTGATCGCGCCACTGGATTGCTGCTCGATCACGCCAACATCGACGTCGCCGATGCAACCCGAGGGCAGGTCACGCACCTGCCTACTGTTCCGTACGTTGCGCCTCGCCAGGAGGCGCCGCCGACCGCACAACCGTCGTCCGCGCCGGCTCCTTCGGCGCAGCCCGGAGGACAAATGTAGCGTTCATGGGAGGTTGGGCATGCAGATCCAGGTGTTGCAAACACAACACTTAGCCGGTTTGTACATACATTCTTGTACTGGGAATGTTCCCATAGGAACACTTTGTCGATGCCCCATTCCCTGTTGCGGCTCATGCTTTACAGACGTCAGGCGCTCTTCAGAGCACGCCTGATAAACTACGCCTTCGAATTCGTGGATCGTGAGCCGATTTCATGAACCTTTCCGTCGTCATCATTACCTTCAATGAAGAGGCGAATCTGGGGCGCACACTGGCCAGTGTGAAGGCCTTGGTCGCGGACGGCAAAGGAGAAATCATCGTCATCGATTCGGGCTCAACCGACCGCACGATTGAGATTGCGAAGTCGTCTGGCGCGAAGGTATTTGTAGAGCAATGGAAGGGGTTCGCGGCGCAGAAGAATTCCGCGATCGACAAGGCAACCGGCGACTGGATTCTGAGTTTGGATGCCGACGAAGAACTCGACCATGCGCTGCAGCAAGCGCTGCAGGAAATGTTCGAGACCCTGAACCGCCTTTCATCCTTGGGAAAACAGGCGACTGGTCACTCGTCTGCCGCTGAGGCCGCGGCGTTTGAAACTGATACCAAGCTGGGCACTAACTTCGATGGCCTCTGGATTCCCCGCAAGAATGAGTTCCTCGGTCGGTGGATGAAGCACGGAGGCTTCTGGCCGGATCCAAAGTTGCGCCTCTTCCGTCGCGGAAAAGGCAAATTCGAGAACCGTGCAGTCCACGAAGACGTGGAGGTTGAAGGAACTACTCGACGAATCCAATCCGGCGCTCTGCTTCACCACTCTTACCCTACGATCTCCGATTACATCGAGCATATGAACCGCTACTCGTCGCTGGGGGCTGAGATGGTAGTGGCGAAGGGCAAGGTGCGGTTTAGTGCGATCAATATCGTCTTGCGACCGATGGCGACTTTTATTTACAACTACTTCTTTCGCCTCGGCTTTCTCGACGGACGCGAAGGATTGCTCCTTCACCTGAACCATGCAGTTTATGTCTCATGGAAATACTCGAAGGCGTGGGAGCTTTCGCGCAAGCAATTGTGATCATCGCGACCGACCGGTCGTTTTCATCTTCGATTCCTGCCTTGCTCCTGCGCGCGCAGTTCCCTATCATCAAACTAGAACACTGGGGTCTGCATGGAAAAGAAGCCGCTGAAGCCGCAAGTTGCCGAGAGTCCTGTTGCCGACGTTTTTGAGGGCCGCCATCCTTCCGACGGCGAAAAGAAGTGGGCCGAGAAAACGCTGGCGCCCACCCTCGAGAAGGCTCCGGAGCGGCCGATCGGCGCGCCTTCTGGCGTGAATCTCGACGAGCAGCGACACGCGCGCTTCACCACGATTTCCGGCGTACCGATTCGTCGGCTCTATACCCAGGCCGATCTGCCAGAGGATTGGAGCGAAGAGAATTATCTTGGCTATCCCGGACAACCGCCCTTCACGCGCGGCATTCACGCTACCGGGTATCGCGGCAAGCTGTACACCATGCGCCAGTTCTCTGGC
This sequence comes from uncultured Acidobacteriaceae bacterium, assembly GCA_963731405.1. Lineage (GTDB taxonomy): Bacteria > Acidobacteriota > Terriglobia > Terriglobales > Acidobacteriaceae > Sulfotelmatobacter. The sequence continues at coordinate 212,400 of CAVSVS010000014.1, read as the reverse complement.
TTCGCTTCGCCGGAGGAAACCAACCAGCGCTACAAATACTTGCTAGAACACGGCGGCAGCGGGCTTTCGGTTGCGTTCGATCTTCCAACGCTGATGGGCTATGACTCCGACCATCCTGCGAGCGAAGGAGAAGTCGGCAAGTGCGGCGTGGCCATCGACTCGCTCGAAGACATGGAGATTCTGTTCAGCGGCATCGACCTGGAGAAGACCACTGTATCGATGACCATCAATTCGCCTGCGTCGGTGCTGTGGGCGATGTACCTGGTGGTCGCGGAGAAGCAGGGCGCCGACTGGAAGAAGATTTCCGGAACGATTCAGAACGACATTCTCAAGGAATACATCGCGCAGAAGGAATACATTTATCCTCCGGCACCGTCGATGCGGCTGGTCATCGATACCTTCGAGTTCGGATCGAAGTTCACGCCGCGCTTCAATACCATTTCGATCAGCGGATACCACATTCGCGAGGCGGGCTCGACTGCGCTGCAGGAGTTGGCATTCACGCTCTACGACGGCGTGGAATATGTGGAGTGGGCGCGGCGACGCGGGCTGGATGTGGACGAGTTTGGTCCACGGCTGAGTTTCTTCTTCAACGCACACAACGACTTCTTCGAAGAGATCGCGAAGTATCGGGCGGCGCGCAAGATCTGGTATCGCATGATGAAGGACCGCTTCGGCGCGAAGAACCAGCGCACATGGCTGATGCGCTTCCATACGCAGACAGCAGGCGTATCTTTGCCGGCACAGCAACCGATGAACAATATTGCGCGCGTGGCGATCCAGGCACTGGCGGCCGTTCTCGGCGGCACGCAGTCGCTGCACACGGATTCGTACGACGAAGCGCTGGCGCTGCCTACTGAAGAAGCGGCACGGATCGCGCTGCGCACGCAGCAGATCATCGCCTATGAATCGGGAGTCGCGCAGACGGTCGATCCTCTGGGCGGTTCCTACTTCCTCGAGAATCTGACGCTGCAAATGGAAAACGGTGCGCTCGATTATTTCGGAAAGCTCGATGCCATGGGCGGGATGGTGAAGGCGATCGAACGCGGCTATCCTCAGAAAGAAATTGCTGAGGCGTCGTACCAGTATCAGCGTGCAGTCGAAGCACGCGAAAAGGTAATCGTGGGCGCCAATGAGTTCGTCATCGAAGAAGAGTCGCCGAATATCCTGTATATCGATGAGAGTGTCGCTCGCCAGCAATCGGCTAAGTTGAAGACGTTGCGAGAGCGGCGCTCGAACGAGGCGGTGCAGAGGGCGCTGGAAACCCTCAAGAAGGCAGCAGCGCAGGAACCAAACGCAGGGAACAACGGCAATGTCTCGTCCGCGAATACGATGCCCTATATCGTGGATGCGGTTCGCGCTTACGCCACCGTAGGCGAAATCTGCGAGGCCTTGCGGCAGGTGTACGGAACGTATACGGAAGTGAGCATCACGTAGCCCGTAAGAGACTCCTGATCGGATCTTAACTTTCGATCGCGACAAATCTGTCGAGCCTGCGCTCGACGGACAGCCGATGGCGGCTGTCCCCACATATTCTTCACATCGCTCCCCACATCACTAGTGAGCGCTTTTCTTGTGCTTTGGCTGCGAAGCGCCTTCCAGGCCCCACATGCGCAGATGGCACTGGCGGCACATGTCTTTCGTCTCCGTATTCTGATTCAGAGCATCCTCTGGAATTGCCGCAGCCATTTTCAAAAGATGGACTTTCATTCCGCCGTGCGCGAGGTGGCAACTCAGGCACGACATCTCACCGCCTGTAAGCGGATCGCGGCTTCCGCTCACGGGATGACGTTCGTAGGGGTGTCCTATGCTGTTGTTGGCCGTGAGTTCGATCGTCGGCATGTAGCGGGAAGCAACGCTCTGAGGCGTACGCAAATGACAACTCAGACAAATCACGTTCGCCTTAGCGCGGAGCAACTGAGGATTCGCCGAGACATGCGGGTTGTGACAACGCGTGCACATTCCCGACGTATAGGGTAGATGCGAATACGTAAATGTCGCAGGCTGATGGCACTCGAAACAGGCGACGCCCTTGGCGGGTTTGAGAACGACATAGGTCGTGTCGTCACGGTTTTCGATGATGTGGCAAGAAGCGCATCCCAACGCGACGGCAGGATGAACGTGATCTCCGGTCGCATGATCGGCGTGACATTCCAGGCAATTGGAATTCTCATCGAGCCGAACGGGATGCGAACCAGCGTAGCAAAAGCAGGTACCTACCAGACAGGAAGCGATGATGCGAAATGCGAACCGCCAAGCGAGATTCATCGAGTCCTCCCTTAGCGATCCTGATTGAATTCCGGCACGCTTGCCGTTGCTGTCGCGGCAGGTTTGATGCGAACCAGATAAGGAGAGAAGGGCGTGACCTCCAACGCCAGCTTGTCTTTGGGCGAGTAGATTCGCGGCGGACGCGCCTTTACGAATTTCAGCTGGCCCGCCCAGGGATCGAGTTTCACGCGGCTCCCGAGTGGCAAGGCAACAATCTGCAGCGGGTTATCGAGTTCGAGGGCTGGTGCCGCGTCCGCAACGGCAGCCATGAAAGAAATTCGATTGTCGACGACCAGGCTCTCGCCGAGAGTCGCCTTCGTCAGGTTCGGCATCTTGTGCTCGTACTTGGCAAGCGCCTTCAGAAACAGACCAGCTTCGGCGAGATTGTCTTTGTAGGGCGAGTTGGCGAGGATCTTGAGCCCGAGAGTTTCCGCTTCCCGTTCCTGCTCGGGGCTGTGCTTGAAATCGAAAAGAGGTAGCTGCTGCAGGCTGGGCACGACCATGCGATCGTTGAAGGCGAAAGTGCTGTCGAGATCGTGGCCCAAAGCCGCATGCGCCAGCGCGTGGGCCAGCACTACTGCCAGAGCGGCTTCGTTCGGCAAGGCATCGAGAAGCCCGCGGCTGACCAGAATCGAGTGCCCGATCGTTGCGACTTCAATGGGCGTGGTGGGAATAATCCGACAGCGAACCTCAGGATCGAGCACAATCTTGTTGGTAATTTCCAGGTTCGTGATGACGGTTTGCAGAACCTTGTCAACCTCGCCTTCGGGCACGACCAACCCGAGTTCCTCGAGCTTGATGATGACGTTGTCTTCGGCGCGCCTCTGCCAGGAGCGCTGAATATCGAGCGGACTCTGGTCGGGAGTCTCGGACAAATCCTTGGCAACGGACGGATCGACTACGATTTCCGCAAACTCCGACTCGCGGCGCGGGCCGAGATTGTAACCCCAAATGCGGGTCTGAGCCTTCAACCGCGGATTTCGGGCTTGCGGTTTGGTGGAATCGAATTCCTCGGAGTAGACCACGGCCGGAAGCCACAAGCCCTCCCGCAGATTCATTCGCCAGCTATCGATGTGGAAAGTTCCGTAGCTGCCGTTAAAGCGGACAATGTTGTAGCCCTTGTCCTCGACCCAGATGGCGCCCTTGAACCGGCTGGCGTTACGGTCTTTGCGTGGGCTGACCTCAAACACCAGGCAGCGCACTTCTCCCAGGAACTCGCTCTGCATGTAGCGCAGCTGATAATTCTTGCGATCGAAGCCAGCACGGTCGACGAAGATCATGCTGGAGAATCCGACCGGGCTCAGCGAATAGAGCTTCGAGAACGAACCTGCCATGCGTTCGACCAGGCGTTTATCGAGATAGAACTCTTCCTTCGCCTGCTGAAATTGCACGCGTCCAAGGAAGTAGCGATCCTCCGAGGGGACGAATCCCAAGGTGGCATCGGGTTGCATGCGCTGCAGATAGGTTTCCACCATCGGGCTGTAGTTGCGCATGGTGGCACTCAAGGCACGTTCGTTGGCGACGATGCGATCGATGGATTGATCGGGATTGACTTTCGGAATACTGCCTGCGAAAAGGTGAAGAGATGCCAGCAGTGTGGCAACCGTGAAGAAGTAGCGCCGAGTCATGGTCCGCCTCCTGAAAAACATTTCGGGGCCGGGAGGCGGTGTCAGGGCGGGAGGAGACAAGTTCGCTGGCGGCGAGACCGGATCAGCCCTGAGGAGCGCGGGCGTAATAACCTTGCCGACTGTTTACAGAGGCCTAGCATGGAGCCTCTCTCTCGGAAAAGGAAAGGGCCAACAGGCAGTTTCCGAGTATTCGGGGAAGGACGCCTGATAGTAGCGGATAAGATTAGAAACGCACAGTGTTCCGGTTCACGGGAGGACGTGATTAGCTTCACACTGGGACGCGCCAAAAAGCGCAGGATGTGCGAGGAAAGACGCGACCGTGGAACCGTGATCTTCGCCGGACTCAACTTAGGGCCTGCAAGTCATTGAATCGATTGGCGGCATGGCATGGCTCAGATGGCCGTCCGCGTGCCATGTTAGAGGTGGCTAAGGGCTACTCCCTGGATCAAGAACTATGGCGAACGAAGCGGATTCCGGCGTATCACGAGGTTGGCGGACGTCACAAGCGTATGCGATGGCCTGCATCTGCCTGGCAATCGGGCTGGTTTTAGGCTACTTATATCGCGGGTCGGCATCAAGCCACGTTTCGGTCCCACAGGCGGCGCAAGCGTCCGTGCCTGCGAGTGCTTCGGCCGGCGCACATCCGCAGATGGCCAGACCCAGCCTGGACGACATGAAGCGGATGGCGGACAAAAAAGCAGAGCCTCTGCTTGCCAAGTTGAAGACCGATCCCAACAACTCTCAGCTGCTAAATCAGATTGGAACGCTTTATAAGGCGACGCATCAATTCAAGGAAGCAGCTGGATACTTTCAGAAGGCGATTGATGCCGATCCCAAGAACGTGGCAGCGCGAACGGATTTGGCGTCGTGCCTGTTTTACGATGGGGATGCCGATGGCGCGATTCAGCAACTGCAAACATCTCTGAGCTACGACCCCAAGGATGTCAATTCCCTGTTCAACCTGGGGATGATCCGGTTACAGGCAAAAAACGATCCCAGCGGTGCGATCAGCGCGTGGCAGCAATTGTTGAAAGCGAACCCGACCTTGCCCGAAGACAAGAAGGCCGCAGTCGAGAAACTGATTGCACAGGCGCGCCAGCCCAAGATTTCCCAATAGCCCCGGTACAAATCCCGGGCATTTCCCACCAATTGATTTGGGGCAAGCCTACCCGCTGGGAAGAAATTCAACGATCGTCGACGCGCGAATTCTTCAAACCCTCTAAGAAATTTCTTGGTCATACAGCAACAGGCAACCGTGGGGCCACATCCAAGGCAATACAGGGGCGTGGGGTGACGAGCGTAACGGGGACCGCCCTAAAGTTTCGTGCGAAAGGCCGATGTAGTCGGTATGGCCACACTTGTACCCAGTCGACGTCACTGGCCGCGATTCTCACTCCTACTATTTTGGACAGCCATCTCTCCAGCCATGGGCGGAGACCGGCCCGACTATACCTACCGCACCAACGCCACGGAAGTCCGGCTGAACTTTTCAGCCATGGACCAGAACAATCACGGCGTGGCTACCTTACAGGCCAATGACTTTGCGGTCGTTGACAAAGATGTTATCGTCCGCAATTTCCAAAGCTTTACCCGATCCGACTGGACAAAACTTGAAATCGCAATTCTGGTTGACAGCAGCGAGTCGGTGAGCCCGCGATTTCGACAGGAAATGGCGAATGCGCTGGAACTGGTTTCTCAAACCGGAGGCGTTCCGGAGGAGAACCTGGCAATGTTCTCGTTTCAGGACACGCAACCGGCGCAGCTTTGCGCCGGCAACTGCCGCTCGTCGCACGCCGCGGATCGACTTCCCGGAGAACGCGCCCGCGGACTGACTCCGCTGTTCGACACCATTATTTTTGCAGCGAACTTTCTGGCACAGCAGGGCGACCGGCATGCCGAGAAAGTTCTGATCGTGTTTTCCGATGGTCTCGACACAGCCAGCCGAAGCTCACTGGGCAATGCCATCAACGCCTCACTGCGAGGCGAAGTTCAACTGGATTGTATTGACTTGAACAAGGCTGCTGAGCGTTCTCAAGGAGCGGCGGTTCTCGCGGCTCTGGCTAGTGCCACTGGGGGGCGCTACTTTCCACTGAAGGGCGGAGCAGATCAGGCACTGAATGTAATCCTTGAAAGTTTTCGGGCAAGCTATGCCGTGACCTACCGATTGCCGAGTCATGCCTATGGATTCCACGAAGTTCGAATCCTGCCAACACACAACCTCAAACTGCAGTTCCGCAGCCGAAGCGGATATTACTATCCCAACCAAGTTCAGTAAAAGAGGACACCTATGAAACGCATGCTATTTTGCATCTTCGTGTTCGCCTTCCCGGTTTTCCTGTCGGCACAAACTCAACCTGTCCAGAAGGGCACCATCATCCGCATGCGGATGACGGACTGTTTAGGGCCACAACACGGTTTCATGGCGGCAATGTCAGGAAGCGGAAGAGTCGAGACCGGGGCGCTCTGCCCGGAATATGTCCTGGTGTCGGACCGAGTGGTGTACGTGATCAGCGGGAAGAGCTCGGAGCAACTGGTGCCGCTGGCGGAGATGACGCGATTTCGCCTGCAGAAGAATGAAATGCTGATTCGGGTGGATGACGCTCCGAAGGAGTCGCGTTTCCACATCAAGGCCATGGTGCTGCGGCCGGAGTGGGACCGGAATCAGATGCTCGAGGAAGAGCAGTCTAGCGCAGTGGCGGCCAGGCACTTGGATGCTGGGGGAATGAGGGATCAGTAGGCAGTACTCAGTACTCAGTACTCAGAGTCAGGAGTCAGCGGCTTACGGTTGCGATCGCGACCGCTGGTTATTTGCGGGGCTTGCCTACGCGCTGCGCGGTGGCGAACATTTTGGCCACTGTGTCGAGATCTTTGGGCTGGACTTTGCCGGCGGGAATGCGCATGTGGGTGAGGTCTTCGAGTTTCAACAAGAGGTCTACCAACGACATGGAGTCGATGAGGCCCGAGGAGACGAGCGGTGTGTTCTCGTCGAGGGTCATGCCGGGTTTTCGAATCAGGTGTGCGATGTGCGCGATCATTTGCTGCGCTTCTTCGGCCATATCTTGCCTTTCCTAGTCGACTCCAAGTTCTGGATGCTCTTGCAGCAGTTTCTCACGGGTGGCGGAGCGGGAGGCCTTTCCGGCAGTGCTCTTCACGATCCATTTGGGCGGCATCACAAAAATCGTACGAATGGCAACGCCCATACCGGAAACAACCATGTTGCGGAGCTCGCTTTCGATGTCCGCCGCCCGGGCGAGAAACTCTTCGCGCTCAACCTCCGCGATGACGACGATGTCCTCGGTACCGAGATCGGGATTGTATACGCCCAAGGCGATTGCGCGCCCGTCGTGGATCGCGGGATGCGTGGCCACGATCTCCTCAATGTCTTGGGGATAAATATTTTCTCCGCCGATGATGAGCAGGTCTTTCTTTCTGCCGACGACGAAGAGTTCTCCGGCCAGGGAGAAACCGAGATCTCCGGTGTGGTACCAGCCGTCGATGAGCGCCTGTGCAGTGAGGTCGGGACGGTTGAAATATCCGTCGAAGAGGCAATCGCTTTTGACGAGAATCTCACCGACGGAATTGTCGCCGAGGATCATGCCAGCCTCGGAGATGATACGAATTTCGTGGCTCGGAAGCACGTGGCCCGAGGAAGTGAACGCTATCGCACCGGACGTCTGCTCCGCGACTGGAACGATTTGATGAGAGGCGCGAAATTGGGCACCATCGGCCCAGATGCGAGCGGGCCCGTCGGTTCGATCGAGATTCGATTGCGACACCGCGAAAACGTTCTCCGCCATGGCATAAGAAGATTGCAGGGCGGAGTCTTTCAATCCGCTGCCCGAAAAGGCTCTCTGAAATTCAGACATGCTGTTGGCGCGGACGGGCTCCGAGCAGTTGGTGAGAGCGCGAACCGACGATAGATCGTACTGGGAGCGGAGTGCAGCGGGCGTCCGCCGAGCCACGAATTGAAAAGCAAAATTCGGAAGCCACGCCAGCGTGCACTCGTACTCGTCGATAATCTGCAGCATGGTTTCGGGATGCATCACCCAGTCGAGAGGAGACTGCAGAACAATCGGAATGTGACAAACCATGGGCAGCATGAAGCAGGCGATCAACCCCATGTCGTGGTAAAGAGGCAGCCAGTTGTAGATGCGGTCGGTGGCTGCATCGATTTTGAGCGCATGGGATAGATGTTGGAGTTGGCGCAGGACGGATGCGTGCGTCAGGGCCACTCCCTTCTGCAGGCCGGTGGTGCCGGCGGAGTGCTGGATGAAAGCCAAGCTGTCCGATTCAATGTGACGGGCAGCGAAGAGTTGGCTTGGGTCTGCACCGTCGTCTACGCCCGGGCCTGAGTCGGCACGAAGCAGTCTCGTTTCCTTCCCTAACGAAACGTGGCCAAGCATCTCGTCCGGGAATTCGCTGTCGATAATTACAGCCTTGGCATTGAGGTTAGCGGTGACTCCGGTTAAGCCGGAGCGATACTTGGAAGGCTCGATCTTGAAATTGGGATAGGCAAGGAATGCTGGGACTGCGCCTAACATCATCGCGCCGACGAAAGTCGTCATCGCCGCGATGCTCTGCGGCATGATAATGACGACGCGATCGCCCGGGCTCACGCCATGGTTTTGAAGAAGTACACCGTGCAAGCGCGCACGGCGACGAAAAGCACCGAAGGTCACTGTCTCACGCTCATCTTCATCAATCCAGGCAGTCACGAACGGATGGTCGGCGGGGGCGGCCTCGAGCGCTTCGATCAGATTGCGGAATTGCACCCAACATTATTGCATTCGAGGAAGTCGGGCGTTCTTGTAAGTCGGATGACGGACCGTTATTCTGGTTCGCTATTGCCAGCGCGATCGTCCCAGATCAGCTGGAAATAGATCGTTGCACCCGCGCCAGATTCCATCGATATCCACGGAGGAGTGTTGTTCCAAGGCATCCTGTACTGCGTGGTATTCCTGTGTTGCGCAGGGACCCTCGCGAAGGTTCGTTCGCGGAGGGTACGGCAGGCCGTTCTGCTGATCGCGAGTTATGGCCTCTACCTGACATGGGGGCGTTGGTTCGGTGCAGTTCTTGTCAGCTCGACGATTCTCAATTTTCTTTTGGGGCAAGGGCTGCGGCGAAAACCTTCCGGGGCGATCCTGGGGCTAGGCATCTTTGTAAATTTGCTGCTGTTGGGTGGGTTCAAGTATCTGCCGGAAGTGGCGGTGCGTTTCCCGGTTACTTCGTTACAACACTTCTCCCATCTCGCGCTGCCCCTGGGGCTTTCGTTCTGGACGTTCCAGGCGATGAGTTATCTCTTCGATCTCTATCGAGGCGAGGAGTTGGACCCAACGTTTTCAGAATTTGCTCTATACATGGCTTTCTTCCCGGTAACAATTTCTGGCCCGATCTGTCGTATGCCCGATATGCTGCCGCAATTCCGGTCGGAGAAACTCACAGCCGCAGACGATATACGGCGCGGGTTTGCGCGCATCGCTACAGGCGTATTCATGATGCAAGTAGCCAAACTCTTGGGGCAAGGAATTTTCGGCGGAGACGGGATCACCGGCGGGTTCGATCGGTTGCATCAATGGAGCGGCGCGGATGTTTGGTGCCTGGCGCTGGGATACGGACTGCAGTTGTTCTTTGATTTCGCGGGCTATTCGCATATCGCGATTGGTGCCGCTCAAGCGATGGGTTTCACCGTGCCGGAGAACTTTGCACGTCCCTTTGCGTCAACCAATGCTTCCGTCTTCTGGACGCGCTGGCATATGTCGCTGTCGTTCTGGATTCGCGATTACTTATTTCTTCCGCTAGCTACGGTGCGACGTGAAATGTGGTGGCGGAATCTTGCGCTGGTGATCGCGATGGTGGTGTTTGGGCTATGGCACAAAGCGAGTGTGCTTTTTCTTTTGTGGGGCTGTTATCACGGAATCCTTCTGGTTTTGCATCGCCAGGTGCAGCTAGCCGCAGCGCAGGTTCGACTGGGATCCTCCGGCTAAGATCCTGGCTTCCGATCTCATGGATTGTGACCATGGCGCTCATTAGCCTCGGATGGATCTTCTTTCGTGCCAATTCCCTGCCGCAAGCGCGGCAAATGATCGGAGCTATTGTTTCGCCCATGAACTACGGTTCGCATGTTCTAAGCGCGAGCCTGTATTTCCTGGTTGCGGCCGTGGCCATTGGCTATGCGATCGTCTTGTTGATCGTGGACGCGCTGGCCCGGCATTCAGATGAATTGCACGCCTCCGAATCCAACTTCAATCCGGGCATGTTTGGATTGATGGCGCGCTGGCGCTGGTTTTGGCTCCCGCCTCTGTATGCCTTAGCTCTGATCTTTCTGCTACTCGTGACCCTGACGCAAGGGGCCAGCACGGCGCAGTTCATGTACAACAAGTTCTAGGATTCTGTGAAGATCTTGCCCTGACGCTATTCCACAGGCACGCCGTCCGGAGTAAATACGGGGAAGCCGTCCCACGCACGGGACATGCTCAACTGCTGGACGGCGGCGGCGCGGTTGTGCTCGAAGAGAAAAAGTCCGTAGTTGTAGTGCAAGACGCGATCGGCGGGATTCTTTCGGATTGCCCATTCGTATTGGGCGGCGGTTTCGTCGGCGCTCTCACTGGGCCCTTCGGCCTTGAGCGTCAGTCGCAGGACCTGATCGGAATGATTTACCTGGTTGGTGAAGGGCGGCTTTTGCAATCGCTGCAGCATTTCGACGGTGATGCGAGCGTGGTCATGGCCGGTGAAAGCCAGCAACTGCTCGCACTCTGTCTGAGTAGGAACGTCGGCCTCGGTTATGGGATGCCCAACTTCTGACGGCAACTTGCTGGCGATCTGAAGAAACATGGCGCGGGCCAGCAGATAGTTGCCGAGAGGCGTCATGTGAACGTGTTCGTAAACGAGGTCACTACCGATAATTCCGTTCGGACTTTCTTTGGAAAATAAAGCTTCGGCGTCCACGAGCTCGGCGCCGGGAGTCGAAGACGCGACCGAGCGATTGATATCGTTAATCCTGCTGTCGGCGCGAAAGCGAAGTGTGTCCAGATCGCGGGCGCGAAGGAAATGCTGCTTGGCGCCGTGTAGTCTCCTTGCATCCACAGGCTGCGCGCCATGCGGAATTCCAATTCGGCAAACTGATCATCAATTTTTGTGGCTGCCTGGTAAGCCTGCAGCGCCTCGGGATAGGAGCGGGCTGCCTCGAGTTGCGCTCCTTGTTGCACCAGCGTCGTCCAGGAACGCAACTCGTCGGGCGTTAAGTTTTCCCGGTGCAGGGATGAGAATGGCCCACAGTCCTTGAGGTTGGTTGCGACCGTGCTCACGATGACACGGGCGCCGGAACGGTGCGCGATCTCGACCGTGTCTTTCAGGTTCCTTTCAAAGTTCGAGTACGCATACTGCATGAGCGGAGAACTCTCGCGCACCTGCTTGTCGAGAAACATCTCCATTCCGCCCCATTCTTTCTTCTGGCTTCCAATCTTGGTGAGAAGTTGTCCGATGCGCGTGGAACGGACGAAGATGCTGGTGCGGATGACCGGCAAGCTCATGCCCGAGGAAGTAAGGGCAGTTCCAGGCCCGTAAGGTCCGACGACTTCGTTGTTGCCGGAGTAGATGATGAATAGATCGGGATGCTGCTTGGCGAGCCCCTCTGCGATGGGCAGCAGTACGTGAGAGTTGATGGCCACACTGCCGGTGTTAACAACCTCGAATTTCATCGACGGGTAGCGTTGCCGCAACATCACCTCAAGATAGCGGCTGAAGGCATAGGCCGGGTCGGGATCTCCCATGGCAGCGGATTCCCCGAGCACGAAGATGCGGAAGGTTCCCTGTGATTTCTCCGCCGGAATGGCATACGCCTGCGGAGTTTTGATCATTCCCGGCGGAAAGAACGGGGCGGGAAAGAAGAGGTTGTAACAAGCGGCGGCATGCCCTTGCAGCGTGCAGGGCACAGTGAGGCTGGTGGGAAAGCCGACATCGAAGAGCCGCAACGCTCCCTCAATCGCGACGAGCAGCAGGACAGGAATCAGGATGGCGCTGGCGATTTGCGGCCAATAGCGCTTAGCGCTTGGGCGCTCGCCGCCGACGTTTACCTGGTTCGCAGTTGCCGCCATCTCGAACCACTCTCCAGTATCACGATTCAGTCTCAGTTTCCACGATACAGGGCTGGAGGAGCCGACCCGAATCCGTAGGCCTAACCACGGCGTCAGTTCGAAGTCATCCAGCCCTGCCGGTCCCCGTGCATGCGATGTCCTGCTTGGAAGCAGGAGATGCGACGCCCCGGAAAAACGAAGTGCAGGCGCAGATATACAACGCAACCGATGGTTCCATGCACCAGCAATGCCAAAGCCTCAGTTCGTACCAGCGAACGATGAATCTTTTGTTTCAGCGGTTTACCAATCGCCGCACACCCGTGCCTTCATTCTCACGAATTGCCTCGGAGCATTTCGCCACACTCCACGCGTGTTTTAACCCTTGCTTGCATGCACTGAATCTATTGCCACGGGGCCAAGACGCAAGCTCACCGGCTTCTAATTCCCTTCGGCTTCGCAGCCGGCGCGGTAATCGAGGTCACCGTTCCATCCGCATTGTGAGCGGTGGAATGGCAGGTCAGCGTGCAGGTGTTGGTACCGTGGTTGTACGCGATGGGAGCGGCGCCATTTTGCGCGACGACATTGGCGTCGAAGTTCACCATGCGCTCGCCGGTAATGGTCGGAGAGGTCGCGCCCATGCCGTGTGCCGTATGGCAAACCGAGCAACTGAATCCATATTGATTGGAGTGCAGGCTGTGCTGCGTGAAACTGGTGTTCGCAAAGATCTGGGCGAGATCGTGGCACTTCGCGCACATAGAGAAAGGTCCAGCGACACTCGTATCGGGATTGGGAAATGTATTCGTAACAGGTCCGCCCGGGACCGCCGCCTGGCTGAACTGATAATTGCGCTCAAGAATGTGCGAATTGACGGAACCGTGCGGGCCGTTGGGCCCAGCGCCCCCGAACTCGCGATTGTCGTCGCTGTTATGGCAGTCGGTGCAGAAAAGCTGTGTGCCCACCACGCGCGTGGATGCCAGCCCCTTTTCGTCGAGCATATTCAGCAGCAGGCTGGGCTGCGGCAACGGACTGGAGCGGGCGTGCGCTACGGGATGGCTCGAGGTTGCGGTCGACGCGAGTTGCGGAATCAGATTCAGAGAATCGGGAGCAGACACGACGCGAATGGGAGCGTAGCCGTAAAGGATGAGCCTCTGCTTGCCGGTACTGGTGCCGTGGCAGCGCAGGCACGTTTCGTATTGATTGACTGCGGGAATTGTCGGTGTAATACCATCGAGCGCACTGATGCCGGTCGCTCCTGATTGCGGAGGCCGAATGGCAGGAGGGGAAGAGAACTGCAACTCGGGATTGGAGGCATGGGCGCTGTGGCAATCCACACACGTGGCGTGGCGGTTATTGTTGAGCAGCGGCGTTTCGGCTGCATCGTGAAAGTTGTTTCCCGAAGGCAGAGGATGACTCACTTTCGCGACTTCGGCCATGACATTGAGAATCGCAGGCGACAGATACGTGCCGCCGCCATGGCACGTCATGCAACTCTGAGTAACCGGATCAAAAGCAGGAGCCGCCGGGGCCGCCGGCCGCAGCAGACGCGCCGGAGCCACCGAATCATGTGACATGTGGCACGACGCGCACGCATTCACTCCGACGGTCCCATAAGGTCCGACATGAGCGTCGGGTGAAACCTGGTTGGTGGCCGTTTGATGGATACTGTTGACGAATCCCGTGAGCGGGTTGACTTGGCCCTGCACCACGCGGTTCGGATCGTGGCACGCCAGGCACATCTGCGCGCCCGAACTGTCGCGCACCAAAAAGTTTTGTGCGATCTTGTCGATATTCTGCACGTGCGGATCGTGGCAACTGGTGCACTCGATGTTGCCATTCACCAGCTTTACGGCGCCGGTTGGGTCGGCAGTCTTGCCTTGTGTAGTCAGCGAGGCGACTAAGTTGGATGCGTCTTTCAGAGGAGTTACGAGACTGAAGGGGTGCGATCCGGTCAGAGTTGTGCCGAACGAATCGGCGCTGTTCATGGTTCCGACCGTGGGCAACTGGCCATAGGCAGCGGACTGTCCGACACCCACAGTGCCATCATGACAACTCAGACACAGGCTGCTGGTGACTCCAAGTGTAGGTTGCGTATTGCCCAGGTTCGGATCGGTTGTGCTGCTGTAGGGTACGTAGGATTTCTGCGACAACTTCTGATTCCACAGCGGTGTGTTGCCGCCGAGTCCGCTGTGCGGAGCATGGCAAAACGTGCATCCCAGGCTTCCTTGCGAATACACTGACGAACCGCTGGACAATGACAAGTTGTGCACTCCCAGCACGTCGGCCGTAGGCACCTGGGCGTAAGTCTGGGCGACGACCAACAGGCATGCCAGCGACAGGAGAGGTTTCACGGTTCTTTCCTCCCCTCGGCCGCCTGCGTGATTCCGTAGTATTGAAATACCTGGACGCGCCGGTTGAAGGAATCGACCACGTAGATGCGATCGTGATTATCGATCTGCAGGCCGGTAGGCAGTTGAAATTGCTCTGCCCCGGTCCCCTTCCCTCCGAAGTAGTAGAGTAGCTGTCCTTGCTCGTCGAAAACCTGCACCACGCCCCACTGTCCGTCGACGACATAGAGATGCGACTCGGAATCAAAGCCGATTCCCTTTGGCCGGAAGATCCATCCCGTGCCGTCGCCTGGTTTGCCGATGGCGTAGCGGAAGGTGCCCGATCGATCGAATACCTGCACACGGAAATTCATGGCATCGACCACCGCCAGATCCGAACCGTGCAGTCGCAACTCGGTGGGATAGTTAAACTCGCCGTCGGCGGTGCCGGTCTTGCCGATCGTCTGCAGAACACTTCCCTGCATGTCCATGATGAAAATCTTGTTGCGGAGCGTGTCGCTGACATAAATGCGCTGGGCCGCAGAGTCAATGGCAATTCCCGTGGGACGCTTGAAATATCCTTCACCGCCCTTCAGGCTGCCAATGGCGCGGCGATACTTGCCCTTGGCGTCGAAGACGAAGATCTTGCCGACTTGAGAATCGGTGACGTAGATATTGTCTTGCGCATCGACGGCCACACATTGCGGCGTCAGCATGGGATCCTTCCCGGTATCGCGCCGCGAGAGGAACTTGTACTTCTGCTGATCGAAATCGAAGATGTGCACGCCGGCCGCGGCCACGTCGGTGACGATGATGCGGCCACGGGAATCGGTGACCACGCTGTAGGGACTGACGAGGTAGTGAAAGTCGGGCTGACCCGCAATGGTGTCGACCACGCGAGTCCAGAAGCTGCGCTTGGGCTTAACCTCGCGCTCCAGGCTGAAGCTGCGCTCGAAAGAGAGTTTGCGGCCGCCGTCCATCAGCAGATCGGGGGCGGAGGGCTGAACGGTTTCCTTGGGGCGCTTAGCCGCTAAAGCGGGCAATGCCAGAAATAATGCGAGCAGGATCATCAGCCCGGCCACAGGCAGTTCCCGATGAAAAGCCGACCTGCGCCGTGACTCTAGAAGAAGTCGAACCATCTGGATATTCCGACAAAGTAGGCCGTTGTATTTGCCGGCGCGCCCACGGCGCTGATTCCCTGGGTGAACCGTGTGTAACCTGCTTGCAGTCCAATCCTGCGTAGATGGTACTGCATCTGGGCGTTAAAGATTTCCGTGTTGTTGTGGGAGTAGGTTTCGCCGACTGTGTTGCTGATGGCGCGGTTGAAACTGCCAGCGATGACCAAGCGCCGCGTCGGTGTGACTGAGATGCCGCCACCGTAGCTGGAACCGCCGAAGGTGATGAAATCGCCGATGGCTGGTGTCCCTGTAACCGGCACGAATCCGCTTGCGCCCAGGAGCGAGATCCCGGTCGCGTGCGTGTAGTTTCCGTTGACGCTGAACCTTCGCGAACCGACGGATGTGGAATAGCCTTCGCTCTGGCTGTTCGTCCCCTCGTAATTCGTCAACCCGCTATGAGTTCCGTTGAACGCGGCCGTCCATTGCAATCCGGCTGGCAACCGGCGGTGCAGGTTTGCGCTGTAGTTGTAGTAAGAAGTGGTGTAGGTGACCAGCAGTGACTGCACGTTCTGCGCGTAGCTAAATACTCCGGAAATCTGCCAGCCTTTAATGCTGCGAAAGAAATTCGCATTGCCGACGAAGCCGACCGAGTTGGATCCTTGACCATTGTTGCTATCGACGATCGATCCTGAGAAAGTAAACATATCGAGGATTCGTTTGCCGTAGCTCATCGTTCCGCTCAGGTAGGTGCCGGTATAGCTCTTCCCAAAGTAGGTCTGCTCGTAGTACGTGGCTTGCGCCGACGCCATCAGATTGTTCGTGAACTGGTACGCGGCTCCGCCGCCCAGGGTCGAGGAGCGCGCTCCCGCTCCCAAGCTGAGGCCGGGCTCTGGCGTGCCGTTACTGCTCAGGGTCTGCGCGAGGTATCCATTTAGGTTGCTGGTGTAGTTCTCGGTGACATTCAGTGTGAGTTTCCGAGTGGGATGGAAGCTCGCTCCCGTATTTACGATGTCGTCGGTATAGTTGGAATTGTTTGAACTCTGCCCCGAATCGGAGAAGTAGCGGTTATCCGCCGATGACCGGTTGTAGTTCAGATAGAACTGACCATTAAGTGGCAGGCTGTGTTGCGCCCCGACTCCCATGTCATGGTTCGTTGAATTCTGAAGCGAATCTTCAGGCCCTGCCAGGAATTGCGGGAACTTGGAGCTTTGAGTATTGTGATCGAAAAATGCATTCAAACGGAACCCGGCGATTTCATAACCAGAGCGCACGTTGAACAGCTTCGAAGTGGAACTGGTCTGTTCTTCCGTTCCGTAGATTGTTCCGCTGCCGTCGCCTTGTGCGTATCCGAGAGAAAGCGTTGGCAGGTTAGGCATTAATACGCTCCAGTTGATACCGAATCCTTGTCCCTTGCCAACCGTCGTGAAACCGGGCTGTCCGGCAATGCCGAAGTTCCCGCTGCTGTTGCGATCATAGTGATAGTTGACCGATCCGGGAAAGTGACTGCCGGTGAAGAAGTTGGCGCCGGAATCAATCCCGCTGGATCCGGTAAGCGATTGATAATTCGAGTTTGCTCGCGACTGGTTGTAATAGGGCGTGGCGTGGAAGGAAATAAAGTTGGGGCTGTAGTAAGAGCCCGAGACCGTGCCGTCAAGTCCCCAGGTCAGGCCATGGCTTGATGGAATCTCGTTTCCATAGTCCCCGGTGTATCCAAATGTAACGAGCCCGCCAGCACTCAGCTTTGTATTCTCGCCGATCGAAATCTCATTGGAAGGCGATTGCTGTGGGTTTTGAGCGTAAACAAGCTGAGCCATCACCAGTGCCGCAAGTCCGATGATGCGATTCGCAACTTTCATTCCGCAACTGTCCTTTTGGCGAGAGCCTCAGAACCACTTCGTATCTGCCTTCTTAAAGGCACTACGGCTGCCAAAGATACGCCTGCCGCTAAATTTACAAACTATTGAAAATGATGGCTCTTATGGGCGCTGGTGGGATCGCGGCCGGGGGCGAACCTGCTGCGGGTGCGGGATATCACCCGCTTTGCGAGTTGAAATACACAACAAGAGAAAAGGAGGGTAGTTTATTAGAAGTCTCATGAGAGATCTGCCGTAGGATCGGCAGGTTGCCGAAGTAGAAGGGTGAGTTCGAAAACAACGCCTGCCAGCCTGAGCAAAGCGAAGGACCCATGCACCCGCCGCGGAGTACAGAGGTCGTTCACTTCGTTCAGGATGACATTTTGCCTCTCACCTTACGTGAGAACGTCTGCTAGACAACTTCAATCTTGGCCTTGGCGCGTAGTTGTTTCGCAAGATTCGAGCGCAGTTTCTCATACTTTCCCTTTTGCAGTTCGGTCTTTAGTTCACCCTTGACCTCTGCGAGCGACTTCTTGCGCGCGGGAGTGTGAGCGTTCAGCCGGATGATTGTGTATGCACTCTCAATTTGGATCATTCCACTAATCTGGCCGACCTGCATGGCTTGCAGAGTCTTCACGACCTGCGGCGGCAATTTGTCGCTGGGCACGACCTTGTGATCGCCGAGGTTCACTCTGTAATCGTCCTCTGAGATCTTTTCCGCCAGCAAGCCGAAGTCCTGGTAGCTCTTGGTAGCTTTGGCTTGCCGGAGTGCATCTTCCGCTTTCTTTTGGGCCTGCTTCGCCTGCTCCGGGGTTGCCTTGAGCGGCGGCATCACAGAGATACTTTGGAACGTGAAGGTTTCCGGCTGCTGGAACCGGGCGACATTTTTCTCGTAATAGTTTTGCACTTCGACTGCCGAAACGGTGGACCTAACTTCCACGTCCGTTTTTAGGACCTGCTCGATGAGCAATGAGCGCTGCATCTTCTGGCGCAGTTGTTGTTCAGAACCGTGCATCTCGACTTGCAAGTATTGCTGATATTGGTCCGGGCTGGTGAACTGCTTGCGAAACTCAGACTCAGCATGATTCAGTTGCGCGGACGGAACTGTGAGTTTGCGACGCGTCGCTTCCTGATAAACCAACTCTTCGAAAATAATCATCTCCAGAGCGCCCTGCCGAATCATGGCTTCCTGGGCCTTCGGAAATCCGTTGTGCTGTTGCGCGTAGGGAAAGATCGTATACATTTCGCGCAGCAGGTCGCGGTCGGTCAGCACTGCCCCGTTCACCCGAGCTACCGGCTTATCGCTCACTTGAAGCGGTGAGGTTTGGGCGGAAGCGGTATTGGTGATCGCGGTCGGCGTATGGGAAGCGACTTGTGCCGAGGCCGCCGAGAGTGCCATTGTCAGGAATCCGATGATGGGGAGTTGGTGTTTCATATTTCCTCGCTCATTAACTCGTAAGAACCTTGGAAAAAAAGGGGGAGAGTAAGTCTCTCCCCCTTGGTGCATCTAGCAAGTTTCTACTGGAATACGGTCGTGATGCCCATGGTGTTGTTGGCTTCGTTCGCCTCGCCAAAGTGGCACTGGCGGCAGAACTGCGTCGTGGAAGGCGCATTCGTGTTGGCGACGTTGTTGATGTTCGGATTGTAGGGACCGTTCACGAAGAAGAAGGTGTTGTAGAACTTTCCGCCTCCGTCTCCAGCGATCGGGCTGTTAGCGCTCGACGTGTACACGGTCATAACATGTTGGTTGTGGCAGGTCGTGCAAAGCACGTAGGGTGTGCCCGCAGCGTTAACGCCGTAGGGGTTCGACCACTTTCCCGGGGCCAGGGCTGGATAGCCATAGTTGCGGACGAAGTTGCCATAAGGAGTTCCAGCGGTGACCGTGAACCCTGTGGCAGCGGCATAGGTAATGCCTTGGCCTGCGCCTTGGATCACGGTGCCGTATTTGTTGACCAGGGTGGCGTTCGTGCCCACCGGATGGTCGTTGGTGTAGTTATTGACGGTGGTGCCGTCGTTGCCAAGCAGCGTGGGAATGGGCTGGCTGCCATAAGCGGTATTGGTCAGAAGGCCGATCTTCTGCTCGTACGATTGGTTCGCCATCATATTGTGCGGGGTAAAGTTGCCATCATGGCAGCTGAGGCAAAGGAGAATGCCGCCGACTTCTTGCGTGTCCGTCAAGCCGCTGGGCAGAAGCTCAGTGTATTCGCCACCGTCGCCGAACGCGATGGTCTTGCCGTACAGTGGGCTGGCATCCTGTCCCCACAATGCATAGCTGCCTGTGTCGGCAGCGCCCTTTTGGCCAGAGCCAAAAGATCCGCTATGCGGTTGGTGGCAGCCTGCGCAACCGCGGCCGCCATTGTTGTGCGCGCCGAGTACGTCGACCGTTGACACGGCGTTTTGTGCCAATACGAGTCCCCCGACCGCCAGTACGAACATCGCTACCAGAATCACTTTCTTCATAAAATCTCACGACCTCCATGAATGATGTATTCAGTTTGCAGCTTGTTACTAAACTCCCAGAGGCTTAGGCCGTGGGTTGCATTTTGCGCCTGGGCGCTTGGTGCAACCGCCCCTCGGCTCGTAGTAGTGCAACTGGCCATCCGAAATGCCACGCTGAGAGTGGTCCTGGCATTTCTAACGTAAGCTACTGATTCCATGCTACTTGGACTAAGCGCTGGAAATAACCGGAAGCCGGTGGAATCCTAAGGAACTGGGGGAAAACAACCACCGTCACGCCTGTGTTGGTCAAATTCCTCAGTTGCGAGGGTTCACATCGGGGGTGTTGCGAAATGCATCAGCGGACGGATAGCACTCGCGCAGCGAACTGTTCCATTCCGCTACGGGCGATCGAATCTTGGCGAGAAAGATGTAGCAAAGCTACGTCTCTGCGAAAGGATTTTCGTCCAACACGTTACTTGCTCTGCGGACTCTTCGCATCGACTGCAGGCGTCGGGGCTGCGGTAGGTTCTTTACTCCCAGCGCCGGCTTTCTTCAACCGCTGATCTTCCCGCTCTTTTTTCAGTTGCTCAGCCTCAGCATCAGTGATGTAGCGGAACTGCTGGACCCGACCGGGATACATTTCGGACGTGAACACGCGGTTGTTCTTATCGCTGGCTATGCCGACCAATCCCTGGAACTGCCCAGGAAGGATCCCATGGCCGCCAAACGTGATCAACAACTGGGCCTCTTTGTTGAAGACCTGCACCCGGTCCTGTTGTCCGTCGGCAACCCAGATATGGCCATCAGAGTCAATTGCAATTCCCTTCGGTCGTGCGAAATACCCAGGTCCATCGCCGGCTTTGCCAAAGGCGCTCACAAACTTGCCATCGGCGTCGAAGATCTCAACACGATTGTTCAGCGTGTCGCAAACGTATAGGTTGCCATCCTGATCAACCGCAACCCCCGTGGGTCGGGAAAAGTCGCCTGGCGTGGTCAGTTCGTGGTTGTGTCCAGTGGTGCCGATCTTGCGCAGAAGTTTGAAACTGTCTGCATCGTAGACCAGCACTTGGTCCAAGGTCACATCGGCGACATAGAGCAGACGGTTTTCCCTGTCGAGCGCCAAGCCACCGGGGTCGACCATTCCTTCTGTGACCACATCTTCAGCTTTGTGGGCGGCGTCGAAGACTAAGACATGGTGGAGTCCGGGATCGGAAACAAAGAGACGATCATTGTCATCCATTGCCAAGCCGATAATGCGCACGAAGTGCGCGTGGGTCTTGTTCTTAATCAGTTCGACATCTCTGGTTTCAGTGTTGAAGATGAAGATGGCGCCGACCTTTTGGTCTGCCACATACAAGTTGTTTTTGGAATCCACAGCCAAGCCATAGGGCTCGGCAAGCTGGAAGAGAACTTTTCCACTTTCCGTTGTCGTTTGGGTTCCGGCGAGACGATCCATCCATTTCTGCTTCTTAGTATTTGGCGTATCAACCTGCGAGAGTTTCTGCGCCGAATAAAAGGCTTGGTAGCGGATTCGCGCAATCGCCGGGGGATTCGGCCAGACGATATTGGAATAATCGATTACCGGAATCTTCTTCGGCTCGTCTGTCTTTTTCTTCTTGTCCGCAAAAGTAGTCACCGGCGCCAGCAGTATCAGGCTCAGCAGAACCAGCATGGCGAGAAGGCGCTTGCGATTGAGAGTGCCGCTTGCTCTGGTTTCCGACATCGTTAATGTTTTTTTCATATTCTTTCCCATGCGAGTTATCGCTTCGTCAGATCTTTGTGGCAGGTAGAACAGAACGCCAGATTGTTGACCTGGTCCTTCACCAGCAGATCAGCTTGCGCTGAAGAATGGGGCTGGTGGCAGGACAGGCAGTCGATCTTGGCGTGAACCTTCGTGATGTCCGTTGGGTCGAGCACATCGGACACCGGGTGACCTTCGATCGGGTGCCCACGGCCGAATTTCAGGGGCAGCACCACCACTTTATTCTTTGCGAAATAGTCGTCGGGCAGCTTCACGCTGCCGTTGAAAATCGTGAGCACGTGCTCGGCTTCGAGTTTCTTGGGCTGTGAATCCGGACCGTGGCACTCGAGGCAAAGGGTATTGGCATTCTTCGCGCGCAACAGATGATCGTTTGCGCCGCCGTGAGGCTCGTGGCAGGTAGCGCATCCCTGCTTAAAGGCAGGTTGATGCAGATTGTGCTTCTTTGCCTGCTCGGCCTGATCGGCGTGGCATCCCAGGCAGATTTCGACGGCGTTGGTCTTGGGCAGGCCGGGCTGGCGGCTGGCGTGTGGATTGTGGCAATCGGTACAGTCGCCCGCTGCTCCCGGATGAGGCACCTTCGCGCTCTCAATCTGCTTGGCTTTTTCGTCGTGACAGGTGACGCACAGCGACTTCGCGTCGGCCTGCGTAAGCACGACCTTGCCATCCTTAGCTGGGGCATGGCAGGTGTCGCACGACTTGTCCGCGAACGGCGGATGCAGGAACTGTCGCATCAGTTTGGGTGCGGCTGACTGGTGCGGATCGTGACAACTGGTGCAGTTCGCCGTCGCGAAAGGCTGATCGTGGTGCGCCTTTTGCAGGCTTGCATCTTTGACGTCGTGACAATCGATGCAGAGGGCCGGAGCGCTCTTCGTCAAATGAAAATCAAACTCGGCCTTGCCGGCCTCTCCGGTCTTGTGGGTCGTGTGGCAGGTGTCGCATCCCATGTCGAGCGCGGCATGACGGCTGCCTTTTTCGGGGACGTTCAGTCCTTGAGTATGGCAATTCAGGCAGAGATTCTGGGCTTTATCTCCCGTTTCAGCTTTCAGCAACTGATTCTTGTTGTCGCTGGTGTGCGGATCATGGCACTTGATGCAGTCGCGGACGGCTGGTGGATGCACCGTCCCTTTTAGGGTGGCGGCATCTTTCTCAGAGTGGCAACTCAGACAGAGCGCCTGGGGCGTCGCGGTAATCAGCTTGATGCGGGTGATGTCTTTGTTGACCCGAACTTCGTGACAGCTTAGACATCCCGTGGCGATGGCAGAGTGGACGGCCTTGCCCTTCGACTTATCCTCATGGCACTCAAGACACTTCGCCGAATCGACATTCTTGTCGAGCGGCACGGGATGCTCTTTGGCAAACGCCGGCACTAACTTGCACTACTACAAGGAAAATTGCGAACTGGAGGAGGCGGGGGAGGGCCTGACCAATTTTGAATTTAATGCTCATACGGAAACCAAATGAAGACGTTGCGACCATTCGCAATCGATGCATGTGCACGATCCTAGCCTTCCGGAGCGGAAGCGCCTGCATTTTCTTGTCAAAACTGTAAATTATTGCAACAAATCACTTTCCTAGCCGGGATCAGGACACCGAGAATTTCGGGTCCGCCGACATCCTGATCCCACAATGGGCCTTCTGCCACACCCGATCGGTGAAATCGCGCACGTTCGTTGATGGCCCAGAAGAAACCGCGATCCCTGTGGATTTACGCCTACTTGTGATTGAAATCACAGCGGTGCAGCGGTGGGGGAATTCGCAGAAAGGCCTTGTCCCGATGAGTGTTATGGCTCATTCGTCGCACCGGCGCACAGCAGGAGGACACCTTCAAGTCGTTGATAAAACGAAGCTTGCGTGCGACTACGGGTGTTGGCGCAGAACGTGCATTGCTGGATGCGAGGAAGAGAAACGATATGGCCCCGTCACTTCGCTCAGTGTCCCGCAAAATCTGGCAGACGCTCAGTTCCATCAAGACCGGCGTCGTGCTGATTATTCTGGTCGTCATTTTCTCGGCGGCGGGCACGGTCATCTTGCAGCGCCCGATGACCGATGCCGACGACATGCAGCGAGCCTACTCTCCGGCGATGCTGCGCTTTCTCGACGCGATGGGCCTCACTGACGTTTTTCATACGCGCTGGTTTATCGCGTTGCTGATCCTGGTCAGCTTGAGCATCATTGCTGCGTCGGTGCAGCGCTTCCCCAATGCGTGGCGGTATTTCGCGCGTCCTTACAAGAGCCCTGACGAGAGTTTCCGCAAGGCTTTGCCGACCCAGGCACTGATTCCAGTTTCGGACGAAGAGCAGGGATTGAGCACCGCCGAACACGCCTTCCGCCACTTGGGAATGAAGACCGAGCGGATCGTCCGCACCAACAGCTTCTCACTGTTTTCGGAACGCAGCCGAATCTCAGAGATGGCCGTTTACATCGTGCACGCCAGCCTGCTGCTGATTTTTCTAGGCTTCATCGTGGACTCTCTCTACGGATGGCGCGGATTCCTCATGCTGAGTCCGGGAACTTCCAGCAATCAGGTTGGCATGAAAGACGGCAGTCAGCGGACCATACCATTCGCGATTCGTTGTGACGGGACCGGAGAAGAAACATACGCCGACGGCTCTCCGAAGCGGTGGTGGTCGAAGCTAGCCGTAGTCGATGGCGGACGCGAAGTTTCGCGCAAGGAAATCGTTGTCAACGACCCGTTGGTTTATCAGGGACTGCGCTTCTACCAGGCGAGCTATGGACGCACCGGGAAGCTCGATCAACTGATTCTTAACGCGACACCAGCCAACGGGAGCGGCGCGGCACGGGAAATTTCATTGGCGATGAACCAGACGGTCGAGCTCGACGCCGACACCAGCGTGCAACTGGTGGAATTCATTCCCGACTTTGTGGTGCAGGATGGCCGAGTCTACACGCGTAGTAAAGACATTTCAAACCCGGCAGTCCACATGATTGTGACGTCGAAGAAGGCCAACAGCAGCGTGAACGTATGGCTACCTGAGATTCCTGGCATCGCCGAGAATGCGTCCTCCCCCTACACATTTGATCCCAAAGATCTGAAGACGGGAATTTACACCGGACTTCAGGTCTCGCACGAGCCCGGCCAGTGGGCGGTATGGGCCGGAGTGGTGCTGATGGCGATCGGCTTGACGTTTGTTTTCTATGTGATTCACGTGCGCTTCTGGGTTGTTCCGGTGCTCGACGCGCGCGGCAATTGCATGTTGTGGATTGGCGGGACGGCAAATCGCAACCGTGACGCCTTCGAACTCAAGTTCAAAAACGTAGTGGAACAGGTTCAGAAGGAATTGAAACCCAAAACCGTGGCTTCCGCAGCGGCGCAGGCCACATCGATTCCAGGGACAACGATCGCCGGTCGGTGAGTCCGGCCACGGAGGAAAAGTATGGCACCCGCAAAAGTTGAACAGCATCCCGCGACCGGCACCACATTGGTTGTGATGGTGGGATTGGGAATCGCGTTCCTGCTGTTCATTGCTTTTCTGAATGTCGTAAAGAGCGGAAACGTTCTGAGCGAAGCCAATTTGCTCTACGCCGCGCTGGTCTTTTATGCCGGCGCGGGCGCGTTGTATCTGGGATTTGGCGTCACCGGTACTGACGCCTACGTCAAGTACGCGTCGCTCATGACTTGGGCGGGACTTCTGGCGAACACCGGGGCAGTGGCGCATCGCTGGTATGAAGCGGGACATCCGCCGTTTGCCAGCATCTATGAAATGCTGCTCAGCTTCGTCTGGACGCTGGCCGCGCTCACCCTGATTGCTGAGAAGCGTTACGGAGTGAAGGTTATCGGGACAGTGACTATGCCGGTTGCGATCGTCGGCGTGATCCTGATGCAGCTCTTACCCAGCGAAGTTCGGCCGCTGGTCCCGGCATTGCAGTCGACATGGCTGCACGTGCACGTAACGCTCGCCATGCTGGCCTATGCCGCATGCGCGCTGAGCTTCGCATTGGCCATGATGTTCTTGATCCAGGACAAAGTGAAGACGGAGTTGTTTCTGGCCGCCACAAGCATATTCACAGTCGGAATTTATGCGACCGTGTTGACCCGATTCGAAAAGTGGGGCGGCTTCAACGTGATTGCCTGGGATGCGGAGAACAAAGCCGAAGTGTTCGTGTCGCGCGGTGTGCGGCTGTTCGTGACGATTCCCGACCTCGGATGGCTGATGCTTCTGGTGTTCGCCGCCGTGCTGGCACCGCTGGTGTTGTACGTCCTGTCTCGGATTCAAAAGAATCACGGATTGCTGGCAGTCGCTGATCGCGCTGTCTTTATCAGCATTCTCTTGCAATCTCTGGCGCTGGTCTTCTTCTTGCTGCGGGTGAAGTCGGGACAATATCCCTCGCTCGACGCAGAAGGTTTGTATGCCACGAGCCTGGCGGCGAGCCCATTTATTCTCTCGGCGCTGGTGGGCGGAATTTTCGCCAACCTGCTTTATCTTCTCCTGCTCTGGCGGCGTGAGGATCTGGAAAGATTGCTTCCTGACGCGGACGCGCTCGACCGCATTACCTACAAGACGATTTGCATTGCCTTCCCCCTGCTCACCCTGATGATCGCCGCCGGCGCCTACTGGGCCAACCGGGCCTGGGGTTCCTATTGGAATTGGGACCCCAAGGAAACGTGGGCGGCGATTACCTGGCTCGTGTATGCCGGCTATCTTCACATGCGCATCACGCGCGGATGGAGAGGCCGGCGTGCAGCTTACTTCGCCATCCTGGGATTTGCCGTTGTTATGTTTACGTTCTTCGGTGTGACGTACTTGTTGCCTGGACTTCACGCGTATGCCTGAAATTATGTCGGACCAAATCAATCGGGACGTCTCGACGGAACAGACCGATAACGCCTCTGCGCGGTCGCGCACCGGTTTCTTCAGTACTGCGCATTCGAGTGAAGGTATGCTGACCGATCCAACGTCAACGGGGTCCGGAGTGGATGATCCGACGCCGGTGACTGAGCAGAAGGATCCCGAGCTACCCTGGCTGCGCATCAACTGGGAGATCAAGGCGCTGGTTCCGATCGCCAGCGTTCTGCTGGGTGGGATGTTGTTGTTCCTGTTGGCGACGCTCTCGTGGCGTGACCCCGAACGCCATATGGTGTTGTTGGTCGCAGGTGCGGGGGCGGTTGCGATTTGCGGCGTGCTCCTCGTCGTCCTCACCTATACGGTGCAGCGGCCGATGGTCGAACTGCAGCAGAAAATTTCTCAACTCGGGAGCGGTGACCTCAGCGCGAACGTGAGCTTTGCCCATCGCAACGACGAAATCGGAGACCTGGGACGCAACTTCAACCAAATGGTTTCGCAGCTCCGCGAGAGCCGGGTCGAGATCGAGCGCCTGCACCGCACGCAAATGTCCCGTGCCGAGCATCTTGCGACCTTGGGAGAGATGGCCACTGGTCTGGCCCACGAGATTCGCAACCCCCTGGCCGGGATTGCTGGCGTCATCGAGATCATCGGCCGCGATCTGCCGTCTACGAGCCCGGCGCGCTCCGTGGTCAAAGATGTTCGTCAGGAAATCGCCCGCATCAATCACATCGTCACCGACCTATTGCAGACGGCTCGTCCGCATCCACCCAAAGTCCGCAAAAGCGACCTGAATACAACCGTGGAACATGCCGTGATGCTGGGCCGCCAGCAGGCGCTGGCGAAATCTGTCGAGATCTCGCTCTACAAAGATCCCACGCTGCCCGAAGTTGAGCACGATAGCGATCAGATCCATCAGGTGCTGTTGAACCTGCTGCTCAATTCGCTGCAAGCCATCGAACAGAATGGAAAAATTACGGTTAACCTGGAGTCGCATGGCAAGACAGCCGTGGTGCAAGTAATCGACAACGGCCGCGGGATTGCACCCGATCACCTCCCCAATATCTTCCGGCCGTTCTATACGACAAAGGGCGACGGTACTGGCCTGGGATTGTCATTGGCGCGCCGCATTGTTGAAGACCATCAGGGGCGAATCGACGTTTCCAGTACGCTTGGGAAAGGCACAACATTCGCCGTGGTTTTGCCCGTGCAGCGGACTGAGGCTTCGAACGCCGCCTCGTAACTCTTCGACAAAACACGTGCGAGATCCCAACCAGACCTCTGCCATTTCCCTGACAGTGTCATCCCGAAGCCCCGCGTTTTCTCCAGCGGGGCGAGGGATTCCGCGTCCAACTCGTACGCACTCTCCATGTTTATGAACTCGGACTACCACGCGCACACTTTCCGGCTCTCAGGGCAGCTCTTCCTCCGCCTGAAAAGCGGCTGCGGCCGAGATGACTTTTGATATCTACTACGTATATCTCCAGTGTATACTATGTATATCCGGAGAGGAAATTAGCATGCCCGAGTCGCAAATCGTGAAGTGGGGGAACAGCTTGGCGGTGCGCATCCCAAAACCGTTGGCCGAAGAGGCAGGCGTCCGCGAAGGGGATGCCATCGTCATTGAGGCGGTCGAGGGACTCATCAACCTGCGGCCGAAACTTCGGGTTCCAACTCTCGCCGAACTCGTGGCGCAGATCACCCGTGATCGCCGCTACGAAGAGATCCAGACTGGGCCTGAGCGCGGTAAGGAAGAGGTCGAGTGGTGAAGGC
Organism: uncultured Acidobacteriaceae bacterium; assembly: GCA_963731405.1. GTDB lineage: Bacteria > Acidobacteriota > Terriglobia > Terriglobales > Acidobacteriaceae > Sulfotelmatobacter. Next base: position 184,361 of record CAVSVS010000014.1, on the reverse strand, counting down.
CTACATTCCACGGGCGGGTGACATTATTTGGCTTGACTTTGATCCACAAGTGGGACGCGAGCAGGCCAAGCGTCGCCCTGCCTTGGTGATTACCGATCGAAGCTACAACCAGGCGAGCGGGCTTGTCATCGTTTGTCCCCTCACCAGCCGGCGCCGTCCCTATCCTTTCGCTTTGCCTGTGACCGTTGATAAGGTTGAAGGCGCTGTCCTGGTGGACCATCTCAAGAGTCTGGACTGGACCGCGCGAAAAGCCGACTTTCATTCCAAAGCCGATCCGTCTCTGCTGGCCAAAGTGCGAGCCTATCTTGGTGTTCTGCTTGGCGTTCGCTAAACCGGTTCGTTTCTGCCGTTCCGCCCCACCCGCCTCCATTCTTGCCTCTTCCGTAGTAAGCTAAGCAGGCATGCCTGCGGAGAAGCTCTTAATCATCGACGACGAGCGCCTGGTGCGCTGGTCGCTGCGTCAGAAGTGCGAAGAGTGGGGATATCACGTCTCGGAAGCGGTGGCCGGCGAACCGGGACTGCGCATGGCTCAACAGGAGTCACCGGATCTCGTTCTGCTTGATGTTCGAATGCCAGATTTGAATGGCATCCAGGTCCTGGAACAGCTCAAGAAAGCTCCCGACGCCCCGGCGGTGATCATGATCACGGCCGATCCCCAACTCGACGACGTAAAGACTGCCCTCAAGCTAGGCGCCTATGACTTCATCGGCAAGCCCTTAGACTTCGAAGAGTTACACGTCACCATTCAGAACGCACTTGAGGCTTCGCGGCTGCGCACCGAGGTCAAATCGCTGCGCGGCGAAGTGCGCCGGAACACGGGCTATCACGAGGTGGTCGCGGTCTCACCGAAGACTACCGAACTGATGAATTTCGTGCAGAAAGTCGCCGCCAGCGAGGCGACCACGATTTTAATTCAAGGCGAGAGCGGCACCGGCAAAGATCTCATCGCCAAGACGATTCACTATGAGAGTACTCGTCAGAACGGCGCCTTCGTCGCCATTAACTGTTCGGCGATCCCCGAAACTCTGATGGAGGCCGAACTGTTCGGCCACGAACGCGGTGCCTTCACTGACGCCAAGCAGATGAAGAAAGGCCTGTTTGAAACCGCGAATGGAGGCACGCTGTTCCTGGATGAGATCGGAGAGCTTTCGCCCCTTCTACAAGCCAAGCTGTTACGCGTCCTGGAGGACCAGGTAATCCGCCGGGTTGGGGGCGTGCGCGACATGCAGGTGGATGTACGTGTTATCGCCGCCTCGAATCGCGATCTCGAAAAAGCTGTCCGCGAAGGCCATTTCCGCCAGGATCTCTATTACCGGTTGGCAATCATCGCCATCTTCATTCCGCCTCTGCGCGAGCGCACCGAAGACATTCTGCCGCTGGTTGAATTCTTTATTGACTGGTACAACCGCAAGTTCAAGAAGTCCATTCGCGGCATCAGCCCCGAGACCCGCCGCTTGCTGCTGGCTCATAACTGGCCGGGAAATGTTCGTGAGCTCAAGAATTCGATTGAGCGCGCCATGATCCTGGAGGAGGAAACGATCCTGCGGCCGGTCTACATGCCATTTGCTGTCGGAGAGGCCGCCCGCAGCGGCTTGACCGCATTTGAGCACAGCAGTTCTTCCTCGGACGGAGGTGGCAAACAGTTAGCCAATGGCCGCGTGTTGCCTCGGCTCTACATTCCCGAGGAAGGAACATCTCTGGAAGAGGTGGAGCGCGCGATGGTCGAACTTGCCATGCGGCAAGCCAACGGGAACCAGACTCACGCCGCCCGCCTGCTCGACATCAGCCGCGATGCGCTGCGTTACAAGCTGAAGAAATTCGAACTCGTCCCCGCGGGAGACGAGGAGGCTGCCCCCGACTCGGTTCCCTCCGAAAACGCCTCAGGCTAGACCATCGCCCCTTTGATTCCAGACAGAAAAGAGGGCCTCCTTTTAAGGAAGCCCTTTGGCGCTGATATGAGCAGATATGAAAAGCGCCCATTCCTAAGAATGCTAACCGCGCGAAGCGTGCTCTTTTGCCTTCGCGATGTACTGCTCAACCTGCTGCTTCTGCGGATAATCCGGATTGGCCTTCAGCAATTGCTGCCAGGCCTCGATGGCTCCTTTGGGATCCTGCTTGCCCTGCCAGCGTACCCAGCCCAGATTGAAGAGCGTCTGCGGATGGCCTGGTCGGTATTTCAAAGACGATTCCATTGCGGACAAGGCTTTGTCCGCGTTCCCCGTGTACCAGTAGGCCGTCCCCATATCGGTCCGAACGTCCGGATTATCAGGATGAATCACCAGCGCGCGCTCGTAGAACTGGATCGCACTTGGGAACTGTTGCCCGTCGTAGTACAGGTTGCCCAGTTTCACCAGCATGTCAAAGTCATTGGGATTCTTGTTCACGGCTTCGAGCAAGGGCGCCGCAGCCTGTGCCAGTGCAGCTTGCGCATTGGGATCTGCCGGCTGAGTTGCGCTTCCCTGCTGCATGCTCGTTGAGGCAGCGGCCTGAGCTGGTGCGACCGACGCGGAGCCCCGAAACAGATATCCCAAAGCCACACCGAGTAGCAAGCAAAATGCCGCCAGAATATAGGCCTGCGCGCTGGTCCATCCCACGGCCACGCGAGTGGGGTTAGAAGTTGGCTGCGATTGCGGGCTGTTTGTTTCGCTCATGGTTTTCTTTCTCCGATTTGGCGCCGGCAAGCGCCGCTTTCGGCGAGTCCAGGTGAAAGAGGCGCGTGACCGCGGCGGTCATCTGCTCCTGTTCCTGCTTCTCTGGAACATCCTTGAGTTCGCGGGCTAGGGAGCTGGCAATCTTCTGTATAACCTGTGCTGTGATTGCGTGAAGTGACTGATCCTGCTCCCGGGTAAACGGCCCGCGCTCTTCGATGAAGGAGTCCAGTTCTTGCCGGCAAATTTGGTCGAGGCGTTGCCGCAGTGCCACGATAGTCGGCACTACAGCCTCCGCCTGCAGTCGGCCGCGAAAAGCCTGCGCCTCCGCAGCGATAATTTTCTCCGCCTCGGCGGCCGCTGCGGATCGGTCGGCGGCATCGTTCTTTACCTCGCGCTCCAGACCTTCCAGGTCGTAGAGCAGAATTCCGTCAACCCGGCGCACGGCTGGTTCCACATCGCGGGGCATCCCGATATCCAGGATGACCAGCGCCACCCGGTTGCGCTCGATAGCGATTCTCTCCGCTTCTTCGCGGGTCAACACCACGTGGGGGCATCCGGTCGCACTGATGACAATGTCGGCGCGCAACATGCACTTCCATCGGTCGGCCAAGGTAGCCGCCGTGCCACCTAACTTCTCCGCCATCTCTCGCGCCCGGGTCGACGACTGGTCGATGACCACCACGGATCGCGCCCCATTCTCAACCATATGGCGCGCCGACAGCTCGCTCATCTTGCCCGTTCCCAGCAGCAAAACCTTTCGGCCCTCCAGGGATCCAAAGATGTGCCGGGCCAGATCAAATGCCGCTATCGGGATGGAAACTGCGAGTTCCCCAATCGCCGTCTGCTGGCGTACTTGATCAGAAACGTCGAGACTTTTCGCCATGACCGCGCTCAGAAAAGGACCAGCGGCTCCTACCGTTCGTGCCTGTTCGCACGCGGCCTTCACCTGGACCACGATCTGCGGCTCACCCAATACCAGGGAATCGAGGCCGCAGGTCACACGGAAAATATGGATCAGAGCCGATTCGTCCAACAACCGGTAGAAGTGCTCCCATTCGCTCAACTTCAATCCGTGCTCGCTCCCTAGAAAATGGAGAATCGAATTCGCCGCCAGCGTAGGTTCGCTGGCCCATACCAGGAATTCGGTGCGGCAACAGGTAGAAAGAACGATTACTTCTTCAATGCCTTCTGCACTCTTGAGCTGTTGCAAGACTTCGTAACGCCGGTTCTCGCTGATCCAGAAACGTTCTCTCATGGCCAGCGGAGCGGTCCGGTGGTTCAAGCCGATCACCATGAGTGTGGGTTCCATGACCAAGACCTCGAGTGCAAGTTGCACTTCGGGAAGCGCAAGCCGGTTGCCAAAGCAGTCCCGCTGCGATCCGCAGTGAAGCAGCGTATTTTCAGAGAGTTGCGATGGAATCGGCAGATGAGATGTTCTTCAAGATCGGATGAGTGCGGCATATAGCGCGGGTCGCGAGTCTTTTCACGCGATCCCCCTGTGCCATATCGACTTAGAGCCGCACCGCAATCACGGCGGTCGGTGATCACAATCACTGACCAACCAGCCACTCACCGTCGAAACTGCATGACGATTAGCACGTTCTTATCGAGTCTCGAAACTCGTCCGTGAGATTCTCCTGCTTCAGCGCGGACGAAGTGGCGGGACAACTAAGGTTCTGAAAGGAAAAGCAATCATGAAGATGTCGAAGCTCGTAATCCTGATCGTGATGATAGCCCTGGCATTATTCCTCGCTTTGCCGAATCTCTCCTGGGCCGCCGATGACGGCGCGTCCGTTTACAAAACAAAGTGTGCCATGTGCCACGGCGCTGATCTCGCTGGAAAACCGGCTGCCAAAATTCCGAGCCTGGTCTCCGACGACTGTAAGAAGGCATCCGATGCCGATTTGACCGAAATGATCGCCAATGGCGGCAAAGACAAGAAAGCCAGCCATGCGTTCGCGACCAAGGGCGTAACTCCTGACCAGGTCAAGATGGTCGTGTCCTACATTCGCGAAACACAGAAGAAGTAGTTGGGGCTCGTAATTGATTTAATTCGTAAGATCGCTGTTCCGAAAAATGCGAACTGGCGCTGCCCTGACGGGCACCGCGAGACACATGCGAGGGTGAGTGATCCGCTCGCTGGCAAGCTCTGGCCCAGCCGGTTTGCCAGACGTCCCCTCTAACAGTTCGCCTACACACGGGACAGCCCGCCCGGGTCTACGTGCTCACCCCTAGACCCGGGCTTTATTTGTTCCCATCCACCGCTAATTCTCAATGAGTGCTTCGTCCGGGATTTCGTAAGCTGAGAAACGCACCGACTCGGAATCGCAAGTGTCCGTTGGACTCAGGCACCCCGCTGTTCGGTTTCCCACCCCGCTACTACAATGTCATCCATAGAATGAAGCCTCCGACCCTGAATCGGCAGCAGAAGGTTTCTACCTCGGTGAGTCCGGCGGGAGCGCCGGCCACGCTTTCGCCGCTGACCCTTGGCATGGTTGCGGTCGCATTGGTGGCAACGGTCGTTGCCATTTACAGCCCCGCGCTAGATTTCAAATTCATTCTCGACGATCACCGCTATGTTGGCGATCCACGGATCCAGTCGCCCGGCCATCTCTGGGAATACTTTACGACGTACGTATGGGCACAGTTCACCGGCGGTCCCTCAAGTTTCTACCGGCCTCTGTTCGCGTTGTGGATGAGGTTGAACTTCATCCTCAGTGGCGAGTCTGCTTGGGGATGGCACCTGCTCAGCATCTTGAAACACGTGTCGGTGGCGGTTTTGCTTGGACTGCTGGTGTGGAAATTGCTTCGCGATCAGGCTGCTGCATTGCTTGCCGGCACCCTCTTTGCCCTGCATCCCGCCCAGACAGAATCGGTTGCATGGGTGAGCGTACCCGATCCGCTGATGGCTATCTGCATCCTCGCGGCGGTACTCTTGTATCTGCGGTACGCCCAGCGTGAGTCCGCCATCGGCTTGACGCAAACTGCAAGACTACGCCGAAAATCCCGCAAGCAGATCCAGGATCAATCTAGAAGTCGCCCGTCTTCGGCGTGGCTCTACGCCTCGGCGGCTGCCTGCCTGGCCGCGTTAATGGCAAAGGAAACAGCGGTAGTCTTGCCTGTCATCCTCTTCGCCATGGCCTTTATTTCGCCGGTGTTCAATGGGACCCCGGAAGGTCCCCCGATCCAACACAGCCTGCGAGTTCGGACGGTTTCTGCGTTCCGCGTGACTCTTCCATTTCTGGCCGTGACGGTGGTTTACCTCCTCTTGCGCCTCAACGCCCTGGGAGGTCAGGTCAGCCCACCGACTCAGCATTTGCCGTGGCGCACGGTCCTGCTGTCCTGGCCAGCAACTCTGTGGTTCTATGTGAAAGTACTGTTTTGGCCGGTCCGCTCGCGCGGGTTCGCGGATCCGACCATTGCCGACACCTGGTCGCTGCGCGATGTCGTCTTGCCGGGGCTGGCGGTCTGCTGCACGGCGTTCGGCCTCGTCGGGGCATGCGTTTGGGCTTGGAAATGGGCGCGACAAAGTCTCCCCGATCGTGAGGCAACCGGAGTCAAACCCGCATTGCTGCTGGGCACCTTGCTCCTGGTACTCCCCATCCTGCTGACGTTAAACCTGAACGCACTCAATCCCGGCGACTTCCTGCATGGCCGTTACACCTACCTTTCTTTATGCGGACTGATGCTTCTTCTCGCCACCGGATGGCATCTGGCGAGGAGGGGCCGCGTTGCTCTCCTCTCCGTTGCGGCTCTAGTGGCGGTGGTGTTCGGCGTGTTAACCGTCAAGCAAGAGCGAGCCTGGAGCGATGACATGACCGTGTTCACCGTCGCTCACGAAAACGCGCCTCACAATGTCCCGGTGGCGCGAAACTTGACAAGGGCGAAGGTCCAGGTTGCGCTCGCACTCGATGAACAAGACCGTTGCGATCAAGCGATGCCGATATTTGAAGAAGCGATACGGCAGTTCCCGGAGGACTGGTATGCCTGGGCGGGTAGCGGGGAATGTCTTGTGAAACTCAATAATCTGACGCGAGCCGAGCAGTCCTTCCGCCAGGCCTCGGAACTCTCGCATGAGCCCCGTATTATTGAGCAATGGCAGCAGGTCCGCGCCATGTTGGGGCTGCCTCCCGCACCCGTGAAATAAGCGCCGCAGGACATAGAGGGACTGCGATTGGCCTGCTGCTGGTTTGGTATCTCACCGCGGGATGAATCAGGTGGCGTATGTCAAGGACAAGGGGGGAATGGATCTGAGCGGAAGCGTTGAACCACCCCGATGCTAAGCGGGCCCTGCTGTTTGATTGGCGCGATCGCTGTAATCTGGTAGCAAAAGAGCTTGCGATTAGTTTGCGATGACTCGATTTGGCCTGACGCTCACTTGTCGAAACATCGCCATATCACTCAATGACCAGCGGTCAAAACGTGCAAAGGCCTGATTCCAATAATCATGGAGTAGAATCTCTCGCCTGGAGCGCAGAACGCAGTAGGGTAAGCAAAACAGTTCGGCGCACACGAGAGGAAGCATGAACAATTTGGGTCGCAGGCATATGGCAGTCCTTCTGACTGGCTTGTTTTTATTGGGTGCGATGAGAACGGACGCAGCGCAAGACGTCGTGAAGGTTTCGCCGGAGACGCACAGAGTGCTGCTCGAAAATGATCGGGTTCGGGTGCTCGATGTTCGTATCAAACCCGGTGAAAGGGTGGCCATGCATTCGCATCCTCCTAGCGTTATCCATTACTTAAGCGATGGCAGCCTCAAGGTCACCTCTCCTGACGGAAGGACAGAGGCACGTGAGGTCAAAACGGGCACAACGGTCTGGAGCGAGGCTGCGACCCACGCTGCAGAAAACGTGGGTACCAGAGAGTTCCATGAATTGCAGATTGAACTGAAAGAGGAGCAGCGAAAAACCGTAGCGCTAAAGGGCACCGACTAGGGCCGCCATGCGTTGTTGGGCGATAAAATCCACTTCACTCATTGGCAGCCGGGCGAAAGGATTTTGAGTGCAATGGCGCTGTTTTCGTCAAGTATCAATCCACCAGCGTCGAACAAACGGAGGAAGCGAAACCAGTCAATCTCGGACCACAAATCGCGAAGGCGCACGGCGTCACGTCGCTACAGAGGGATTTTGTGTAGCTCGCGTCGCCAGCTCGGGCAGTTGCTGTCCGCAATACGCGCAATTCGCCCAAGTGGGCTCAACGGGCTTATCACATTTCGGGCACGTTGCCTGCAGCAAAGTGCCGCAGCGCGGACAGAATGGGAATTTTGCCTTTTCGACATTCCCGCAGCCGGGACACGTCTTCGGCAGAGGGTCGCGGAGAATGAAGTACAAGATCATCCCGATCGCATGGGGAACGAAGATCGCCAGTAGCGTCCACATTACGTACCGCATCTGCCGCCGCTTCGCATCGCCATAGATGTATCCGATCAGCGCAACCCAAGCCACCATGAGCAGGAAAAATCCGTAAACCAGCAGCGCTTGTCCCCAGCGCGGCAATTTGGCCATCTCCGGATCCTTTGGTGCAACGAAGAAAAACAACCACACGGTGAGGCACGAATAGGCGAACCATGCAAAGATCCATGCTGCTTCTGGGATCACGCGCAATTCCTTTGTGAAGCGGCTCATACCAGCCTCCTTTCGCCGCGCTGCCGGATTGCCAGCATTACTGCGGCCACCGCTCCCGCGAGCCACTCTAGGGCGGTGAACGCGGCAAAACTGATCCACGTATGGCTGAACTGCGGCCCGAGCAACCTCTCGAAACGTCCGCTCACAACGTGGAAAACCGCCCAGCTCGCAATCGTCAGCAGCCACGCAAAAGCCACGACAATAATCATTAGGCGGTGGTTCCAATCGTGCTCGGCCTGTTCCGTGAACTTTGCCTCGGCACGCGCCAGCGTCGCCTGCACCAGCCACGAAGCAGGCTGGGGCGTCGGCAATCGGCGGAGTTCGCTCGCAATCGGCCGCCAAGCCTCCAATTCGTTCGAGCAGGCGATGCAAGACCGCACATGCTCCGCAACCTGCTTTTCTTCCGCGCTCGTCAGCGCGTCGGCTGCGGCCAGCGCCAACAGTTCTCGAATCTTGTCGTGCTCGTTCATTGCCATGTACCTCCGGGATACCGCGCTTCGAGCGCGTCACGCAACTGTTCCAGCGAACGTCGCAGCCGCGACTTCGCCGTTGATACTGGAACCGCTGTAACCTGCGCGATTTCCTCAATCTTCATCTCATCCTCAAACCGCAGTGTGAGGACTTCGCGATAGATCATCGGCAGCCCCGCCATCGCTTCGCTGATCTCCGTTCGGCGCTCGGCCGCGAGCGCGTGATCGAGCGGCGTGTGGTCTTTACTTGAAATCCGGTCCGCCACATTTTCGCTATGCCAGCTGTTGGCGAGCGGCTCGTCGAGGCTCTCCGGACGAATCCGGCGCAAATGATCGATCGCCAGGTTGCGCGCCAGCGTGAACAGCCAGGCGTCGAAATTGCGGCTTGCATCAAAGGAACGAATCTTTTCGACCACTCTCAACCATGTTTGCTGGAACAGGTCTTCCGCCTCGGCGGGCTGCCGCACGATGCGCAGCAGGTACCGATACAGCCGATTCTGGTACCGGGTAATCAGTTCCGAGAGAGCGTTCAGGTCGCCTCGGCGAAGCCGGACCACATCCGCATCCACTGCCACAGGCCCCTCCAGCGATAGTGCGGTCGTCCCCACCATACTCGTAATACGGATGAGTGCCCAAAAAAGACGCAAGAGATGCAGTTGCTAGATTGGTGTTGCTAGGTATCCCAATGACAGAAATTCTCGGAGACTCCCTCGTACCTTGCATCCTTTTGAGGTTCTCGCCCGTATTTCCCAAAGTGCTCAAATCCACAGTACAAGAGCGCAGGAGCGCAACTCAGATCCTGCATTGCTCTTTCGTAGGAGGTTGACATGCATGACACAAAGGAGCGGTTGTCTCAATTGTGGCTCTTCGCGTTACTCAACTACCTGTATGCGGACGTGCTTGCCCTGTTCGATATTGTTGGCTCGCAAGATCCAGCCCCACATCTCCCACAATGGGCTCTGCTCGGTTCAGCGGTCTTGATGGAAATACCCATCGCGATGATTCTGGCGTCTCGACTGCTTCCGTTTAGGGCGAACCGGCTGGCGAATATCATCGCGGGTGCAATTGAGACGTTAGCCGTCATTTCGATGCAATTCGTTTACCCTTTGGCCAGCGGTGCCTGGCACGAGCATATGTTTGCATCGTACATTTTCTTCGGGACGATCGAAACGGTATGCACCTCGGTCATCATCTGGAAGGCGTGGGCTTGGTCAGGGGTTGAGACTGTCCGCACGTCGTAACTGGTCGCTCAAATAATGAGGTCAATGTGAACAGACAACGCCTAACACAGATCGTCCTGGTGATCGTGGGGCTGTTCAATCTGGCCCAAATTTATTTTCTATATACGGATCTGTGGCATTCCAGCTGGCTTTTGGAGGGGAAGAGCGAGATCCACCCGATGTTTCTGAGCTTTTTTATTCCTGTCGGGGTCTTTCTACTCATGGCCGCTAGGAGACCATCTGAGCATCGCTCGATGATTGCTCTAGCAGCTTGGTGGCACATCTCCCATGGCTCGGTGATGGCTATTCAAACCGCGGAAGCTTGGAATCACGGGGTCCACAGAAACTTTGCTGATGTGATCGTATTCCTTGTGATCGGAGTTGTCCTGTTAGCGCTTCTGCCAGCAAAACGACTGGAAGGCGCGCCGGGAGTTGCGTGAACGAGCGCAGAAACCCCACACTCCACGCGGATAACGTTTCTTCTCGTCTTCTTTTCACGGTTTTTCCCCGAGGGGATAACAGTGTAGCGCAGCGGCTCTGGGGCAGATTGGCGTTAAATCGCGATTACACGTGCGCCGTGGAAAGGCGCTGGACGACTGCGGGTGAAAGTCCCGCCCGGGAACTAGGTTCGCTCCACCCGGAAGCAATCAGAGCGGCGGCGGAGGAAACGAAGCCGCCGGAGCCTCTGGTGTAGAGGGTCACTTAGGTGACTTGGCGAGCATGTAGGCCGTAACGTGCAGTGAACGCTGAGCAGGCCTCGAAACGATTAACGCAGGAGCCAGCCCGCCGTGTAATCGGGATGGCCGCCGCTGAGGGGACAGTACGAGCGAACGAGTTCCAGCAGACCTGCCGGGGTAATGGCGACGGCAAACATGCAAAGTTGACCAGTAGCAACACGGGAAGCCCCAGCGGTGATCGCAGTTTGGATCAACCGGCAACTCGTGAGAGACAGGCTGGGCCGTTTGGGGTGACGGAGAGGCTCGTATGAGCGATGAAGCCGGGTAATGCCGGTCGAGCAAAGGAGCCTCAGTTGAAAGGAAACGCAAGAAGCAACGAAGGCGGAGGGATTGGTGTCGAACCTAACAACCCCAGCAAGCGTTCAGAAATTGCAGACGGCGTTGCACGACAAAGCGAAGGAATCGCCCAGCTTTCGCTTCTATGCTCTGCACGACAAGGTGTATCGTCAGGACGTTTTGACATTCGCCTACGCGTGCTGCAAAGCCAACGGCGGAGCGGCAGGAGTGGACAATCAGACGTTCGAGGACATCGAAACGTACGGAGCAGAGCGCTGGCTGGACGAACTGGCGCAAGAGCTGAAGAATCGAACCTATCAACCACTTCCTGTGCGGCGCGTCTATATACCAAAGCCGGACGGGAAACAGCGGCCTTTAGGAGTGCCCGCTATCCGGGATCGGACAGCGGAAATGGCAGCAGTTCTGGTTCTCGAGCCAATTTTCGAGGCCGATCTACCGCCAGAGCAGTACGCCTATCGGCGAGACCGCAGCGCACTGGATGCGGTAAGACACGTCCATAAGCTGATCAACACTGGCCATGGAGAAATCGTAGACGCAGATCTCAGTTCCTACTTCGATACTCTTCCGCATTCCGAGCTTCTAAAGTCGGTAGCTCGCCGGGTCGTCGACGGAGCGATGCTCCATCTGATCAAGATGTGGCTGGAAGCTCCAGTCGAAGAAACGGACGAGCGTGGAAACAAGCGTCGAAGCACGCGTAATCGGGACCAAGGTCGCGGGAGTCCGCAAGGATCTCCGATCAGTCCGCTGCTGAGTAATCTGTACATGCGTCGGTGCGTGCTTGGCTGGAAGAAATTGGGGCACGAGAAGCGCCTGAGAGCGTACATCGTTAATTATGCCGATGATCTAGTGATCTGCTGTCGCGACAAAGCCGCAGATGCTTTAGTCACGATGCGGGACATGATGACCAGACTGAAGTTGACGGTGAACGAGAAGAAGACGCGGGTCTGTAAGCTACCGGAAGAAGAGTTCGACTTCTTAGGCTATACGTTCGGGCGGTGTTACTCGCCGAAGACGGGACGGGCCTATTTAGGAACGACTCCGTCGAAGAAACGGGTGCAACGCATCTGCAAGGCGATCAGCCAAGAGACCGGACGGAACAAGACCATTCTGGCCCAAGAAACAGTCATTACGACACTCAATCGAATCATGATTGGGTGGGCGAATTACTTTTGTCTGGGACCGGTTTGGAAAGCCTATCACGCAGTGGAACGACACACTTGCAGAAGGTTTCGCCAGTGGCTGTGCGCCAAACATAAACAGAAGGGAGCTGGTACTAAGCGGTATTCCGCTCACCTCCTGCACGACCAGTTTGGGCTGGTTCGTCTTAATGGACGTACCGTCAGCTTTCCGTGGGCAAGACCGTGAACCTTTCTCCGAGAGCTGGATGCATGAAATGTGCCTGTCCAGTTCGATGAGCGGGAAGAGGAAACAGAACAACGTCAAACCGGACTGAGGCGGCCAGGTGAAAACCTGACCCACTGCCACCGGGAGGCTAAAGCCACTGCGCCTCTTCTCGACTCCACTCATCGTGCCCCGGACCGGGGTTTTGAGGTAACGCCTGGCTACAACAACTGCCCCGCAACGCACCTACCGCATGGATGAAGCAGGGCGAAAGATTTCCTGAGGTGGAGTACAATTCTGTCCCACCATGTCCGACGTCGATATCAAATCCTTCCGCTCTGTATTTCACGGCGAGATTTTCGAGCCAGCGGATGTCGGCTACAACGAGGCCCGTCAGATCTGGAATGCAAGCGTCAGCAAACATCCTCGGGTGGTCGCTCGCTGCTCCGGTCTTGCTGACGTGATTGCCGCGATCAATTTCGCACGCACGAACAACCTGCCGACGGCGATTCGTGGTGGCGGGCACAACGTAGGTGGTCGTGCGCTCTGCGACGACGGTTTGGTGATCGACCTGTCCCGAATGAGATCCGTTTTCGTGGATCATGCGACCCGCAGAGTTCGAGTACAAGGCGGAGCGACTCTTGGGGATATTGATAGAGAAACACATGTCTTCGGGCTTGCTGTCCCCTGTGGCATCGTGTCCAAGACTGGTATTGGTGGCCTGACTCTCGGAGGTGGTGTTGGCTGGCTGATTCGTAAATACGGGATGTCGATCGACAATTTATTGTCTGCGCAGGTGCTCACGGCCGACGGCAAAGTGCTGACTGCCAGCGCTTCTGAAAACGACGATCTCTTTTGGGCGCTTCGCGGCGGAGGTGGAAATTTCGGAGTTGTCACTTCTTTCGAATTCCAGGCTCATCCGGTTGCAACCGTCCTGGGCGGCCTTCTCCTCTATCCTCGGGCGATGGCCATTGATGTCATCCGCCACTTCCGTGATTACATGGCGTCTGCTCCCGACGAAGTCACGGCCTACGCCGCTCTCCTTCACGGTCCGGATGGTTCTCCACTGGTTGGAGTGATCCCTTGCTATTGCGGCAATGTTGCCGACGGGGAACGCGTCCTGCAACCTCTGCGCAAGTTCGGTAGCCCCATTGTTGATGGTATCCAGGCCATGCCCTTTCCCGCGATGCAGTCGCTGCTTGGCCCATCGTTCCCGGACGGGAATCACAATTATTGGAAATCCACGCTGCAACGGGAACTATCAGACGCTGCAATCTCTGCGATTGTCGACCACGCCAACCGGCTGAGTTCCCCTCTTTCCGTTGTTGTTTTCGAATATTATGGCGGCGCCGCAGGCCGGGTTTCGAGCGAAGCCACCGCGTTCCCGCATCGCCATCTGCCGTGGGATATCTTGTTTCTTGCGCAGTGGACCGATACGGCGCAAACCAACACGCACCGCGACTGGGCGCGATCCGGCGAGGAAATTCTACGGCCTTTCTCGGAGAACGCACACTTGCTTTCCGCGCTCGACGTTGAAGGCGAAGAAGTCATTAAGACAGCATTCGGTCCGAACTTGCCACGTCTTGCCGCCATCAAGCAAAAATACGATCCCACGAATTTCTTTCGTGTGAATCAAAATATAGCCCCAGAGACTCAACCAGCAGCGTGAGTGGTCGCAATTTCTGTTTTATCTCCTCACCAGACTGCACTAACCGGACGGCGAGTCTTGGGGAATCATAGATTTCCGGATTGCCCATTATCACAATCACAATCCGAAGCCCCCACCCCTCGCGTTTTGCACAGAACAGCCCTGCGTTCATGTTCATCCAACCTTGACTGAGCAATTCCCTTCCGCGCTACTGGCGCAGGCCTCGAGATTTCGATCTCAGACTGTAACTCCTTGCGGCTCAATATTTTGCCCCTAAGCGATTGCAGCCCATAGATTAAATCTCGAAATTCCCCCAAGTCCATGATTCCAATAGACCGACGGGGGGAGGGGTGGGCGGTTACTAAAAAGTAAGCCTCCCCAAAACGGTCCGTCGCGCGCCAACGGCAACGCCGCACGCTCACAGATCGACAATCGCTGCCCTACCTTTTTGCGAGATCCGTCACCGCTACCTGTGATTCTAATCACAGCCTTTTCTGCGCTCCAAAAGTACTCTGAACTTGCTTGTGGGAGCGTTTTCAGAGTCTTACGCCGAAAGGGGAACGTGATGGGGATCACTGGTAATTCGCCACATATGGGCCGCCCGGCTCAAGATTTCTCTAAAAATCCAATGCTGGTCTACTGGGAGATGACCCAGGCCTGTGGACTGGCCTGCAAACATTGCCGCGCGGAAGCGATGCCGAAGGCGCATCCGCTGGAACTCAGCACCGACGAGAGTAAGCGCTTCTTGAGCCAGTTGATCGGATTTGGCGACCCGCTGCCGCACGTGATTCTGACCGGCGGCGATCCTCTCAGCCGCAAAGATATTTATCCTCTCATCGACTACGCCAACGGACTCGGCCTGGAGGTTTCTATCACTCCGAGCGCGACTCCCGAATTGACGAACGACGCCATCGCCAAGCTGAAGGCACATGGAATTCAAAGCATGGGACTAAGCCTCGACGGCTCCACGGTGGAGAAGCACGACAACATTCGCGCCGTTCCCGGAACGTTTGAGCGAACCATGGAAGCAGCGCGTCATTGTGGCCGATTGGGCATTCCGATCCAAGTCAACACTCTGGTCGCGGAAGAGACCGCCGATGACCTGCCTGCCATTTATGAGTTGCTGCGCACCAGTTTTCCGGTCATGCGATGGAGCTTGTTCTTCCTGATTTCAGTAGGACGCGGCAAAGCCCTGAATGAAGTCTCGGCCGAAGAAGGCGAAGCGATTATGAAGTGGGTTTTTGATCTCTCGCCTCATTCGCCCTTTGCCATCAAGACCACCGAAGCGCCATCTTATCGGCGCATCGCCATCAACAAGATGCGCTCCTCCGGCATGGCCACGCCGGAGATGAAGGAAACCTCGGTCTACAAAGGCTTCCAGATTCGTGACGGCCACGGCATCGTTTTCGTCTCGAACCTGGGAGACATTTATCCCTCAGGATTTCTGCCACTGCGCTGCGGCAACGTCCGCACCGGTTCGCTGGTTGACGTCTACCGCAACTCCGACATTTTTCGCGCCCTGCACTCCCCTGACCAATTCCACGGCAAGTGTGGCGCCTGTGAATACAGCCACATCTGCGGTGGATCGCGCGCCCGAGCCTACGCTCATACCGGAGACGCGCTGGGGACCGATCCGTTCTGCAACTATGAACCCGCAACCGCCGAATCGATTGTGAGCTAGCGGAGCGGTGCGTAGATGTCGAGCAAATGATGGCGAGCAAATGCGAGATGAGTGAGCCGTCCACCGAAACTTTGTGTGAGCCCCCAAAGCGTCTCGTCACCGACGATTCGGGGCTCAGACTCTCGGTGCTTCGCAAGAAATTGGTGCGGCGCGCGCTGCCGGACCACTCGCAGGCACTGCGCCGAAGCTTTCAATTCCTTTTCTTGCTCTTGAACGTCTGGCTGGGCGCTATCTTTTATGCGTGGGTGCGCGACTTTGAAACCGGCGCAAATCAGACCTTGGTACGACCCGCCGGCGTTGAAGGCTGGCTCCCCATCGCCGGACTGATGAACCTTAAGTTCTGGCTCAGCACCGGGCACCTCCCTGCAACACATCCCGCAGCGCTCTTCCTCCTCCTCACATTTTTGGCGATCGCCTTCTTGTTGCGGAAAGCATTTTGCAGTTGGCTGTGCCCGGTCGGAACACTCTCTGAATATCTGTGGCGCGCAGGAAGAACTCTCTTTGGCCGAACGTTTCAAATCACCCGTTGGCTCGATATTACTTTGCGCTCGCTGAAGTATCTGCTGTTGGGATTTTTCGCGTGGGCCGTCGCGAACATGTCCTCCACTGCGATCTCTGAGTTCATGCACAGCCCTTACGGCGCTATCGCAGACGTACGCATGCTGAACTTCTTTCGCGATCTCGGAGAAACAGCGGCCATCGTACTCGCCGTAATGGTGGTTGCCTCTGTTCTAGTACAGAACTTCTGGTGCCGCTATCTGTGCCCATACGGGGCCTTGCTCGGGATGGCTTCCCTGCTGAGCCCTTTGCGGATTCGCCGCTCAGAATCTGCCTGCATTGATTGTGCGAAGTGCGCAAAGGCCTGCCCATCGGCGCTTCCGGTCGACAGACTGATCAGCATCAAATCGGCAGAATGCACGGGATGCATGGAGTGTGTTGCGGTCTGTCCGTCGGAAGGTGCGCTGCAACTCGCGTTGCCGCATTGGACGCACGCTCTAAAGGACGGCCGATTGCCGGCGTGGGCGATGGCGGTGGGAATTGCAGTGTTGTTCTTGGGAATTGTTGGATACGCGCGTTCTGCCGGTTATTGGAGCGGCGACGTTCCCGATTCTGTGTATCGCCAACTCGTGCCCCAGGCGAATGCGGTGGATCATCCTGCTGAATAAGCCTCAAGGCTGAATTGCATCACGAATACAATTTGATCGGAGCAACTACCCGTGTAATCGTTCCGCCCGGACTTGGTTGATCGGGCTTCAATCCGCAGCGCATCGACGCGAACAAGCCAATCGACTGTCCCAACATCACATCGAGAACGGGACGATATTGATCGGGAAAGCTAGCGGCACAATTCAGCGACAAGGAATGATCTGCCAGCGACGATACATCTTGATCGCCTCGCGCTGTAACCACCACCCGAACTCTACCCAGACGTTTGCGATCAATTTCCCGCAATAAATCGAGCTCATATCCCCGCCGCCGCGCATCGCTGGATAGGAACGCCACGAACAGAGTCTGGCTGTCAACGCTCGACAATGGCCCATGGCGCAGCCCGAGTGGAGTCTCGGCCATGGTGGTAACCTTGCCGGCGCTGAGTTCAACGACCTTGAGGGCGCATTCGTCCGCCACTGCGCGCAGAGCTCCCGCCCCAACAAAACAGGCTCGTGTACAACCCAGCAGCGTTACGGCAGCAGCGGTCTCGGCTGCGGCAGGCAAAAACTGGCGGCCGGTTTCGCTCATTTGAGCAACCGCCTCGCCGAACTGATTGAGATCTTCCAAATGTCCAACGCACTGGCCCGCCAAGACCATATTGCTGAACGAGCTGGTCATGGCGAGTCCGCGGTCGTTGACTGCGTCGTCGAGTACCAGGGCCATTGCACGGTCCGGGTTGCGGGCGCAAACCTGCGCCATCGGCCCCTCAGGATTACACGTAATTACCAGATGACGAATTTCCCGATGACGATCGAGCGCCTGTTCCAGGAGCGCGACGCCTTCCGGACTTTGCCCTGAACGGGAGAATGAAATCCAGAAGTATTCCCGGCCGGGCCGATGGAATTCTTCAATCTCAGTGAGGAGGGTGGTACTGGGAATGGGCCAGACATCACAACCCCAACGCTGCCGCAGCAAGGGTGCAAGCGCCCGCCCGGTGTAGTCCGACGTGCCGGCGCCCACGAGATAGACGGTGGGGGATGACGTTCCGCCACGACCAATTCCGGCGCGGCGCAGCACATCATTCAACTCGGCATGACGGTTTCGACAGAGCTCGAAAGTCTTGCTCCAAGTGTCCGGCTGCTGCCAGATTTCACGAGGCGTATGATCCAGTCCCCGCTCGGATCTTTCTTGCTCTGGTAACTCCAGCAGGCTGCTCAACGGGTCGCTCAAGTAGAAATCCCTCCATCCGAGGAAGCTGTAGTCTAATACAATGCAACCCCGTTGAAAAGCATTCGAAAGAAAAAGAAATAGCGTTCGCAAGCAAACGTCAGAAGAGCCTGCCGGAAACCGCAGGCCCAATTCTGGCAACTAATTTGTGTGGCAGGGGTTTTGACTTCTTAAGGAGAGAAAACATGAGTCGTGGGTCATTGAGTCTAGTCCTGCTGACGGCTGCACTGGCTTCGTCCTTTGCAACTATCGGATGTTCCGAGCACCATACCTATCGTGTGTACGATCCCTATTACACCGACTACCACCATTGGGACCACAATGAAGTGGTTTATTACAACACCTGGACTGTCGAAACCCATCGAGATCCTCATGTCGAGTTTAAAAAGCTACCGCCTCAAGAGCAGAAAGAGTACTGGACCTGGCGCCACAATCATGGCGACAACGACCGAGATCACGACCATGATCATGGTCACAAGTAGAATTTGAAGCGGGCTCTCAGGGGAGAAGGTCTCTGAGAGCCTGGTCGGTGGTCGTTAGCCTCGCACCAAGCTGCTCCAACTGCGCAATCGTAGTCTTCCCGTCTTCTGGCTTGAGGGTTTCAATCGCATCCCGCACGACCGCCACGCTTCGTCCCCGTTCGAGCAAGCCTTTCGCGGCGAAGCTCACGCAGTATTCCGTCACCACCCCAAAGACGACGTACTCGGCCCGGCTTCCCAACCGCCGTACAAGAGCATCCGCGTGCCGGCTCTCAAAAATATTCAACGTTTGCTTTTCCAATAGGATCTGTTGGAAGTGAGACAAATCCTCAGGCAGGTGCGCGTCTACGTCATTGGGCACGCGTGCGACATTTTCGGTTAGGGCCTCAGGGACCAACTCCGCTCCGGCTGTTCCCTTCACGCAATGCGGCGGAAAGACCTGGAATTCGGGGTCATCGGGCGTGTGAAAACATCCATGCGACACAAGGAAGACCTGCCCCTGTCGCGCCGCGTCGGTGAGGCGACGGATATTCGGCAGCAGTCTTTCGGCACCGGGGACATACAGATTCCCTCCGGGTAGCATGAAGTCGGCCTGCACATCCACTTCCCAAAAAATAAAATCCTTTGAAACCATGCTTCTCCTTCTGCCGCGAAGGCCGAGCGTATCATTCCAACTAACGACCTGACAAATGCTCCCACGAAACAATTTCGCGAGTGTTGTACTTCGTGTACCTTAGTGCCTTCGTGGTTCAATGCGTACGGGATCACCCATGCCCAACAAACTTGTAGTTCGCAACCTCGGTCTCGTTCTCAGCGGAGATCTCGACCGTCCCATTCTTGATGCCGACACGGTCGTAGCGATTGACGGAGTGATCCACGCCGTAGGCAAAGAAAAAGACATCGACACGTCGGACGCCACCACTACTGTGGATGCGAAAGGCACAGCTCTGGCTCCGGGACTCATCGATAGCCATGTGCATCCCGTCTGCGGGGATTGGACACCTCGCCAGAACCAACTCGGCTGGATCGACAGCTGTTTGCACGGTGGTGTGACGACGATGGTGTCCGCCGGTGAGGTCCACACGCCGGGCCGTCCCAAAGATATTGTCGGGCTGAAAGCAATGGCCATCTTTGCACAGCGCGCGTTTCAATCGTTTCGTCCCGGAGGCGTGAAGGTCTACGCGGGTGCTCCGGTCCTCGAGCAAGGCATGGTCGAAGACGACTTCAAGGAACTCGCCGCCGCCGGCGTGAAGTTTCTCGGCGAAGTCGGCCTGGGGAGCGTAAAAGATGGAGTCACCGGACGCCGCATGGTCGCATGGGCCCGCAAATACGGCATCCAGAGTACCATTCACACCGGCGGCCCTTCGATTCCCGGATCGAGCCTGATCGACAAAGACATGGTTCTTGAAACTGACGCCGACGTGATCGGACACGTCAATGGAGGGCACACCGCCCTGCCAGATGATCAGATTGTCGCGCTATGTGAGCGCTCATCACGCGCTCTGGAAATTGTCCATAACGGCAACGAACGCGCCGGATTGCTCGCATTGCGCACGGCCAAAGAGTTGAAGCAACTCCACCGAGTAATTCTCGGCACCGACTCGCCCGCTGGATCGGGTGTTCAGCCTCTCGGAATTCTACGCATGATTTCGATGCTCTCTTCACTGGGCGAAATCCCCGGCGAGGTGGCGATCTGTCTTGCCACCGGGAACACTGCAAAAATGCGCAGCCTGAACTGCGGCCTGATCTCCCCCGGGCGTGAAGCCTCGTTCGTATTTCTCGACACCGCCCAGCAATCCGCCGGCAAGAATCTACTCGACAGTATCCAAAAAGGAGACTTGGCTGGAGTCGGCATGGTAATCACGGATAGCGCAGTCAGCATCCAGCGCAGCCGCAACACTCCGCCGGCAACACGGGTACCGGAGGTTGTCGGTGCGTAAACTCGTAACTATTTTTGCGATGTCATTGACGATGGTGTCAGCACCGTTGCTCGCTCAAACGCCGATCCCCGACTGGTGCCGCGCTCTGCCGCGCCCGCAATATAAAACCCTCGAACGCCTTCCGGTGAGCGATGCCTGGTTCGAGGTGTACAAACCCGTACCCGGCGTGTTCGCGATCTATGAACCGCATCAGGCCGAAGAAACGATTGGCTATCTCATCGTTGGCCAGAAGCGCGCCCTGCTGTTCGACACAGGAATGGGCATCGGTGATATCAAGAAAATCACTGCAGAACTGACGAAGCTGCCGATCATTGTGCTGAACTCACACACGCACGACGATCACGTTGGTGGTAACTGGGAATTCGATACCGTCCACGGAATGAACACGGACTTCACGCGCAAGAATGCGCAAGGCTCCCGCGAAGACGCGCAGGCGGAGATCACTCCCGACCAGATCTGTGGCTCGCTACCGAAAGGATTCGATCCCAAGGCTTACGCCACGCGGCCGTGGAAGATCGCCGCTTACACACATGATGGAGAGCGCTTCGATCTCGGCGGCCGCACTATCGAGGTCATCGCCACGCCCGGCCACACGCCAGACGCGATATCTCTGATCGATCGCGCGAACGGCCTGCTGTTCACCGGGGACACCTATTATCCCGCGCCCATCTGGCTCTTTCGGCCGGAAACCGATCTCGATGCCTATGCCGCTTCCATTCGCCGCCTCGCCGCGCTCGCTCCACAGATCAAGCTGGTTCTAGGCGCGCACAACATTCCGGTCGCGCAACCCTCAGTGCTGGCGCAACTCGTGACCGCTTTCGATAGAGTGCGAGCGGGAAAAGTAGCTGCGACGCCAGATTCTCCGGGCAAAGTTCTCTACAAGGCAGACGACATATCGTTCCTGATGCGCGCACCCGACGCTCACTAATGGAGACGCTAGCGCAAGCCGTCTTCGCCCTTGATCTGATCCTTGGTCAGCCCACCAACGCGCGCCAACGGACGCCCGCTGTCTGTCACCGCAATCGCTACCATGATCTCGTTCGCCCGTGGCGCATCATTGATGCGTACTTCCATCCCATCGAAGTGACTGCGCACGAACGCCGCATCCTTGTGCCCCAGGGGAATGTCGAGCGTCACACCCATTCCACCGCGCTTCTTCGACGACGGAATCAATGCCGCACCCTTGCCCAACACGCGCCGCACGGGCGTTCCCAGTTTCGGATGCAGGATCGCAGCCGCATGTTCAAGCTCTCCGTTCTCGCCGACGGCAGCGGCCTTTCCGTAACTTTCTGCTGATGGTCCCAAAATCCCCAGTGCTGCAACTGCTCGTGCGGTGAGCAACTGACCGAGTTCTTCGCCAATCTCCATCAACTCGGAAAGATCCTCAACATATTTCCCGGCATAGGGATTCTCAATCACGGCGACCGCAGCCGCGCGCTTGGTTGGCGGAGAAACGTCGCGGTCCATCTCGCGATCGGTCTCTTCAACGAATGTCGCAATCTTGCGAATCTTCGCTTTTGCTTTCATCGCAGTCCGTCTTCTCCTTTGACCTCTGAGGCTTTGAGGCCGCCGACGCGGGCATGCACCCGGGCGCCGGTGGTCATGACCAGAGCCAACAGAATCTCATCCGCCCGCGGAGCATCGTTCAAGCCCACTTCCATCGCATCAAAGTGACTGCGCACATACGAGGCGTTGATGTGCGTGATAGGCACGTCGAGGCGCGTGCCGGGTGCTCCTACCTTCTTGGTCGATGCCACGATTGCCTTCGCGCCGCCCAGCACCTCGCGCATCGCGTATCCACCCGGCACATGCCACAACGCTCCATGTTCGATTTCTCCGAGCGCTCCCACGATGGCACCCTTGCCATAGCCTTCGACGACTTCGGGATCTCCGCCGAGCGCGTCTACTAACCTGCGCGCCATTTCTAATCCCAAAGGCTTCAAGTCATCCATGAACCATTCGATGTTCGCGACGTACGAACCTGCAAACGGATTTCGAATGACCGCGAGCGCCGCCGCGCGCCGAAGCGGCGTTTCGGCAACTGGCCCGCCTTCATGAAAAATCTGCTCCACACAAATACTCTTCTTTCGAACCAGCACCTCAGGCATGGGCCAAGCCCCTTTCTCGAACCGGCGTTGCAATTCGTCGCGATTCTCCCACTGCTCCTACGACCCGCGTTTCTCCTTGCAGATTCAAAGCGGCTGACTGGATCAAGCCCATTTTCAGCAGGAGTCTCGCCGTTTCAGCGCCGGAATCCAGAGCGAGATTCGCATCTTCGAGTGCCAATGCTCCTACTTCCTGTGTGACAGGCCTCGCTCCCAGATCGCTGTCGGGCGTTAGTTCGCAGGCCGGTATGCGCACAATGGCAGGATGACCCGGCAGATCGACAGCATTGGCAATGATCGTGGCCGCAGCATCGGCAGCGGCGGCTCGATCGGCGAGGACAGTGACCGCGTCCGCGATCCCAAAAGAGAAGCTGCGCCCGCGCCACCCGCTAGTCGCAACACCACGCACAGCATCGGAGGCATTCAAAGTAGTGGTTCCGAACAGTGACGGCCGGTCGGGGCGCTCAACCATCCCGACTACAAAGGTCTCGCCGGCACTCAGGTGCAGCGCAATATCTCCTCCATCGTTCACATATGCGCGAGCAAGATCGGCGGCGGAGAGCATCGCGGAAAGAATCTCTTCCGCTACTGCCCCCGCTACGGCCGCCATCGGGGTAATAAAACATTGCGTTGCATAGGGCATCACGGCCGCTACCATTCTCCGCGCCACTGATCCCTTCGGCCATGCCTGTTCCGGCAAACAAGCACGCCGCAAATGAGGGAGCTCGCCGCACAGTTCGTCGAGAACCGTTATGAATCGAGCACCCGCAGCACGGTAAGCCGACTCGATTTCACGTGGTGCTCCGAATGCCGCTACGATCAGGTCGATCGGCCCATCTTGTAAATGCAGTCGCCGGCCGTCGGGCAACAATCGGATTTGTGCGCGCTGCCTCATCGTTTCTTCTGCTCTGCAGACTCGAGCGGCCACGGGTTGTCTGCCCGCGCTGTCACACGTCGTTGCCCTTCCGCAGCAGCGATCGAACTCAGCGGTCGAACACTTCCCACATAGCCGCCGAGCGCCGCATAGTCCGCCAAGCGCAATGTGAACTCAATCGGCGCCACCAGCGCGGGCGTCGGCACGTAGCCAAATGCGTTCTGGGGCATGCGAGTCACGTCGGCCATGAAAGTAATTCCACCCCCGGGCCACACATACACGGGCGCGCCCCCACAGGTCACGCGGGTCAAGGCGTCGCGCACCGAATGCGTCAGCTTCACCGGATTTTCCGTCACCCCTGCCCGCAATGAGCCTCCAGCCCCGCCCATAAACAACACCGTACAAAGCGCTGGCTCACAATTCTCCTTGATGCGGGCCACCGATTCTTTCAGCGAAGCGGGCAACTCCTTTTCCTTTGGCTTGAGATCTTCGCCCAGCTCAAAGTAAGCATGGTGCTCGCCGGTCGTGCTTACCATCAATAAACGCAACCCTGGCCATGCTTTCTTTGCGTTGAACTTCCCCAGAATCGTCAGCGGATCCTCGATATCGGTTCCACCCCATGACGTCCCTGGTTGGGCAACCTGAAAATATCGTCCGGGCGTGGAGCGTCTGCCCTTCAGCTTGATTCCGGTCTCCGGTACGCCCAGCAATTTCCCGGCCTGATGCTCTGACAGCACGCCCGTGATGTGATCGTCGACCACGACGACATCATCGACTTTTCCGAACCACTGCTTGGCAAACATCCCAATCGTCGCCGAGCCGCAGCCTACGCGCATCCGCTCTTCCTGTGCACCATCGACAACGGGAGGCTTGCCCGCTTGAGCTACGACCTTGGCGCCGTCATCAATCTTTAATTCGACTGGCTTGCCATTGCACAGGTTCAACAAGGCCTCACAAGTTGCGGTGCCTTCATGGCGGCTACCACCCGTCAAATGCCGGACGCCGCCCAGCGATAGCATCTGCGATCCGTACTCGCTGGTCGTGACATGCCCAACAGCTTCCCCCTGTGAACGGACGGTGCTGCATTCCGGACCCAGATGGCGGTCGGTGTCGATTTTCACCTTCACGCCGCAATAGCTGAAAATTCCTTCAGTCACCACCGTGACCATGTCGATGCCCTCGACTTGCGACGAAATGATGAAGGGCGCCGGTTTGTAGTCGGGATACGTGGTGCCCGCCCCGATCGCCGTCACAAATGTTTCGCCATGACTGACCAGCGTTCCATCCCAATCGCGTCCGCGCTCAAGGAATGGAACGACGGAGTCTCCTCGCTCCACCGTGCGATCGAGCACCACATGCGGATCGAGCCGGACCAACTTGCCCTCGTGATTCCCGTAGCGATCGCACGATCCAGTCCGCCCCGGCTTGATGTAGCACAGCACTGGACAAGCATCGCAGCGGATCGCGTCGTCAACCATGCGTGCCTCCGCTGGCCTTCGCGTGAATCGCAGCCCTCACACGGTCGGGCGTCGCGGGAACTTTGCGAATGCGTACGCCCACCGCGTCATAGATAGCGTTGAGAATTGCAGGCGCGGTCGGAATCACTGCCTGCTCGCCGATTCCTTTCGCCCCAAATGGCCCAATCGATGACGGATCCTCAATCAGAATCGACTCCACCGGAGGAACGTCTCCGGCCGATGGAATCAGATAGTCGTGCAGGTTCTCGCCCTTGCCCGGGAAGAACTCCTCCATCAGCGCCATGCCAATTCCCTGCGCTACGCCGCCCTCGATCTGCCCTTCAATCAGCGTTGGGTTGATGGCGCGCCCCACGTCGTGTGCCGCCGTTACTTTGAGCACGCGCACCGTGCCAAGTTGAACGTCCACTTCAATCTCCGCCATGTGCGCACCAAAACCGAAGACGGCGTACGGGCTTCCCTGCCCGTTTTCGTTGAGCGGACTTGTCGGCGGGTCAAATGTCGCCTCACAAGTCATCACATAGCCGTGCGCGTCGAGTGGGAACTTGGACAGGTCAAGCACCCTCGTTTTTCCGTCTTCAACAACTGTCACGCTAACTTCGCCGAATTCGACGGCGGCGCAGTCACGTGCGCCCGTCAACTTCAAGATCTCGCTGCGCAGTTTCGCACCGGCCATGTGGGCCGCTTTCCCGGTCACAAAAGTTTGTCGCGAAGCCGATGTCTTCCCGCAATCCGGTGAGATCGATGTGTCGCCAGAAATCAGATCGAATTGCGACACCGGCGCGCCCAATGCATCCGCGCAAATTTGCGTGATGATGGTAGTCGATCCTTGCCCGATGTCGATCGCCCCCTGGTGCAAGGCGATGCGTCCGTCGCGCTTCAATCCGATCCGTATTGTCGAAGGATTCGGAAGTGAAGTGTTTCCGCAGCCATACCACATCCCGGCCACGCCAACTCCGCGCCGCATGGGCCCGGTGGTTGAGGCGTTGAACGCAGTTGAAGCAATTCGAGCAGCCTGCCATTTCGGTCGCAGAGCCTCAAAGCACGCGCCAATGCCAACTCCCTCCCCGAGAATCTGCCCGGTCACCGTCGGCGTATCGTTCCGGAGTGCATTCAGAATGCGAAATTCCAGCCGGTCGATTCCAACCCGGTCCGCGAGTTCGTCGTAGAGTTGCTCCTGCGCAATCGCCGCCTGGGGCACTCCGAATCCGCGGAATGCTCCGGCAGGGACGACGTTGGTGTGCACCGCGCGAGTTAGTGCCCGATAGTTCGGAACTGTGTATGGTCCCGATGCATGCACTGGCACTCGTCCCGCCACCGTCGGGCCCCACGACGAGTACGCGCCCGTATTGAAGTCGGCGGCAAAATCGAGCGCGGTCAGTTTGCCTTTTCTGGTGGCCGCGGCCCGCAGTCGCATGCGTGCCGGATGCCGCTTCGTGGTCGACACGATCGACTCGGTCCGGGAATACACCATGCGCACTGGACGCCCCAACTTCCATGCCGCCAATGCAACGAACGGCTGCACAGATAAATCGAGCTTCGACCCAAACCCGCCCCCAACCGCTGTAGGAATAATTCGCACCTGTTCCTGCGCGATCCCCAGGATCTTGGCAATGTCGGCGCGGTCCATGTACGGAGACTGAGTGCACGCCTGAATCTCGATCTGATCTCCAACCCGACGCGCGAAGCCGGCTTCCGGCTCGATGTACGCGTGCTCCACGAATCCAGTTTCGTACTCACCCTCAACTACAACATCTGCTTCTGTCAGCGCCTTCTCAACATCCCCGCGAACCACACGCCCGCGAACCAGAATGTTTCCCTCTCGACGTGCGTGAATCTGTTCAGCGTCGGCTGTCAGCGCCTCATCGATTGTTCTAATCGGCAGCAACTCTTCCCAGCGCACAGGGAATCGCGCGGGGTCTAGCGCCTCCAGCGCATCTGGCTCTCCAACAACGGCCGCAACGCCTTCTCCGCGATAACGAGCCTCGCGATGCGCAAACACAGGCTGGTCGGCAAATCTCGGAATCACGCCGTAGCAATCGACTCCCGGCACATCCTTTGCACTTAGTACTGCAACCACTCCAAGGTGCTCCAGAATGAATTGATCCACATTCCCCAACTCAAAGCGAGCGCGGTGATGCGGGCAGCGAACCACTCGCACTCCTAAGCTTCCTGTGGGGGCTTCGTCAGCTCCGAAGATTTCGGTGCCTTCGACTTTTTTCTTTCCGTCAAGGCGCACTAACCGTGATCCAACGGCTGCCCCCGCAGCAGGCGACGACGGCAGCGACGTTTCTGATCCAGCCTCCAGAATCGCGCTGATAATCTTCCGATAGCCCGTACAGCGGCAAAGCACGCCACCAATCGCATCCGCGACTTCGGTTTCGCTGGGAGAGGAATTTTTTTCGAGCAGCGCAGTCGCCGCTACCAACATCCCGGGCGTGCAGGCGCCGCATTGGGCCGCGCCGTGCAGGAGAAATGATTGTTGCAGTCTGCCGTGCAGTGGCGCCCGCCCGGCCAACCCTTCCACCGTCGTGATCTCGCATCCCGCAACCTGTCCAGTTGCGACCAGGCAGGAACACACTGGTTCGCCATCCATCAAGACGGTACAAGCGCCACAGTCGCCAGCATCGCATCCCACTTTCGTCCCGGTCAGACCGAGATCGTCCCGCAGCACGCGAGAGAGCCGCCTCGCTCCATGCACCGCGACGTCAACGGCACGACCGTTCACCGAGAACGAAACTAAATCCGTCCCGGCGGCGATAACTTTTTCAGTCGTCGCCATGTCAGCGTGCTCCCACGCAGGCTTCCAGCGCTCGTTGCACCAGAGTCAGGGAAGCATCCCGACGGTAATCGGCCGTTGCCCGCACATCATCGATGGGGGAAAGCGGCGTCAAGTGTTCCGCCCGAACGGTCGCGCCAATTCCCGCACTCGCGGATAACCCTACAAGGCCCTCTTCTAAGCCAGTTAACCGCAGTGCCTTCGCCGAACACGATCCCACCGCCACGTGCGCCTCTGCAACCCGCCCTTCTCCGTCCGCGAGCACAACTGCCGCCACCATCGAAATAGAGATGACCAGATACCGTCGCGCACCGAGTTTCAGAAAGACGGAAGCAGCATCCTCCATGTGCCGCGGAACCAGCACGGCTGAAAGAATCTCATCGGCGCGCCGCGCGGTCTTGCGATTGCCGGCAATAAACTCGGACAAAGGCATGCGCCTGCTCCCTGCAGCAGAAGCCAACTCCACCTCCGCGTCCAGTGCCAGCAGCGGCGGAACCCCATCGGCCGCAGGAGACGCGTTGCACAGATTCCCTGCTACCGTTCCTCGATTCTGAATCTGGACCGATCCGACTTCCCTGGCAGCAGCTTTCAACGCATCAAAACAACGCGGCAGCGGAGAGCGAATTACTTCGGTCCACGTGGTAAGGCCGCCAATGCGAACATGCTCCCGCTCCATCGAGATGCCACGAATCTCCCGGAGCGCCGCAATATCGACGATGCGTCCCTGCGGCAATCGCTCGCCGAGTGCCGGATAAAAATCTGTCCCTCCAGCAAGAATCTGTCCGCCCGGAGAAGCCAGCAGAGAGACTGCCTCGTCAAGTGTTTTCGGCCTGAAGTACAAGGATTCGGCCCCCGAACAACGCGCCACACATCGCTTTCAGACTTTGTATACGAAGCCCGTGCCTTTGTACAGCCACCGTCAGGCCGGAAATAAATGGCACATTCTCTGGCTTCGAAAATCGAAAATTCTCTCGACATCGCGCTTCACGGCGAGGGCATGAGCGGTGCGACCGATCCACCCCAACGGCAGCCCATATGTCACTCGATCGTGCATCGTGGTTCCGCCCTCATGGGGCGCAAACCAGTGTTCATGATTCCACAGCGCGTAAGGGCCAGAGACCTCCCGATCGACAAATCCATGGGGAGCATTCCACTCACTGATCTCAGTTGTCCAACGGATAGGCATCCCGCGCCAGCGCAAACGGTAGCGAATCAATGAGCCCACAGCCAGTTCCGCGGGACTCTCGACCATGCGAAAGTCGAGCCAGGGCGGCGTGATCACCTGCAGATTCTCCGGCCGCGAAAAGAACGCAAAGACTTCGTCCACCGGCCTTGGAAGCCATTGCTCTCGTTCCAAACAATAGGTATGCATCGCTTCCGCGGCCTGCGACACGCCGCTCTCGGAGAATCCGCCACTTCTGTGTTCTAATCTCCGCGTCGCAATTCTCGCACGTAATCATTCCCGGGAGACACTTCATGCTACTGACCAGTTCGAAGCGGTTCGCAATCGCTTTGTGGGTTCTGACGCTTGTTCATTCGGCGTGGGCCCAAACTCCGTCGATCGTTCCACCCGACCTTGACAGCTACGTCGCCGTTTCGATGAAGACTTTCGATGTCCCGGGGATGGCTGTTGCGGTCGTGAAAGATGGCAAGATCGTGGTTGCCAAGGGCTACGGCGTTCGCAAGCTTGGCGAGCCTACCCCGGTCGATGAATTCACCATGTTCGGCATCGGTTCGAACACCAAAGCCTTCACGACGGCCGCCCTTGCCACCTTGGTCGACGAAGGCAAACTCTCCTGGGATGATCCCGTTTATCAGCGTCTGCCCGGCTTCGTCATGTATGACCCGTATGTTTCGCACGAGATGACTATCCGCGACCTGCTCACGCATCGCAGCGGGATGGGACTCGGCGAAGGCGACCTGCTCTTCTGGCCGCACTCCACTTATACGCGCGAAGAGGTGATCTACAAGTTGCGCTTCATGAAGCCGGCTTCCAGTTTTCGTAGCCACTATGCCTACGACAATCTGCTCTACATGACGGCCGGGCAGATCATCCCCGCGGTGACCGGCACTTCGTGGGACGATTACGTCCGCCAGCGCATCTTTGTGCCGCTCGGCATGAACCACACCAACGTCAGCAATGCCGGGATCAAGCCGACCGACAACGTGGCGTTCCCGCACTCGTATCTGGAAGGCAAGATCCAGGCCATCCACTTCGAAGTGCTCGACAACGCCGCCCCGGCTGGCGCCATCAACTCTTGCGCCGCCGACATGGCGAAGTGGGTGCAGTTGCAACTCAACCGCGGAAAGTTCACCGACCACGACGGCCGCTTGTTTAGCGAGCAGCGATCGAAAGAGATGTGGTCGCCTCAAACCATTCTTCCGACGAACGATCCTCCCGCACCACTCGCCAAGCTGAGGACCAACTTCGCCGACTACGCTCTCGGCTGGGGACTGCGCGACTATCATGGCCGCAAACTCGTCGGGCATACCGGAGGCGTTGCTGGATTCGTCTCTCGCGTGATGCTTGTGCCTGAAGAAAATCTAGGCGTGGTGATTCTCACCAACGCCGAAGAAGGCGGCGCCTTCGACTCCATCCTTTATCACGTGATCGATCACTACCTCAGCCTGCCACCGACCGACTGGATCGCAGCCTACAAAAAGGTGAAAGACACGGAGGAGCAGGACGCGGCCGAGGAAATAAAGAAAGCGGAGAGTTCCCGCGCCGCTAACTCCAAGCCATCCCTGCCTCTCGACAAATACGCCGGGGCCTACAACGACGCCTGGTATGGACCCATTACCATCCGCTCGGAAAACGGAGGACTGGTCATGACCTTCGATCACACACCCACCATGATCGGCGACCTGCAGCACTGGCAGTACGACACGTTCAAAGCTCACTGGCGCGATCGCACGATTGAAGACGCCTTTGTGACCTTCGCACTCAACCCGGACGGAACTGTTAATAGCGCAAGGATGGCGGCAGTCTCTCCGTTGGCAGACTTCAGTTTCGATTATCAAGACCTGCTGCTGAAGCCGGCAGAGAAGAAATAAACGGATAGACCGTTGAGCGTGCCCGCTGCTCGCGTGGCTTCCTGGAGATTGTGGATTTCGACTTCTTGTAGATTGCTGAGAGACTCAATTGGCCACCCTCGACAACTCGCCTCTCAAAGCGGCTGAAGCCGAAGTCCTTGCTCACTCCACCGGGCTGCGCCGCGAACTCGGTCTGCTTGATCTTGTCTTGGCCCAAATCCTGCTGGTCGTCGTTCCTGATTTCTTCGGCACCGCGGTCAAAGCCGGCCCTTCGCATGTTGTCCTCTGGCTGTCGGCGATGTTGCTCTTCTTCATCCCGCTCGCATTGATCGTCGCTCACCTCAACCGCCTGATGCCGCTCGAAGGGGGCCTCTACGAATGGGCGCGTCTCGCCTTCGGCGATCAGATCGGGTTTCTGGTCGCCTGGAATTTGTGGCTCTTCATCATGTTGTATGTCGCGATTATTGGTCTCGTGACATCCACCTTCCTGGCCTATGCAATACCTTCGCTGGCGTGGATGGCCGACAACAAATGGGCTGTTCTCGCGGCGTCGGTGGTCTTGATCGCGGCCCAAACGTTGCTGGCCAGCATTGGATTCCGCATCGGCAAATGGTTCAACAATGCCGGCAGCATCGCCGTGCTCATCACGGTTGCCGCGCTGATTGCACTTCCACTCTTAAACGCGCGCCACGGAACGGTTGCATCGTTCCATCCTCTACGGTTGGTCGCACCATCGCTGACGATCTTCACACTCAGCGTTTTCAGCAAGATGACCTTCGGCGCGCTCAGCGGCTTCGAATATGTCGCCATCTTCGCCGGCGAATCGCGCAACCCCGCTCGCAATATCGGGCGCTCCATTGTGATCACCGCGCCGGCAATCGTGCTGATCTATATCCTCACGACGAGCGCAATCCTGGTTTATGTTTCCCCCGATTCGGTCGACGTCATCGGACCGATCCCGCAAGCTCTACGCCTGGGTTTCGGAGGCCTGGGCGCCGTCATCGTGCCTGTTGCGATATTCCTTTTGCTGACCAATTACCTCTCCACCTTCAGTCTCTACTTCAGCGGGAGTGCACGCCTTCCGATGGCCGCCGGATGGGATCACCTATTGCCGGCATGGTTCTCGCTTCTGCATGCCCGCTACAAGACGCCGGTGAACTCAATTCTTTTCCTGGGAGGCGCAACTCTCGCCGCCAGCATTGCGGCTCTGATTGGAGTCGGCGAGCAAGAGGCCTACGAACTTCTCCTCACCTGGGGCTTTGCTTTTTACGGACTCGCTTACCTCGCGCTCTTCGCCATCCCGCTGCTGGCGCCGAAAGCCAGCGGAATCCGTCCTCGACTACTCCTCAGGATCGCTGCGGTGTCAGGCTTTCTCGTGACCCTGCTCTTCGTCATACTTTCAATCTTCCCGATTATTCATGTGGAGAGCGAGTCAAAGTATTCGTGGAAAATTGCCGGAGTTGTGCTGGGAGCAAACGTTCTCGGATGGATCATCTATCGCGCTGGGCGACAGAAGAACGTTCTGCCTATCATCTAGACGCATAGTACTGAAGTTCCTCGTTGCAGCGTTCATCGTAAGAACGCGTGTCCGGCATCCTCCACACGCACACTCGACTTCCGCCGCGCTGCTGTGCCGATGTTGTACAGCACGAGCAGGTGATCTTCGACGATCAGCACTTCCTTCTCGCTGACCCATCCCACCAAGAGCGCATGCGGCACAAACGCCACCCGCCGCGGCGGGTCCTCCATGCTTTTCACTTCCACTGCGGGCAAGTCCAACAAGGCCTTCCGAATTCGCTGCGACTCTTCGGGGTTCGCGTCGCCGTCTTCCGCCAGTTGAATCGGCTTGTTGGCCTCAGCCGTGGTCGCAATCGTCATCGCCACGTAGCCCAGTTGCGGCGACAGCCGCGCATTCGAGGTGAAGAAACTCACGTCATAGTCAGGATTCTTGTATGTCACCTGCTCGTCAAAGACAGTGCGCGTTTTGCCATCGGTCAGCACCAACGTTTGATCGTTGCTCTGATTCGACCACCCGCAACAGCCGGTATCAGGAATCGCCTCGACGATCGTCTTCCCATCAGATGCCGCATCCAGTACGCGTTTCAAAGGCTCAGTCAGGGTTTCAGGCGTCCACTTTCCACCTTCGGACAGGTACCGCGTAGTCGCTTTGTAATCAGGTTCGGTCTGCCCTGCAACAAACTGTGTCATCAAAAAGAACTTCTCGACGCCATTGGCGGGCGCCCAAATTACACCATATGCACAACTCTCCTCGCACGTCCCGGTCGGACAGCGGCAGTCCAGAAACTTCGTCGTCACCAGATCTTCCCGCCCTGCTCCGCTCAGATCGGTCTGCCAGGCTTGCCAGGTCGTCGCGGTCGAGAGGTCAATGCCCTCGCGCTGCAGTCGTCGCGCTTGATTCGCGAACCAGAATAGATGTGTGCCGTCCGCCGAAAGAAAAGGCGCTGGCGCGATCTCTGCGATCGCCTGATTCGATCCGGTTGCCGTCGTCTCGCGCTTCACTCCCGGATCGATCGTGTTCGCGCTGTGTCCATTCCAAACCCACACCTTGCGCGTGGATGCAGCCTCTTCTTCCGAGAGCGGCACAGATGCAGGGACGGCGAACAAAATCTGCCCCAGTCGATTGACCGAAACATTCGCGGATGCCTGTACCGCCTCGGCTGGCACCTTCACAGTCTGCTTCACCGCAAAGGTCGCCGGATCGTACTCCACCATCTCTCCCGGCGAACGCAGCACCCAGAGCCGCTTGCCCTGTCCCAGTGCAGGCCCCGCCAGCAGCAAGAGGCTCACCAATACTCGCAAGGTATTTTCACCGAACCGATTCACCGCATCTCCACCAACGGCAGTTCAACAAAGCTTGCTTGCTCGGATGAGTGGAAAATCCTCTGCGTTGCCTTCTTGTAGTCCCCCGGCTTCGCCCAGAAGATATTCCGCACAAACGTTTGCGGGTTGCGGTCGTACAGCGGGAACCAGCTCGACTGAATCTGCACCATGATCCGGTGCCCCGGCAGAAACACATGGTTCACGGTCGGCAGCGAGAAGCGATAGAGCAACGGCTTATCGGCTGCAATCGCCTTCGGCGCCTCGAGGCTCTCGCGGTAACGTCCGCGGAAGATGTCTGCCGAAACCATCAGTTGGTATCCGCCCATTGACGGCTGCATTCCCACTTCGTCCGGATAGACATCGATGACTTTCACCACCCAATCGGAATCCGTTCCGCTCGTTGACGCAATCAAGTTCGCCACCGGCTGACCACTAATCTTTATCGGATTCTTCAACACATCCGACGTAAACGACACTACATCCGGACGTCCCGAGAGCTCGCGCTGATCATCCACCAGCCACTGCGCCCAGGTGAAATCTCCGCCGTAGCCGACCGGTTGAATCGGGCGGGTGCGGAACGTCGCCGGCTTCGCAGGATCGGAAACATACTCTTCAAATGCCGTGTCGCCAGGTTTCGGAGCATCAAAACTCAACCTCAAGCCCGCCCCAAGATAAAGTCGTGTCGCGCGAATGGCGCATCCGCTCGCACACCCCGCCGGCCATGATGGCAGCCGACGCCATGTATTGGTTCCCGTCTCGAAGGCCGTGACTGGAGCCACGTCCGCCTTCGGCGCTCCGTCTTTCAAGTACTGGTCCAAAAATGGCCGCAGAATATTTTCACGGAAATACAGGCCGGTATCGCTATTGAACTTCAACGCGCCAAGGGAGCTCCCATCGCCAATTTCCTGCCCGTGATGCCAGGGCCCCATCACCAGAAACACTTTGTCATTGTTGGTGTCCTTCGGTTTGATTGCTTTGTAAACTGCCGTAGCGCCATAAATATCTTCCTGGTCCCACAAACTGTCGACCAGCATGACGGGCACCTTTAAGGGCTGCGCCGCCAGAATCTTATCCATGGCCTGCTGTTGCCACCATGCGTCGTAACTCGGATGCTCCAACAGTTTCCGCCAGAACCCGACCTGCTCCAGCCCATGCCGCCGCCCTAACTCGCCCGCCGATCCTGCCTCCATAAACTCGTCGTAGTCATCGAAATGACTTGTCCACCACTGCGCGCTATTGTCGCGGGTCGCTTCCTGCTCGTAGATGTACGGCAGGTTCTGTTCGCGAAAAGCGCCGTTGTGGAACCAATCGTCTCCCATCCAGCCATCGACCATGGGGTTCATCGGTACTGAAACTTTCAACGCCGGATGCGGATTTACCAACGCCATCAACGGGAGAAATCCATCGTAAGAAATTCCCAGAATCCCTACCTTCCCGTTGCTTTCGGGCACGTTCTTCACCAGCCAGTCGATCGTGTCATAGGTATCGGTCGAATGATCCACGGTTGTTGGGTTCAGCGGCCCACGCAACGGCCGGGTCATCACGTAGTCGCCTTCCGATCCGTATTTTCCGCGCACGTCCTGCACTACGCGGATGTACCCGCCTTCCACAATCACTTCCAGGGGATTGTCGTACCCGTTCAGAATTGGGCCGAGATGCGAACTCTGCGCGTGACTGACCTGAGAACTGGCGTTGTAGGGAGTCCGCGTCAAAAGAATGGGCGCATTCTTTGCCCCCTTGGGAATTACGATCACGGTATGCAACTTCACCCCATCGCGCATGGGAATCATCTCGTCGCGTTTAACGTAGTCGAAGCTCTCGGTAGCCGGTTCCAGTTTTGCCGGAGTTTCGCTGGGCAATGAAGAAACGGTCTGCGCGAACGAAGGTCCAGAAAAGAGCGAAGCCAGTAACAAAGCGAGACAACCCAGGGCACGGAGGTGGCAGAGTATGGTCATGAGGTTTCCTTGGAGGTGCCGGAAATACTAATTGGTCGCCCGTCAGGTTGCCAAACCGCGCGCAGGACTCTGCCGCCCGAATTCGCCATCCCTAACGCGTCTTTAGGTTTCCTGGTTTCTTTGTTTTTCCGAACAAGAATGATCTCGATGTCCAGACTGCCCTCAGAAGTGATAGGCTACCCAATCCTGAACCCGAAATTGGGTCACGAGGCGGAAGACGAAGGAGTGGGGGCTTACCTTATAATGTCCGGGTCCAAAACGGCTTTCGGTGGCTCCGGAACCCGTCGCATGAATTTCATCGCTCCATCGTCGGAGCCCAGCGCTGGCTTCTTTCACTATGGCCGTCGACTTGAAAACTCCTAAGCCCGGCATCGAAGCGGCGAGCCTGACCGATGTCGGCCGCCAGCGTTCCAATAACGAGGACTCCTATCTTTATTGGGAACCCGATTCCGACGAGGATTTCCGCCGGAAGGGCCGTCTCGCCGTCGTGGCCGACGGCATGGGCGGCTACGAAGGTGGACAGGAAGCCAGCCACCTGGCCGTCGAAACCGTGCGTAGCATCTACGACAATACCTCTGGCGGCGATCCGCAGGCCGCGCTTCTTGAGGCCTTCGAATCTGCCCACCAGAACATTCAGCGCTACGCCCTGGAGCATCCTCAGTTCTATGGGATGGGGACCACCTGTACTGCCCTCTCGATCGTCAACCGTCAACTCTGTTTCGCCCACGTAGGCGACAGCCGGCTGTACTTGATTCGCGGAGAGACGATCTCGCGTCTCACGCGAGATCACTCCTACGTAGGACGCCTGGTCGAGACTGGTATTGTGCGCTCCGAGGACGCTGAATCCCATCCGCAGCGCCACATTCTCACCGCCGCTTTGGGCTCTGGAAGGGACGTTACGCCTCACATCCCCGAGCATCCCATTGCGTTGGAAGATCGCGACACTCTTCTCCTCTGTACCGACGGCTTGTGGGGCGTGGTCGGCGACTCGGACCTCGCCCGGGTCGTGCGCACCAATTCTCCTTCCGACGCCTGCCAAAAGCTCGTGGATATGGCGCTGGAACGTGGTGGTCCCGACAACATCACGGTTGTCGTTCTCCGCGTTTCTGCCTGATCAGTTTTCGAGATGAGCTAGCGCTTCCGGATGGTTGAAATACCGCGAATGGGAGTTTCTGCCACTTCGTCCTGTCTGCGGTAATCCAGTAGATGGGATGTCAAAGTATGGGTGCCGACTAGACGCACGTCGGCAGTGGCCTCCATGCTCGTCTGCACCCAGATTCCGTCCAGGTCGGCAAAAACCAGCTTGACCCGGACTTGCTTGAGCCACCAGGAAGGCGTCTTCTGCGCCTCGCCCTCGACTTGCCGCAGGAGAAAAGAACGTTTATCGATCCAAACGTTTCCCGAAAGCAGATCCTTTTCTTTACGTTTCGGTTCCAATCCCAACTGGTAACAGGAGTGTCCGTCAATCGTCGCCTCGCCGAGATATCTGAAGTTGTAATTATCCCGAATGATGGCGCTGCTGGCTTTATTGGAGTTTGCTTCGACCTCATGGTCCAGAACGCGGCGGACTAATTGCTGACCTCGACTACTTCCTGATGATCTCTGAATTCTGTAGTCTTTAGAGGCGGGTGGCCTGAAATTCACTTCCGCCACGACCTCGGAATCGGCCTTGGAATCTTGCGCGCCAAACAGACGATACTCGCGAATGATTTGATACGAGACTTGTGGATGAACCGCCGATTGTGCCCTCTCCATCGACTGCACGATCTGGTCGAGCGGCAAAGGCGCTTGTGATGCGCCCTTCTGGGCGACTCCGACGGAACTCAGTAACGTTACCGTCGCCCCAATGATTCCCCACCGTATTCCTAGGCCCACGTTGATGCCTCGCTACCTAGGATGCACAAAGCACGTCACGGGCCAAAGGAAAATGCTGCGGATACGCAGGCTGCGGTCCTGCAATCCCCTTCAGGATGCAAATTAGTCGAAGTGGGCAGGGAGTTTCTCCCTACGCGGAACCGAGTAGGCGAGCGGTTTGGCGCACCTTAGGCACGCACGGGTTTGCAGCCCACGCACTAAAAGTGTTCTCGGCCTCGCGGTTCGGAACGCTGCAAAATCCCCCGATTCCCGGACTCCGGGCGGCGCACAACGCCCTGCAAAATGAGAGCCTGCGCCAGGTAATACGTGATCCAGATCAGTTGAGCGCTTCCCGGAAACGGCCCGCGGAACTTACCAACCGCCAGCATCGCATCCGACGCGATGAAGAATAATGCTCCCACACCGGCCAGAGGAGTTCCCAAGTCGGCCAACACCGCGCTGATCGCCATGGCACCAAGGACAACCGCATAGACGACTACTGGAATGAGTAGATCACCAAGTGTCGGCCGCAAACCTCCCAACAGAACCGCCAGCGCAACGACAATCGCCATCACGCCGCAGGCCCTTGCCGCGCCAACCTTCCGCAAGTCCATCAGACCGACCCCGCGGAACATGGCAATGTAAACCAGATGTGCGATCAGAAACGATCCCAACCCAAGCAGAAACAGCGATTCTCCCTCCAGTTGCCCTAGTCGCCCCACACCCAAGAGAAAGTCTCCAACCGCCGAGAGCAAGAGCGCCCCGCCCAGAAACCAGTCCGCGCGAAAACCTAGTACTGCCAGCAGGACAATGCTCGACACTTCGAGGATCACCGGCCAATCCCCTGACCTAAACTGGCATGCCACTAGGAAACCAAACGAGGCAGCGATCGAAAGTGCGAATATGAGCCGTGACGTCCTCATGACCACTGAGTCTATTCGGACGGATGACCCACGCATCCCCCAAAAGCGAAGAAGTGGCCATCCGCAACGCGGCGCAACGCTTGGATGAGCTTCCGAGGATGCCGCTGGGAAGAGTCTCAACATGCCCAAGCTCGGACGAACGTCACAGGACTTAGTGGTATGCAAGATCCTGCAAACATGCGAGTTTTCCACCGCGCGGGCGGAAAGGTTGCGACCACGAACTGCAATCCGATGCACATCCCGCCTTGTTTCCTTCCCTAGGGAATCCACTAAGCCTCTGATTTCAGAAGCATAATACCCGTTCAATTTTTCTCCGCAATGGACTTCCGCTTGCTATGTCGCTTATGTTAATAATGTCTATTACATCAATGGACTTTATGGAATAATCACCAACCATGGAAACCTGCCACAAATGAAAATCTCCCAAAAAGGTCTCTACGCCCTGCAAGCCATGATGATGCTCGCCCGTCATCATCACCAAGGCGCCATCAAGATCCGCGAAATCGCCTACGAAGAGGCGCTTCCCGAGAAGTTCCTCGAGTTGATCCTCCTCGAACTCAAGAACGCGCGCATGGTGGAAAGCGTACGCGGCGCCAAAGGCGGCTACCAACTCCGCCGCGACCCCGCCGACATTCACCTCAGCGAGATCATGCGCCTCATTGACGGGCCGCTTGCGCCCTTCGGCGACGCCGAGCAACTCCGGGAACTCATTGACCGTGATCTTGCCCACCGCGCCCTCTACCAGGTCTTTCTCGATGTTCGCGATGCGGCGGCTCGCATCCTCGACAACACCACTCTGGCCGACTTGATCGCGCACGGCGGCCCACGAATCGGTAAGAATGCCAGGCGTCAAAAAAATCAGAAGAAAAATTCGGCCAGCATCCTCCCCATGGTCGTCGGAGGCAAGCGTGAGTAGACGCTTCTTGTCAGTCGTTTTCCTTTTTGCAACGTCCTTGTCGATCTTTGCTCAGGGACCGGTCAACACCATCCGCGTTGGCGCTTTCCCCAACATCACGCACGCCCAGGCGATGGTCGGCAAAGCCAATGGCTGGTTCGATAAAGCCATGGGACCGCAGGTCAAGGTTCAATGGACCAGTTTCAATGCCGGGCCCGCGGCGATCGAGGCCTTGTTTGCTGGCGCGATCGACATGACCTACGTCGGCCCCAACCCCGCGATTAACGGCTACGTTCGGTCGAATGGCGAAGCTCTTCGCGTGGTGGCCGGAGCGGCCAGCGGGGGTGCCTCTCTGATTGTGCGCAACGACTCCGGGATCAACAAGCCGGAAGACTTTCACGGTAAGCGCGTGGCCTCTCCGCAATTCGGCAACACGCAAGACGTCGCTCTGCGCAACTGGCTCAAGAACCATGGCATGAAGACCAACGACAAGGGCGGCGACGTTCAGATCGTTCCCATGGCGAATCCTGACCAGTTGACGCTCTTCCTCAAGAAAGATCTCGACGCCGCTTGGGCTCCGGAACCTTGGGCTACGCGCCTCATCCATGAAGGCAACGGCCGCCTCTTCCTTGACGAGCGCACATTATGGCCCAACGGACAATTCGTCATCGGATTGCTCGTAGTGAATACAAAGTTCCTCAAGGCACATCCCGACCTCGTCAAGAACTGGATTCGAGCGAACGTCGACTTGACTGACTGGATCAACGGCCACCAACCCGAAGCCCGGAAACTCCTGAATCAACAGATTCAGACCGAGACCGGCAAGGCGCTTCCTTCAGTGGTTCTCGACGAAGCGTTCTCCCGCATGCAGGTGACCTATGACCCGTTGCACAGCGCCCTAACTACCGCTGCACAGCAGGCGTTTGAAGATGGGTTCCTCGGACGTCAAATGCCCGACCTCTCCGGTCTCTACGATCTTTCGCTGCTCAATCAGGTCCTCGCGGAAAAGGGACGAAAGGCCATTCAATGAGTACCAACGTCCAGAAATTTCCCAGCCAGTTCCCGATCCCGGTCGACCCACGCTTCGCAACTCACTCTGGCGCTCCCGGCGGCAAGGTGGGTCCGATCTCGGTCCACAGTCCGGTGCGCAATGTCTCCCCTGGAACTTCCAAGGTCGGCCTCAGCGAAATCTGCCTGAGCTATCGCACGCAAAGCGGAGAGCGCCTGCTGGCCCTCGACCACATCAACCTGCAAGTGCAGGCTGGAGAGTTCGTCTGCGTCGTCGGCCCCTCGGGTTGCGGCAAGTCCACGTTGCTGCATTTGATCGCCGGGCTGCAGCCTCAAACCTCCGGCCAGATTCTGATCGACGGTAAGCCGGTCGAAGGTCCGGGCACCGACCGCATCCTCATCTTCCAAGAGCACGGCCTGTTCCCATGGCTGACGGTCGGACAGAATGTTGAATTCGGAATGAAGATGAAAGGCGTCCCCAAGGCCGAGCGCGAGGAGAAGACACGCTATTATTTACGCCTCGTACATCTGGCGAAGTTTGAAAAGAGCTACATCCACCAACTCTCTGGCGGCATGCGGCAGCGCGTGGCCATCGCCCGCGCTCTGGCCACCGAACCCGACGTTCTGCTGATGGACGAACCGTTCGCCGCCCTCGACGCCCAGACTCGTGACCTGTTGCACGACGAGTTGGAGCGCATCTGGAGCGAGACCGGACGCACCATCATTTTCGTGACCCACAACGTTCGCGAAGCAGTTCGCCTCGGTGATCGCGTCATCCTTCTGACCTTCCGTCCCGGCCGCGTCAAGAGCGAGTTCCCTGTCGAACTCCCCCGCCCACGACATCTTGAAGATCCGACCGTCGCCCGCGCCGCCCGTGACATTCTCGATGAACTGCGCGACGAGATTAACCGCTCCCTCGAAGCCGAGTACAACGAGGGCGTGAAGCCGCATGTCAAAACCACGGTTGAAGGGGGAGTTCAGGTATGAAACGCGCCGCTCGTTACATCATCTTCTATGCAGCGCTCTTCGGCTTGTGGACACTGCTCGCGGAACTGAAAATCTGGCCGCCTTATCTCTTCCCTACGCCTTGGGGCGTTGGTGAATCTCTCTACGCGGGATTCCAGGATCACTCGTATTGGATCGCGATCCGCGTAAGCATGCAGCGCGTGCTCATTGGCTATGGCATTTCCGTCGTGCTCGGCATGATCCTCGGCCTAGGCGTTGCCAGCAACAAATTTCTCGAAGAAACCATGGGAGGCTTGCTCGTAAGTCTGCAGAGCCTGCCCAGCATCTGCTGGTGGCCGCTTGCCTTGCTCTGGTTCGGGCTCAACCAGAACGCGATCCTGTTCGTCGTGATCATGGGTTCCCTGTTGTCTGTCACTCTGGCCATGGAAGATGGCCGCAAGCAGATGCCTAAGATTTTCGGCCAGGCCGGACGCAATCTCGGCGCCAAGGGATTCAAACTCTTCTGGTACGTGTTGTTACCTGCAAGTTTGCCTTTCATCGTCTCGGGTCTTAAGCAAGGTTGGGCGTTTGCCTGGCGCTCGCTGATCACCGCGGAAATGCTCTACCTGAGTCTCGGTCTCGGTCAGGTGCTAATGATGGGCCGCGACCTGAACGATATGAGCGCCGTAATCGCCGTCATGATCCTGATCATCGCTCTCGGCTATTTGGTCGACGGCATCGTGTTCAAGGGAATGGAGCGTCATTTACAGAACAAGTGGGGGCTGACAGCCGCCAGCTAGGCCTTCGAGATCGGAACTTCGATTCTCCCAAAAACTATTTGGTCAAGAGCGAAATAAATGTACGAAACGATTTACAAGTATGTCTACTATGTTTATAGTGTTACTTCTATGGAGCGGGTTGAAATGACTGAATCGACAAAGTGCCGACCCGCAAGTAGAACGTTCCCCCCGCTCTGTCGCGGCTAGCAGCTCTGTGGTTTCCCCCGCCGAAGTAGCAGGTGCAGCAACAAACGAAAAAGGAGAGGACTGTACTTCCATGAAACGCAACCAGAACCTGATCTTCACTGCCCTGATTCTGGCGGCAACAGCCGCTGGCGCATGGGCACAAACTGAGATAGCCGCGAACGCTTCTCCGGCAGATGGAACCGCGCCTTCAGCGCCAGCGCCGGCCCCGCCGCCCGTGACCGCAGCCGACATTCAGTCGTTAAAAGACGCTCTCGCCGCCCAGCAGCTACAGATCCAGGCGCTGCAGGCACAATTGCAAAGTCAGAACCAGAGCAAAGATCAGGCCCAGTCCCCGCAGCCCCTCCGCACCGCGGCTCTCTCCATGGCCCCCACGACTACAGCCCAAACTTCCCCGGCATCGTCTGACTCGAGCATCAACATCGCAAGTCTCCAGGAGACTCCATCGAACAAGACAACCCAGAATGCCGGTAGCTCTGATGAACGCATCCGGAATCTGGAGAGGGAGATCCAGGGACTCGGGCCCATCTCCTTCAGCGGCGACGTTCGACTGCGTGGTGAGCCTTTCTTCGGCGGGCCAACGGACCAATCGCTCGATCGAATGCGCGCTCGCGTTCGCGCCCGCTTCAATGCGATCGCCACGCTCGGCGAGCAATTCCGTGCCGGCTTGACCCTGGCGAGCGGGGACATCAATGACCCCACCTCTACCAATCAGACTCTGACCGGCTTTTATACGCGCAAAGCAGTTGCCCTGGACCAAGCCTTCGTCGAGTTCACGCCGAAAGCCTTCAAGCCCCTGACTCTCGTGGGTGGCAAATTCCGTTATCCATGGTTCAACACTGAACTTACCTGGGACAAAGACTTGAATCCTGAAGGTGTAGCGGAGACTCTGGCATTCAACCTCGATACGCCGGTTCTGAAGCGCATTGCGTTCATCGGGTTTCAGTTGCCCTTCGCGGAGATGGCCGGCACCGCAACTACGGACAAGAGGATTACCCAGTCCATCACTTATGGCGGACAGTTGCAGACGAACTGGCGTCTTACATCATGGATGAACTTGAGCGCGTACACGGGCTATTATGACTACCGCGGCACCGATTCGATCGCCCTTGCGCTGGCGCGGGCGAGTTCCAAGAATCCACAGACTCCATTTTCAGGCTACCTGCCGCTTACCTCCGGGAACCCCGTTCAGGACTCAACCTACACCACCACTGCGACGACGATCGTCACAGTAGACGGAACCGCCTATCCGACAGGAGTGAACACTGTCTCGAACGCGCAGTTCGCCTCGAAGTTCGGGCTCTTCGACAGCATCGCGCGCATCGATATCGATACCGGACATCCTCGCATCCCGGTTTCTTTCATTGGCGATTACGTTCAGAACACCGCGGCCTGCGGCAACCTTCCGAACATCGTTGCGGCCCCGACAAACACCGCGACTGCTACTTATAAGCAGACGGTGAATACGCCCTGCAATTCGCACTACCGGCGCGGATACTGGGCGGAAGGAACGGTGGGCCGCTTACAGAAAAAGGGTGATCTGCA
The DNA here is from genome assembly GCA_963731405.1 of uncultured Acidobacteriaceae bacterium. Lineage (GTDB taxonomy): Bacteria > Acidobacteriota > Terriglobia > Terriglobales > Acidobacteriaceae > Sulfotelmatobacter. The sequence continues at coordinate 140,682 of CAVSVS010000014.1, read as the reverse complement.
ACTCGGATATGCGCGCATATACATTGAGCGTGAGGCGGTGTTGGGCAACTTCAACTACAGCGATATACGCCAAGGGACGAACGTCAGCCAGCATCGCTTCACATCGTTCTACCAGTTCGATCCGAGGGTGCAGTTAGGCTTCACCGCCTTGGTCGGGCGTCCGTTGGGGACGACGGAACCATGGCTCACGCGTTTGCAGTTCGACACGATCTACATCTTCTGACGCGGCAAAGCGCTACCGACCCAGTGTCCCGCGGGATTAGGGGACGCTACGGTAGCGCTGCTGATTCAGAGCCCGAACTGATGAGAGAAGTATAGGAATTTGGGATGCACTAGTAACAGTGCATTAGTAGGTACTGGGGAGTTAACAGCGGGAGGGTACTGGGTTCGCGGCTGCTACACGCAAGATCCCTCTCTCCGCCTGAAATGCGGCTTCGCTCGGGATGACGCGGCATCGTATTGCTATCGGTCCAGCTTGTCCTCCGTGGGCTCTGTGTCCCCTGTGGTTGAAGGTTTTTCTGGACGCAGCAACGGGAACAGGATTACGTCGCGGATGGTGTGGGAATCGGTTAGGAGCATGCAGAGGCGGTCGATGCCTACGCCTACGCCCCCGGCGGGGGGCATGCCGTAGGAGAGGGCTCGGATGTAGTCTTCGTCCATCTGGTGGGCTTCGTCGTCGCCGCGCTCGCGTTCTTTCAGTTGGGCTTCGAATCGTCGGCGCTGATCTTCGGGATCGTTGAGTTCGCTGAAGCCGTTGGAGATCTCCATTTGTCCGGCGTAGATTTCGAAGCGCTCGGTCCAGTCGGGCTCGTCGGGCTTTTGCTTCGACAACGGGGAGACGGCCGTCGGGAATTCGTAAATGATCGTGGGCTGCATGAGATGTTCTTCGGCTGCGGCCTCGAATAGCGCGGCGATGTTCTTCCCTGTTGGGGCGTTGGCATCGTAGGCCATGTGCGCGTGGGCGGCGTTGAAACGCTCGGCGAGTTTCTTGACACCGTCGCTTGTGGTGAAGTCGGCCATCTCGGGCTTGGCTCCAGCGGCGGCGGGCCAATAGTGGATGATGGCTTCACGCATGGTCATGCGCTGCCAGTTGGCCCAGTCGATTTCCTGATCACCCCACTTTGATTTCGTCCCGCCGGTGACGGCTTTGGCGGCTTCGGTGATGACTTCCTGGGTGACGTTCATGATGCCTTGATAGTCGGTGTAGGCCTGATAGGCCTCGAGCATGGTGAACTCGGGATTCCAGCGCCAGCCGAGGCCTTCGTTGCGGAAGTTGCGATTGATCTCGTAGACGCGATCGAGGCCGCCGACGACCAGGCGCTTGAGATAGAGCTCGGGCGCGATGCGCAGGTAGAGATCCATATCGAGCGTGTTGTGGTGGGTGACGAACGGCTTGGCGACGGCGCCGCCGGCGATGGGCTGCATCATCGGGGTCTCGACTTCGATGAAGCCGTGACCATCGAGGGTGCGGCGCATCGATTGCACTAACTTCGTGCGCTTCAGAAAGACTTCGCGGACTTCGGGGTTCATCACCATGTCGACATAGCGCTGGCGGTAGCGGAGTTCGACGTCGGTGAGGCCGTGCCACTTCTCGGGCAGGGGCAGCAGGTCTTTGCTGAGGAAGGTGATCTCCTCGACGTGGACGCTGAGTTCGCCGGTGCGGGTGCGGAAAAGGTATCCGCTGACGCCGATGTGGTCGCCGAGATCGAGGAGTTTGTAGAGCTCGAATCCCTTGTCGCCGACGGCATCTTTTTTGACGTAGATCTGGAGGCGCTTGCCGTTCTGCTGGAGGTGGGCAAAGCCGGCCTTGCCCATGAGGCGGATCGCCATGATGCGTCCGGCGACGCGGACATTTCCCGAACCAGCGACGCGCGACTGCTCGAGTTCTTCGGCAGTCTTCGGCGTGTACTCGGCCAGGATCTGATCGAGGGTGTGGGTGAACTCGTACTTGCTGCGGTACGTGGCCTGGCCGAGGGCCTCAATCTGTTTCAACTTCTCGCGGCGCAGCTTGTAAATGTGGTCGTCGAGTGCCAAGGGAGTCCTTTAATTGCTTGCGGTGGAATGGAGATTATAAACAATGCATTGAGGCCGACTCGGACGCGCTTGCGAACCGAGCTTGCAAGACCGCAGGTAGGTACCCCCCCCCCCACTTTTTTTTCGCGCGAGTTTGCAAAATCTTGATTCTTTGGAAGTTACGGAAGGGGTATCGGCCCGAGAGCTGGCAAAATCTTGATTCGAAACGGGTTATACGTAAAATCTTCCGGAATAAGGAGTTAGCGACGTCAGCGGAGTTCTGGAGGATGAAAGCTGAGCTCGAAACGGATCGCGTGGAGATTGGTGCGCACGGATCCATTGTCGGCTTTCTGTATCCTCAGTAAAGGTCGTCCGTCACAAAGTCGGGATTTATTTTGGGTGGGGGCTGTGGAAAAGTGAAGACGAGCGCTTATTTTCCCGTGCCTCGTAGCGAAATCTTCTGTGGACTGCCGCCGCCGCTATCGGTTAGGTCGATCTGGGCGATACGCGTACCCGTTTTGTGCGGAGTGAAGGTCACCTGAATCGTGCAGCTTGTTCCCGCAGCCAGAGAGGAGCTGCAATGGTTGGTCTGGGAATACTCCTGACTCTGCGCCCCACTGATCTCGATCTTGCGGATGTTCAGAATCGTAGTACCGGTATTGGTCAATTGCACTTTCTGCGCGGCGCTGGTTGTTCCCACCTTCTGCGCACCAAACTTTAGCGACCCCGGTGTCAGCTCAACAACCGTTCCGGCCCCGGTCAGTACGATCACCTGAGGCTTGGACGACGCGCTGTCGATAATCGAGATCGTCCCTGACTTCGTGCCTTGGCTCGTGGGCGAGAAGGTTACACTCATTGCGCAGCGAGCTCCCGGTGCAACCGTCGCTCCACAAGTGGAGTTCAAGTCGAATGGACCTTTGAGCGTCGTAGAGGAGATGGTTAGCGCGGTCGTACCGGTATTCGTGAGAGTAACGGTTTGTGCTGAGCTAGTGGTACCGACCAACTGGTCGGGAAAGCGGATCGGGGTGGTGGGCGAGAAGCTGACGACGCCTGTATTGAGCAAAGTGATGACCGAGTCTTCCACGTATTCTGCAACGGCTAAGTCGGGACGGTGATCGCCATTGAAATCACCGGTCGCGACAAAATTAACCAACTCCCGGCCTGCGGGATAGAACATGCCGGCTTGAAAAGTTCCGTCACCGTTGCCTCGTAAAACGCTCACGCCGGGCAGAATGCCGATCTGACCGGTGTTCGAGGCCGCCAGATCAAGATGACCATCGCCATCTAGGTCATAGGCGAGTACGGAGCTTGGAAACACTGTAGGATAGTCCACACGCGGTTGAAACGTGCCGTCTCCGTTCCCCAACAAAACGCTGATGGATTCCCCGATCAGGTTGGCAACCGCCAAGTCTATTTTCTTGTCACCATTGAAATCCGCTGCCACGATCGACCCCGGGCTCGAAGAGACGTCGTAGTGGCCGTCTGGACGGAAGCTGCCGTCGCCGTTGCCGAGGAAGATGTCCGATTGATTGGCCGTGCCAAAATCTCCGGCGACCGCCACGTCAAGCTTGGCGTCTCCATCAAAGTTCCCTACCGCCACGCCAAAGATATCGATATCCGGTACAGGCGTGATCACAGCAGCCTGGAACGTACCGTCTCCATTGCCTGGAAACACTTCAATGCAGTTGCACTCAGACGCTGGTTCTGCCAGCGCTATGATGTCGAGCTTGCCATCGCCCGTGAAATCTCCCGTGCTCACCGCGAACGGGTTGCCACTGGTGGGATAAGGAACGGCGGCTTGAAAAGTTCCGTCTCCATTGCCCAGCAGGATATAAACATCATTGCTGAGCGAGTCGCCGACAACTAAGTCGAGAATCCCGTTGTGCCGAAAGCTTGCAGCCGCAACATAAAAGAGTTGGACGCCCGCTGCATAATTCTCTCCTACATGAAAAGTTCCATCGCCGTCGCCCAACAAGATCGTTATGCCGTTATTGGGCACGTAGCTCGTGACCGCTAGATCGAGTTTACCGTCGCGGTTGAAGTCGCCCACGGCGAAGGAAAACGGAGCAGTCGAAATCGAAATGCTTGATCTTGTTTCGAATCGAGCCAACGCGGTTCGAGCCGCGCACGCGAGCGAAACGATCAAACCTACCGCGATCCGAACCGGGCTTCCAGCGCGCAACGAAATTATCCTCCGACAATGATTTCTTCCAGGGCGGACATTATCACCTGTTTGGTTGTCCATCAACTTTTTCGGCCGCGTCTCCACTTCGGCTCTGCTCAGGGTTAGAGATGGCATATTTCATCGGAAAACCGGCAGTCTCGGCAGCACCGACTCCCACCCCTTCGGCTCCGCTCAGGGCAGGCTCTTCCAAAAAAACGCAAGGGTGGGCCACGCGCGACTTGGCGAAGAATCGAGACCTTGCTGATTTCTGTCGTTCGTCTCCGTCAGAATCGCCCTATTTAAGAGGTTGGTCTAATAGAGGAAAGGCGCGTATAACACCTGTGGCACGGCTGCATTTGTGGTAGTCGAGGTTGCGTCGCAGTTTTCGGTCGATGGCTCGGCAAGAAGGCACGCGCGGTCATTTGTTTTCCGCGTGCCACTATGGATTCTTGAGGCGATCCTCGCGAATCATGAAGAAACTATCCTCGTCAAATCTCGGAATCGCATCAAGCTTGGCTGCATGGCCAACCGTCCTGATCGGAATTGTAATCATTAAAGCTATTCTGTCGATTGCCGTGAAGCCAGGCTCTGTGCTCGTTTCATACAGTGGAGTCAGCTATTTCCTTCTGCTGCTTTTGGCGACCGGCTTTGCCATTCGCAATGGGATACAGAACACGCTCGGAAGTCGGCCATTCTGGGTGTTGTTCGCGATGGGCTGCAGCCTCTGGGCGCTGCACCAATGGCTGTTTCTATACTATGAACTTCTTCGGCACGTTGAAGTGCCTGACAACTCGATTGCCGATCCGGTTCTGTTTCTGCATCTCGTTCCGCTTATGGCAGCTGTGGCGATTCTGCCGGACCGATATCCTGACCGGAAGCTTTACCGGGCTATCTCAAACTCGCTGCTCGTGCTGTTTTTCTGGAGCTTTCTTTATGGTTATGCTGTTTTTCCCTACCAATACCTGTTCTCGAACGACACGCGCTTCAGCTACTCCCTACGCTTTGACATTTTTTATCTGATAGAGAATTTGGCATTGGTAACAGCGGTCGGTGCTGTGAATGTTCGCGCGCAGCATCCCTGGAGGGCGACGTATCGTCATTTGTTGGGAGCATCCGCCCTGTACGCCTTCAGTTCGGCGTTCGCCAATCTTGCGATTGACTCCGGAGGATACATAAACGGCAAGCTCTATGGTATCGGATTAACCACCGCGGTTTGCTGGTTTGTATGGATTCCTCTACGCGCACAGCAGGAGGTGGGAAGCGGAGCAAGACCAACCCAATCTGATCGTGGCGAGGCCGAACAGGGCTCGGGTTGGGCCATGGTCGCGGCTGTCATGATCTCGATCCCAATGGTGTGGGAGTTATTCCAACGTGATAACGCCACGGGTGTGCGCACCCTGCGCCTGCTCCTAGCAATTGCAGCGATTGTGCTTCTGGCCGGTGCTGCCTACATAAGAGAGCATCTGGCCAAACACGAACTGGCTTTAAGTGTCGGTTTGGCGGATGATCGGCTTCGCTTGGCCATGGAGTCGGGAAAATCGGTGGGCTGGGATTGGGACATCAAGAGCGGACGCAATGTCTGTTTTGGCGACCTCGTGACGATGTTCGGAATCCCTTCCGATACTTATATCGGGCGCGTAGAAGATTTCAATGGCCGTGTACACCCGGACGATCGAGGAGAAGTCTCGAGGGCAGTGAACGCCGCAATGCAAAGCCACCACCTTTATGCGGCGGAGTTCCGCATCCTCCGACCAGACGGGAGTGTGCGCTGGGTCGCAGCTAAAGGAAAATTCTACTACTCGGGCGACGGTAACCCCGAACGTATGCTGGGGATGGCGGTAGACATTACCGAGCGCAAGCATGTGGAACAGGTTCTTCAAGTGCGAGAGTCGGAACTCACGGAAGCCCAGCGTTTGGCACAGGTAGGGAGTTGGCAATGGGATCCGGCCACTGATACGGTCACATGGTCGAAAGAACTTTATCGAATCGCTCGGCGTGATCCCGCTTTGCCTGCGGCCACCTTTGAAGAGCATTCACGGCTCTACAGTCCTGAAAGTTATGAAAGGCTTTGCATCGCGGTTGACGAAGCGCTACGCACCGGCACCCCGTATGAACTCGAACTGGAGATGGTCCGTGCTGACGGTGCTAGCAGGTGGATCAGGGCTCGAGGCGAAGTGCAACGCGACACCGCCGGCCGCATTTTGGGTTTACGGGGTACCGCTCAGGACATCACCGATCGCAAGCGAATCGAAGAGGCTCTCGCCAGCACGAACCGCAGAGTGATTGAGGCGGAGGAGCGGGAGCGTTCCCGGATAGCAATGGACCTGCACGAGGATATCGGGCAGCGCCTCACTTTGTTAGCGATCGAGATCGAACGACTCGGGAAGCACCCAGCGAATCAGCCCGCTGACCTTCTCGACCGGATGCACGCGGTCCGGAAGCAGACCTTGAACATATTGGCCGACGTGAAGGCTTCGGCACACGAATTACACTCTCCAAGGCTGGACTACCTTGACATTGCAACTGTCATGAAATGCTTCTGCAAGGAGTTCGGTGAGCGGAAGGGAGTGGAGATTGACTTCAGAGACGAAGGTCAACTCGGTCTCGTGCCGCCCGACGTTTCTATTTGCCTCTTCCGGATTTTGCAGGAGGCGTTGTACAACGGGGTGAAGCACAGTGAGGCACGGCGGTTTGAAGTGCGATGGTGGGAAACGTTGGATGAACTTCATCTCACGATCGGGGACTCCGGCATTGGCTTTGACGTCGAGGAGGCACGGAAAGGGAGCGGGTTGGGCCTCATCCGAATGGAACAGCGCCTAAAGCTGGCAAAGGGTGCGTTTTCGATCGAATCGCGACCTCAGCATGGGACCACGATCCATGCGCGCGTGCCTCTCTAATCCCGTGTTCAGCAGCATTGATTCGCCATCCGTTCGGCTGCGCTCTGTCGAAGCTCCGACGTAACGAACCCTTGAAAGGAAGTCAAAATCCCCACCCTGTCGCACAAACGCGACAAGGGTGGGGCAACCACGCAATAGTTTCAGTTGGGCCTGCCGAGCCAGGAGTATTGCCAGGCTACGGAGACGTTCTGATAGTTGCCGCCGAATCGGATGTAGGATCCGTTGCTGTATCCGAATTTCAGGGACTGGTGCTTGGCGATACGGACGGAACCGGTGGCTCCGATCCGAGAGTTCGACTGTTTGGTAATCGGGTTTTCAATGCCGTCGATGCTGGTGATTCCACCGAACCAATAGTTGCCGTCGAGGGAGATCCAGTATCCCGGCTTGAAGTCGTAACTCAAGTGTCCTTCGAAGGCTCCGATGGGTTGTTGGGACTGGGACCGGGTGCCGGCATAGTAGGGATTGCGCGACCAGAAATCATGATTGGTGGTGAAGAGCCAGACTCCGGCGTAGCCATCGAGAATCCATTTACCGAAGCGCTGGGAGTAGCCGAATTCGGGTTTGAAGGACCAGCGGTTCGTCCCCCAGTTAATCAGCTTGGTGGGATCGTACTGGCCAGTGGGAGCGAGCACTTTCAGTCCGACGCCGAGCAGGACTTTCTGATGCCATTTCAGAAACTCTCGCGGGGCCATCGCGGGGCCACCCTTAAGATTGATCGAAAAGCGATAGGTGGAATCCGCAAGACCGGAGCGGTAGAGGTTCAGCCCCGCCCCCGCCACCGTCCCATTGAAGTTCCCGATGGCATAGGGCAGAGCGGCGACGACGTTGGCGGATCGTCCGAAGAGGCTGAAGGAGTGGTAGAGGCTAATAACGGGGACGTTGTATGTCCCCTTGGCGTCGCTGACAGGAAGAGCGCCATTGAAATTGATGCTGCCATCGTAGAAGGACCAGATCAGGGTGACGGCGTTGGAATGGAGCGGCGTGATGAGATAAGCGCGCGGGGCAAGGTCTTGAGCGCTGACGATCTGCAAAAGGCATAGAGCGAAGACAACGATGAAGCCGAGTTGGAGTATGGGTCGCATCTTGGTATTCACCGGAAAAGGACTTTCATTAAGCTGCTCAGCAATTCTGATGGGGAAAAGACAATCAGCCCCAACGGCAAGAGGGGAGCGGCAGTGGTGGCAGCCAATCGAATGACGTCGTCGAGACCAAAGGGGACAATCCGCATCTGACGTATAACAGCGTAGCTATTGGCCAAGTCGGCCAGAGACTGAATGTCTGCGGTACCGAGCAGTTGGTCCGCTCCGGGAGTGCCCCCTTCCAGCCACTTTTCTTCGAACTGGGAAACGTATTGGTTGGCGAAAGAACCGTACTTATCCCGGCCCTCGAATTCGGTGCGCAGCAGGAGCGGGGAAAACAGCGCCAGAGGTGCAAGAACGACCAGGAGGAAGAATCCGACATATCCGAGGGCTTCGATTCTGAAGGATTGCAAGGTTCGTCCACCGTAGAGCACGCGGCTGGCGATAAGGCCCGACAGCAGAGCGCCCTGGGCGAAGAGGAAGGGACAGAAACTGTAGGACACCTTGCCCAGAAATCCGATGCCGCCGGCCAGATCGGGATGGGTGGCCCTAAGCCGCAACTTCAAGCGCGAAACCTGCCACAGAAAGCGGATCCATAGGCAAAGACGAAAATACCAGCGCAGCAAAATGAACTGAAAGACAGGAATGCTGATGTAGGCGTACCAGTATCCGGCCAATGTGAGATTCATGTGTGAGGCTTGGGGAATGGCATACCAAGTGGCGGTTCCCAAGGCGATCTGGGTACGCCAGAACCAGAGTCCGAACGAGTAGATAAACAAGATCATGAGGGCTTCGGCTGCGAACGAGTCGCGGATCCGTGCGGCCGAGGAAATTGCCGCAGCCAATTTCGGCAAGTCTTGCTTGGTCACGATCCCGCGTGAGATGAGATCTCGAACCGCAGGACCGGTGCGACGTTGAACGGTAACCTCGGCGACGATGAGAAGGGGTAACGCGACGAGGAATCGAACGTGGGCCTCGATGTCGCGCAGAAACGGAATCCGGATGGCGCCGCGAAGAGCGTGACCCTCAATGAGCGATAAGAACAGGAGCGGTAACCAGACAAGCAGGGTGATCGCTAAGGCCCGGCGTTTGAGCCATTCCAGAGTTGGTCCGGAGAGATGGGTTTGCCGGAAGATGCGAAAGAGAAGGCCGCCGGTGACCAGGGAGAAATCTGGCTCCGTAGTGCGGGAGGCTGTGGTCTGTGTGTCGGTTGCAGGTTGCGTTTCGATAGTGGTCATCGTCCTGTCAGCAACTGTCTTGTCATCAACCGGTGCGCCTGGCGTTGATGGCATGGGCAGTTGGTTCGCGGCGAGTTGATACATTCCGTCAGTCGGAAACCGAGGCTTCGTCCTATGGCACCGAATCGGTTGGCCTCGACTCGCATCGGGGCTTTGGGCGTACGGCTAAGGCTCAGCGACTCTGTAGTCTATGTGGGCGGTATCAAGCGGGTAACTGGTAGAACTTACAGCGAAGAAGGAGTGTCAGGAGCAGGAGTTCCGACCGTTTGGGACATTTCGCTAGTCTGCTGGCGCGGGCTCAGCGATGACGAGTGGCACATCGAGGCTGCCGAGATAGCCCGTGCGAATATCTCGCACTACGAGACGAAGTTGGTAGCGGCCGGGAGGGAGTTGCAGACTCGTGTGGAAGGGCAGGCCGTCGTCTCGAATGCGTTCGTAGCTGGCACGACTGGCATAGGTGTTGACTTGCGTATCGGTGTGGGCGGCCAGCGAGCCATCGGGAGAGAAGGCCGCAGCGTGAAACTCCAGGGAGAAATGATGACCACCGTTGGGTTGAGGCTCGGAAGAGAGTGTTCTGGTGTCGACCATGAAGCCGATAAGATATTTCGTGGTGAGCGATTCAGGTGCGGGGAGCGTTGAAGTGGCCGGAAGCACCTTGGCATCGAAGATGACCATGGTGGCGGGAGGGGCATCGCTGCGCAGAGCTTGCACGAGTTCGGCATCGCGGGTGCGCGGTTCTTGACTGGCATCAGTGGCGTAGTATCCGCTGCGGTAACGGAGTTGGACGCCTTTCCGCGCGACCCGGATATGGATGGTGCGGAATTCTCCATGCCATGCCTTATTGGCGGGATAATAGGCCAGCGTGTAATAAGAAGAGCCATCCGCGACGCTTAGGGCGACCGCGTTATTAACATCGTTCCGATTGAGGAAGGCGCGGCCGCCGGTGAGATCCGCAACTTCCTGCATGCTGGTCTGGTCGTTCAGACGATCGTCGCTGCTGCGATTGACTAAATTCCCGAGTTCGGCACCGCCGTAAGCCTTTCCGGTTTCGTCCGTCATAGGCTTGCTGGCATCGACGATTTCAGCACCAACGAGGCCGCGAGGGTCCACGGGGTAGATCGAGATTTGCGCATCTCCCATGATGTTGGCGGTCTCGCGCATTTCGCGCTCGTAAGTGCGATAGAAAACGGGGCGAGTTGTGTCGAAACTGAAGGCCAGTTGCGGTTGATACACGAGAGGGAATGAACTGGAGACCCATACCAGATTCTTCCGCTCGGGATAACCGGCGACCGAGCGGGCAATGGTGCGGAAGGCGGCGAGAGTCTCTGCGACTCTTTGGTTGGTGGTCATCTCGCCGTGATCGGCTTGCAGTTGCTTGAGGGTCCGCAACATGCGGAGATAGGCAAGTGACTGGGTGATGTCTTTTGGCGCTGAAGGTATGAAGACGTCATCCTGCTGGAGTTCGATGGAGGTCTTGGCGGTAAAACCTTCGACGGCACCGCGAAGCAGCGCGGGATCTGATGTGAAATTCTGTAGCAGGTGCAGTTGTTCTCCGAGGGCGAAGACGGCCAGGCGCTGACCGGGACGGACCTGATTTGCGAGGTATTGCAGTAACTCACGTCGAAAGTATGTCTGGTCCGTGGCCTGCGTGTTCAGGGCGTCGAGTAACAGGATCGTCAATGGTCCGGAAGGTGTGAGGTAAGTGGGGCGATTCGTGTAAACGTTTGGCGGTAGAGGTTTTTCCACCTTCTGCTGCGTGAGCGTAGGTTGCTCGAATGCAAAGGTCGCCAACTTCTGGGGCTTGCCGCTCTCAAGTACAGAAAACTCATTTGCCGTGAGGTCTGTCACCGGGCCAGATTTGTCGGTGGCAATCACGCTGAGCAGGATCATTCGCGTATTGGCACGAATGGTGGGAACCGGAATCTGGGAAGGAGGTGATTGTGCCACTGAAGGCAGTCCGGTCAGGAGCAGCGTGAGGAGCGCGAACTTGCGCAAAGTGGCCTCCTGTGGACCGGGAACGCTTTCGCGATTGCAACCTAATGATAACGCGTCAAGCGCAAGGCGATCGCTCTCAGAGATGAACACGTTGCAGGGGAAAAGTTGCGGGAATGGAATTGAGGTTCTCGGAGGATCTGGCAAGAAGTTCATCGGAATAGGCAAGAGAAGCAACGCTTGGGAAACTATGCTTATGCTTCAATTACTTTGAGGCAGACGGGTTTTTGAACTGAAGGAGAAACAATGCAGAAACGCAAACTTGGAAAAAGCAATCTGGAAGTTTCGGCGATAGGGCTTGGCTGCATGGGACTCAGTTTTGGGTACGGTCCGGCTGTCGATAAGAAGGAGGGCATATCACTGATTCGGGCGGCGGTGGAACGAGGGGTCACATTCTTCGATACGGCGGAGGTGTATGGCCCATTCACCAATGAAGTGCTGGTGGGTGAAGCGTTGGCTCCGTTCCGCGCGGATGTGGTAATTGCGACCAAGTTCGGGTTCAAGATTGATCCGAACACCGGCAAGCAGGCTGGGCTGGACAGCTCGCCAGAGCACATCAAAGAGGTCGCCGAAACGTCGCTCAAGCGGCTCAACACCGATGTGATTGATCTGTTTTATCAGCATCGCGTCGATCCCAACGTGCCGATCGAGGAAACTGCGGGTGCGGTGAAAGATCTGATTCAGCAGGGCAAGGTTAAGCATTTCGGACTTTCTGAAGCCGGAGCGCAGACGATTCGGCGCGCCCATAAGGTTCAGCCTGTCACCGCGCTGCAAAGCGAATATTCGCTTTGGTGGAGAGAGCCGGAGGCAGAAGTGATTCCGACGCTGGAGGAACTTGGGATCGGTTTCGTTCCGTTTAGTCCTCTAGGGAAAGGATTCCTCACTGGAAAGATCAGCGACGATACGAAGTTCGACAAGAACGATTTCCGCAACATTGTGCCTCGCTTCACGCCGGAGAATCGAAAGGCGAATCAGGCGGTGGTGGATCTGGTGAGCCGCTTTGCGCAACAGAAAAAAGCGACTCCAGCACAGGTCGCCCTCGCCTGGCTGCTGGCGCAGAAGCCGTGGATTGTGCCGATTCCGGGGACGACCAAGGTACATCGGCTGGAAGAAAACATCGGAGGCGCGAACGTTCAACTCTCGGCCGATGATCTGCGGGAGTTGGATATTGCGGCCTCAAAGATTTCCGTACAAGGCGCCCGGTATCCGGAAGAACTGCAGAAGCTAGTGGGCCGCTGATCAGCAAAACTGAACAAGTATCGAGGAGCCGAAGATGAAGAGACTGCTTTGGTCCGGCGCAGTGTGCTTGTTTATTGCTGCCGCAATGACGCTATGCGGCGGTCAAGATGGCAGTGCAAATCCGGGAATCCGTAAGCAGTTTCTCGGGGCGTGGCGACTGGCGCGGCTCGAACAGCCGGGTGTTGACGGAAAACTCCACAACACAGATTCGACCGGGCTGCTTGTGTTCACGGGCGATGGCCACATGTCGGTCCAGGTGATGGAACGCAACCCACAGGCGCAAGCCGCTGCTGGTCCAGATCAGTATTCACAAGGGGGATACGAGGCATCGTTTGGCACTTATCAGATTGACGAAAGCAGTCAGACCTTCACTTTTCATGTGGAGGGCGCGCTGGTGCGAAGCCTTATCGGCAAAGACTTGCCGCGCGCATTCGAGCTGTCAGGGAAACAGCTGATTGTGAAATCAGCTCGACCGGAGGAACACTGGAGAGTTGTCTGGGAGCACTACTAAGACACATCCGGAAATCATTGATCAGCAACATCTGAAAGGTTAATCCATGTACAAAGCCAAAGCTTATGCCGCCGCGAGTGCGACGTCGCCGGTTGCGTCGACGACGATCACGCGACGCGATCCAACGGAAAACGACGTACAGATCGAAATTCTATTCTGCGGTATCTGCCACTCTGATCTGCACGCGGTGCGCAACGAGTGGAGCGAATTCATGCCCACCGTGTATCCGATTGTTCCGGGCCACGAGATTGTGGGGCGAGTGACCAAGGTCGGTGCGGCCGTAACGAAATTCAAGGCGGGAGACCTGGCCGCAGTAGGCTGCCTCGTCGACTCGGACGGCACCTGCGCCGAATGCAGTGCTGGCTTCGAGAACTTTTGCCCGAACCTGACACTCACCTTCAATTCGCCCGACAAGCACCTGGGAGGCGTCACCTACGGCGGCTACTCCGACAGCATCGTTGTCGATCAGAGATTCGTGCTGCGCGTTCCCTCGAAGCTGACACTTGCAGGGGTTGCCCCGCTCCTCTGCGCCGGAATCACGACCTACTCACCCATGCGCCGCTGGAAGGTCGGCAAGGACAAAAAGGTCGGCGTGGTAGGTCTCGGTGGATTGGGTCACATGGCCGTAAAGTTTGGCCGTGCACTGGGATCGCACGTGGTGGTCTTCACGACTTCCCAGCACAAGAAAGAAGATGCGCTTCGCCTCGGGGCGCACGAAGTTGTCGTCTCCCGCAATGCCGATGAAATGCAGAAGCACGCGGGCAGTTTCGACTTTATTCTCGATGCGGTCTCCGCCGATCACGACATCAACGCTTATCTGAACCTGCTGGGGAGGGACGGCAACCTGACGCTCGTGGGGGCGCCGCCGAAGCCTCTCGGCGTCTCTGCCTTCAGCCTGATCATGCGCAATCGAAACCTATCGGGCTCGAATATCGGCGGCATCCGGGAAACGCAGGAGATGCTCGACTTCTGCGGCCAACACAACATTACGGCCGATGTTGAAGTGATCCCGATCCAGAAGATCAACGAGGCCTACGAGAGGCTGCTGAAATCCGACGTGAAGTACCGCTTCTCCATCGATATGGCTTCTCTCAAAATCTGAGTAGAGCGGTTCGTGGCGCGAGGAAGAACGACAATGCGAATTGGCATTTTGGGTTCGGGATTGATGGGCGCCAAGCTCGGAACAATCGTCGCCCGGAGCTGGCATACCGCTTCGTGCGATTTGCGCCATAATCGTGGTCGTGTCAGAGCTTGCGAAGTGGGACAACTTTTACATCATCGTGGGGTCGGCTGCGGGTGCGCTGATCGGCTTGCAGTTCGTCGTGCTAACGCTGATTGCCGAAAGACCGCCGGTAGGCGCGGCAGATGCCGGCGCCGCATTCGGCAGCCCGACGATCGTCCATTTCGGTGTCGCGCTGTTTTTGTCGGCCATGCTGCACGCACCGTGGCAGACGATCACCATCGCTGCGGCGCTTTGGGGGCTCCTGGGCATCGCCGGAGTCGCGTATACGGTGATCGTTTCGCGGCGCATGCGGAAGCAAGCCGCGTACCGGCCAGTGTTTGAGGATTGGCTGTTTCACGTCGGGCTGCCACTGGCTGCGTACGCAACCCTCGCCGGCACCTGGTTCGAAGCCAGCGAACGTTTGCGCGAGTCGCTCTTTGGGGTTGGAGGTGCGGCGCTGTTGTTGCTATTTATCGGCATTCATAACGCGTGGGATGGCGTTTCATACCATGTTCTCGTTATCAACCCGAATACCAAAGACGCCCAACAAGGCGCAACCAAATCGTACGACGTACAGGAGGGAGTACGGCATGAGTAAAGAGCCTTCAGCAGCGCAGAAAGAACCTTCAGCGGCACAGAAAATGATTGGCGACCTCGCGCCCAAGCTCGTGGAACTTACGGATCAGGTCCTTTTCGGGGACGTTTGGGAGCGCCCGGAACTCTCAAAGCGCGACCGGAGTCTGGCAACCGTGGCGGCGCTGGTTGCGATGGACCGTCCGGATCAACTGCGGTTTCACCTGAAGTTTGCGGTGCAGAATGGAGTGCGGAAGGAAGAATTGATTGAGGTCATTACTCATCTCGCGTTTTATTCGGGCTGGCCGAACGCAATGAGCGCCATCATGGTCGCAAAAGAGGTGCTGTCCAAGGACTGAAGCGTGGAATTATTAGGCCACGCGCCAAGAGGAGTGCATATGGCAAAGGGGAACGATTCGCTGAAAGACCGACTTTCCCGATATCGCGAAATCACGATCAGCGTGACCGGCAGAAAATCAGGACGTACTATTTCAAACCCGGTGTGGTTCGTGTTGGAAGGAGACAAGCTCTATTTGCTGCCGGTGAAGGGGTCGAATACGCAGTGGTACCAGAATGTGCTTAAGAACCCGACGCTTCGCATTGAAGCGCGCGGAGCAGAGGCGGAAGTGAAAGGCGTGCCGATCGCGGATGCCGAGGGAGTGCAGCTGGTGGTCGAGAAGTTTCGGGAGAAGTACAGAGCCGGGGACGTGAAAGAATACTATTCGAAGTTCGATGTGGGCGTTGTCGCGCAGATAGGCTGATCGCTGTCATCACCAACGCAGAGGGTTCCTAACGAATCGTTGGAATTCGACGGCGGATGCGATCCGCGCGAGATCCCTCGCTTCGCCTGAAGATCGGCTCCGCTCGGGATGACGCAGCGAAGGGCCGGTCACGTTGCAGACTGTTCGACCGCCGCTAGCGATCGATTGCCAAGCAGAAGCGGGGGGGAGTTATGATGTCGGCTAGCAGCTAAAGCGAAATTCCTGCCTTAGCGGACTGGGGCCGCCGGCAGAGAAGATTTCAACCGGTTCATCCGAACTCGCAAAGTTCAGGGGGTTCTCTATGGTCACACTGAATGTGAACGGCGTCAGGCGCGAAGTGCAGGCGCCCGACGACACACCGCTACTGTACGTGTTGCGCAACGATCTCCAACTGATCGGTCCGCAGTTCGGATGCGGACTGGCACAGTGCGGTGCCTGCTCTGTTCTGGTCGGAGGCAAAGAGGTACGGTCTTGCGTGACTCCAGTTGCGAGCGTCGTCGGCCAGGAAATCACCACGCTCGAAGGTCTTCCGGCGCGCTGGGCCAAGCAAAAGGGCCTCTCGGCGGAGGAAGCGAAGAATACGCTTCACCCGGTGCAGCAAGCCTGGATCGAGGAGCAGACTCCGCAATGCGGCTTTTGCCAGAACGGGATGATGATCAAGGCCACAGAACTGCTGGAGAGCAATTCCAAGCCGTCGCTGGCGCAGATCAAGGAAGCCTTTACTACATCAGGCCCGTCGCCGAATCTGTGCCGCTGCGGAACCTACGTCGCGATCATGGAAGCCGTACAACACGCCGCTACGATTATGGCGAAGGGGAGGTAAGCGATGGCTACCTTGAGCGAGAAACCAGGGAACGTGTTGGGACCGACGCTTTCGCGGCGCCAGTTCGTGAAGGCGGGCGGCGCGCTCGTTGTGGGGTTCAGCTTGATGGGCCCGGAGATTTTGAAGGGTGAGACGGCGAAAACTGTTGCATTGAGGAACACGCTGGATCCCACGCTCCCTAGTTCATGGATTGAGATTCATCCAGACAACACGGTGCTGATTCGTACCGGCAAGAGCGACTTCGGGCAGGGCTCGACTTTTACGGCTTATCGGCAAATTGTCGCGGAAGAGTTGAGCGTGCCATTCGAAGCGATCACCACGGTCGTGTCGGGAGATACGGACCTCACGCCGGACGGGAGCGGGGCCTTCGATTTTCTTGGCCATGGAACGCCCAACATTCGCAAGGCGGCCGCTTATACCCACCAGGCGCTGCTCGACCTTGCGTCCGAAAAGCTCGGCGTACCGAAAGACAAGCTTTCGGTGAAGGATGGTGTTGTTTCGGGTGGGGGCAAGAGCGTTTCCTATGGGGACCTGGTCAAGAACGAGCAGTTGAAGCTCACGATCCCGGTGAAGGGAGACCTCACCAGCATCTTTGGGTTGACCATCGAGGGCGATCCGCCGATGAAGCCGGTCAGCGAGTACACGGTGATTGGCAAGTCGTTCAAGAATTCCATCATCAGCTCAAAAGTGGCGGCGAAGGAAACATGGGCGACCGATGTGCGACTGCCGGGCATGTTGCACGCGCGCGTCGTGCATCCGAAGACGCTCGGGTCGACTCTCGTTTCTGCCGGTCAACTGGACAAAGGCAAGTTCCCCAACACGCAAGTGATCGTGAAGGGCAATCTCGTTGGAGTCGTGGCACCTACCGAATGGGAGGCGATTCAAGCCGCCGAGCAGGTGGCGAGCGCCACGAAGTGGTCTGAGTGGAAGGGCCTGCCGGGCAATGCAAAACTCTACCAGCATCTTCGGGAAGAGTCGGATTGGACCTCGGCGCCGGTGGAGAAGAGTAAAGAGTCGAAGGGCGACGCGGGACCTGCGCTCGCGTCGGCTCACAAGAAACTTTCCGCCACCTATCAGTTGTCCTACATGAAGCACGCGCCGATTGGGCCGACCATGGCCGTTGGCGATGTCAAGGCTGACGGCACGGTGCACATCCATACCCACAATCAGAATCCGCAGGCGCTGCGGGGCGAGATTGCGATGATGCTGCGTACGACGCCCGATCACGTGATCGTGCATTCGTATCCGGGACCGGGCCACTACGGCAGATCGAATGGCGGGAACGCCGGTGCGGAAGATGAGGCTGTGCTGTTGTCAGAAGCGGTGGGCAAGCCGGTGCGCGTGCAGTGGATGCGGGCTGACGATATGCAATGGTCCACGCAAGCGGCCGCGGCGTTCTCTGATGTGCAGATTGCAATCGATGAAAAAGGCAAAATGGCGGCATATCAAATCGACCACTACATGCCTGCCATGCAGGACGATCGGCCGGTCGGGGCGATTATTGCCGGGCTGCCCACGATGGCGGCGCCCCAGGTGAAATCCGATTCGGTAACTTCCACGGTCAACGGCATTGAAGATCCGTGGGTGTATGCTCCGGTTCCCATCGTGCTCGAGCGCGGACACGGAACATTCCAGGTGGGACAGAAAGCTTCGCCTCTTGCGGTGGGCCTGCGCGACCACAGTATGCGGACGCCGGGGCAATTCCAGCAGAACTATCCGCGCGAACTGGCGATCAACGAAGCAGCAGCGCTGGCGGGTGCGGATGCCATTCAGTTTCGCATCGACCAGGCGAGCGAAGAGCGGGCCATCGGCGTGCTCAAAGCGGTGCGGGATGCGTCCGGTTGGGATGCCCGGCCCTCGCCGCGTACGGATGCGGTATCGACGGGATCAACCCCCGTGCGCGGCCGTGGAGCTTCATTGATGCTGCGCAGTGGGACGTATTGGGCGTGCGTTTGCCAGATCGCTGTCACTCCCAGCACAGGTGCGATCGTGGTGGAGAAGTACACGATCGCTGTCGATCCGGGCATTGTGGTGAACCCGATGCAGTTGAAGCGGAATGTCGAAGGCGGCGCGGTCATGGGAATCGGGCATGCGCTCTTCGAAGAGGTCGCGTTCGACGAGAGCCGAATCACCACGGCGGACTGGACGGACTATCCGATTCCAACCATGGCGGACATCCCGGAGATCAAAGTTGTGCTGCTGCACAATCCGAAGGTGGGGGCTTACGGTGGAGGATCGGAAGCGGCGAATGCGCTGGCAGCGCCAGCCATCGCAGCGGCTCTGCACGATGCAACGGGAAAAGTAATGCGACGGCTTCCGATGAAGGCGGCGTACGTGCGGGAGCTGTTGAAGAGTTAATTGACGACCGGGCGCGGTTGTAGCGGCAAGGTCCGTGCCTTCATAAGGGAGCTATCGTCACGAGCGTGAAAACCAACGGCAAAGTTTTGCCTCTGCGGCCACTGAACTCGACTGCTCGCCAAGTGCCTGTCACGTCCGACTTGGCCCGTTTGCTGGCCGCCTACGCGCCGCACGATGGCAGTTTTGAACTGAGGATTCCCGGCGTACATGCGAGCCGTTTTTCGCGGGTCAACAACGAATGCGTGCATGCTCTGCGATTGCCCTCGTTGTGCATCATTGCGCAAGGAGCGAAGTCCGTCATCGTGGGAGACGAGGTCTACGAGTATGACTCTACGCGGATGATCGTGTTCTCGGTAGCTCTCCCGGTCGCTGCACAGGTCACACGAGCGAGCTATGCCGAGCCATACCTTGGACTGAAGCTCGATCTCGATCCGCACAAGATTGCGGAACTGGTGCTGAAGGTGTATCCGCACGGGCTACCTCCGGCGCAGGAGAGGAATGCGGTCTACATCACTCCTGCCGAAGAGAGCATTGTGAATGCCGGAACGAGATTAATGGAATGCCTGGCGAGGCCTGGAGATGCCGAACTGGTCGCGCCGCTCGTGATTGATGAGATTCTGATACGGCTGTTGCGCAGCCCGATCGGGGTTCGCATCGCGCAAATGGGCTTCGCGGAATCCAGCGTGCACCGGGTAGCGAAGGCGATTTCATGGCTGCGGGAAAACTTTTCTCAACCCATGAAGGTCGAAGAGCTGGCCGAACTGGTGCACATGAGTGTGTCGTCATTCCACGAACACTTCAAGTCTGTGACTTCGATGAGTCCTCTGCACTATCAGAAGGTGCTGCGCCTGCAGGAGGCGAGGCGGCTGATGTTGTCGACGGTAATGGATGCGGGCGCCGCGAGTCAGCGCGTGGGTTACCTGAGCGCTTCGCAGTTCAGCCGAGAGTACAGCCGCTTTTTCGGAAGTGCGCCGACCAAGGACATCGCGAGACTGCGCCAGGAGTCTGGACTCTTGGCGTGACGCGCGGGAGCGACAGGTGAGAGCGACGGAATTGGTTGAATTGCACCCTCGAACTCGCTGAATGTGACTAAGGGACGCGCCAGTTCTGCCTTCCGTTAGGCAAACTCATACACGTTGACAAACGCCCGGATTGGGTACATTCTTGCCGAAGCTGGGGCCCGCAGTTGTGGCATCGCGATGCGTAGCTTTGCCAGACGCGTGGGAAGAATCCCACCTTTCCTCGACCCAACGGCCAAGCAGTAAATCCTGATTCAATCCCCCCGGAAAGAGATGACTATGAGAACTACCAAGCTGTTGTTGATATGCATCTGCTGCCTCGGAATCGCAGTACCGACACTGTGGGGACAGGCGGCAAGCGGACAAACCATGAACGGGATTCTGGGATACCTGGATCCGCGAACAGGGGCGTTTCGAGCAGTTCCTGCGACGGTGGATGATAATGACTCGCAGCCTGCCGCGACCGTGGTGGGAGGAACGGTGACCCTAACGATCACGATCACGGTCAAGACGACGGGGCTGACGAACTTCACATGCAGTGCCAGCCTAACGACACTGGATGGAACCATCAGTCCGACAGTCTACAGCGAGACCAACACGGTGGCAGCGACTGGAACTGGGGCGACCCGGACTTGCAAGCTGTCGATACCTTATTCCTGGAGTTTGACAAGCCAAACCACAGACAACATGACAACAGGCTACAGTGTCGTCGCAACCACGGGAACGGCCGGACTGCCACAGCGAACCAGCACACGCAGTCCACTCGACACTCGAAAAGTCCCAGCAAACGGAACCATCACTGCTTTGACTGCGGCGGTTACTCAGTAAGCTTGCGACGAAGTAAAAGGGGCGAGCCGTTCGCGGCTCGTCCTTTTTATTCTTGCGCCGGAGTCAGGCAAACATGGGAGCTACGGGCACTGGGCTGTGTTCGCGGCCGATGACGACGATGCCGGATTCGGTTACGTGCCATCCGCGGGCGCGGTCAGCGTCGAGATCGTAGCCGACGGTGGCGCCTTCAGGAACGCGGACATTTTTGTCGAGGATGGCGCGGCGGACCTTGGCGTGGCGGCCAATGTCGCAGTTATCCATGATGACGCATCCTTCGACCACAGCGCAGGTGTGAACGCGGACACCGCGTCCGAGAACGGATTTGCGCACCAGGCCTCCGGAGAGGATGCATCCACCGGAGACGATGCTGTCGAGGGCCTCGCCGCGACGATTGGTCTCGTCGAAAACAAATTTGGCGGGAGGATCGGGATAGCTGGTGCTGCGTACGGGCCACTGGCGATTGTAGAGATTGAGTTCGGGCTTGACGTCGTTCAAGTCCATGTTGGCTTCGTAAAAGGCGTCGATGGTGCCGACGTCGCGCCAGTAAGGAGCGACGTCTTCAATCTCGCCCGGAATGCGGTTAGTCTCGAAGTTATAGGCGAAGATGGGAGCGGTGCCAGCGAGTTTGGGCAGGATGTCGCGGCCGAAATCGTGATGGCTGTGAGGATCTTTGGCGTCGGCCTTGAGCAGATCGAGCAGCGTGCGCGTGGAGAAGATGTAGTTGCCCATGGAGGCGTAGACGCGATCGAGATCGCCGGGCATGGTGGGGGCGTCGTGGCGCTTTTCGTGAAAAGCGAGGATGCGTCCGTCGTCATTGGCTTCGACAACGCCGAATTCCGCGGCGAACTCGCGGGGGAAGGGATTGGCGGCGACGGTGACTTCGGCGCCGCGAGCCATGTGGAAATCGATCATGCTGCCGACATTCATGCGGTAGATGTGATCGCCTCCGAAGATGGCCACAATGTGCGGGTCGGACTGCTCGATGAGATTGATGTTCTGAAAAATGGCGTCGGCAGTTCCCTGATACCAGGATTCGTTCTCGGAGCGCATTTGCGCGGGGACGTTGATGATGAAGTGGCTCTTGAGCAAGCCGCCGAACTGCCATCCCTCGCTGAGGTGCTGGAGCAGCGACTGGCTGCGGAATTGGGTGAGGACATAGATAGAGTTGATTCCGGAATTGATGAAATTGCTAAGGACGAAATCGATGATGCGATATTTGCCGCCGAAAGGGACGGCAGGCTTGGCACGCTCGCGGGTAAGAGGAAAAAGACGGGTTCCCTTACCTCCGGCGAGGACGATGCCCAACACGCGCAGATGTGAAGGGCCTTGAGCAGCGAAAGTGGAGGTTCGTTCGGGGATCTTGTTCACAGGCAAGCAGCCCTCCAATACGGTTCTTGTTGCCGATGTTACCAGAGGGGGTGGGGCAGGCCTCAAGCGGGGCGTGTCAGTAAGGTTCCGTTCCTGTACTGAGTCAGGGCAGGCATCGCAATAAAGTTCGAGACGTCGACAACGCCCGAGTCTTGATTGCACGTAGCGGATCCTACTGCTGCTTGTTTAACAGATAGTACCATGGTACATTGGTACACATGGACGATCCGAAGTTGATGGTGGAGAGGGTGCAGACTGGGGTGCGCATGGAAAAGCGCATTCTCAAGGTGCTGAAGGGGTTTGCGGAGTATCACGATATGACGCTGGGGGATGTGCTGGAGGGGATCGTGCTGCATGCGTTTGACGGGAAGACGCCTTTCAGCGCTGCGTCGCTGGAACGCATCCGCGAGTTGAAGAAGTTCTATGGACTGGATCTGGATTCTGGCGCCAGCCATCGCTTGAAGGAAATCAAGGCGCGATCCCCGCGCAAGCGTAGTGCCTAAAAATAGTCTAACGAGGACATTCCATGAGTTCTTCGAATACGAAAATTGGTTTGTGCGTGCTGCGGTGGGCGCTGGGAGTAGTGATTTTGATTGAGGCGGTGCTGTTCGTGATGCCCAGCGCGGCACATGACTTTGCGCGGACTCACATGCCTGGGTTCATCCGGATGGTGTTGGGGTTTGGGGAGATTGGCGGGTGCATCCTGCTGCTGATTCCGCAGACGGCCATCCGCGGGGCTTGGCTTTTGCTGGCGGTGTTCGTGATGGCGATCATGATTCATTTACTGCATGGGGCGTATAACGTGGGGAACCTGGTGATTTATGGGGCGGCGGCTTTCGCGATTGCGGTGGGCGGAGGGAACTAAAAACAAGAGAGCCGGCCTGCGGCCGGTGGACAGCCGAAGGCGGCTGTCCCCACATAGTCTTTTTCTTTCCACACTTCTATCTGGTACTGCTATGACTGATCACGAATTTATTCGATCTTTTGAGAGGGATGCGATTCCCGGAAACGCATTTCATCATGCGGACCATGTGCGGTTGGCGCTTGCTTACCTTTCGCAGTATCCGGTACTGCAAGCGCTGGAGAGATTCTCGACGGCCCTGAAGCGGTTTGCGGCGGCGCGGGGGAAGCCGGAGCTTTATCACGAGACCATTACGCATGCTTATTTTTTTTGATTCGGGAGCGGATGGCACGGGGTGGGGCGGTGGAATGGAAGGAGTTCGCGGAACGGAATGCCGATTTGATGGTGTGGAAGGGCGGAGTTCTCGAGCATTATTATCGGGACGCGACGTTGTGGTCTGATTTGGCTCGAGCGGCGTTTGTGTTTCCGGATAAGTGCCCGAGGAGTCTCTGAGTCTTGTGGTCCATCGCAAGTTCAATTTTGGGCCTGGGATGAAAGAAGGATTTCTGGCGTGTTTGGTAATGGTCTATCGCCCCTCCGGGGCTTTGTCCAAGTTTTCGTTTCAGTTTCCCACGGCTTGCGCCGTGGGCTGCATTCTGCCGCCGCTTCGCGGCTGTGGCTCGGTATACTTTGCGGCTGAACAGGATCGGCGCTTCTTCTTATTTCCAGTAGCCTTCGCTATTCGCTGTCCTTTATTGTCTGCATGCGTCTAATGCGGCGGTAGGGCCTCGTCTCGGTGCGATACGATCATCACAGAAAGGTCTCACATTTCATGAAACGTTGGGTACTCTTGTCGGTATTGCTGACTTTTGGTTTGGCCCAGGCGCAGGAGATTCGGACGGGCGATGGGCTGCTGCGGGCGATGCACGAGCGCTACAAGGATTCCTGGTACAAGACGCTTACGTTCACACAGAAGAGCACTACTTACAAGCCGGACGGATCCAGTACGGCCGATACCTGGTATGAGGCGGCAATGCTGCCGGGAAAGTTGCGGATCGATATTGGGAAGCCGGCGGATGGGAACGGGTATGTGCTGGTGGACGGCCTGGTGACGATCGTCAAAGACAACAAGGTTGCCGGCACTCGAAATTCCGTGAATATGCTTCTGGTACTGGGATTTGATGTGTACACGCAGGACCCGGAGATCACGATCAGAGTGGTGAAGGGCGAGGGATACGATTTGTCGAAGCTTCGGGAGGATACGTGGGAGGGACGTCCGGCGTATGTGGTTGGGGCCGACAAGGGGGATTTAAGGTCGAGGCAGTTCTGGGTGTCCAAGGATACATTGCTGTTTGTGCGGGAGATTGAACCGGCGCGGGATGATCCAAAGAAGGTGGATGATATCCGATTCACGGACTACCGGCCGCTCGCGGGGGCATGGGTGGCTGCGCGGGTGGAGGTGCACTCGGAGGACCGGTTGGTGTTTAGCGAGGACTACACGGACATTCAGGCGAATGTGAAGTTGGCGCCGGCGGTTTTCGATGCGCAGCAATTTAGTAGTACGCATTGGGAGAAATAGTCTTGCTTCGATGCGCGGCAATAGACTGGTATGACGCCCGCCAGATCCCTTCGACGTTGCTCAGGGCAGGCTCTTCGCTCCGCCTGAAAAGCGGCTGCGCTCAGGATGACGCCCATCAAGGTTAATCCCGCCTCCATACACTTCATCTCACGGCGTTTGCATGTACACTCTGTTCCCGCAGTAGAATAGGCGCATATTTTCTGAAGGCCACTCCAATCCAGGAAGTAACCCATGGTTCATTTCAAGGTGAACGGACACGCTCAGACGTTTGATGGCGATCCTGAGATGCCGCTGTTGTGGTACCTGCGCGACATTCTCGGACTAACGGGAACAAAATTTGGGTGCGGCATGGCTTTGTGCGGAGCCTGCACGGTGCTGCAGAACGGAAAAGCTATTCGCTCGTGCTCCAAGCCAATGAGCACAGTTGACGGGCTGGAGATCACGACGATCGAAGCCATTTCGAGCAACGGTCCGCATGTCGTGCAGAAGGCATGGGCGGAGGTGAATGTGCCGCAGTGCGGATACTGTCAGCCGGGGCAGATCATGCAGGCGGTGTCTCTGCTCTCGTCGAAGCCCAAGCCTACGGATGATGACATCGACTCGGTGATGGCGGGCAATATTTGCCGCTGCGGGACCTACCAGCGCATCCGGGCCGCGATCAAAACGGCAGCAAAGGAGACGGCATGATCAGCCTGGAAAAAACCGCTATTGAGAATATGCCGATCGAAAATGTCTCTCGGCGGAGCTTTCTGCAGGGGATGCTTGCTAGCAGCGCGTTTGTGTTATGCATCGGAAAATCCCCACTTCTCGCAAAAGCAGCGAGAAATGGGGCACCCGGGCTCGGAGTGGGTACGGCCGAGTCGGTCGGGGCGTCGGCGTTCCATCCGAGCATTTTTGTGGGGATTCACACCGACGGCGCGGTTTACATCGTTTCGCACCGGTCGGAGATGGGGAATGGAGTTCGCACCAGCCTGCCGCGGATTCTGGCCGACGAACTCGATGCTGACTGGAGTCGCGTACACGTTGTGCAGGCGGATGCCGATGAGGCTTACGGATCGCAGGATACGGATGGATCGCACTCGGTGCGCGAATTTTTTGACACTCTGCGCGAAGCCGGAGCGACGGCGCGGCTGATGCTGGTGCGGGCGGCGGCGCAGCAATGGGGGGTTCCAGAGTCGCAGTGCGTGGCGGATCCGGTGCACGTTGTGTCTGACAAGAATTCCAGCCGCAAGCTGGGGTACGGAGATCTGGCAGCTCTTGCGGCCAAGCAGCCTGTCCCCAAGAAAGAAGAGTTGCAGTTCAAATCGCCGCAACAATGGCGTTACATTGGCAAGCCTGCGCCGGGGTATGACGTGACCGATGTGTGTTCGGGCAAGCCGCTGTTTGGTATGGATGTTCGCGTGGACGGGATGCTTTATGCAGCGATCGCGCATCCGCCGGTGCTGGGAGGGAAGGTCAAGTCAGTTGATGACGCGGCGACGCTGAAAGTCATCGGAGTGAAGAAGACGATTCCGATCGATCCGTTCAAACCGCCGCATGCATTTCAGCCACTCGGGGGAGTTGCGGTCATCGCAGACAACACGTTCGCCGCATTCAAAGGGCGGAAGCAGCTGAAGATCGAGTGGGACAACGGCGCGAACGCGACGTACAACTCGGCCGAATATAAAAAGGAGTTGCAACAGACGGCGCGGCAGCCGGGCAAGGTCGTGCACACAACTGGCGATCCGGACGCGGAATTTGCCAAGGGCGGCAAGATTGTCGAGGCCGAGTACTTTGCTCCGCATTTGGCGCACGCTTCCATGGAACCGCCCGTGGCAGTGGCCGATGTGCAGGGCGAGAAGGTGATTGTGTGGTCGCCGACGCAGAATCCGCAGGGTGTGCAGGAAGAGGTGGCCAAGGCTCTCGGGCTGAAGAAAGAAAACGTCACGTGTCACGTGACTTTTCTGGGCGGAGGCTTTGGACGGAAGTCGAAGCCGGATTATGCGGTGGAAGCGGCTTTGCTTTCCAGGAAGACGGGAAAGCCGGTGAAGGTCATCTGGAGCCGCGAAGATGACATTAAGTTCGACTACTACCATTCGGTCGCGGCCATGTACATGAAAGCGGCGCTCGACGATGCGGGCAAGCCGAAAGCATGGTTGCAACGGTCGGTGTTTCCTCCTATTGGATCGACATTCGAAGTGGGCGCGAACTACGGCGGGGCCGGGGAGATGTCGATGGGATGGAATATTGTTCCCTTCGATGTGCCGAACTTCCGATCGGAAAACGGACAGGCGACGGCGCACGTTCGGATTGGATGGCTGCGCTCGGTCGCGAATATTTATCACGCGTTCGCGGTGCAGTCTTTTGCGAATGAACTGGCGTACGCGGCGAATCGCGATCCGTATGACTATCTGCTCACGCTGATTGGGCCGGGACATACGCTGGATGCTGGACCGCAGGGGCCTCCGGGGGTTGGAGAGAAGTATCCTTACGACACGGTTCGACTTCGGCGGGTGGCGGAGCTGGCGGCGGAGAAAGCGAACTGGGGAAAGAAGAAGAGCGGCAAAGGGAGCGGCATGGGGATTGCGGTGCATCGCAGTTTTTACACTTATGTTGCGACCGTAGTCGAGGTTGAGGTGGATGACCAGGGGACGATCCGCATACCGCACGTCACGACGGCGCTGGACGCAGGGATCGTGGCCAATCCGGAGATGGTACGGCAGCAGTTCGAAGGAGCGGCTGTCTTTGGGACCAGCATTGCTCGCACTGGGGAGATCACGGCAACCGGTGGCGCGGTCGATCAGTCTAACTTTTTCGATTACCAGGTTGCGCGGATGAACGATGCGCCCCGGCAGGTGGACATTCATATTGTGGAGAGCACGGCGCCGCCAGCGGGAGTGGGCGAGCCTGGGGTGCCTCCATTTGTTCCGGCGCTGTGCAACGCGGTGTTCGCGGCAACGGGAAAACGGGTCCGGGAGTTGCCACTGACGCGGAATGGGTTCTCTTAACCTGTGTTTGTCGCAACCACGGGGGCTGAAGCCCACACTGATTCCGAAAGCTATACGCGGCCCTAGAAGGGCCGCTCTTCCACGGTAGTGCGTACGTTTGCTGGTACTGCCTAGGCTTGCTGGTACTGCGCACGTTTGATGGTAGTTCGACGTTTGTTATTTTTCCGCCAGTCCGAAACCATGCCACTTCGGCTGCGGAGCCGTCAGACCGAATTAACCCGAGAGCGCATGCGGCGGAGTTGGAGAATGACCTCGGTCAGCAGCAACGGGAGAGCCCAACAAGCCCAACCGATGGTGATGGCACGGTCGCCGGCTGGCTGGAGTCGCGAAGTAGGACCGTAGTCGTTCAGTACGCGGAAGGTCACGAACGCAAAGGTGACAACGTAAGCGCGCACCATCCATTCCTTGTGGACCGGGATGCGCCTGCGCAGGATCGCGTAGTAGGCCATGCCGGCTGTGGTGACCCAGGCTGTGTCCAAAGCCAGCAGCGAGAATCCGAAGGCCCATCCGAAGGTGGTTGCGATTGCCATGTGGAAGGCTCCAATGGAACCGATGGCGACGCCGCCGAGGAAGAGGCGCCCAGTCCAGCGATGCACGCGCGCATAGCGCGCACGGAAGCCGCTCCAAAACTGCCACGGGCCTGTCAGCAAAGCCACCATGCCACCGGTCATGTGCATGAGGAGCCAGGCGCGATCCGTCCAATAGTTGGCTGCGCCGAGAGCCGGATCGGTATACGCAGGCTGGTTGTAGTTCAGATAGTAACGGAAGACGTACTTCAAGACGAAGGCTAGGGCAAGGGCAAGGATCGCGCCCAAAGCGGCGACCTTGAGAGCGAAGTTTGAAGTTCTTTTGCTTGACGGAACTGCAACACGGCCAGAAGTTGCCAGAGTAGACATAAGTCTCCTTGTTTTCCGCTGAGACAATCTACACCGAATTGCACGCTGTGCAAGAAGAATCAAGGGTATGACATCAAGGGTATGAGGTCTTGAATCGCAGGCCCATCGGAGATAGTATGACCTGCTGCATCGATTGCGAGGCAAGAAACCCTATGCCGCAAAACTACGTTCCTATCTTCATCTTTATCGCCATTGTGGGATCTCTGTTGCCGATTACTTTGCTGCTGGCGAAATTGGTGCGGCCCTCGAACCCGAGCAAGACGAAGCTGATGCCGTACGAATGCGGGATTGATCCAATCGATAGTGCGCGGGGACGGTACACGGTGCGTTACTACATCATCGCCATTCTTTTTGTGGTGTTTGATGTGGAGACAATTTTCTTATTTCCCTGGGCGGTGAGGTTCAAGGCGTTTGGGCTGTTTGGATTACTCGAGATGTTGATTTTTCTGGCGATCCTGATCGTGGGGTATATCTGGGTTTGGAGGAAGGGCGCACTGGAGTGGGTGTAACGCACGCTGCGCGGGCGAAAGCCCCCGCTACTGCCGCCGGGACGGCGGCGCTACTGCTGGATGAATGCTGCGATTGACAATCCGATGGATTCTTCTCCGGCGGAGACTTTTACCGCTTCGCGGTGGACGCAGGGGAATTTCTTCTTCCCGACCAAGCTTGTGGTCAGCCCGCAGCGCGTCATTCGGACCAAGTCGCGGCTATTTGGAAGCAACGAAGAGAGCATACCGATTTCGAAAGTCGCGTCGGTTCACATCTCTACCGGCGTGTTCTGGTCCGAAATCGTGATTGAATCGACGGGCGGCAGCGATCCGATCACAAGCCATGGGCATCGCAAGGCGGAAGCCCAGCGGATCCGCGACCTGATTGAGAGTTATCAGGCACAATCGCGCGCCTGATTTGCCAGGCTCAGTGGGCCGGCCGATAGATCAAGCCGATCACCATTCCGGTGATCACCCATTCCACGAAGTAGGCTATTGATTGTCTGATTGTTAGCCCCACTCCGATGTTCAGGTTCACGTGGTTGTGGATCACGAACGAGCAGACGGCGAAGATGCCGATCAGCGCGCCAAAGCGGATACCCTCGGTAAGGCCCGAACCTCCTTGATAGAGCATGGCATAGAGAACGGCCAAGACAACCATCGCGATGAGCATGGCGAACATTCCGAATGGCATGACGCTGTTGATGGCATCCTGCGAGCGGTAGACCGCAGGATATTTCGCGAATTCATTGCGGAGCGGTGGGAAGAGGCCGAACAAAAGGCCTCCCATGGTGAAGTACGCGGCGAAGGCACCTAGGGACGCGAGAAGAATGCGGGATACGTTCATGGGAAATCCTTTCCAAGGTTTTGGAGCTTGGACACGCTTTGGATTCACCAGGACAGGGCTGGCAGTTCACGCGGTACCTTATCAGATCGTACGGGTGGACGAAAGGCGAAATAACGGACCTGGTGCCGGATTTGAGGCGAACGGCAAACGTTATCACAAGTTCAGTATTGCGAAATCTTCTCGACGATGTTCGCGCCGCGCGAATCGTTGACACTATCCGCTCAAGCTGATAAAAGTTAACGTTCTTTTCAATGCAGATTCCGCTGGAGCTTTGTGTCTTCGGATATGCCGGACGAAACCAAATCCCCCGCTCCACCGCCGCCGGAAGGTGAACCGAAGCCGACGGCGGAACAACCCGCAACTCCGGGCGGGGTGAAAGCTACACCCGCCGGGTCGGTTCAATCAGAAACAAAAGCCGCTCCTGAAAAGCCAGCCGCTGCTTCTCCTGCCGGAACTCCCTCTAGTCCACCGAAACCTGCTGCCGCTGCACCTGCAACCCCTGCTGCCAAGCCTGCTGCTGCACCTGCGAAACCTGCCGCTCCTGTGCCAGTGCCGTGGGATTCCCCGATGGTTGCGAAGCTCAAGGGCGAATATGGATCGGGGATTGAACCGCTGATGCACCTCGGGCAGAACTATATGGTTGTGGACCGGTCGCTGATTCCGGAGATTCTGCAGGTTTTGCGGAATGAAGAGCAGTTCGACTACTGCGTCGACATTACGGCAGTGCATTATCCCAAGCGCGAGAAGCAGTTTGATGTGGTGTGGGTGCTGTATTCGTTTGCGCGGAATGAGCGCATTCGCGTGAAGACACAGATTGCCGACGGAGAGACGCTTCCGAGTTCGGTTCCGATCTGGGCGACCGCCAATTGGCTGGAGCGCGAAGTGTTCGACATGTTCGGGATCAAGTTTGATGGACATCCGGATATGAAGCGGATTTTGTTGCCCGATGGGTGGAAGGGGCATCCGTTGCGCAAGGACTACGGGATTTTGCAGCAGGACAATGAGTGGGTGCAGATCAATCTGGGGATTGAGAGCGGGCAATGAACACTCAAATGATCCGCGCGAGATCCCTCGCCTCGCTGGTGAAAGCGCGAGGCTTCGGGATGACGCCACCGAGAGACGAAGAGTGACGTACAGGCCATGACGGATCCCAACACACTTTCGCCGCTCGATCTGGAAACGCACGACAAGACGTTTCTGGATGCCAATGAGCTCGTTATCAACATGGGGCCGCAACATCCGGCGACCCATGGGGTGCTGCGCGTTATTCTGCGGCTGGATGGCGAGAAGGTGTTGGGGCTCGAGTGCGTGATCGGGTATCTGCACCGTGGCGTTGAGAAGATTGCGGAGAATCGGACTTACACGATGTTCAATCCGTACGTCGATCGTATGGATTATGTTGCCGCGGTTTCGAATGGGCTGGGATACTGCGAGGCCGTTGAAAAACTTCTGAGCGTTGAGGCGCCGCCGCGGGCGCAGTACATTCGCGTGATTCTGACGGAGCTCAACCGGATCGCGAGCCACCAGCTTTGGCTAGGGACGCATGCGCTCGACATTGGCGCGATCACCCCGCTGTTCTATACCTTCCGCGACCGGGAAGAGATTCTCAAGATTTTCGAGAAGTATTGCGGGGCGCGGCTGACGACGCATGCGTTCCGCATCGGGGGCTTGCAGTACGAGGCCTATGAAGGTTTCGAAAGGGACGTCAAAAACTTCCTTACATTCTTCGCGCCGAAGATCGATGAGTACGAAGAGCTGCTGACGACGAACCGCATCTGGCTGGAGCGCACCAAGGGCGTCGGCGTGATTTCGGGGCCAGACGCAATTGCGCTGGGAGTGACTGGTCCGGTGCTGCGGGCGAGCGGCGTGAAATGGGACCTTCGCAAAGCTCAGCCCTACGCCAACTACAAGAATTTTGATTTTGAGATTCCTACTGGACAGAGTGGCGACACCTACGACCGGTACCTGGTGCGAATGGTGGAGATGCGGCAGTCGTGCCGGATCATTGAGCAGGCCGTGGCGGGAATTCCGGAAGGGCCCATCATGGCGAAGGTGCCCAAGGTGATGAAGCCTCCGGTGGGCGAGGTCTACCACTCGATCGAGGCGCCGAAGGGCGAGCTGGGATATTTCATTGTGAGCGACGGGTCGACGCAGCCTTACCGGATTCGAGTACGGCCGCCGTCTTTCGTGAACTTGCAGGCGCTCGATGTAATGTGCCGGGGACAACTGGTCGCGGACGTAATCGCCGTGATCGGCACATTGGACATTGTTCTGGGCGAGGTAGACCGCTGATGCACGATTTGATTCTGTACATTCAGTCCTACCTCGACAGCGATCGTACGCCCGGCGGCGCCGGAAACCTGTTCTGGGCAACCGTCTATATTTTGCTGGTGTTCGGCGGACTCTCTGTAGCCGTCATCGCCATGAACTGGCTGGAGCGCAAGATTCTGGCTCACATGCAGGTGCGGCTGGGACCGATGCGTGTGGGGCCGCACGGGTTGCTGCAGCCGATTGCGGACGCCATCAAGCTGTTGCTGAAAGAAGACATCATTCCTGCCGAAGCCGACAAGATTGTGTTCTGGGTGGCACCCTTCATTGTCGTGCTCGCGGCCTTCACTGTGTTCGTAGTAGTTCCCTTCGGGCCCACTCATGCGATTACCGACATGAACATCGGCATCCTCTTTATGCTGGGGGTTTCGTCGCTGAGCGTGTTGGGGATTGTAACGGCGGGATGGGCTTCGAACTCGCACTATCCGCTGATCGGCGCGCTGCGCTCGAGCGCGCAGATGGTTTCGTATGAAGTGGCGATGGGACTGGCGGTCGTCTCGGTCATTCTGATGACCAGCCTGAATGAGCAGAGTACGGGCACCTTGAGCATGATCGGTATCGTGCAGGCTCAACTATCGCAGGGCGAGTGGTTCATCTTCAAGTTCTTCCCGCTCGGTCTGGTTGGATTCTTCATTTTTGCCGTGGCGATGGTCGCGGAGACCAACCGGGCGCCTTTCGACTTGCCGGAAGCAGAATCGGAATTGACGGCGGGATTCCATACAGAGTACAGCGGGTTCCGCTGGTCTTTATTCTTTCTGGCGGAATACTCGGCGATGATCGCGGTGTCGTCGATCGCGGTCACACTGTGGCTGGGCGGGTGGTTGCGGCCGTTTCCTAACTGGTTGAGCGGGTCCACATGGGATCTGGTCTTCGCGCTGTTCCCTGGAGTTACTTTTCTGCTGCTGGGTGCGATGTGTTTCTACAACACGGCGCGGATGCCGAAGCATCCGTTGTTCAGGATCCAGACGATCGGACTCGCCGGGTTCGGCGCAGTTCTGGCACTCATCGGGCTGATTTTGTTTATTCCCGATGTCCGCGTGCGAGTCGTGGACATTTATTGGTTCTCGGCGAAAGTAGCGGCGTTTATGTATCTGTATATCTGGTATCGTGGCACGTTCCCGCGTTACCGGTTTGATCAGCTCATGAAAGTAGGGTGGAAGGTGCTGCTGCCGACGGGCCTGGTCGTGCTGATTTTGACTGCAGTCGTCGCCATGCGAGCTAATCTTTGGGCAGAACTGCAGGGAGTGTGGCGACCATGAATCCTCCGGTAGCGACTCCGTTCTTCTTCTATTTGCTGGCCGCCACGATGATCGTCGGAGGAATTCTGGTGATCACGCGCAAGAACGCGGTGCATTCGGCGATGGCGCTGATTACCACGTTGCTGGCCCAGGCTGGGCTCTACCTGATGCTGTACGCTCCGTTCGTGGCTGGCGTGCAGATCATTCTTTATGCCGGCGGCATCATGGTGCTGTTCCTGTTTGTAATCATGCTGATCAACATGGAGCGGTCGGTAAAAGAGCGGCAGTTTAACAAGCAATGGCTGGTCGGAATCGTCGCCGCGGTGGCACTCGGTGGGTTGTTCATCGCGGTTTACACGACCACGACAAAAGGCAAGATGCTGTTTCCTGAAGGGCGCATGAGCTATGGCGAAGATCAGAATACGCAGGCGATCGCGTCGCTGCTCTTCGACCGGCACGCGGGGCAATATATGTTCGCTTTCGAGATCGCTTCCCTGCTGTTGCTGGTGGCGATCATCGGCGCGGTGGTGATGGCGAAGAAGAGGATTTGAGTACGGATCCCACCCTAACATCGCAGAAAACGCGACGTTAGGATGGGGCACCCGCTAAATCAGAATCTCGATATGGATGCAATGCTTCACATCTCGACGCTTCACTATTTGGTTTTGGGCGCAGCACTTTTTCTGCTCGGGGTGATTGGCGTTTTGACGCGGCGGAACGTGGTCATCGTGCTGATGTCGATTGAGCTGATTCTGAATGCTGTCAATTTGAACCTGGTTGCTTTCTCGCGGTACTGGCAGGGGATTCATGGTCCCGGCGCATTGCATGGACAAGTGTTCGCGATTTTCGTCATCACGGATGCTGCTGCAGAAGCTGCGGTCGGACTTGGCATCTTAATCGCCTTCTTCCGGAACAAGGAGACGGTGAACGTGGACGAAGTGAATTTATTGAAATGGTAGAACAACAGCTTCTAGCTGCTAGCTTCTAGCAAGGCCCGACAGCCGACGCTTGAGCTAGAGGCTAGGAGCTAGAAGCTGACTTCGAATGATCTTTCTAGAGCACATCTGGCTGATTCCTCTGTTTCCTGCGCTGGGCGCGGCGCTCATGTTCTTTTTTGGGCGCAGGCTGCAGAAGGCTACGGTCAGCGCGGTTTGCGTCGGGTCGGTGGTGCTCGCGTTCCTGATGGCTTGTGGCGCGGTGCTGCAATATACCAACTGGGCTCCCGCTCACGAGCACCAGCCTTTCGAGAAGGTTCTTTACACCTGGCTTGGGACTGACACGGGGCATACGACGTATTTGAAAGCAGATCGGACGCCGGCACCTCTGCAGGCCGATGCCGGGTTCCTGCTTGATCCGCTGTCGAGCATCTGGCTGCTGTTTGTGACTGGCGTCGGGATGCTGATCCATATTTACTCCACCGGGTATATGGCGCATGAAGGCGGGTATTACCGATTCTTTGGGTACCTGAACCTCTTCATGTTCTCCATGCTCACTCTGATTCTGGCCAACAACTACGTGCTGATGTTTGTTGGGTGGGAAGGCGTGGGGCTGTGCTCGTATCTGCTGATCGGGTTTTACTTTCAGCGCAAGTCGGCGAGCGACGCCGCCAACAAGGCGTTCATCGTCAACCGCATTGGGGACGCGGGATTTCTGCTGGGCATGTTCTTTATCGCCTGGTACCTGGGTTCGCTGCGATTCATCGACGTGAACGCAGCGGCCCGTAGCGGAATGTTCCATATCGGTGACCCGATCATAACCGCGGCAACATTGCTGCTCTTTGTGGGAGCCTGCGGCAAGTCGGCGCAGCTTCCTCTTTATGTGTGGTTGCCGGATGCGATGGAAGGGCCTACGCCGGTGTCGGCGCTGATTCACGCGGCGACGATGGTAACGGCGGGCGTTTACATGGTGGCACGGTCGAATGCTCTGTTTGTGCTTGCGCCGAAGTCGATGCTGGTCGTGGCTATTGTGGGCGCGTTGACCGCGATCTTCGCAGCTTCGATCGGGCTGGTGCAGAACGACATCAAGCGGGTACTGGCTTATTCAACGGTTTCGCAGTTGGGATACATGTTTCTCGCGCTTGGCGTGGGGGCCTTTGCTGCAGGCGTGTTTCACGTATTTACCCATGCATTTTTCAAGGCGCTGCTGTTCCTTGGGGCGGGTTCAGTGATTCACGCCATGAGCGGGGAACAGGATATGCGCAACATGGGGGCATTGCGGGATCGCATTCCGATCACCTATCGCACCATGTTCATTGCGACGCTGGCGATCGCAGGCATTCCTCCGTTTGCAGGATTTTTCTCGAAGGATGAAATTCTTTGGCAGACGTGGACTTCCGAAGGCGGAGCTTATCGCATTCTTTGGGGTATCGGTTACATCACGGCTTTGATGACGGCGTTCTATATGTTCCGGCTGATTTATCTGACGTTCTATAGTAAGCCGCGCATGAGCCATGAGGTGGAGCATCACATTCACGAGTCACCCGTATCGATGACGATGCCGCTGGTGGTGCTGGCGGTGTGTTCGATCTTTGCCGGATTTTTGGGCTGGCCTCACAGCCTGGGTGGATCCGATCGTTTTGCCAGATTCCTCGATCCTGTTTTCGCGCACGGGGAAGCACGAGTGCTGAGCGAACAGGGCGAGGCAGGGCAAGTCGCCGCGGGGAAAAAGGAAGAAGAACACACCAGTTCGACAGAATATTTGTTGATGTTCTTGTCAGTGGCGGCGGCTGGGGTGGGCTGGTTTATGGCGGGGCGATCTTATTCGAACGCTGATAAAGGCTATGTGGAGCCCATCGCCGCGGCCGCACCGCCCGTTTACAACACGCTCCTGAATAAGTATTACGTGGATGAAGGATACGACTATGTGTTCACCGGGCGCCGGAAGGTGGGCGATGTGCGACTGGGCGTGATGGGAGCGGGCGAGGCGAGTTCGTGGTTCGACGCCAACGTTGTAGATGGCGCCGTGAATGCCGCTGGCTGGATTACCCGGACATCCGCGACATTTTCAGGTTGGTGGGACAAGTGGATTATTGATGGGATCGGCGTGAACGGGCCTGCGATTCTGGCGCGCATGTTGAGTTATCCGGCGCGGCTGTTTGAGTGGGGCCTGGTGCAATGGTATGCGCTGGTGATGACGGCGGGGCTGGTAGGGTTTGCGTTTTACTACGTGTATCACTGAAGCAGCTTTTAGCCATTAGCTCTTAGCTTTTAGCCAGACCCTATGGCGGAAAGTTTCGAGCTAAAGGCTAAGAGCCAAAGGCTAAGAGCTTTTCATGCAAAACCATATCTTATCGATCATTCTTTTCACGCCGCTGCTGGGGGCGCTGATTCTCCTGTTTGTCCCTAAGGAGAATAAGGACGCGGTCCGCTGGATTGCGAACTTTTTTGCGCTCGCCGGCTTTCTGATCTCGATCCCGCTGGTTCCAATGTTCTGGGACAAACGCTTCGAGCCGGGCTTCAAGTTCATCGAGGGCAGCGCGGGCAACTGGATCCCTTCGATCGGCGCGGGGTATATCTTGGGCATCGACGGCATTTCGTTTCTGCTGATCATGCTGACGACGCTGCTGGGATGGATCTCGATCCTTTCGTCGTGGACCGCGATCGAGAATCGGGTGAAGGAATACTACATCTGGTTTTTGTTTCTGCAGACGGGCATGCTGGGCGTATTCATGGCGCTGGATTTCTTCCTCTTCTTTGTGTTCTGGGAAGCGATGCTGGTGCCGATGTATTTGCTGATCGGGATATGGGGCGGGCCGCGGAAACTCTACGCCGCCATCAAGTTCTTCCTCTACACCCTGGCCGGATCGGTACTGATGCTGCTGGGAATTCTGTTTCTGTACTTCCATCATTACTCGGTCACAGGGGTATATACATTCGCGTTGCAGTCGCTGTACGAAACGGCGCCGCGCATCTATGCGGATTACGGGCCGCAAGTTGCCACGTTGCTATTCCTGAGCTTCTTCTTCGCGTTCGCCATTAAGGTGCCGATGTTCCCCTTCCACACGTGGCTGCCGGATGCGCACGTGGAGGCTCCGACCGCTGGTTCGGTGATCCTGGCGGGCGTTCTGCTGAAGATGGGGACCTACGGATTTATCAGGTTCTCACTTCCCTTCTTCCCCAACGTGATGTCGAATCCAGCGACGTTTCTGCACATGACGGTGCGCGGGTGGATGATCTTTCTGTCGATCGTCGGAATCATCTACGGTGCGCTTGTATCGCTGATGCAGAAGGACATGAAGAAGCTGGTGGCCTATTCTTCAGTGAGCCACCTTGGCTTCTGCACACTCGGAATCTTCGCGCTCACGCCGCTGGGGCTGAGCGGGTCGGTCCTGCAGCAGATCAATCATGGCATTTCTACGGGCGCTCTGTTCTTGATTGTCGGAATCCTTTATGAACGGCGGCATACGCGCGAGATTGCGGAGTACGGCGGGATCTCGAATGTGATGCCGCTTTACGCCACCATCACCATGATCATGTTCCTGTCATCGATGGGCCTGCCGCTGCTCAATGGGTTCGTCGGCGAGTTCACAATTTTGCAGGGGACGTTCATGGAGAACTGGCGATGGGGCGCATGGGCGGTGCCGGGAGTCGTGCTCGCGGCGGCGTATTTGCTGTGGCTTTACCAGCGCGTGTTCTTCGGAACCGTCACTAATCCGAAGAATGAAAAACTGCATGATTTGACGCCGCGAGAAGTGGCGACTTTCGTTCCGCTGCTGATTATGGCGTTCTGGATCGGACTGTATCCCAAGCCGTTTTTCCAGATTCTGGAACAACCCGTGAACCATACGATTGCGGTGGTGCGGCCTGATTATCCGCAACCTGCAGTGAATGCGGCGGCACAACCGAGCGCACTTGCGGCCCCGACGGCGGGGATGCCGTCCACGACGAATCCGCCGTCTGCGGGCGCAAAGGGGACGAACTAGTGGTCTGGACCGACTACCTACTGGCGTTGCCGATCACGCTGCTGGCGCTGTTCGCGCTCGGCATTTTGCTGATCGACTTCATGCTCCCCAAGGAGATGAAGTGGGTCAACGCGGTGACCGCGTTCATCGGCGTGATGTTTTCGGCTGCGGGCGTGTACAAAATTCAGCTCTGGTTGGGATCGTCGCCTGGATCGTTCGGGCTGATGCGGACGGTGCTGATGGACCGCTTCGCGATCTATTTTTTCTATCTCTTCCTCGCGGGAACGGCCATCGCGATTCTGATGTCGGTACGGTATCTGGAGACCGAGCACGAAAATCATGGCGAATACTATGCGCTGATGCTGCTCTCGGTTGCGGGAATGATGTGCATGGCCGCCGGAATCGATATCGTTCTCATCTTTATCGGCCTGGAATTGATGGCCATATCGACCTACGTGCTAGTGGGATTCCTACGCCGCGACCGGCGATCGAACGAAGCGGCCTTGAAATACCTGCTGCTGGGGGCATTTTCCTCGGGCATTTTCGCTTATGGGCTTTCGCTGCTCTACGGACTGACCGGGAGCACGAACCTGGCCGTGATTCAGCAGGAACTGATGCGGCACGTGCTCAACAGCGAATACAAGCCCGTGGCGGTTGTGGCGCTGCTGACGACAATCACGGGACTGTTGTTCAAGATCGCGGCGATTCCATTCCACCAATGGGCGCCGGATGCCTATGAAGGCGCGCCGACCAGCATCACAGGATTTATGTCGGTCGCCGTGAAGGCCGCCGGATGGGCGATGCTGCTGCGCGTTCTGGTCGTTGGACTGATGCCGATGCGCGCGATCTGGGTGCCCCTGCTTGTGTTCGTGTCAGTGGCGACCATGACGGGGGCGAATTTTGCGGCCCTCACGCAGACCAATACCAAGCGGTTGCTGGCTTATTCTTCCATCGCGCACGTTGGATACATGCTGCTCGGTCTGATCGCGGGAACGGCAACCCAGCTGAGTCCTGATGGGATCAAGGGCATTTTGATTTATCTACTGGTTTACACGTTCATGAATCTCGGC
Organism: uncultured Acidobacteriaceae bacterium; assembly: GCA_963731405.1. Classification (GTDB taxonomy): domain Bacteria; phylum Acidobacteriota; class Terriglobia; order Terriglobales; family Acidobacteriaceae; genus Sulfotelmatobacter. Next base: position 101,423 of record CAVSVS010000014.1, on the reverse strand, counting down.
GCCTTCGCGGTGATCACGGCGCTGCGGCATCGCAACGTGATCGGGGACGAGCTCGACGACCTCAACGGGCTCTATTCTCGCGCTCCTGTTGAAGCCGTTCTGATGCTGGTGTTTATGCTGTCGCTGGCCGGCATACCACCGCTGGCGGGATTCTGGGGCAAGTATTTCATCTTCCTCAGCCTGATTGAGTCCGGGCACTATGTGCTGGCTTCGCTCGGTGTGCTCTACTCGGTTTTTGGGCTTTACTACTATCTGAAGATTGCCAATGCCATGTTCATGGGCAAGGTGGAAAAGACCGAAGAAACGCTGCCCGTGAGTTTGAGCATGCGCGCGGCGATTGCTATAACCGGGCTGGCTACTCTTTACATCGGACTGTTGCCCGACGGATTCATCCGACTCGTGAATTGGGCGCTGGGGATCGCACAGAATCCTAGCGTGGCCAAGCTAACGCAATAGTCCTAGTCTGATTTGGTGGATCGAGAGACGTTGCGAGCAACGTCTCTCCGACGGCAGATTCTCCCCAAACCTCCTGCGCAGAATATCCGGCAACACCCAACTTCCAGGCGTCATCTCAAGGGTAATTAGACTTCAGCGTTAGGTGACGTTTGACCATGAGACGCCGAGATTTCTTCAAGAACGCCGCCCTATGCGGCGTCGCCAGCACAATGCCCGCAGCCTTCGCGCAAGACGAGCCTTCCACCCAGGAGAATGCCATGCATCAGATTCCCCTCGCCCAATCCGCTGGGACCCGTAAAGGGGAGATGCTGTACCGCACGCTGGGACGCACCGGAGAACAAGTCTCAGCAATCGGGATGGGCGGCTTTCATATTGCGAAGCATGGGCTGACCGATGAAGAGAGCATTCGCATGGTTCGGTCGGCCATCGACCGTGGCATTACGTTTCTGGACAACAGTTGGGATTACAACGAAGGCCAGAGCGAAATCTTGATGGGGAAGGCGCTCAAGGACGGATACCGGAACAGAGTTTTTTTGATGACGAAGATCGATGGCCGGACCAAAGAGGTGGCCGAACGCCAGATTGAGACGTGCCTGGAGAGGCTGCAGACCGATCACATCGACCTGGTACAGCACCATGAGATTCTCCGGTTCGACGATCCGGATCGCATTTTCGCGGAAAGCGGGGCGAACGAGGCGATGGTGGCGGCGCAAAAGGCGGGCAAGATTCGCTACATTGGCTTTACGGGGCACAAAGATCCCCACATTCACCTTTATATGTTGAAAGTCGCTGCGGAGCACGGCTTCCATTTTGACAGCGTGCAGATGCCCTTGAACGTGATGGATGCCCACTTCCGCAGCTTTGGTCAGATGGTTTTGCCGGAGCTGGTCAAGCAGGAGATTGGAGTGCTCGGCATGAAGTCGATGGGCGATGGGGTCATTCTTAAGAGCAAGACGGTTTCACCAATCGAATGCCTGCACTACGCGCTCAGCCTGCCGACCTCGGTCGTGATCACGGGCATCGACAAGCCAGAGATTCTGGACCAAGCGTTTGAAGCGGTGAAGACATTTCAGCCGATGAACCGCGAGCAGATCGGGCAACTGCTGGCCAAGACGAAGGAGGTTGCAATGGCAGGTAAATACGAACTGTTCAAGACTTCCTCTCACTTCGATTCGACCGCGAAGCATCCCGACTGGCTGGGCGGGGATGCGCCGGATGTACAGAAACTAGCACCGCCGGGCGCATAGCCGATCGGACGGAACCCAAGAGCCTTAGCGCTGATCGCTGGACTTCATTTATCATTCCGTTACTCGTCGTCCTCAGCGGTCATGATCTCGACGGGTCTATTTCTCCCGAATGCTCCCGAGGAATCATATCCGCCGCACCTCTTCCTATATCGCGATCAGCGGCCTTGTGGCGGGCATTCTATTGGTAACGGCAGGAATGATCCGGGCGCAGGGGACTGCACCGGCACAACTGGAAAGCGGCGAGCAGATCTACAAAGCTGCCTGCGTCGCGTGCCACGGACCGGATGGGCAGGGGACGCCAAAATCCATTGCCGGCTTTGAACCGCCGCGAACGTTTCCCGATTTCACACGGTGCGATCAGACGACACCCGAGGCGGATTTAGCATGGAAGACAGTGATCACGCACGGCGGCCCGAACCGAGGATTCTCGCAGATCATGCCGTCGTTCGAAGAGGCACTTACGCCGAAGCAGATTGACCAGGTAGTCGGGTATCTGCGAGGGTTCTGCCGCAACCGGCATTGGCCGCGGGGAGAATTGAACCTGCCACGGGCCATGGTCACGGAGAAAGCCTTCCCTGAGGACGAAGTGGTGGTCTCGACTGCAGTGAATGCGACGGGCGCACCCGGTGTGGGGAGCCATATCATTCACGAGCAGCGTTTCGGGATGAACAACCAGATCGAAGTAGACGTTCCGATTACATTCGAGGACCAGAACCACACGTGGTATGGAGGAGTGGGTGACACCACGTTCGGCGTGAAGCGGGTTCTGTTCTCAAGCCTGCCAGCGGGATCGATATTCAGTTTGCAGGGCAGCGTTATTGTGCCAACCGGCAATAAAGAGCGAGGGTTTGGTTCGGGTACCACGACATTCGAAACGTTCGCTTCATTCGACCAATTGTTCCGGTCGAATACTTTTATTCAAACGCAGTTTGGGGCGGATCTGCCGCGGCATACACAGATTTCGCCGCAATCCATTTTCTTCAACACGGCTGTGGGGCAGAGCCTGGCTGCGGATCACGGAATGGGCCGTTTGTGGTCGCCGATGGTCGAATTCCTGGCAGACCGGGACCTGGTCGATAACGCAAAGATGAATTGGGATCTGCTGCCCCAGATGCAGGTGACGATCAGCAAGCGGCAGCATATTCGCGCGGATCTTGGAGTGCGCATTCCGGTGAACAACACGACGGGGCGGCCAGTGCAATTGATGTTTTACGTGCTCTGGGACTGGCAGGACGGCCGGTTGAACGAGGGCTGGTAATGAGAAGCGTCCTGCAGATTCGTGAGGCGATTGTTCTATCAGCGGTCGTGGGCTTGCTGTGCGCTTCGATGAGCGGAGCCGGCGGTCAAAAGGAATTGAAGCCGCAGTTTCACACTTCGGATCGCTGCCTTGCGTGTCATAACGGATTGACAACTGCTTCCGGCAAAGACGTGTCGATTGGCTTCGATTGGCGGGCGAGCATCATGGCCAATTCTGCCCGGGATCCTTACTGGCAGGCGAGCGTTCGGCGGGAGGATCTGGACCATCCTGAGTCGCGGGCGGTGATTGAAGACAGCTGCGCGGACTGCCACATGCCCATCGCTCGGTACGAGTCGAAATTGCAGGGCCAGCTGGGCGGGGTTTTCGCGCATCTTCCGTTTGGGGACGATCCCAAGAAAAATGCGGCGGCAGAGGACGGAGTTTCCTGCTCGGTGTGTCACCAGATTGGAAAACAGAAGCTAGGCACGCGAGAGAGCTTTAACGGCGGATTTGTGGTGGACGCTCCGCAAGCAGAGGAGAATCATCCGGAGTATGGGCCGTTCGTGGTTCAAATAGGCCAGGCCCGAATCATGCAGACTTCGACTGGAGGCTTTCGGCCAACAGAAGCCGGACACATTCACGATTCTGCTCTATGCGCGACGTGTCATACGTTGTATACAAAATCCCTGGCGGCTGATGGCAAAGAGATTGGATTGTTCCCCGAACAGATGGTGTATCTGGAATGGCAGCACAGCGATTATCCGGAGAAGGAAAGTTGCCAGTCATGTCACATGCCACAAGTGGAAGAAGATGCGCCCATTGCGGCGGTGCTAAGCGAACCGCGGCAGGGGGTGAGGCAGCATACGTTTGTGGGCGCGAATTTTTTCATGCTCAATTTGCTGAACAAGTATCGCAACGACCTCAGCGTAACGGCGATGCCGGTGGAGTTAACGGCGGAGGCGCAGAGAACGAAGGAGTTCTTGCAGTCGCGATCCGCTCGGGTGAGCATTCGTGAGATCGACATTGCTTCGGGGAATTTAAGGGTCGACGTTTTTGTTCAAAACCTCACAGGTCATAAACTTCCGACTGCATTCCCTTCCCGGCGGGCGTGGCTTCATTTTATGGTTCGTGATCAGACGGGAAAGAAGATATTTGAGTCGGGTGCCCTAAACGCGGATGGCTCGATCCAGGGGAATGATAACGACGCGGATGCTTCGCGCTTTGAGCCGCATTATCGCGAGATTACGGGCCCGGAGCAGGTACAGATTTATGAACCGATTCTGAAAGATGCTGCAGGTCATGTCACTACTGGGCTATCGGCGGCGACTGGGTACTTGAAGGACAACCGGCTGCTTCCGTCAGGATTTCAGAAGCAGACGGCCAGTCAGGATATTGCCGTTGCAGGCGACGCGGCGGACGATCCAAACTTCACCGATGCCGGCGACCTGATCCGCTACTTTGTGGCACTACCTGAGGGAAATGGACCGTACCATATTGAGGTTGAACTTTGGTATCAACCGATCGGGTTTCGATGGGCCCACAACCTGAGTAGCTATCGGAGTTTCGAAACCGGCAGATTCGTTTCATATTACGAATCGATGCCAGCCAGCAGCGCGATTGTGCTGGCCCGAGCGTCGGCGGATCGGTGAGAACAGCCGCACCAGATGCTGTAGCCCTCGTTGGCATCAGCTTCTATGCATTAGAGTAGAATCTGTCTCGCCGGAGGCGACGCATGCCGACGACTTTGCCAACCAATCGGGATCCACAGAAGAAAACGAATCCGTGGGTGCAAGTAGGGCGCTACAGCCAACTCGCTCTCATGCTTCCAGCTGGGACGGTCGTAGGGTGGCTCATCGGGTCCGCTCTCGACCACTGGCTTCAGACTTCATGGATTCAGATCGTCGGACTGTTGCTGGGAATTGCAGGGGGCATGATCGAACTGATTCGCGTGGTGCTGCGCGATACAAAATAATGACGTGGGAAAAACTAAGCAGGCGGCCCGCGCTCCACCGTCGGACAAAGCGTCAATCGAATGATTCAGGAGACTCCAATTTCCGGCTCTCCAATTGAGAGTAGCTTCTACTTGGGAGCTCTTGATCGGATTCGCAATTCGATGATCGCTCTCGGGCTCGCCGGTTCGGTCGTTGGGTGGTGGAAATTTGGCCAGGCTGCGGCTATCGGGTTTCTCCTGGGATGCGTGATCGCGTACTTGAACTTTCACTGGCTAAAAAGGGCCGTCGCAGGGCTTTCGGACAGGGTTACCGCAACGGGTAAAGCGCAATCGGGCACGGGAACCGTGGCTCGCTTCCTGTTGCGCTATGTGTTGTTGGGAGCCGCCGCGTATGGTATATTAACCAGTTTTCCCGCGAGCCTGAGAGGTTTGTTTGCGGGCTTGTTTTTGCCCGTGGCAGCCATTGCCTGCGAAGCTGCCTACGAGTTTTATTTTGCAGTAACTCGCGGGGTCGAACCGAGGTAGTTTGGGCCAAAGATAGAAGCTGACAAATTGGAGCGAAAAGTCTAAAGCCGTCTTATGGAACAACTCTGGTTTACCGAAATCCTGAACCATCTATTCGCCGGCCCGGTTACGGCATTTCTGCGAATGCTGCATATCGAACCGAAGCATGCGCAGATGCCGATTTCGAATTCGTTCGCCATGGAGTTATTGGTTTTCGCATTTCTGGTGAGCATCTTCTTGCTGGTACGGTCGCGGCTCTCGGTCGAATCGCCGGGTGGTTTGCAGCACTCGTTCGAGGCAGTCGAGGATTTCGTACTCAGCCAAAGCCGGGAGATCATCGGACACCACAGCGAACCGTACACGCCATTTTTTGCAATCGTCTTTATCTTCATCCTGACTTGCAATTTGATCGGGCTGGTTCCCGGATTTGAGTCGCCCACAGCGGTTTCAATCGTGCCCTTGGGCTGTGCAATTTGCGCGTTTCTCTACTACCATACCCAGGGATTCAAACATGCGGGATTGAAGTACCTTCTACACTTTTTCGGTCCGCCGATGGAAGGGATGCCGATCTGGGCGCGGATTCCACTGGCGATGTTGATGCTGCCGATCGAACTCGTCAGCAACTTCGCCCGTCTGCTGTCGCTTACAGTTCGACTCTGGGCCAACATCTTCGCAGGCGATCTGATCACGCTGGTATTCTTTTCCATGATCCCGATTCTTGTCCCCGTGATCTTCATCGGCCTTCACATCGTGGTCTCAATTTTGCAGGCGTATGTGTTCATGCTTCTGACGATTATCTACGTCTCGGGCGCGGTCACAGAGGAGCACTAGGGGTCAGTGGTCAGTTGTCGGCTCTCGATCAAGGATTGGTGCCGAGAGCCGGGAACTGGGAACTGACCGCCGCAAGCGTGAGGGCGTCTGCACGGGATGACGTCAACCACCCACTGGCGGCAATTTTGATACGAGGAGAAACACAATGCGTACGTTAAGTTACATATTCATGACGTTATCTGCCCTGTGCTTTGCCATGCCTGCCTTTGCGCAGGGTGGCGGCACCAGTGATGCAAGTTGGATCGCTATCACTGCCGGATTCTCCATGGCCATCGCCTCCGCGGTTTGCGGCTTGGCTCAAGGCAAGGCGACAGCAGCCGCAGCCGAGGCCCTCGCTCGCAACCCTGCAGCCCGACCGGGCATCCAGTTCGCCCTTCTTCTGGGACTGGTGCTGATCGAGTCGCTGGCCCTCTATACCCTGGCGATCATCTTCCTGAAGGTGAAGTAAAAGAAGAGTTCTGCGAAAAACCATGAGAGCCTCTGTCAGTGGCAGAGGCTTTTCTATTTGTCTTAGAAGCGGAACGAACTTAGAGCTTGCGCTCCCCGCTCCACTCTTGTCCTTTATTTTGCGGGGCACTATTGAGGGCATCGACCAGCAGGCGGCGCAGCCGGTAGCGGCTCTCCAAGTCGGTATTGACGATCTCAAATCCTACCTCGTTCACGCGCGCACGGCGCAACAGAACATGAGCGCGAATTTTGGCCCGCATTCCGACCGAGATTTCCAGATCGGCTTCGCTGCCGATGCGGAGATTGTCTTCCTTGGTGCCCATTCCGCCGCCAAGGCTCAATTCGCGGATCATGATTCTTGACTTGCCCCACGAGCTGCCAATGGTGGCTGCAACGGTCTTCGACAATACCAGACGCTCATAACGGCGTTGACGCACCCAGGGGCAGGCAGGAGCAAAATCGAGTGGCGCGATTGCGAGTTCCGCCGTTTCCAGGCCGCTGTCGGATAAGACCTGCGAACTGTAACGGGGATCGGTTTTTGAAAGCGCCTGGGCTGCCGCAATGCGCAACTCACGATGATGCACCCAACTGAAGGTCTTCTTAGCTTCCAGAATCTCGCGCAACGTGGCAACGGCCTCAGAATCTTTGAGGCGGCCGAGCGATTCAATGGCCTTCAACTGCACGTAAGGAGAGCGAGAAGCGGCTTCGCCCGGGCGTGCCATGGCAATCAGGGGCGGCGTAGCCGTCATGTCGCCACTCATACCGATCTCATCGACCGCCTCGGGTAGTACAAGGGGATCGAGAATTTCGGCTAACTCGAGCAGAGTGCGTCCGCGATCGATGGCGGCGCCATAAGCGATCTGACGTACAACGATGTCGTGATAGAAACGGTTCCACTCCGGCATGCGGGTGGGAAGGAGTTCGAGCAGAGTTCCGACATCCAGGCGGCTTACGAGTCCGACCGCGCCAGCAGCCTGCCGGGGCTGTCCGGTGCGAAGAATTTCGCGCAACTGGCCGAGGACCGGCGATCCGAGCTCCTGAACCAGTTCGATCATGCGGTCGCACTCGTCGCGCCGCATGCAGCGGAAGAATCGGTCGGCCAGATGCTCAGCGCCAGGCTGACTCATGCGCCGCAGCACAGACAACATGTCGGGAGGAATGGCCTCCATCTGGAGCGCTTCCTCGATGAATTCGGGCAGCCGGTTCTCGACTCCTACTCGCGGTCGCAGATCGCTGATCAGAACAGGGCGCTCGATGCTGATCTTTTCCATGCCGCCGCATACTTCATTTACAGCGGCAAAGTTCTTAGCCGAACTAGCTTCCTGACTCATGCGCACAAATGCTGCGCTGAAGAGGCTTTGCAGTTCAGGATCTTTCTCGTGGATGAGTTGCTCGCTCAGGATGCGAATCGCCTGACCCATGGGCTGGCCACCCAGGCGAGCATAGAGATCGGCCAACTGGCTGAGTCCAATCGCGGTTCGCCGGCGAGGCTCTGTTTCCCGCGCGCTGAGGCAACTGGAATAGTTGTTCAGAATGTCGGTTGCGCTCTGCTTGTCATCGCGATCGAGCAGTACTTCAACAAACTGGCGAAGGTTGCGCGGCGGCACGCAGGGCGCTTCATGCGACATGAGCACGCTCTTCTTGCCTGCCTCCGGTACTTCTGCCCAGAACATGCGGTCGAGAATGTCGGCATGGGATTCGACAAGGATGCCGGCCTTGCTCATCTTCTCTTCCTGCAGTTTCAAGATGGAGCGGAGCGAATCCATCTGGCGGCTCATGTGCTCCATCATCTGGTGAACCGCGTTCACCTTGACCTCACCCTTTTGATAGCGTTCGAGGGCGAAGCGGATGGCCATGTGCTCGGCTGCTTTCATGAGGAGCGGGGTGTCCTGCTCTTCTGTGGACGCTTTCGCGGCCAGACTACCCAGCAACTGCTGGAGATTCAGGCGGGTGTTGGGATCGGTCTCAGTGAGCTCCTTCTTGAGGTCTTCTTCTTTGATGCTGGGATCCTGCTGCACTTGACCGAAGCGTGTGAGCAGGCGGATCGCTTGGATCACCTCTTGCTCTTGCAGAGGGACCATGCCTCCGGTCCACGCGGGAGCTGCCGCTGCTGCCGCTGTACCGCCCGGAACACCGATCAGCGTGCCTTCGGGAACCCAAACTCCCTTGCCCGCCCCTTGCGGAGCGTTAGGAACGCTGCCCAGCGGAACCATAGGAACGCCGTTGGCGGATTCTCCGCCACCACCTCCTCCGGATTTTGCGCCTTCGGCAGCCGCAATTAACTGCAATAGCTTCTGCGGATCATTCAACCATTGCTTGAACTCTGGTCCCAGAGTTTGCGCGGCGATCTGCGCGGCGATACTCACATCGCCCGTCAGAGGATCAGCAGCTACAAACTTTACCTCATTGATCTTAATGGTGCTGCCCTGCCTGCCAGCGCTGAGAGCTTCTTTGATCTGCTTGGAAACATCCTGGGCTTTCGATCCGGCAACAGTGAAGGCGCGAACCAGGCGGACGAAATCTTCCTCAGTCACATCCTTCGAGAAGTGCAGGCTGGCGAGACCGGCGGTGGACAAAAGCGTGGCGAAGCTGCGCTCTGCGTTTCCTGTTTCCAGCGGAATACCATCGAGCAACAACTTATTGTCGGAAACACCCAACAGGAAACCCTGATCTCCAGTTGTCGGCAAACCCTGCTGCAACTCTTTCCATGTGGTCTCGAATTGCGCTTCAGTGCGTTTGTGCTCGTAGCCGTACATTCTGGCGTACTTGATGAGAATATTCAGGCTATGGACAAACGCGCGCGCGGAGGCGGCACGCGCACCTTGCGATGTGTTTGTGGCAGAGATAAGGAACTCCTCGTAAACGCAAGATTGAAGCTCCAGCGTAAAGGGAAACGGTAAGGCCTTAAACGTTACGGAGGTAATAGAGTGGTTACACCCGGTGCTCCCAAGGGCATGGCCCAGAGTGCCCAATCGTGTCGCGCGCTCGACGCGGGCGTTCGAAGTGGAACCGGTGTTTCCGCTACCCAAGAAAGAATTCAGTAGAATACTCGCGGCGTAAGTTTGCGCGTTTGGATTGACACATGAAGTCGGCCAGCAAAATCACGGGATTGCGGTACTGGATGGAGCGGGTACTGGAGGAGTGCGAGCACGTGAGCGCAGACTTCAGCGCCGATCCGGTACACGATTTGCGGGTTGCGCTGCGGAGGTGCCGATCCATGGCCGACGGAATGATCGCCATGGATCCGGATCGCGAATGGAAGGCGATGAAGAAGGCCGGAAAAGCACTCTTCCAGAGCCTGGGCAACCTGCGTGATGTGCAGATCATGATGGAGTGGATTGAGAAACTGCATCCGGCGCGCACAGAGGCGGCTACGGGCGTGGCAACTCCTGCCCCTGCAAGTAGCGGAGAGGGAGCCGACAACGCGAGAGCAGCCAGTGTAAACGGCGCGCGAAGCGATGCCGCATCTCACGCCCTGTTTCAAATTCTGCGAGGACGGGAGATCGAGCAGAAACGCGTTGCACGGGCGGCGCTCGAGGAATTCGATCGAAAACAGTGGCGGCAATGGAGCAAATCGCTTCCGTTGCGGGCCATGCGCGCTCGGCCAGGAAGTTTGGTTTTCAAGCACCTGGCTTTGGAGCGATGGACTGCGGCTCGGGAGTTGCACACTCGTGCTCTGCGAAACCGATCGCAGGTTGGGTTTCACACGCTAAGGATTGGCATCAAACGGTTTCGTTATATCGTCGAGAATTTCCTTCCCGAACAGCATAAGGCGTGGAGCGGCGACCTGAAGCACATGCAAGATCTTCTTGGCGAGGTGCACGATCTGGACGTGTTATGGGCAACCGCGTTGGCGTGCCACGTGTTCCCAGACGAGGCGTCGCGCAAGAACTGGCATGAGCGCATTGTGGAGGAGCGCACGAAGCGGATTGACGAGTATCGGGAGCGCACGGTCGGGCCAAATTCGCTGTGGGACGAGTGGCGAGCGGGGCTACCGCAAGGCAAGCAGATTCAACAGATTGCCCTGCAGCGGATGAAGTTATGGGCGAAGGCTCTGGATCCGGACTTCGCACATTCCGAGCGGGTGGCGCGGCTGGCGTTGGAACTTTATGACGGACTCTCTGTGCGTGGATTGACGGGCAATGGATCGAGCAAAGTGACTGCTCCGGACGATCATGATCGAGGGGATGTCCGCTCGAGCCTACAGCTGGCAGCGCTATTGCACGACGTTGGCAAGGCGAAGGGAAAGAAGAAGCATCACAAGGAATCGCTCGAGTTGATTCAGGCGCACGGAGCGCCGTTGGGATGGAAGGCGGAGGTGATGAATCGGGCCGCCATCGTGGCACGGTTTCACGATGGAGCGCTTCCCTCTCGAGGCCATAAAGCGCTGCGTGATCTTCTGTCCCATGAACAGAAAATCACAATTCAGTTAGCTGCGATCCTGCGGCTGGCGAATGCATTTGATGTGGAGCATGATGGGCACATCCGGCGGGTGCATATCGAAAATCGGGTCCGGGAAAGTGAAAGTGGGCGCCGGACAAGTGGTTTCCTGCGAAAACCTGCGACGTTGGAGCCGACCGAGGCTCTGGTGATCAGTGCCGAGGGTTTTGAGGCGGGGGGTTCGACAGCACAGGCAGTTGCGGCGGAAAGATATTTGCTGGAAGTGGTTCTGCGACGGCCCGTATTGGTGAAGGCTAGACAGAGCGTCGGCCAGCTTCCAAATGCCGCAAGATCGAAGACGACGGCTTGATTCAATGTTCCCGACTGAATGTGGGGAAGCGTACGAGTCACTTTTCCATCTCTCGATACCACGTAGACTGATTCCATGACTCACGCGCAGTTGGTGGAACGGGCGGTGCGGTGGCTGCGGGCCTACCGGTGCGGGGTGGTCTTGTCGGAGCAGGCGTGCGTCAGCGGCGAGATGCCAGACGCGATCGGATGGAAGCGGGCTTCGCACTCCGTGCTTGTCGAATGCAAGGTCACGCGGGCAGACTTTCTGGCAGATCGCGGGAAGCCGTTTCGCGCCAAGCCGGAACAGGGAGTGGGGAGCGAGCGGTTCTATCTGACTCCGCCGGGGTTGGTAAAGGTTCAGGAGCTACCGGCCGGTTGGGGATTGCTGGAGGTGCGGCGCGGGCGCGTTGAGATTGTGCACCCGTCGGCCAAGAATCTGCGCACCACGAAGGGATTTGGGTACGAGATGAATTTGTTGCTGGCCAGTTTGCGGCGGGTTGAGGTGCGGATTGAGCCGCAGAGTATCACGGACTTCTTGAAGTGGAAGAATCGGATGGCCGAGTACAATCGCGGGACGTTGCCAGAAGGGTTGCGGGGAGTTGAGGAAGAGTTGAATGTGTTTTTGGAGCCGGAAGTGCCGTGTTGACTGCGGATTTTTCATTGCGCGCGAGCGGGTTGTATCGATCCTGAACGAACTTGCTGCATTCCTTCCATTTTCCCGGCGTCTCTCTGCCGGACTTTCATACGCCCTTGCTTCGCGGCTGATGTGATTTTTCGCGGGCGGTTTGCGACTGGAGCTAGTTCTTGCTGCGGTGGCGAATATTCCGCGGGCGAGACGCCCCCGGTGCAGCCAGCGGGACGCCGGTGCTACTGTTTCGCGGGAACTATTATTTCGTGGGCGCTACGGTTTCGTCTGCGCTTTTTGGGCGGGCGGTTCACGAACAAAAAGAAAACCGGGCTGGTTGGCCCGGCTCCTTCTGCGTCGAGTTGGATGCGGTTACATCACAGCGCGGCGCGACTGGCACTGAGGGATGCATTTGTGCGCCTCAGGCCGGTCACAGATCGAAAGATCTGGCGCGGCAAGCGGAAACCGACTATGGGCAGGATGCAAGCGGCTTGCCATGCATCTATTTGTTTCGATTGAGCCCGCAAACGATTGTTTGTATTAGAGTTATGCAGCAACTAAATCTGGCTCACTTGCGGGTTCCTTCCAAACTCGGAGTAAAGTTTTGCATAGGTTGGGGTGAGTTTCACTACGGAGTGCCACGGCAGATGTTCATGTCTCCGGGAGGGGTATATCCGCTGGATACCGCGACAGGCGGGCGAATTCTCGTGTCAGTCCGGGTTGAGCAAGAGGTTTCTTCGCGGGTTACGCTAGTGTTGAACTGGGATGCGGAGATGAAGCAGTAAGGGTTGAGCGTTAAGTCGAACTGCGCTCGACGGACGGCCGGGACGGCTGGCCCCACATAGTCGATTCGACCGTCACGCCGAAGGCGAGACGCCGACGCTACTTTAGACTACATATCTCTGCGGCCTTCCATTGCTTTCAGCATCGTAATTTCATCCGTGTATTCGATGTCGCTGCCGACGGGGATTCCCATGGCGATGCGCGTAACTTTCACTCCGGCACGCTTGAGTTGCTGCGAGAGATAGGTGGCGGTGGCTTCGCCCTCGACCGTAGGATTGGTGGCGATGATCACTTCCTCGATGTCGCCGGTATCGACACGGGTGATCAGGTTCGAGATGCGTAATTGTTCGGGGCCTATTCCGTGCAGAGGCGAGATCGCACCATGGAGGACATGAAAGACTCCGTTAAAGTGCTTAGTCTTTTCGATGGCGGCGATGTTGGTGGGTTCCTCGACAACGCACACGAGATGCTGATTGCGCGTGGGACTGGTGCAGTAGACGCACGGGTCGACGTCGGTGATGTTGTTACAAACGGAGCAGAGGCGGAGGTTGGCCTTGACGTCGCGTACAGCGGTGGCGAGAGCTTCGGCATCTTCGTCGCTGGAGCGGAGAATGTGGAACGCGAGGCGCTGAGCGCTTTTGGCTCCTACGCCGGGGAGCTTTTTGAGCTCGTCGATCAGGCGCGACATGGGTTCGGCAAATTTAGACATTCGTTAATTTCACTTTCAAATCGGTGATCGTGCACCGGAAGCAATGAACGTACGCTGTTTGCTGGACCGAGGGAAAGTGCATAGACCCTTCGCTTCGCTCCGGATGACACCGCATTATTGAGGATGACAGAACTACTACGACAGCTTCGGCAAACGGGCTACAGGCCGGGTATACCTAGTCCGCCGAGCATACCTCCGACCGTAGATTGCATTTGAGCGTCTACTTTGCGGGCGGCTTCGTTGACGGCGGCCAGGACCAGATCCTGAAGCATTTCTACGTCACCGGCTTTCACCGCTTCGGGATCGATATGCAAGCTGAGGAGCTGCTTGCGGCCATCCATCTTGGCAGTGACAGTGCCACCGCCAGCTGAGGCTTCGACCACGGTGGCCTGCATCTTTTTCTGCAGGTCTTCATATTGCGATTTGGCCTTGGACATTAATTCTTGCAGGTTGAATCCACCCATAAAACCTCGGCTTTCGGCTTCCGCTATCCGGCCCTCGGACGACTCGCCTTCAGAAGGCGAGAGCCGGAAGCCGCTGTGTTAACGCTTTTCTCTGTAGTCGATCACGGTACGGACTTGTGCACCGAATTTTTCCTGCATGCGGCGGACGACCGGGTCTTGCTCGGCGCGACCCCGGCCACCGGGACCGGAGGGAAGCGGCGGACCACCGTTTCGCTTGTTTTCTTGCGGGGCCACTGTTGCTCCCGGAATTACTCTTAGCTTCACGGGACGGCCTAAGACTCCGCTGGCTGAGGCGATCGCCAGACGCTTCGCGTCCGGGCCCAGCGACATATCCACTACGGTTTGGGACTCGGCGATTTTGATGATCAGTTCGTTGCCGGCAACGCTCCATTCTCCGGCGGAAAGCATGGAGACGAGGATGCGCTGATTGCCGTCGGTCAGGGCTTGGAGGACGGCGTTCTGGAGATGCTCCATTGGCGGTGGCGCGGTTGCGACGGCAGTGGCCCGCTGCGGTGGCGCGGCTTGCAATTCCGGCTGCGGTTCTGGCGCGGACTGTCTCGTGGCGTCGGCAGAGACATAGCTAGCTACGTCTTTACGGTCGGGGAGAGTCACGGGTGCGGCTGAGCCCATGATTACTGGCTCGGGAGTGCTGGCTGTGGCTACGATTCTCGGGCCGCTTGGGGCTGCGGCTTCGCTCGAAGACTCCTGCCTGGGCGTACCCTTGCGGGCAGAGTCGGCCGCGAAGGGGGACACGAAATTTTGGCGTGGAGGCTGAGTCGCTTCAGTGCGGCGTATTTCGGATGTGGGGGCGCTGCCCACGATGGCGGGGCGTGCTGGCGGACGCTGCGAACCGGATCGTGGGCGCAGCGGAAACATCGCTCAAAAGCTGCTCGATGGGCAAGAGCTTTTGAGCGTGCGCCATTTTCAGAAGGCCAAGTTCGAGGTGAAAACGTTGTTCCTGCTTGTATCCCAGCTCGCCGTGAGTGCGAAGCATGATCTGGAGATGACGGGTGAGATCTTCTTCGCCGAACCAATTGGCGACCCGAGCAACGCGTTCGCGTTCTTCACTGGAAACCTGGAGCAAGGCGGAATCTTTGCCGGCGATTTTCGCGACCGTGGCGTTGCGCAGGAAGCGAACCATCTGACGAGCGAAGTGAGTGGGACTGTGGCCTTCGCTAATGAGGTGGTCAACTTGACTGAGGATTTCTTCGCTGCGGCCTTCGGAAACCGCTTGCATCACTTGTTCGAGAATGTGGGCGGGAGCGGCGCCGACCAGGTTGCGGACAGAGTCAGCGGTGACGCGTCCGCTGGCGGAGGCAATGGCCTGATCGAGGATAGAGAGAGCATCGCGCATGGAGCCGTCGCCGGCTTCGGCGAGCAGCGCGAGAGCGTCATCATCGGCTTCGATTTTTTCGCGGGTGACGAGGTCGCGCAACTGGGCGACGATGGCGTCAAATTTGACGGCGCGAAAACTAAAATGCTGGCAGCGCGAGCGGATTGTCTGCGGAATGTCCTCAGGCTGCGTGGTGGCGAGCATGAAGACGATGTGGTCGGGGGGCTCCTCGAGTGTTTTGAGGAGCGCGTTGAAGGCAGCGTCGGTGATCTGGTGCGCTTCGTCAAGGATGTAGATTTTGAAGCGATCCCGAGCAGGACGGTAGCGGGCGGCCTCGCGGAGTTCGCGGATTTCGTCGATGCCGCGGTTCGTGGCGGCGTCGATCTCGATTACATCGACGGCGTTGCCGGCTCGGATTTCTGTGCAGGACTCGCAGATGCCGCAGGGTTCGGGGACCGGGCGATCCTTGGAGCGGCAGTTAAGGGCCATAGCCAGAATGCGAGCTACGGTCGTTTTGCCAATGCCGCGGTGGCCGCTGAAGATGTAGCCGTGGGCGGTGCGTCCCTGCTCGATCGCGTTCTGGAGGGTACGGGTGACGTGCTCTTGTCCGATGACCTCGGAGAACTTTTGCGGACGATATTTGCGGGCCAGGACCGTGTAACTCATGGGCGGAAGAGTCGATTATACGTGATGCGCGGGAGGAGTTGAGGAGGTACGAGGGCAAAAGCTTGAACGACAGACACGGTGAGATGTTGCTTGAATCCCGGTGTCTGCTCAAAGTAGCGCACCGTAGGGAGGACATTGGCCGTAGCGATCACGGGCACGGCGAAACTGAAATTGTGAGGTATTATGACAACCCTCCGCGGGACGATTTGGCGAATTATACGCGTCAAAATGGCAAATTTTGGCGTGGGCTTGCGAAGGCGCTGGCGCCGCGATAGGCTGGTTCGGCAAGAATTGCGTGCGGATGCGGCAATGGGGCGGGCAAGTCTCGGCGGGCCGCAAAGGAGAGAAGGTCTATGCAACTAAAACTCGCGAAACGAAATGTGGATGGCATTCTGGCGATCGGATGCAGCGGCCGGATTGTGTTTGGAGAAGAGTCTTCCCTGCTGCGGGATGAGGTCAAGAAGGCCATTGCGGACGGCGACAAGCGCATTGTGCTGAACCTGGGCGAAGTCAATTACATCGATTCAGGCGGACTAGGGACGCTGGTAGCTCTGCACACGACCGCGCATAACGCCGGAGGGACGATTAAACTGGCGAATTTGACGAAACGAGTTGGAGACCTGATGCAGGTCACCAAATTGTTGACGGTGTTTGAGGTGCATCCTTCGGAATATGAGGCGCTGGAAGCGTTCCGGACGGCTGCGTAGAGTCAATCTCGGCTTCTCTCAAAAACGTGCACTAGAAATGCGTCCCGGATTGGCTCGTACATCGGTTAGTTCAGGGGTGTAGGCAGGGATCCTTCGACTGCGCAGGCCGTCTCGCTTGGGCGAGCCGGCCTTCTTCGCTCAGGATGAGAAAACTCAACGCGAGCTCTCGGGTTGCAGGCGGGATGCGGGTGCGGATCGAACAGGCGATTCGCGCGATTCCCCGCGGGAAGGTGTCGACGTACGGGGCGATTGCACGGGTGGCTGGATTTCCGGGAGCGGCGCGACAAGTCGCGGCAATCTTGAGGCGGGGATTTGGGTTGCCGTGGCAGCGGGTGCTAGGCGCGGGTGGTGAGATCAAGTTACGAGGCGACTCGGCGGTGGAACAGCGGTTTCGCCTGGAAGCGGAAGGAGTGCGCTTTCGTGGCCGGCGCGTTGACTTGAAAGCGCATGAGTGGAAGCCGGCACGACCTCGTCGAGCAAAGTGACATATTTCAGCGACTGACGTCGTAGGCGATTTGGTGGACCCTGTCGCAGGGCTTGCATTGCGACGCCACCAACAAGAGTCCGACAAGGTTAGTGGGGAAGGCAAAAGCTCCCGGGCTTTGCCCGGTGGACAGCCGTCGCCACATGTCCCTTCTTTAAGATTATCCCGCCCCAGACTATTTCTTGAATTGCGGGTCGATCTCGACCTGATACCCCGTCACCATTTTGTTGGTTTCGTTGGCCATGCCGACGACTGCCATGAGTTCCTTGAACATCGCATCAGTCATGCCCTTCTTCTGGGCGGAAACGGTGTGTGAGGCAATGCAGTAATGGCACTGGTTGGTGACGCTGACGGCAACGTAGACGAGTTCCTTGGTCAGTGGGTCAAGAGCGCCAGGGGACATGATCTGCTTGATGTCTTCCCAGGTGCGCTTGAGGGTGGCGGGATCGTGGGCGATGGCTTTCCAGAAATTGTTAATCCAATCGGTTTTGCGAGTTGCCATGATGTCGTCGTAGACGGCACGGACTTCGGGACTGGCATCTTTGTATTCGATCAGGCCTAGTGTAGACATGGGGTCTCCGGGTGAAAGAAAAAGTCAAAAGCTTATCGCAACGACACAGTCTTCGCCGAATAGAGACGTGACAAGTTACGTCTCTACGATTTGTTGGGGAGTTCTCCGGCGAGCAACTTATCGAGCTGCGCGGCGTGGACTCGGACACCTACATAGAAATGCCCGAACAAAGCGTAGACGGCGCTCACTTCGTCGAAGCGCATTTCGTAAATCAGTTTCTTGAAGACCAACGGTTCGTCGGCGAAGAGATCGACCCCCCACTCCCAATCATCGAAACCGATGGAGCCGCTGATGATCTGTTTCACTTCACCGGCGTAGCGGCGGCCGATGAGACCGTGATCACTCATTTGACGGGCGCGCTCTTCGATGGGAAGTTTGTACCAATTCTTGTCTTCACCGCGGCGACGGTCCATGGGATAGAAGCACGCGTAGCGATGCTGCGGGATTTCAGGGTAGAGACGGGGGCGCATGGCTTCGCTGTGGCGGTTAAGCTTACAGGCGATTTCCGCCTTCCACTGATCGGAGTGCGGTTCGATGCCCTGGTCGGTGAGCTCTTTGTAGATTTTCAAAGTGGAGTCGTAAAGCCCCAGTTCGATGATGGAGAGATACGAGGTCGTGGGCTCGAGGTAATCACTGAGGCGCAGGTTGGCGAGTTGGAGTTCGGCCTGATTGAGGCTGGCGAACGACTCGCGGAAATGAATCAGCATCAGGTCGCCCTTGTGACCGATGAGCGAGAAGAGCGCAGACTGCCCGGCCGTGTTCTTCTCCATGGCGGCGAGAACCTCGGAGGCCTCTTTCGCGATGGCGGACTTCTCGGACGCGGGCAAAGCGCGCCAGGCGGGCCAGCGGAGCCGCATCATCTGGTGTAGAACGCTGTAGCCTTCGGTAGTAAGGGGAACCGCAGGGATCTCCGTCGTGACTTGGGGACGGGGTTGGTGAGTGGTGGTCATGCCGGCCTCTTTCCGAACGATCGCGTTTGCAAAGGATTATTGTACGCTGCCGCGTGGAGCGGAAAACGCGAGCGTGGGTTCAAGGCTGCGCGACTAGTTACTTCGCGCGATGAGGCCGGGTCAGCGCACGAGCGGTGGTTTCGCGGATGATGAGCCGGGGCTCGACCATGATTTCATCGCCGTGGGAATCGGAGCCAACGCGTCGGATACGGCGCAAGAGAGTTTCGGCGGCCGTCCTTCCCATTACGCGGAGAGGTTGGCGCACAGTGGTCAGCGCTGGATTCTGATAGGCTGCGCCCTCGATGTCATCAAAACCGACGACGGAAACGTCCTCTGGCACACGCAACCGGGCCTCGCGAAGCGCTCGAATGGCACCGATGGCCGAAATGTCGTTAAAGGCGAAAAGAGCGGTAAATGTTTTGTGCGATGCCAACAACTTTCTGGTGGCTTCGTAACCGAGATCGGGAGACGGAGAATCTCCTTCGAGCTGAGAAGTAAGCGCTGCGAAAATGGGGAGTCCCAAGCGTCGGGCGGTCTTCTCGATGTTTGACCAGCGGACGGCAGTATCCGAACTGAATTCCTGTCCTTTGATAAATGCGATGCTACGATGCCCGAGTTGCGACAGATGTTTGAGGGCGACCTCGGCGGCGCGTACGTGATCGAGAACGATATTGGTCACGCCCTGCACTTGATTGTGGCCCGAGACGGTGACGACGGGTACTGACAGCGATTGAGTCCATGGAGTATCGACCGCAATCAGGCCATCGACCGAGCGCTCCAGAAAGAGTCTGGGATATTCATCAATCAGATCCGATCGATGACGATGGCTGGCGACAAAGTAGAAGTATCCGGCTTGCAAGAGATGGTCTTCGATGCCGCTCATGACCGAGGCGGAATATCCTTCGCTGACCTCGGGAACGATGACTCCAATCGTCAGACTGTGCTTAGAGCGAAGCGAGCGGGCGAAAAAGTTGGGACGGTATTTGTACTTCCTGGCTGCTGCAAGAACGCGGTCCTTAGTCTCTTGCGGAATCGAGTCGGCGACAGGAGAGCGATTAATGACCAGGGAGACGGTGGCGGGCGAGAGTTGGAGATGCTCCGCCAGTTGCTTCAGGCTCACCGGTTTGGGCCCCAGGCGCACGGTTCGCTTGGAGCTCTCAGCCGTTTTTCTTGTCGTCACTGTGCGAAGTCTCGCACAAACCGAATCGGGGGAGCAAGCATGGGCTTGGCATTCGAGCCGCATAAAGGGTACGCAGCTTATTGACATTGTGAAGAAAAACATTTTTCATACATTCCGACATGATTTACTAATCCGATTTAGTAGATGTTTCAGCACGTGCGACGGAGGGTTCTACCCCATGTCAGTTTCGTCTTTCAATCGACTTTTCCTGAATCACTGCCACCAAGTAAAGCGTGCCGGGAACATGAGGGTAATCGGCGCTTTGATATTAAGCGCGATCGCCTCAGTGATGATGACAGCCCAAGCGGCGTCCCAAGCGAGTCAGGCCGGCGGCATTGCGGACAGCAGCCTCGACGCCCGTGTGGAATCGATATTGCGGCAGATGACCCTCGAAGAGAAGGTGGGGCAACTGGTGCAGTACTCCGCGGGCCAGCCGACGGGGCCTGGAACCGGGCGAACGGATTATGAGGACATGATTGCGCGAGGACAGATCGGCTCGATGCTCAACGTGAGAGAGCCGGCTGAGATCAATAAGTATCAGAAGATCGCGATGGAGAAGGCGCGGCTGCATATTCCGATTCTGTTCGGACTCGATGTTATTCACGGGTTCAAGACAGAGTTTCCGATTCCTCTGGGACTTGCCTCGACGTGGGATCCGTCGATCGTGGAAAAAGCGTCTCGCGTGGCAGCGATGGAAGCGTCGGCCGATGGTATCCGCTGGACGTTCTCGCCGATGGTCGATATCGCTCGGGATGCGCGCTGGGGGCGGATGGCGGAAGGAGCCGGGGAAGATCCGTTTCTGGGATCGGCCATGGCCGCAGCTTATGTCAGGGGCTATCAGGGTTCAAGGCTGGATGCTCCGGACAGCATTGCAGCGTGCGCCAAACACTACGTCGGTTATGGCGCTGCCGAGGGTGGGCGCGACTACAACAGCACCGAAATTTCCGAACATACCTTGCGCCAGTACTACCTGCCACCGTTTCATGCGGCAGTCGAGGCCGGGGTGGCGTCGCTCATGAGCGCATTCAATTCTTTGAACGGGGTGCCGTCATCGGCCAATCCATTCACGTTAAAGCAGGTATTGCGAAAAGAGTGGGGCTCCCGGGGTTTGGTGGTAAGTGACTGGAATGCGGTGGGAGAGTTGATTCCACAAGGCGTCGCAATAGACGGAGTCGCAGCTGCGCGCAAAGCGTTTACGGCAGGTGTGGACATGGATATGGTCAGCAGCCTGTATCACGACCATTTGCAAGAGATCGTGAAATCCGGGCAGGCGTCGCAAGCGGATCTTGATGAAGCGGTACGGCGTGTGCTTCGCGTAAAGATTGCTTTGGGTCTATTCGATCATCCATTTGTAAACGAAGGCGAGGCTGCAAAGGCGCTCTATCATCCGGAGAGCATTGCGCTGGCCCAGGAGGCGGCGGAGCAATCGTTTGTATTGCTCAAGAATGCCCACGGGCCGAGCGGGAAGGCGCTTCTGCCCCTCGGGAATGCAATCGGGAACATCGCAGTGATAGGGCCGCTCGGGGATGACTCCTCCTTTCCGGGCGGCCTGCCGCCAGGAGAGAAGCCGCGTGTAACGTTGGTGACGGCTTTGGAACAACGAATCGGCAAAGACCATGTTTCGCGGAGCAAGGGCAGCGGAATTCTCGACGGCGGCGATGGGGATATAGCGGCGGCTGTATCAGTGGCGCAAAAGGCTGATGTTGTCGTCCTGACTCTGGGAGAAAGCCCCGAGATGAGTGGGGAGGCGGCATCACGAGCGCATCTGGGGCTTCCGGGAAGGCAGCAGGAATTGCTGGAAGCCATCGTTCGCACCGGCAAGCCGATTGTCCTGATTTTATTCAGCGGACGTCCACTCACGGTGCCTTGGGCATTTGAACATGTTCCCGCAGTTATCGCAGCGTGGCTGCCTGGAATCAGCGGAGGACCAGCCCTGGCTCGCACATTGTTCGGGGAGGTAAATCCCAGCGGGAAATTGGTCGTCAGCTGGCCGCGCAGCGTGGGTCAAGAACCGCTCTATTACAACTCGCTCAATACCGGGCGTCCCCCAGGCAACGTGGACCTGACGCGTCCACCGACAGACATCGTGAGCAAATATGTGTCCCGTTATCTCGACGAACAGAACAGTCCTCAGTTCCCTTTTGGTTACGGTGATTCCTACACCAGCTATTCATACGGATCCACAACGATCAGCACAAAACGTTTGAGCGCATCCACGCTAAATCAAGACTTGAGTGCTGGCGAGAATGTGGCGACGGCAATAACGGCCGAAGCCACAGTGACCAATACTGGATCGCGGGCCGGAGCGGAGACGGTGCAGCTTTATGTTCAACTCCAGGGTACGAGCGTGGCGGAACCGGTGCGGATGCTTAAAGGATTTCAGAAGGTGACTCTGGCTGCCGGAGAGTCGAAGCAAGTACATTTTGAATTGAAGCCGGAAGCGTTTGCGATTTGGAATGACCACAATCAGTTCAGGGTAGAAGCGGCCAAGGTAAATATTTGGATTAGCCCTGATTCCGCGCGGGGCTCCGCCGCGCAGACCGAAATTCAGCCTTAGCAATCGACGTTGGCGGCGGAATGACGAAATAACCCAGTGGTGGCCGAGTGGGCGCCAGCGGGGAGACTTCCGGTCGAGCGGGGCCGACAGTTGCAAAATCTTGCAACTCTTTGAAAAATATTGCGATACAGCAGATACCCGCTTGACAATCCGCGCAGAACCCTCCACACTCAGCGGGTTTCACCCGCTACAACATTTTGGTAGGTCACCTTTCAACAGTAAAAAAAACAGGAGGATTCTCGTGAGAAAGATGTTCTTTGCGGTCCTTTGCGTCGCAACCCTGACCCTAGCATCTCTAGCACAGACGAAGGCAACTCAGCCTTCACGACACTACTCGGCTCCCCCGGGAAGTCATTTCAAGGCTGATCCGGACGGGCATCGCGCACCACGCCTGTGCAACCCTTGCATATTCTATGGTGGCAATCTGGATGTACCCAACATCGATTCGGCGGGCCTATCCGACGAAAATACACTCAACGTATCCGATTCTCACACGTATGGAGCATTCGCCGTTCCTGATGGAAAGAGCGCCTCGGTGACTGGATTGATCTTCCAGGTACAGATGAGTGCACACATGAACCCGAAGCAAGCCACCTGGGAGATTCGCAGCGGAGTTTCCAACGGCAATGGCGGAACGGTTGTGGCGTCAGGTACCGGCGATGCAACGATGAAGCCGACCGGCCGAGTTTTCCTCGGACTGGGCGAATACTCGGTAGCAGTGAAGTTTCCGGCGGTCAGCCTTTCGTCCGGGACCTACTGGGTTAACGTAACGCCACAATGTACAGACTCGAGCGACGGACAATGCACGTCGTTCGCCACGCGATACTTTGTATCGAACACGGTCAAGGCAGCGGACAACGTTCATGGCAGCTGGCAGCCGGTCGGCCAGATGTTCTTGAACTCCAGCTTCTTCGGCCTCAACTTCATCAACTGGTGCGATCCCAGCCTGGGATTGGACTCGACACAATGCGCAGCACTGTCCTTTGGCGTGATTGGAACGCTAGACTGAAGATTCATCCCGCCACTCCAGCAACAGCGAGTGGTTGGACGAATCAAGATCAGTCAAGCAAAAGCTTCAACCCAAAACCCCGAGATTCTTTCGGGGTTTTGTGTTGCTGCGAAGGGGCATAAAGATACAAACCATTAACAAATCCAAGACAAGTGCGGCCCGAGCCGCTCATAGCATCTTCCTCGTAAACCTTGTTGCGCTGGAGAACCAGGAAGATGGCTGGCAGCCCACGCTATGTCACCGCGTTGATTTCCGCACTGAGACTCAGAAACGCCCAGCCTGAAGTCTTGCAAGCTCTCGACGATTCAGAGTGGGAACAACTTCTCATTTTTGGAGATCGGATGCATTTGACGATCCCCCTTATGAAGAGTTGCGCCGATTATTGTCCACCTTGGGTGCGCTCGCGCATTGATCAGAATCTTGAAGACAATTCTCGTCGCTTCGAACTGATCAAGAACACCTATTCCGAACTGGCGGAGGCACTTCGCGAAGCGCACGTTGACTACCTTATCTTGAAGGGCTTCACGAAGACACCCGACTACGCCCCAAATCAAAGACACCGGATTCAGTCTGATATCGATATCTTCTGTCCTCGGGAAACAATCTTTCGTGCCCGCGATGCACTCCACCGCATCGGCTACCGGAGTCAACACACCTTCGACGATCAACCTTGGGATCACCTTCCGCCGTTGCGAAAGAGGACAGAGTGGAGATGGAGAGGTAATGCCTATGATCCCGAGATGCCGTTAACCGTGGAACTACACCACTGTTTCTGGGATCGCGCCGCCGTTCAGTGCGGTCCCGAGGGCGACATGCATTTCTGGGAGAGGCGAATCGGAAGACGAGTCGAAGAGATTTCCTTCCCCGCCCTCCATCCCATTGACAATCTTGGGTACTGTGCCCTGAACCTGCTTCGCGATTTGCTACGTGTCAGCATTGTGACATCGCAGGTCTACGAGTTGGCATGGTTCCTGCACCATAATGCCCGCAACGAGGAATTCTGGAAAAGCTGGAATCGGGTACACGATTCGGAACTGAGGCGACTCGAGTCGGTGTCGTTCCTGCTCGCTCGAACATGGTTTCACTGCGACCTATCGGAGGCGGTACAGGCAGAGATCCGGCACCTTCCTGTGAGCACAAGGCGCTGGTTCGAGATCGACGCCACGTCTCCGTCTCCGATGGGTTGGATGCGTCCCAGTAAAGATGCGATTTGGCTGCATAGCAGCCTGATGAAATCTGCGGCAGAGAAACGACGGGTAGTTCTTGGAAGACTACTTCCGCGGCGGGTACTGCCTGTGGACACCGCAATCGCCAACCGCATACCAAACAGCTCTCCGACAGAGGAACCCGGCTGGCACAATTACAGCCGATATTTGATCTATTTGTTTGCACGAGTCGGCTATCACCTGAGAGTTCTTCCCGCAACGCTATGGCACGGCTTCCGCTGGTGGTGGTCGGCGAGACCTTCGAATCACGCGCTGCCGTAAGCCTTTCGCGTGCACGCATGTGTCATTGAAGTGACCAAAAAATGACAAGCAGATGACAATGCCATCCGGCCGTCTGCTCTAACCTCAAAAAGAAATTACATCGCTGGTGCAGCGATTTGATTTTGCTGTGCTTGTTTACTACGAGCAACATTTGGGAGACAAGAATGGATTCTTCACGGGGGTGGCGCCGATGTGGATGGATCGCTGTGATGGTGTTGTTCGGAAGCGCGCTGCCGGCCTTTGGCATTCCCGCCTTTGCCAGAAAATACAACCTTCGCTGTTCTGACTGTCACGAAGCGTGGCCCAAGCTCAATAACTTTGGCCAAACGTTCAAAGATAACGGCTATCAATTAATGACCGGGCGGGACACTCCCATTTTTCAACAGGGGGCATATTTCCCGGTAGCGTTTCGTACTTTCGCCTCGTGGCATCGCGAATACAACAGTCTGGTTGCCGTGGACACGATTCCGGGGAATCCCGCGGCCGGACAGATGGAGTCCCCCGTGAGCAAATCCGGATTTAACATCTCGGGACTCACCATCTGGGCGGCCGGAACCGTTGCAAAAAACATCTCGTTCGGATTCCAAACCGAGATTGATAACAGCGGCACAGCAACCCTTGCGACCTATTTTGCTCGGTTCGACAACTTGTTAGGCTCCCCGTGGCTCAACGTGAAGGTTGGCAAATTCGAGCTTGACACACTGATCTCAGAAGAACGCGAACTGGTATACAGCAATACGGGTGGCTTCTACCGCAATTACCATTTTGTTCCCGCCGGTGACAGCACGAATTTCGGACTGGGCGATAACCAGCTTGGGGCCGAGTTAATGGGACACTCGCGCAACGACTACACACGCTACTCGATCGCGGTGCTTAACAGTACAAACGGGGTTGCGGACACACCCACCAATACCTACGACGTCTATACCGATTTCACGCAAGGATTTGAGATTCCAAAGTTGGGGCTGCAGCGGGTGGGCGTATATGGATATTTTGGAGAACGTCCAACGTTCTCACAAACCAGCAACGGCGCTCCCATCCCTGGCACTGGACTGGGCAATCGAAGCTTCAGCCGCACCGGCGTTTACGGGCTGTGGTACGCAGGCAAATTCGACTTCAGTACGTTCTATCTTCACGGCCAGGACAACGTATTTCTGGGGAATAGCGTAGCGACGAACCAACCCGGCGATCTTCCGCCCGGAGCTGCCGGGCCCACGTGGAACGGCGGGTTCTTTGAGGCACACTACACCTACAATCCGCAGCTGATTGTGATCGGCAAGTACGAGACGGTGCAGATGTCGCGGCAGGCCAATCCCGCGACCCCGAACGATTTTGGGGATATGAAGGTGTGGACCGTGGGATATCGCTGGTACCCCATCATGAATAACCGGGCGGGGCTTGCCTGGCATCAGGAATACGCCATTGCGCACACGACAGGGACAGCGCCCCTCAGCGGCAAGAATGAGACCAACAGCAGCTATTTGATGGGATTTGATTTGGAGTTTTGAAAACCACGGAGTCAGGGATACGAATCATGATGAAAGGTAGCAGCCTTACATTGGCATTCTTGGTGACCTGCAGTCTGCTTGCGTCTGCACAGGACAGCAAAATTGGAGAGCTCAGAGGAAATGCCAACTCCGGAAAGGCGCTGTACCGCCGCTACTGTGTCGGGTGCCATGGTGCGCACGGCGATGGAGCGGGAGAGAGCGCGCCGCATCTTGATCCCAAACCTCGTGACTTTACGAAGGCGGCATTCAAATGCCGATCTACTCCAAGCGGAAACCTCCCTACCGACAGTGACCTGTACGACACGATCAGCCGGGGAATCTACAACACCGGCATGCCGTCCTGGAGACCGTTAACCCGGCAGCAGCGGGCGGACCTGGTGGCCTACATCAAGACATTCTCAAGCCGATTCCAGGAGGAGCCGCCAGTTCCATCCGTCGCCATTCCGACCGGGCAGCCCACGTCAGCCGAGAGTGTGAAGCGGGGTGCGGCCCTATTTCAAAGCATGAATTGCTGGAGCTGCCACGGCAAGGAAGGACGAGGAAACGGTCCGTCGGCGCAGACATTGACCGATAGCAAAGGATATCCCATTCGCCCCTTCGACTTTACGGATGGAACCCACTTCAAGTGTGGCGAAACAGCGAGAGATTTGTTCAAAGACCTGACCACTGGTTTGGACGGAACTCCGATGCCATCGTTCGCAGATTCGATGAAGCCGGATCAGATTTGGGATCTTGTGCATTACATTCAAACGCTGAACGAAGACACTGGTGGCTTCTTTCACCGAGCGAAACATAAAGTCCAATAGAAGAAAGGTGATCGCGATCCACGATCCTGTTCAGGAGGCGACGTGAATAAACATTCTTACTATCTTGCCATATTCTGTTTGATTTTCGTCTGTGGCATGACCCTTCTTGACGCGGATCGAATTGGTGCAACACCCACCCCGGGCGGATCTTCGGTGACCGGCGTGGTCAAGTTCAAGGGAGCTGCAGAGAAACCGACACGAATCGACATGTCGGCGGATCCCTTCTGTGCGAAGGCTCATCCTAACGGAGCTACCACGGAGGATGTGGTCACAGATGCAAGTGGCGGACTCGAGAACGTCGTGGTTTACATCTCTGACGGATTGGGAGCGGCGACATTTCCGGTGCCGGATCAGCCGGCAGTGATGGAACAAAAAGGATGCCAATACAAACCGCACGTGCTCGCGATGAGAGCGGGACAGAAGCTCAGTGTGGTGAACAGCGATGCGACTACGCACAACATACATCCCACGCCAAACAACAATCGCGAGTGGAACGTATCGCAGCCCCAAGGCGCTCCGCTGGAACAGGTTTTTGCGCGGGAAGAGGTTGCGATCTCGGTGAAATGCAATATTCACCCGTGGATGAAGAGTTACATTGCGGTGGTCAAGAATCCGTATTTTGCGGTAACAGGCAAGGGCGGGACCTTCGAGCTCAAGGATCTGCCGCCTGGCGACTATACGCTGCAAGCATGGCACGAAAAGCTTGGAACGAAGACAAAAATGATTACTGTCGCGGCAGGAGCGAGTCCGACAGTGGAGTTTGACTTTCCGTAAAGGTGGGCTTCGTTTATCGCAGCAACTCCGTGAGGCAACTTACGGCAGGCTCCAGTTCGCTGTATTGCAATTCCAAGACATCTCCTCGGAGCAAGTCCCTCAGGGCTGCCTTCTGCGCGTCGCGAATGTGCTGTTCGCCGTAACAGATCACCTGTTCCAGGATCGCTGATGCGCGGGCTTTCGAGAAAGGTCGCAGGGCGGGCGGGCCGGATGGTTGCCGATTCAGGAAGATAAGGAAGTCAATCTGCGACTGAAGTGCGGTGTTCATGCGGGGCAGCTTTGCCGTGGTGAGTTGAATGGCAATCTCTCCATTGATGCGTGCAGTGAGTTCGTGAGACCTCAACTCGGCAAATAGATCCGTGGCGGATTCGCGAAAGTGCAGGTGCTGAGGATTGCCTACGGCGACGTTTCCTTTGCCGGCGCGAACAAGAAAGCTGGCATCATCCGAAACGAAGGTCCATCCGCGACGCGCACAGGCGTAGGAGAGCGAAGACTTCCCTGCTCCGGAATCTCCGCACAACAACAATCCGCGCCCGTTAAGAGACACGCAGGCAGCATGGATTGGCGTCAGGTACAAGGCCTCGATCAGTAGTAACGCCATGGCATCGAGAAAGTGATACCGGAGATAAGCGATGTTCTCGACGGTGCTCTCGGACAGCCAACAGGATGCAAATCCCGCGGTAAGATCGCAAACAGCAAAATCGTGAGCGCTTGCCACAAACATTACCAGATTGCGTTGACCTC
Source organism: uncultured Acidobacteriaceae bacterium (assembly GCA_963731405.1). Classification (GTDB taxonomy): domain Bacteria; phylum Acidobacteriota; class Terriglobia; order Terriglobales; family Acidobacteriaceae; genus Sulfotelmatobacter. Next base: position 72,662 of record CAVSVS010000014.1, on the reverse strand, counting down.
GGCAGGTTGGCGGGCTCGGACATTCGCTCGCACGCACCTGACTGACCGCAATCCGGAGCTGTACTGGAGGAACGGCAAACTGCTTTTGAAATGACTGCCAGTTTTCGTTGGCTGCCGCGAGTACGTCCGCACAATTCGTGGCGATTTCAACCGGAAAGCCGAGCGGATAAAACAAGCTCTTGAAAGGCAGCTTAACATCGCAGCCAATCGGATCGGGGGCTGGCTGGCTTCCCGATGACCCAAACGTGTGGGCGTACAACGAGGGTTGTGGCGCAGACGGAAATATGGGCTGATCATCCACATTAGTCCCCTTCCCCATGAACCGCTTGAATCGTAGAGGTGACTGTGCGGTTGATGGACTCTGGATTGGGAACATACAGAGAGCACACGCAGCGTCGGCAGATTGGATCGCTGGCGATATCCAGATTTGCGCGGAACTGCAACGCTCGAGTGCTGTTCAAGATTTCGTGCAGGGGGCTGACTCGAGTATTCCCCAACGGGGGATGGAAGAAGCACGGGCGCACATCTCCAGTGGCTTCAATGACGGCCGACGTCCACGGAGCGTTACAACGCGGAGAGATTGCTTCAACTTGCCCGAGGCTGGCACGGAAATGTCGCACGATGTGACGCAGCTTTTGCGGACTTTCTGCGATAAAACCGGAATCAAATTCCCTACGATGCTCTTGGACCAATCGCCCAATCTCAGCCTCCAGATCCTCGACTTCGGACGCACCGAGGGCCACCTGTTCCTGGCGCTCGGACGACCAGGTCGAGGGACGATTAAAGGCGGTGGAACTTACGTCGGCCGCGAGGAACGAAATCGAGTTTAAGCCCATGCTTAGCGCTGAATCTACGGTTGCACACAAGAAGCGATGGTTCAGTTTTTGAATCGTGCATCGAGCTTTAATGGAAATGTCAGGCCGCAGATGACGCAACTGAGTGACACCATCTGAAAGTTTCTCAAACGCATGCGCAACGCGACGGATGCGGTTGTGCAATTCGGCTGGGCCATCCAGCGAGACGATTACATCGACGACACTGTCCGCGATCTCCTGAGCTTGAGAACCTAGAAGTAACCCGGCTGTCAGCAGGGTGACGCGAATCCCTTCGGCGCGGAGAGTCTTCGCCAAAGCCGGGAGATGACGATTCTTCTGCGGCTCTCCACCCGTAAACACGACCCAACTCACCCCTAACTCACGAAATGCGGTGATCTGCCGTTCCAGATCAGCGACGGAGAATTCTTCTGCTTCGCGGATCTTCCAGATATCGCACATTACACAGTGGCAGTCGCACTGATTGTGCGGAGCAATTACAAGGATGGGAAGAGTACGGACGCGGTGCGCTTCTAGTTCAGAGCGGGAGATTGTCGAGGAGGAAGTCGAGATGGATATGAGCGCACTCATCCGCGAATATCCCGTTGAGCGTGAAGCAAGTAGAATTTTGACGGCTCGCGACGACGTGTTAGTTTTGCTTTTATTGGACGGAAAGCCCACTTGATTCCATACCAGGGCTTGTAAACTTGCCACTTGAGGTGCAAACGCACGGCCAGTCGCTTCAGAGTCTCAGCCGTCAGATATTCACGGCTCTGAATGCTGTCCGAGCGAAAGCCATACTGCCGCTCTAACACCGCACGTTTTTCGTGCAACATCTTCTGCCCACTCTCTTCTTTCCGGTAGAAGGGCGAGTCGGCGACGATCAAGTGGCCGCCTCTGCGCAGACACCGCAGCGCCTCTTCGAGGGTTCGCGTGTAGTCTTCGGAATAGTGGAACGAGGCATTGAAGACGACAACATCGAATTGCTCCGGCATGAACGGAAGGCAATCCATTTCCGCCTTGAATCGCGTGAACGTCGGAGCGGCGTGAAAGTAGTGTCGGGCGGCGCCGAGGCCGTCAGTGTCGTTGTTCAGCAAGTCGACCGCCACGGGACGGTGGCCTCGCAATGCCAACCGATAGGAGAGCCATCCGTTGCCCGCGCCGATATCAAGGATGTCGCGCCGCCGGTGGGACTTGCCCTCAATCAACGGCAAGAGCTTACGCTCCATGAAACGGAATGTACGCGCTCGAATGCCCCACTGCCATGCGTTGCGGCCGGTAAGATCCTGGAATGGGAGCGCCAGGTAGTAGTCGGGGCGATCTGATCCACGGCCTTCTTTTGAGCGAACCAGTTCGTAGTCATGAACGAACTGGCTATACTTTGCCTCGCGCGATTGGGGCAGGGCGTTATAGACGCCATTTGTTTCGGAAAACGTGAATCCACATGAGAGGCAGGCGGGTTGGGCGGTTGAAGATATTCGACAAGGGCCCTTGCGGCAATTGGGGCATTGCAACTGCAGGGAGGGGAGCGGCCAACTTCCCAAGGAGGGATGAGCAGCAGCGATCGTTGGCGTCACCGAGTCACTCATATCGTCAGTTGCTCTCCCCAATGCAGTGCTCTGTACGTTCGAAACGCAGCAGGATGTGGTCTGCGAACCCACGGACCCCGGGACACGAACCGAGATATCGGTCTGCCTCGGCTGCTAACGTTGTGAGACGCGGGAACCGGCGCGCCCACGGTTCTAGATAACTCGGCGGGACGAGCACACCTATGCCGTGAACCGATTCCAGGCGGAAGGCCGGCGCAAACACAGACCGCATCGAGCGAACGGAGTGATAGCAAACGTTGAAAGTCTCGCCGCCCTCCAACTTCGCTGGCTCCCCGCCGCGACGGAAGCGACGAAAGGCCTTACCGGGTTTTCCGCACAGGAGATACCACGTCGTTTCCCAAGCACAGCTGGGCCCAATCACGCACAGCAACACGCTTGCTCCGGGTTTGAGAAGGCGAGCCAGGTCGCGTGCGAGTTTGGCGACATCGCTCACGCAGTTGACCGCACCGAAGTTCGAGACAGCGCCGTCGAAAGGACCATCTTTGCTCAGGCTCAAAACTTCTTCGGCGGGCACAAGGCGCAACTGGACGGATCCGGCGCTGGTTGAAGAGCAGTGATTCTTTGAGCTGCAACGCGTAGCATCTGCGACGACTTGTCACAGGCTATGACATCGATGCCATGCTCGGCAAGAAAACTGGCGTCCACACCGGTCCCGCAGCCGATATCAAGGATCCGGTCTCCTGCACGAAAGCTCTTCCTGAATTCCCGCCAAACGGCGGCACGCTGCAATTGCCCAATCATTGATGAGCTGAACGTTCGGTCGTATTGTTCAGCAATCGCGTCGAATGGGGCGGAATAAGACGCGGCTGGCTCGATTTGCGTAAACGCAAGCGTCACGCTTCCACCTCACTCGAGGATGCGTGCAGCCCCGTACGCAGATCCGCGACCCTGCTTTGCAATTCAGCAACCACTGATATCTCGACAGTTCTCTTCTTGCGGGTGCGTTCGAGTTCCACTTCACTCCGCAGCAACTGGTCGGCGATCCCGTAAAAGTTCCGTGAGTGGCGGCCGCGGATCCGCACGTCCCGGTCAGAACCAGCCTGCCAAAGTTTCATACGTTCAGTACGATCAGCCACCTCGACTGAATACGGCGTGCCTTGGATGGGATAGGCGACGGTGGTGAAGAAGATGTCTGGATCGGTTGTCTTGACGTGCTGAATCGTGGCTTCGACGTCGTCCAACTCTTCCCCCTCGTATCCCCACATAAGAAACATTCCGGTTTGAATGCCGTTTGAGCGGCATAGGGCAACGGCGGTTTGTACCTCCTCTACCTTCACACCCCGCTCCATCGCGTCCAGAATGCGCTGCGAACCACTCTCAGAGCCAATCCACACGCGGAAGCAGCCTATCTCCGCAAGGGTCTCGACAACTTGGGAATTCAAGCGATCGGCGCGAGAGATGCACTCGAAAGGAACCTTGAGATTCCGCTTCTTCAGTTCAGCCGCATATTGGAAAAGCCAGCCATGATGAATGGTGAAGACGTCATCAGCCATCCAAGCCATATCGGGGTGGTAGCGTTCGACCAGCCAGGCCAGTTCCTCGGCGACAGATGAAGGTGTTCTTCGCCGGTGAGTCTTGCCAAAGACCTGATGACTGCACCAACGGCAATGATACGGGCACCCTCGGGCGGTGATCAGGGAAACGGATCCAGTGCCGTGATGTTCGCGCCAGACGGAAACGTAGCGATCCATATCGATGGCTTCACGTTCGGGCCACGGCTGCGCATTGATATCGCGAATCTGCTCTCGTGATCGAGTCTGCACGATGTTCCCGCTCGGTGAGCGGAAGGCAATTCCCGCGATGTCGCCCCAGGAACGGCTTGACTTGCCATGCAAGACAGGAAGCAACTCTTCCAACGTGGCTTCGCCCTCTCCGATAACCACGAAGTCCGCACCGGCGTTGAGATAGTTGTCTATATACGCCCCGGGCTCCGGCCCGCCCACGATGGTCTGCCACCCGGCTTCTTTAGCGCATCGCAAGATCTCGATCACGTTGGTACGTGTCATCAGGTTCGCATAAATACCGAGTACCGACGGAGGGCCATTCTGCAGGGCCTCTAAGAGTTGCTGCCGGGTAGAGAAGGTAGAGTCGAAAACTTCTACGTCCATCCCCTTCCGTCGCAAATGCGCGCAGATGTAAAGAATCCCCAAAGGAGGATAGGGCTTCATGATCTGAAGCTCTTTGGGATCCTCGTACAGGAAATACCCGTGGGTGAGTAGGATATCCATGTGTGCGGTCCCGATCAGTCGCTGCCCGAAGGAGGCTCGGATGAGGAAATGTGAACAAACTCGGGCGCGAGCCTCAATTGCACGAGCGAATCGCTTGGGAAGCCATCTAGAACGGTCGGCTGGGAGTTCCGGCAAATCTTCTCCAGGTACACGACGCGCTCCCACAAGTCGTCGAGTCTTGGAGCGGAGTGATCGTGATTCTCCTTAACTGCAACTCCTGCGTTGTGCCCAGAATGCCAAGTATCGACCTGCGCGTGTAACGCGTCGTGCAGCGCCCGGTAGAACTCATCGGTGTACGAGCCCTGGAACATCATGGAAAGGTCTTCACTGTCAGACCAGTTGGTTTTCTTGCCCAATTGGGCGCGGACGCGATCGAAGAACCTTGTCCCGGGTAAGGGGTAAGCGACAGAGACGCCAATATCGTCTGGGCGAGTGTCGCGAACCAAGGCGATTGTTTTCTGAATGTCTTGCCAATTCTCGCCGGGGTAACCAAACTGCAGAAAATAACACGCACGAATTCCTTCTTTGCGAAGGCTCTCTCTTGCCACTGCCACCTGATCGACGCGGGTTCCCTTGTCCATGGCCGTTAGAATTTTCTGGGAGCCGGACTCGACTCCCATCCAAACCTCAATGCAACCAGCGCGGTGCAGAGCTTGGACGGTTTCCGCGCTCATCAAATCAACGCGAGATTGCATCTTGAAAGGAACCGCTGCCCGCCGCCGCTCCACTTCGGACGCAAACTCACACACCCACCTGGGTTTAAGCCCGAAGATGTCATCGGCAAACCACAGATGCTCCGCAGCGTGCTCATACTTCAACCTGCGCATTTCCTCAGCGACACTGGCGGGCGATCGTACGGAAAAATGATCCCCATAAATCGGCTTGGCGCACCAGTTGCAGCGGTACGGACAGCCTCGGCTCGAAACCAGATTGAGTGAGAAGAAACCGTGGGCAGACTTCCAAGCCGCTTCATATTGCTGGATATCGATCAGATCTCTCGCTGGCTCAGTCATCACGTTTACATCCCGCATCAACGGGCGGCTTGGGGTCCGCATCTGCTCGCCCGTTTGCGGGTGCAGATAGGCGAGGCCGGGGATATGTGAAACGTCAGAGTTACCGTTCTGCAGAAGCTGCTGCACCAGCTCCAGCAGAGTCCATTCTGCTTCTCCAAGTAAGACGCAGCGGAATCCGCGCTGAAGGAAATCGGAAGCATGATCCGACGCATCGGACCCGTTGGCAAGGACAATCGCGCCAGCACACCGCGAGGCTTCGAGTATGTGGTACGCGGCTTCGCGCATGCGAGTGAGACACATTTTTGACAGGAAGTTGAAGCTGTCTTCGTAAACGGCGACGATCTTCGGGTGATGCTGGTCAAGAGCTGCCTGAAACTCCGTCTCGGGATTGTTCAGCATAGAGTCAAACACTGCCACGGAGATTCCAGCGCTGCGCAAAAGGGCTGCGGCGTAGAGAGTGCCGAGTGGAGGATACGGCTGCATCTTTCGCGTTTGTTTGCGGTCGAAGTAAAGGTGATACGAATGCGTTAAAAGGACGTCAGCCACGCTAGTCGCGCCTCATGAATTTGAACTGTGTGCTCAACACACTTCCTGAATACGCTCGCTCAACTTCTGCCCCGTCAACAACGACCTCCGAGTGACCACTTTTTCGACTGTGCGCGAGACCCACAGTTCCCACGGGAATGAATAACGATTTCTGCCGATGCGCCAACGGATGGGCATGCCCAGTGCTTTGCGGAATCCGCGCCTTAGCCAGGCATGTTTGCGCGTAGCCTTCCGAATCTGGTTATTAAGCAAGAAATATTCCAGGCTGCGGCGCAGGCGATTCAACTCGTCTCCCTGAAGCCACGGGAGGACGTTATGCCCCAGAGCCAAGTCTTCCCATTCTTCCAACGTCTGCGGTTCGCGGACACCCAACTCTTTCAACTCTGGCCAGATCGGAATTCCCGGGTAGGGTGTGAAGATGTTGGGAGAGAAGCTGACGTTCCAATACTGGCGCGCGATGTCGCTCATGATGCGGAAGGTCTGTTGACGATCGTCCTCGGTCTCGCCGGGATAGCCGAGAATCACGTTGAAGGTGACGTGGATTCCGGCCAGTTCCGACTTTCGCGCCGTCTCGACCATCTGCTCGACGCGCTGATGATGTTTGTTCATCAGCTTCAGCACGCTTTGCGAAGCGGACTCTGTGCCGAAGCCCATGTGGGTGACGCCACTCTCGCCGAGCAGCCGGACCTCGTCATCGCTCATCTTCCACAAGAAATCCGTGGAGGCCTGGAAATCCCAACGAAAGCGAACGCCACTTGTAACGATTCCTTGCGCGATCGCCAGGGCACGTTTGATGTCTACGAGGAAATTGGAATCGAGAAGCGCGACTTCGTCGATGTGGTAGCGAGTGACAAGATCGGCAAGGTCACTGACAACACGCTCCGCGCGATATGCATTGAAGCGGCGCTTGTAGAAGACCATGTCGGTGCAGTAATTGCAGGCGTACGGACAACCTACACTGCTGGCGTATCCAAGCTGGCGCGTTCCAGAGCTCTTCGAGTAGATGTCGTAGTTTCCCAGGTGATAAGCGGGCGCCGGCAGATCGTTGATATTTGTTACGGGGCGTTCTGGCTCATGATGAGTTCCGCCGGCGTCCTTGAAAGAAAGCCCTTTTACACCGTGCCAATCCTGGCGATCTGCAATTCGTTGTGCCAACTCCAAAAGCGTGAGTTCGCCTTGCGCTCGAACTATGCCGTCAACGAAGTCGGGTTTCAAAGTCTGCTCTGGAACGAGGCTGGGATGCCAACCACCAAAGATGATGGGAAGATTCGGCTTCACTTGCCTAACCTTTTTCGCCATCCGGACTGCAGAGCCAATCATGGGGCCAGTCAAAACCGAGATGCCGAGGCAGAGCGCATCGTGGATCTCGCGCACAATGACGTTCTCAAAGTCGGGACAGGTCAGATTGTCAACCAACTTGACTTCAAAACCCGCTTGAAGGAGTGGTGAGGCCAGTGCCAGTAAACACAATGGGGCGCTCAGCGGGGGTCCATCGTACGGAGGATAGAAGAGCACAACCTTTTTATTCACGGAACCCCTGGGTAGCGAAACTTCGCCAGCCTGCTCCGAACTTTCGAGTCGGCACTGTCCTGGTCTCGATCGTGTTGTTCTTGGCGCGAATAAAGCGAAAGTTACGCTCTGCGTCACCCGTGTTTGTCATTAGACTGTCAAATTTCTGTCACTTGTAATCAAACGTGCCGCCCGTTCTGGCCCGATGCACAAGAGCTTTTACATAACTTTGACAAGCGAGCGACAATCGTTGACCTTGCTGCTGATAACTTTTGGTCCTTCAATCCATTTGTTATTGAATCGCTGTTTCCAGTAACCAAACCACCTTGACACGAGGGGATCGAACACAAAACCCATGGGTCACCGCAACGACCGAGAGGTAATCGCGTGAAGTCTTCGAACAAGATTGTTTTCTTTGTTCCCTCCTTTTCGAGTATCGAGGCAACCGCTCCGCTGGGCATTCTGGCCATTTCAACGCCGCTGCTAGAGGCCGGATACGAAGTGAAGATCATCGATTCGACGATCACTCCCAACTACAAGAAGAGAATCCTGGAGGAGCTTCAGGATGCACTGTGCCTGGGAATCTCTGTGGTCACAGGTCCCATGATTCGTGACACGGTCGAAGTAGCAAAAGCCGTAAAGAAATGGGATCCGGATTTCCCGATTATTCTCGGCGGATGGCATCCTTCCCTTTTGCCAGGGCAGACGCTTGAAGCCCCATATGTGGACATCATCGTTCGCGCTCAGGGCGAGGACAGCATGCTGGAAGTAACTCGCTGCCTGCAGGACGGCGGCGACCTGGAAAAGATTCTGGGAATCGGCTTTAAGCGGGACGGGAGGTTGCACATGAATCCCGAGCGTCCCCTGAAAACTCTGGACAAGATGCCGCAGAAAGCCTATCAACTGGCCGACTTTGATGCATATGAAAGAGTTTGTGGACGGCGATGGACGATGTACGTCTCAAGCCTTGCCTGTCCGTTCAACTGTTCCTATTGCACGAATGCCGGGGTTTACGGACGAAAGTGGAATGCCCTGCCGGTCGAGCAGGTAGTGGAAGAGACCATCGAACTCACGCGGCGTTATCGCCTGGAATTGTTGTGGATGGCGGATGACAACTTTCTGGTCGACTTACCGCGATCGCTCAAGATTGCAGAAGAACTGATTCGTAAGGGCGCCACTTTTAAGTGGAGCGTGCAGGCAACGACAAATCTCACGGCGCGCCTTTCCGTCGAGGAACTGAGCCTGCTTCGCCGCTCGGGGCTCCACCAGATTTGCCAAGGTATCGAAACTGCTTCCCCAACCGTAATGAAACTCATGAATAAGGATTTCCAAGTGCTGGGAGACATTTATGAGTCGACGGAACGCTGCATCAAGGCTGGCGTAATTCCGTCTTTCAACATCATCTTTGGATATCCGGGGGAGGGAGACAAAGAACGGCGCGAGACGGTGAATTTCATGATGGATATTTGTCAGAAATTTCCGGGCGCTGAATTCTGGACCAACATCTTCACGCCTTATCCGGGCTCACCAATCTTCCATCAGGCCGCAACTCTCGGCATCGATGTACCGAAGACGCTCGAAGATTGGGTAAATTATTTCCCACGATACACCGTGCTCCCGTGGCTTAACGGGAAAGATCACCAGCGCGTGCAGACGATGCGGGACTACCTTCGGATCGCGTTCGATCGGGCCCCGATCGCGGCGAATGGGCCGGGGCGTTTTGCCAAAGCCATCCAGCATCTGACGGCATACCCTGCGCGCCTGCGGTTGAATCATGACTTCTATAGCTTTCCGGTTGAATTGTGGCTGAACCGTCAGCTGAAGAATATCGTGAAACTTCCTAAACCGAGTGTCGACGCCAAGACGATGGGACCCGAAACCGCGACAAGCTGCAGTTAACCCGGCACGACCCGCAACTTATGATCGTCCTTTACAATCCGAAAGCCACCAGGTTCCGCAATCGGCGCTTTCCGTTGTCGATCCTTGCGATCGCCGCCGTGCTTGAAGGGCGAGAGCAATTCGCGATCGTCGATGGCAATCTCGACCCGCATCCAACCGAAACGCTTCTTGGACTGTTGCGTGACAATTCCGTCGAACTGCTCGCGGTCACGGTGATGCCGGGTCCGCAGACCGTGGGTGCTGTGGCAAGTTGTCGTGAGGTTCGCCGGCTTTTTCCGGCAGTCCCGATCGTGTGGGGTGGATATTTTGCGACGAACTACACGCAGGCAGCGCTCAATGCTTCGTACGTAGATTTTGCAGTACGCGGCCAGGGAGAACAGACGTTTCTGGAATTGCTAGAAGCTATTCGCGGTCAAAGAGAGCTCAAAGCAATTCGCGGACTATCTTATAAAGAGCCCGACGGCACACAACGGACGAATCCAGAGCGTCCGATCGGAAAGCTCGACGACTTTCCCTGGTACCCCTACCATCGGATTGCAGCTCAGAAATATGTCCTGCCCACATTTCTGGGACGCAGAACCGCCGTACACCAGGCAAGCATTGGCTGCCCGTTTCGCTGCAATTTCTGCGGCGTTGTTAACTTTTCAGGCAGTCGAGAGAAATTGGAGTCTCCGGCCCGTACCGAACAAATTCTTCGTCACCTGGCGCAGACATACGGAGTAGACGCAGTGCAGTTTTACGACAACAATTTCTTTCTGCGCGAGGATCATGCGCGAGAGCTAGTCGATCGTATCGCTCCGCTTAGTCTACGCTGGTGGTGTGAAGCCAGGACCGACATCATGATGGGATATTCGGACGAGACGTTCGAGGCCATCCGTCGGGCCGGTTGCAAAATGATTTTCTTCGGTGCCGAGTCCGGGTCAAACAAGGTTCTGAAGGAGATGAACAAGGACCTACACGCCGAAGACACGTTAGCGCTGGCGGCTCGCATCCGGCGCTTCGGGATCATTCCAGAATTCTCCATCATCTTTGGTAATCCGAAAGATCCTGAGGGCGATACACGCGACTGCATCCAGTTCATCCGCCAACTCAAACAACTCAATCCGGACTCGGAGATTGTGGTGGAGCACTACACTCCCGTTCCGCAGCGCGCTCAAATGTATGGTGGTGTGGAAAATCAGTTTCAGTTTCCCGAGACTCCCGACGAATGGGTGACCGAACCATGGCAGCGCTTTGCAACGCAGAAAGATCCAAGGACCCCGTGGCTCAGACCGAGCACCAAACAGCTAATCGACAACTTTGAGTTGGTAGTTTCTTCCCGCTGGCCTACGGCGCAGGATATTCGGCTACCAAGTTGGGGTCGGCTTGCCCTCAAGGCCCTGAGTAGCTGGCGTTATCGGTTGGGCATTTACTCTGCTCCGATGGAACTGAAATGGACGCAGCGTGTGATCAATCTGCGCAAACCTAAAGCTGAGAGCTTGTAGATTTCCAGCCATGACAGAACAAATATCGTCTGCCATCGACGAGAAAGGCTTACACGTTCTCTCTTCCGAGTCTGAGAGCAGGAGCATTCCAGTTCGCGAGGGCTATGATCGCTGGGCCCCGATCTACGATCTGGCTCCCAATCCAGTTTTAGCGCTCGAGGAGCGCTATCTCAAGAATATGTTTCCCGAACTTATCGGGAAAAACGTTCTGGACTTAGCCTGCGGTACGGGACGTTGGATTCCTCGACTGCTTGCGCGAGGTGCGCGCCGCGTGATTGGGATTGACCTGTCCGCGGGGATGCTAAAGGTTGCCGGCACGAAAGCGGGGATCCGCGGGCGCCTTGTCGTTGGGAACTGCATCCAACTTCCTTTCCCGCCGCGCGCATTCGATTTCGTTCTATGCTCATTTGCGCTCAACCACATGGCGAACCTGGATTCTGTGGTGCGAGAACTGGCATACACATTGAAGGAGTGGGGCCTGCTGATCGTCACAGAAATGCACCCGAAGGCTTACGACGAAGGCTGGAGGCCGGGGTTCCGGGACACACGAGGCGCTGCGCAGATTGAAACAGTGAGACGGTCCGCTGAACGGGTCGTAGAGAGTTTTCGTGCTAGCGGATTCGGGTGCCTTCAGGAGCGTGACTGTTTTTTCGGGGAGCCGGAGCTTTCTATTTTTGCCGCGGGAGGTAAGTCCTCGTTTTTTAAGGATGCCTGCAGCGTTCCGGCGGTGAAGGTTTGGGAATTTCAGAAACAGTGAAGTCGGCGAGGCTTCGTCCCAGCAGGCGTGCCGTGATCGGCCGTTCCGCGAAACCAACCGTGAACTGCTGATAGGACAGTCTTTACGTCCAGTTACCCTTGCCTTCGATAATCGTAATGTAACGGTCGATCGGCAGATCTGTGATGCGTTCCGTAGCACCGCCCGGTTGCGGCCATTTTATTTCGAGCCAGTCAATTTTGGGTCGCTTTCCAATGCCAAGGACGATCCGTGGATCATGCGAAGAAAGGAAGCTTCCTCCTGCAACTTTCGTGCGACTTCGTTTCAAGTCTCCCGCTTGATAGGTGATGCGTGCACCGACCGCGTCGCGATTCGATTTCGTTCCTACTAACTTCACCCCCAGCCAATGGTTCTTGCTTCCAACGTTGTTGCGCAGAAGGACAGGTGCCGCATCGTTGACTGCAACCAAGACATCCACGGCGCCGTCATTATTGAAGTCTCCAATGGCCATCCCACGGGCGGATAGCGGTTTCGCAAAAACAGGACCGCTCTGTTCACTTACATTCTCGAAAGTCTTTTCCGTGCTGCGAAAAAGCATTAGAGGCTCTTGGTATTTGACCTGGCTGTGCAAGTGTCTCGATCAGGTCATCCGGATTGCCGTTGGCGAGAAACAGATCGAGATTGCCGTCATTGTCATAATCAAAGAACTTCAATCCCCATCCACTCATCAATCGGGTCGCATTGCCAATACCGGTAGGTCCGGCCTGATCGTCGAATGTTTCATCGTGATTGTTCTGATAAATCGAGAACATCTCACGGTCGATATTCGCTACGAATAAGTCCATCCAGCCGTCCTGATTGAAGTCGGCCGAATCCACGCCCATCCCCGAGCGGGCCCGACCGTCAGAACTGTAGGCGACGCCCGCATAATTCGCAATCTCTTCGAACTTGCCGCTGCCGCGGTTCATAAGCAGAAAGTTCGGGAGGGTGTCGTTTGCCACAAATAAGTCGAGGCGCCCGTCATTGTTCACATCGGTAGCTACTACTCCCCAGGCCTTCCCCGGATAGTTGGCGATGCCTGATGTCTTGCTGACATCGGTGAAGGTTCCATCGCCATTGTTGTGAAACAGCCAGCTCGGCATCGGCTTATAGAGACGAGGAATGCAATAGCCGTGCTTGCCCTCTTCGCCTGGACCACAGGATTTGTTGATCGACTTGGAAAATTCGACGAATTGACAAACAAACAGATCCAGCCGGCCGTCGTTGTCGTAATCGAACCAAACGGCACTGGAAGACCATCCGGGAGCGGCCACGCCAGCCTTCTCCGTCACGTCTGTGAAAGTGCCGTCGCCATTATTGTGGTAAAGGATGCTCTTACCGTATTGCGTGACGTAAAGATCAGGGAAACCGTCGCCATCGTAGTCTCCAACGGCTACGCCCTGTCCGTACCCGCCTGCGGCGACTCGTGCCTTTTCGGTAACGTCGGTGAAAGTGCCATCGCGATTATTTCGGTACAGCGCGTTGCGTAGAGGCGGACTCGGGTTAAAAAAATCACACTGGCCGCTGTTCACAAGGTAGATGTCCATCCACCCGTCGTTGTCGTAGTCAAGAAAAGCACAGCCTGGTCCGGTGGTTTCGGGTAGGTATCGGGCAGCGGATCTGCCAGAGGTATGCCGCCATGTGATGCCGCTCTGCGTAGGCGAAATTTCTTCAAATGGATATGCGGGATCCGGGAAAGCGCGGATGATGGGCGGCATCCCGCTGATCGCAACGGCTCCGGCCATTCCGCGAAGGAAATGCCGCCGGGAAACGTTGAATGTCGCGATCTCTTGTTTTTGAAATGCGTTATGCACGGCTTGTCTGGATAATGCTAAGCGGCGAAAACAATTAACTTAGTTTGGATCTGGCGGCGGAGCGGATTGCTGTTGTCCTGCCTCGCCTTTCTGCGTCATCTGACGGTGGATCGCGAATTCCTTATCCGCTTCTTCCTTTCGGCCGGAGCGCGACAAAGCAGTCGCGAGGCTATAGTGTGCGCCGGGGTTGCGCGGTTCAAGCTTGACGGCGGTTTCGAGAGGCGGAATCGCCTCAGAGAACCGCTTGGCTGAGAGCAATGCTGTGCCCAGTCCCAGAAATGCCTCCCCAAAGCTGGCATCCAACTCGGTGGCACGGGAGAAATGTTTGATGGCATCTGGCCATTGGTTCTCCTGGCGAGCAATCTCTCCCAGCACATACTCCGCGCCCGCGTTCGTGGGATCAATGGCAAGCTCCGCTTCGAATTCCTTTTTCGCGTCTTGCGCTGCTGTCGGCCCCGCATCAGGTTTTGAGAGAATCAACCGGCCCAGTAGGAAATGCGTCCCCGGTAGCTGCGGGTTTTGCCGCAGAACAATCTTATATTCTTTTTCTGCGGCATCCCATTTGCCCTGGGCTTCGAGTGCTTCTGCATTAAGCTTGTGCGCCTCCACGGAGTTCGGCGCGGTCATTGCCAGTTGCTCAGCGGCCCTTGTCGAGAGATCAGAGAACGTGTGAACCGAGAGCGCGAGGACTTCAGGATCATTGGGAAATTCGTGATTCAAGAGGCGCAGGAAATCGACTGCGGCATCCATTTGGTTGAGAAGCATCGCGCACCGAACGCCGGCAAACCCCGCGGTGCGTTTCAGAGATTTGTCGGAGATTCGCGGGGATGCTCGTTTGAGCGCCGGCACGGCCTCTTCGCAATGACCGGTTTGAGCGAGCTTGACGGCGCGCTGCGCGCTGGATGCGACGTCACTGGCAGGCACTGGCTTTGTGGCTTGCCCGAATGCCTGAGCCAGCGTGACCAATGCCAGAACAAGAACCGGGCAACGTAGTCGGAACATTGAAAAGGGGCAGATGCTAGAGAACATCTGCCCCATAATACCAGCCAAATCAGTAATAGAACTTCAGAGAGAATTGGATGACCCTTGGGTCTGAAGAAGTGTTGACCAGACCCATGGTGTCGCCCAACGCGGTTGCTGGAGTGTTCAAATTTACACGGTTAAAAGCATTCAGGAAATCCGTGCGGAACTGAAGCTTCATGGTCTCGGTGAGGGGGAAGTTCTTTTGAATGCTCAGATCCACATCTCCGTATCCTGGTCCGCGAACTGGACCTTGGGCTGGACAGTTGCCGAACGTCCCCACCGCCGGGGCGGAATAAGGTGTTGCATCGAACCACTGGTAGCCGAGGTACTTACCGGTCGAATCCACCGAAACTTGCCGTCCGAAGGTTCGTCCAGCGCCTGCACCACAATCCGGACGCAATCCACGAGAATTCGTCCCCGTGGAATCCGTACCGAAATCGTAGAGTGCCAGCGGAAATCCCGAGTGAATGGAGACGATCGGAGCAATCGACCAACCACCGGCGATTGTATCCACAGCTCGATTCACATCGTGGCCGAACCTTTTGCCGCGACCAAACGGAATATCGTAGAGCGCATACGCGCTGAGGACATTCTTGGCGTCGAAGAAGCAGTCTGCCCAGTCGTTCTTGGGATCGTAAAGATTCTGATAGTACGGATTGGCCGGGGCGGCTTGTGCTCCCCAGTTGCCATAGTAGCCGCTGTTATCAGTCCTGCAGCGGGAGTAGGTGTATGCGACCTGGTATTGCAAGCCGCTTGAGTAACGCTTCTGAAAAACGGCTTGCAGCGCGTTGTAGTTCATGCTGCCGACCGACGCTGTACCCGAGATTTGAGAGATATCCGACTGGAACGCCGGATTGCCCGAGAAGTAGACGCTGGGCTCTGTGCAAGGCGGCTTCGCGCACGCACTGTTCGGGAGCAACTGACGCTGCAGGTAGGGCATGGGGACCATCAAATGCGTCCCATGCTGGCCCACGTAGCCGACCTGGATGGTATTGGTTCCGAACTGTTGCTGGACCGTCCCGTTCCATTGCTGCGTGATGGCGGGCTGGACATTGGGATCCCAAACGCGGACTAGAGCTCCGGCGAACGGGTCACTGGCCGACCCAACGGGAGCCAAGCCTTCTTCGGTAGTCGTTTTCGGAAGCCCGACATTGTTGTATTGCGCCAAGGTTTCAGCTGCCGTAAAGGGCGGGTTGATTGGGAGGCGAAGATTCGTGCCCGTACCTTCCAGGTAAGAGGAGATACTGTAGGCGCCACGGAAGACGGTCTTCCCACCCAACTTCGCCGGCGTCCAGGCGAAACCGATACGGGGCTGGAAATCCCTTAACCCGTACGTACCGTTGTAAAGACCACGGCTGCCTTGCTTGCAAGTCACTGGGGCTGTTCCAAGATTGACTTTAGAACAATTTGGAGCGATCAGCTGACCTGTGATGAGATCGAAGTTATCTTGCAGGTCGTGTGCTTCAATCCACGGCGTATGGGCCTCGTAACGCAGACCCAGGTTGAGGGTGAGGTTTTGTGTGGCCCTCCAATCGTCCTGAATATACCCGGCAAAAATGTTCGCCCGATGACCCCACTGTCCAGCGGAAATGCCCTTGCCATAGGAGGAGGGGAGTCCGAGGTAGAAATCGGCGCCGCCGTAGCCGCCCACCGCTGGAGTCACGTTCGTTGGATCCGACGAGGTGAATGCACCGTTGAAAATGATGGCGCCGAGTGTGCCACTGTTGCCGGAGTAGAAATTGTTCATGCGGTCGCGCCAATACTCAAAGCCCACGTGAAACACATGCCGGTTGTGAGTCATGACCAGCGCATCCGAAGCCTGAATCACCGCATCCTGGAATCTCTGTTGGACCCCATTGCTGCCAACGTTGGTGAGAACACCCGTGCCGGGCCCGCTTGGATTTCCACCATTGAAACCTAGTTCCAGTAGCCCTGGTCCACCGGCATTCGCGTTTGCGATCCCAAGTTGCGTACCCAGATCTCCAACGCTGCTGTCGAAGTCGGTACCATTATGTAGTTTGACGTGATTAACCCCGAAGCGAACATCATTCAGCAAATTCGAATTGAAGGTATGGCTCCAGTCGACGACATAGTTGTCGATTGGCGCGTCCGAGAAGCCAGTTCCCAGCAATGCAAACGAATTGATTGTGGGATTGTGTTGCTTGGCATGCGAGTACCGGCCGAAAATATGATCATTGCCAGTCGCATTGAAGTCTATTTTTATGTCGTACTGATTGGTGTTGACCAATCCGGTCTGATTATAGCTTGCGTTGTTCTGTGTTGATGTCCCAGTTGCAGCCGGATAGAGCGACGACGCAAATAAATTGGCCGCTACCGGATCAATCGGTTCTACAGCTGCAATGTTGTTGTTGAGAATGGCCGCGTTCCCGTTCAGCGGGTCATAGAGTTGGTGGGCGAGATTGTTACAGATACCGGACGTATTGAAGCCCTCGGAACAAATGTCCGCGAAGTTGCCAGCCCGCTCAGCTGTCGTATAGACGCTAAGTGGAAGGGTAGTGGAAGGATGGTCAAAGCGCTGTGCCTGATAGTCAAAGAAGAAAAACAATTTGTTCTTGAGGATGGGGCCGCCGACTGTGCCACCGAACATATTCCAGCGCAGTTTGGGCCTTTCACTATCGTTAAACCTGTTTTCCCAAGAGTTCGAGTTAAGGACGTCATTGCGAAAGAACTCCCACAGGTCACCGTGGAAGCCGTTGGTACCAGACTTGATGGTAGTGCTCACGATGCCACCTTGATAATTCCCGAACTCGGCGGAGGCATTCTGAGTGATGAGATTGAATTCCTGAATCGCAT
Source organism: uncultured Acidobacteriaceae bacterium (assembly GCA_963731405.1). Lineage (GTDB taxonomy): Bacteria > Acidobacteriota > Terriglobia > Terriglobales > Acidobacteriaceae > Sulfotelmatobacter. The sequence continues at coordinate 55,156 of CAVSVS010000014.1, read as the reverse complement.
CTGGCGCCGGGGTGAAGCCAACCAGATTGTCCGACACCTGGTTGTTGTCCATGCCGTCGAGGATAAAGTTGTTGGCCTGTTCCCGGTTGCCGTTGATGTATGGGCGTCCGCCATTGGCCGTATTGTCGCCGTTGTTGAAGCTCGTGGGGTTAGGCGTCACCGAGCCCGGCGCAAGCAGAGTCAGTTGGACGTAATTTCTTGTGGCGAGAGGCAGTTCTTCATTGGTCCTGGAATCGATGACCGTGTCGACCACGGCGGATTCTGTCTTCAGGATTGGGGTGCCTCCTGAGACTTCGATACTCTCAGTAACCTTCCCTACTTTCATCTGAACGTCGATGCGGGCGGTCTGGTTGAGCACCAAAGTTAGCGGAAGATGGACTGCGGTCTGGAATCCCGCCGATGAGACTTTCAGCGTGTAGGTTCCGACGGTCAGGCGAGTGATGTTGTATGCACCTGAATCATTGGTCTCCGCCACGCGGACTGTGCCGTGATCCTGATCGGTGGCGGTAACTGTCGCGCCCTTGATGGGCGCGCCGCTGGCATCCACCACGGTTCCTACAATCGCGGCTGATACTTCTTGACTCCAGGCAGACTGAACGGCGCCAACCGACGCCATCAAAAGTAGCAGTACGCAGCAAAGCACAGCGGACCGTCGTTCCGTCATTGCAGAACCTCCTCTAGTTCGCTTGACCCCAAAAAGAAAAACAAAGTGACTGATACACTTGGCCCACGAAACTACATGGGGTCATGCTATATAGCACATCGATGAACCAGGTCAAGAAAAAAATGCAGAACTTTTCAATTTTTTTGGCGGATACTCCAGGCGGTTCGAGGCCCAGTTGTTGCGCTGATCTGTGGAAAACGCGAACACAGCACGGTGCTCCCGCGGCATGTTATTCAATAATTTGCTAGATAATATCGGAGAATTTGCTGTCTCGTGGTCGTGTTGATTGTAAAGACATGGCTTCGCCTGGCCGGCTTAAGCCCCAGAATTAGTGGGATTCTCTGCCAGAAGGTCTTTCGCCCGAGGACTCTAGATGGAGAACAGATTCTTCAGAATTTCATATTGAGCTATGTAGCACTCTTGTAGTATGGTGCACGTGCCAAACGGAGACTTCATGCGACAATCCCGGGGAAACGGGTTGCCAGCGTACAAACGAATTCAGGGTGCGATCCTGAAGCGACTCGAAGCCGGGCAATTGAAGCCTGGTGATGCGGTCAATTCTGAGCGGGAACTGGCGAAGATTCATCGCGTTAGCCTGATGACCGCCCGCCATGCACTGGCCGGATTGGAACGCGAAGGCATGGTCGTGCGCCGTCGAGGGGCAGGGACCTTCGTCGCTCCGCCAAAAATTCACTTTAACAAGCTGATGAGCTATACCGAACAAATGTCGGGCCGGAGTTTGTCGGTTACATCGAAGTTGTTATCTCTCGGCGTGATTGATACCGAGCAGGAGATTGCAGCCCGACTCGCTCTGCCAGCCACCGGTCGGCTCATCAAGGTGGAGCGCTTGCGGCAGGGTGCAGACGAACCATTTGCAATCGAGACGTGTTATCTGTCGGCGGAAGACTTCGCTGGCCTGACGGACAAACCTTTGGATCGAGTCTCGCTGTTTTCTATTCTTGAGCACGATTACGGACTTGATATCGCACACGCGGACGAAGAGATCGACGCCACGACCGCCGATCCCCATACCGCGCGGCTTCTGAATATTGCACACGGTGCACCCGTTTTGCGAATTCGCCAGGTGATCTACTCCACCAAAGGCAAGGCCGCGCTCTACGTGCTGGGACTGTATCGTTCTGATCGACACACTCTGCTGATTCGGCGGTTTCGCTAGAAGTCCCTTCCGAAGACGAGATCAATATCCTGCAGGCGGCCTGTTCCAATCGCGCTCTCCTCTTCTGGACGTCCACTCATAGGAAAGCATTCGAAAGAATGATAAAGTAAACGAAACCACGGCTTCTTAGTGGCGCCTTGACGTATGTGCTGCCAATCTACAAGCCGGTAGCTTTGAGATTCCCGTTGTGTGATGGGAGGAAACTACGCAATGCGTCGCAGAGACCTTTTGAAGGGAGCAGCGTTACTCCCTCTGCTGAATCGAAGTGTCATGGCTACGCCCCATCCCGATTACGGCCGAGAATTCAGCTGTGCATGGTCGACCGGGGATCGGTTAGATCAGGGTCCTTTCGATATCGATCAAGATCAGGGTTGGCAAACGGTGCTATTTACCACGCCGTCGGAGCAACCTCTTCGCAACTTTGGGCTTGGTTTGGTGGGCTATACCTGGGAAGAGAGTGGGCCGTCGCTGGCAGCGCGCTCAGGACGGGAATCACTGGAACAGCACGTCGAGAAGATTTCGAGCCTGCCTTTCGTGGATGTTCTCTACATCCGCTGTGATTGGCGCAACGTGCAATCGCGCCCGGGGCGACTCGACCTCGATCCGGTGTGGGCCCTGACGCTGGATGCCGCTAGACGCAAAGGTCTTCGGGTTGCTTTCCGGGTTCAGCTTTCTAACGAATCATTTCAGCCGGAACAAATTGCACTGCCGGCGTTCGTGCGCGAGCGCGTACCGCTGGTCAACATCGGCCGCATTCCTGGGAAGAGCAACGGTGAGTATCGGGAGCCTCGCTATGACCATCCTGAATTTCAGAAAGCCTTCGCGGAGCTAGTTGATTTGCTCGCGGCGGAGTTTGATGGAAACCCTCTGATCGAATGGATGGACCTTATGCAGTACGGATTCTGGGGAGAAGGACACACCAGCAATTTTCCGAATCCCTTTCCCGACTATGTTACTGCGCAACGGACCTCTCTGATGATGACCGCAAAGCAGCTTGAGAACTGGAAGAAGACGCCGGTCGCGGTAAACACACAGCCGGACATCAGCAACGTAGGAAACCGCGCAGTGGTCGATATGGCGGTTCGAGCCGGGGCGTGGATGCGCTCCGACAGCATCATCGTAGAAGAGCCGATCCAAATCGACGACCTGGCGAACCGGCCCGCGTGGACGGCAGCCATCATGGAGGATGGCTACTTTCGGCAGTACGACACCAAGAAGCTGGAACGCGATGCTGCCGGGATTAATATGCTTGAAAATTACATGCTGCATGTGCCGGATTTGCGAGCAAATTATTGGGCTCTGTGGACTGAGGCAGACAATCTTGCGCGCTACAACGAAATGTATCCTCGCGCATTCGAGCGTCTAAGAACCACGATTGGGTATCGTTTGCGACCTTCGTGGGTCTGGCAACGCAAACGGCATGACACCTTTGAAGTGATTGTGTGCGTGAGTAACCGGGGAGCGGCTGGAGTTCCCGGTGTGCTCTGGTTGCATTTGGAAAGTCCGGACAAGAAACTCAGCCTCGCCGGGACGTTGGACCCGGGATATCCGCAAGGCGGAGGGTTACGACAAGCTTCTTTTCTTCTTCCGAAGGGATATGTCGGAAAGGTTCTACTTTCTGCACAATTGGAAATCCGCCCAGGCGTGAAGAAGCCGGTGGCTTGGGCTTGTGAACAACCGGTCAACCCAGATGGCTCGATCACTGTCGAACTCAAAAGTGAGAGTGATACGGGTTGGCGAAAGGGCGTCTGAAAGACAACGCGCGTTGCACGAGGGCACCCGTTTGCAAGCCTCCTTCAGGAGCTCTATGACTGATCGCAAACCAAAACGCATTTTTCTTGCTCCGGCACCGCGCGCAGTGAACGATATTTTTCATGAAGTCGATCTCTTTCGGCTGCGCGATTTAGGTGACGTCGTTGTGCACGAGGACGGTCCGGTTACAGACCAGATATTTGAAGGAAAGGCTGCGACTGCCGAAATTATTATCGGCCAAGTAGATCTTCCGGAGTCACGGTTGCGGCAAGCTTCAAAGTTGAAGGCTGTGTTCAATGTCGAAGGCAATTTTCTTCCCAACATCGACTACGGCTTTTGTTTTCGTGCCGGCATCCGAATTCTCAATATCAGTCCGGTGTTCGCGGAGCCTGTGGCGGAGGCTGCGGTAGGAATGGCGATTGATCTTGCTCGGGGCATCACACGATCCGATCGCCGCTTTCGGCAGGGCAAAGAAGAATACGGCTTTGCGGCGAATCGCGAGGCATTCACTCTATTTCGGCAAGATGTGGGACTGATCGGGTTGGGCGATCTCGGAAAAGCTATTCTTCCGTTGCTCCGCCCTTTTGGCTGTTGCATACGCGCCTATGACCCTTGGCTTCCCAGCGAATATATTCGCGCACTGGGATGCAAGGCAGCCTCACTCGACGAGGTCTTGCGACGTTCGCGCCTGATCTTTGTGGTGGCTGGCGTCACGTCCGAGAATCAGGGTTTCTTGGGAGTAGAACAGTTTAGCTCGATGCTGCGAGGGTCGGCCCTGGTGTTGGTGAGCCGGGCAGCGGTCGTGGATTTTGACGCATTGCTTGATTCGGTCGAAAAGGGTCATATCCGGTTTGCGACCGACGTTTTTCCGGAAGAACCTTTGGGACCCTCCCATCGACTACGCGTCACCGATAATACGGTTCTTTGTGCACACCAGGCTGGCGCAATGGAAGCCACGATGAAACGCATCGGAAACATGGTTGTCGCAGATTCGGAACTGATTGTCCGCGGACTGCCGCCGATCCTGTGCAAACCTGCTCAGCCAGAGACGGTAGCTCTATTTCGCAGCAGGCCGGTCAGCAAGACTTGACAGTGGTTATCTCAGATTGGCCGAACCAAGCCGCGCCTGGTGGCCTCGGTGTTGCGAACTAATAGCAAGACCAGAATCATCCCCACGAGAGGAACCAAGCCGGCCACGATGACGATGGGATCGAAGGCATGTCCGGCCATGGCGCTGCGGGCGTCGGAAAAGTGTCCAATGAGTTTGAAAGCGACAACGGTGCCTAGGCCCGCCGCCGTTCCACTCAGCCCACTTACGCTCGCGACCGACTCGCTGTGAAAAAGATCGGAGGGTAAGACGTTGGCCATGGTTGAAAATGCTGCATAAGAGAATGTAGCCAGAGCAAAAAGGAACGCTAGTAGGTAGAGATTGGCAGTGAACACGGTCGCGATTAATACGGTGACGCCGAGGCCGCCAAAGACGACTACTGCCTTCCGAGCTTTGCCGACGGACCAGCCCAGCTTGATTAAGTAGCCCGATGCGATGCCACCGCAGAAATTTCCGAGATCGGCGGCCAGGAATGGAATCCAGATCGCAATCAGCCCGCTTCTCAATTCGATTCCTTTGGCCACAAGGTATATCGGGAACCAATCCGTAACAAAAAACCAGACCGGATCAGTAAGCGCCTTGGCGAGAATCGCGCCCCAGGTTTGCGGCAAACTCAATAGTTCTCGCCAACCAAGCGGCTTCCCGTCAATACTGCTCGACGGGGATTCGTGCTTGTCCGCCAGAATCATGGCCCTCTCCGCACCGCTGATCCGGGGATGAGTTTCAGGCGGGTGATAGAGCCAGCGCCAAACGAGCACCCAGACGAAACCGAGCATTCCTGGAATCGCAAATGCCGGACGCCAGCCCCAGCGAAAATAGATCGAGAGAATGAGCCACGAAGCGATCGCACCACCGACAGAAGATCCGCTGTCGAAGAGTGCTGTGGCGAGTCCGCGTTCGCGTGCGGGAAACCACTCGGAAACGGCCTTGGTCGCGGCTGGCCAGTTCGCCGATTCGCCAGCCCCCAGCAAAAAGCGGAACGTGGCAAAGCTATAAAATCCGCGCGCCAGCGAAGTCAGCACAGAAACCAGCGAGTAAAAAACCACGGTAATTGACAAACCGCGACGCGTACCGATGCGATCCATGAACCTGCCAAAGACGGTTTGGCCAATGGAGTAAGCCAGACGAAAACCAATTACGATATTTGCGTAGTCAGTGTTGGTCCAGTGATATTCAATCTTGAGATAGGGAGCAAGTAGGGAGAGTGATTGCCTGTCGAGGTAATTAATGATCGTGGAGGCGAGCAGGATTCCACCGATCCACCATCGCAGGTTGGAGATCGGGCGACGTATTCGTAATTCGTCGCTCCGCGTGGTGATGATGGGCTCGGGAATAATTTTCCTCAAGTCAAGAAACTACAACAACTTTCTCGCAAATCAAGAACGCATAAGCGTACATGTGGCCGACGCACTCCGTGGCGGTTCATACTCTTGCGAACCGCAGCCGCAGGTTCGCGAGATCGCGGCGATCGAGGCGCAAAATCCCCTTCGAATTGGCGCGAATTCGATCTGTGCTAGCTGCGACACCCGGCAGCACCGCATTCGGTGAAGATGACACATTCAGGCCGCCAAGGTTGAGTTCGTAAACCACATTCGGCTTCAAACTGGTGAGAATCAAGGACTCACACGACAAATCCGGTAGCGAGACTTCCCCAGAGGTAACGCCGGAGCCGGTTGTACTGAATAACACCATAGGACCGTGCTCGAGAGCAGCACCCTGAACATTAACTCCGTCGAGCAATTCGGTGCGGCGGCGTCCAGTGCTTCCCGAGCTTCCGATTTCAAGCACGTGCAGAAAGAAATCTGTCTCCGCCGGCAACGCTGGTGATACTTCGACGCGCCAACTTCCCGGGACAACGTTCTTGCGGTTAGAACTAAGAATCTTATTGAAATCTTCCCCCCAAAAGAGTTTCCAAGCGTGGCGAAGCTTGGGATCCTCCGGCAACGGCCCACCCTCGGCAGGTTCGAGCGGCCAATTTTGACCCGATCCCCATCTTCCCCCTTGGTCATCACCGGGAGTATAGAACTCGTTTCCCTTCCCTCCTCGTCGTGTGATCACTCGCTCTTTGGGCAGTAGTGAGTGCACCAACAACTCTCCCGATCCATCTGCGAAGCGAAAGGTCTTGGCATTGCGAAAATCCTGAGCGCCCTCAGGTCCGACACTCCTGCCATGGTCCACCGTTGGCTGATTTACTCCGTGAAGCAGCCACGCTTTTCTGAAGGTCGAGTTTGTGCTGACGACAATGTCAAAGATGAATAGAACACCATCGCCCGGAGTGTACAGAATTTCGCGCGTGAATCGCCGAAGTTTGTCGCGAACATAGCTGTTGCTCGCGTCGCCCATCGCGTAGTGATATTGACCAGGAGCATGGTCGACAACAAGCATGGACCCAAGGTCCCAAATATCACGGGTGCGATTCCAATCTTCCGGACTGCGGATGGTGTTCCAATAGCGGGAGGAATTCATACGCTGCCCACCATCGTTGGCGGCGGGCAAAACATTGTCAGACCAGAAGAACTTTTCTGCGGGATCGTAGACGAGGACGGAGTTGTGCGCCACAGTTCGACGGTAGTAATTCAGGTAGTGAGGGCTCTCCGTGTCGGTGTAGTCCGCACCGCTATCGATCGCCAAGTAACCGCCGCGGTAAATCGTGAACTGATTTTGGTCGAGGTGCTGGTGTTTGGAAAAATATGGCCCGCAGTCGAACTCAATCCAGGTTGAATCTGGCTTCCAGCCATCTCGCATCACCAGGTGGCCCACGCCAGCGAAGTAGCGTTGCCGCGGAAGTTCCTCTTCACTCGTCAAAGATGGATCGAGCGAGTTGACCTCCGGATCGTCCCAAAGAAACTGCAGGACCGGAAGCACCCACTGGTTGGGGAGGAATCCGCTCTTGCGCAGGAGCCAGGCACTGTAAGGGTCCTTGAAGCGATTGACGGCATAACCCAGTACCGTCGTGTCGCGTGAATCGAGAACCGGATACTCATTGTCTCCCTCGCGCGATGGGGTGCCATCGGGAAGAAGCTTGTAGAGATAGGTCGTGCCCATATTGCGAAACACAGAGAATTGCCGGGCAGGATCCGCCCCCGTGGTCGTGCGCTGCAATTCTGCAATCAGAATCAACGAGGCCCACGTGATTCGCATGTAGTCCATCGACTCGTGATAGCTGCCATCGGGGCTCACAACATTTGTCGTCTCGAGAATATTGGCAAGTCCCTTCGAAACTTTGTCGAGCCAGGTTCGATTTGAATCGGAATAACCGTCTAACGCGGCAGTTGTGAACGCCGCCAGTGCGAGGTATCGCACCGCATAGTTGTGGTAAGACAACTCCCCGGGATCCGCAAAGTCCGGACTGGCGATCATGGCGGCCGCACCATCCTTCAATTCGCCAGCTACTCGGTCTTTCAGTACGCGATCAAATCCACGGTATGGAAGCAGCCAATCGAATGCCAACGACCATCGGGCGTAGTCGACCCAGGAACGCGAAGGCTTTCCTTTGGCGGAAATATGTTTCGTCCGCATCTCCGCAACGGCACGCTCGGCGAAGGTGTCGTCCCGAGTGAGTTGCCAAGACAGTGCCCTGCCTTCCATGTCTTCGGATGGGCGAAGTCCGGCAGCATAGCGAGTCTTCAGGAGAGACAGCCCCGTGAACGGGTCTGAATCCGCAATTAACAGGTGCGGACGACGAGGAATTCCCTGCGCCCGCATCGGCCATCTGCCAGCGAGCATCGAGACTACCACAGCAGAGATAAAGTCACGCCTTCTCATGATTGAATGAGTCTGTCATCGCTCCCGCGAACACGTTTCGTCACGCATTCCGCCCCTCCTGGAAAAGGACAGAGAGTTGACTACGGCGCAGACTCGGAATCCGCAAGCCGCGTGAGGTGATAAGCCAGCATGCGATCCGGGAGCAACAAGGCATCTCGAAATCGGATCTGTGCCTCCGTATTTTGACCAAGATCCTTCGCCAAAGTGGCGGAAGTGTATTCCCACCAACTCGGATACGCGCTAGTTTTGCTCCGACTTTCCGCCTGTTCGAGTGCCGCCTGAAGGCGATCATGCCAATGCGTTTCGTTCAACGCCGGTAACCTGCGGGCCGCCAGAAAAGCCCAGTTAATCTCGTCTGGCGCGTGGGCCGCGGAAGCGAGTTCGAACTTCGCTTTGGCCTCTTCTGAGTGCCCACATCCGGCAAACACAGTCCCGATCAGATAATTGGTTCTGGCCGATCGAAGGATGGACTCAAGACCATCGCGAGTGAAGGCCAAGCCAGGAACTTCCGAGCCGAGGCTTTGGACAGCTGATAGCGCGTCGCCGCAGTGTCCGTTCTTAGTCAGAGAAAGTGCGCGCAACAACTGCACTTCAATCCACACTTGGCGGACATTGGTCCCCCCTTCCTCTCGCGGAAAGAACCGGTCATAGAAGAGATGAGTGGCACGATCAAAGTCCCCGTTCTCGGCCAAGTTCAAGATCAACTCAAAAATTACTGCAGGGGGAGCGGAATCCATCTCCGGATATTTCTCGAGCGCTTCCACCCGTTCGCGCGCGGGCCGTTTCAACAAGCTGAGAGCTTGGTCCATTCCCAGGTAGATCGCAGTGTTGGTGGGATCACTGCGCAGGCCATCTTGAAATGCCCCAAGCGCGCCCGCTGGGTCATTCTTCATATGAAGCAATGCCAGCCCCATACTGGCGCTCAAGACTGGAGGCACTGGGCCGATTTTGCGAGCTTGACTCCATTCGTCAAGAGCGGGATCCGTGAGGCCACGCGAGAAATAAAATGTGCCCAGCAGATAGTGCGCAGTACTGTCCGATGGATTCGATTGCAGGGCTGCACGTAGAACAGCGAACTCTTCCGCCGTGCTGGGAAAAACATATGTGGTCGACAGCTTGGAGGCGGCGCGGTAATCTTCAGATCCAGAGTGTCCCAGTTTTTCGAGGCAATAACCGCGGAAGTACGCAACCATGGGGTGATTCTGTGGAGGAATTGCCCCCGGCTCAGCTTGATCCTTCGGCTGCGCTGGATACTGCCTCGAAAGTATCGTTAGCGCTTTTTGGTAGAGGCCCAGACGCATGTACTCGGCCGCCAGATTCAGAATGCGGTCGGAATCGTTGCTGAGATGGCCTAGATCGGGTTGTCCTACTTCTTCGCGAAGTAGAGAACTTAGCGGGAAGCGTGCCAGCCCTTGTCGCGCCATGGATTGGGCTTCCGGAGATTCGCCCGCGCTGTCTTTAACAGCGACCAATTCCTCCAAGGTTCGCAGATCGTCAGGAGCAGCGCTCAAGGCGCCGGCCAGGTGGTGCTCGGCCCCGTGCAAATCTCCACTGCGCCCCAGCAGTTCACCAAGGCCGAGGGCGCAGGCAGCGTAAACAGACGGAAGACGCTCAGCCTGTTCGAACGAGGCACGGGCGTGATCGGTTTCTCCGAGACCATCATAAGCAAGGCCCAGGTAATAGGAGATCTCCGTGTCGGTGGTGTCCCGTTCATGTACGGGCTCGAGGAGTTTTTTTGCCTCCGCGTAACGCAGCAATCCGGCGGCAAGGCGTCCAGCCGACTTCCCTGCTTCGAAGCTTTCTGGAAACTTTGCTAGCGTTTCTTGATACGTGTCGAGAGCGGCGAGATTTGCGCCGTTTAACTCATTCTCTTTTCCAAGCTGAAGCCAATCGTCAAGGGATCTCTTGTCCGGCTCTGGGATGTGATAGGCCGGTTGCGGGCCAACGTGAATCTCAGACTCAGGAGTCCAATCGTATTTGCCCTCGGTCTGCCGTAAGAGCGTCGCTCCTTTGGCGTTCTGAATTGAAATCGAGTACTTGGCTTGAGCGTCGGCGTTGGGGAATTCGTGCAGCCAACTGTGTTCCGGTGTGAGATCAACAATTTCGTGGAGTATTTGCTGCTCACCCTTAAGAATTGACACGGAAGCGCGTGGAATGGGCTGATTTGCATTGAATCCGATCGTCAAGCCTTGGTCTCTTCGGACAAGGCTCGCAACTCCAGCGAAATTAGCGCGAGAGATTCCGCCTATTTCGCGCGCTGGCATCCAATACTCCGAGAAATGGATGACCTGGCGTGGCTCGAGAAATGCATAGGTCTCCTGGTTGCGAAAGAGACCGGCTTGGACTTCGAGATATGCGCTGTTATCGTCTGAGAGGGCTTTGCGCCAATCAAGGCCATCGGCGTCAACACCCCACGACCAGATCTTCCTCGCCGGGACCTCTTCGTATTCCGCAAAATGCGCCGTGCCAGTATTCGTGTGCGGATTCCACACTCCCATGAAGTTCTCACGGCTTCCATAACTGAACATGGAAACTGGTCCCTTGGTTTGATTCCGGACCACGCTGTAATCCACGCCATCCTGATCGACTGGCCAGGGATGGATCTCCGTGAATCCGTGTGTAGCGACAAACCGCATGGGGTAGGTGATTTGCGAGTCATCCCATGCCTGAACTCCGGCATTGTTCCACCAATAGAAGCGATGACGTGCATCGCTCCGATTGCTGAGAGTTACACGCTGCTCGAGGACTGTCGAATTCGGGTGAAGAAGCAACTCCACAGTCCATTCCATGCCGTACACGCGGTCGACGTTGCCCACAGTGACCGAAGCACTGCCGTCGTCATGTTTCGCAAATGCAAAGTTCACCGGCGACATCGTGACCCAGTTGTGTGAAACCGGGAAGTTGAACTCGATGCCGAATGCTGCCCATGCCCCGCGGTACGCGATCGCGGCCTTTTTGATCGAGGGATTGGCGTAAAACATGGACTTGCCGGAGATTTTGTCGATGCAGGTGTAAAGATGTCCGCCGAGATCAGGCAGCACGGAACATTTGAGATATTCGTTCTCCAAGTAGATCGCGCGCCAAGCATGGTCGGCGCGACGACTAGTCAGGTTCGTGCGCAGCGTATAGGGATAGTTGAACCGCCCGCTAGTGTATTGATCAAACGGAGGGTTGGGGTCGGGGAGTCCCTCTTCGTATGTCGGTAAGGTGAGCGTGCCTTGCCAGACGCGGACTTCGGATTGTGCGGCCCAAGCCGACGCTGCCAATGCTACTACGATGATTTGCGGAAGGAGGCGCATCTAGATTCGCAGCAGCCGCACAGCGTTTTCATAGTAAACCTTGCGCAGAATAGTATCCGGCAAATCAATGCCGTAGATGCGCCAGCGGCCCTGGGGCGGCACCTTCGCTGGAGCGTAGTCAAAATATTCGTCGCTCGTTTCCAGGAAGCGGTAATAGATTTCGTACAACTGATCGTTGAAAACCTGCTGAGGAAATTCATCCCCGTGCGGCGTCGCGTCCGTGCCAAACAAGATTCGGTCTTGATACTTGTCGAAGAACTTTCGGGCAGTTATCGGCTGGCGTCCAAGTTCACCGATGCGCGCTGCAAGGTCTACAGACATGCTAGGAAATCGGTCGAGACTTTCACCGACATTTTGCAGGTCTTCCGAGAAGTTGCCGACGTGCAGGGTCACAAATTGGGTTTTGGGATGCTTAGCAATCACGCGGTTGCGGGCCGCGAGCAATTCGGCATTGCTGGGAAAATCGTGCCCGTAGAAAGACCAATCAGGATGGTTATTCAATTCTTCGTAGCGCTCGTTAAAGCGATCGGTCGGAGTGAAAAACGCTACAGGATCGGAGACGTGAATGGCAACTGGCATGTTCAGTTGGCCACAGGCATCCCACATGGGATCAAAACGCGCATCATCAATCTTTACCAGCGTGCCTGAGGTGATGTTTTCGCGAAGATAAAGTCCGAGCGTCTTGAGAATCTTCAGGCCACGTGCACCGTCGCGGTGGGCTCGCTCGATGGCTTGCGCTTGCAGCGTTGGATAATTTGGTTCTTTGAAACGTGAATAGCTAGGCTCTGTGAAGGTGTAAAAACGGCTGGGATATGAGCGGTCGTACTTTGCTACTGCTTCAGCGAGACCATTGTCGTAACCACCAGTCAAGTTGACCATGGCACGAATGTTCTTGCGATCCATGACAGCCAGCAGTTCTTGCGGAGTTCCGAGGTACTCGCGATCAGGCGAGAGCTCGACGCCTTTTTCCGACCGGGTCGAACCGGAGATGTGTGTATGAAAATCGATGTTCGGAAATTTTGAACGTTCAATGTGCGACTCGTGCACCCGAAGCATGCTTTTGGGCTCGTACTGCGACAGTTCCAATGGCGCTGGCGTGGTCGTGTCGTTTGCAACAACGCTGATCGCGCTGCCAGCTTGAACGCCTGCCCCTGCCACCAGACCCATTCCATACAGCCATTGGCGCCGATTAATCACGCATCTCCTCCCACTATTGTCCGGGCTCGAGCACGGGTGTATCGATGTCTACAGGGCGCGGTTTTCCATTGATGGCGCCGTGCCAAACGCTCCCACCAAACGTCGTAATGTACACCTCATCGTGGTGCACAGGATCAGGGATCACGCGATGTCCCCACTTGAAATTAAACCCCGGAATGCGAGCCCAATGCAGGCCGCGGTCCGCCGATCGCCAAGCAGACGACTCAAAGCCGGTCGCATACAACACGTTGGGGTCCTGCGGGTCGACAGTGATGTCGTAGATATGACGATCCTTTTCGAGGACCTGCTTCCAACTTTTCCCACCGTCTTCCGAAAGAAAGATTCCGCCGCCATCACCATGCATTCCGGTCGCTCGAGCCCACGATGCGAGGTAGAGTCGATCGGGCGACTGGGGATCAACAGCCAGTCCGTTGGGTCCGTTGGTGCCTTCAGGCAAAGAAACCGGCTGCCAATGTTCGGCGCCATCCGTCGAACGGTACAGTGCACCATCGCCAGGATTTCCAATACTGCCATCCTCCGACCTGCGCGCAATGACCACAAACAGCGTGCCATTCGAACTCCGAGCTAGCCGCCACGCAAATGGTTGCTGTTGCGTGATCCCATTATTCTTCAAGGCCCAGCTGCGACCACCGTCTGAACTTTTATAAACTCCTCTACCAAACCCGGCCACGTATAACACTCGCGCGTCCACTGGGCTGGTGGGATCAAGGAGGATGTGAGTTGCCCCCGTCTCGTCCATTCCGCTATTCGACTTCGTCCAACTCTTGCCGCCGTCATCACTCCGACAAACGCCACCTTTATAAGTCAGTACGGATGTATGCCGCCACATCTTCGGTCGAGGAAGGTCGTGCGTGTAGCTATTCACACTCCACATCCGGCCGCGGACCTTGGGGTCGAACACAACCCAATACGTGGTATTCATCCACTCGCTCGGAACTCCAGTGGTTGAGCTTGTCCAGGATTGGCCGCCGTCCTCGCTGCGAAAGAGCCCTATATCGGTATAGGTAATGAACTGGCGTTTGGGATCGAATGGATCGAAGTGAATTCCGTAGCTGGTGGTGACGTCAAGACCGCGGCTGGTCCAGCCAGCGTCATCGACTCTGCCAGAATACTGGCCTACCCAGGTAGCGCCGCCGTCGGTGGTCCGCATCGTTCTTCCCAAGTCGGTTGCATAGGCTAAATTGGGATCGTGTTGATCTACTGTGAGAGCCAGAGGATTCTCTCCCCAGATCGGACCGAAACGTTCGGTGATCCAATTGTCCTTCACGTTCTTTGCGGCAGTGTCAGATTCCTTCCAGACCAACTGCCAGTCGGCTCCAGAGTTGGTGGTTTTTGCGACGCCCATCCACGATTTTCCATCAAGCATTAGGTGATCGTAGGAGACATAGGCTGTTTCAGGATGGAAGAAGCTCGTTGCAATGGCCGGGACCTTCGCTCCCTCGCCCGGCAGATTGCTTGGGTTCCAGTTGACGCCGCCATCCTTGGAGACGAGGATGCCCTGCTGTGAAGTGGCATAGATGGTTGGCTGCTCGCCTGAGTCGAAGCCCAAGGATACGTCAGTCACCGTGGCCGGAAGCGGAAGGGTGCGAATTTTGTCCGCGTTAACAATCGCAATCATGCGGGCGCTCGCTAGAAATAATGTGGGCCCTCCGGCGGCGGAATGCCGGTCCACCCAAATCCGCCGTGGAACATCGGGTAAGCTCGCTTGTTTCTGCCAGTTCTTTCCATAGTCACGCGACACGAACAGTGCGGGACTCTCCTTGGGCCCAGCGGCCACGTAGAGAATGTGAGAGTTGGCAGGATCAACCGCCATGGCTGAAATCGAGCTCAGCGGATCCGGATCGGCAAGGATCGATTCGTCAGAATGATCTGAATTCATCTTGACGCCCTTCACCGCGGAAGGACTGGGGTAAACCAGATTCCAGTGTTCGCCGGCATCCGTGGTGCGCCATAAGGCGGTGGCATGGGCATACATTGTTTTCGAATCGACTGGGTCGAATACAAAGAAATTTACGACGCCACGCAGGTTGAACATGCGCCAGGAACGGCCTCCATCATGGGTAATGTAGGAGCCACTCATG
The DNA here is from genome assembly GCA_963731405.1 of uncultured Acidobacteriaceae bacterium. Taxonomy (GTDB): domain Bacteria; phylum Acidobacteriota; class Terriglobia; order Terriglobales; family Acidobacteriaceae; genus Sulfotelmatobacter. Next base: position 40,092 of record CAVSVS010000014.1, on the reverse strand, counting down.
TCGCAAGAAATCAAGACGATGTTGGGGTCGTGCGGACTGATAGTCGGATTGAACATCGCGCCTCCGCCACCCGGTCCAATCACGCGGAACCCTCCGGGTCGTTCGGCGAAGGCAGCAGTCAGGCAAACGATGAGCACAACGATCGGAAGAAAGCGACGGTTCATAGGTGTCCAGTTGAGGGCGGCATCGTCACGCGGCCGTAGTAGCTGATTCCCGTCATTCGCCGTGAATCAGAAACGCCGCGAGTCACATTTCTTGATTGTGACATCGCGGCGAATGAATCGACGACGTTAGAAGGTGATCCTTAGCAGCAAGCGAATCGTGCGACGACTATCGACGCCATCTTGTGTGAACGTCTGCTCAAGGCGACCGAAGTCGACATTGGGCGTGACGTCGGCTACAACCGGCCTCAAGGTTGCGGGATCAACTCCGATATCGAAGTCGCCGAGAAATGCGAATGGCCCGCCACCACCACCGTAGTCACTGTCCGGCGAGAACAACGGATGGTTGAACAAATTGTCGATGTCCGCACCAAACGTCGCGGCTACACGCTCACCAAAGTGGAAGGTCTTGTGAATTCCAAGGTTCACTCCCCAAGTGCCCGGGCCCTGCAAGAGGTTACGTTTGGCGATTTGAGCGTTGCTGAAAAGATCGGCTCCCAGGGGGGGGAGGGCAAATGCGTTGGGATCCCAGATCTGATTGCCGCTGCGGTGGTTATAGTTTCCGGTTACGACTGGCCGGAAAGAGGGCTCGGAGTTGAAGTCACCAAATGCGTCAAGCGAACTGACTCCGATATTTCCTGGCTCAGCCGTGCCGCAATCGTCACAGAGCCAGAAAGGAGTGAATCCCGTCCCGCTCTTCGCAAACATGTTAAACGTGGTTTGCCAGCCTCCCAAAATAGCGTCCGCCCAGGTCGGGAACGAGGATCCAAACTTCTTTCCTCGGCCCACTGGCAAGTCGTAAATGCCATACGCCACGAAGCGGTTCTTTGGAAAAAACGATTCCTGTCCGTAGTCGTGGTTGGGATCGAACGCGTTGTAAGCGATGCCCCCCAAACTGGAGTTACCGGTATCTAAACCAGTCGACTTCTGGTCTAGGTAGGTATACGAGATGTTGAGCATCAAGCCGTGGGAATAGCGCTTTTCGAGCTGAGTTTGGAATGCATTGGAATGGCCGTGTCCGAAGTTGCCGTAACTGAGCAGGAAATCGCCCAGACCAGGAAACGGCTGACGCGCCAAGTCAGCCGGAGAATAGTCGCAATCGGCGTTGTTGAGCGGATCACATGGTGTCACGCCATCCCCAATTGTTGTGCCAAACGGAGTATCGCTGGCTCGTATTTCGTTCAAGTCGACTCCCGCGATCAGACCGCTCAGAGTGGTTCCCAAATAGGAGACTCGCAGCGAAGTGTCACGAAAAATCTCGCGCTCGTACGTGGCGTTGTATTGCTGAATTCGAGGTTGCTGTAAGCCGACTGGGACCGCGTTAATGGCAGGCAGTCCGCCGAAGCCGGTTGAAACAAATCCACCATTGAGCGGACTGAAGCCATGTTGAGTTACCGGGCCACCCGCTAAGGGGAACGGGATTGTTGTTGTCATCGAAACCTGTCTTCGTCAGCCCTTGGTTAAAGGGGTTAGTCGCGATTGGATCCCGAATTCCCTGAGCCGCCGAAGTTGGATAGTAAAAACCATATCCGCCACGCAGCACGGACTTGTCATTGAGGCGGAAGGCCAATCCAACTCGCGGCGCAAGATTATTCTTGTCCATACGCACCACTCCACGGCCGATCCCGAGACCGGATTGGGCAGCAGTGACAACGGGGCGCGTCGTCAGGATTCTTGTGTCAAGGTAAGGCAGCGTCTTATCGGAAGGGATAATGAAGCGTCCCTTCTCTCCGGTATTGGGGTCAACATAGTTCGCGTCAAAGTTGGTCAGGAGGTCGTGGTTTTCGATAAACGGTGTAACCAGTTCATAGCGCAGACCGAGATTCAGCGTAAGCCGCGACGACAGCTTCCAGTCATCCTGCACAAAAAAACCTTGCTCCCAGTTGTAAACATCCATCGGCGGACGGGGCGCGTTGATGTAAGAGACGCTGGTCGCGGGTTCGCCGAGGATGAAACTGGCAAAGGGATCCGTTCCCCCGCCTGTGTAGGCAATGGCCCCGCGAGGATTGCCGCGGTTCACCGCGAATCCGTCGACCGCCGCATTGCGGACGAAATCGGCACCCATTTTCAAACTGTGCTTTCGGATGACCCATGTAAAAGTGTCTCCAAAAGTGACCAGGCCTTGATTCTGCGGACGATCAGTATTTCGGCCACCGTTCTGAAAGGCGGCGAACCGGTTTCGACTAAACGTAACTGCGGGATGCCCAAATGTCGTAAGTTCATTCGTCCCGACGACCGCACCATAGGCAGCGATGTCGGTCTGGTCGAAGCCGATGCTCGAAAGGAAACCTTCCAGAGTCGTATTGCTGTGACGGTACAGATCCTGATGATTGAATCCGCCGCGCGCTTCATTCACCATGTTCGTATTGAAAACGTGTGTGTAGGAGAACGAAAGGGTGTTATTCCTGCGGATATTCTGATCTAAGCCGAGGCCCGTATAGGGTGTTTGCACAAGCGCATTTGCGTAGGTCTGAGCGCCCGTGTTGTATGCACCATAAAGATGATCTTTTTCGCTAAAGTCGTGATCTATGCGCAACGTGCCCAGGTCCTGGACCGAGTTTGTGGGCAGGTTTGTCTCATAACCGGGAATGCGACCGGTGCTGGAATCGATCGGAGCCGAGAGGCCGATGTGCGGAAAATAAGTCGCTATCAATGACTGAACGCTGGGATTGAGAAAGCGGGACGGAACTGTGATGAATTGTTGCCCAAGGCCTCCGACCGTATCGCTTGCGATCTCTGCGGAAGTCATTGCCGCCGCCACATCGGCAGGAACGGTGGGTTTGATCGAGTCATCGACCATGGAGAAATCGCCGCCCCACATACTTGGGTGTGGCAGCGTACTAGATTGGACGTTGAGCGGCTGGACCGTCCAGTTCCTTTCGTAGGCGGCGAAGAACCAGGTCTTTTTCAAACCCGGGATCGGCCCTCCGATTGAACCTCCGATATCGGTGATGTTGAAAAACGGATTGGGATAAGCAGGCTGAAACGGCGTGGGTGCAAAGTTCGCTTTGCCGGTTAGATCCTGAAGTGTCCACGCCGCAAGAGCTGAATTCTTATTGTTGTAAAAAGCCGAGCCATGGTATCCGGCTCCTCCGCGCTTTGTCGTTACTCGCACATTCGCAATGCCGGCATATTCTGCGCTGAAATCATTCGAAAGGACGTTAATATCTCCGACCGCCTCAAGAGAAGGCTGGCTGGCGGTAGGCTCGCCGAAGATGCCGCCATTGGAACGCTGTCCATCCAGCGAGAAACTTGCACCGTAACTTTGCGCCCCGAGAAACTTGAACGAACCGTCTGTGCCTGACTGAGTGATGTTAGGGTTCAAATATAGAAACGAGTAGACGTCGCGACTATCGCGAGGGAGTTCGATCACCGCACGACTCGTGATGGTATCGCTGATCGTCTGGTCGTCGGCGTCAACAAGAGGCGCGTCGGCGGTCACCTCGACGGACTCCGATGCGGCTGACACCTTCAGCACGGCGTTGGCGCTTACGGTATCACTTCCGTTCACGCGGACGCGGGTGATTTTCGCGGTAGTCATCCCGGGTGCGGAAATCACGACTTGATACGCGCCAGAATTTAGAGCGAAGACGTTGTATTCCCCTTGCGCATTCGTCTTAGTCTCGTGCGGAGTATTGGTGTCAAGGTCCAGAACAACAACTTTTGCATTGGGGACGACAGCACCGGTCGTGTCGGTCACGACACCGACAATCGTACCCAGATCTGTTCCTTGTGCGAATGAAAGTTGGGTTGTTCCTAGTAGCGGCAGGAAAGAAAAAAAGAGGGCAAAGCGCATCACCGATTTCATAAACATACTCCCAAATTACGGTGAGTTTCCGTTTCGCCGCGTTTTTATCACACCAGATATGAAAAGTAAACAAAGAACAGCAAATGAAAAACCAATATGAAACAAAACGCAAGCTTCGTTGACGATCAACAACGCGGTCTTTGCGCGCGACGCAGCTGGATTAATTCTCAGATGTCTACCCGAAATCGCGCCTCATTGCCCGTCAGCGCGCAGAAAACGAGGGGAGGGTTTCGGGACGCAAGCGAGCTGCGGAATTGATGTCCAGGTACACCGTCGTATTCGGATGCGTGCGCAAGATGGATGCTGGGGCTAAGGGACTGACCTCGCCTTCGAAACATGCTTTCACCGCGGCGGCTTTGCGGGCGTCGGGAACGATGCACAAGATCTTCTTAGTCTTCAGGATCTGGCGGATGCTCATGGAGATGGCACGTTGCGGGACATCTTCGAGGGTGGCGAACCAACCCTCACCGAGTTGCTGGCGCCGGCAAGCTTCGTCTAGCTTAACGACGAGATACGGTTGCTCCGTTTCGAAATCTGCGGGAGGATCGTTAAAGGCGAGATGTCCATTCTCTCCAACACCCACGAAAGCTAAATCGATGGGTGCAGAGAGCAATGCTTCCCCAACGCGGCGAATAACATCCGCCGGATCCTGATCTCCGCTGAGCAAAAAGTATTTCTTAATTCCCGCCCTTTGGATCAACCTCTCCTGGAGAAAGCGGCAGAAACTAGCCGGGTGCGAAGCTGGTAGGCCGATGTATTCGTCCAGATGGAACATCTCGACCCGCTGCCAGTCGATTCCCGGGAGGCTGGTAAGAATCTCAAGAAACTCAAATTGGGCAGCGCCGGTGGCTGCGATGAGTCGAGCCCTTCCATTTGCCTGGATTGTTTCGCGTAAGATCGCGGCGGCCTCATCGGCTGCGGCGGTTGCCATCTCACGTTTTTCGTTGAAGCATTTAATCACCACGTCAAAGTACCTCCGCAGTCACAGTTTCTCGGGCGTTTTGTTGCTCCACACTTTATCCAAGGTTTGGGCCATTTCGAAGCACAGTTCGACCGAAGGAAATACCTCTTCAATCGTAGGATGGGGCGGTCTCTTGTGGGCAACAGCGCTGATGAATTCGGTGGCTTCGTTAAAGCATCCGTTCAGAACATCCTCGGGCATTTGGTCCGAAACAGATTCTGCCAACTCGAGGCGATTGTCACGAAAACAGCGCAATCCTCGGCCAGGCCCAAAGGGACTTGTCACAACCGCACGAAAGCCTTCTCCAATGAGTTCGTAAGTCTCTTCGACCGTTCCCGCCGTGGGTAGAATGTCGAGGCGTCCGGAAACGCCATTCCTAAAGTGCAAATCGATAGCGTACCACCTGGGAATTGCAGTTGGAGAGCCCAGAACTCGAATGCTGGCCTGGGCAACATCGCCCGCTATGTGACGCATGGCATCGACCGCATGAACCGCAGTCGCCCAAAGAAATTCGGATTCGCCGCGCGCGTTTCGCGTCATGGTGCATCGCACGTATCGGAGAGGTCCGGCAGCGCGAGTCCATTCCAGAGCCTGACTGAGAAAAGGCATGAACCGGCGGTTCACGGAAACCATGTTAAGGGTGCGCGTTGCCCGGGCTGCATCCAGCAGTGCCTTTCCTTCTGCCAGGGATGCTCCCAATGGCTTCTCGATGACGCACGGAAGTTCCCTTTGCAGCAACTTGATGCCAAGGTCGGATATTCGCTCGACGGGAAGGACCGCAATGCAGCCGTCCAAGGTGTGTCGTTCCAACATGTCGTTCAGGTCCCGGTAAGCATGCATGAAACCATAACGTCGACAGAAAAACTGGGCGCGATCCAGGTTGAGATCGCAAGCTGCGGTCAACTCGATATCAGCAGGATGCAGACTCTTATACCGAGCCAGGGGAGTAGCGTGTCCGCTCTCAGCGTGTTCCCCGCAACCGATGAGTCCCAGTCGAATCATTGAAATTGAGAATTATTACTCAGTCTTCGATCCCAACGTAACGACACGGCTTGCCACAGCCGGCTCTTCACCACCAGGGGCACTGCCTCGCACCAGATATAAAGATCCTCCGACCAGCAACGTCAAGCCGGAAAATAGCAAAACTGTCAGCCGCTGATCCGGCGGAGCTGCGAAAATCAGCAAAAGGCTCAAAAGGCCAATACACGCGATCGTTCGACTCAGGAAACGAAAAACCGGAACTGTGAAATCGGGAGAGTCTTTTAATTCCGTGGTGACATCGATCGGAGTATTCAAATTCTTGAAGAGTCGTGCGCGTGCCGGCGTGTCTCCCCGATCAAACAGCATGCTTAGAAAAAAGATCCCGAATGATGCCGGGATGATATAAGCGACCTGCTGAATGAGCGACCAGTGGTAATGAAATGCACCCAGGATGCCAAGAATAAGACCGACCGCGAACGAAGCGAGACCCGACCATGGTGGCGTTCGGCGAATCGCCAACCCCAGCAGGGCGGGCGGTCCATAGGCCAACGACATGATCGTGTTGAATGTCAACATGATCTGAAAAACGCTTTGTCCACTGCCTGCCATGATGGCGGCGATCACGGTTGTCGCGCCGCCCACGAAGAATGTCGTGACCCAGCCGGCGATCAGGAGTTCGCGATCCCCGGCGTCCTTGCGGAGAAGGGCTTGATAGAGGTCCTTTGACAGGATCGCTGATTTCAGGTTGAACTGCGCAGACAGATTGGCCATGGTGGCGCTAAACATTGCCGCCAGCATGATGCCGATCAGACCATGCGGTAGCAACGTCAAACTGGCGACGGCATACGCGCCTTCACTTGGGTTCGCCAGAGATGGCCACACCGTGCGCAGGTCGGGATAGATGATGCGCATTGCCATCGGCGGAATAAACCACAGAAACGCGCCGACAAAAAACAGGCCACAGCACAGAAGAGCCACCTTGCGTGCAGAACGCTCGTTGTCGACGCTGAAGTAGCGCTGTGCCATGGCGCTGGTGTTGTATCCGAAAGAAACCATAATGGTCCACGAAATGATATAGAGCCATCCAAATTCGCCGGACACGTGCAGCGTTTTCATCTCCGGGGGTAGCGAGTTCAGCAGGCCTGTAACACCACCCACGCGTGTCAGAGAGATGATGCCCAGTACCAGGCAAAAAGGCATCAGGATAGAAGCCTGCAAGAAGTCGCTGACCACGACTGCCCACAGCCCACCCAGCACACAATAGAAAACAATAAGAGCACCCGCTCCGACGATGGTCCACGTTACCGGAAATCCCGTGGCCGAGGAGACAAACAGGCTCAGGCCATATAGCGTGCTGGCACTGGTAAAAAGTTGAAACAGGATGGTGGTCCACGAAAAGGTCTGGTGGGTAGCAATGTTAAAACGTCCAGACAAGTACTCCATCACCGTTGTAATTCGGCTGCGCCGCCAGCGCTGGGCAAATACGAAATACCCCAGCAGGAAGCTCAAAGCGTTACCAATATAAAGTCCGGTCGCGGCAAATCCCGCCCGGTAAGCGACTCCGGCTGCGCCCGTAAACGTCCACGCGCTAAAGCCGGACATGAAACAGCTAAGGCCAGCAACCAGCCAGGGAACGCGGCTTCCTCCTCGGAAGTATTCCGCGGCGCCACGATTAAAGCGCACTACGTATATCCCGACGACAATCATCAGCAGCGCATAAAGGCCAATGACCGCATAGTCGACCGTGTTTACGCTGCTCATCTCGGCTGGACTCCGCCCCGTTCTTATACTGCGTTCCGTTGGAAAAGAGAAGTTAATAGATACTAAACGAAATGAATCGTAAAACGATGTTAGACTGTGCGGCATGTCGCGTCCGCAACTCATCGTTTGTGCCGGACAGGATCTGTTCGCGTCCTTCTTCTCTCCCGCACAGCAGCGACGGTTGTCGCAGCGATTTCGCTGGAGTCGAGAGGGGGCCCGGACCGTGACTTCTGCTTTCAGGCGAAAGCTGAAGGCGACTGACGCGCTGATCACAACCTGGGACTCGCCACGCTTTTCGGAGGAGCTGACTGATTTCGCACCAAACTTGCGGATCATCGCCCACTGCGGCGGTGAGGTGAAGTCGCGATTCGCGCGAGCTTTGTTCGATCAGATCACGATCACGACTGCGCCTGTACCCATGGCCCGTGCCACAGCAGAAATGGGTGCGGCACTCTTGCTCTATAGCGCTCGCAATCTGGACCTTTATAGGGACGAACTCCGCAAGCGATCGAACCGAATTTATGAAGAGTTGCACCTGCATGGATCAACTGAATCTCTCATCGGTCGTGAAGTAGCCATGATCGGGTTTGGGCGAATCGGTCGCGAATTGGTGGATCTGATGCGTGGGTTCCAACTGCAATGGTTGGTCCACGATCCTTACGTTCCCAAGTCGCTCGACAAGCAATACCCGGTTCGCTTTTCGAACCTTGCTGCGTTATTGAGGCGCGCACATCTGCTGGTATTGACTGCTGCGCTGACCGACAGAACAAGGGGCCTTCTGGACCGACGCCGACTCGCAAACTTGCCGAATGGAGCCGTTGTGATCAACATCGCACGCGGAGGCCTGCTTGATCTCGAAGCACTGGCTAAAGAGGTGCGCTGCGGCAGGCTTCGATGTGCTCTCGACGTCACCGATCCGTTGGAACCTCTGCCGATCGGCCATCCTTTGCGCACCATGCCGGGGGCGATCATCACACCACATATCGCGGCCAGCAATCGCCGCGTGCGGCACGATATTGCTGACGTCGTTATGGATGATCTAGAGGGCTTTTTTAACGGGAACAGGGTCAAGAACCGTGTTACCGCAGCGATGCTCGAGCGGATGACGTAGCTATGAAATTGTCATTCTCCACGCTCGCTTGTCCCGACTGGACGATGCAGCAGGTCATTGCGATTGCCGTGGCGGCGCACTATGACGGCATTGAATTGCGATTTCTAGAAAACGAGGACTCGCTCTGGAAACTGCCGGCGTTTCGTGGATCCGAACTCGCAGTGGCCAAGCGAGCCCTATCGGATCACGGGCTGGCGATCTCCTGCGTAGATACCAGTTGCCGATTCCATTCCCCGGACTCAAAGGAACGGGCGCGATGGGTGGAAGAGGGCGAGCGCATGGCGGATCTGGCAGCTTCACTGTCTGCTCCTGGCATCCGAGTTTTCGGAGAGAAGATTCAGCCTGGAGCTGACCTAGCCTCGACTCGGCGGTGGATTGCCGACTCGGTTCGCGAGCTTTCTGACCGCATCTCCGCAAGTGGAGTTGAAGTCTGGTTAGAGACTCATGGCGATTTTGCCAGCGCGGCCGCGACTGCGGAAATATTGCAGGAATCGCATTCATTGAAGATCGGCGTGGTATGGGATCCGGCAAACTGCCTGGTTGAAACTGGCGAGCGACCACAGGATGGAGCGGAACGATTGGGCGTGCGTATTCGGCACGTGCATCTCAAGGACTTACGCAAGAGTAGTGATGGCTGGACACCTGTACTTACCGGCGACGGAGAATTCCCGTTGCTTGAGGTTCGGGCTGCAATGGGCCAAATGAAGTACGACGGATTTTTCTCATTTGAGTGGGAAAAGAAGTGGCATCCGGAGATCGCAGCCCCTGAGATTGCTCTGCCGCACTTTGCACAGTGGTTCCGGGAGAGATTCGAGCCATGAGCGGTTCCTCCAGCGTTGTCGTGCGCAGGTTGGAGGTTAGCGACATTCCGGCTGCGATGGAGTTGTCGCAGCACGCCGGCTGGAATCAAACGATCGAAGATTGGGGTCTACTGATTGATCTGTCGCCGGAAGGCTGCTTCGCAATCGCCGTTGGCGGTGAACTGGCGGCCACGACGACTCTAATTCATTATGGGCGACGTTTGGCTTGGATCGGAATGGTCTTGACCAAGGAATCGTATCGTGGTCGAGGCTTCGCGAAGCGCTTGTTGAGTAAGGCTCTGAGCCATGCTGATCAGCTGGGGATTGAAACCGTGAAGTTGGATGCTACTGATCAAGGCCAGCCTATTTACGAGAACATGGGATTTCGTTGCGAACAACCGGTGGAGCGATGGTCTCGTCGGGCCTCCGCAGATGTCGGAGTCACGATGCCTCGCGTAGATGTTCTACTGCCTGAGGATTGTCGAACCGCTGATCAGCACGCATTTGGAGTGGGCCGATCTGAGTTATTACAGCGGCTAGGCAGACGCGGCGTTTCGCAATTTAATGGGACTTCGTACATGATGACGCGACCGGGACGTGACAGTGATTACCTCGGACCGTCCGTGTGCGATGTGCCAGAGGTTGCCCGAAAGCTTGTAGAGCAAGCGTTAAACAGCGGGAAGGATCGGGGGTGGTCGTGGGATCTGCTTCCTCGGAACTCCAGCGCGGTGGCGATCGCGCGAGATCTTGGATTCAACCCCACACGACACCTGCAACGCATGGTGCGGGGCAAGGGTTTGCAGGTTCAGGAAGCGCTGATTTATGCAATTGCAGGTTTTGAACTGGGTTGAGTAGGGATGATGATGATCAATAACGTATTAGAACTGGAAGAGCGCCTCTCGCGCCCAACCGATGCCGACGCTGCGGCCATGGCCGCATTGGGTGGCGACCTCCTGATTCTGGGTGTGGGCGGAAAGATGGGGCCAAGTCTGGCTCGATTGGCGCGTCGCGCTGCAGATCTGGCCGGAACTAATCCTCGCATTGTCGCGGTCGCGCGTTTCAGTAAAGGCGGCCTGCCTGCGGAATTGACTTCATGCGGAATTGAGACCATAACTTGCGACTTACTGGAACCGGGCGCGTTGCTCAACCTGCCGGAGATTCCAAACGTTGTCTTCATGGCTGCGCGCAAATTCGAAACGGCAGGCGCGGAACACTTGACCTGGTCGATGAATACCTTTCTCCCCGGCTTAGTTGCCGAACGTTATCGCACGGCTCGCATCGTGGCCTTCTCAACTGGCAACGTTTATCCGTTGTGTTCGGCTGCGGAAGGCGGCGCGACGGAATCCACTCCAGTTGGGCCTGTCGGAGAATATGCTCAGTCTGCACTCGGCCGCGAACGAATGTTCGAGAATGGTTCCATGCGATGGGGCACGCGCGTGACGCTACTGCGGCTGAACTATGCGGTTGAGCTTCGTTACGGAGTATTGGTGGATATTGGGCGAGCGGTGTTCGAGCAGCGTCCGATTTCGCTCAGAATGCCGTATGTCAATGTGATCTGGCAGCGGGACGCCAATTCCTGGTGCCTGCGTTCGTTTTCTTACTGCCAGTCGCCGCCCTTTGTGCTCAATATTACTGGGCCCGAGACTCTCACCGTGCGCGAAGTGGCGATGGCATTCGGCCAGCATTTTGGTTTAGAGCCGAATTTCTTGCCTGACCCTGAGGGTACCAGTGCTCTGCTCAATAATGCTGAAAAGGCGCGATCTCTATTTGGGTCTCCCACGGTGACCCCAACAGAGATGATCGAATGGATTGCGGCGTGGATTCGCAACGGTGGGGTGACCTTGAACAAACCCACACATTTCCAAACGCGAGACGGGAAGTTCTGATGGAACTGCGAGAGAAACTGCGATCTGGTCTTGTGATTCCCGCTCATCCCCTTGCTCTTAACAGCAATCGCAAACTCGATGAGCGGCGCCAGCGAGCTTTGACCAGATATTATCTTGCGGCCGGTGCGGGAGGCATCGCAGTCGCCGTTCATACAACGCAGTTTGAAATACGAGATCCGAAATTTGGATTGCTGGAGCCGGTGTTGAGGCTCGCGATGGAAGAAAGTGGTAGCCGCGAAGTGGTCAAGATTGCCGGAGTTTGCGGTCAGCGGCAACAAGCAGTTTCTGAAGCAGAATTGGCTCGCGGCTTGGGCTATGACGCGGTATTGCTAAGCCTCGCTGCAATGAGGGATGCCACAATTTCTGACCTTGTCGAGCACTCTCAAGCGATTGCCTCAGTCATACCCGTTGTCGGATTTTATCTGCAACCGGCTGTCGGTGGTCGGATATTGTCGTATGAGTTCTGGTGTCGCTTCCTTGAGATCGAGAACGTGGTTGCCATTAAGATTGCACCATTCAATCGCTACCAGACCATCGATGTGGTACGCGCACTGGCCCATTCGGGTCGCGCCCAAGAGGTCGCGTTGTACACCGGAAATGACGACAACATTCTGATTGACCTGCTTACGACATTTGATTTCTACAATCAGCGGGTAAGAATTGTGGGCGGATTGCTTGGGCATTGGGCCGTGTGGACAACGGTCGCGGTTTCGCATCTCTCGCTGGCGAAACACAATACCGAGGCCATCCCAAGCAAACAACTCACTCTGGCCCAACAAATCACCGACGCGAATGCCGCAATCTTCGACCCTGCCAATCAGTTTCGTGGATGCATCCCCGGAATTCACGAAATTCTGCGACGCCAAGGGCTGCTCGAAGGGCGATGGTGTCTCGATCCAAGCGAGGAACTCTCCCCGGGCCAGATGGATGAAATCGACAGGGTGTGCCGATCCTATCCGCATTTGCAGGATGACGCCTTTGTACAGGAGCATTTGGATGAATGGCTTCGCTAAAGTTTTCGTAATCTTGCTGGCTGGCTGTCTTTCAAAGTTCGTTGTGGGACAAGCGGTGCTAGAGAGCACGCTTGCAAAAGACGATGCCGCGTTGGAACTTGAGCCGACTTCGCCGTTCTGGAGCGCGGCGCGCCCTGTGTACATGGATAGAGATTCGTTCGGAGAGCCCGTCCCTGAATATCGCACCGAGGTTCGCTCGCGTTGGACGAAAAGCAACCTTTACTTCTTCTTCATCTGCCCTTACGAACAACTACATTTGAAGCCAGGACCGAATACCCGACAGGAAACGAACGAACTGTGGAACTGGGATGTCGCGGAGGCGTTCATCGGGTCCGACTTCTCGGATATTAAGCGCTACAAGGAATTCGAACTTTCTCCGCAAGGCGAATGGGTCGATTTGGACATTAATTTGCACGATCCTCATCACGAGGATGGATGGAAGTGGAACTCAGGATTTCAGGTCGCCGCCAGGATCGACACGCAGAAACATATCTGGTATGGCGCCATGCGCATCCCACTCGCAGCTATTGATTCGCGGCCACCATCGCCGGGCACGACTCTGCGGTTGAATTTGTTTCGCAGCCAAGGCCCCCCGAAGCATCTCCACGAGATAACATGGCAACCGCCCATGAGCAAAAGTTTTCATGTGCCCGAGCAATTCGGCATGCTTAAGTTGGTGGGTTCAGAGAAATGAACAGGCAGCGTCGATTTTGTCGATTCTTAAGATAGGTGGACCGGATATGTCTTCTGTTCGCAAGATTCTTCCCGCAAGTTTTTTCGCCGTGCCGTGCTCGATCATATTTCTTGTTGCGCTGGGCGCGCACGCAACGGATACAGACGCAGTGAATGTTGAACATGGCGTGCAGGCCACCATGCGCGATGGAACAATCCTTCGTGCTGACATATACCGTCCAAAAAAAGAAGGTAAGTATCCCACTCTTTTGGAGCGCACTCCGTATGACAAAACCGGCTCTGCCGGTTTCGGGTTGAGGGCTTCGGCACTCGGTTACGTCGTGATTGTGCAAGACGTACGCGGACGCTATACATCTGACGGCGAATGGTACCCCTTCAAACACGAATCCAGCGATGGCTACGACACAATCGAATGGGCTGCAGCTTTGCCCTACTCGGATGGTCGAGTGGGAATGTTTGGAGGCTCGTACGTGGGAGCAACACAGATGCTGGCGGCCATTTCACATCCCCCTCATCTCGCTGGAATCTGCCCCATCGTAACGGCCAGCAATTATCACAATGGCTGGACCTACCAAGGTGGAGCATTCGAACAATGGTTCAATGAATCGTGGACATCGGGTCTGGCGCAAGACACACTCAATCGCGTTGTCCGTAGCAAGACGAATGCGCTCAACGGAATTTGGAAGCTGCCCCTCACGGAATATCCACTGTTCGAGTTGCCTCCAAACGCGCCTGATCAGGCTTTGACGCAGTCGCTGGCCCCTTATTTCCTGGATTGGTTGGCCCATCCCAGCTACGACGACTTCTGGAAGAATTGGTCGATTGAGGAACACTACTCAGACATTAAAGTTCCTATGCTGACGGTCGCGGCATGGTACGACATTTTTCAGGGTGGCTCCCTACGCAACTATGTTGGGGTCAAAATGCATGGTGGAAGTGAGGAGGCGCGTCGCGGTCAGCGGCTACTTGTGACCATCGGCGGCCACGCCGGCTCGTCTGCGAAAATTGGAGACGTAGACTTCGGGCCGTCAGCTCCATTTGAGGAAGATGATGTCATCATCAGCTGGTATGAGCATCTCTTCAAGAATGTGGCCAATGAATTTTCTTCTCCAGAGCCCGTCAGGATTTTCGTGATGGGCGCCAACCAGTGGCGAAACGAAACGGATTGGCCACTCCCGCGAGCCCGCCAACTGCGCTATTTTCTGCATTCCGGTGGCAAAGCCAATTCTGTCGGCGGCGACGGAACACTCTCCTCGTCTGCACCGCATTCGGAGTCGTCGGATCATTATGTTTACGACCCGGCGAAACCGGTGCCCACGGTTGGTGGCCCGCTGTGTTGTGACTCGTCCCATCTCGAGCCCGGAGCACGCGACCAACGTCAGGTGGAAGCACGAGACGACGTTCTCGTCTACTCGACTCCAGCACTTGAGCAGGATCTTGAGGTCACAGGACCGGTGAGTGCCGAACTATTCGCCAGCTCCTCCGCCGTCGATACCGATTTCACCGCCAAACTAGTCGATGTTTGGCCCGATGGATTCGCACAAAACCTGACTGAGGGGATCATCAGGGCTCGGTATCGTGATTCTCAAGAGCGGCCTTCCGCGTTGAAGCCGGGGCAGAGCTATCGATTCACGATCGACTTGTGGTCTACCAGTAACCTCTTTCGTAAAGGGCATCGACTGCGACTCGAGATCAGCAGCAGCAACTTTCCTCGTTTTGACAGAAATCTGAACACGGGTGGAGAGGCGTCCTCGCAGAAAATGGTGCCCGCGACGAATACCCTCTTTCATGATGCCGATCGTCCGTCGGCGCTCATCTTGCCGGTTGTTTCATCTCAGTGAGTTGTTTGTTTAACACGTTCGAATCGAGAGAGGAGCCCGCTCAATGAATGTACGCCCCACTGGGGAGCAGATACTGAATGGGCCACAGTTCGGTTTTCTGATTCACCAATTCAGACCACTCGATGATGTGGCCTGCTGACGGGAGAAGCTTGACCCCAGGCAGAGTCTCTGAAATTGCGCTGGCGAGCGTGTATCCGCTGTTTGTTCCCACAACTGTGATACGGGCTCTAGAGTCTACTTTCGACCGCACGAAACGAGTAGCAATCTCTGCATCCTCAATCATCTGCAGGAAGTATGGCCTTCCGGTCAAGATCGAATTGTAGACGTAGCCGGCGAGTACACCGGAGATGGGACTGACATATGCTTCATCGAAATCCAACCGCGCCAACGAGGGGTCATCGGGTGAAGCGGCTTTGTATGGCATTCGCGTCTCGCCCAGTCCACGAGGGTCGAAGGAGACAATGTCATAGCCAGCGTTTATATATTTCATCAAGCTCGGCCAGTCCTTGGCCGTGGCCTTTCCGTTTTCTCCTAGCCACAAAAGCACGGGGCGCTGACCGCCATCCGCCTTGTGAATGTAGAGGAGTGGCATTTCCAGATATCGACTGTGGTGAAGCAAATACTTCTCAATCGTGATGCCTTCAAACTGTGAACTTCCCTGAGCTTCCCACCGAATTTCCTTGGTGCCCGGAATCTCTCCTCGAAACTCAGAAACGGACCATGAGTCAATGCGTGGGTGGAGCTTGGAATTGTAGAGTTGCTGGAGCGTTGGCACCAATAAGCTTTTGTGTTCGACATAATACTCACGGATCAGGTCCATAAGAGAGCGCGCGTTCTCGAAGTCGAGCATGACTTGCCCGGTTTTCGTGCATTGCAGGGCCTTCTCGTCGAGTTCTTTGACAGGAGCAAAACCGTGTTTTGCAGGTAGCCCGTTGAAGTGATCGAGAAAGTCGATCGCCGCTTCTTGATTCTCAAGGGAGTATTCGTGCGCGTGGTAACCTTCCGCCATTCCGATGCGGTCCGCGTGATGAAACATGCTGTAGAGTTCTGATACTTCACGAACCGTCTTGTGCGCACCCTCAATCGGGAAAAAATCGAGCGCCCCTGCAGAGACAAATACCGGACGTGGATACATCATTAGCAGGAGCCCCGCGTTGTCGACCTGGTTCGAGATCATCCCGTAGAGATCCTGTTCTGGATCGCTGTCGGGATCTTGAAATATTCGGTTGTACATACGCATGGGGAGTGCAGTGATGTAGCAGGACGGCGCCGCGACTTTAATCCGCCGATCCAGCGCTGCGATGTGGGCGGCTTGAAATCCACCCCCGCTCGTGCCCGTAATGTTGATGCGCTGAGGATCGACGTCGGGCCGCGTCAAAAGATAGTCCACCGCGCGTATGCCGTCCCAAATCTCCCATCGCGCCAGATTCGTTCCAGCGAGATATGCTAGATTCCCCAAGATCGCGTGCTCCGCGCAGATGAGGTTGTAGCGGCTCTTGCCAGCTTTGGCATCCCAGAATTGGCTGCGTTCACCCTGGCCGACTGGGTCCCACGAAATGACGACGTAGCCACGCTGCACCAATCGCTGGCAAAGTGCCTGGTAATGAATCTTCCCATTTGCGGCATGCCCCGCTGGTACGAGGATCGCCGGATGAGACTTATTTCCATCTTCAGGCACGTATAGAAGGGCCGAGACATATATTCCGGGCAGGCTCTCAAGAATCAGTTTCTCGATTCGAAAGCCATCCATCTGGATCGTTCCTGTGATGCGGGGGTGGAGAGGGGTTCTCTCTGTCGGAAGGTCGCCTAGCATGGAGAGAAGATGTTTTTCGATCGTCCGCTGCACCGACAATAAATCTTCTTCCGTTCGAATCCCTTGCCAAGTTCGGACGCGTTGCTCATCCTGTTTCCAACCCATGTCCACTTGATACCGTAGATACGGCGTGATCACCGGCGCTTCTTTCCCTGGTGGAGGAAGTATGCGGAACGCGTCAGCAGGAGGAGCGTCGGATACGGAAGCAAATGATACGCATGCTGCCAGTAATGCGAGAATGGCAATGCTTCTCATTCGTCGGCCCTTGCGACAGAGTGTCATTGATTGACGCCACTGGCTAGAATGCCGCCGTCTACCACAAGCAAGTGGCCGGTTACGAAGCTCGCTGCATCCGAGGCCAGGAAGACTGTCGCACCCGCCAGTTCATCGAGCTTTCCGAAGCGCTTCATCGGAGTACGCAGCAAGAACTCGCGGCCGCGCTCAGTCCCGTCGAGCAGGGCGGCATTCAGGTCGGTGCGCAGGACTCCGGGCACCAGCGCATTGACGCAGACGCCGAACTTCGCCCACTCAACTGCCAATGCCTTGGTCAAAGAGGCGACCGCGCCTTTGCTGGCGCAGTAGGCGGCAACTTCATAAAGCCCAACGAATGAAGCTAGCGATGCGATGTTGATAATTCGCCCGTAGCGACGCTCGGTCATGTGGCGTCCAAAGATGCGACAGGCACGATACGTGCCAGTCAGATTTGTCTCCACGATGGCATCCCACTCTTCGTCCGCGACCTCGAGGGTAGGCGTTCGTTTAGTACGACCGGCACAGTTGATGAGGATCTCGACACTTCCGAAGGCGTCGCAAGTGGCCTTGAGCAGATGCTCGACGCTCGAATTGTCGGTCACGTCGCAAGTGGCGGCGAGCGATTTCCGTCCCAGCGATTCGATCATCGATGCAGCGGCTCGAACTTGCTCCTCGCGACGCCCCGTCGGCACCACATTTGCTCCGGCTTGCGCAAGACCTCGGCTAAGTGCGAGTCCGATTCCGCTGGTCCCGCCGATGACAACTGCTGTTTTGTCTTTCAGTTCGAGAAGAGGATGTCCCATGGAAAGTTCGCTCTGGAAGGTCTGTCAGTCACTCGAGATTGCATTTCCTGCACACGGTCGTTTTTATAAGGTATTCATCCACGAATAGCAAACAAAACCAACTAATCGTTGAGATTGCGATGATACACTCCTCAACGATGTTGCTGGAGCCGGTTGCGCGCCCGGTTTTCTATCTTTACTCTTTTGTGTGCCATCTCGTCTCAGTTTCACGCGCAAAATCAATCTCAACTGCTTTCTGCAGTGAAGGAGACGTATGGGACCTCATTCGAATCGATCGATCGCCCTTCTTTTCGCCGTTACAGCTTTTCTTTGCGGCAGCGCATTTTCTCAAGCCGGAACCTGCAGTGGAATGACAGTGGGGCAACTTACGAGCCTGAATGGCTTTGTTCCGTTTCCATCCAACAGTCTATGGAACACCGACATATCCACCGCGCCAGTCGATCCAAATTCAGCGAATTACATTAACTTCATCGGGAGTACGGTGACGTTGCATCCAGATTTTGGCGCTGGGACACTTCACAATCAGACTCTTGGGATTCCCTATCAAGTCGTCGCAGGGAGCCAGGCAAAGGTCGCAATCAAAGTTGGGGCTTACGCGGATGAAAGTGATCCCGGGCCGAAGCCAATTCCTCCCAATGCGCTGATCGAGGGCTATCCCAAACCGGGGAACGGCGATCGGCATGTGCTGGTGCTGGAGAAAGACGGATGTTGGCTCTACGAGCTCTATCGCGCTGGCGTTAAGAACGGAAAGTGGAGCGCGGACGCCGCTAACGTCTGGGATATGACCATCAACGAACAGCGACCCTACACGTGGACTTCAGCGGATGCAGCTGGCTTGCCGGTCTTTGCAGGCTTGGCACGATACGACGAGGTCGCCGCCGGCGTCATCAACCATGCTTTGCGCTTCACCGTGCCTACCACACAAAAAGCTTTTGTGCTTCCGGCTACGCACTGGGCGTCCACCACAACCGATCCCAATGCTCCGCCCATGGGTCTGCGGCTTCGCCTCAAGGCGAGCTTCGATATTTCCAGTTATCCCGCAGACGATCAAGTGATCCTGACTGCGATGAAGAAATACGGGTTGATTCTTGCGGATAACGGCAGCGCAATTTTTGTTAGCGGCGCCCCCGACAATCGCTGGAACAACAACAACCTGAATCTCTTGAAACAGATGACGGCCTCGAATTTCGAAGTGGTCCAAACCGGTACCGTCTATACTCCGGCAAATGTTCCTACCGGACCATCCCCTACGATCAGCAACTTCTCAGCAAACCCCACAAGCGTTACCAAAGGCCAGCCGACAACGTTGAGTTGGAGCACAGCGAACAGTACTTACAACATCATTGGTCCGCAGGCCGGACCGGTACGGGGAAACAGTATCGTCGTTACACCATCGGCAACCACTACCTATACCCTCTCTTCAACGAACCAATTCGGACGCACCACGGCGACCGTCCAGGTAACGGTTCACTAAGGAGTGCAGGATTTTATCGGACCGTTCGGTGAACGTCGGGAAGCGGAAGGGATACAGTTAAGATCGCATTCTTGCCGCTTCCCTGTTCCATCAAGATGCTTGCGGCAGTTGTAGGCGTTGAACGCAATCTCGCAAGATTTGCGCCTCCCATGGAGGACGCGTTGCACTCTTCGGATGGGGGAGATCCGTCGGAATTCTGCCAGAAAGATGAAGAAAGACAGCGGCCGAATGTTTGTAAGCGGGAATAGGTTCGCGAAAGGCAACGTTGCCCAGATATTGCAATGCGTCTGAGAGTTGGTAGTAGCGGGCGTCGCCCGTTTCCCAGAGGCGATCGCGCTCGGCAAATTTCTCAGGGGTGAAGGTGGCCAAGCCGAGCAAATAGTCGGAACCGTACTCGATCATGTTGATGCCGAGGTCGTTTCCGGTGAAAATGCGGAAATCTGGTCGATGAGCATCCCGAAGGGCAAGGCGATCGAGTTCCAGCAAGCGGTCGAGAGAAGAATGTTTCATCCCCTTCAATTCGGAAATCTCCATCAGGCCGCGCACTGTGCTCTCGTCGAAGATCTCGCCATTGGGAGCGAACTTCGGACTTAATTCAAATGCAAGGACCTCCTCATAGCCATTGCAGACCGCTTTGTATGTCGCCACTTTTTCTCCTGCCGATTTGCCGTGCAGGCTTGCGGTCTGAAAAAGTATGGGCACCGCACCGAAACTTACAATGCTGTCGAGTTGCTGACGGTAGAGGGACACCACATCGCCCTCCTGATTCTCGATATATGCTCCCGCCACAAACTTCACGGCCTTTCCCAAAGCGGCGCGAGTCCACGAGAGGACATCGCGCTTTTCCGTCTCGGTGAGAAGGTTTACATAGCCCGTATCCATATTCACTGCGTTGGTCAGCTGAGCTTGGTGGGTTGCCACGAGATGCGTTTGGAAGGACTCGACATCGATGTGTCCGTTCGTCTGGTACGGTAACAGCGCGGCGGCGATGCCGCGCACCTTGCGACATGGTTTTTGCCGTCGGGTAACAGCTTCAATGGTGCCGGGTTGGAAAACTCGTTCCATCGCTCTGATCACTGCTACTACTGCTTCTTTAATTCGGTCAGGCGGTTTGCCAGTTCGGAATGCTTGTAATAATCGTCGAGCGGGTAGCAACCAGACGGCAGTCCTTTTCGTGGCGCAGTAGTGCAGTCGCTGAAAGTTCTGCAGATCCGTTTGCGTTGTATTGGGCGTCCCTCCGTTGCATCCCAGAGAATCTCAGGATAGGTCAGAACCATTCGCCCCAGACCCACGCAATCAACCCACCCGAGCCTCACTGCGGCCTGCGCCACGTTCGGCAAGAAGTCCTGCAGATAGCTGTAAGCGGATCCGACAATGATCAGATCAGGAAATTTTTCTTTCAGGAGGCGTGTCACTTCCATCTGTCGAGCTACCCCAATCAGCGGATCTTCCGGCGGCAGGTAACCGTCAGATGGCGGATAGAGCGCCGGACGCTGAATGTGAGGATTGTAATAAGGACTTCCGGCGGTCAGATTCACCAACTGGATTCCCAAGTCTTGCAGGACAGAAAGGAAACGAACGGTCTCCGTAAGATCCGCTTCGATCGGATTGGATTCGTTTACCGCAAAGCCGTAACGATATGGAAGGAGAGCTTCGAAGGGCTCGGGAATTCCAGGTCCAGGCTTTCCGGGAGAGGATCGCTCAGGGTCGTGTCGGAATGGAACCGTATCAAACGCTGAGAGCCGAACTCCAATATGGAGACCGGGAGCGTTTGCGCGAATCCCTTGGACAACTTGTCGCAAGAAACGCGTACGGTTTTCAAGGCTGCCCCCATACGCTCCCCCACGCGTGTGCGCGGCAAGCAACTCATGAGCTAGATAGCCGTGACAGTGCTTGATGTCAACAAAATCAAATCCCAGTTTCCACGCCCGGACCGCAGCGACGTGGAATTGGTCAACGATTGCATCCAAGTCTGCGTCGGCCAATAAGGGGAAATCACCAGGCATTCGCAGCCGTCGATCCAGGATCGGGTGGTGAAAGACGATGCGTGGCTCGGTGCGGTCGTGTTTACTTGGGCGGCAGTACCGCCCCGAGTGCGTGAGTTGCAACCCTATCAGCAAACCGTCATCGGAACCGGTCACGAGCCTATGTTCCTTAATCAATTCACTTCGCAACCCTGCGAGTCCCTTCTCAGTATGCTGCGCAATAAGCAATTGATTAGGATTTGCCCTCCCTTCCGGCACGACGGCCACTGCTTCCCCGCCCCAGATCAATTTGGCTCCGCTGGCGCCAAAATGTCGCCAGCGCCGCAGCGTGCTCTCGGTCGGGGAGCCATCTGAGGTGCCGTCCCAACCCTCCATCGGTTGAACGGCGATGCGGTTGCCGATTTTGATTTTGCTGCTCCCGGTCGGGAGTCGCAAAGGAGAGTCCGGCCCATGCAAAATCTCAAGATCGCAAGGGATGCTAACCCGAAGCGAGATCAAATGTTCCTGAAATCGCCTCACGTCCTTCAAAGTGCCGATCCGAAGAATGGGTTCTCCGATCTTATGTGCAGTTTCTGGTTATCACATTCGAAGTAACGGGAGGAATTGTAGCATTCTGAATTTGTGTAATTTCAGCTTCTACGATAGATCTTAATGTCACGCAACTGTTCACTTTGTTTACGTGTCACGAAAGAGCGCCTTGTCAAAAGAGGTCTGGCGCTTTCTCGTTAGGTGAATAATGTTGAAATTTTCAACACTTATGTCACGAGGTACCATTGTCCTATTGGCGGCTCGTAACATGTACCTCCGAAACCTGTTCCCAAATGCGGTCCAACCCGCACAATGATGTTGGAGTCATACGTCGACAAAGAACAATCGTGGGCTCTGGCGTTTAAACATCATGCGCAGGAATCCGATAGCCGAAGTCTCAACGCGTTGCTGGAAAGCAGCGGGTATCTCGCTGCTTGTGGCGGGTCTCACGGGGCTGTTGGGATGCCAGGGAGTGAGCTCCGGCGCATCGGGACAACAGAGTCAGAGTGGCACACTCTCCCTTGGGATTGTGAGCATCGATTTTGGCACGGTGACCCTGGGAAGCAAGCAGACGCTGTCGGAGACGGTGACGAACTCTGGGGGTTCGAGTGTCACAGTGTCCGCAATCGGAATCAGCGGCAGCGGATTCGCCTTGAACGGCGTGACGACGCCGGTTACGTTGACGGCCGGGCAGAGCACGACATTTAGCATCTCGTTTACTCCACCGTCGGCTGGAACGGCGACTGGGAGCGTGACGGTTACTTCGACGGCATCCAATGCGACATTAACGATTGCCCTGTCGGGTACCGGAACAGCAAGTGTCGGTCAGTTAGCAGCCTCCCCGACAACCTTGGGTCTTGGCAACGTCGTTACCGGGAGTAGCGGAAGCGCTTCCGGGAGCCTGACCGCCACTGGCGCGAACGTTACAGTCACAGCGGCGACGTCGAACAATTCTGTCTTCAGCGTGGGCGGGCTATCGCTTCCGGTGACAATTCCAGCAGGGCAAAGCACTCCGTACACGGTGACCTTCAGTCCCCAGGTTGCAGGAGCAGTGAGCGCCACACTCACCTTCACGAGCAATGCTCAGCCGAACACAACGACAGAAACATTGACAGGAACCGGCACGGCGGCGTCTAACCACTCGGTCAATCTATCCTGGAATGCGAGCACTTCGGCCAACATAACCGGCTATAACATCTATCGAGCGGTGTTTGCGAGTTCCTGCGGTTCGTATTCGAAGATCAATTCCGTCCTCAACACCAGCACTCTTTACACAGATTCCTCAGTAGCAAATGGGACATCCTATTGTTACGCCTCAACGGCGGTGAATTCGAGCAACGAAGAAAGCAGCTACTCGAACATCGTTTCCAACGTTCAAATTCCCCTCTCCTAGCCCGCACCAGTCCAAGTGACAAAGCCTGCGGAACCTAATTTGCCCGTCTTCACGCGAACTGCCGCACGAAAGGTCTACCCCAAAGACTTATTCTGTGACTCCCATCAGCTGTCCTAGCGACCCGAATCATTGGCATTCGAGCAGTCAGCAGGGTGTACCTCAGGTATCTACCGGAATCTGGGGAGTGGTTGCAGACTCATGCTGAGCCCTTCCCCGGATCAAAACAGTTGTGGTGCCGGGGACGCTCCAATGGCCGAACATGCGAAAGACCCCATCAAGAGCGATCTTCGAGAACTTTCTCGGTAGAGCGGCAGGCGCGCTCCTTCTTTTGACAAGCCTCAGCGTTCTGATTGGTTGCCAGGGTGTAAGCGCTGGCGGCGGCTCGGGCCAAAAACAGGCCAGCACCCTTTCCCTGTCCCTCGTAACCTCGACCTTGGATTTTGGCAGTGTTGCCGCGGGAAGCAGCAAGACCCTGACAATCACCGCCACCAACTCCGGGCCCGATTCCGTAACTGTCAGCAGCGCCGCGATCTCAACCCAATATTTTGCCCTTGTCAGCCCCAGTCTCCCCGTTTCCGTCGCCGCAGGACAGAGCGCGACCATCAGTATCGTGTTTACACCGAATGCTGCTGGAGCCTTCAACGCGACGCTCTCTATCAACAGCGATGCATCGAATTCCGTCATGAACATTTCCCTGACTGGAACCGCAACCGGAATCTCGGCCGGCCAGCTCACACTCAATCCGACGGGTGACGATTTCGGCAACGTAACCGTGGGAACCAAATCATCGCAGACGGTAACACTCACAAATGTCGGTGGATCGAGCGTAAACATCTCGCAGGCTTCCGTCAGCGGTGCCGGATTTCAGCTGAGCGGAATCAGCCTTCCACTGACGCTCAACGCCTCCCAAAGCACGACCCTGGTGGTTTCCTTCGCGCCCCAATCAAGCGGGAACGCGAGCGGCACGTTAACAATCACGTCCGACGCCTCGAACTCTTCACTTACCAGCGCATTGTCGGGCTCCGGAATATCGCCGGGAACGCTGGGATCGAATCCGGCAAGTCTCAACTTTGGCAGCGTAACCGTAGGCAGCAAACAGGCTCTGACCGAGACGGTGACCAACACGGGCGGTACGAGCGTTACGATTTCTCAGGTTTCAATCAGTGGCGCCGCGTTTAGTCTGAGTGGGATCACGGCCCCGGTGACCCTGACGGCTGGGCAGACTGCGACCTTCACGGTGACGTTCACGCCGACGTCTGCCGCCAGCGCGAGCGGCAGCGTAAGTATCACCTCAAACGCTACGAATCCGACCCTCACCATCGCTTTGTCGGGGACCGGTCTTGCATCGGGAGCACTGGGATCGAGCCCCAGCAGTCTGAGCTTCGGTAACGTGATTGTTGGAAGCAATAAATCTTTGTCAGAAACTGTGACCAACACCGGCGGTTCTAGCGTCACAATTTCTCAAGTCGCCGTAAGCGGTACAGGATTTGACGTTAGCGGCATCACGACACCGGTCACACTGACAGCCGGGCAGAGTGCAACTTTCACGGTCACGTTCACTCCAACGTCCGCAGCCAATGCAACCGGGAGCATCGTCGTCACATCGACCGCATCCAATCCAACTCTCACGATTCCGCTCACTGGTACGGGCGTCACGAAGGGAACACTGGGATCGAGTCCGACTACGCTTAGCTTCGGCAGCGTAACCGTTGGCAGCAACAAGTCTCTTTCAGAGACGGTGACCAACACTGGTGGCTCGAGCGTCACGATCTCTCAAGTCTCGGCAAGTGGTACAGGATTCAGCTTTAGCGGAATCACCACACCGGTGACACTGAATGCCGGTCAGAGCACAACCTTTACGGTCACATTTACGCCCGCTTCCGCTTCGGGTGCGAGTGGCAACATTAGCATCCTCTCTAACGCCTCGAATCCGACTCTGAATATCGCGCTTTCTGGGACAGGAGTCTCTCAAGGCACGCTCGGGCGCGAACCCGACAACGCTCAACTTCGGCACCGTGACCGTTGGCAGCAACAAGTCTCTTTCAGAGACAGTGACCAACACTGGGGGATCGAGCGTCACGATTTCTCAGGCCAGCATTAGCGGCGGCGGGTTCAGCATGAGCGGGATCACAACACCGTTGACTCTGACGGCTGGGCAGAGCACAACCTTCAATGTCACATTTACACCTGCTTCCGCCTCGGGCGCGAGCGGCAATATTAGCATCCTCTCTAACGCCTCGAATCCGACTCTGAATATCGCGCTTTCCGGGACAGGAGTCTCACAAGGCACGCTGGGGGCGAACCCGACAACACTTGGCTTCGGCACCGTGACCGTTGGCAGCAACAAGTCGCTTTCAGAGACGGTAACCAATACCGGTGGCTCAAGCGTCACGATCTCTCAAGTCTCGGCAAGTGGTACAGGATTCAGCCTTAGCGGAATCACCGCTCCGGTGACACTGAACGCCGGTCAGAGCACTACGTTCAACGTCATCTTTCACACCCGCTTCCGCCTCGGGAGCGAGTGGCAACGTCAGCATTATTTCTAACGCTTCGAATTCGACACTGAATATCGCGCTCTCTGGAACAGGGATCTCACAAGCCACGCTGGGGGCGAACCCGACAACACTCAGCTTCGGCAGCGTGACCGTTGGGAGCAGCCAGTCTCTGTCGGAAACGGTGACCAACACCGGCGGTTCTACCGCTACGATCAATCAGGCTACGATCTCCGGTACAGGCTTCACTCTAAGCGGGATCACCACCCCGTTAACTTTGGGAGCCGGTCAGAGTACAACCTTTACGGTCAAATTCGGACCTTCGTCCGCTGGAAGCGCGAGCGGCACCGTCACCATCACTTCGACCGCATCTAACCCAACCTTGACGATCCCGTTGTCTGGCACCGGTACCGCCGCGGTAGGACAATTGGCCGTCAATCCCACCACACTGAATCTCGGAAGCGTCGCCGCCGGAAGCAGCGGGACCGCTTCCGGTAGCCTTTCTGCCACGGGTGCGAATGTCACGGTCACGGCGGTAAGTTCGAACAACTCAGTGTTCAGCGTGAGTGGGCTTTCACTTCCGGTGACCATTCCGGCGGGCCAAAGTACTCCGTTTACAGTAACCTTCAGTCCCCAGGTGGCGGGAGCGGTCAGTGCAACGCTTACGTTCACCAGTAATGCGCAGCCAACAACCACGACGGAAACCGTGACGGGAACTGGCACGGCAGCGTCCACACATACAGTCAACCTATCGTGGAACGCCAGCACATCATCCGATGTCACTGGCTACAACATTTACCGGGCGGTCTACACGACCGGGTGCGGATCGTATTCGAAAATCAATTCCTTGCTCGATACGAGCACTCTTTACACCGATTCGTCGGTAGTGAACGGGACATCCTATTGCTACGCTTCAACAGCAGTAAATTCGAGCAATGAAGAGAGCGGCTACTCGAACATAGTTTCCAATGTTCAGATTCCGATTTCTTGAGCCAGTCGAATTTACAATCAAAAAAAGCCCGCGTCGCGAGACTGAGTCTCCAGCGCGGGCTAATCTTCGTTTGGGTTATGAAAGGTTCGGTTTAGAGCTTCGCGAGCGAATATACATTGCCCCTAAGCAAGTCAGCCCTGCTCCGAGCAAGTAGATCGCAGCCGAGCCACCTTCCGGCACATTTTGCTTACATTTATGGCCAGGCTTGCATGTGTCGTGGCGCGGTTCGTCCTTAATCTGCTGGAAAGCAAAGGAAGAAGGTACCAGCCACAGCAAGAGAGCAGCCCCAAGCCACCACTTCCGCGCAACGTTAATCATAGAATCCACTCCCTGTTGCGAACGCTTCAACATGTGAGCAGACCGCCGGGAGGGGGGAGTTGCAAACCCGCTCAGTCTCATCACGAGGGGCCCCAGTACAAGAACGATCTTATTAAAAGACTCCGCCGTCCTACTGTCAAGATGATAGACATTGCAACAGTTGCAAGCGGTTGCAACTATTGTCCTCCGGACGCCCAGCAGTCTTGCGACTGACTTCGCCCGGCTCTACTCCAGATCGGTAGGGTCATTGAATAGTACCGTCAGCTTGATGCTCCCGTGCCCATATTGCGGGAAGTTGGCCTTAGTCGGGTCCGCGGGATCTAAGGTAGACGCAGTGTCGTCGGGAGGAAACAACACCAGTGAGTTTAGAAATATGATCAGGCTGCCCTGATCGTAGGGCTTTAGCGCCGCAAATGCGTTGCGGGCGGCCAGTGCTTCGCCACCGTGGCGCAAAATGACGTCATTCAACGTCATGCTGCGGCCATCGTGGCCATAGGGGTCTGTGCTACCGACGCCCCACAACGGCCGAGTGAGAAACTGCGTTTGCAGCGTGCCATCCCAGTTGCGTTCGTAGAAGTTTGTGCCCAAGTCATGCCGTTTGAAGTCGGTGAAGATATCTTTCACCATGAAGGAATTTCCCAGTGGCAGTTTCAGTGGAGGCTGACCACTACCGTCGTCCTTCGTGTAATACAAAGTGCTCGCGGTCGCAAATAGGCTATTGAATACGCCGTTCACCGGGTCGTAACCCGTCTCCAAATCGGCGACTCGGCGATCGTGGTTGATTGTCATGTCTGCGACGTGGCAGGAATCGCAGCCGGTTTTGTGGAACACGACGCGTCCATGGTCTGTGGTCGAATTCTGCTGGTAGTGCGCGGGCTTGAAGTAGTTCAGCAGGTAGAACTCAAGATGATCGACCATGGCGGGATCGATTTCGTTTCCATTTTGTGCATCCGGCGCGGGCGGCGGGCTGATCTTATCCTTTGATCCGTCGAGCACCATGCCTGATGGAGTAACAACCCGCCCACCAGCGCTGGCTGTCAACAGATCTGGATCCGTCGAAGCTTCCAGCCCCATCTCCTTATGCAATGCGCCCACCACGAATTCGCGGATGGAAATCGTCGAGCCTTCGGCAAAAAACGGCTTCACCCGTAGATCGGTATCGACGCCCACAACTTTCGAAGTATCGACCGAGCCGTCCGGATTGCCCGTGATGCTGCCATATTGCACGCCCTTGCTGGCAAGTTTCAGAGTCACCGATTTCTTTCTCTGCTGTGCTTGCGAAATCGCGAGATCGCGCGTGCCGCGCAAGTCAGCGGTGATCTCATCCGCTAGCATTTCCTTCAGCCCCAAGCCAAACAGATGCGGGGAATCGCGGCTGTCCGGCCGGGTCGCAACATTTCCGCCAGCCCCTGCGGATCCGCGAGGGCGACCGTGACATAAAGCGCAGCTGTCGGTCAAACCTGCGCCGATGGCACCGTCGGTGTTGAGGTCGCCAACTCCGTCGCCTTCGTTTGGTCCCTGGCCTTGCGCCTGCGTGAACTTACGCTGGAAGAGTTGCCGCCCACGCCGAATCGAGCGATAGGGATCGCGATTGATGATGTAGATTGACGAGCCTGGCGTCAGCACATTGCCACGGCCCGCGCCTATTTCATCTGCCAGGGACTTGTTGATCCCCGCGTTAGATGTGCTGGTGGCTTGCGTGTTGTCGATCATCTGCGCGCGCAACATTGGCAGTGACATTGCACCTGCGAATATAGCGACGAGAACTACAT
The DNA here is from genome assembly GCA_963731405.1 of uncultured Acidobacteriaceae bacterium. GTDB lineage: Bacteria > Acidobacteriota > Terriglobia > Terriglobales > Acidobacteriaceae > Sulfotelmatobacter. The sequence continues at coordinate 11,255 of CAVSVS010000014.1, read as the reverse complement.
TGGTTTTCGTCTTCATAGTCTCCTCTCTCCAATTCATGCTTCTTCTCGAATAGTGTTGAGGGCGCTACAGCCGTTTCAGACGTGCGGCGCCCCCCGGCAGCCGTGAATTGCGATGATCCAGAGAAATCCACCTGACGATACCCGTTAGAGCGCCGCCGATCCAGTTCGAGATCGAAAGTGCAGAAAATGCCAGGCAGGCCCGTGGAGAAGATCTTCTGCGTTCTACCACACGGCAGTCGTCGATAGAACGTCGAACAGTTGGTTTCGGAATGGCGTGCAGCTCACTGCTGGGAAAGTAGCCTTTCGCCCTGAATGGCTTTTTCATGACAATCTCCGGAGGTACGCGTCTGACTATGATTTTCCGCTTCTGAGCAGAACAATTCCGGCTACCACTAGTGCGACCCCGGCGAACTTCGACACCGACGCACTCTCGTTCAGAAGGACCATGCTGAGGACCAACGCCGTAATGGCTTCGAAACCCAAGACAACGAGGTAAGTGACGGCCATCTGTTCGCCTCGCATTGCGACGGTCTGGAGTACAGCACCTACCGAGAAGAAACCAAACATCAGCAAAGTTGGCCGCAGGTGAGTCAGGCCGGCGGAAAGCTTCATGAAATATCCGCCGATGCTGAAGGACAAAGCCGCTAATCCGGTTAGAGTCGTAAACATCGTTTTTCACTCCTTTCCGTGCTTTGTGCTTTCCTTCGAACAGGGCCGCAAGCAAATCTCGAATGCAAGAATCGGCTTACCGCTTCTCATCCAACGGCGAGTAGTGAAGATGGACCAGCTTCCAGGAATCCCCGCGACGCACCCACACTTCCGTGGACTGGAAGGCGAAGGTGCCGTCCGCTGTCATGGGCCGGTCGGTCTCCGTTACCAGAGCAACGTTGTCGTAGAAGCGGAACAGCTGCGGATCGATCTTGCGAGTGACTACTTCCGTCTTCGTGGTTCGGTGGCGGACTTGATCCAACTGCTGCTGCTTGCTGACAACACCGAAATCGCCGGAGAGGGTGAAGTCGGCGTCCTCAATGCGGTCTAAGGTGGCGACATCGCCGATATCGTGAGCCTTGAGACATTCCTCGTTGAGCCTGCGGATCGCTTGCTCGTCGTCGGAATGTCCGGCTGAGGGCAACAAGTTTGATGCGGGGAGCGCGAAAGCCCACAGGATGAACAAAGCGAGTACCGGAACTGTGAAAACCCACTTTTGTGCTGTCATACGCAGCCTCCGTAAAAAGTTCACAGTGAAAAACCACCGCTGCCGACTTGCTCGAGCAGTTCCGGCCTTTCGTTGGTCCCGGATGTCAAAGCGAAAGACCGGAACTCGGCTTTGGTTAGTTCGAGCCTTGAACGGTGAGTGTGTTTGATCCGACTGACATCGTGACCGCTTTACCGACACCTCCACCACAGACGGTGAAGGTGTTGGTTCCCTTCTTGAGTCCGTCAGCCGGCAAGATCACCCATTGGAAAGTTCCGCTGATGAACGAACTGGCGGTTCCGCTGGCGAACAGGTTCGCCACGGACGGACCATAGAACAGGCACGGTCCCCCATTGAGACTGAGAGCAAACTGGACGGTATCGAAGACGATGTAGTCCGCACTCCAAGTGACGATCACAGGTACGACGGTGGCAGGTTCGTTGATTCTGACTGTCGGTCCCAGAAGGACACAGCACTCGGCTGTCGTGGTCGTGATAAAGAGGTTTCGCGCTACCTGTCCGGCAGCAGTGGGAGCACTGGCAAGAGCTGATGTTGGTGCGATGGCCAAAAGAACGGCAAGAGCCATTACGAACTGGACGCCAGGCTGGGTAGCTTTCGAGAGTGCTTTCATGATTCTGAACTCCTGAGTTCTCAATTCACTGCGTTTAAGCGCGAGTGTTGGCGGATGGTGCCGCACTTACCGGGTTTATCCAATAGCGGGCGCCTGTAGAACGTCTTAATTGTCATGAATGCTCGCAAGTCGCAGAAGACATTGAGACAAAACAAACCCGCCGATCCGATGTAGAATGTTGCTCCCTTCGTTTGGGGACGTGCAGTATGGCTTCGCGAAGTGCAGTTTCAACAAATCTCATCCGTTTTGGGGACGACTTTGAACTCGATCCCCGCGCCTATGAGCTGCGCCGCTCTGGCCAAGCGCTAAAGCTGGAGCGCATCCCCATGGAGTTGCTATTGCTGCTAGTCGAGCAGCGCGGGCAGCTCGTCAGCCGGGAGCAGATTGTCGAACGGATCTGGGGGAAAGATGTCTTCCTCGACACCGATAACAGCATCAACGCGGCCATCCGCAAGATCCGCCAAGTGCTCAAGGATGATCCCGAGCAACCCCGTTTCGTCCAAACCTTGACGGGAAGGGGATACAGGTTCATCGCGCCCGTCGATGAAGTGGGTCCGTCCACAGTGCCTTCCGCCGAAGCCCCTGTCGCGGGAAGCCTGATTAGTAAGAAAATCTCTCATTACCGCATCCTGCAGGTGCTGGGCGGCGGGGGCATGGGAGTGGTCTACAAGGCTGAGGATCTCAAGTTGGGCCGGCGCGTAGCTCTGAAATTCCTGCCGAGCGAATTGGCTAACGATCCGAAGGCACTGGATCGGATGCAGCGGGAAGCGCGCGCTGCGTCCGCGCTCGATCATCCCAACATCTGTGCGATCTATGAGCTCGGCGAGCACGACGGGCAACCATTCCTCGTCATGCAGCTGCTGGAGGGGCAAACGCTCCGGGAATGGATTGAGTCTATTCCCGTTTTTTCCGAGTTGAACCGCCTGACAGAAATCGTAAGTCTTGGTGTTCAGATCGCCGACGGATTGGAGGCTGCCCATCGGAAAGGCATCATCCACCGCGACATCAAGCCGGCCAACATCTTTATCACGACCCGCGGCGAGGCCAAGATCCTGGATTTCGGAGTGGCCAAGTTCGTGGAAACGGAAGCGCCTGAGAGCACCCCCGAAAACGAAAGCCAGGAGGTGACAGGAAAATACCCGGCCAGCCCGGAGGCCAGTCTGACCCAAACCGGCGATTCCTTTGGAACGCCTTCGTACCTCTCTCCCGAACAGGTGCGACATGAAGAACTGGATGCGCGAACCGATCTGTTTTCTTTTGGCCTGGTGCTTTACGAAATGACAACCGGCCACAAGGGCTTTTCCGGAAGCAGCGCGACGGGAATTCAGGAGGCGGTTCTGCGCCTTCCGATTGTGCCAGCTCGCCAACTTCAGCCCGACATTCCGCCTAGACTGGAATCCATCATCAGCAAGGCGGTTGAGAAAGACCGCAACGATCGGTACCAGACGGCGGCCGACATACGCGAGCACCTGCAAACCGTGAAGACCGAAATCGAGGAGCGGGCGCGATCCTCATCCGGAGTTCATCCTGCTAGCAGGAATCCAGACGTATCGTCGATCCCGGCCGATACCGATTCAACGAGTAGAGGCAAACACCAGTCCATCTCGTCAACCATTCGTTGGAAGCCTTGGGCGGTTGCGGCACTTGTAGCTACTCTTTCAATTTTCGGAGCGATGTACCTGTCCGGGCGCCACGCGAATCGTCTTACAGCCGAGGACACCATCGTGCTTGGGGATTTTGCCAATTCAACTGGTGATTCCATTTTTGACGACACTCTCAAGCAGGCTTTGACGGTTACCCTGCGGCAGTCGCCGTTTCTTAATATCCTCGCTGAAGGCAAGATCGCCAAGACTCTGAAGCTGATGACGCGGGAACCTACAACCGCTCTCACGCCCGCTGTGGCCAGCGAGGTTTGCCAACGAGCTGGGAGCAAAGCATATGTCGCGGGAGCGATTGGCAGCCTGGGTACCGCATACGTCGTGGGATTGAAAGCGGTGAATTGCCACAACGGAGAGACGCTCGCGCAGGAACAACTGACCGCAGGCAGCAAGGAACAAGTGCTGGTTTCGCTCGGCGAGGCTGCTACGAAACTCCGCCGGCAACTCGGCGAGTCTCTAACCACCGTGCAGAAGTTCGACGTGCCGCTGATTGAGGCGACTACTCCATCCCTGGAGGCTCTCAGAGAACTCAGTCTCGGACAGAAAGCCTGGAACACCAAGGGAGAATCCGAGGCTCTTCCTTACATGAAACGCGCTGTCGAGTTGGATCCGAAGTTTGCCAGCGCGTACTCGAATCTAGGCACGGTCTACGACAATCTCCAACAACATGGCCTGGCAGCCGAAAACTTTACCAAGGCATACGAACTGCGCGAACGCGTCAGTGAACGCGAGAGGTTTCATATCCTTGGTCACTACTATGCCTCAGTAACCGGCGAACTGGAAAAGGCGATTCCGATCTACGAACAGTGGGAGCGCGAATACCCCACAGACGCGACACCGCACACGAATCTCGGCAACATTTTTATGTCCCTAGGGCAGAATGAGAACTCTCTGGCCGAGCATAAGGAGGCGTTGCGGCTAGAGTCCAATGGGGTCCTGATCTACGAGAATCTTGCGATTTCGTACGCTTCACTGAATCGCTTCGATGAAGCCGCCGCTACCGTCAACCAGGCGTTCAGCCGCCATCTGGATGACGCGGGGCTGCACATGACGATCCAACAAGTTGCTTTTCTGGACGGCGATACCAAGACGACGCAGCAACAGCTTGAGTGGGGCATGGGAAAGCCGGGCGTCGAGGATATCTTTATGGCAATCCAAGCCGACGTCGAAGCCGCGGGGGGGCATATTGGGAAGGCTCGAGAGTTCTCCCGCCGGGCCACTGAATCGGCGGCCCAGAGTGGTTCGAAGGAGACTGCCGCGTTTTGGCAGTCGTTGGGCGCTTTGCATGAGACGGACATCGACGCCCCTAAGGAAGCGGCAAAGCAGGCGGACGCTGCTCTCGCCCTCGCGCGGAATCGAGATACACTGATTCTCGCGGCTTTGACTTTCGCGCGCGCGGGAAAGGCAGATCGAGCAAGAACGATTGCCGATCAACTCGATCACGAGTTTCCCTTGGATACGCTCGTGCAATCTTACTGGTTGCCCACGATTCGAGCCGCAATCCATGTGAGCCGCCACGATGGGGATGGTGCGTTGCAAGCTTTGCAACCGGCTCTTCCCTATGATTTGGGTAGCCCGCAGCCGATTGCAACCTTGTATCCGGTGTATCTTCGCGGGCAAGCTCTGTTGTTGTCGCACCAGGGCGCTGCCGCCGCGGTTGAGTTTGAAAAAATCCTGGCCCACCGGCCACTGGCAACGTTTGCGGTCGGAAATCTCGCCAACCTGGAACTCGGTCGGGCGTACGCGATGTCGGGCGAAACTGCAAAAGCTGCGCGCGCATACGAGGATTTCTTTTCCTTCTGGAAAGACGCCGACCCCGACACGCCCATCCTGCGAGAAGCCAAGGCCGAGTTTGCGACGTTGAACCCAGTTTCGCGAATACCATAGACATTCCGGACGTCGAAATCGCGTCCGACAGCGAAAACGGGCAGAGGCCCGTGGCACCTCGTAGCAAAGAACTCGTGACGCCCCGTGAAGCTCGACATGTATAGCAAGCGCACAACTCTTTGGTTCCTGGGGATCCTAACCCTCATTGTGCTGGGATTTGCGTTCGTTATTGCGCGACCGTTCATTTATCCATTTGTGGCGGCAACTATTCTTGCCGTCGTCTTTTTCCCGGCCTATCAGAAAATCTTAGGGTGGACAAAAGGAAAATCCGGGAAAGCTTCACTGCTTTCTACGCTGGCGCTGCTTTTTCTCTTTGGCGTGCCCGTCTTCATCATCATCGTCTTGGTCGCAAGGGAGGCCGTCACCGCAGCCCAGTACTTGACGCGTCAGAGCGCGGAGCAGGGTGGATTCGCCTTATTCGTGACAACCATGGCGGAGCGGGGGCTGAAGTTCGTTGGGCGCTTTGTCGACCTCTCAAAGTACGACGTTAAGGCGGTAATTACTTCTCACGTGCAGCAGGCGGGGGTCTGGGTGTTGGGATCGGGAGCCTCAATCCTCAGCAACTTTGCGAACCTGATTGCACAATCCCTTTTGGCTCTGGTAGTTGTGTTCTTTCTGTTCAGGGACGGTCGGGCGTGGATTCAACAGGCAGAGCAGTCGATTCCGCTGCCGCCGGGGCAGGCAAGAAAGTTATTCAGCAATATATCGGACACCATTGTCGCGAACGTGTACGGTATAGCGTCCGTGGGTGTGGCACAGGGTGTGTTGACGGGCATCGCGCTGGCAATCGCAGGATTGCCCTCTGCTCTTTTACTTGGTCTCTGCGCTGCGTTTGCCTCGATTGTGCCCGTTGCCGGCGCCGCCCTAGTGTGGATTCCTGCAGGGCTCTATTTAATTTTTGCCGGAACAATCTGGAAGGGTGTATTCGTTCTGGTGTGGGGAGTCGCAGTGGTGAGCGCGGCTGACAACATTATCCGGCCGTGGATAGTAGGCGGGAAGGTTCAACTGCATCCGCTGGTCCTGGTATTTTCAATCCTGGGAGGCGTCCAGGCCTTTGGCTTTCTGGGATTATTCCTGGGACCAGTCATCGCTTCGGTGCTGTCGGTGCTGCTCGGAATGATTCGAGAGGAAGTCCGACACGAAGACGGAACGCTGGCGCCAATGATCGGCGGCAGCGCGGAGCGAACTTGATAGGCCCCATAGCTAGGATCCGGATACACGCGGCAGCACTTTCTTAACGGGGCACAACCGCCTCTTGTCAGAACACAACTTTGCCAGCCAGTCCTTCTGGTACGACGCTTCCCTGGGAAATCGACGTTTGTCCCGCGTACAAATGCACAAGCTTCGGCAGCTTCGAGATTGCCGGTAAAACCGCGGATGTAACCTGCGTACCGAACAAGTTTAGTGATTCCAAATGATCCAAGGCGCTTAACCGCTGCAGTGTAGCGTCAGTAATCGCAGTGTTCGTGAACCGAAGGACGCGTAGCCGTTTCATACCCGCAATGGTGAAGGCAGAGCGGTCTGTGATGCTGGTGCGGGAGAAATCGGCCATTGTAATGTGCTCGGCGACAGCCCCAAAGTCCCCGAGGTCGTTGTCACCGAACTTTGTTCCAAGAATCGAAGCATTCAGTCGCAGATCTGCCGAACTGCGCGATTCATAGTCCAATATGTTCGGAAACCGCTTTTGCAACTTGGCGACCTCGGGCGCTATTGCAGACCGCATTGTACGGACAGCGGCCGGATCAGTCTCCGGGAATATCATTTCGGAAACCGCATTCGACGCTGAAAAATCGCCCGGCGCGTTCTTGATAGAGTCCTTGGCGAGAGTATTTGAAGCGCCAGCACCAATCCACAGTTCGATCAGCTTCACCTCGTCCGATGACAGAGCTTTCTTGCCTTTTGGCATGAAGTCATCGTGGTTAGCGGGCAGAACGATGCGACGGAGTAGATCGCTGCCTTGAGTGTCACCGGCTTGAACGACGGGCCCATCCTTCCCTCCACCCATGACGCCCTGGTAAGTGTCGAGCCGAAGATCGGCCTTGTGTTTGTCAGGACCGTGGCAGGTGACGCATCGAGCGGCGAAGATAGGCTGAATCCGTGCCCCGTAGAACGTGTTTGGATCGGCCTTTGACGATGCCGTGCGCCTATCTGACACTCCTAGCACATGACGCAACCCTGCCGGCATGTGCTCCGTGAGGTGATCAGCGCCAAGCGACAATTGTCCACCGCGATATCCCGTCCACGCGACCAGCGCAACCGCTATCGCCAGTGGAATTCCGAACAGTGCTTCGGACTGGCTGGGCCTTGGCCTTAACACCCAACACAGCCAGCAGGTGAGTGTGAGCAGAACGCCGCCCCACATGTGCTGTGTAACAAGAGGGCCAGAATATCCGCCGCTTCGGCCCAAACACCATCCAAGAGTCGCAGCCGCGGTTGCCGCGAATGTTGCGAGCCCCAGCAGGAAGCCGCACGAGGCCCGTAGATAAGAAAATTGTGGCCTCCGGCCCACCAAGTGAAAAATCGGAACGAGTAAAACGAGCGCAATCGGAAAGTGGACCACCAGAGGATGAAAGCGCCCGATGAATTGCATCCATTCTGCGCGCTCCCTTCCATCGGGCGGAAGAAACACCAATAGCGCCACTACGATCAAAATCGGCAGAAGGAGCAATAGGCCGCGACGATATTCCTTTGGGAGGCGACGGTCAGGCGCGGTCATGAACAATAGTTGCCCTCAACAATTGCATCCTGAACGTATCAGTGAGGAGCTCACGCCAGAATCTCCGACACGACGCGCGCTGGTTTCACGCTCGTAAGTTTCTGTTCCAGGCCCTGAAAAGAATAGTTAAGTCTGTGATGGTCGAATCCCAGCAAATAGAGCATGGTTGCATGCAGGTCACGAATCTCGACCGGGTCCTTTACGATCTCGTATCCCATCTCGTCGGTTTGGCCGTAGGAAATTCCTGGCTTGACGCCTCCGCCTGCCAACCAAATTGTGAATGCACCGGGATTGTGGTCTCTTCCAACATACTTCATCTCTTGGCCATTCCGGTTTTCACGCATCGGCGTCCGGCCGAATTCCCCTCCCCACACCACGAGCGTGTCCTCCAGCATGCCACGCTCCTTCAAATCGGCCAGCAGTGCCGCAGTCGGCTGATCCACTTCCCGGCAACGATCGGCAAATCCCAGGTTCAGCGCTTCCTTGGCATCCGCGCCATGAGAATCCCAGCCCCAGTGGTACAGCTGAATGAATCGCACACCCCGCTCGGCCAGCCGACGCGCCACCAGGCAATTGTTTGCAAAACTCGACTCGCCCGGCTTCGATCCATACTTGGCGCGAACGGATTCCGGTTCTTTATGAATATCCATGGCATCGGTAGCGTCCATTTGCATGCGGAACGCCATTTCGTACTGTGCGATGCGAGTAATGGTTTCCGGATTTCCGAATGTCGCATAGGTCTGCTGGTTGATTTTGTCGATGGCGTCTAACATTTCGCGGCGCAACGAACGGCTTGTCCCTTGCGGATTGTCCAGATACAGGACCGGCTCGCCATGTGAGCGGCATTGCACGCCCTGGTAAACACTGGGCAAGAAACCCGAACTCCACAGTTGTTTTCCACCGTCAGGCGATTTCCCGCCCGAGAGCAAGACAATAAATCCGGGCAGGTTCTGGTTTTCCGTGCCTATCCCGTACAACACCCAGGAACCGAACGAGGGGTATCCAAGTCTCGCATTCCCAGTTTGCACCAGCAACTGCGCCGGCGCGTGATTGAACTGATCCGTGCGCATGGACTTGATGAAACAAATCTCATCGAGTTGCTGCTCCAGATGGGGCAGCCGATCGGATATCCAGTGACCACTCTCTCCGACCTGATGAAACGGGTACTGTGACCCCAGCAGCTTTGGAACACCACTGATGAACGCGAACCTCTTGCCCGCAAGGAAAGATGCGGGACAATCTTCGCCGTCAAGTCGCTTCAAGTCCGGCTTATGCTCGAACAACTCCAGTTGACTGGGAGCTCCTGCCATATGCAGATAGATCACGCGTCGCACTTTGGCCGGAAACTGCGGCGGCAACTCCGAAAGCGGGCTGGAGGGATCGCGCGTAAAGTCGAGCGCAGCAGACTCGGAGCGCGCGGACTCTTTACCGGGCTTGGCATATTGTGCCAGCGACGTTCCCACAAACAGTGTTCCGAGCCCGCTGCCCAGGGTCCGCAAGAAATGACGACGCGTTTGCGCCTGCAGTGCCGTGATTCGCAGTTCGGAATATATTTCGGCGCTGACTTCGTCCGCTTTCGCATCCTTCGGCCGAGCTTTGGAATTCGTCATCACCATCACCTGGTTAATGCTGCATCCAGATTGAACAGAACACTGGCGACCGCCGTCATGGCGCGCCGCTCATTTCCGGATACTACTCTGCCATACGAGGCCCTTTTCAACCCGCCCGCCCCGGATTCCGCAAGAGCTTTTTCAAACAATTCGCGTAGTGTCGCTAACTCAAAATCAGTCAGATCACGCGACAAAACCAAACGCGCGCCGTACCGCAGGCGGTCATTCGTTGTACGACTAGCCTTCAGCATTCGCACAGCCAACGCTTCCGAGGCTTCCTGATAAACCGGATCGTTCATCGTGACCAGGGCCTGTAAGGGTGTATTGGTGGGTATCCGTCGTGCCAGGCTCACGTCGTGATCGGAAGCATCGAAGATGAGAAAACTCGGATATCCACTCGTCCGCTTGATGTAAGTGTAAATCGCTCGTCGATACCTATTCCGGCCCTTCGCGTCGACCCACTTGCTGTCGTTATAAACGGAGTTCCAGACCCCCTCCGGCTGAGGCGGCATCACCGGCGGTCCGCCCATGGTGTCGCTCAAGAGTCCGCTGGCAATCAGAGCCTGATCCCGTACCATCTCCGCCGAGAGCCTTTGCTGTGGGCCGCGGGCCAGCAGTCGATTGCGTGGATCTTTCTCGATAAGTGCCGGTATCGCTTTTGGACTCTGCCGGTACGTCGCACTCGTCACCAGTTCGCGCAATAACGCCTTCATGTCCCAGTGAAGGTCGTTCTCAAAGTGAAGGGCAAGCCAATCAAGCAGCTCCGGATGACTTGGCTTTTCCCCCATACTTCCAAAATTCTCCAGAGTCTCGACAATTCCGGTGCCGAACAGTTGCTCCCAATATCGGTTCACGGCAGTGCGCGCTGTTAGGGGCTGCTCGGGGCTGAAGAACCATTTGGCCAGGGTTAAACGATTGCGAGGAGCATTCTCAGGAAGTCGGGGGAATAATCGTGGCACATCCGGCGTGAGGGCAGGACCGATCTTCGTGAGAAAATTTCCTCGTTCAAACTCCAACGTCTCCCGATCTTCATAGTCTGGTTGCTCGACCATCACGGGAGTTTCGACACTCGGAATCGCTTCCAACTTCCGGGTCAGCGTCGAGACTTGTGCCACCTTGTCACGATATTCCCGATCGTGAATCAGCTCGGACCAGCGCGCATCAGAACTTGCTGACAAACGCGCCTTTCGCACATGCGCCGGCTTGTCGTTAATATTCTGGGTTTGTGTAAGGCGGACCTTTATGCGACTCCCATGAGAAAGCCGCAGCGGTGAATCGGGCACCCCGATGGTCCAGCGCGGTCGAAAGAGGCTAGGATTTGCCGCGAAGCCGCCCGCCAGTTCAGAATTAGACCCGAATTTGATGGCCCGATCGATCGCAGTCTTGACATCGTCGTCCGAATCAGAAATGAAATCATGGAAGGGATCTTATCCTGGTGACCATTCGGCCGGATCACCCAAGCTTCGATCTGGTCGACAATAAAACCATCCTCCGGATTGTGACGGGCGGCATCCCCGGTCGATGGCACTACGTCGATTCGCAAGGCCGTCATGATCGG
>CAVSVS010000013.1:0-71143 GCA_963731405.1 uncultured Acidobacteriaceae bacterium | reverse complement strand
GGCAACTTCGGGTTGGCTACCGCCTTTCCCATGCTTGCGCCTGACTGTGCAGCCAATACAAGTTCGCCTTCCCGTCGCGTCCAGTAACGGACTATCGATTGCTGTTCAACGGGCAAACGGAGAAACTGGAGGCCAAAGGACCTTTCACGCTGATAGCGCACCACCGCCGTCGCCCGCACCACCGAGCTCATGTGCGGAACAAGAAACTCGACCCGGACGGACTCGCCGACGATGAGTTGTGACGCTGGGACAACTCCCATTCCGCCCTCACCTATTTCGAGAGTGCGTCCGGGGATAGTGTTGGGGATGCCCGAGCGCAATACCGTGAGAGCCAAAGGGACCGTTAGCTCGTAGCGAGGGACACTCCGCTTGGAGGCAGTTGCTTGCGAGAATGCCGGAGTCACTATTGTACTCATCGTCCAGTTTCCCCTTGCCGGAAAACACCACCCGTTGTCCCCGGGGCGGACTGACATTTCGGAATGAAGTCGGTCGTCCTCATAACCGGCGGAATCGTATAGCTACGAGTCCAGTCAACTGTCACCGTCAACAACAAGCGAGCGCCCTTTCCGGTTCGGTTCGTGCCGCATAAAATTCAAGTCCAAAGCAAAATCCCAAGCGATTGCGAACGACTGGCCCCTGATGGTCTAGCCATTCGGGAATGGAAGCACCTCGACGGGCAGGGTTGGGGAAGCTAACCATAATCAGACACCATTATGAGTTGGGAGTGTTACGAACAGAAGGTTACCTAAGTTCGGGTTTCGTTACATGCCGCCAGAGGTCAGGGTTTCTATCGCATCACGCGAGAAGTGGAAGCACGATAACTGTCGAAATCAGCGAGGTCTTTCACGACCGTGGCCATTAGCAAGGATAGGCACGCACGGATCATCATCGTGCGCCCGGAGATCACTCTCCATTTAGAGGCTGGATACATTTTCGCAGGCTGTTCTCGTCGAAACGCTTCTTCTTGCAGTTCGTAGAAACCACAATATCACGTCAGCCACGACAGGTTCCAGTTTTTCGAGTTGCCGACTTCCATACGGCGAGTCTTGCTAGAGGTTCGGCAGAAATAGGCCAAGCTAGACCTTTCACGATCGGTTTTGGGGATGGTAGACCGGAACTTACCATCGATATAGGCTGGCGCCCCATGTCCAGCCTGCACCGATCGACACGGCAAGAGAAGATCGCCTGCGCGGAGAAGACCGCGTCGGTTTACGTGGTTAAGGAGCAGCCGGAAGTGCGCTTGCGGTGTTCGCGTCAGTACTCCAAGTTTGTCTGTATCCGAAAGGGATATTGAGTACCTCGGCGATGCGCTTCAGGACCCCAGCGGTGGCCTGCGTGCGGAACAATCATCGAGACGTCTTCGAGTCCGCAGCCCGTTTATGCGGAGAATTTCCTGAATACACTCGGGCACTGCGGTGGTAGCCTTCTGGTAAACCGATCTTCCGTTCATTGTGAAGTAGGCATCCCCGGGATAGACAGTGAACTGATCTTTTCCTTCGCCCTCGGCGAGGAGAATGCTCGAAAAGAGCCCGTTCTCCCGGTCCTTCCTCTCAAGTACCACGGCGCCAGCACCGTCTCCAAACACAACGCAGTCGCGGTGGTTCCAGTCCGTGACCTTGGAGAAGGTATCGGCGCCGATCACGAGTACACGCTCGTACATACCATTCTGGATGAATTGGCCGGCGATCGTGATGCCGTAAACAAACCCGGCACACACGCCGCCACATCGAACGCGGCGCAGCGGTTGCAAATGCCCATCTTGGTCTGCGCAATGCATGCCGAGGAGGGCATCTTGCGGTCGGGTGTCGCCGTGGAAACAATGATCAAGTCAATGTCGTTTGGTTCAAGCCCCGCGGCAGCGATTGCATCCAGCCCGGCGCGGGCAGCAAGATCCGACGTGTATTCGTCTGGTTCAGCGATGTGCCGCTCGCGAATCCCCAACTTCTCGACAACCCACTCCGGAGAGTTTGGCAAGTTTGCCATTACTTCTTCGTTGGTCAGAATCCTAGACGGAACGTAAGAACCGGTGGATTTGATGCAGACACTATCAAAGTGGCTATTCCCACTTCTCATTGCTCCCTCCAGTCCCGCGAAGAGAAAGATGCGCGGTGGTGGATTCACACCAAGAATTCCAAACACATATTTTCCATTTGGAACTCCAACCCAGTTGACTTGCGTCATTTTCGAGAAGCATAAAGTGTTCAACACGTAGAGTCGCGGGATACACTCATTCTCGAACTAGGCGATTTATCAATAGAGAATCCAAAATGGTCCGCACTGAGTTTCTTATCTTTGATACTCCAGAAACTCTGTAGCCCAGTTCACCTCATCAGACTCTAAGACAACAGCAACACCACTCGCCTGCGACGTGCCCCGGTTGTATTCCACTTTGATGACCGCGGTTGCTCCCAGTTGCGAAGCCTTCTCCTGTAATTTGAAGTTGATATTTTCGAGAGTCGGAGTCTTGGGGAAAGGAGTGGCAGTTTCGACCTTTGCAGAGATGTTTGCCACAACCCGGTAAGGGTGGTCAACATCTCCAGCATGTATTTCTATCTCGGTGACTTTCATACTTGAACCTTCCTTTTTTTCCAGTTTCGCCTTCATTCGCCACCGCTTACCACTGCGTTCGAAAGAATCGCTTCTAGAGGCCAGGAACGTATCCAGTGCTGTGTACTTGTAGATTTGCGACTGCGCGCCGGGTGCCAATGCCATGGCTACAACGAACGCCCTCAGCGCAAGGCCCAGACTTCGGGAGTATGTCGCGCGTTTGCTGCCTGAGAGAGAGCAAGAACTTCATGGTGGGAACCTCCACAGATTTCTTGAGCTTCAGCGAGAAGAATGAGGCCGCGAGGAACGAAAGGGGCGGTTGGGCTCTGGCCTCTTTGGGAGGGTTCGGTGCGGACGGTTAAGTTCCAGCTAAAGCCGGTGCGGTGCGCCCAATGCACATCACTCTAGGCGCGATTTCGCAGACGGGCCGTGACGGGCGTCACCGGCACGTGTGATCGCGTCGATTCTATGCCAGATTATTGCCTCACCGGCTCTTCGCAACTGCAGGCCGACAGATCTGTGTACGGAAGCGTACGTTGCGAGCAGTAGCGGAGTGTGCCCCATGTCTTGCGCACGATGCTCGTCGCTCAATGAGGCGGAATTCACATCGGAGATGATGATCCACTTCTCCGGTTCTAATCACCTTAGCAATCCTGGCGTCCTCGTGTTCCCGATAGTATTGGTTTGCCTCGATTGTGGGGCGTCGCGGTTCAACACGCCGACCAAAGAATTGCGGCCACTGCGAGAAGGTGCAGCCGCACTATCTGCGGCCGCTTAACCGCGACTGACGGTCTGGACTTGCGCTGACAATATAGGGCTACAGAACTGCCTACCCTCAAGAACCGCATCCACAGCTGCTAGTAGGTGGTTTGCTCTGTCTTCACGGCGTAGCCCACCGCGCCGATGGCGAGAGCGTCCTGCACAACATCGACGGAGGACTATTGATGCGGCATTCGAAATCTTACCGGAGAGTGTCCGCCAGCTTTCAGGGATGCTCACCTCTGGAGGGCGGGCGAAGCTGATAGGGTGAGGTAGGATGTTCCTGGGGCATGGGCTACCGTACCTTCGGCCCGAACCTTCTTGTGCTAGTCATAATGATGCGTGCGCCCACTGCTCATTCGAGCAGGGTCATTGAAGTGAACTGGCCACAGACGAGAACGCGTTGTTCGCATTGCTACCGACCAGGCGAACCGTACCGACCACCCAGGACCAGGATCACGGCCAGCATGACTGCATACTCAGCGATGTCTTGGCCCGCTTCGTCGCACCACACCTTCCGTAGAAGTTGATTCATGTTCGCGCCCCCTGACAGCGGCTAATCCTACTCACCTATTGTTAACGAAGTGTGACAGGCGAGAACGACCGGGAAAAGAAAGTCAACAATACCAGACGGATGATCCGTTGCCGGATTGTCGCTTTGCCCATTTGACAAGCGTTCTGAGCTCTTCGCGGATTGCAAGGACTCGATAGCGCCGCCGCTCATGCTCGGCAATCTCAGATTGTGAATGACTTCTGCTCCTGCGGTAGCGTCGTTCCTCTTGCAGGATCAGTGCGATCTCTCGACGGAGTTTTTCAGTTTGTCCCGAGATTGAGTCGTCGTCCATGTGCGAGCCCCGCCTATCTTGGACACTCGGTCCCTTGCACTCCCGACGATGCACACCTTTGCGACCCATGAGCAAAGCCCCGGCGTGTACGACACCGGGGCTGAAGCCAAAGGAGGTGGTATGAAACACAGCACTTCTAAAGCTAGGCGAACAGTTTGTCAGTGATTAGGGTCACAGATGATGCAGCTACAGCGCACGCGAGTTAAGACAGCGGAACAGCTCAACTGCGCGAAGACTAGATTTCCAAACAAAGGACTCACGAACGCAGGCGAGTAGGTGTAGTAAAGGCATTCCTAACGGAAATTCTCGACCAGCATGAGGACGCTGCCAGATTCGTCAGACTGCGGGTAAAGAATTGTCCGACCGTCGGGGGAAGCCACAATACGGCTCCACAGGGGACGCTGAGTGGTAACGATCTTCCTAGTCTGGCCGGTGGTGAATTCGTAGAAGCAGACGTCACGGTAGCCCATTTTGTCGGGGGTTCTGAAGAAGTAGATCCCCTCCTTCCCCACGGTCCACTCGCCGCTCCTATCTATAGAATCAAGAACTTTCACTTCCTGACTTCCATCCGGCAGGGCTCTCCAGGCAGTCACGGCGTCCGGCCACCCTTTCATGTAGTAGAGAAATCTGCCGTCTGCCGATTCTTCCGGCATGTCGCCGGAATTTCGCGTGAGCTGAAGCGCCTCTCCACCGCTGGCTGGCATCTTCCAGATCTCCTCCCGGCCGCTACGGGTTGAGGCGAAGTAAATCCACTTTCCATCATGCGACCAATAAGGCCACTTGTCCTCGGCCGGGTGGGTGGTCAAGCGTCGGGGAGTTCCCCCATTAGTGCTAATGGAGTAAACGTCGTCCCTCAAACCTTTCTGCACAGCGGTAAAAGCAATGTTCTGGCTGTCGGGGGACCAGTTCGGACCATAGATCGCCGGTCCACCGAACGAAGTTAATTGGGTAGCCTTCGATCCGTCACTTTCGCAGATCCAGATTTCATCCGTCCCTGATCGTTCCGACACAAAAGCGATCCTCCGTCCGTCTGGGGAAAAGGCCGGAGTGTACTCAGCCTGCGTGGAGGAAATAAATCGAAAGGGCCTGCTCGGTTTGTGGTCCGGCCCCTTCAAGTCGACACGCCAGATGTTGAGGTCGGACCGTTCGGTCGTGAAAGCCATGCGGTTTCCAACCCGGGAAATGGCTGGCTCGTAGGTGCCGCTCACGTCAAGACTGATTCTCCGAGCCAGCGCGCCCTTGGAAGCCGCAATCCGCCAAAGCCCGACGTTGGTTCCTGCTCCGGAGCTGAACACGAATTCACTGCCACCTGGCAACCAAGCTGCACTCGTGTTCGTCATCTGGCCCGTCTGTACTTTTTCCTCTCTATCGAGCGGTTTGTAGCCTTCTTCGAGGCGCAGGAGCCATAGAGTTACGTTGTAGTAGTCAGGTGAGACCCTTGAGAAAACGAGAGTCCGGCCATCCGGCGAGACCGCCGGAGCCGTGTCGCCGAGTTCTTCTATTGGCGGGTTAGTCAGCGTTCGCTGTTCTCCCGTTTCCGTTGAGAACAAGTGCAAGCCTCCACCGTGTTGTCCTACTGTCGAGGTTGAACCGACAAGCCACTTTGAGTCCGGAGTCCAGGACAAGAACGGTCCGTAGCCTAAGCCCCGCACTGTCCCGTCGATTTCCGCCAGAATCCGTTCGGATCCGCCCCGCTGCGGTGTGAGCATGATGGCGGTCTTGCCTGTCGCGACCTCGCGTAAAAAGGCAATAAAACGCCCATCCGGGGACCAGGCAGGGCTGTAGTCCATCGCCGGATCATTCGTCAACCGATAAGGCGGCTCCACGCCGATTTGCTTGACGTAGATATCCCAGTTGTCCTGCTTCTCTCCATTCCAGGCAAACGCCACTTGTGTCCCGTCAGGGGAAAAAGAGGGCCACGACTCGTTGCCTGGATAGCTGGTCAGTGGAACTGCTATCAACTGTGTCTCTGGAACGTCTTTCTTCGATCGAACCAGCCACACTCCAACCATGGCCACAACCACTGCAGCGGCTACGCTGAGAACCCAGTGGAGACGACGAGGATTCGGCCTGGACACGGCCACCGCTCCGAGTACTCCGGAATCCGACTCCTCTTTCAGTTCTTGCAGCGCGATCTTGACGTCGTCCATGTGCTGAGAGCGCTGATTGACCTCCTTCCGCAAACAACGGGAAATCAGTCGCTCGACTTCTCTGGGAAGGCCATCCACAAGTTGGCTTGCCGGTCGGGGATTGTCCTTCAGAATGGCGGCCAGTGTCGAGGCTTTGGTGTCGCCGTGGAACGCTTGCCCTCCCGTCACCATCTCGTAGAGCACAGATCCGAAACTGAAGATGTCCGAACGGGCATCGACCTTCTTGCCCTCCGCCTGCTCGGGAGACATGTACGAAACGGTGCCGACGATCTTCCCCTCTTCTGTTGTAGGTCGCAGGGTGCGGGTGGACTTGTCCTCGCTGGCAGCAGTTGTTTCGGTCAGCTTCGCCAGGCCGAAGTCGAGAACTTTTACCAGCCCGTGCTCATTCACCATGATGTTTCCGGGCTTAAGATCGCGATGGACGATGCCGGCGGAGTGCGCCCGAGCGAGTGCATCGGCAATCTGGACAGCGCACTTCAGAGCTTCATTCAGCCGCATCCCGCGCCGGGGAATCAGCCGGTCAAGCGTCTTGCCGACAACGCACTCCATGGAAATGAAGTCAACGCCCGCGGCTTGGCCGATGTCGTAGATGGTGATGATGTTGGGGTGGCTTAGGGAGGAAGCCGCCTTCGCTTCCTGTGCAAAACGCTGCTTACGTTCGGGGTCGGCGACCTTCTCCGCAGGCAGGACTTTTATGGCTACAAAGCGGTCGAGACGGGTGTCACGGGCTTTGTAGACCACACCCATCCCGCCCTCGCCAAGTTTCTCGAGGATTCTGTAGTGCGAGATGGTTTCACCGATCACAATGGGCGCGGGCTCAGCGTTGCCATGTTAGGAGTCCTGCGTTGGCAAGTCAGCGCGACCGGGGGATGAGCGCACGCAGAGGAAAGTTGATCACGATACCACGAGGCAGTTGGATGTGTTCCGGGAGGTTTGTCGGCAAACAGGAATTCGACCTCCAATTGCTAAGCAATCGCGTCAACTGGCGATTTCACCATCATGGCCTGGCGGCGGGCACTTGAGTGTAACGGCCTTCCATGAGAAGGCCGGTCGCGGACTTGGGAGATAAGGATTAGGTTTTCGAGTGGATCGACACGCCTATCAGGAGCGCGAGAGCGATCGGCTGCTGACAGCTTTGAGGGGTCGATTCCAGTGAATCCGTCTCTACATGTCGGGAACGTGAATGTCGCTATGTCCAAGAAGTAAAATGTCTTATTGCATTATGCCCGCAGTTTCGTCTAAACTTGTGATAGACTAGATCAATTAAACTTAGTCCAATACTATGAAAACCGTAAATATACACGAAGCCAAAACTCAGTTGTCGAAGCTTGTGGAAGAGGTATCCAAAGGGGAGTCATTCGTCATCGCAAAGGCGGGAAAACCCGTGGCCAAAGTCACCGCGCTTAATGCTCCCACGGGCGCTCAAATTCGGCGCCTCGGTTTCATGACGGGCCAGATTTCCATTCCCGATGACTTCGACGTAATGGGCCGCGAAGACATTGAACGGATGTTTGGTGGTAGGGCATGAAGCTGCTATTGGATACCCATCTTCTTCTTTGGGCTGCAGGTCATCCAGATCGATTGTCTGGAGAAGCTCGCACCCTTATTGACAATCCGGGAAATGAGCTTCTATTCAGCGTCGCCAGCTTATGGGAGGTGGCGATCAAACGCGGTTTGGGCCGCGACGATTTTAAAGTAGATGTCCGACTTCTGCGCCGCGGGCTGCTGGACAACGGGTATGGTGAACTGCCGATCGTCAGCGATCATGTGGTTGCGATTGAGAGCTTGCCCTCTATTCACAAGGACCCATTTGACCGCGTCTTAGTAGCACAGGCCACTGTGGAGGGTATTACGCTGCTTACGATTGACTCTTTGGTGGCGAAGTATCCCGGGCCCATCCGGATGGTGTGAGGAAATTCACCCAGAAGTTTGCAAAACGGTCGATGCCGGCGCGCCGTTTGTGGCGCAGGTGTTCTTCGCGGACGCTGAAGACATTCCTGAAAATGCGCGCGCCTGGTAAGGGTCTTCTCTCAGAAATGCACCTGGCATGAATTCAGACGCACCCACCGGGAACCCGATCAATGTGATACGTGCAAGATTCCCAAATTCATCGACAACACGGTCATTTATCCTTACAAGGACTTCCTTCTGCCCGATGTCGGCAGAGGAGATTGCATCCCACAAGCCGCCAAGCCCGAATACGTGGACCAGTCCACGGGCAATAAAATCCGTACGCCCCCTTGGGGCCTCCGCTCCCAACAAATGACAGTAGCCGTTGGTCGGTGATGAAAAAAGTGTTCGCAGCGTTGCTCATCGCATTCTTCACTCTCGCGATCATCTCGTGCGCTTCATACATGTATCACGTGCCGCTCCGAGCGGCGTCAGATAACACTGCATACTAGGTTATTTTGTTGAGCAACAGCTATATACCTTGTATACTAGGTTTATGCTTCTCCTATCCACACTAGGCGAGCAGATCGCCACCAAGCGCAAAACGCTCGGCCTGACTCAGACCATGCTTGCGAAAAAGGCCAGGGTTGGACTCTCCACGCTCGACGCCCTAGAGAACGGGCGGCTGGGCGAACTGGGATATTCCAAGATCACAAATATCCTCACGGTGCTGGGGCTGGAGTTGAAGCTCCTGGAGGCAAGTGCGGCCCGGCCGACGCTTGAAGAACTCATCGAAGAGGCACGGGATGATAAAAGTCTGGACCGACGCCGCTGAAGCGGGACTACTCGATCGTCACGGCGAGCGCGGCAGCACGTTTGCTTACCTTCCCGGCGCTCCGCCCACGCGCGAGGTCTCGGTGACGATGCCCTTGAGGCTTGAGTCGTGGAGCGTACCCTTTGGCCTTCTTCCGGTTTTCGAGATGAACTTGCCCGAAGGCGTACTGCGCGAGCGGCTCCGCCTTGCGTTTGCGAAAGCCACCGGTACCTTCGACGAATTCGACCTGTTGTCCATTGTCGGCCGCTCACAGGTCGGACGCATCCGCTATACAGGCGACAGGGAGCATCTGCACGAGGACGTGCCCTTCCAGTCGGTGGACGAGATTCTCGAACGCCGACGCGGCGGCGACCTGTTCCGGTATCTGCTGGAGAAATTCGCGTCGTTCTCCGGGATCAGCGGAGTGCAGCCCAAGATCCTGGTGCGCGACGAAAAAGCTTTCGCCGAGATGGAGCATACGGGACACCGCCTCTCACAAAGCTACAAAGGCGCGACCCACATCGTGAAGATGTGGGAGGCCAACGAATATCCGCAACTGGCAGCCAACGAGTATTTCTGCCTCACCGTGGCGCGCAAATACGGACTCGACGTGCCCCCTTACCGCCTGGCCGAGGACGGCATGGCGCTGGTCATTGACCGTTTCGATCTGCGCATGGACGGGACCTATTGCGGATTTGAGGATTTCTGCGTGCTAAACGCCCGCAGGACCGACGAGAAATATCGCGGCAGTTACGAGACCTCGGTCATGAAGCGATTCGGGCAGTTTGCAAACTCGACGCATGTGGGTGAGGACATGGAAAAGCTGTTCGTCCTGATTGCCCTGAATTGCGCGCTCCGCAATGGTGACGCGCATCTGAAGAACTTTGGGATTGTTTATGACGACGTTCAGGGAGAAGCGAGACTCGCACCTGTCTATGATCTTGTGACCACCTCCGTCTATCTGCCGAAGGACAGCATGGCGCTGACCCTTAACGGCACGACGAAATGGGCGAGCGCGAAGGAATTGCAGCGACTTGGCGAGACGCGGATGGGAGGCACTCCTGCCCGCGTCAGGGAGATACTCGAACGCATAAACGCTGCAATTGCGGACACCTCAAAGGAACTGCACGCCTACATTAAAGCGCACGCGGAATTCATTGAGATAGGTAATCGCATGCTGCAGCAATGGGAGCAAGGTGTCGCGCTTTCGCTTAAGACGGTCTGAGCAACGGTCCGCTCTTCAAGTCCCCGCACTCATCGCAAGTAGACATCTGATGGTTAGAGAAAGCTCCCCTGGCATTGAGGCCGCCAGTGAGCGCCACGCTGGAGAAGCAACCACGGTCCGCCAACACTACGACCACCTGACGCTCGCCGAGAAGCAGCAGATTGCAACATTTCTTGCGCTCTTTAATAACGCTTTTGGTCTAGTAGCGTTGAGACCTTGATGGATTGGTATCGTCAGCAGCCACAGTGCGACCGCTCTGGGGTCGAACCTAACGCACGTGCCGAAGCGGAACGACGGCATCCTCACAGCTTTCACGTGTTAGAACCGTCACAAGGTACCCGTCGAACGGCCCGCAGAACGGCTCTATCTCAGACGGGCTTCAACGAGTTCACCTTTTCGATGTAGATCGTCGTGCCGAACTGAGCATCCCCGCAAGCTGGCGGACGCTCTCGCGCAAGGTTTCGAACGCTGCGTCGATAGCTGTTTGTCTCTGTCCGACGTCCGAGAAGTCTGGAGTTTCCATTTGTTCCACAGCCGTTCTGAAGCGTTTGCTGCTTACCGAATCCATCGCCAGGAAGGCGAATGCCTGCGCCAGGGGTACACCATCCGCACCGGCATGCAGAAATTCAATGTGCGCGTTCACTTTTCCAAAAACTGTACCCAAACCCATTTCGCCAAGCGTGCCCTCAGGAATAGGCCCCTTAACAAGCAGAGCCGATCCTCCTGTCAACGAGAGGCGCTGAACGATACCAACGAATTTCTGGTTATCGACTGTGAAGATAGCTTTTTGCTGGTGAGGGACGCGGATTCGCGGTGGTCGGTTTTTGCGAGGCTTGTCGACCTTTTGCGGCATTAGGCAGGATTGCAAACACACTCTAGACAGTCAATGTTACCTCGGTGTTCGCGGTAAGACTGTTGGCCTGCTGGCTCAGCCATTGGGAAGGTGTAGGGTGGTTGCGTAGACCATTCCGCCGACGAATCGGCACCCGTGCCGAAATATCGGCGCGAACCCGTTACCAGATTGGATCTGAGCGGCCAAGTTCCTTTATCTCCAATGTACTCCAGTGTCGATGTGGATGGAGCTTGGCGTGCCGACGATCAATCTGCCGGAGGGCAAATGACAACTCTAACCGACACGATCCTAGTCATTCGCTGTCCCAATTGCTTGACGGGTATCGAGTTCAGGCCGATGATGAGCTATAAGGACGGGCGATTCGTCTGTCGTGACTGCGCCCACACGGTACGCCCCGGAGTTGCCGAGTATAAGTGCACATGCCGGCCCTGCCTCAGGGCGGCGCGAAGAGACGATACCCGCGGCGCGGGATCCGCTGTCGGCGCCTCGTAGGAGGATTTTTACCAACGTCTAAAGTCTTCTCTGATCCGGTCGATGTCCTCTGGTAGGAGGGCACCATGACCACTGCCAATCTGTTTGTCCCAGCCGCTCAATATCTTCGTATGTCGACTGAGCACCAGCAATACTCGCTCGAAAACCAGTCCACGGCGATACGGAAGTACGCAGAGTCGCACGGATTTGAAGTAGTGCTTACCTATTCCGATGCTGCGAAGAGCGGGTTAGTGCTCAAACGCAGGGTCGGGCTTCGGCAACTTCTGCAGGATGTCGTGGCTGGGGACGCATCGTACAAGGCAATCCTGGTCTACGATGTCAGCCGTTGGGGGCGGTTCCAGGACACGGATGAGTCCGCCCATTACGAGTTCCTCTGTAAGTCAGCAGGCGTTCCAGTGCACTATTGCGCCGAGACGTTCGCAAACGACGGTTCGTTGCCAAGCCTCATTATGAAGGCGCTCAAGAGAACCATGGCAGGCGAATACAGCCGAGAGTTGGGAGTAAAGGTTTTGGGAGGGCAGAAACGACTAGCACGCCTTGGCTTCAAACAAGGTGGGGTTCCAGGCTACGGGCTTCGGCGAATGCTAGTTTCGGCGGCCGGAACGCGCAAGCAGGAACTCGCAGTGGGGGAGCGAAAGAGTATAGCAACTGACCGCGTAATTCTCGTTCCTGGTCCGGCCAATGAAGTGGAGGTAGTCAAGCACATATATCAAATGCTTGTGTCGGGAAAACTCTCTGTCTACGCCATTGCACGTGAACTGAATCGGAAGAGCGTCCAGTATCTCGGCGCTTCCCAGTGGGACTACGAAGCAGTCTACGGTGTACTCAGTAGTCCAAAATATGCTGGCTGCAATGTCTTTGGTCAAACGTCCAGCAAACTCTACACCGCAACTGTGAGGCTCCCCCGTTCGGAATGGGTCCTCACACCTGGAGCCTTCGAGCCAATCATCGATCCGGTGACATTCGCGGAAGCGCAGAGGCTCTTAGAGAGCCGGACGATCAATAAATCTGACCAGGAAGTGCTGGACTGCTTGCGGACGCTACTTGCCTCCAAGGGGAGATTGTCACTCCGCTTGATCAAGAACTCCCCGGGAGTTCCGTCTCCATCTACTTACCGACTCCGCTTCGGCAGCCTGCGCCGAGCTTATGAGCTGATTGGATATGGCGGTCCCGAGCAATTCGGCGCGATTGATCTAAGGCGCAGAATCCAGGCTCTCCGGGATGGCCTTATCAACCAGATCGCTGGCATGTTCCCCAACGAGGTGTCAATCGTTAGACGCGGCGGAAGATGGAAAACTCGATTGCGATTGAGAAATGGCTGGATGGTCTCAGTGCTGGTCGCTCGTTCTGTCAAAGTGTGGAAACAGACCGTGAGGTGGCATATCGACCCTGTTTGTCATGAGCGTGAACTAATAACGCTACTGGCTCGGCTAGACGAAGAAAACCGATCATTTCTCGACTTTCATATTGTTCCGAACATTGATCGCAGACGGCGGTTCCGAGTGTCAGTCGCCGATCGATGGCTGAACTGTGGGAAGACGCTCGCCGATTTGAGCGAATTCTGCGGGGTGGTGCTGAGTGTGTGCACGACCAAGTCTCTTGTTTAAGCGGTATCACCGGAAACAAGAGTAGTGTTCTTGTGTGGCTTGTCGGTGCGGGGAGGGAATAATGCGATGCCAATACAACCATTGGTTCCGGCCGCGGAATACGTAAGGATGTCCAGTGAGGAGCAGCCGAACTCTATCTTTCTTCAACAAGAAGCTATTCAACGATACGCAGCGACGCACGGCTATCAGGTGGTTTCGACGTACTCCGATCCCGGCAAGAGTGGAATGGAAATAAAGCACCGTCCGGGACTGCGGCAACTGATTCAGGATGTGCTCGGCGGCGACCAACGCTTTCAGGCCATTCTCGTGTATGACGTAAGCCGCTGGGGAAGATTCCAAGACACCGATGAATCGGCTCACTATGAGTTCCTTTGTCGTAGCGCCGGTGTTCCGGTGCAATATTGTGCAGAGGAATTCGAAAATAATAGCAAATTGCCGAATGCGATCATGAAGGCCTTAAAGAGAGCGATGGCCGCTGAGTTTAGTCGCGAACTGGGAGTTAAGGTTCTCGCAGCTCAGCGTCTGATTGCCTCGAACGGCTTTCGCGTTGGGGGAACTCCCGGCTATGGTTTCAGGAGAATGCTGAGCTCGGCGGATGGGCATAACAAGCGGATCCTCAATGTCAATGAACGGAAGAGCTTCTCTTCGGATAACGTTGTTCTCGTTCCGGGGCCTCGTCACGAGGTCGAATGCATTCGCACAATCTTTGATCTAGCCGCCGACAAACGAAACACACCCTTGAGAATCGCGAAAGAACTCAATGACCGAAGAGTGAAATTTATTGGCGGCAAGCCGTGGAACGAGTCAAACATCTATCGCATTCTCAAGAACGAAAAATATATGGGAAATCAGACATGGGGAAAGACCCACAAATATCGAGTTTGTTCACCTGAGAACTGGATCAGAAAACCTAATGCCTTTTCTGCTTTGATCACACACGATCAGTTCGCGAAAGCACAAAAGGCGATACATAAACGGGCAAATTGGCCAAAGACACCAGACGAATTGCTGATCAAACAAATGAAGCGTGTCCTGCGCAAGGAAGGACAACTCACAGAGCGATTGCTGCAGAAACACGGCCATTTCGGTTACCGCAGATATGTCAGCCGACTTGGATCAGTGATTCGCGCATACGAAATCGTTGGCTATCATGCATCCGCCCGTGTTCTCCGCGGGATGGAACGGAAGGAGAAAATAAAGCAAATCCGCTCGGAGCTGGTCGTGGAACTAAAAAAACTGTTCCCGCTCCAATTACGAATGATTCGGCTTCCTGGCCAGGTTCAGCGTCAAGTCGTGGAGCTAGAACACAATATGTATGTCGCAATACAGATCTGCCGACCGTCTGAGTCCACCGTATCTGGCAATCCAAGATGGGTGCTGCGTGCCCAGCCTAAGGAGAAGGGACTCGCAACGTTGATCTGTACTTGTGCTGAAAGTTTGGATCGCATTACCCGTTTCTATGTCGTACCAGACCTCGGAGACGTCGTTCACGGGTGCAAAATCTTTGGAGAAGGCCATCGAATAGTGACCGCAGGGAGGCGATTGCAGTCGCTGTCTGAGTTCTGTGACGTTGCGACGGAAGTACTCGCGAACCGCAAACCGCAAGACAATGGCGTTGTTGCCAGAGGCGACGTTGTATTTACGTTGCGATCCTCGACCGTTACTGTTGCCGGAAGCGAACGGTTCTTGCCCCCGACGACTGCCGTGGTTTTTAAGTTGCTTGTGAACAACGCTGGAGTTGTAGTCTCGCGAGATACCTTGGCCCAAGCAATCCTTGAAGCCTCACAACAACAGACTACAGCACCTCATTATCTGGACGAACACGTTACCTACCAGATTTACGCGCTTCGCAAGAACCTTGGCCAGTCTCGATGCCGCATCGTTACGGTCAAGGGGATCGGATACAAGTATAAGAACGATCCCCGTGTCAATTGGAGAGTCAGATTGATGTCCAACAGACCGCAAAGATTGCAGGTCGACTAAATTGAAACATCCCGTATTTGGGGCTGACGTTTGCGCCGGGTGTGTCACCGCAACGATATTCGCAGCCACGAATAGCCGGACTGGGGGCTGGAGTCATGGGGCAGAGAGCCAGTCTGCTGGCACTGCCTGAATGCCCCACACATTGCCGGGTTCATCCAACTCAACGCCCAGCAGCCAAATGTTCTCATGTTCTCCGAGAGAGATACAGTTCACTGTCCGACCAGTGACTTTCGAGTTCGTCGGAAGTCCCAACAACTCAACCACCGTGCCGATTCCGACCGCCCGAGTGACCCGAGCGGCACAACCGCGCAGGTTGACGAGGATTACTTCGCATGGCTCGGAAAAAGGATGAACGGGGTCGAGACTGTTGAGGGTGACCGAAATCGCACAAGGAACCCGAGTGCCGCTCCGCGGCGCAGTTTTCTTTACTGACAAGCTGAGAGTCAAGTCCTCCAAGAGGGGTATGATCCCAGAATCCGCACGGAAGGGGCCGCCACGAACTTTTTTGTTCCGAATTCGTAACAAGTTGCAGAGTCTCTCCATCCTCTGAAGGGCCGTATACGTATTGGAGATGTCGGGATTTGCGTTTGTTGGGCGAACACTCTTGACCCGATCGAAGCCAACGGTAGCTCTGTTTGCTCAATCGCCAACCGACGGCATTCGCCCCCCGGGATGCGCGTCCATACTCCGTTCGCGGACCCGGAACCATTTGTCTAGATGCTGCCATTTCGAAATACACTCAGTATAGGAGCGAGCACACTGACCTCGAGTTTCGGGAAGAAGCCTCGAACGTTCTGAACCACATGAACCTCGACAGCATCGCCACAAATCTTCTGGATCAGGGGCAGTTCGGCGTAAAAGGCATTCGTGATCCGCATTGTTCAGCTCGACATCAAGCTCCACTTCTAGCTCGAACTCGAAGACCACTTCCTGTTTCTAACTCGTCCTCTTGAGTGTCAGGAGATCTTCTGGTTCCTGGCAATAATCCGTCACACCCTATCGAAGTAGACGTAGGCACTATCGTGAGACCATGCTAGATAACCCAAAGCGCATCTCCGTCGGGAAGGGAAGCATCACCCTGGAGCGCTCGCCCGGCTGGCACCCGCCGCAGCCATCCCGTCATGCGCCGGGCACAGGCCGAGATTCGTCAGGCTGGTCCGGTAATATCTGAATCGAACATGCAGTCTTTCCGGAAAACTTCACGCATAGCTCCGGCGATTGCCGCCGATATGTCATCCCAGCGAACATCGTGGTTCTATCCAAAAACGAAATCTTCACACCCGGGCACTGGCACGTCAGTAACATCCCAAGGTTACTTCCATGCGATCTTCTTTGTGTCACCTTACCTTTTTCTTCAATGCGACGGGTAGGATCTAGTGTCTTTACTCGGAGGAGGACCCAATGTCGAACGAGTCAAATAAGCCCAACGGCCAAGAACAACCCGAAGACACCACACAATCTCATCAGCTTATCGAGCCCTCCTGCGGGGCGATTGAGCGCGGAGATCTTTGTGGGCAATCTAGCGCCTCACCGCAGAAAGAAGGGGTGCCGAATCAGGGGTTGTCGGACCGGGACCAGCCTGACTCAGGGCTTAATCCTCAGCCCAGTGATCCTATCCGTCAAGCAACTTCAGAGACCGCAAATGAGCTCGAACAGTCCTACTCTTCCACCGGACAAGACGGGCAAACGCTGGGAGCGTCGGTCTCTGTCAATGACGCCGAAGAACAACCGGAGGACGAGCCGGAACCGCAGATTGACCCGGGCACCCAGCTAACCGAAGCCGATCAATCTACACACTCAGAGCTTGCTGATATCGAGTCACCCGCACAAGAACAGGTTCTCGATCGATCGGCGCTATCGTCTTGCGAAAAGAGTTTTGGCAAAGGGAACGTTCGCGACCTCGAGGATGAGAAATTCGACCCTCAACCTAGCCCTAAAGTAACCGCAGAGCTCACAAATGGGCTCGAACAGTCCGATGCTGCACTCGCCGGACAAGACGAGGAAATCCAGGGGACGTCGACTTCTGATGCTCGCCCTGACGAGCAATTGAACGATGATCCGGTACGTCAAATCGTCCCGGGCAGCCCCATAAACGAAGCGAGTCAATTCACGCAGACAGAACTTGTCGACGTCGAGCCATCCGCAGTTGAAAAGATTCTCGATAACCTGGCGCTATTGTCGTACGACGAAACTCTCGGAAGAGGGAACGTCCGAGACCTTGAGCCTGAGGAAATCGACTTTCAGCCTAGCCCCACGCATGACCTCGTGAGGCGAGGAAAGCATATCTATCTCTGTGTCGTTAAGTGGTCAGGGTCAAAGCCAAGGTTGACCATTTTAGAGTACGGATTTACCAGAAATGGTAAGGATTATGATGTTCCCGCGTTGCCGTCGGCTCTGTATGAATCCCTGCTTCTGCCAACTGATGTAGTACGGCACTATGCATCGCAAGACGTGTTCGACAGCATATTCGCGCTCTTGCAACATACTTCTGTACTATCCGAGGAGCAATGCGAGCTTCTGACTTTCTGGAGTATGGCCAGTTGGTTCGCGGATGTTTTGCCTTTCATCCCGCGGCTGACGATAACGGGCTCAAAGTACGCAGCTGATTTGCTCTTTCGAGGGTTGCGCTGCGCTTGCCGCAGACCGGTGCTGCTTTCAGGCATGAGCTCAGCAGTACTAAAGTCAATCCCGATTAGTGAGCTGATGCCCAGTTGTTTTATTCTTGCGACCAATCCGAGCAATCGGGCGTCAGCCCTGCTCGAAGCGTCCGATCAAAAGGGCTATTTGGTTGCGAGTGGCGGACAAATGCAGCAATGTTATTGCGTCAAGTGCGTTTACCTGGGTGAGGAGCCACGAAAGTCGGTCCCAGAGGGTATTCACATCCACCTCGCTCCAAATGCATCT
The DNA here is from genome assembly GCA_963731405.1 of uncultured Acidobacteriaceae bacterium. GTDB lineage: Bacteria > Acidobacteriota > Terriglobia > Terriglobales > Acidobacteriaceae > Sulfotelmatobacter. The sequence continues at coordinate 53,074 of CAVSVS010000013.1, read as the reverse complement.
CTGCCGGTACGGCCGCTGCCATCGGATCTAAGCGTCCAGGCGTTACAGAATCAGCTTCTTTCTTATCGAACGTTCAATCTCGACCGAATCAGAGCTTCAGAATTCACGGCCAATGATCTTCTGCCGGAATTCGATGCAGTGGCCCGGGCGCTTGGAGCTGCGATTGTTGACGATTCCTTCTTGCAGGAGCGAGTGGTCCAACTTCTGCGGGAATCAAATGAGCAAGCCCGCGTCGATCGATCAAGCGGGCTGAAGGGTTTGGTTTTGAGAGCGGTTCTTTTTCACTGCCATCAGAATGACCAGCAACAAGTCTTCGCACGGGAGATTGCGGATACAGTTAATAGGCTCTACAGCGAAGAAGGAGAATCGCTCAAAGTCAGCAGTGAGACGGTGGGACATGTGCTTAAGAGCCTCGGCCTGTACAGTTGCCGATTAGGCAATGGCGGAAGAGGACTTCGGTTAGACAAGTCCACGCAGTCGAAGGCGCATGAGCTCTGCCACGCCTATGACGTGCTCCCTGCGGCGCCAGCCTGTGGCTACTGTCACAAGGTCCAAATACAACAAACAGAAGAAGTTATGTAGGATGTGCAGGTTGTGAAGGCTATTATCGTGGACGTCGACCAGTGAGAAGGCGCGATCGCCGAGAATGCGTTGGTAGCTGTGGACACTGTAGGAGAAATACCGAAAATGTCACGTTGCCATAAAGCTGTCGACGCCTCCGGATGTCACAAGGACTTCAGGAGCAGCAAGTACTTCGAAGGTCGTTCCGCTGCGTACTATTGAGTCAGCGCGGAGCTTGCGGCCCAAAAGAACGTCGATATGGAGCGCGGCAAGAGAGAATTGGAAGAGCACCAGTCAGCATGTTCCTCCCGTCGCTAAAGATAGTCGTTGAGCAAGTGCGCTGGGGTGAATGAGCGCGGCGTCCGCGTCTGATCTTCAGGGTCGAGCCAAAAAGATCTCTGCAATAATCCTGCACCTGGTTCAGGGAACGAACGGCCTCCGCTGATGCTCCCAGAACATGAGGAAAGGTCCTTCCGCCCAATCTGGCATTCGCGCTGGCGCCGATCCCTTTCTGCTAGGGTTCTCGTTCTTGCTATCCCATCTCGCAGATTGGGATACTAAAAAAGAAAAGAAGAAGCGGGTCTGGGTTCCTTCTCGTTGCGAAGGAAGACGTCTAGCCTCGAGATCGGGCCGATTCCTTGAAGTGCCAGAGGCGAAACGGCCAGCCGAAGCTGCCTGATCGACCCAGCTTGAGCTGCGGCATCTCGTTGCGCAGTCCGGCATCTACGGAGCAGAGATTAAAGCGTGAAAAGAATTCACAAACGGAGGGTATGGGTGTATGTTGCGTGGAGCCTCTGCGAACAAACGGGAATCTCTGGGTCGCGCACTGGCACCGTCGAATCTACTCCGAATCGGTCGGCGAACTCTCCGATTTTCGTGACGATGAGATTATGGGCGTCGGCCTCGGGTTGGACATCAACATCTCAACTTTCTACTCTTCGAACTAGAACAAAAAATGAGCAGTCTATGAAAAACGCCTTCCTGATTCTCCTCCTTGGTTCGGTGGTGTCTGCACTCGCGGGGCTTGCCGCTGGGCAAGTGACTTCGGGCTCGCCTGACGGCAAAAAGCTCAGCCCCAAGCAAGAAGAGGCCGCAGAGCTAAAGGCGTGCGTGCAACATTTGGCAGGGGGTTTCCTCAAGGTCCCAGACACGCGCGAGCTGCGTTTCCAAGGCAAGGTAACGACGCCGACCGCGCGTTGTCGGGGGGGCCAGCAAGCAGTTGAGTTCCAATTCACGCCGTGGGTTGACTGGGCGCGATATTGGGGAGCGGGGGACTCGACTTCTCTGCCGGTTGGCTTTTTGTCGGTGAAGGGACCGCAGTTGCGTGGCATCGCGGGCGCGCTAACGGACCTCGAGTATCAGCGCATGGAACTGATCAAATTCAACTTGTTTGACAATTCCGGCACATACCAGACCTACCTCAGCGGACGAGGTGGGGTGGGCGGGCCGGCCCTGAAGACCTGGCCAGAGATGCGTCTTCCGAAGAATAGTCCCGACTACGACGCAGTCGGTGGTGACGGTGAGCAGCTATGCAAGGGCGATCTGATTCGCGCTCGCACACTGACCGGAATCTGCAACGACATCCGTAACCCAGGCATGGGGTCTACGGGGATGCCATTTATGCGGAACGTGGAATTTGAAACCACGTTTCCCGATCTCGAGCAAACTACGCTTACCAAGAACCGTCACGGCGGCCGGATCAATCTTCTGACGCCCGATCCGCAACTTATCAGCCGCAAATTGTTTACACGTCTGCAATCATCCCCAGCCGCGTGCAATTCTGGTTTTGGCCTTCCCAACAACTCTGTCGACGCCAATTGCGATTACGAGAAAGCACCTTTCTTCAACGTTCTGGCCGCCTATTGGATCCAGTTCATGACACACGACTGGTTCTCGCACATGGACGATGGCCATAACGCGCCGGGACCCATGATGGACGTCGGTTGCAAGAGCAAGTTGGTAAACAACGTTCCCACGCCGCTAACCGCTGAAGAAATCCAGAAGCTAGGTTGCCGCCCGAACGACGCCGTCGACAAGACGTATGTGTTGAACGATTCGCCTCCTGAGCAGTTCACCGTGAGCGGGCATACTTATCTGAGCCGCGCGCCCAAGACTTATGCGAACAACAATACCGCATGGTGGGACGCCTCTCAGCTGTACGGCTATGACGAGACCTCAGTGAAGAGGGTGAAGCGTGATCCTCAAGATTCCGCGAAGATGCTGCTTGAATCGGTTCCCCAATTCGCGGGGGGCTACCTGCCCGTGCTGCAGCCCTCCGATCCCGCGCAGCCTCAGTGGCGAGGACAGGAGTCGGTGGCATTTCCCGACAACTGGTCGATCGGATTGAGCTTTTATCACAACCTGTTTGCGCGAGAACACAATTCCTTCGTCGATGAATTTCGCCGACAGGCAGCGCAAAATCCGACAGTCGACAGCGGCCTTCGTAATCCCTCCGACCCTTCGCACGTGATTCGCAATCAGGAAGTCACTCCGGATGAACTTTTCAATGCGGCCCGGCTCGTAATCGCGGCCGAAATTGCGAAGATTCACACCATCGAGTGGACAACGCAATTGCTTTACGACGAACCGCTTTACAAAGGCATGAACGCCAACTGGAACGGGCTGCTTGGAACCGGCGACCCCGAAGTCTCCCAAGCCCTATCCGACATTGTGGTGCACAACTTTGGCAAGTCGGAAGACGTGAAGAAAGCCACCCAGTGGTATTCGGCCTTTGCCTCCGGCCCTGGAATCATCGGGTTGGGAAGTAATGTCGATCACTACGAAATCACCAACTCCAATGACGTTAACGGAGGTGTCAATCACTTCGGAGCTCCGTTCAACTTTCCCGAAGAGTTCGTGACGGTTTATCGTTTGCACCCTCTCGTGCCCGACCTGATCGAGTACCGTGACGCCAGCAAGGACCCGAACAAAATAGCGGAGAAGGTTGCGGTCATTCAGACCTTCGAAAACAAGGCTACCGACGCGATGCGCTCGCGTGGCATCGCCAACTGGGGATTAAGTCTGGGGCGCCAGCGGCTCGGGCTGCTCACCCTGCACAATCATCCTCAGTTCCTGCAGAACATTCGACTGCCGCGCCTCGACAGTCCGACCGGGCAGATCGATGTCGCGGCTCTCGACCTGATTCGCGATCGCGAGCACGGAGTGCCGCGCTTCAATGAATTCCGCCGCCAGTATGGATTGAGGCAGTTGACCAGCTATGACGATTTCGTGGATCAGACCCTTCCCGTGGATTCGCCTGCGCGCAAGCAGCAGGTGGAAACCATTGCGCAGTTGCGCGAGATCTATGGCACGCATGTCTGCGATTCGGCGAAAATCATCACCGACGCGCAACTGAACCCCGACGGAACTCCGATCAACGACTGTCTCGGGCACCCGAACGGGTCGGTCGTGGACAACATTGAAGATGTCGACACGGTGGTGGGCTGGCTGGCTGAGTACACGCGGCCGCACGGATTCGCTATTTCGGAAACGCAGTTCGTGGTTTTTATTCTCAACGCGTCGCGCAGGTTATACAGCGACCGTTTCTTTACTTCAAGCTTTCGTCCCGAGTTCTACACGAAGTTCGGTGTTGACTGGGTCAATCACAACGGGCCGGGACCAGAAATGATGGAGACGGGAACTCCAAACGGACACAGACAGCCCGTCGCGCCACTCAAGCGAGTACTGATGCGAAATATCCCCGAACTGACTCCGGAATTGCAGCACGTGATCAATGCATTCGATCCTTGGGGGCGTGATCGCGGCCAATACTACTCGCTGGAGTGGAAACCCAGAACCGACGCCACATCGGATTCCGCATTTAAGCCATAATCTGTAAGAGCATTACCGGCACTGATCAATGGCGTCAGAACTCGCGATTCCAACTTGGCCCTCTGGTGCGCACCCCTTCGACCTGGTGGTTGCGTGGCTGGCGCGCCGCTCCAAGCTGTTTTCCCGGGGCTGGGGCGATGAGGCGATTGTCGCGAGATTGTCCGATCGATTCTCGTACTCGGCCCCGCCCTCACCAATCGCGCTCAACTGGAGCACGGGTGTTGAGCATCGCGGTATAACTCGCCGAGAGGGCACCTTCCGCTCGCCCTTGGAATTGTTGCCGGAATCCGCACGCACCGTTCACGTTCGCACGTGGACGGGAGTGGGCCACGAAGCCGCGTGTATATTTCTGGCTGCCTCGCGCGATGAGGGCTTCCGCTTGCGCGAGCACGTCTTCGGAGGACTGAGCGCGCGGCGGTTCGATCTTTACTTCCTCGAAAATCCGTTCTACGGTACCCGCCGCACATCGCAAGGACCTTCGCACATGACCGTCAGCGATCAGGGATTAATGGCGCTGGGGATGGTGCTCGAGGCGCGCGCTCTGGTAGAGAGCCTGCGATCTGGCTATCGGAAAATGGTGGTGGCGGGCTACAGCATGGGCGGCCACATGGCCGCCATTACCGCTGCGGTCACGCCGTTCGCCGTGGGGTGCGCGGCGCTCGCTACTGGGGCCTCGGCGACTAGCATCTACCTTCGGGGATTGCTCTCCTGGTCGGTCGACCTGGACGCGCTGGTGGACGAGTCTGATTCGCGAACATCGGCAAAGGCACGTCTGGCGCGACTCTTCGACGTCGCAGACCTTACTCGGTATCCACTCCCGGAGCGTCCTGACGCCGCCGTAATCGCCGGCTGCGAGCGCGATGGATACGTATTCAACAGTGAGACCGAGCGCCTGCATCAGCACTGGAAGAACAGCACACTGCGCTGGATTCCCGCTGGCCATTTTTCCGCCCTCGTAACCAGCCGTCGCGCACTGTGCGACTGCATAGCCGAGGCTGGTGACAGGCTCTGAAGGATGTGCGTGGGCGCGTCAATGATTGGGCTTCCACACCCAACAACGGGTTGGAATGTCGTTCGTGGAATTGGAGAAATCCTGTGGAAGACGAGACTGAGTCCGTGGTGAGCGAGGCTCGGAGGAATCAAGATTGACGGAGCCGAAATATCAGGCGTTTGTGTCATACAGTCACGATTCCGACGCGCGATTGGCCGAGTCGCTTCAATCATCGCTCAGTCGCTTCGCCAAGCCTTGGTACCGCCTCCGCACCATGCGGATTTTTCGCGACAAGACCGGCCTGTCGGCAAACCCGGCGCTTTGGCATTCGATTGAACAGGCCCTCAGTGAGTCTGAGTATTTCCTGCTCCTAGCCTGTCCGGCGTCCGCAAAGTCACGATGGGTGCAGCAGGAGATTCAATGGTGGTTGCAGAACAGGTCTATTGAGAACCTCTTGATTGTCCTGACCGATGGAGTCATAGCTTGGAACGGCGCGGCCCAAGACTTTAACTGGGAAACAACAACGGCAATTCCTTCATGTTTGAAGGGTACGTTTCCCAGCGAACCCCTCTACGCCGATTTCCGCGCCGCGAAATCGAATGGCAAATATCTCGACTCAGATCAGGATTACCGCAACGCTCTCCTCGACGTTGCTGCCCCGTTGCTGGGCCGACCGAAAGACGACTTGGACGGCGAAGATATTCGCCTCCATCGTAAAGCGCAGCGGACTGCCTGGGCGGTCGCAGCCTTTGTTGTCGTTCTCGGCATTGCCGCCGGAGTGGCCATGAATGCTGCGCACCAACGTCAGAAGATTGCCGCTTCTCGAGCTTTGGCTTCGGAGGCATCCTCACACTTGGGTGACCGTTCGCTGGCACTATTGCTCAGTCTCGAGTCCCGTCAAATCGCGGATACAGTTGAGTCCAAACGATCTCTGCTCGCCGCGCTCCAGCGCGTGCCTCACGCTGCGACATTTCTGTGGGGACATACCGATGCTGTGACACGAGCCGTGTTTAGTCCCGACGGTCAGACCGTCCTCTCCGCAGGTTGGGATGATCGCATCATTCTGTGGAACGTTTCTACGGGTCAAATGATCGGTCAACCGCTTGTCGGGCCCAAGGGGCTTGTCAGCGTAGCCTTTAATCCGGATGGTTCTCGGTTCGTCTCTTCAGGAAATGAATCGGTGGTAATTTGGGATACAAGTTCTCGCCAGCCTGTCAGCAAACCCTTCACCTACGCGAAAGAGCATTTTGTTCATGTTGCTTTCTCGTCGCGCGGGAAACTGCTCGCCGCAAGCACGGAGGCCTATGGCGGACATCCGAGTCACGTGGTCGTGTGGGATATGGCCAGCCAGCAACTGATCGGGCAACCGATCGAAGGAGCGACCTTCGCCTTCAGCCCAGACGACTCGCTCCTGGCGATTGGCCAGTATAACGATCTGCTTCTCTACGATCTGCGTTCCCATCGCGTCGCCAAACATCCTCTCACCGGCCACGCAAAGAACATTTCTTCAATCGCATTCAGTCGAGATGGAACAATCGTAGCTGCGGGATCCGAGGATCACACAGTCGTCCTGTGGGATGTCCAAAGCCAGAGGCCGCTGGGAACGCTGGCAGGCCACTCTGAGACGGTAACCAGTTTGCTCTTTGACCCGAGCGGTGCGGCTTTATTCTCGGGGAGCGCTGATGGCACCATCATCCAGTGGAGCATGGAGGATCTAAAGCTGATGGACACTCCAGTTAAGAATTTCGGTGCTTCCATCTCCTCAATTTCTCTCAGTCCGGATCATCACGTGAGATCACTAGCTCTTGAGTCGGATCGAGTTGTCGTCATGGACGTGAACGATGATCCGCCGCTCGGCCGGCGCATCAAAGCGCCGGATGTAGGCTCGTCCAACCTCGCTTTCAGTCCCAATGGCCAATTCCTCGCTTCTAGTGGCGAGTTTGGGAATGTCGCTGAATGGGATGTTGCACGTGGTGAACTGCATGGCACTCCTCTGGAGGGTCATGATCGGCAGGTAAGCAGTTTAGCGTATACCCCTGATGGCAAAATGCTGGTATCTGGGAGCGAAGGTGGAAGCGTCATTTTCTGGGACCTCGCCACTCATAGGCCTCTCGGCCCGGAAGTCAAAGCTCATCGCTCTCCGGTCTGGACTCTGGCCTGCAATCCCGATGGTAAGACTGTTGCTTCGGGAGGCGATGCCGAATTGGTTTTCTGGGATGTTGCTACTCGCAAGCAGATTGCTCCGCCCATTACAACCCAGAGGGACCGAATATGGTCGCTGGCCTTCAGTCCGGACGGACAATTCCTGGCTTCTGCGGGAAATGATCGCTTGGTCGCGATTTGGAATACTGGTCCTCAACCTCAACTCAGAAAGACTCTGGGGACTGCCGCTAAGGACCGGTACGAAGAAATCATGCCTGCTGGAATCACGTTCAATCCGAATGGCACACTCCTGGCGATGGGCGCACCAGACAATTCGGTAACCCTCTGGAACTTCCGGAGCGGCCAGCTAATCCCACCGGCGCTATACGGCCACACGCAATCGATAGCCAGCCTCGCCTTCCGACGAGACGGAAAAGTGCTAGCCTCCGGCAGTGCGGACGGTGATATTCGGCTTTGGGATGTGGAGACCCACGAACTGCTCGGAACTCTCAGCGCACAACAGAAAGAGCTCAAGAGTGTTGTGTTTGATCCCCAAGGCGGGATCTTGGCTTCCGTCGGCGAAGATGATTCGATAGTTTTCTGGAAACTCAACTTCGAGGATTGGTCCAGCCGTGCTTGTCGTATCGCGAATCGGAACCTTACGGCAAAGGAATGGATCACTTACTTCGGGAACCGTGCGTACCGGAACACCTGCCCGAATCTCTAAAGAAGCGCAATCTCTGTGTCGACCTTCGAGTGAACGCTAAGGAAGTCTCGGCGGAGGATTACGAGATCTATTGACGAGGAGAAGCCGCCGAAGTGAATCGAGCTGTGAAGGAGATCCCAGCGAGAAGTTTTGCCCAATTCGCGCGGGACTATGCGGACTCATTCTGTGTCAGTTTCGCCGGTGCGGCTTAGCCAGCATGATGAGCTTCAAGTCGCTTATACTCTTTGGACGACAAATCGTAACCGCGTGATGGGCAGTTGCCTGGGGAACATCGAATACAGCCCCACAAATCAGGCATTCCCGGGTGAAATCAGGACGGACGAAAAATACCTTACCCTGGCGGTCTAGGCGCGACGAATCCGATGAAGTTTGAATTGGGTTTCTACTGCTACTCATGCTGGGCCTCCAGACAGCGATCACACCGGTAATGGTCGTCGGTCGAGAGGTGAAGAGAGCGGGCGGGTAGGTTCAGGCGCCTGCGAATTTCTGTCACGATCTGAGGTCTCTTGAGGATGCATCGATCGAGTAGCAATGAGAACTGACCTGTGCGCTTGGAGAAAAGCACACGGCCCCGCGGAACACCCATATACTCCTCATCCGGAGGGACCTTTCCCTGAGACTGCAAATCCGCCCAAAACTGTTCGTGCCCCATTGGACAGTTTATGGCATCACCGTAGCTCTCCCCTTCCGTCATCGGCACAGCATGGATCATGATCTGGTGGTCGCCGACTACAAAGATGATGCCCACCTTGGGGTTCTGATCCTTTTCGAGGCTTGATTTTTGCTTCGAAGTTCTTTTCTTGTCTGAGTGCACACCAGATAATACCGGCGTCATCGAATTTTTGGTTAGCCCGGCCCTGGTCGCAGACGCATTTTTTTTGACAACACCCATGACTTCGGTAAATAGCCGTGATTACCAACGGTATTTCCCCCCTTTGACTATTTGTTTTCGACTCCCTTCGTTTTCTAAACTTTTTCCGGCTCCCGTTGGTAGGATCTGGTGTCAGGAAAGATCGCTTCACAGATCCTCCGCACGGGCGCGGATCTCGAGGAAACAACTCCAATGGACGCATTATCGAGCAATCACGATCTCTTGTTCGACGTGATGGTGAACGGCAGGTATTACCCATCGGTGCAGATCCGCCACATCAGCGCGTCTGTTCACGATTTCGACGTTCTTATCTCGGACTCTCAGGTGGGGACGATGGCCTTGACAGAGGATCTGAACATCGAATTTCGATCAGACACTGGCTGGCGGATCGCAAGTCTTGTCGATTTGAAGAAAGCGCTTGCACAGCAAGCAGCTCTCCCTCGGCATTTGGATGTTCCGAGTTCGTCCGAGGTGGCCGAGGCGAGGCTGTTCGCTTCGTATGGCAATGCAGGCGACCAAGGAACTCAGTCGCACGGAATCGAAGGTCTCCTGGCTTACGACCGTTGCGTGCGACGCGTCAGAGCCGTATTACGCCACGCATCCATTGCTTGTGCGCCTTGCGGGGGTGTCTTTATAGTGCCGGACCGTGAACGGGCAAGAACAGTTCTTCTGCGTGCCGGCTTTCTGCTGAGTACGACCAGCTCCGGTGCCTTGACCGAAAGCTTCAGTGGATCCTCCGTCTACCTGCTGGAGCGACCTCAGTGATCATTTCGCCAACCTCGTTTGAGCGTCTGTTTGTAAGTGATTTCCGGGCCGCTGAACGCCTGGCTAAAGAAAACCCGTTGGGCATTCGAACGGTTTTGAGTGTGTGCACTGAGAGGATTCAATTGAGGAGCCGTGAGATCATTTACCTTCAGATCCCAATCCTGGATGCGCAACCGTTGCCTTTCGAGGACGTTGACCATGTCATCGATGCGATTGCGCGAACTATCGTCGTGGGTCAGGTGTTGATTCACTGTGTTGCCGGCTTGTCGCGATCGCCGGTCATGGCCGCCCTGTATTTCGACCTGGTCGGGTACCGGAGTTTCGATTCGGGGCTCGACGAGTTAGCCCGACTGCGTCCCATCGATCCGGCGCCGATGATTGTGCGGAGCGCGAGAGAATACCTGAAAAAGCGAGTCCAGGAGGTGAAAAGTGGAGCTCATTCGTGATCGCCATGGAGTTTTGACCGGCATTGTTCGGGAAGTCGCAGGTGGGCGGCGTCGTTTATATAAGCCTACTGGAGAAGCGATCGCTGACTATGATCCCATCACTCGAGCTACGTACGATACTGACCGTCGCCGACTCGGCACTGGCGATCGCTTGGCGGGCATGGTCGACGACCAAGATTGACTTGTTTTCTCCGCGGGCAGACTGATTGCTCCTGCCACCCCCCTAAATAGTTGATCGTGAAGCTCTGCCGCGGTACCAGTGTGCCAGCCGTCTGCCAGATTTTCGAGAGCAATGTCCTTGGACTCGTAAACGGGACAAATCGAGGGCATCTCGGTCCGCCTGTGTAATTGAACTTTTCAGATCGCACACGAGATTTCTTAACGAAGGCAGAGTAGAATTTTGGGTAACTTTGGGTCTCTTTCGGGGTCTGCATTCCGCACGTCTAAAACGGAGTGCCAGTGGGGGTTGGGATCGGAAGCACAAGAGGTAACCCAGCATGGATGACAATCCAGTAGTCATATCGGATCACGTGATGAAGGGCGTCACACGGCGCAACTTCATCAAGGGAGTCATCGCCGGCGGCACGGTAGCTTCCTCAGCAACTTATCTCTTTCGCGCGTCTTCGCTTTTGGGTCAATCCCCGGGCCTTGGCGATCGCCTGATCACTCTTAACGTCAACGGCCAGCAACGTCGCGTCGACGTCATGAAGCAGGAAACGCTAGCGTGGACGCTGCGTTACAAACTCGGACTGACCGGCACCAAGTTGGGCTGTGACCGCGCCGAGTGCGGTGCCTGCACGGTACTGCTGGACGACGTGCCTCATTATTCATGTTCTATCCTCACCCACACTGTGCGCGGCAGAAAAATCCTGACGATTGAGGGACTGGCAAATCCTGACGGCACGCTGCACCCCGTCCAGCAAGGCGTTATCGATGAACAGGGCTTCCAGTGCGCGTTTTGCATGTCTGGGTTCATCATGTCGGCTGTCGGATTTCTAAAGACGAATCCTGATCCGACGCGGCTCCAAATGGCGCACGGGCTCTCCGGGAATCTTTGCCGCTGCCAGGACTACGACAAAATCCTCACCGCAATGATGCGCGGCGCAGAAAACATGAGGAAGGCGGGACATGTCTAGCTCAGAGTGGAAGCCTAACCAGCAGAAATTTGGAAAGCAATACAAACTCATCGGCAAGGACTATCCCACCACCGACTTGTACGCGAAGGTGACTGGAAAAGCGAAATACGCTGAAGATTTCCGTGTCGACGGCATGTTGTTCTGCAAGTTGCTTCTCAGTCCCGTGCCACATGGGCGCGTCAAGCATTTGGATGTCAGCAAGGCCATGGCAATGCCCGGCGTGAAAGCAATCCTCACGCAAGACGACCTGCCGGCTCCAGCCGACAGCGTGACCGATCTTGGCGTCACTATCAAGGCGAACCCGTTGGGCGAAAAAGCCCTCACGATGGAGCCCCTTTACCACGGCGAACCGGTGCTCGCAGTTGCGGCTGTGGACGAATACACGGCAGCGGAAGCCATCGAGGCAATCGATATCGAGTTCGAACCACTTCCGTTCGCGGTTGATCCGCTGGATACGCTTCGTCCGGGCGGGCCGAACCCGCGGGTGGATGGGAACATCTGGGTCCGCCCGGCAGTGCCCCAACCGAAACCGGGCGAGAGACCGCCGAGTCCCCCCCCGCCCCACATTGGAGAGCTGAAATGGACTGACTCCGATTTCGCCGAGGCAAAACATGGCCGCTTGCCGCTGGGAAAAGCGCAGGATGAGTGGGTTGTCGGCGACCTGGATGCAGGCTTCAAGAATGCTGCTCTCGTTCTGGACGAGACATTCGTTACTCCTGATACAAGCCACGAGACACTGGAGCCGCGAACGACGTTGGCATACTGGCAGAACGGCAAAGTGTACGTTCACATGGGAACCCAGAGTACGGTGCAAACGTTGGCCAGCCTGGCACGATGGTTGAACATGGATGCGAGCCAGATCGTGCTGGTGAGTGAGTACACCGGAGGAGGCTTCGGCAGCAAGGCAACTGGCTATATTTTCGCCATTATTCCCGCTTTGCTGGCAAAAAAGGCGAACGCACCAGTCATGATGCGCATCAGCCGCGAGGAAGAACACTTCATCGGCCGCGCTCGTCCCGGCTTCAATGGCCGAATGAAAGTCGGCTTCGCCAAAGATGGACGGATAACCGCGCTCGACATGTTCGTGATCTGCAACAACGGACCCTACGACGCCGTGGGAGACGCGAATACTTCGGGCATGATCGTTTCGTTGTTATATCAGCCTCTTGCCATGCGCTGGCGAGGCACAACGGTATTGACGAACACTCCCCCGCGTGGCGCGCAAAGTTCTCCTGGCGGTATGCAGGGAATCGTGATCATGGAAACAATTGTTTCCAAGGCGGCTCGCCAACTGGGGCTTGACCAGGTCGACATCCGTCGCATGAATTGCCCCGAGGGCAAGTCTCCCGTGGGACCGGTCAGGAATGGAACGCGGGGACACTGCACGAGTGCGTTCCTGAAAGAAGCATTCGACCGCGGCGCGGAACAGTTCCAATGGAAGGAACGGATTGCGCGGCCGAAACGGAGCGGGACCAAAGTACGCGGCGTGGGCGTCTCTTCCAGTTGCTTCGTCGGCGGATCGATTGGATACGACGGCCTGTTCGTCATCCGACCCGATGGCCGCATCGCCATTCAGTCGGGCGTTGGGAATCTCGGCACCGAATCATTGCTTGACGTCCACCGTGTCGTCGCAGAAGTCTTGGGAGTGCCTTGGGAGAAATGCGATGTGACCTGGGGCAATACTTCAAAGAATCTACCGTGGACGTGTGTGTCGGGAGGAAGCCAGACGACGCACGCCATGACCCGCGCGGCACACGCCGCCGCGATGGATGGCAAGCAGAAATTGCAGGAGATCGCAGCAAAGACCCTTGGAGGCAAGCCCGAACAGTACGAGGTAGCGAATGAGCGTGTATTCCGGAAGGGTGGTGGCGGAAGCATGACTCTAGCCCAGGCTGCGCAACACGCGATGCAACTCGGCGGCAAGTACGATGGCCACGAACCGCCCGACGATGTGAATAAATTCACCAAGACCTCGATCGCCGCTTTGGCAGGGCAGGGCCTGGTCGCAGCCGCGAAAGACAAGTACCCGCGTGACGGCCAATCCTTTTCGTATGTGGCCGTCTTCGCGGAGGTCGAGGTCGATGTCGAAACCGGGAAATACGACATCACAGATTTTCTCGCCGTCGCCGATGTCGGCACCGTCATCCATCCCAAGGCGCTGGCTGGCCAGATTCTCGGTCGATCAACACTAGGCATCGGCCACGCCATTGGCCAGAAGTGGGTCTTCGATCCTCACTACGGGCAAACGATCTCGCTGCGTTTCTATCACACCAAGCCTCCGACGATCTTGGATGTGCCCGTCAATATGCAGTGGGCAGCCTTGGATATTCCTGATCCTGAAACGCCAGTGGGAGCCCGTGGTATTGGGGAACCTCCGGTGGGCGGCGGTTGTGCAGCAATCTTGAATGCGCTGTCGGATGCACTCGGGGATGAGATCTTCCGCCGTGCACCCGTGAATCTCGACACGATTCTTACTTCGCTCGAGGCGGGCAAGCCGATGCAAGACCCGCTGACCGCGCACATCTAGCCGATTTGAAACGGAGAGATCTATGGCAGTAATCCGAGACGTGATGCCGGCTTTCCAGTTGTATCAGCCGAGTTCGGTCACCGACGCACAAAAACTTTTGCAACAAAACGGATCCGATGCGTTAGTGCTCGCGGGCGGGCTCGACAGCATGGACTGGCTGAAGGACCGCATTAAGAAGCCGAAAGCGGTTGTCGATCTGAGTGGAATCGCCGAACTGAAGGGAGTTCGTGAGACCTCGGACGGCGTGGAAATTGGAGCGATGACAACGCTCACCGAAGTCGCACAAAATCCCGTCATTCGGCAAAAGTATGGGTTGCTGGCGCAGGCGGCAGAACTGGTGGCTTCGCCGCAAATTCGCAATCAGGGCACCATCGGCGGAAACGTTTCGCAAGACACGCGCTGTTGGTATTACCGCGCAGGCTGGCCGTGTTACCGGGCAGGCGGAAACATCTGCTACGCCGACACGCCGGTCGGCAGAAATCGTGAGCACGCCATCCTGCAAGCAGAGCGCTGTGTCGCCGTGAATCCTTCGGATACTGCACCGGCGTTCATCGCGCTGGACGCAAAGTTCATTGTCACAGGTCCGAAGGGGCAGCAGGTGATCGATGCCGAGAAGTACTTTGTCGGCCCGGATCTCGACATCACCCGCATGAACATTCTTCAGCCTGGATATTTGCTCACATCGATCCGCATTCCGTCGAACTGGGCGAACGCAGATTTTTATTTTGAAAAGGTTCGAGATAGGAACGTCTGGGATTTTCCGTTGATGAATGTGGCATCGGCGATGCGGGCATCGGGAGGCACCATTCAGGATGTTCGAATCGTGGTGAATGCAGTCGCAGCCCGCCCGCTGCGCTTGAAATCCGTGGAGGACTCCATCCGTGGCAAGCCGCGAAATGCTGCCACTGGAGAAGCGGCAGGAAAACTAGCCGTTCAGGGAGCAGTCGCCCTGCAATTCAATGCCTACAAAATTCCGCTCATGCGTAACCTTGTAAAGCGTGCCATCACTGGAGTACAGGAGGCGGCATGGGCATCCTAGAGTGGGCAACCAGTCCGTGGGGACAACGAGTTCCGATTCATATTGCGTGGTTCCTGATCTGGGTGGCGCTGATTGCAGGCCTGGCATTTCTGATGGTGCATGCAATCTACGTTCGCTATTTCGCAAAAGAAAAAGAGTTCGCAGCGAATCCTTCATCCGCAACAGTCCAATCGTTACCAGAGCGTATTCCGCGGCACTCGCTGGCGGCGAGATTGTTTCATTGGATTATGGCTGCGGCGATGCTCGTTTTACTCTTCACGGCATTTTTGCCTAAGGTCGGAGTTCAGTTCAATTGGGTAACGTATCACTGGATCGCCGGGGTCGTGCTGACCATCTCGATTCTTTTCCACATCGTTCACGCGACCTTTTATTTGGATTTCTGGTCAATCTGGCCGGACCGCTCGGATCTCGAAGACGCCCGCACGCGTGTTCAGCACTTTCTGGGGAAGTCCGCTGCTCTGCCGCGAAAGTTCGCCAAATATCCGCTAGAGAACAAGCTCTATCATGGGGTGGTCATGTTGAGCGGCTTGGCCGTGATCCTGACCGGCGTCTGCATGATGTTTCGGGTGCGCACAAACTTTCTCCCGCGCAACCCTTACCTATTTAGCGACATGACGTGGGGCATGATGTATGTGCTGCATGGATTGGCTGGCGTGGGACTCATCACATTGACCATCGTCCACGTGTACTTTGCCGTCCGGCCGGAGAAGCTGCCGATCACTGCATCGATGATTGTGGGCTCCATGAGCCGGGAGTTTTACTTGAAGGAGCACGACCCGACGCGATGGGTGGTCAATGGATTGTCTAACCCCAGGAGCACGCCGGATGGCGATTGACTTTCTCGAGCGATGCGACGTCATCGAGGAGTGTTACCAGTTTCTGCTGGGTTATGCTGCCCAAGGCTTGCCAACCGATGAGGGCAGTCCAGCAGGTCGTGGGGTTCGCAACGAACTTCAACAAGCGCGCGAAGCTCTTGTGGGATTGCAGGAAAGCTGTAGACGAGCGATCGACGATCAACAGCTCGAACCAGCAGGGAAGTACGATGCGTTCTGTTCCATGCTGGAAAACAATGTAAGGGATTCTCTGGTAGCCGTCGAGTTGGTGCTCGCGCAGCCTGCCATTAGCTCTCAACTGATCGACAATCTCAATGCTTCGAGCCATCTGCGCGCATTGCTGACAGATCTGTTTCTGATTGGTGAGATCGTGCGAACCCGAGCCGCGTTCATCACTCCAGTCGAACGACAATGAGCGTCAGGAAACAACGATATGGACCTCATCGAAATTGCTTGGCGGAGAGGATGCCATTACTGGTGATATCGTTTTCCCCGTGCTGTGTGGAGAATCGGATTGCTTCCCGTTCGCGTGGTAGGCGGGGCACGACTCGGTTCTGGACCCCGATGAGTTGTGAAACGCCGGAGGGCGGCGCGATCTCCCTCCTCGCATAAGGCCGTGCGGAGACCCTGTGAGCTGAGTTACTGGCTGAGACTTTCTTTGATGCGAGCTGACAGCTGCTGAAAGGCAGGTTCGTCACGCAGAGCGGGAATCGGCGGATCTTGGGTAAGCATGTCGGCTTCGCGACGGTCGAAGGCCATTTGGAGGTAATTGAGCGCCTCTTTCTTTTCGCCTAGAGCGGCACAGACTAACGCCAGATCATAGGCGGTGCCGAAGCCCTGATCGAACAGATCCTTCCGCACCTCCATCTCTCTTTCTTGCATGCCCCTAAGGCCGCCTGCGGCATAGCCCTGCTCGCGCGCTCTGGCTAGAGTCAAGCCGGCTTCATCGTGGCGCAGTTCTGCTGCGTGCCTCCATTCCTGCAGTGCGTTGGGATAGTCCTGCTGCACCCAGAAAATTTCTCCCAGATAGTTGTGGGTTGAGGATAGCGAAGGCTCGGTGGTTTCCAACTGTTTCAGTAACGTCAAGCCCTCCTCGCTGCGACCAGCTTTCCACAGCAGATAGCCTTTATCGGCCAGAACTGCGGTGGAAGAGGGTTCGAGTCGTTGTGCTTGCTCAATCTGGTTGAGCGCTTCCTGGTGGCGATGCAGGGCCAGCAGATAGGTGGCATACCAATGGTGAGCGCGGGCGAGATCCGGGTTCAGTTCAATGGCGCGCTGAAACTCGCGTTCGGCGGTCTTCCCGTGCCATAACCACCAGAACGTCACGAAGGCGAGCGAGTTGTGGGCCTCCGCGGAAGAGTCATCGAGTTCAACGGCGCGTTGCGCGGCCGAGAGCGCTCGTGGGTAAGCCTCGCTGGGAGACATCGCGCCGAACTCACGCAGCAGGTTATAGCAGTCTGCCAAGCCAACATAAGGTTGAGCGTCACTCGGATTCTTCACGATCGCCTGTGTGAAATAGTCGATCGCCTTATTCAGGTCTTCTGGGGTGCGCCGGTTCCAGTAATAACGTCCTTTGAGGTAGAGATCCTGAGCTTCAGCGTCAGGTGCGTGACGGCTAGCCAGGGCCTTGAACCGTGTCGCCGGATGGCCGACCGAGAAGAACGCTACTAGAGCGGCGACAAACAAAAGCGGAAGCAACCATGCTGCCGCTCGCGCCCGGTCAGAAATCGGTTCGCTCCGAACATGTTCAGATTCAACTCGAGCGACTTCAGATATTGCTGTCTTGGATTGCTGACTTTCGCCAGGGGCTGAGTCATCGTTTTCCAACTCCTGGCTCCGGCCCTTCAACCACTCGGCCAACTCGTGACTGTAGGCGAAGACGCCACTGCGACCGACACCGGGCACACGGTGCACGGGCAGTCCGCGCTCGGTTTCCCAGCGCTTGACAGTGCGCTCGGCGCGTCTGAAGAAGGCGGCGATCTCCTTCCACGAATCCAGACGTTTGCCCGAGAGCGGATCGGGATTGGCTGCCATATCGCGAAATGACCTGAAATGACCTGACGGGGCCCGACTTGTCTATTGCCGGGAAGTGCCAAGGCCGCCATAGTATAGCCCGATTCTGTGCGGTTCGCTCCCCCACGAACGGGCCTTGGGATGGCACAGCGGTGTGCCGGGTCAAATCAAAAAGCAATTTGAAATCTGTGCCTTAGGAGAACATAGCGATGTTTACCGGCCACTTCTCGCGTCTCGTTCGAGCAGCGATTCTTTGTGCTGCGCTCGTTTCTACCCATCTAATGACCACAACTTCAGCTCAGATGCCCTCGACTACATACACTGTGCTGTACAGCTTCGGGACTACAACGAATGACCCGCTACAGCCGCACGGCATAGGCGAAATCACGCAAGGCCGTGATGGTGACCTATATACGACTTCCTCTGCCGGTGGAACCAGCAATGTCGGAACGATGTTCAAAGTTACGCCGTCCGGTGCAGTTAGCGTTGTGTACGACTTCTCCTACAACCCCGGGAACGACCCGCTAAGTGGCGTGACCCTAGGCACAGATGGAAACTATTACGGC
Organism: uncultured Acidobacteriaceae bacterium; assembly: GCA_963731405.1. Taxonomy (GTDB): domain Bacteria; phylum Acidobacteriota; class Terriglobia; order Terriglobales; family Acidobacteriaceae; genus Sulfotelmatobacter. The sequence continues at coordinate 34,626 of CAVSVS010000013.1, read as the reverse complement.
ACCACCGTACTCAATGGGGAGGGTCCCGGAACGTTGTACAAGATAACCCCCGCGGGCGTCGCGACCGCCCTGCATTACTTTGGAAACGCCGGCGATGGGGCATGCCCGTACGCTCCGCCGATCCAGAGTACAGACGGCAACTACTACGGAACCACCACAACGGTTTGTGGATTCGGCAGTCTGAGCACGGTGTACAAGGTGACGAGCGCCGGCGTGCTGACTACTCTGTATACGTTTACAGACGGCTCCAATATTACCGGGCCACTGGTACAGGGCACCGACGGGAACTTCTATGGAACGGCGGTAAGCGGCGGCACCAGCAACGATGGTTTCATCTTCAAGATCACATCGGCTGGGCTTATTACCGTGCTCCATAATTTGACCGGCGCCGACGGCGCGCAAGCATACTCGGGCGTTATTCAAGCCACCGACGGAAACTTCTACGGCGTTACCTCGACGGGCGGTTCCTCCAACGCAGGAGTCGTTTTCAAAGTCACATCGAGCGGCACGTATACCGTTCTCCACAACCTCAACGGGACTACCGACGGGAATGGACCTTTCTCCGGCTTGATGCAAGCCACCGATGGAAAACTCTACGGCACGGCGAATGGTGGCGGGTCTTCAAGTATGGGCACGCTCTTCAACATCACGACTAGCGGAACTTTCACGGTGCTCGTCAACTTTAGCGGCGCCAACGGTTCGCTACCGAACTCTCCTCTGAAACAGAATACGAACGGGATTTTGTACGGCGACACCTACTATGGTGGCAATGTCAGCCTCTGTTCCAACAACGGATGCGGTGTGTTCTACAGCCTCAACATCGGGGCGAAGGCGTTTATTAATCTGCCGACGACTTCCGGCAAGGTCGGATCGAAGATTGGAATTTTCGGGCAGGGATTCAGTTCGTCGTCGGTGGTGAAGTTTAACGGAGTGACGGCGACTTCGGTCACTCGCTCCGGGACGACCTATCTGACGGCGACTGTGCCGACGGGAGCGTCGAATGGGTTTGTGACCGTGAAAACTGGATCGACCACGCTGACCAGCACGCAGAAATTCACCGTGCATAACTCGTGGAGCAGTGGGAAGGCGATGACGGCCGGTGTGCAATGGCCCATGACCGGGACGATCGGTGGCAAGATCTACGTAGTTGGCGGATATACTGCGACGGAGCCCGTCGCCAACAATCAAGTCTACAATCCTACGACGAACACATGGAGTTCGGGTGCTGCCCTGCCTACAGCGATGGCGCAGGGCGCCACCGCCGTGGTGAATAACGTCCTGTATGTTTTCGGCGGAAGTGCCGACGGGGGAGGAACGGTGACCAATGCCGTGTGGGCCTACAATCCAGCCACGAACTCGTGGTCCTCAAAAACGGCGATGCCTACAGCACGATGCAGTTCGGTGGCTGTCGTCGACAAGGGAATTGCTTACGTGATCGGCGGCTACAACGGCAGCCGCCTGAACACCGTCGAAAGCTACAATCCCACGACCAATACATGGACGTCGGAAGCGCCTCTGCTGGTCGGCAAGTCGGAGATTTCGGCCGGGCTGATCTCAACGACGATCGTGGCCTCCGGTGGTTTTTCGAGCGGTGGAGTTACAGGCGACACCGAAGGCTACAACGCGACCACGAATACCTGGACGGCGCTCACCAACGATTCCGTTCACCGCAACGGGGCTTGCGCCGGGGCCATCAGTGGGAATCTCTACGCGGCGGACGGAAACGACAACTCGAATAACGCGTTCAGCGTTAACGAATCGTTCAATTTAGCGAAGAATGCATGGACGACCTTGGCTACCATGCCTCAAGTCGTAACCGATTCGGGTCCGGCCGTATATAACGGCCAGTTGTACTGCTTCGGAGGTTCGAGTTTCGCAAATGCCTTCCGGGGCACCATTTACAACAACGTGCAGATTTACCAGCCGTAGGATATCGCCAGCATGCGGATGCTAGATCGGATCATTTGACGGAACCGATCTGGATTTCCTACGTTTTGCGGGCGTATCCACAACCTGAACCAAAGACCAAAACCTGTTGACTTCTAAATTATTCCGTTATATTACGCTTAGTTACGTTTACCTCCTCACATATTGGTGGGCGTGACGAAAACATTTCCAACAGTCCGGAAGAAATGACCCCGAACCCGCAAGAGGAAGATTCGAGTACTCGGCTACGCGAAGTTTTGCATGGCAATCGCCAGTCAGGGAAAGGCGGTATCTATGCAGTGTGCTCCGCACATCCTGCGGTAATCGAAGCCGCCATCCAGCAATCCTTAGAAGATGGTTCGATACTCCTCGTGGAGTCGACCTCAAGCCAAGTCAACCAGTTTGGCGGCTACACCGGTCTGATGCCAAGCCAGTTCGCGCAGTTCGTCCATTCCGCTGCAAGAAGCGCCGGACTGCCGGCAGAGCGCGTCTTGCTCGGCGGGGATCACCTTGGTCCCTTCCCATGGCGGCAGGAAGCATCGGTTTGCGCCCTAGGAAAAGCATGCACCCTGGTACACGATTGCGTAAGTGCCGGATACAAGAAGATCCATCTGGACGCGAGCATGCCTTGCGGCGACGACGGGAATGGGAACCTCACGGAGCGAACGGTAGCGCAGCGGGCCGCCATTTTGTGTCAGGCCGCAGAGGAAGCTCATAAGGAACTGCCTTCCGTCTCTTCGCAATTACTTTATGTGATCGGAACTGAGGTTCCCGCGCCTGGCGGAGAATCTGTCGACGCAGACTCTCCTGTAGTGACAAAGGCCGAGGATGCTCATCGGACACTGGAAATCTTTCGGCTCGCGTTTGTAGAAAGAGGCCTGACCTCGGCTTGGCAGAGAGTAATCGCGCTAGTAGTTCAACCTGGAGTAGATTTCGGATCCGATGCGATCTTCGAATACGATCGCGGCAAAGCACAGCCATTGTCTGCTGCACTGGCAGAACACCGGGGAATCGTATTTGAAGCCCATTCCACTGACTACCAATCTCCGCGGTCCTTAGCCCAGATGGTCGAGGACCATTTCGCGATCCTGAAGGTAGGTCCTTGGCTGACGTTTGCCTTCCGGGAAGCAATTCTGGCTTTGACCGCCATTGAGCGCGAGTTGTTAGCGACGACGTCGAAGCCAGAGACCTCACACGTGCGCGAAGCCTTGGAAGCAGCCATGTTGCAAGACACGGGCTACTGGCGGTCTTACTATCGAGGCGATGAAGACGAGGTGCGCCGCGACCGAATCTATAGCTATAGCGATCGCTGCCGATATTATTTGCAGAGGCCCACGGTCCAGAAGGAGATTGCCCGACTATTCGAAAACCTTGGCCGAAGACCGATCCCTCTCACCCTCGTTAGCCAGTATCTCCCGCTCGAATACGAAGCAATCCGGGCCGGAGAGTTGCAAGCTATTCCCGATCGGATGATTCAGTATCACATTCGACGAGTTCTGCGCGTGTACGCTGACGCTTGCTCAGTAAAACAACCTGCTTAACACTCCCATTCGCACATTGAAACGCTCATGCACCTGGGATACCGGCCCCATGATCCAGTCCACGAAAGGCGAATTAACAACCGATCCGGTCACGGCTTGGCTTCGAGTGTTCCACGGACGATGTTGGAGTAGGCGGATTCACCATCGCTATTGACCGCTCGCACCCGGTAGGAGAACCGCTCACCTTTCCTGAGGCCGGAATCGCTGTACTCGGTCGCCGTCGCTGGCAATTTCGCAATTCGACTCCAGCTGTCTTTAGCGCTGTCGGACTGAGAGATCCGGCGCTCCACGACAATTCCGCTGGGGCTGCCGCCGTGAACCTGCCAATCCAATTTCGCGGTAGTCCCGGTAACGGCCAAATTGAGCGAACTTGGAGCCTCCGGAAGAACCGGCCAATCGAAGTAGCTCTCGTCGGTGACTGCCATGATGCTGTCCTTAATCGGGAGCGCCTCCAGGGTGTCGGTGGTGCCCGCCTTCCAAGCAACCGATTTGATCTCGCCCGAGACAACATCGACCAAAACCGGATGGAGAATCCCCGTGTTTTTCAACGAAAGCGTGGCGTAGAGCGGCGGGAAAGCATTTCCCGGAAGGCTGTGGGCTGCCAGCCAGTACGCAACGATAGCCTTACCTTTGTCTGATCGAAATCCGTAACCCAAAAAGGGGAAGCCGGACTGGCGCCGCAAGGCCGGCAGGTCCGGACCGCTGATTTCGATCGATGGATCAAACTTAGTGTCCGAAAACAGCGCGTTCGTGTTCTGCAGGGCGGCGAAGACGGGCCGAGGTGTGAAGTCAGTGTCGTGATTGGTGATCCCGTGAATGATTCCAAAATCGTCGTACTCGTTGCCATCCGCCCCGGCAGCCAGCAACCAGACAAAAGTCTTTACTCCGGCTGCCAAGTTGTACACGAATCCGCGAGGAACATATTTTGCCTGTACAGATTCGTCTGAGCCTATCCACGATGGGATCGAATTGAATTCGTCGTCAAAGAATGGGATATCGGACTTGACACCAGGATAGTGGCTAACCAGATCTCTCAATGCCCGTGGAGACTCGGTCTGGTATGCGCCGTAATCCATGGATTCCGGATTCATATTCTGACCATAGCCCGGATAGGTGTGATAGGCATATACGTCGACTCCCGAGGCGCACTGGCAAGTATCGAAAGCTCGCTGTGTGAACTCCCGGCTGGGGTCTGCCTGACCGCCATAGATCACCTTGGCCTGCGGATCGGCTCGATGGACGGTTTCGATAAAAGGCCCAAGTAGTCTTCCAAATTGCTCTGGATTGCCCCAAGGATTCCAATAACCGATGTCCTGTTCATTCCACAGAGCCCAGTAGTGGATGCGATCGTGGAAATGATTCACCATCCACGCCGCATAGCGGTTAAAGGCCGCGATCTGCTCTGGGGTAGTCGGTGGCCAGAAGACCGAATATAAACTGCGGTCATCGTTATGAAATGATCCGGGCTCAGGGATGCTCACATCGGGCCGCCTGCCGCTCGGCGACGTGTACATCACATTGCCATAAATGAGTTGCACCTGGATATCGATCCCATTGTCCACGATTGAGTCCACGAAGTCTTCGAGCTCCGGCGAACTTGAAAACACACCGCGTTTCTGTTCGATCCAGTCCCAGCTAGTGCGATCTGAGCTGTTTTCATACTGTCCGATTCGGACCCACTTGAAACCGGCATCGAACATGCGAGTCCACCACCAGCGATTCCAGGGGAGATAGGGATCGCGTGGCATATCCGAATTGATGCCAAATCCGTCGCGGATCTGCGACGACCGTTTGGGCGGAACATGGTCAGGAACCGAGCGCGAACTTTGAGCCTCTAGGATGAACGGGATTAGAAGTAGAAAGACGAGCGAAGCGAAAACAACTATCCGATGACTCCACGACTGCGCAAAGCATCCCTTCATGGTTTCCTCCGTTTCCCGCAACCTTTGCAGGTTTGCTGGTTAACCGAATCCCGCACTGCCGATCTTCTAGCAGCGACCTTCCCCGCGCCTTTAATAACCTCGAACTCGAAGTTCGTTCACTCTGCGGGTGCAGCCGTTCGCATCACCAGCGGCAACACGGCAGAATCAATCCAGGCATCATCCTTTCCGCTAGGCACGTTATCGAAAAGCCACCAATGCTCCCTATGTTCCACGACTTCTCCTGGCTGCAATTCGACCAGAGGGCCAAGCGTCTCTAACTCGAGGAAGTCGGGATTCGTGAACACCTCGAAATTGCAACCGAAATCGGGGTAGCGAACTCCGCTGATGACGGTCGCACGTTTCACAAAGAGATAACCCTCGTTGAAATAAGCGCCCCAACCGGCGGTGTTGTAAATCCCGCCCATCTGTTCTTTGAAACGGCCGTGAGGATTCGCAATGTGTTGCAACTGGATATAGGATGTGCCGAAGATCCAGCGCGGATCGGCAAAATCCGTAAACGACCAGATGCCGAACGTTCCCACCGGTAAATAATGATCTTTATCCATCGCGGTTCGCGGCGAAAGTGGCAGGATCGCGCGGCCGCCGGGCGCCATCATCGTGGGAGACCACGGAGCGAGCGTGGTCGAGTGGGAGTCCCCGTTTCTTATGCGTTGTGTAATCCGAACCTGTGAGCCAGCGGTTACCAGTTCGACCTCAAGCTCCTTTTGCAGGTTGGTGCCCGGAGGCAACTCCTCTAGTTGTGCCGTGAAACGAATGGCGTTCCCGTGCTGAGAAACTGCGACCGGAATGTTGTCGGGATAATAGGTTCTCTCCACTTCGGGGGAAACCCACAAGCGGTGGCCACCGTAAAGACGGAACTCGACACCCCCTGTCTTGCCGGCATGTTCCGCTACTTCGTGGAGCAGATTCTCACCGTTGGGGTAGCCGTAGAAGAGAATCCGTGGACCAACGTCGGCAGTCACCACCAACTCAACGATGCCATTGGACAACTTGTACGCGTTGTTCCAACCCCGGTATGAGAAGCGTTCGAGCATATTCGTGAGATTCGCCCGAGCCCTCAGCCCAGTTCCTTGGCGTTCTTCTGAATCTTGGCCAGAGCCGCCGCGATTTCGTGCATGTCTTCCTCGTCTCCCAGCAATGCGGGCTGAGGAATCCATACGGTTTCCCACGCCGCCTTTTGGGTCGCCGGGAATTTCTTCTTCAAGAAAGTATGTTTTTGCTTCGCCTGCTTCCCGCTGAGGCGCTTTCGGTATTCGCCATTGCGGAACATGTGCAACTCGTGGAGCGGTGGATAGCTGGCCTGGTTGGGAATACCTTCAGCGTTCATGGCCGCGATGAAACGTTCAGTCGAAATTTTCGCGAACTTGTTTTTGTTCACGTGGAATATATAGGCATACTGCCCGTTGCGGGTGCAGCGTTCGTCGAGTTTCTGCGGCGTGATGCCGGGGATTTCGCGCAGCAGGCGGTCCAGAACCCGCGAGTTCCGATGGCGACGTTGAGTTTGCTCGTCGAGCCGACTGAGTTGCGCGTTCAGAATTGCGCCTTGCCACTCGCTTAGCCGGTAGTTCGATCCGTAAATGAAATGGCTGTAGAACCACTCGCCCGGCATACGGCCGCAGTCGTGCACGGAACGGGCTTGCACCTCGAACTTATCGTCATTAGAAATGATGATGCCGCCTTCGCCGGCGGTCATGAGCTTGCTCGATTGGAAGCTGAAGGTGCCTGCGACGCCGAAGGTCCCAATTCTTTGCCCGCGCCATTCACTGGCGTGGGCGTGCGACGAGTCTTCAACGAGCGCCAACCCCTTGCTGCTGGCGATCTCCTTCAGTCGATCAAGGTCCGCGGGATGGCCACCCATGTGCACAGCGATGATCGCCTTTGTCCTCGGAGTTATGGCAGCTTCCACCCGGTCGGGGTTAATGCAGTATGTTTCCGGATCAACATCCACCAGCACAGGAAGGGCATTCGCAAATAAGACTGCACTGGCGGTGGCAACGAATGTGAAATCCGGCACGATGACTTCGTCGCCAGCAGTGATGCCGAGGCCAGCCATGGTGACTTCTAGCGCAGCGGTTCCGTTGGTTACAGCGATTCCGTGCCGAGCCCCATGAAAGTTCGCAAAAGAGTTTTCGAATTCCAAAGTCTTAGTGCCTGGTGTACGCCACCAGACTCGGCTTTCTAAGACCTCTCTGAGTGCTCGCTCTTCCTGCTGATCGTAGTATGGCCAAACGGGAAACGGCTTGTTCTTTCCTTTATTGCCCCCGAGCAATGCGAGTGCAGACATGTGTGTATCTCCTTGTTGCCCTAATACTGGTTAAATCCCGTGGCGTAGCGGAACGCTTCCACGTAGTGTCCGTCCTTGCGAGGCTGTTCTCGCCGCATTTCGTCTTTGGCTTTTTCCATATCCTTCGGATCCCAATCGGAACGATATTTATGGACCGCAGGCTCGAACTGGCTCACTTGCTTACAGGCAGCGTCGAACTTCAATTCAGCAACGCTGTCGATGTTGACAAAGTAGTTCGACTCCTGCGGCGACGGATAGAAAAAATAAATTTCCGGCACTTGGTACGGCTCTAGTCCCTGCTGCAATTTTTGATTGGGGAAATAGAGCCAGAACTCGGCGGCGCGCACTGCATCGATAGTGTTGAACGCGGCCATTCGATGGTCTGTTTTGTGCCAGCGTTCATACCATTCGCCCGGATCGACGCTCAATAGTACGTCGGGCCGGATTCGACGAATAATGGCGGTTGCCTCCTCGGTGAGTTTGGGCTGTGGCGCGTACTCCAACATGCCGTCATCGTATCCCATCCAGAGAATGTTCTCCTTGGGCGTGCCGAGCTGGCCTTCGGAAATCTCCTGTTCCGCTCGCCGAATTTGTGCCAGACGCTGCGAACTCATCTGCGGATCGTAGGACCCCTTGTCGTCATTGGTGTACACCACGATGTAAACCTTGTTGTGATTGCGATTAAGCAAGGCAATCGTGCCGCCCGCGCCGAACACATCATCGTCGGGATGAGGGGTGAACAAAAGGATCGTCTTGTTCTGCAAATTCTCTAGACGGACTTGTTGACCCTGAACTCCGGCGATCAACAAGCAGAGGAGTAGACAGCAAATCAGACCGCTGCGCATCAGCGACCCTCCAGATTTTGTCTGCACGGATGGAGCCGTCCAAGGTAGCTGAAATTTAGGATTTAGTCGAAGGAAAACACGCTGACCCGGGGTCACGCAGTTTCCTCCTTGACGCGGTGTCGGAAGAGGTGTAACCAATGGTCGAATCGAGAATTAACATGAGACGTGCAGGCGAGTCTGGAATACTTTTGGGGGCCCTATGCTTCGTCGTCTTTGTGCGGTTACTCTGTTGTCAGCGCTTTTTAGCTTTCTTCTGATTGCGAGCGGACCTGCCGCCGCGCAGGTCGACCGCGGCGTCATCGTCGGCATTGTTACCGACCCATCAGGAGCTCGGGTGTCGAATGCCGAGGTTACAATTACAAACCGCGACACGGGCCAGCCCATTCGCCTTACGACCGACGACGAAGGCAACTACAAAGCCAGTCTCCTGAAGATTGGACCCTACTCCGTTGCCGCAACCAAGCAAGGGTTTGAAACAACGGTGCAGGCTAACGTGGATGTGGCGGTTAATCAAAGCGTCCGAGTCGATCTTGTCCTGAAACTCGGAGCGGCCTCACAGACAGTCGAGGTTACGGGCGCAGCGCCTCTGCTGCAAACAGAGTCCTCTTCTTTGGGAACGATCGAGACCGAACGAAGAATTTCCGAACTGCCACTCAACGGCAGGAACTTCATCCAACTTGCCTACCTCGGCCCCGGCGCCAATGGCGGTCAGACGGGAACGAACGTGAGTGGCGGTGTGTTTGAAAACGAACGCGCCAATGAAGCGATCTCGGTGAACGGGTTACGCGTTTCGAATAACAACTTCCTGCTGAATGGCGTAGACAACAACGAGTTTGGGCTGGGAGGGGTGGTTGTGCTGCCCCCGCCAGACGCAATTCAGGAGTTCAAGACGGAAGAGAACTCCATGAGCGCGGAGTTTGGACGCGGCGGTGCTGCCGTGAACGTCGTACTGAAATCGGGCACGAATCAGATGCACGGCGGCCTCTACGAGTTTATTCGCAACGACAAACTGGACGCCGTGAACTACTTCAATCAGGGTCAGCAGCCCTTCAAGAGAAACCAGTTTGGAGCTTTCTTGGGCGGCCCAATCAAGAAGAACCGAACGTTTCTGTTCGGCGATTATCAAGGTTCACGTTTGCGAGCGAGCAACCCGTTCTTGTCGACGGTGCCCACCACCGCGGAACGAGGCGGTGATTTCACTGACCGCTTGACCGGACAAATGTTCTCGCCGTGTGCGACTCCGAGCCCCGCCGACACCTTCGATACCGGAACAATTTTCAATCCTTATAGTACAAACCCAAATTACCAATGCGCGGATGGCAGCGTGGTGTCCCTCCGGAGTCCAATCAGTTACTTGGGACAGGTCAACGTGATTCCGCCGCAAGGCACACTTCCGCTGGGCATCAACTCGGTCGGCTACAACATTGCAAATTTTTATCCGCAGCCCACCTCTCCCAATGATCTCACCGATAACTACCTCGCCAATCAGAATCAGGTCAACGATCAGGATTCTTTCGATATTCGCCTGGATCATCGCTTCCGAGAGGCAGATCAGATTTTTGGTTCTTACAGTTTCAGTGATGTCCGCAGCCAGCAGCCGGGTCCCCTAGGACCTTTATGGGGAGGATCTGATTGTTGCCCGAGCATAAGTGATTCTCGCGCACAGCACGTGGGCATCGGGTTCACGCATACTTTCTCTGAGCGTTTGCTGAACGATCTTCATGGCGGCTATTTTCGTTACGCAGTGAATGCCTTGCCCTTCAATTTTGGTAAAGATCTGGGGACACAACTCGGCATCCCCAACGTCAACCGTCCTGGTTACCCCAATTCAAGCGGACTCACCAACATCGACATAGCAGGATTTACCCCCCTGGGTGATTCGGAGTGGCTCCCCGAGCACGTATTCGAGAACATTTACCAAGTCGCCGATACTCTGACTTGGATCAAAGGCAAGCATTCGATGAAGTTTGGCGTCGACTTTCGGCGACAGCAGCGAAATTTTTTCCAGCTTTCCAATCCGCGCGGATTCTTCAATTTCGATGGCGGATACACCAACGACCTGAGCACCGCCAACGGAGGTAACGCTCTGGCAGACGTTCTGCTTGGCGTCCCCATCGGCAACGAGCAGGATTTTCTGCCGGGCCTCTATCCCACCCGCTATTGGGATCTTGCCGAATTCTTCCAGGATGACTTCCGCGTCAGCAGTAACCTGACCATCAACTTTGGGCTGCGCTATGAATTGACTTCTCCTGCGAACGGGCAAGTTGGAAATTTTGATCTCAATCGCGCTGTCGTCGTCACGTCCTATGGGTCAGGCGCGGTTTCTCATGCAGGTGTACAGTTTGACAAGAACGATTGGGGACCTCGCATTGGCATCGCATGGTCGCTAAATAAAACTACGGTCGTCCGAAGCGCCTTTGGAATGTTTTACTCCGCAGAGGCGAATATTTTCGACGACCTCGGCCTGAACCCGCCCCAGCTTAGTTTTTACGCCGCGAACTTTAGCGCCAACGCCATTCCTCCCGAAAGTCAACTTGTCTCCAGCGGTTTCCCGAGCGCTTTGCCGGTCGGCAGTGCCACAAACATCAGCGGCCCCGTTAAGACAACGGGTCCAAAGCGCATAATTCCGCGCATTCTGGAGTGGAATGTAAGTGTCCAACATCAGTTCGCGCAGAACTGGGTGGCACAAGTCGGGTATGTTGGTACTCACTCCTCCGACCTGTGGAATCATGAGGCGAGCGATCTCAATCAGGCTCCGCAAATCCTCGATACAAACTTTTGTGGTCCCGACCCCAACAACTGCATTCCGAACTTTGGGCGGCGATACTACGCTCAGCAACCGAACATGACTCAAGTCCTGCCTCTCGACTATCCACAGTTCCATTCTTTCTACAACGCATTTCAGGGATCGTTGAATAAGCGCTTCTCGCAGGGTTTCAATTTACTTGTGGCGTATACGTATGCCAAGAATCTGGGGAATGCAGACGGCAATGTAGGCGGCTATGTGCAGAACGCCTATTTCCCCAATCTGGAGCACGGACCGGTCGCCCCGGATTTGCGGCAACGACTGTCCGTGAGCTACCTCTATGAGGTTCCCGTCGGCCACGGTCGCCACTTCATGGGCGACGCGCATGGATTCACTCAGGCATTTCTGGGAGGTTGGCAGATCGCGGGAATTACCAGCGCACAAACCGGCGAGGCAGTGAACGCCGTCATGTCAAACGACCTGAGTAATACGAGCAGCTTCAGCTATCGCCCAAACCAGATTGCCGATCCCTACAACTTCTCCTTCAACACGACGTCGCAGGCCAACGACTACGGTTGCTCTAACCCCGGACATCAAACTCTGGACTGCTGGGTTAACCAGGCGGCATTCGTCGCACCTCCGTTGGCCCCGGGGGAGCAATCCGCGCATAGCTTCGGCAATGCCCGAATCGGAAATCTGCGAGGACCCGGTCTGGTTAGTTTCGATTTCGTCCTGCAGAAGAGCTTCAAGATCACAGAGTCGCAGCAAATCGAGTTTCGCTCCGAGTTTTTCAATCTCTTCAACCATCCGAATTTTGGATTGCCTGGAGGCGGCTCGCTGGTGTATGTGGACGTGCCGGGAGGTGCCGCGATCACGAACACGGCAACTGACAACCGCCAGATCGAGTTCGCCCTGAAATATACGTTCTAGGCGATAGCGTAGTGGACGACCGCCCCTGGACAGTCTTCGGTCAGCTTGAATACGAACGCTCCTGCGGTTCTGGATTTCCGGGGCCGACGGGGCTGCGAACAACCTGCGTCGTAGGATCCCAATCGATCTATCCCCGGTGATCTGGGGAGGTCAGTCACGGTCCGCGCCTGCCGTCGGGCGACAATCAGTCGGCTGCCATCTCCTGTACCTCTGCCTGACATTGCACCGGCTGCGATGAAACTGTTCCACGCATTTCCATTTCCAACGCCGCCAGTTGAAGCTCGATGTCTTCCCCTGCCTTGCGTTTGCGGATGACTTCGTCGCGATACCGTCGCAAGAAATAGTCGATCGTTTCCACGCGGATTCGGATCGAACCCGAAGGCTTGTTCTCGTCCAGATCCTTGAAGCAGAAGTATGGCGTGCCGGATTGCTCGATGATTCCCTCGATGACGCCGTAGATGGGGGCGTCGTGCCCGCATTTGAAGCTCGAGACTTCCAGCGCCACCAGATTCGGATGCCGCGCGGTGAACTTCGCAGCCCACACCTTGTGATTGGTGCTGCAGGAGTACGAGTTTTTCCAGGCATCGCTGATATCCAAAGGATGACTGATCATCCCGGCGCGCACCTCGTCGCCAAAGAGGCGCTCCAGCATGTCCTCGTCCAGCGGCAAAGTGTTCTGCGAGAAAATGGGATAACCCAGTTTCTGGAACTCTTCCATGATCTCGTGATTCAAACCGGGATCATGATGATATGGGCGGCCCAACATGACGATGCCGATGCGGTCTTCACGCTCAAGCTGATCCAGAACCTCGCGAGCCTTGTGACGGATACTGGTTTCGTAGTTGGCCAGTGCCTTGTATCCGACTTCAATTGCTCGATCATTCTCCTCCTGCGACAGACCGAGAATGTCCTGCCATGCCTGCAGCATCTGGTGCGCAAACAGCTTGCGGTCGGCAAAGTTCAGCACCGGATCTACGTACTTGACGTTGTGTTCCGCAAATACATCATTCTCTTTCGTAAAGGCCGCCTTCACTGTTTCCGGCGTTGCGGTCACCGTTGGGCACGCATTCGCTCCGACAATCTTCATTAGCGGCGAAGTCAGAACGTCGTACATCGGGAAGAAAATAACGTTCAGCGGCTTCTTGCGATGCTTTTCCTGGATCAAGTTGTAGACGTGAGAAATGCCGATCTTGGCAGGGAAGCAGGGATCGATTGCTCCCCGACTTGCTCCTGCGCGATAGAGGTCGGAGGTGGTGTAATCGGAATAAATGATGTTTTCCGGTTGCACCCCCAGGCTCTCCAGATATCCGTTGAAAAGTGGAGCATATGTGTAGATGTTCAACACGCGTGGAATTCCGACGCGAAGCTTCTGGCGATTCTGCATGAGCGGTATGCGCTCTTTGGCTCCCTTATTCCAGAATTTCGCCGCCGGAATGGGATCGGCCACGCTCTTCGCATTCACTGGCCGGAAGACATCGTGCGCAGCGATGTCTACAAAGTTGGGGTGCTTGTCTTTGATTTCGTCCAGACCGGCTTTGATGTCCTTCATGTCATTGACGTCTTCGACCAATCCCTTCTCGCAGGTTGCAATGATCAGCCGTTGTTCTCCATGCATCAGCGGTACCTTGGTGACCTTCTCAACGGGAACGACTGACATGTCATCCTTTGGGGCAGTTCGAATATCGATAAAGGTGCGCAGGCAATTGTTCTTGCAGAAATTGCAACGGGTGGCTTCGTTTCGCGTCGTGCGGTACTGAATCTTTCGAACCGCATCCAACCCAACAAATGTGGTCTGCTGGCCGTTGCGCCACAATCGTAGAGACTCAGCCGCTGCTCCGATCGCGCCTGACTCGCCGCAGAACTCGTGCACGATGATCTCAGGCTTCTTGCCGGCAGCGCGGAAGCTGTTCTGAATGAAATCAACTTCCGCTTTCACCACGGCCATGTTGTTTTGCGTTCCGCCCTGCAACACAAAACGCGTGCCCAAAGCCGCGAGATTGGGAATGCTGGCTACGTACAGGAAAACGTTCTTGGGGAGTACCGCCGCCAGACCTGCCAGAATTTCTTCCGCCCGCCAGCCCTGACGCTGAAAGTTCACGATGTCGGACTGCATAAACACCGCGCAGCCATAACCGAAAACCGGCATGGACTGGGCAGAAAAAGCCAGGTCCGCATATTGTTCGACGCCCAATCCAAAGCCTTCGGCGGTCGATTGCAGAAAATAGCCATTGCCCGCTGAGCACTGAGTGTTCAGCTTGAAGTCTTTCACCCGTCCGTTGTGCAAAATAATGATTTTGATATCTTGCCCACCTACGTCGACAATGACGTGAGGATCCTCATAGAACTTGAGGGCCGATTCAGTATGAGCGACCGTCTCTACCAGAGCCACGTCGGCGTGCAAGACATCTTTCAAAATGTCCTTGGCATAGCCCGTCGTGGCAACACCGAGCACCTCGAGCTTGGCATTCTGCGCTTCGACTTGTCCGCGCAGATTCTCGAACATTTCGATCGTGTCATGGATCGGGTTGCCATTTGACAGCTGGTAAGCCTTGCAGAGGATGTCGCCGCGCTCATCGAGCAGCACGGCCTTCGTAGAAGTCGACCCTCCGTCGACGCCGATGAAGCCTCCTACGGTCTGCCCCTTTTGGAACACTGCCGGCGTAAACTTCTTCCGACGGTAGGCTTCCTTGAATCCGTCGAGTTCTCCTTCTTTCGAAACTAAGCCTTTCGCACCAGATTTGGCCTTCTCCTCCTGCCGGCCAAACTCGATGTAGTACAGCAATTTCTCGTAGCCCTGGTAGCAACCAACGCAATCGTCTTCGCTCTTACCGAATTCAATCGCGCCGAGAGCTGCGAAATATTGGGCATTGTTTGGAACCTTGATCAGGTCTTCCGGCTTCGCCCCGTCGGGGATCTCAACTTTTCGTTCTTTCCACATGCGAGGAATATTCGCCTGCCAAGCCTCGCGCATGCCTTTAATGAAGCTATTGGGGCCTCCGAGCAGCAGGACGTGTGGCCGAAGCGTATGGCCTCGGGTCAGAACACTGAGATTCTGCAGAACGATCGCCTCAAACAGCGAGGCCATCAACTCGTCCGATGGCGTCCCCACTTTCTGCAAGCCATTGATGTCAGTCTCCGCGAACACACCGCACTTGCCGGCTACTTTGTGCAATTTGATCCCGTGGTAGCCCTGTACGGCTAGCTCGGCGGTGGGGATCTTCAGCTTCGCATTGATCTTGTCAATGACGGCGCCGGTGCCGCCAGCGCACTTGTCGTTCATCGATGGGATTTTCTTCTTGCGCCCGGTCTCATCGTCGTCCTTGAAAACGATGATCTTCGCGTCTTGTCCACCCAACTCAATCACTGAATACACTTCGGGATGAAGTTTTTCGACGGCCAGAGATACAGCTGTCACTTCCTGCACGAACTTCGCGCCAATCTGTTCGGCGATTCCGCCGCCACCGGAGCCCGTCATGAACATCCGCGTGTTGTGCCGGTTGATCCCGACCTCCGCTTCCATGCGGCGCAGGAATTCCAGGGTCTTCTCCGGTTGCTTGGTCTCATGGCGTTGGTAGTCTTGCCAGAGAATCTGGTCCGCTCCGGCGTCGATGACAGTTGCCTTCACGGTCGTCGAACCCACGTCGAGCCCGACCAGAAACCGCGTCTGATGGTCGTGCGGTTTTTGATACGGAGCCGCGGCTATTTGGAGCAGTTGAGGCGGTTTTTGTTCATGTCCAGCAAGGTGGTCATGCATTCCAGCTCTCCGATCAGGTTGCGGAAATAATGAAGGCCGGCAGTCACGCAGCGCCGCCGGCCAGATCGGCTATGCAGCATTCGGAAGCGCAGCGCCGGGCACGCGCGCACGGTGCCAGAGCCGGTTGCTCCTGTCCATGCGATCGTTCACATGCAGGATGAACTGCGCTGCCGTGCCAGCAACGCCTTCGCGATGGGGCACGTGGTAGAACGGCCGCCTCAATTCGGGGTGCTCAGAGATGTATTCGCGAAGTTCATCCAAGCTCTTTCCGGTGGATTTCAGGCACTGCTCGAACTCTGTTTTGGCCTTTACTTTCGCCTCACCGAGTGCCATCTGAACGCGACTGTGCGCGTTGACCTCACCTTCTCCCGAAGTTTCGATCGGGAGGAAGATCATGTCCTTGAACTTGTTGATCACGGCAGATTGAACACCATCCGACTGCGACGATGGCATGCAGCCGAAGGGCTTTAGCGCCAGCACCATGTGGCAAAGCTTATGCACTGTGTAATAGACGTTCTTGCCTACCTCAAGGTGCCCTTCTCCACCGCGCGCAAATTGGTTGTAGAAAGGATGCGCCATCTCGGCTAGCTCGGTCTGCGGCACCAGATGATGCGTGATGCCGCCGAGATTCTTGATCGTACGGTGATACAGGCCGTTCCACATCCATTCACCGACGGCGAGCCCCATCATCTTCTTGCGCAGTCCGAGATCGTTTGCCGCGAGCTTTTTCAATTCCCACCATTTTGGATTGCGGTGCGGACGATTCGCCGGCCATTTGGCCTTGGCATGCGTCTTCGCCTGGTACATCAAGTACGCCACCCAGGTTGCGATCGGCTCGACTAGCACCTGTGCCCCTTCGCGCTCGAGAAATTCGAACATGTGGAAGTTCCCGTCGCCCTCAGTGAGCTGCGCCCAGAACTCGCCCGTGATCTTCACGACGGGCTTGACTTTGGTGCGGTCCACTTCAATGCTGTCCATCTTCTCGCGAGCAGCGGCCAAGGCATCGAGATAGTCTTTCCCGCGCAAGTGCTCGTTCATTTTGCCGAACACATTAAACGTGTTCCGTAGAATCTTATTGCTCTTGAATTTCGGCTTCGCCCAGTTCGGAGCCCGCTCCTCGATCTCAAACGAGTCTCGATTTCTCAGATCCTCGCAGAGCCCGTCCACTGTTTCGCGGAATACACGATCAGTCTCACCCTTGTTCACCTCAAATGGACGAATCTGATAAATCAGATCATTGAACACATCGCCCAAGTGCATGGCGTTAAGCATGCCGAATCCGAAATCGATGGTGAACTTCAATCCTGGTTCGCCCGAGGCCGCCTTGATTCCATCACTGTCCTTAAACAGCAGTACGCGGAAGCCGTCGAAGCCGGCATTCTTCAGCGCAAAACGGTACTCTGCCTCATACATCCCGAAGCGGCACGGACCGCATGAACCTGCCGTAAAGAAAACATAGTTGTCCAGAATGTCCTTGCGCGGAATGCCTTCTTTTTCCAGAAACTGGAGATACTGCACAAGATTCCCCACCGTGAAATAGGTGGGGTTGCACTGGCCGTTGTTGCCGTATTCCTTGCCGATTTGGAATGCAGGCACATCGGGCACAGGCAACTTCTCGCAGCGATATCCACAGCCCCGAAAAACCGCGCGAATCAAATCCTCGTGCTTCCAGGTGAAGCCGCCGAATAAGATTGTGACGCGGTTGCGTTCCTCTGCCGTAAACGCTCGCTCGATCGGACGGTGGAAGTGGGTCGGCTGGTCAAGTCCGGCAATCTTCCGCAAGCGCATCCGCTCTGCTTCCAATCGTTGCTTGATTTCCGAATCATTTTCAATCTGGACGAAATTCGTCGCCATACAATCCTCCGGCAGTGTGTGGAATTTGAGCCTTGGCACTAAATAGGAAGGTGAAACCGTGGCCTAATTGCTGCTTGAAGCGAAGTCGATGCAGATGGACAAGAGACAGGAGAGCGCGGGGTCCCGAGTAAGGAGACATCCCGGCTACGACGGACTTTCTACTGAACAGCATCCGAACTCCAAAAATTCGCTAGGAGGTTCGAAGTCTTACACCGGCGGAACTGCTGCGAGGGAGTTCCGTAGGCGCCGGATTTGGCAAAATATTGCGCTTGGGATGCAGACAACTCGTGAACTAGTTGCCTAGGCTTTCTTCCTCATCCCACCCACAGACGAAGCAAGGTCACCCTTGCAGATTGTTGTATCAGAATCTTGCGCTCCAATTCAAGCCAGCCGGCAGTCTGTGGTCGACCCAAGACCAACAGTTCCGGCGGCATACTCGAGGTGCTCGATTTCCTTGCATGTCTCCAACGGGTAGAGAAACTCGGTAGGCGGGCACAGGTTTGGCAGTCAATGGTAAGCTGTCATGGCAAACTTTCAGACGCGAGGCGGGCGTAGCATTTCGAAACGCAAGATCCTCACGCACCATGGACGGCCCCCCGATGGAGCATGATCCCAGCGCCACTGCAATGAGCGCGCCCAAAGCGGCGGACAAATCTCCCGCTCTGGCGCAGGCGGTAGCCGCGCCCCTCACCCGCGCCGCGATTTTTCTGGTCGTGACGCTCAAGGCGGGTTCCGAAAATCGCGACATCCTGCGGTCGTTTTGCGGAGATCTTTCCGGATTAGTCCGCGGCGTGGAATTCCGCGACTTGGAAGCAGGTCTTTCCTGCGTTATGGGTTTTGGGCCCGAGGCCTGGGATCGCCTCTTCGGGCAGCCTCGGCCGGCCGAATTGCATGCCTTTCGGGAGATTGGAGCCGGGGAGCGTCACGCCGTATCCACGCCGGGCGACTTGCTGTTTCATATCCGCGCCAAGCGAATGGACCTTTCTTTCGAACTGGCAACACAGATTATGATGCGTATAGGGAATGCCGTTTCCCCCGTTGATGAAGTGCAGGGCTTCCGTTATTTCGATGACCGCGACCTCATGGGTTTCGTCGACGGAACAGAGAATCCTCGCGGCGCGGCGGCCGCAGACGCCGTGCTGATTGGCGAGGAAGATCCTAACTTTTGCGGCGGCAGCTACGTTATCATTCAGAAATATCTCCACAATCTCGATGCATGGAATGCGCTCTCTACCGAAGCGCAGGAACGCATCATCGGTCGTACCAAGCTTTCCGACATTGAGTTAGACGACTCGGTCAAGCCAACCTCCGCGCACAGCGCGCTCACGACCATCGTAGAAAACGGGAAAGAGATCAAGATCCTGCGAGACAATATGCCGTTCGGCAGGCCCGGACATGGTGAATTCGGAACCTATTTCATCGGCTATAGCCGTTCGCCTCGCACCATTGAGCAGATGCTCGAAAACATGTTCATCGGCCGGCCGCCCGGCAACTACGACCGGCTCCTCGACTTCAGTCGCGCGGTCACCGGGAACCTTTTCTTCGTGCCGTCGGCGACATTTCTGGAAAACGTGTCCGAAGATCAATCTCTTGAAGACCAACCTGCGGTTGCGGAGGCCCCGGCGACGCCCACCGTGGCCGAAACTTCTTCCTCGAACCCATCTTCATCCATCCCATCGGTGCGCGATGGTTCGCTCGGCATCGGTTCTCTCAAAGGAGACGTACGACATGAATAATCTCCATCGCGAGCTTGCCCCCATTTCCGATTCGGCATGGGCTCAGATCGAAGAAGAAACGTCGCGCACTCTCAAGCGCTACCTTGCCGGGCGACGTGTTGTCGACCTCGAGGGGCCAGCAGGTACCGCGCTCTCGGCTGTGGGCACGGGCCACCTGCGGACGATCGCCGGCCCAGCGAAAGGTATCCTTGCAAGCCAGCGAGAGGTGAAGGCGCTGGTCGAGCTCCGTGTTCCGTTCGAACTGGATCGCAGTGCGATCGACGATGTCGATCGCGGTGCGAATGACTCGGATTGGCAACCCGCGAAGGACGCTGCACGGCAGATCGCATTTGCCGAAGACACCGCCATATTTGAAGGCTACGCCGCTGCCGGTATTGGAGGCATCCGTCAGGGGACCAGTAACCCAATCATGACGCTCCCCGCCGACGTGCGTGAATACCCGGACGCCATTTCCCAGAGCTTGAGCCGGCTGCGTCTCGTCGGTGTCAACGGTCCCTATGCCGTGCTGCTCGGCGCCGATGCCTACACGGCGCTCGCCGAGACGAGCGACCACGGATACCCGGTATTGGAGCACGTCAAGCGGCTGGTCAAAGATCAAATTATTTGGGCACCGGCCATTGCTGGCGCTTTCGTACTTACCACCCGTGGCGGCGATTTCGACTTGCACATCGGACAGGACGTCTCCCTCGGTTATCTCAGCCATACCGATGCCGCGGTCCGCTTGTACCTGCAGGAGACATTCACTTTCCTTCTACTCACCAACGAAGCTGCCGTTGCACTGGCTCCTCCTGCGAAGGCGAAGAAGGTTTGAGGCGCTTCTCGGACTCCGCTCGTTTCAGAAGCTTCGGGCAGGTTGAGGGTGAAGGTGTGACCCTTGCTCCAGGTGCGCTGCGCCTCACTCTCCCCTAGCTCTCATTGTTGGGATGACGACAGAGTTTGCGTTCCGTTCAGGCTCGACTACGGCACGCGTCATTTCGGTTCGCGGGTCCGGTCGCGGTCCAGTACTTCACGGACTTTGCTCAGGAGGTTACGCGGATGGAAGGGTTTCTCGAGAAAATTGGTTCCAGGATCGACCACTCCGTCGTGCATGATGAAGTTCGTCGCGTAACCCGACATGAACAATACCTTGATGTCAGGCCGCTCTTTCTGCACCTGTTTCGCCAATGCCAGCCCGTCCATTCCCGGCATAATCACATCCGTAAGCAGCAGGTGGAGTGGTCCCGTGTGTTTCCTGGAGAAGGCGAGTGCATCCGCGGGACCGGGCATGTCCAGTACGGTAAACCCAAAGCCGGTCAAGGAGAGCTTGATGAGATCGCGGAGGGATGGTTCATCCTCCACCAGCAGCACGGTCTCAGCCCCGGACGTGACTGTCCCCTGCAGCGGTTCCGCTGCGGACGGCGCCGGCTCGTCTAATCTTGGAAGGTAAACCTTGAAAGTCGTTCCCCTTCCCGGATGGCTGTAAACTCCGACGTTGCCCCCGCTTTGTTTGACGATGCCGTAAACGGTCGATAACCCAAGGCCGGTGCCCTTTCCTACCTCCTTGGTGGTGAAGAAGGGCTCAAAGATATGCGGCAAAACATCTGGGCTGATGCCCTCACCCGTATCGCTGACAGCGAGCATGACGTGTGGGCCGGGACGGGCCCCCGCATGACCCCGCACGTAGTCCTCGTCCAAATCGATGTTCGCGGTCTCGATCGTAATTCGGCCGCCGCTCTTCATAGCGTCGCGCGCGTTCAGCACCAGGTTCATGACCACCTGCTCAATCTGTCCGGGATCGGCCTTGGTGGAACCAAGTTGGGGATCGGTAACCGTCAGAACCTCGATGTCTTCGCTGATCAAGCGGCGCAACATTTTGTCCAGATCCACAATCAGCGAGTTCAGGCTGAAGACCTTGGGCTGCAGTACTTGTTTACGGCTGAAGGCCAGCAGTTGGCGAGTGAGCGCGCTGGCACGACGGCTGGCTGCGTCGATGCTCTTGAGGTGCTCGTATTCCGCCGGCGATGAACGCAACGCTTGCATCAGGACCTCGGCATGACCGAGGATCACGGTCAAAATATTGTTGAAGTCGTGGGCGACGCCGCCAGACAACGTTCCAATCGCCTCCATCCTCTGCGCCCGCATCAACTGCTCTTCCAGTTTGCGGCGCTCGGTCACATCGCGTGCATTGACCACAATTCCGTTGACCGCGGGGTGTTGCAGCAGGTTAGTGGCAGACATTTCCAGGATGCGCACCCCGCCGCCGTGCTGTCGAAGTCGGAATTCTGACTCAATCGGAGCCGTCTCGACTTCCCCGGGCATCCCTTTCGCTTGAACCCTGGCGAGTAGCTTCTCAACTTCAGTGCGGTCTTCCTTCGTAACGAGATTCAGTATATTTTGGCCTTCTACGGGATGACCCTCATCGGCCTCTCGCTCGAAGGATGGGCTCGCATATCGAACTGTTCCATCCGCTTGCAGGACCACGATGAAATCGGAGACATTCTCGATCAGAGAGCGGAAATGAGCCTCGCTGCGTTGCAGTGTCTCGTAGAGGTCGCTGACCCGGTCCGACATTTCGTTGAAGACTCGCGCAAGGCGCCCGATCTCATCGCGGCCACTCACGTTGACGCGCTGGTGGAACTCCCCCCGGCCGAGCGCGCGGACGGCGGTATCCAACTGTTGCAGCCTGCCGCCTATCGTCCGCGTTACGCGCCAGCCAAGGAAGGCGGTGATCAGGAATATGGCAAGCCCGATCGACAACAGCGTAACCATGGCCCGGTCTCCGGCACGCTCGATCTCTTCGAGTTCCTGCCTTTTTTGCTCGGCGACCAGTTCGTCGATATCGCGCACGAGGGATTCGGAAAGGGCGGAGAGCACAGGATCGCGACTTTGAGAACGTAACTGCACGACGGACCAATCGTCCAAGCGAACCAGTTCCACCAAGTCGTCCATCTGAGATGAGAACATCGTGCGGATCGCCTCCAGGCCCGTGAACTGACGCTCGCGCTCAGCGCCCTGACGCAAACCGCCCAAGGCTTGGATTGCACGATCGACGTCTCCATTGAAGACGCCGCGTAATTCGATTGCTTTGGCCGTAAACCGTTGCGCGTCGTGGGTCTCCGACAATAACTGGAGTTCGGCTTGAAATCTCTGGAAGTGGTTGTGGGCCATCAGCACGGCAAGGGCAGGCTGTTCCGCGTCGTACAGACGTTGCGCACGCTGACGCATGACGCTGATTTGCCACACGGCGATGAGCGCGCCGAGCAAGCTCAGGCCGCCCAGTAGCACGAACGCATGTCTGAGCAACTGGCCCGTGCTGGGGTGGTTCTCCACCGGTTTGAACGTGCCCCGATCCGGGCTCGAGTTCAATCGCTTATGGCTCCGCAAAACATCGCCTAGGGAATCGTGCTACCACCGGGCGGCGGCACCGGCTTTCCTGCGGTGATCTTCTCCAGCTTAGCCTGTAACTCGGCCATTGCCTTGTCGGCATCCTGCTCGCCTGCAAGAATGGAGTGCACCGAGGAGAAATATGCCCGTGAAACCTCATCATAATGCTGTCCTGATACCGTTGACGGACGGGCAACTGCGACGCTTCCTACGTCCTTCCAGAGCTGCGCGATTCCCGGGCGGTCTTGCAAGTACTCCGGGTTGGCGTAAAACTCCCGCCGTGTGGGCAGCATGGCGTGCTTCTTCCACAGAGTCAATTGTTCGTCATGGCTCGTGAGGTACTTAACCAGCGCCGCGGCCTCCCGAGGGTGGTGCGAATACGATGAAATTGCCAGCGACTGTCCTCCTAGCGTCGACGCCCTGCCAGCCGGCCCGCTGGGCAGCAGCGCGATTGCAATCTTAGCCGCAGGATTCGGGATCAACAACTCCCCGCTGAATTGCCTCCACAGCCAGTCGCGCGCGAACGCCGCGTCGCCGGAGTGCAGGACATTTCTTGAATCCTGCTCCTTGAATGCAATGACACTGGGCGGCGAGATCGTGCCGATCCAGCGGCGCGCTCTCTTCATCGCTTCAATCGTTCGTGGATTGTTGACGGTGATCGAGCCGTTGGGCTCGATTATGCTGCCCCCGCCGTACGATGCCTGCCACTCGAAAGCATTGCAGGTAAGCCCCTCGTAAGCAGCGCCCTGCCACACATAGCCCCAGAAATTCTTGTTTCCGTCGGCGCGCTCTCCGGCCTGGATGCGGGCGGCCATCTTTTCTAGTTCGTCCCAGGTCGCGGGCGGATTGCGATACCCGTACTTTTGCAGCAAATCCGCACGGTAGTACAAGACTCCCAACTCGGTGTTGAAAGGCATGCTGATCAACCGCCCGTTGACCGTATCGTTCCGCAATTGGGCTTCGAGTTGATCCGCAGACTCGTTGGCAAGATACTGCTTCAGATCGACCATCTGGTCCGCCAACACTGCCGGCCAAACGACGTCGATGTAGTAAACGTCAGGTGTCGACGACTTCGCTCTTAGATAGCGACGATAGAGCTCCAGGCGCTCTGTCATTGATTCCGGGCCCGGGATGAAATCCACACGGATTCCGGTTTCCCGGCTGAACTGCCCGAATACGCTTCGATCCATCGCCAATTCGCGCTGTGTCGCCGGGCCCCAGCCGATGAACGTAATGACCGACGGCGTCGCTGGGTTGTCGCCGGCGGTGCGGTTACAACCAGCACAAAACAGAAAAATAAGTAGGAAGGATGAGAAGAGCCGTTGTTTTGCGCGGGTGCTCACGTTTGTGGTCATGGCCTCCCCTCGCAGCTCTCGTCAGCGACAAACATTGTACCCCACCATGGTAGCTCCGTCGCTGAGTATGCTCACGCCTGCCGGCCTGTCGGCGATTCCATTCAAGATTGCTGCGGGTAGTGGCGCGATGCATGCCGTGTCCGGTTCACGGTTGACTTGGTCCTCGCTGATTGAAGTTCTATGTTTTTGGACTCGCTTTCTTCCCGCTACCGACTATTTCCGAGACCGCGCGATAGCCTTGGTCTATAGCAATGTTGGTGTATGCATGGCCATCGGCGTCGGAATTGGCAATGTGGATGCGACCGAATGCTTGACGTCCGATTACACACGGGCGCTCGGAGGCTGGCCGGTCGATCGGTTCAAACAGTGAGTTGTACTCGTAGGCATAGCCGTGAGGCCAACGGTTGACTGTAATCGCTTGAATGTCGCGAGCGGGATCGAAACCTCCCGGAGTAAGTATCCGGCCAAGCTGATCACGAACGTTGCGCTCGAAGACATCGAAAGGCGTGCTGACCAATTCGTATCGCCCAGCCCGATATTGATCTTTGCAATCGAGGCCGGGACTGCATGGAGTTCGCAGCAGGTGCAGCAGGCAGGGTTCATCGGGAGAACTGGGAAACCGGTAGTCGCCCATGGAGACGGGAAAATCCAGGGTGACGTTGCTGAAGTATGCGCTCGGCGCGTAGACACCCTCAATCCCAAGTTTCTGGAACGATTTCCAGTTGCTGATCTGCACGTTGGTGTAGACAAGAGGAATCTTCACGCAATAGGACAACGCTTCCTTCTGTTTGGCAGACATCTCGGTGCACAAATACGGAATGATCATGTTGTAACAGGCCAGCACGCATTGTCCTGCCCGGGCTCGGCGAGCCTGTCCGCCTCGAACGTACGTGACGTCCACTTCCTTCGCGGTCGCGGGATCGCCAACATGCTTAGCCCGCACGGCCGTACTGTTCAGTCGCACACGAACGCGCGAGGCAGGATCGTCAAGGCGACCATAGTTCGCCCGCGAGGTGACGATGTCTTCCATGGTACTGCCGGAAAGAACCCCAGGCACCAGCGATCGGACCAGCATTCTTGCGATGGAAGCATTACCGTCAGGGAAGTGGAAGATATAGGGCTCCTCCTCTTCCTGATCGTCTTCGCGATGCCGTTTGGGGAGAGTAATGCCTCTGAAACCTGGATAACTATAGCGCGCGCAGTCGTACGCTGAAACCGCATCGACCCCAACGCCGTACAAATCGTGTGGCGCTTTCTGGAAAACCTTGACGACATCGGGATGCACCTTCACGTAATTCAGCAAGAAATCTTTGTAGCTGGTCTTGATCAGCTTGGAGCGTTTCTGTTCCGGAGTGAGGCCCGGCAGATAGTCGACTTTGGCTTCCTGAAGCCGAAGGATGTCGTGCCGTGCCGCCTCGGCGATGGGTAGCTGAGTAGCGGTCTCTGGCGTGAACGTAGGACCAAAATAGTGCAGGCCCGCTTCGGGCACCAGTCGATCTACGCCAAAAGTTTCTTTGTCGAAGAAGGTGGCCTCGCCCAGTTTCATCGATTCATACAGCTTCTGATCGTAGTACTTGTAGAAGCGCTGCACGTCGATTCCCAATTCCTTGAGCAGACCGATTGCCTCTTTGCTGTAATGGGCGGGCGCCTCGATTGACTGTGTTCCGCCGTAGCCGAGAAGCAAGCGATTGCCCGCCTGGAACTCGTTGCGCTTGGCGTGCCCCCCGAAGTCGTCATGGTTGTCGAGGAGCAGAATGCGAGCATTCGCTCCGGCAGCCTTGCGATAAAAATAAGCGGCCGCCAAGCCACTGATTCCAGCGCCGACCACAATCAGGTCGTAAGACTCTGCATCAGCGAGGGAGTCGGGCCAGTCCTTGCCATCGCGTAGGGCATGAGCTACCTCCCATGATCCGTCGTGGCTCCCGCGCATTCCAGTCTTGGCCGGCGGGTAGTAGGTAGGGTCTTTCTCCGGAGCAAACGGAGACTGCGGAATACCGAAAGCTTCCGCCCACAAAGGGTTTCCAGCAAGCATCGAGGCCCCGATTGCGAGGCTCACGCCATTCAGAAAGTCACGTCGCGTAATTTGTTGATGCATACCGAGTTTACGGTCCTGCTCTTTCTGGTTCATTCTGTCCTCATTTGTGAATGCCGGACCAAGATTCGTGACCTTTTTGAATTGCTACGTAATCCACGATTGCAAGAACCTCTATACTACGTCCGAGATTTTACAGAAGGCTTGAAGCCTCCTGCTCGCATCGTAATCAGGCTTCATTTGACGGACGATCGAGAATTTCAGCGATATTCTAGCGTGAGGTGATCATGTCAATCACACGACGAGCGGCCTTTAGTCTGATTCCCGCACTGGTAGCGGCAGGAAGCTCCATTCCCGCATTGGCAGCCAAAGATGATGCATTGCCATCGGCGACCTTTCCATTTGAGAGCATGCCCGTGCAGGACCTCGACCACGCGCAGATGCGAGAGATCTTGAAAGGAAAGCTGGCAACTGGGGAGCATATCGAAGCACATGAGACAACTCTGCCCCCGAATGGTTATCCGCATCCGCCCCATCGTCACCTCCACTCGGAAATGTGGCTTATCCGTGAGGGAACTGTCGAACTTACGATTAACGACGCCAGCCATCGTCTAGGCCCTGGAGGGCTAGGGTTCGTACATTCGAATGAGGAGCATGGCATAAAAAATGTCGGAACAGGTCCAGCCACCTACTTTGTCGTTGCGATTGGTCCCGGCGCAGATACCTAATCATGCCAAGTCGCTTTGAGATAGGCGGCGGTCGAACCCTGCGATCCGTGACTGGCTGCGGTCAGATTGACGTGACGAGATTCCTATCACGTCGTGCAGTCTCCTGAATGTTTCGATTCAGTGGTGAGTACACCGAATGACCCAAACTTCACCCGTGACACGACTTTCGCGAGCGGTGAATATTGACGATTTGCGAGAACTGGCTCGATGCCGCGTGCCGAGAATTGTCTTCAACTACATCGATGGTGGTGCTGAAGATGAGTGGACGCTTCGCGAGAACCGTCGAGTTTTCGACAAGATTATGTTCCGCCCACACCAAGCCGTTGCAGTGCCGGCGTGCGATCTCCGAACTCACGTTCTGGGGACGGAACTGTCGATGCCACTGCTTCTGGCGCCCGTGGGCTATCTGCGAGTGATGCACCCCGACGGCGAAATCGCTGCAGCGCGGGCGGCTGGCCGTGCTGGCGTCGGGTTCATTTTGTCCACAGTTTCGGGCCACCGACTCGAAGACGTGAAGGCATCCTCTACCGCACAGCTTTGGTATCAGGTGTATCTCACGGGTGGCCGCGCTGCTGCGGAGAATGCAATGCGGCGAGCGATGGATGTGGGATACAAAGTTCTCGTGATTACGATCGATTCCGCCGTCATCGGACACCGGGAGCGCGAATCGCGTGACGGCATGGACCAACTTCTGCGGGGCAATATTTGGTCGAAGATCCCTTTCACACCTCAGGTCCTAACTCGTCCACGTTGGCTGATGCGCTTTCTGCTCGACGGCGGCCTTCCCGAGATGCCCAACATCGTCAACCCCGAAACGGGTGTACTGAGGGTTCGTGACGCGCACACTGCGATGAAGCGTGAGGCATTCACCTGGGACGACATGCGGTGGATGCGTGCGCTCTGGAAAGGACCGATTGTCATCAAAGGCGTACTCTCGGCAGACGATGCGAGGCGGTCGCTCGATCATGGCGCTGCCGCTGTGGTTGTTTCCAATCACGGAGGCCGCCAACTGGACGGTGTTCCAGCGAGTTTGCAGGTGCTCCCGGAAGTAGTTGCAGCGGTCAAGGATCAAGCTGAAGTCCTGATGGATAGCGGAATTCGCCGCGGGTCAGACATCGTCAAAGCGATATGCCTGGGTGCCCGGGCAGTCCTTTGTGGACGCGCATTTGCTTACGGACTAGCTGCCAGCGGCGAAGCGGGCGTTACTGTCGCGATCGAGATCCTTCGCTCTGACCTAGCGCGATCTCTCAAGCTCTTAGGATGTCCGTCCGTTGAGGGTTTGAACGAATCGTACGTTCAGATAGCTTCACACTGCTAAAACTGCGGCCGAGTCGACTCTGACCGCTGCAAGTTACCGACAACAAACCAGTAGGGAAGTACTCCGGCAAGAAGAATGAAAGAGGCGAGTTCAAAACCCGGGACGTACGAACCGTGCGAGGTAATCAAGAACCCAACCGCGAGGGGAGCGATGATTCCGGCGAGGTTCCCAGCAAAGTTCTCAGCTCCCGTCCAGATCCCGACCGCTTCCGCTGGTGCGCAGGACTGAAGAATCGCCAGCAGGTTGCCAGTAGCAAGTCCGACTAGAGACGCCCCAATCAGTAGTCCGATTGCGATACCGGTATGAGCAGTGCGCATAGCTCCGATGAGAAAGACACCCGCGGTGAAAGCGATAGCGACGATCCCCTTCCGGGTCGCAGTTTCGTCCCAACCACGACGGATTAAGCTATCCGCGATCCATCCGCCGATGGGTTCAGCAATTCCGAACGTGAAGAACGCGAGTGAAGCATAAAAGCCCGCTTGCACGATGCTCAAATGACGAACGGTCACCAGATAGTCGGGCAGCCAGGTAACTAGCACATACCAGTAATAGTCAAAACAAAAGAATCCGAGGCATATTCCGAGCAAATTGCGATTGAGCAGGGAACGACCGATCGTGCGCCAAGGGAGGTCCTGTGCTGCCGCACTCGTGCTCAGAGCTCGCAATCGGCGCGGGAAAACGTGGAGCCATGGCGCAATCCAGAGGAGAGCGGTGAACCCCAGAATAAGGAAAGTGCGTCGCCATCCAAAACGAACTAAGAGCCAAGGAACCAGGATGCCTTCGAGCACCAGTCCGGTTCGAGTCCCGAAGTCGAAGAGTCCTGAGGGCAGACCACGTTCTCTCGGCGCAAACAACAGGCTGACGATTTTCGTTCCTCCGGGCAGGTAAATGGATTCTCCGATCCCAAGGAGAATCCGAAAAGCGATTAACGTTGAAAGACTGCTGGCCAAGCCCGTTAGGCCTTGTGCGACTGACCAAATGGTGAATGCTCCAGCATAGAGCCAGCGCAAGTTGAATCGGTCGGCGCTCCAGCCGATCGGGAGTTGCATCAGCGCATAGGACCAGAAAAAGGAGGAGAGCAGCAGGCCCTTGCCTTGCGCGGTGAGGTGGAAGTCTCTGGAAATGAATGGAAGCGCAAATGAAATAGCGGCGCGATCCAGGTAGTTGATCAACGACGCTGCAAAGAGCAAACCGACAATCCACCACCGACGATGATGAGAAAAGTCCGCCAGGTCCATAGCTGCGAATCCAGTCGCAATCTGGGACAGAATAGACCAATTTGTAAGTTCTGCAACCCGCAACGCATTCGCGTGCAGACATCAGTCTGTCGGACTTGTCCTTCAAGACCAGTTCTGGTGGACCGCTATTGTCGTTGGTAGCAGCCGATATCAACACTGCCGGATTTGACCCGCGATGAGCCTTCAAGGTCCAGTTCCCCAACCGGCACTCCGTCGGTCGTCCCCGCGGCAATTGCTGGTGAATCTGGTTGCAGGTGGAAGTCCTTTGCGGCAGCGTCAACAAAATGAGGATCGAGAAAGCGCGAATGACGGTCGTTTCCCGTGGACTCAATATACTTATCGAATCCCGTCATTGTGGCGGAGGCTCCCGCCCATGTGCTCGCTTGCGCTCCGGAGGCGCAGTAATAAAGGTTGTGATCAATAATTGCTGGCGGCCGGTTTCTGTCGACCTGAGATTTGGTTACGGTAAAAAGGCAGCGGGAACCTGCGTAGACGATATTGTTTTCAAAGCGATTGTCCGCCATGTTCCACTGCAGTTGAAATTCGCCGGAGCCTGTCGCCGATGTATCGTTTTCGAAAAGCGTATTGTTGACCACCGCAGAGTGATCAGTATGCCCCCGTTCAGGCGCATAACCCCCGATCGAAACACCTGCCGTGTGGCAGTGATAAATAAGGTTATTTCGCGCCGTGATGTAACTGGTGGCGCGGTCCTTGTGCTCACTGGCCAGTTCGATTCCAAAATCCACATCATGCATGACATTCTGTTCGATCAGGATCCGGGTGCCGCCGTCCACATAAATGCCATCCGAAGATTCATCGTTGCGGTATGCCGGATTGCCGCGAGAGGTGATGTTGTAAACCAAATTGCCGCTGACTACCCCGTCGCGAGCCTGGTCAACCGCGGGGTCAGGTGCGGTGCGTTCGAAACCAATGACGTCGATTCCGATGTTGTTATTGTCGTGGACAATATTGTGCGTGATGCGGAAGTTCGTGACATTTCCGTTCACTACCAGTGACTCGCTCGAACCGGTTTTAAGGTGATGCACCTCATTGCCATCGATGATCAAATCAGTGATCGGGGTCTTGGCGTCTGTGCCGTATACGGCTATGCCAAAAGCGTTGCCTCCTCGTCCAGGTCCATCACGGCCTTCGAAATTGTTCTCAATGTGATGGACGTTGTTTTTCAGCAGCTCTATGTGGGAACCGGCTCCGATCACGTTTATCCCCAGCGGAGCGAGCCGATGTTCGGCGGTGCGAAAGTTGCGGATTTCGAAACCCTGAATTCTCACATAACTCTTGTTCTGAATCGTAAGTATGCCGATTCTTCCCGAGGGTGTGAGATGCCCTGCGTCCAGGATCGCGGTCTCGCCTGGATAGCTTCTGAACGTAATGTATCCATCGCTCGCGTTACCGGCTACGTTGATGCTCACCAGTTCCTCGTAGATTCCTCCTCGAACGTAGACGGTGCTGCCCGCCCGCGCGGTGTCTGCGGCGTGTTGGATGGTACGCCAAGGTGCCGATTGAGTGCCGAGGTTCGAATCGTTTCCGGTTGTCGCTACGTAGAAGGACGAGTTGGTCTGGCCGATGGCTCCGGACACAAAAGCCAACAATATAAAAAGAGTTGAAAAGTTCATGTTCATCACTCCTCTACACCAAAGCCTGATCGAGATGGTTGTGGCGCAGCGTCAATGAGCCATCGGAATTGACCTTCTGCCGGCACGCCCAGCGGATCGGATAACGAACACCCTTTACTTCCAACTCAGCTTTCAGCCGGAGACCTTCCCATTGCACTCCTGCCGGCAGCATCAGCATGGCCTGATGAACACCTGTCGGTTTCGGATATCCGGGATCAACGCAGCCAGACGCCTTGATCTTCTTGTCCACACTCTGCACAATCAGGCGAAGCACTCCAGGGACAGGCGTGATGCCATCGTTAGCGAGTCCGATCACAAGGCCAGTGACTCCATCGCGCTTGAAGGTCCAGATAAACGACGGACGGACGCGGTAGCCGATTTGGCGGGCGATCTCGTCGATCGGCCCGGGGAACTTTTCGTAGTAACTCAAGAGGTTGCCCGCGTTCTGAGTGTGCCAACTCCAAAGCGACAAATAATTGACCCCGACGTCGGCGGCGTGGGAAATGATTTGCTCGTTATACGTAATTCCATCTTCGTCGATCTGAAGTTCCTTCGGATCGCCGGTGGTGAAACCAACCTCACAGATTGCGGCAGCCCAAGGCGGACGGTAGCTCAGGGCCTCGATCTGAGTATTCTCGATGAAGATCGTATCCGTGCGCAGCCAGTTGCCGGAACGCATGGTGCGGTCGAGCAGATCGGAGTTACCCACGTTGCTGAAGTCGGGTTGCGTGTTCGTGGCGAGCGGGACTTTCGTCCACTGTTCGAGTTGCAGCTCGAACATGGCCGCCCACGTCTGTTCCGCGACTAACTGGCTGGGGAAAGGATTGCCCTCGAACGGCCACGTGTGCCCCTCGCCCCAGAAGCCGTACATCATGGTGTCCATGAACTCGACTTGCGGGTGACCGTTGAGCTCGGCGGCGAGCAGGCCGTTCAATTCGCGAAACGCAGCTTGATACGCCGGGTGATCGTAACGCGGCACGCGGTTGTCTTTCTTATAGCGCATCTGTGCGGGATCGCCCTTCCACTCGCCCTTGAGCTTTACGTAGGGGACTTTGCTGAGGAGAAAATCCGGCATGCCCGGATCTGGGAAGTCGGGATTTTCCAGCATGACTCGGAAACCGATGCGCTTGTCATAGCGGCGAGCCAGATCGAACGTAATCTTCCACCATTCGGGAAATTCGAGGCGTCCCGGCTGTTTTTGGACATCACGCCAGTTGGGGCGAATATAAATCTTCTGGGCGAAGGGAAGCTTGATCAGATCTTCGAGGGTCCGCTCCAGCGTTTGACCAGGCACATGAAGTGGTCCAGTGTCGTCAGAGGCGTAGACAACGAGGCCCATGCCGTAGTTACTAACGACGTCCTTGGATGGCGACGTGACCATCGAGACCTCGCTCTCGGGAACGACTGCGCCGGGACCATATTGTGGAAACGGACCCTGATAAAGCCGCTCGAGAACGGGAGGTCCTGATCCCCAATCGTATTTGTCCCAGTTGTGTTCAGGGATGGAGGCGTCGGCACTGGCCTTGTACAAGCCAACCGTGACTCCTGCTGCTGCGGCGGACTTCAAGAAACGGCGTCGGTCCATTAGCCCTCCTGCAAGGGCGAGGTTCGGCAACTAACTAACCGAAGATGGTACCTCAGAATCGAAATAACACGAAAGTGTAAGAAATAGTTCGTAATATTCGAATGGCCGATAGTGGGACTGAAATCGGCGTTTCGCGTCGATGACGAACCACCTGCGCGCTGACAATACGCGGTCATACCCGCTTTGAACTGTTTTGAGAGGAGTCTGATCGGCGGGCCTCAATTGCTTTATCCTAATAACCCGGAATGCATGCTGCTTATACTTATATGGCGGTTATGCTCGATGCTTTATCCCCATCCCGTCGACCGCGCATCGTCGTGGTGCTTGTTGCAGTCGTCGTCATTGGCGTCGTCGCGGGAGCATGGTTCGCTCACAGCCGGTCTCGCGATCGGGTTAGCTTCAGCAACGATATTCAGCCTATCCTGAATCAAAACTGCGTGCAGTGTCATGGTGGCGTTCGACAGAAAAATGGGGTGTCGTTCGTCTTCCGCGAGGACGCCCTTGGCAAGGGCAAGTCTGGACGACGAACCATCGTGCCGGGTCATCCCGATGAGTCGGAACTGATCGCGCGGCTGACTTCGTCTGACCCGGAGGCGAGGATGCCATATCACGCGCCCCCACTTCCTCCCCAACAAATCAAATTGCTCCGCCAGTGGATAAAAGAAGGAGCCAATTGGGAAGATCATTGGGCCTTTGTCGCTCCCAGGCCGCAGCACCCGCCGGCGGTGAAGCAGTCAGGCTGGATCCGCCAACCGCTGGACCGGTTCATCCTCGCTCGCCTGGAGAAGGAAGGATTGGCGCCCTCGCCCGAGGCTGACAAGAGCGAACTGCTGCGCCGGGTTTCCTTCGATCTCACCGGAGTTCCGCCTACGCTTGAGGAACAGGCATCGTTTCTGTCCGACGCATCGCCGAATGCCTATGAGAAACAGGTGGATCGACTGCTCGCTTCAACTCGCTACGGCGAGCGTTGGGCGGCGTTATGGTTGGACTTGGCCCGCTATGCAGACAGCAAAGGCTACGAAGCTGATCGCGAGCGGCCTGGGGTGTGGCCCTATCGCGATTGGGTCATTCAAGCTTTTAATCGCAATATTCCTTATGACAAGTTCGTGATCACTCAGCTTGCCGGCGACTTGCTACCCGATGCGACTTTCGAAGATCAAATCGCTACTTCGTTTCACCGTCAGACCCCCAACAATGACGAAGGCGGCACCGACGACGAAGAATTCCGTTTGATCGCAGCCATGGATCGTTCGGCGACGACATGGTCGGTTCTAAATGGGCTCACCATGAACTGCGTCCAGTGCCACTCCCACCCTTACGATCCCATTCGCCACGCCGATTACTACAAATCCCTGGCCTTCTTTAATACGTCTCGTGACGCTGACCTTCCAGAGGACACTCCTGTCTTGCGCGTTCCAAAGGACAAGCGCAGATACGAAGATGCGTGGCGGCTACAGGAGCAGATTTCACAGCTAATTCATTCGATGGTGACTTCCGGCCGGCGCCTGGAAAGCCAAACAAAATGGATTCCGTTGGCCATTACGTCGGCGTCAGCAAATGAGGCGCTAGCGCTGGAATGGGAGGCAGCAAATGCCGAGCGGGATCTTGCCGCCTTGAACGAGGAAAAGCTGGCCCCGAAAGAGCAAAAAGAAAAGCGGAAGTATTTGCTCACGACGATTGCTGAAAGCAGGAAACTGGCGCGATCAAAGACGGCGAATCCATCAATCGTTTTCCAGGTTCAAGACGGAGAAATGCTGGCCGCAGCCAATACACCGGGGAAGTCAGTCTACGAAGTAATCGCAACTGCAGATGCG
>CAVSVS010000012.1:0-190064 GCA_963731405.1 uncultured Acidobacteriaceae bacterium | reverse complement strand
GCTCGCGCGAAGAAGAGCAGATACAGCACCAGAGCAGGAATCCCGCCCTCCACCGCGATCTGCAAATAGGTCACGTGCACAGTAGCCCACACTGTCGAATACACCTGGAAATTGCGCACGCCCACTCCCAGAATCGGATATCTCATAATCCCCTCGAGCGCCTTGTGCACCAGAAATTTTCGCTGCTCGTACGATTCGTACGCCCTCGCCTCTTCCTGGGTATCGCCACGGTGCGTAAATGCTTCCAGGCGTTTCATCAAAGGACCTCCCGCCACCGCAAGCAGTAATACCAACGCAAATCCGCTGATCACAATAAGGGAAAGCCGGCGTCCTCTCACCCCAAAGTGCCAGAGGACAACCATTCCCGAAATCACCAGCGTAATGAATCCAGCCCGTGACGCCGTCATAAACAGCGTTAGGCCCATGATCAACATCCCCGCGCTCCAACACAGCCTGATCAGAATGCTTTTCGATGTCAGCAAGAACGCCAGACAAAACGGCAGGGTAAGAACTACCGCAAAGGCCAGGTCATTCGGGTTGGAGTAGATCCCACCGATTACTCCCTCGAGCCTTGGCTTTGAATGCCCCTTAATAATCGAGACCGCTGTGATGGCTATCACCGAAACCGCTTGAATGTAAATGATGCGCCGGAGTCTTTTGAAATTCGTGACCAGCAGGAACGTCAGGACCCACGCTATGCAAACCTTGGCAAAATCTATGGTACTGTTCAGGGCTCCGCCACGCCAGATCGGCGAGAACAGCGCCGAGAGAAAGAGCACTCCAACCATGGCCAGCAGATAAAACCATTCCCGCGGCAGGTCCTTGAATTTGCGCTGCGTCTTGCCCAGGCTGCCAAGCAGCGCCAGAAATGCGGAGGCCCCTGTGATCTTGGCCAGGGGAAGGTAATCCAGCCCGGGGGATCCAGTCCTGCGGCCGGGCACAATACACCACGAAGAAGGCGCATAGCCAGAAGAAAGCGCCGCTCGCCTCCACCCTAGCGAGAGGCTGCGCGCCTCGCCAGAACCCTTCCTTCGTATCGATCAAGGAATTCTCCCGCATTTAGTCAACTTTTCTCTTCATCGTATCCATTCGGCCTTGCGCCGCCTAACGAAGTTCAGGATCGCCACCACTGCCGCAGTGTTCAACACGACGAAGGTCAGTGCCAATCCATCCACCATCCGGGCAAGAGGGCCCGCAGTTCAAACGTAGCCGAGCCAGGAGATCTAGCCCGTAAAACAGCGCTTGCAGGATGAGCCCACTCCCGTAAGTCGGACCCCACAGAACCATTGATGCCGCCAGAACGGCTGCGAGTGCAAGGGGCACACCCAAACGCAACAATTTGCGGCCGATGAACTCTCGACGGACCGGATTGCTACCGCTCAAAAGCGACGTCGCCAGCTGTACCAGTTGATAGTTCCCTCTCAGGTTGTGTGTACCTTACCGCAAACTCGCGCTCCGCCCCGAGATTCGCGCTGTCCCCGGCGCGGAGGCTCGGAAAATACCCCCTTCCCCGTCGCACAACCTTCAGGGGCACGTAAAACGTCGTCGAGGATGTTTCCTGGCACCGGCCGCACCCGTTCTCGCCGTTCGGCATATAGGGTACCAGTTGCGCCCACGACCGAACCAGAAGCTGACAATTCCCAAACCTCTTTTTCAACCCGCCAACAGAGGTCGATGCTGTGAGCTGTCTCGCCCGAATCCCGATCGCCCAGCATCAACTCCCCGTCATGCAACCCCCTTCCGGATCAGCGAAGTTCTCCACGAGTACGCGTACAACGCCCAGTTCGATCGCTGGCGCGCGTCCGTAACGTTCCGCCCACCATTACAGTTTGAGATGTGCGGTTGTTGCGGTGCACGCAGCGCGGGCGACGGACGGAGACGCGCCAGCAACTGCGGCCCTCCGACATATCCAGCAAGGTGTAGGCAATCATTGCTGCTGAACCCCAGAAAAGCCTCCTCATTTTGCCCCTCGGCCCAGCAGGACAATCTTGATAGTCTGGAACATGATCAGAAGGTCCAGACCAATGGAAGCGTTCTTGATGTAGAAGAGGTCGTATTGTAATTTCTCCCGCGCGTCGTCCAAAGTGTTGCCGTATTTGTACTGCACCTGAGCCCAGCCCGTAATCCCAGGCCGCACCATGTGGCGTACGCCATAGTACGGAATCTCCCGGCTGAGCCACTCCACAAATTCGGGCCGCTCAGGACGCGGCCCGACAAAATGCATGTCACCCTTCAACACGCACCACAACTGGGGAATCTCATCCAGCCGACACTTCCGAAGAAACTTGCCTACGCGAGTGATGCGGGGATCATCATCGGCGGCCCAAGTCGCGCCCGTATCCGCCTCAGCATCCTGACGCATGGTGCGGAATTTATAGCAAGTGAATGTCGACCCACCCCGGCCCACACGCTTCTGCTTGTACAGGATCGGCCCCGGAGAGCCCCATTTTACCGCCAGCATAATGAAGGGCAGCAGTGGAAGCGCAACCACCAGCCCGAGCAATGCCACCGAAAAACTCAGCGACCGCCGCACCAACCGGAAGAAGCTACTGAAGCGGAACCCATCGGCGAAGATCAGCCAGCTTGGATTCAAATTCTCCACTTCGATTCGCCCGTAGATCTTTTCCAGACACGACGTCGCTTCTTCCACTCTCACTCCGTCCAAACGCAACCTGAGCAACTCGTCCACGGGAAGAGTGCCCCTCCTGTCCTGCATCGCCACGATCACACGGTGCACTCCGCGCTCCCGCACCAATCCCAGCAGATGGTTCGCCACGGTGTCACGCGTGAGCTCGAACTCGACATTCTTCTGGAGGATTCCCACCTTCGCCTCTACATCCGCCGGTCTGGACGTCAGCCATCAGTTCGCGCTCAAACCGGCCGCGCAACGGATCTCCAGTGTTCGCAGTCCCTTCCATGTCCCTGGGCGCCCTGTCATTCTCAGCTACTATTTGTCCAGTCCATCCCACCGACTTCGACCCCCAGTTCCGAGCGCTTTTGCAGACCCGTCAACCAGTCGCTCTGCACGATCGCCTGTGCCCAATACGTAAACGCGCTCGCGGAAATAATGCTGCCGCGTCAGCCAGGAATACGCACCGCGCCATCCCAGCAGCGCGAAGGTCAGAATGACGAAGCCGACCAGTGCGGATTCGTGCGGTAGAAACTCATGGCCCGGCAGGAAGCGATGGTAGATCGCAACCACGCCGGACAGAGAAAGTGCGAGCAGCCCCAGCACCATGAACAGGCGGACGAATTGATCGGACTTTCCGCCCAAGGTAGAGGAATCGTAAAGATCCATACCGTGAGAAAGCAACAGGACAATCACGGTGACCGCGAGAATCTTGACGAACCCGCCTTCGATAAATAGTTCATTATTGAGCAGAAGCTGCCAGTCCTGCCCATTTCGTACCATCGTGCCCAGAACAAATGACATCCAGACGATTAGCGTCTCGACCGCCAGAAGCACCAGCGTTCGCACGGGGTAATAGACGTTGAAAAGCCGGATCACTCTCTACCTCTTCCTAGGCCTTGGTCGTGGCTGGCTTTTTCTGATACGACTCGTAGTAGTAGCGTGCGTAGGGAATTGCATCCTCGCGGGTGCCGTTCAATATCACTCCGACCAGGGCCTGGTCGGGAAATTCCTGGCGAGCTTTTCGCGCAATGTCAAACGGCGTCGCGTTCGAACGTACTACCATCAGCACACCGTCACACGCTTTGGCCAATACGCTCGCGTCGGAAACCGGAATGGCCGGCGGCGAATCGATAATGATCCAGTCAAAAAGGGGCTCGACCCGTTGCAGCAGCAGCTTGAGCCGTCCGTTGCCTACCAGTTCTGCCGGATCCGGCGCGCCCGTGCCGCTGGGAATGAAGAACAGATTCTCCAGCGGGCCCCGCTGCATGATCGAAAACTCGTCATTCTTTCCCAGCAGGTAATCGGACAGGCCCGGATCAGACGTCGTTCCCAGCATCATGTGCAGACGCGGCGCGCGCAGATCGGCGTCGATGAGCAGCACCCGGCGTCCATGCTGCCGCACCATCACTTGCGCCAGGTTCGACGAGGTGAACGACTTGCCTTCTTTGGGCAGCGCGCTGGTGACCAGCACCTTTTTGAGCGGCATCTTCTCGCGCAGGTGGTACAGGCGCGAACGCAACGTGCGGAATTCTTCCGTGCCTCGCGCACCATCGTCGCCGTTCATGAACAACATCGTTGCCGTATCTGGATTCCATTCCAGTTGCGCGCACCGCGCCAGCAGAGTATCAGTATTGAAAGTGCTCGCGAATGCCGGCATGGCTGAGTGGGCCATCGCCGTGGGCGGCATAACCGCGGCCGGCACATCCGCAAACACCGGGGGCTCAGTCACAGGCGTCGTCGCCAGGTTGGGCTGCACGGTGCCTGCCTGGGCGGCCACCCTCTCCTGCTCGGCTTTCTTCAACGCTTCATGAATTCTGCTCATAGTTTCCTTTCATCGGGGAGGTCCTTCTCTTCCTGACGCAAGCGATCCGCCAGGGTGGCCAGCGATCGCAGTGCATCCACCAAATCGAACTTATCGCCGTTCGAACTGGGCGCCGGAACCGGTAGCGCGCCAGACGTGCGTGTTATCACCCAGATCGAAATCCCGTGCCACACTATCAACCACTGTGGGCGCGATGACCTTCTGTTGGTCGACGAACGCGCTAACTAGACAGTGCTCGCACAAGAGGTTGATCACCCGTGGAATTCCGGAAGCGTAGCGGTGAATCGACACCAGCGCTTCCGGTTCGAAAATCTGCTGACCGTTCGAGCCCGCAATGCGCAGCCGCTGTTGCACGTACGCTTTGGTTTCGTCCAGCGTGAGTGCATGGGTCTTCGCCCGCAACGTCAACCTTTGCCGCAATTGCCGCAACTGCGGTTGTTTCAGCTTCTGCTCGAGTTCCGGCTGGCCCACAAGCACAATCTGTAAAAGCTTCTCGGTGAAGGTCTCCAGATTGGTCAACATGCGGATCTCTTCCAGCACCTCGTCAGAGAGGTTCTGCGCCTCATCGACGATGAGAACCGCCGTCTCCCCGGCCCGGTAACGGTCCAGAAGCCAGTTGTACAGCCGCAGCAGGATCTGGCTTTTCGCCTTCGAATCGCACGGAATGCCGAAGTCCGCCATCATGTAATCCAGAAATTGCGGCACGTTCAGGCGCGAGTTGAAGATGAACGCCGTCGCCACCTGCTGCAGACGCAGCCACTCAAGCAACTTGTTGATCAGCGTGGTCTTGCCCGTCCCCACTTCGCCAGTCAGCAATACAAAGCCCTTGCGGCTCTGGATTCCATAGGTCAGGCACGCCAGAGCTTCCTCTGTGTGCCGTGTGAGAAAGAGATAGCGCGGGTCGGGGTTGACGTTGAACGGGTTCGCCCGTAGTCCGTAGAACTCTTTATACATAATCGTTCCTAAGCCAGCGTCGCTTAAACTTCAACCGTGTCCTTCTGTTCGTCCGGGCTCTTGTTTCTGTTCCAGAACTTGAGCTTGCTGTTACCGTTATCCGTTGCTACCACGCCTACCCACGGAACGGCCGCCAACAGCGGCAACTCAAGGGCTGCTTCCGCGTCAGCCTCGGTACGAATCGATTGGTCACGCAATTCCAGCCAAATGGCGAGACCGATTCCGAGGGCCAACCCCGCACCCAGTCCTGCACCAGAAAACAGCCAAGGATTTGGGAAGCTCGGAGCGTCGGGGAAATTCGCCGGGTTCAGTAGCGCCATCTGCTCTCCCTGCGCCTGGTTGGTCATATTCACCGTCAAATCCGCCTTACTCTTCTTGTCCAGGAGATCTTGGTAGGATTTCTGCGCGTTCTCCAAGTCGCGCTGCAGTGCGTTGTACTCTCCCTCGAGCGCCGGACTTAGCCTTACCCGCCCCTGGTATTCGTTAATCTCTCTTTGCAATCTGTCCTTGTCGTGCGTGGCGGCTGTGATCAAGTCTGAATACTGATGCATCTGAGTCCGCAGCTGGCGAATCTCGGGCGGCTCCATCGCCGAAGCTTTATCAGTCGAAGCTTCGGCAGGATCGGACGTCGCCTTGTTGATCTCCGCCAGCTTCTTCTTGACTTCCTCGATGTCAGCTTTGGTCTTGATTACATCCGGATGATCTGCGGTATAGCGTGCCTGCAAACTCAGCAACTGCGACTGCAGGTCCGACAGCTGTTTTTCCAAAGTCTGAGGATTGGAAGAGGACTGAGTCGATCTCCAAGCCGATACTTGCTGTGCCAGCAGCGACTCGGTGTAAGCCTTGTCCTGCTGCGCCCGGCTCAAAGTTTGAGTGTTCGCCTCCAATTGCGAATTCAATCCCATCAGGATCTTCATATTGCTGTCCTGATCGCTGGGCAGTTTTCCTGAGTTCGCGTTCTTGAAAGCAGCTACTTTCGAATCGAGATCATCCAGATTGCGTTTGGCGTCCTCGATTCCTTTACTCAATACATCGCTCGTTCCTTTGGCTGCCGCCTGAACCGACTTAAGGTTCTCATTCACCAGCAGAGTCGTCAGTTCGTTGCAAATTTGCTGTGCCTCCCGCGGCTTGGGTGCGGTATAAGAAATATAGAAGCCTCCAGAATTCCCTCCTGTGCCCGGCTTCCGTTTCGTACCCAGCTGCAACAGATCCGTGGGAACCTGTTCCAGCTTCATGTTCTGCCGGATGGTGTCGACCATCTCGCCAGCCTGCTGGCTGCTCCTGCCCGGGAATGCGCGCTCCACCACCGGTTGCAAGTTAGTCTGACTCATCACCTGCTGCTGCAGCGTGGCCATCCGAGCTCCCAGATCCTCGGAGACCACCGGTTGCACCATGTTCTCTGGTACTTTCTGCCCTTCGACCAGGATCGTCGACGTCGAGGTGTACTTGGCGAAATAGCGATTCACCACCAGGTAGGCTAGAAATCCCAGCAACGCGGCCACCAGCGCCGGGATCAAGATCACCTTAGCACGCCGGCGCAACATCCCCAGATAATCGTCCATCGTTAATTCGCGATTCTGAATCATTCTCGTGTTCCTTCTGGCCGAGAGCTCAATCCCTGCTGCGGGCAAGAGCGAAAACTCTCCAGCCTATGAAATCAGTCAATGCGGATGGGCCGAGGAGTCCAGTCCAATCCAAACGTAAACATGTTCCGGTTCGAAATTCGGTTACATGGAGTGTTGGGCACGCAATAGGAATGATCGAAAAAGATCTCATTGAATTGATAAGTCGCAAACCCATGGAACTCCCGTCCAAACGCTCGATGCACCCCGATTCCTGCAAAGAGGTAGCTGGCCGTGTTCGCATCCACTCCCGGGCACGGGGGAAGAGCCGGATTCGTCTGACCGGGAAGATTGCAAGTCGCTTGTTCCGCCGGACTCAGATTCTGCAAGCGATCTTGCCGCGAATAACCGATGTCGGTGAACGCACTCCAAACTCGCGACAGCGGGCGCTGAACCGTCAAGCGTACAATGTCACTCTGCGATCCTAGGAACAATCCCGACCCGCTGGTTAAGTAACGCTGGTATGTCAGATTCAACGAACTCTTCGTGAATTTGTAACGCAACCGCGCCTGAGCGGCCACTCCAAGCTTGGTGTTGGGAATCGATCCCACCGGTACCCCGCTCGGATTGATGCTGCAATGCGGATTGCCCGTCAGCGCATCGAACTCAGTGCAAGCCGACCCAATAAAGATAAACTGCGGTCCCGCTCCAATCAGCAGATCCATTCGCCCCGAGATCCGGTGTCCGTACAGCGCCTGGATAATGTGGGTATGGAATGCCGTTCCTTCGAAGGAAAAATTGAATCCTTGATACCCGTACACCAGAGCGATCTGAGTACGCGGCGTGAGAATGCGGTTGTAACCCACCTGTGCCGAAGTCTGTGAACTATCGATAAAAGAAGTGCCCGTTGCAACGTCATTTCCATAAAAATGCGTGAAAGCATATCCGCCTGCCGCCGTGATAGCCGATTTGGGCGTAAGGTTCTCGGAGATGTCTACAAGACTCACATTCAGGATGCGCGGCTCCAGCCCCAACGTTCCCAACGAACTGCCATTCGCAAACATTCCAAAGGAAGTGTTGCCCAACGACCCAATTCCCTGCGAGCCCGTGGAACCGTAGGCTCCTCCGAAATTGCCTTCCGGCAAGTAGCTGAAGCTGTCGCGGAGCGATAACTGTCCTCGCTTCCAGGAGATCTTTTGGACGACATCCATCTGTTGCAGTAATTTAAACCCTATCCCGTTCTCGCTGTAGTACCCAATGCCGCCGGCATAGTCGAGCGCCAAGTCGTAATTACTCCACAGCCGCCTCAGGGTCAGGCTACCCAGCGCGCGACT
Source organism: uncultured Acidobacteriaceae bacterium (assembly GCA_963731405.1). Classification (GTDB taxonomy): domain Bacteria; phylum Acidobacteriota; class Terriglobia; order Terriglobales; family Acidobacteriaceae; genus Sulfotelmatobacter. The sequence goes on along the minus strand of CAVSVS010000012.1, from coordinate 181,760 downwards.
GACGGAAGTAACTCCTCCACCGCCGGCGACATTGCCCGCGTTCGATTCCGCCGATTCGCTGAAGGTCGCACCCGGTTGCAAATAACTCAGCGGGGCCGCATGCGGCTCGCAGCGAGGGCAGATCCAATCCTGACAGCGGCGGATTCTCGCTGACTGGAGCGGACGTCGTTATCCTGCCCATACGCAGGCGTTGGCGCCTGCTGGCTGCTCTCCGGAGGAGGCTCCGTCGGTGGCGTGGAAGTGTCTTGCGCCCACGCGCCACTCAACGCGAAGACCAGCATGCCCAAGGTACAGATGCTCTGAAGTTTGCTCATCGCTTTCCTTACGGGACCACCACCGTATCGCCTGGTTTCAGGACGATGTTCTGTTCGGGGTGATTGCCTTTGATCACTTCCTTGTAGTTGAACGGCAACTTCTGCTGCTTGCCATTCTCGGTCCGCAGCAGGTAAATCCCTTTGGGATTGGCGAATTGCGTGAAGCCCGCCTGTGACAGTGCTTGCAGCATCGTCATGTGGGGCAGTAACGTCATCGGTCCTGAGTGCACAACCTCTCCCGACACGAAAATTCGCCGGCTGTTCATCTCCGTCACGACTACCGTTACGCGCGGATCGGAGATGAACTTTTTCAGTTTCTCTGTAATCGAGTCCTTGAGTTGCAACGGAGTCAGACCCGCTGCTGGAATGTCGTTCAGCAGCGGCATCGAAATCTTGCCATCGGGACGCACCGGCAGCGTCTCGGAAAGATCCGGTTCCTTCCAAACCGATATGCGCAGGATGTCGTCGGCTCCGATGACATAGTCCGAATCAGAAGAGGATGCCTCCGGTGCCTGCCCAGTTGCTGCGGGTTTGTCCGCGAACGCTTTGTCCGTACCACTGGTCTGCGCCAGCATTCCCGCTGTCAGCAACCCCATTCCCATCAAGATTGCCAGTTTCATCACTTTCTTCATACCTTCTCCGGGGAGTTATGACGCTCCATATCCTTCAAACCCAATTTGCTTCAATTTGTAGAGTAAAGCCTTGTAGCTGATCTGCAGCTCCGCCGCCGCCCGCCGCCGGTTCCAGCGCGTGCGCGTCAGCGTGGTCAGAATCAATTCTTTTTCCGCCTCGCGCGAGGCTGCCCGCGATGCCGCCTTCAGCGAAATCCCTGTCCCGTTGCTGCCCGCCTCCGGCTTGCGCAACCGGGCGCGCAGCCCTCCCAGGGCCACGTGCTCATCGCCCATCGCCACCAGAACCCGGGCCGCATCTTCCAGTTCCTGCAAATTTCCCGGCCATGAATAATCTAGAAACAGTCGCAGCGTCTCGGCGCTCAGGTCGGGAACGCTCCGGCGGAAGTCTCGCGCGTATTTGCGCAGAAAGTGCCCCATGAGGAACGCAATATCTTCCTTCCGCTGGCGTAAGGGAGGTAAACGGAGACACACTCCACTGATCCGGTAATAAAGATCTTCCCGCAACCGGCCCCGTTTGACTTCGACTTCAAGATCGCGAGCGCTCCCGCAGATCAGCCGGGCACGCTCACCTCCGGCCACGCCCTTTCCGGGAGACTCGGGCAACGCCTCCAGCAGTCGCGCCTGACACTCCGGACTCAGATCGGCCAGCTCTTCCAGATAAATCGTTCCCGCATTCGGTTGCGCACCCCGGCTCTCCTGCTCCTGCAGAACTTCCAGGTCTCTGGCCTTGAGGCCTAAACACTGAAAAGAGCGAAAAGGTTGCGTACTTCGTTGCGACATCTGGTGAATGCGTTGTGCGGTGGCATGCTTGCCCGCGCCGGTTTCGGCCAGCACCAGGACCGGCACGTCACTCTGCGCCAGTTCGCGGATCACCGCCTCTACCGGACGCATGCTCGCGCTCACGCCGCCCACAAACGCAAGCGACGCTGGCTCAGTAGGCATGGTCTCCCCAACGCCTTGTTCAATGCTAGGCAATGATTTACCCATTTTTGCGTTTTTCCGTGAAATGCTGACCCTACCCTCTATGCGCCAGAACCCTACCCCTCCGGCAGCACGAGAATTGCCACCGGCCCGATTCCCTTGTGCAAGACGCGGCGATCTCATTCTATCCCATGTTTTCAATAGTTTAGAACTCAGAAAGGCAATACGGGAAACATTCTCCAGACCGTATTGTCAGTGCTTTTCGCGCCCGAGAGCGCGGGAATTATAGGAAAAGTTTTTCTCACTATGGGCGGCTCCCACGGGCGTTTCCAGCTAGCCTTGCAACCGCTCCGCTCCGGACTCGAAATCCTCCTTCGAGTCGATTGACCCTATCCACTCCGCCAGCGTTACCCCGGCGAGCATCCTAGGTGACGTGAGTTTGCGTTGCAGCCGCCACTCTGTTTCGCTTATTCTCAAAGCTCCCCAAACTTAGAGCTGGCTCTCGTGATTCAAGAGGTGCAAACCGAGCACGTGGAAACCGAGCCATTGAGCGTACGGGAGTCCCCCCTTAGAGCAGTTCCTCTCTGGCAGCTGGGCGTTTTGGCAGCTCTTTTTGTTTGGCTCTATTCGTCCACCGTCCGCCACTTAGTCGGCCAGTGGTGGCACGATCCCAACTTTTCTCACGGATTCTTCGTCCCACTCTTTTCCGCCTTTGTGATCTGGCAGGAGCGGAATCGACTGGCGCAAATCGTTCCCCGGCCATCCTGGTCTGGCGTCGATCCCGCTGCTGGCGGGCTTAACGATGCTCATCGTCGGCCGCTTGGGTGCGGAGATCTTTCTCGACCGCTCCTCCATGCTGCTGGTCCTGGCCGGAGTTGTAATCCTGTTCCTCGGATGGGATCTTTTTCGCGCGGTGTTGTTCCCCTGGGCTTTCCTGCTGCTGATGATTCCAATCCCCGCCATCGTTCTGAATCAGATCACCTTCCCTTTGCAGTTGCTGGCATCGCGGGTCGCCGCCGCGATCCTTCCTGTGCTGGGAGTTCCAGTTTTGCGCGAAGGCAACGTGATGAACCTTGCGGCGATGCCTCTTGAAGTGGCCGTGGCCTGCAGCGGCATCCGCTCCCTGATGTCTCTCGTCACCCTCGCCATCATCTACGGATATTTGTTGGAAAAACGCCTCTGGGTGCGATGGTTCCTGGCTCTGGCCGCGATACCCATCACCGTCGCCGCCAACGATGTCCGCATCGTCGGCACCGGATTGCTCGTCCAATACTGGAACCCGGAAGCGGCTGAGGGTTATTTTCATGCTTCCTGGGGATTGATCATTTTCGTGATCTCTCTGCTCATGCTTTACGGGCTGCACGCGCTGATTCGGTTTCTGTTTCCCGAGAAGGACGGTGGGGAGTGAAGAATTCCACTCTGCGTTTTGTCGTGGCCGCGCTGTTGATCGCCTCCGCCGGCCTCTTCCTGCACTCCCGCGCCCGCGGCGAGGTCTTTCCTCCACGTCCTTCCTTGAAGGAGTTCCCTGCGCACCTCGACGGCTGGAGCGGTGAAGATATCGCGATCGATCAGGAAACGCTCGATGTGCTGGGGCACGGCGACTTCCTGCACCGCGTTTATCAAACCGAATCCCAACCAGCCAACATCGACCTTTTTATCGCCTACTTCCCCAGCCAACGCGCCGGCGACACCATCCATTCCCCGAAGAACTGTCTCCCCGGATCAGGCTGGAGCCCGATCGAGTCGCGCCCGATCACTCTCTCGCATGCCCGGGCATGAGCCTTTTCCGGCTAACCGTTACGTCATTGCACAAGGCGACTCACGGCGAGTCGTTCTCTACTGGTATTGGGCTCACAACCGCGGAGTAGCCAGCGAGTACTGGGCAAAGTACTACCTCGTCGCGGACTCCATTAAGATGAACCGCAGCGATGGATCCCTGGTGCGCGATCACTACGCCTCTATTCCCGGGCGAAACCGCCGATGCGCGCGCAGCAGCGCCTTCTTCCGTTTGTCGACGATGTCCTTCCCCTTGCTGCAAACCTACATTCCCCGCTGAAATCTCTTTTCGTTCCGTCCCTGAACGTATGCCTCCAGTAACTGTTTCCAAGTGGTTACGCGTGCAGTATCATGAGATATTGTGCGGAGGAAGGCCTTTGTGTGCCTCGCCCATCCGAAGTTGGAGAATCCCATATGAGTCGTTCCGTTTCCGTGCGTCTGCTGTTGGCTTGTTCTCTTCTCGTCGCGACGTTCGGTTGTTCCCGTGATCCGAACGTGCGCAAGCAAAAGTATTTCGACAGTGGCGAAAAATACTTTGCCGAGGGCAAGTATCGCGAAGCAGAAATCCAGTATCGCAACGCCATCCAGATCGACTCCCGCTTCGCCCAGGCACATTATCAGCTTGGCCAAGCCTACCTCAAAATGGGAGACAGGGCCCACGCCTTTCAGGAACTCAACCGCTGTGTTGACCTCGCTCCCGATAACTATCGCGCACACACCGATCTTGCCAATATGCTGGTTACCGCAAGAAACCCCGACGGTAGTCCCGCGCCGGACAGTCTCAAGCAGGCCAAGGCTCACCTCGATATTCTGCGGGACAAGCAGCCCAACAACCCGGAAACGCACGAAGCATGGGCGAATTACTACGCCGCCGCAAAACAATATTCCCGACGCCATAAAAGAGATGCAGCAGGGCATTTCGGACGACCCAAAACGTTCTGAGTCCTATCTCTTGCTGGCGCTCTTTCAATTGCGCTCCAACCAGCCCGACCAGGCCGAGCTGAATTTCAAGAAGGCAATCGAAGTCGACCCGAAAGCCATAAACGCTCAACTAGCCCTGGGCGGCTTTTACCAGTCGCGTAACCGCCTTCCCGAAGCCGAACTACGGTTTAAGCAGGCCATCGGCTTGGATCCCAAGAACCCTACTCCACGTGCTGCTTTGGTTCGCCTGCTCATGCAGGAGGGGAAAAAGGAAGATACCGAATCCTTCCTGCGTCAAACCAAGAAAGATCTTTCCGATAATCCGGAAGGCTATCGCATGCTGGGCGACTTCTACTACGCCACCGGCGACCTCGATAAGGCCACCGACCGAATATGCTTCCCTTTACAGCGATCATCCCAAGGACCTTCTGGTCAAGAAGAACTACACCCAGCTCTTAATTCTGAAGAACCGCCTCGAGGAAGCCACCAAGCTCGACAATGAAATCCTAAAGGCCAATAACCACGACGTTGAAGGCCTTGTCTTCAAGGCCCAGTTGCAGCTTCGTCAGCATGATGTCTCTGGCGCCGTGGACTCTCTGCAGAACGCTTTACGCCTCGATCCGGAAAATGCAGTTGCTCACTACCAACTGGGGCTTGCTTTGGCCCAGCAAAACAATGAATCGCGCGCCGAGGCGGAGTTGCAGGAGGCTGTCCGCATCCGTCCTGATATGACCGATGCGCTGCGCGCTCTGGCTGGATTGCAATGGCATCGCGGCGACATCGACGCCGTCATGCGGACTGCACAGCAGATCATTAACGCTCAGCCTTACGCGGCGGACGGATATCTGTTCAAAGGGATGGCGGAGTTGGCTCGCCTCAAATATAGCGACGCCGAACAGGATGCCCAGATCGCTGCCCAGAAGGCTCCCCAGATTCCGGCTCCTTACATCCAAATGGGCAATATCCATCTCGCCCAGAAACACTTTCCCGAGGCCGAAAAGTTCTACCAGCAGGCGCTCGACAAAGATCCTTCTTCTTCGGACGGTCTCAGCGGCCTCATGAATACCTATTTCGCACAAAAGCAGTATGACAAGGCAATCGCCGCGGCCAACACCCAAATCGCGAAGTCTCCCAACAACGCCAACTTCTACGACTTGCTCGGAACCGCGCTCTTCAACGGAAAGAAAGATCTGCCCGGCGCCGAAGCGGCCTTGCAAAAAGCGATCTCTCTCGACAAGAACAACATCGATGCCCTGGAAAAACTTGGCAAGGTGCAGGTTCAGCAGGGCCAGCCCGACAAGGCCCTCGCCCTCTACCAGCAATCGATCAAAGACAATCCGCGTGAAGTTACCTTCTACATTCTTTGCGGCGAACTATATGAAGCCCAGAAAGACTGGGATCATGCGAAGGGCATGTACCAGCAGGCGCTCGGTATTTCTCCCGATCATCCTCTCGCTTCCAACAATCTTGCCTACGTGATTCTGCAACAGGGTGGAAACGTCGATGTCGCCATGGGGCTGGCGCAGACCGCGCGCCGCGGAATGCCCGACTCGCCCAATGCCGCCGACACTCTCGGCTGGGCGTACTATCAGAAAGGTATCTACCAATCCGCGATCAACCAGTTTCAGGAGGCTTTACGGCTCGGCGAAAAGCGGGGCGATCCCGAAGACGCGGACCTCCACTACCACCTTGGCCTCGCCTATCAGAAAGACAACAAGGCCGCTCTGGCTCGCCAGCAACTGGAAAAAGCGGTGAAGATCAACCCCAAGAACGACGATGCCCGCAAAGCATTGTCAGAACTCCGCAGCTAACTCGGTCCGAAAATCACCGTACCAATGAAAAACCCCGCCTTTCGGCGGGGTTCTGTTTTCGGTTGAAGGCAAAAACCTTTAGCCTTTCAGCTTGCGACGGACCACTCCAGCCAGACCGATCAACCCGGTTCCCAGCAGGCTCAACGAGCCTGGCTCCGGGACCACGATGTTCGTGTCACCGCTCGAGATGGTCGTGCTGCCATTGAAAAAGCCCTTGCCTGTATTGATTGTCAATTGTACCGTCACGCCGACTGTCGAAAAACTGCCAGCCATTCCCGACACTGTGCCCATCAGCGTGTAGTTGTGAGTTCCGTTGGCGAGAGTTATCAACGTCCAAGACACGGGACCATCGAAAGTTCCTGCGAACAACGTGCCGTTCGGAATTCCGTTGGTGCCGTTCCCGGTGATGGTGAACGACCCGCCACCAGCAAACGTTCCACCCATCTGAAGATCGCCGCTGATGAGTGCTCCGGTTGCGAAGGTAACGCTGCCGAGATCGTTCCCGGTGATCAGCCCACCCCCGTTTAAGCCCCTTGACCGCGATTAATGTCGATCCACTCAGCGTAAGTCCGCTGTTCGAACCTGCCAGCGTTCCCCCACTATTCGTGTAATCAACACCGCTGTCGGCAAAAACTGCCATTGGCAGGGCCAGTGCCAAGACCGCCAGCAAGAGTAGTTTCTTCATTGTACTTTCTCCTAGGAGTACACTGCCCGAGTCTCAATCGACTATTGACGCGTGGCAAGCACCTTATCGAGGAGACTAAGACGCCCAGCGTTCCAGTGCACGCCTAAGCACCAAAGCTGGGGAACATCCTAACTACTTGCGGGAGAATTACTTAAGTGCGGTCTTGACGTCAATGTGACAGGTGGAAGTTGCAAATCTCTGCACAACTACGCCAATCACGGCAAGTTACGCAGCATGGCGCACGTAGAAGTTATGTTTTAGTCGGCTGCGATTTCCTGCTTGCGGAGAATCGGTCTCCCGCCGCTTCACCACCCGGCTCGAGGGTAGTCCAGCATCACGAATCTTGTACAGCAAGGCCCGGTAGCTGATGCTCAATGCACGCGCCGCCTGCTTGCGGTTCCAGTGGCAATTCTGCAGAACCTTCAGGATGACTTTGCGCTCTAACTCTCGCACTGCCTGCCGAGTCAGCTTCTTCAGCGAAATTTGGCCATCCACGGGAATTTCCGCGTTGAAGAAGTCAACCGCCCGCGGCGCCAAGTCGACCGAGATTACCTCTTCGTTGCCCAGAATCACATAACGCTTGATCAGATTTTCCAGTTCGCGGATGTTGCCCGGCCAGTGGTACTTGCGCAACTCCGCCATCAGTTCATTCGAGAGGGCGCGCGCTCGGCAGTTGTACTTGCGATTGTGATAGTCAAGAAAATACGCCACGAGATCCGGAATGTCGCTCGCCCGTTCCCGCAACGGCGGCAGATGCAGATTCACTACGTTGATGCGGTAAAACAGGTCGGCCCGAAACGTGCCGTTCTCAATTTCCTGTTCCAGCTTGCGGTTCGTCGCGCATACCACCCGCACTTCAACTTTCTTATCTTCCTGTGCGCCGATGCGGCAGAATTGTCCGTCCTGCAGCAACTGCAGCAGCTTCGACTGCAGCGACATGTCCAACTCTGAAATCTCGTCCAGGAACAACGTGCCGCGATGCGCCATCTCGACGCGGCCCGGCTTCATTCCATAAGCACCGGTAAATGCTCCCTTTTCGTAGCCGAACAGTTCGCTTTCCAGAAGTGTCCCCGGAATTGCGGGGCAATTCACCTTCACCCACGGTCCACCGCGCCACGGAGACGCCGCGTGAATCATGCGCGCGATAATGTCTTTCCCGGTTCCGCTTTCCCCCTGGATGAGCACGGGCACGTTCGCGCCTGCCAGCTTGGTCAGGCGTTCGCGGACGGCCTGCATGGCCTCGGTCCGCCCAAACGTGATCGCGTCGGGCGGCATTTCCCCTAACGGTTGGACGAGCGCGTTCACACTGCTGCTTGTCATGGCTGGTTTCGACTAATCGGGGGGAGAACTCTACCTTGCATCCGGAGCGCCAAATACCCGCTGGCCTTTCCCCGGACGGCTCAAGTCTAATTTATCTCGTTGAATGGTATCAACTTACCAAAGAGCCGCTCCCGCGCTCCCTGGTAATCGAGGCGATGGCATCGAGCGTAACACTGTTTTAGGAGGAGATGCGCAAACATTTTCACACTGCAGTCGCAATTTTTCGACGGCTGCTGCGACCCAGCAACGGACGCGCAAACTTGAGGCCGAGCAAGTAATAGCCTTCGGCTGGCGTGGTTCGAAGTGCCTTCGCTCGAAGAGTCCGAGAAGCTCGTGGTAATAGGGCGAGTGCCGCCACGGGGGCACTTGGAATCTCCAACTGAATCTGCGCAATGGCCGGCAGAATGCGCCGAATCGCTACCAGCATTCCGCCCGCGCTCACGTTCAACGCTGTTGCAAACTCCAGAAATTCCTTCCCTTTTCCATCACGGCTTCGGACAAAAACGGGGATGGCCAGGGGCAACCTCGCCCACTTGCGCCGTTCATTTTCCGTCTTGCCGCCGTTCATGCAGACCTCTCCGTAGCTCTAATACCCTTGCGTATGAAGCACCTTAGGGGCCAAATCCACGGCAAATACAGGACGAAACCCGGCGAGCGCCCGCAGTCCCCCACACGCTCCAACCACAAAACGCTCACAGAACCCGCAATTCCAGGCTTTTTGCTTCGCTTTCTGTTCGGGCCGCGGAAACCCATCTGGTATACCCCAAGACTCGCCAAAGTGCAAGCTTTTGCTACACTTGGGTAATTTCCGTGCATTTTTCGTTGACAACGTTTTCTGCCTGACATACGATTTTTGTACTGACATTTCGCCGCAAGTGGCGATTGCAGTTTCCCCTCTCCCCGTATCCTGTGGTTTTTCCTCATGGCGACTGTCCAAAAGAACCTCTATGTTTCTGAAGCAGGAGGAACCTCAGAACCTATGCCAGCTACGGCGGCTGCCCGACCGGACCAGGATGTACCGAGCCCTGAGAATCTGTTGCAGGAATACAAGGAACTCCGAGAGCGTTTTCAGCGCACTACCAATGCCTTGGGCTCGGCAGCTCACGACCTCAAGACGCCCTTATCGATCTTGAATGGCTACGTGGAGTTGCTGCAAAGCGAGAAGCTAGGCCCGTTGAGCGAACGCCAGCAGGAAGTCCTTCGCGACATGCAGGCCAGCGGACAACGGCTGCAACAGTTTATTCAGGATTTCCTGACCTACAGCGCTCTTGAAACCGGCGGGCTGCGCATGCAGTTCGCATCCGGCAATATCAACGACTGTTTGTCCGAAGTCTGTCGTATGTGGTCGAATCGATTTCAGGAGAAGGGCCTGGCGCTGTACTTTCTGGCCAACGACAAACTGCCCTCGTTCCCCTTCGATTCTCCGAAGCTCGAACGTGTGATCTCCAATCTTCTCGAAAATTCATTCAAGTTCACTTCACAAGGCGGAACCGTATGGCTGCATGCCGAACCGTACATGTGGGAACGCCGTGCCGCCGCGCTTCCTTCCGCCGCTGAACGCCGCCGCCAGAACGTGACTCAGCCCAACACCGTGAAGGTCAGCGTCTCCGACACCGGGCCGGGCATCCCCGCGGAATTTCATTTGGAAGTTTTTGACGACTTTTTTCGCCTTCCCGGCAACGAAGCTCAGGACGGTATGGGTTTGGGGCTAGCCATTGCCCGCCGCCTGGTGCAGGGCATGGGGGGCAAGATCTGGGTCGAAAGTGATTCAGGAGCAGGCTGCAAGTTTTCATTCCTCATTCCTTATAAGCCGCCGATTGCCGCCGCCGGCAAAGGTAATAAAAACCGATGAAGCCTACTGCAAAAATCTTACTGGTCGACGACGAACCCGGCATGCTCCGCTACATCAAGACGCTGCTCGAGGTCGATGACTATAAAGTTGAAACCGCCACCACTGGCGAAGAGGCGCTGCAGCGAATCGAAAAAGGACTGCAGCCCGATCTCGTCCTGCTTGACGTGCTCATGCCCGGCATCGATGGGCTGCAAACGCTTGAGCAACTCCGCCAGGTTCAGCCCGGCGTAAAGGTCGTCATGTTGTCGTGCGTCAACGACACCCGCAAAGTCGTACACGCCATGAAGCTCGGCGCCCTCGACTATCTCACCAAGCCCTTTCAGAAGGCCGAGCTGGATGCCGTCATCGACCTCAGCCTCGGCCAGGGCAAACAGACTTACAGCGGAGAGGTCGAAGAACTTTCCGACGACGTCTTCTTCATCGCAGCCAGCCCGCAGATGCGCAAGATCCGCTCGCAGGCCGCGCTGGTAGCCAATGTCGATATTCCCGTCCTGCTGCTCGGCGAGAGCGGCACCGGAAAAGAAGTTCTCGGACGCCTCATCCACAAACTTTCGCCGCGCGCTCATCGCACTTTTTTGAAAGTCAATTGCGCAGCGGTCCCCGCCGACCTTCTCGAGAGCGAGTTGTTCGGGTACGAACAGGGCGCGTTCACCGGCGCCACTCATGCCAAGCCCGGAAAGTTCGAACTGTGCAACCGCGGAACGATTCTGCTCGATGAAATCGGCGAGATGCCGCCGCTTCTGCAAGCAAAACTTCTGCACGTGTTACAGGATCAGCAATTCTCTCGCCTGGGCAGCCGCTCGGTGATCAAAGTCGATGTGCGCATCCTCGCCGCGACCAACATCAACATTCCTGAAGCCCTCGCCAGCAAGCGCCTGCGCGAAGATCTCTACTACCGTCTGAATGCTTTCACGATGCAGATTCCGCCGCTGCGCGATCGCAAGGAAGAAATCCCGATCCTGCTCAAGCACGCAATGTCGCGCATGGCCGAACGCTACGCGCGTGCCCCACTACCATTGTCTCCCGCGTTATTGCAGGCCTGTCAGAATCACTCCTGGCCCGGCAATCTTCGCGAGCTGAACAATTTCCTGAAGCGCTATCTCATCCTGGGCGATGAGAACCTGGCAGTCTCCGAACTGCTTCCCAAGAACGACGGCAACGGCGGAACGCCGGGAGATTCCTCGTCTCGCGCGACGGAAGCGGGCGGCCTGAAATCACTGGCCCGCACCGCCAAAGATGAGGCCGAAGCGCAGGCCATCACCCATGCTCTCGAGCAGACCAACTGGAATCGCAAACAAGCAGCCGCGATTCTCCAGATCAGCTACAAGGCCCTGCTCTATAAGATCCGGCAATACGGTATCGCCGAAGCCAAGGGCCACCACAAGCTGTCGGCTGGAGCGTAGACCTCAACTTCTACCGGTTTCCAAACCGCAAAAATTGAGCCCACGGAGGTCATCCGTGGGCTTTTTTCTTTCGCGATGGACGCAGGCTAACTACGGAACCTGCATAACGACCGATGTGCTTTTCGTATCGCTGCCCGAAGTTGCCGACACAGTAATGGTGTAGATCCCCGGAGGCGTACCGCTCACCGGAGTCTGCGAACTGGAACTGCTGCAAGCCGGTTGCAGCAACAGCAGCGCAAACAACAGACAAAACATCGTGATTCCCAAGATGCGGCGACGTCGCTGGTTGCTCGAACCCACGCCCAGCAAAGTCAATCCGGGAACCGCCAGCCAGATCGCGTAGAAATGTCGAATCCACAAACTGGCCGCCGGCGTCACCACTGGCCGCGCCGTCGTCGTAATGTTCAGCGTAGAGGTTCCAGGCCCGTTCCCCTGCAGCGTCATCGAAGCGCTGGTGAAGTTGCACGCAGAGGCTGTCGGCAAGCCGGTACATGACAGATTGATACTCGACGCGTAGATACCCGCCGGTGTCAGTTTCACGTTATAGCTTGCCGTACTGCCCGCAACAGGTAGGCTGAAGTTCGATGGATCGACGAAGAGAGAGAAATCAGACATCTGCGCTGGTACCGAGGTCTGCGCCAGCACGATGTTACCCTGCCCCGACACCTGTGCGGTGCCGCCGTTGAACGTAGCCGTGGCTCCCGTATTCCCAATACCAATAGGCGTCGGCGTCACCACTACCGTCACGGTTGCAGTCGAGCCCGCATTCAACGAAGTCAGGCTGCAACTCACGACCCCATTGGTCGAGCCTCCTCCGCAGGAACCGGCAGTCGTTGCCGCGGAAACAAACGTCAGCGGCACTCCCGTGTTGCTTGCCGACAGATTGTTGGTAAACGTCAAGCCGGTGGCCAGGTCCGGTCCATTATTGGTGATGGTGTAAGTAAACGTAGCCTGATTCCCGGCACTGATAAACTGCTGATTCGTCCCTTGCGACAACACTCCCGTGATGGACAAGGTCACGACTGTTCCGAGCTGTGTAACGTATGCGTCATAGCCACCGTTGTTGGTCGCACCGTTAACAGTACCGGTCAGAGGAAGCGGCTTGTTGACCTGCAGGTCGGTCGAGTTCGTATCTCCTGCGAAATATGAAGTCTGATTCACATCCAGCGCAACGCTCGTACCTTGGTCAATACCAGTCCCGCCAAAGTAATTCGCCCACGACGCGGTCGTTGTCTGACCAACCACCGCGATCGTATTCAACCGTGCCATGAAAGCGTCTTGTGTACCCGCGAGAGCACTCTGAATCGGATTGGATGCCGGGAAAATCGGAAAGTCTGACGACTGGGTCCATCCCGTCACCAGCGCGCCGCTGCCCGAATCGACTGCGATCGCCAGGCCGGCTTCGTTGTTCGCCCCTCCAAGATAAGAGAAATAATTGAGAGCCACATTGGTCGGGACGCCAACCGCGTTGGTTGGATTCGTTAACCGTGCCACAAATGCATCATTGGGGGCAGGACTTGTGATTGTCGGGCAAGGGTCACCAAGTGTCGGATTCACCGCAGTGTCCAGGCAGCGCTGATAGGCCGCAGAATTATTCAGCGTCGCCACGCTCGTTCCAATGTCAGAGGAGTTGGTTGTGCCGACAACATAAACATTCACCGCTCCCGTATCGATCGCGACCCCAACCCCCGCATCAGTCCCAGTCCCACCCAGGTACGTCGACCAGACGAGTTGTTGTCCCTGCGAGACGTCAGGATTGAGATTGAGCTTCGCGATGAAGGCATCCGGTTCTGCCGTCGAAGTCGTATCCGAGCATAATGGCGGATTGATAATCGTCGTCGGAGCCGGCTGATCGAGACAGGGCTGGTACGCATTCAGGATGGGAAAATCCGTAGTGCTGCATCCCGAACATCCTGTGTACACGAAGTTCGTGCTCCCGGTGAAGTAGACGTTCCCAGTGACATCAACTGCAATTCCCCCGCCGACCGCAACCGGTGTCGTTGTGGCGAACGTGCCTCCGCCAAAGTACGTCGAATAAGGCACGCTCGTGTTAAGAACTGCATCCGTCTCCACCTTCGTTACGAAAAACTGAATCGATGCTCGCGAAGTGCTTTGGTACGGAAAAGCGCTCGCCGGGAATCCACCTGTCGTGTTCGTCGACGTCGTCGTCCCAGTTACATAAATGTTTTCCGACGAGTCAATCGTCATGCCGCTCGCTGTGTCGTTGCCATTGCCCGAAAGATAAGTGGAGTATTTCAACCCTGTGGCGTCAAACAGCAATCTAGTTGCGAAAACATGCGTCCCGGTCGAGGAGGGCGCAGTTTGAAACGCATTAGTCGAGGTCGTGGGAAAGTTGGTCGACGAAGTCGACCCCGCCACGAATGGATTGCCCGCACCGTCAACCTTGATTCCAACCGGGCTGTCGGTTCCGTCGCCGCCCAGATAAGTCACATAATCCAGCACCGCAGCCAGCGAACCGAGGGGAGGCGACATCTTCGCGATATATACGTTCTGCGCGCCGTTGAGCGTGGTCTGAATCCCGGTGGCAGGAAGATTCGGCGAGGTCGTCGAACCCGCCAGGTAAATATTGAGGCTGCCATCGACCGCAACCGAGGTCGCATGCTCGTCGCCGCTGCCACCAAAGTAGGTGGAGAAGTTCAGCGTCGGATCGATGATCAGTTCGCGCGAATGATCGTAGTCTCCAATCGCGAATCCCGCCCGTTTCGCTCCCCGCAGAACGAAGCTCCCCTCAACTGGTTGCTTGCGGCCAGCAATCTCCTGATACACGTACGGAGCCCCTAGCTGCACGCTGCCGGTTTCGCCCCGGATTACCAGGTTTCCGTCTTTCAGTTCCAGTTGCTTCGCCCCGTTAAACTCGAGTTCCGCCTGCGCCGGATCGGACCCGGGCTTCACCTGAAAGTCATATTCCAGTCGTCCCTGGTTCCCATAGAAAACCAGATCGATTCCGGGGTAAACGCCGTTGTAACGCACTCGAGCAAACTGGGGCACAGCCGTCCGCCATTTTGCGGGATCGTTGCCAATAAAATAGTTGCTCTTGCCGGGCAGCAGATCGGCGCCGGTAACCGTGGCATTCTGATTCGCTCCCACCAGCTTCATTTGGATCGAATCCACGCGCCGCGGCCGAGACTGGCGCTTCGAATCACCCAAAGTCGATCGATCCTGGGAAACCATGCTCAGGATCGCTCCCTCCGAGCCCAGAAAGAGGCCGTACCCGGAACCGCGAGCCACAAACTTTGCTCGCGGATCGCTCGCATCCAAATTCCCTTGCCCCTGGTTCGGTTCGAACATCAGCGGCAGACCCGCAAAAAGCGAACGCGCCCGGGATTCCGGTTCCGCGCTGGTCGACCCCGGCATCCCAAGAGCCCGTCGACATCAAGCCCGGCAGTAGCGCAGACTGTTCGACGATCGCAGGGCGTTGCGCCGCGGCGTCCGCGGCGGCTTGGCGTGAGCGGGAACCCCACCCGAGAACTGCACATCCCGCCCCGAGCATCACCAGCCCGGCAGCCAGAATGCGAACCCGTACTACGGATGTTCCCAACCAACGGTGATTCACGTTCACTCTTTCCTCCGATGCACCCATACCAGCGTTTTTCACTTCGATCGTGATTCGTTCCGATCGTTCGCATTTTAAGATCGTTTTCGCTCAGAACAGTGGAGAGATTTAGGACGGCGCACAAATCCATCGAGCCTCGCGCCGGCGAACCTGACCGCGGCTTGCTTGTCACTGAAACTGGCGGAAAAAATTAAATAACTACTTAAACATCTGAAGGATAGACAAGTCAAGCGACCCCCGCCCGTCTCACTCGTCCACCACCCATGACGGGACAGCTGATGTGGGAAGAGCATCTGTGGGAACAGCCGCCCTCGGTTGTCCGTCGAGCGCAGCTCGACCTTAACCTTCATGCCAAGATTGCCTCTACCCCGCCGCCGCTCCAAGATTCGTCTGATGCACGCGAGGCCGTGGAAAGATGCCGCGACTGGCACAAAAGTGGCATGAAGAAGATTGCCGATCACCGCCGGCCATCACCCGGACTAATCGACAGATGGAAAAAGAAAGATACTCTTTCCGCAATCGCTTGCATGCACCGCGCCGCGGCCCATTTTCGCAACCTCGCAACCTGCTCATTCTTTGCGGGAGTTTTTCCGCGCTCCGCCAATTTGCAATGGCAGTGGGATTGCTATTCTCGAAGTCGAGCCATCCCCTGGTGCGTCCTCCCTCGGCTCTGTACGGGTTTTGTTACGAAATCCGGACGAATTAACCGACTCAGTTCCAATCGGCGATTTTACTGTTGCAAACTTGCGTTGTTTCTATACATTGAGGGCTGCAGGGCCGTATCCAGTTAAAACTCAGGCCCGTTTTTGGGGTATTTGTCGTATGTTGTCGCTTTTCCTCAGTACCACGCGCTCTTGGCGGAGCGTATTCAAATGCAACCGAATTCACAGGAACGGCGGATGATGCGGCGCTTCGACATGCGCCTGCCCGCCATTGTCCGTCTTGAAGGCGCCAACGAGGTTCATACCGAAACCCAGAACGTCAGCGCCCGCGGAGTTTTTTTCTATCTCGACCGCGCCATCGAAGCCGGAACCAAACTCGAAGTCACCCTCACCTTCCCTCCGCACGTTACCCTGACCGACGCCGTCCGCGTCCGCTTCACCGCGCGCGTCATCCGCGTCGAACATCCTCTTCCGTCGGCGCGCGTCGGCACTGCCGCCATGATCGAAGACTACGAATTCCTCCGCTCCAACGGCAGCCCCGACTTCCTCTCTGCCCTGCAGAAGGAATGGAAAGCCAGCAACTAAGCAGATCGGCTTTCAGCTTTCAGCCTAAACGCTTGTTATCCTGAGGCGCCGTCATTTGGCGCTGAAGGACCTACGCACTCTGCGGGGAGCGCCGAGATTCCCGACAACTCCATAGGTCCTTCGGTCCGCAAAAAACGCGGACCTCAGGATGACAAGAAAAAAGGCACAGCCGAAGCCGTGCCCTTGCAAGAAGTCTCCACTGTCCCAGTCACTCCTACTTCTTACCCAATTCCTTCCACTGCTGCCGCAGCCGCCCAAATCTCCGCACCAGGCTCCCCAAATAAATCCCGTGGATTGCCCACGTGGCAATGTACGCCGCGAAGAGATATTTCATCGTGAACTCCGCCCTAATGGCATGCTGGCCTTCGCCGCCACGCCGGTTCCCGCCAGCGATTCCATTGCATGCGCCTCTTCAATCTCCCGCTGCATCAACTCCAACCGATAACGCGACCAGCACACGAGGAAAGCGAAGCAAAGAAAGGCCATCCAACTCACCAGCAACACGTGCAGCATGCGCGGATCCATCGACCCGCCCCCGCCGATCACCGGCTGCGGATGCTGCGTCCGGAAAAACCAGATTGAAAAATAGACCAGCGGCACGTCGAGTGCTCCAAACACTGCCAGCGCAGCGGCCAGCATTTGTGTTTGCGCGCTGTTCGAGAATCGTCGTAGCACCAGGTAGCTCACATAAATCAGCCACAACACCAGCGTTGAAGTCAGCCGGATATCTCCCGGCGCCCACCAGATCCCCCACACCGGCCGCGCCCAGATCGGCCCCGTCACCAGGACGATCGTGCAAAAAACCACGCCCACTTCGGCGCTCGTCACCGCCAGAACGTCGAGTTTTGGTCCCGGGAAAAGTCGCCCAATCAAGAAATAAAATGCCGGAATCGCCAGCACAGTCGTCGCGATGGCACTCGGTCGCAGCCCCGCCGGAAACATCCGCTGCACCTGCGGAAGAAAACATGCAATTACCCCCACGACTCCAATGCCAATCACAACCCACTTCGCCGCGGCCTTCGTCGACGGCTTCCCACTCACCAGGTATTGAATCGACGCGATGAAATTAATGAAGAACAACAGAAAGGCCGTCCACGCTGAAGGCACGTGATAGTAGATGATTCGATACACATCACCCTGAAGAGCATCCGTGGGTGCTACCACGAGCGCCTGATACAAGGCATACGCCAGCAGAATCGCGGTGACCACTGACAGGATGGGGAAGAGCCTTTTCATTCGGCGTGCAGAATCTTTTCAAATAAGGCTAAACAAGCTGTAGTAAACACCACATCATAGGTGAGAAGCAACACGATGTAGAAGTGCGCCGACTCTTCTCCGGTCAGAATCGATGTGGTGCCCGCCACCATGGCCACAACCGCTGGAATGGAGATCGGAAACAGCAACAGCGGCAGCATGATCTCTCGGCTCCGCGTCCGCAACGACATCGCGGCAAAAAACGTCCCATTGACCACCAGAGCCCATGTTCCCAGAACACCAATAGGCAGCAATTGCCACGCCGGACCTAATACCCGCACGTTATAAAAGATCACAAACAACGGCGTCATCAGTGCTTCCAACGCGCTGACAAACACAAAATTCCCCAAGGCTTTGGCTAAGAACAACGCGTTGGCAGGTGCTGGAGAAACCCGGTATGCATCCAGCACCTGGTTCCTCAACTCGCGCGCCCACGTCTGATTAAGCGCCGTCACCGACGCAAACAGGAATCCGATCCACACCAGCCCGCCGACAATGTGCCGCGACTCCTCCGCCAGCGGGTCGAAGGAAAACATGAAGATCACTACCACCAGCAACGAAAAGAACAACATCGAATTCAGCGCATCTTTCGAGCGCCACTCCAAGCGAATATCTTTCACCAGCGTCGCGACGGTCACCGCCCAGACCGGGTTCATTGCACGTCCTCGCGATTCAAGCTGGCCGTCCGGTCCACAATCTCTCCCGCCTGCATCCACACAAACTCGTCCGCCACGCCTTGCAACAGCAACGCCTGATGCGTAATCACGAAAACCGTCTTGCCCGCATCGCGCATGCTCTTGAGCAGCCCAACCATCGCGCGCGCCGAATGAACGTCCACATTCGAGAATGGTTCATCCAGAAGCAGCACCCGCGGATCATGCAGAATCGCCCGCGCCAGCGACATCCTCTGCCGCATCCCCTGCGAATATTGCCCCACGGCACGGGTCAGCGTTGGATCCAGACCAACACTTCGAATGGCCTCTTCGCACCGCGCATCCCCCGCAATGCCGTAAAGACGCCCGAAGTACCGCAGATTTTCAATCCCGCTCATCTCGTCGTACAGCAACGACGGATGCGCCATATACCCGATATCCCGACACGCCTGCTGCGGAGTCTTCCCGAAAATCGAGATCTCCCCGCGCGTCGGCTGCGCCAGCCCGGCCAGTGCTCGCAAGAGCGTGGTCTTCCCCGCCCCGTTTTCCCCGAGGATCGCATGGAATTTACCCGCATCAAATTCCGCGGTCACTCCGCGCAGCGCCGCAAAGCGCCCAAACTGCTTGATCACATTGCTGACAGTAATGACTGGGATGGGAGGGTTGGCCACAGGCGTCGAGTGACTTCGTTCCGCCAACGAGTGTACCGGACGCGAAGAATCCGTGCACCGTCAGCGACACGACCCGTAGCATCGCGTCGCGATCAAATTGATTCGGCCGGGTGCCCCATTTCTCGCGTCCTTTGCGAGAAGTGGGGATTTTGGCTGCGAAGGAGTGGGAATTTAGGCCGCGCCGAATCCTAGTTCGCTGTCCCCATCGGACTCGTCTGCACCTGCGTCATACTCTTGCCCGGCTCGGCCGCTGGTGTTGCGCCCGGTGTTCCCGGTTGCGGCGCATACTTCGATGCGCACTTCGCCTGCAATTGCTTGGCATGAAACACGCCATCGCGATCGAAACGCCCATCGGCCAGCGCCTGGGAATCGTCCTTGAACGTATCGGGCGGGGCCTCGGTCCCTGTGTAATCCACATGCAGAGTCTGATCTTCTTCCATCAACACAAACTGCACGTGCGTACCCACGCGTTTGATCGAGCCCGGCTGCACATTCCCGGCAACGCGCAATCGCTTGGTATACGCGCCGTCTCCCATCTTGTGCAGTTCTTTAATCGTGACGTAGTAACTTTTGCTGTCTTGCACGCCCGTATAGGCCAGGTAACCCAGCAGCAGCAGAATCACCGCCGTCGCTCCACCGAATTTCAGATAGGTTGCAGCTTGGCTCGACATAACACGCCCCGAAGGGAGAATCCCCACCTAGACTCTACGCGCCACCGTTACGAGAAGCAAGATACGCGTGTGCCCGCAGATCAGGCTCAAAAAATCGATGTTACGAATCGAACAAACACCCTTCTGACGCTTTGATTCCATTTGTTTTCATCAATTTGCTGAAATCCTGCGCCCGTGATCCACATCATCAATTGTTTCGATTTCCCTTTCCCCTCCGTTCTCGATACGGTAACTACAATTCGGTCGTCCCCACGGAATCCTCGAACCATGAATCCGACAACACAGAACAACAAAACCAGAACGCGTAAATTACAGGACGCGCCGCTCTCGGGAACCAGCCCCAGGGAGAAGCTCGATGTTCTTCTCGCCCTGGATCGCATGTTGATCGAAGTCTCCATGCGCCTCTACAACGTCTCTCAGAGCGATCAATTGACCATGCGAAAACACAACCAGCACCTGCACAACGCCGTCCGGGCACATCTGCCCCGTCTTATCAAGCGCTCACGCCGCCGGTTCTAAGAAGCCTAACTTCGTCTTCCGCCTCATTTCTTCCCGCGCAGACTCGTCCGCTAGAATGAACAGGTCAGAACCTACTCCTTCTTCTTATGATCCATCCTTGGCACGACGTAACTCCTGGCGACAAACTGCCCAACGAATTCGATTGCGTGATCGAAATCCCTTTCGGCTCCAGTGTGAAGTATGAACTCGACAAGTCCAGCGGCCTGATCCGTCTCGATCGCGTTCTTTATTCCGCTGTCTATTACCCCGCGAATTACGGCTTCATTCCGCAGACGCTCGCCGAAGACGACGATCCGCTCGATGTCCTCGTTCTCTGTCAGGAAGCGGTCGTCCCCCTGACCATCATCCACGCTCGCGCCATCGGCCTGATGACCATGATCGACGCCGGAAAACAAGATCACAAGATCATCGCGGTCGCGACCGAGGATCCCGAGTTCAATTCCTACCGCGAAGCCGCCGCCATGCCGTCCCACCGCCTCCTCATGCTGCGCAGATTCTTTCAGGATTACAAACAGCTCGAAGGAAAAGCCGTCGAGGTCGATGAGATCCGCCCGCCCGGAGAAGCCTACCCCATCATCCTCGACGCCCTGCACCGCTACAGCGAACAACGCCGCAAAGGCTTCAAAGTCTCAAAAGCGTAGTAGCCAACTGAAGGAGCGTCCCACCGCAAGGTTTTCCTTCGTGAACCTTCGTGACCTTTGTGGTTGAAGATTTCCATCCGGTTAAAAATTTCTCTTGACTTAATGTACTAGTATTGTAGTACACTGACACACATGGGAAGGAATAACACTCCCGCGGCGCCACGCTTTTCGATCGACCTGCACAGCGGCGTCCCTGTCTACCGCCAGCTCATCGACCAGGTGCGCAGCGGAATCGCCTCCGGATCGCTCACCGCCGGCGATCAACTTCCTACCGTCCGTCAACTGGCCGTCGACCTCGAGATCAATCCCAACACCGTCATGCGCGCCTATCGCGAACTGGAACTCGGCGGCCTGCTCGAAACGCATCAAGGCACCGGAACCTTTATTTCAAACAAGAAGCTGGAAAAGAATTCTGCCGAGCGTGATCGTCAACTCGGCCAGATGGCTGGAGAATTCGCGGCCCGCGCAGGCGCCGCCGGGTTCGCCCTCGAGGATCTGATCGATCGTCTGCGCGACTTGTTGCCCAAAAGGAGATAGTCGTCATGGCAAGAATCCGAATGCATGAAGTCAGTGGCATCGCCCGCTTGCTCTTCGTAATCAGCCTAGTGATTGGCCTCGCGATCAGTCGGGCCATTAACCATCCCGCCCCAGCCATCATCGGGGCCCTGGTCGGTCTCTACTTTCTCTTCGCGATCAAGGTCGTGCAACAGTGGGAGAAGGTCGCCGTCCTGCGACTCGGACGCTACGTCGGCCTGCGCGGCCCCGGCATGTGTCACATCATTCCCATCTTCGAAACCTTGAGCCCCTACGTGGACCAGCGCGTCCGCGTGGCCAGCGTCTCTGCCGAATCCACGCTTACCCGCGACACTGTTCCGGTGAACGTCGATGCCATCGTCTTCTGGATGGTGTGGAATGCCGAAAAATCGATTCTCGAAGTCGAGAACTTTATCGAAGCCATCACCATGAGCGCGCAAACCGCCCTGCGCGAATCGATCGGTCGCCACGAACTCGCTCAGATGATCACTGAGCGCGAGACCCTCGGTCGCGAGTTGCAACGCATCCTCGACGAAAAAACCAATCCCTGGGGCATCACCGTGCAGTCCGTCGAAATTCGCGACGTGAAAATTCCATCCGGCCTCGAAGACGCAATGTCACGCCAGGCCCAAGCCCAACGCGAACGGCAGGCCCGCATCATCCTCGGCCAGGCCGAAAACGAGATCTCCAACAGCTTTGTGCAAGCTGCCGCCGCGTATGCCGAAAACCCTATCGCCCTGCACCTGCGCGCCATGAACATGCTCTACGAAGCCGTCAAGGAAAAAGGTGCGATGGTGATCGTCCCTTCGTCCGCAGTAGAAACCATGGGCCTGGGCGGAACCCTGGCCACCGCGTCACTCGGTGGAGCAAAACCGTAGCGCCGCGGCCTGCCCCGAGCGAAGCCGAAGGGTCCCGCCGGCTGTAGTGAGGCCGTCTCGGCCTCGCGGCGGCCCGACGACAACAACAGGAATGATCCACCGTCCCCCGCACTATTAGAGATGGTGATGGGATAGCCATGCCACCGAAAACGGTTTTGAGAAGGGCCTAGCTTCAGCTGGGCCAAAAGAGAAGGTTTTGGGAAGGGCCCGGCTTCAGACGGGCCACTAAAACTCGCTCAACACCGGGCTCTAGCCCCTGAGGGCAACGGCCCAAAAGGAGAACCCGTATGAATCCGCGCACAAGAAAGACTCTGAGAATATCGACTCTCTTCGCTCTGATCGCCACGCTGCTCGCGACCACACGATTCGCCGTTCCCACAAACGCACAGCACCTGCAACAAGGCGTCAGCGTCCAACTAGCCCCCACCAACAACGCCCTTCCCATGCCCGCCGCCGACAACGAAGACGCATGGATCGTCGCCATCACCGCTGACGGCAAGGTGTACTTCGGAGTCGATCCCGTCGACCCCGCATCTCTCGCCGACGTCATGAAGAGCCGCCCCCGCAAGCGCGAACAAATGCTCTACATCAAAGCCGACGCGCGCACTCCGTTCGCCAACGTGGCGCGAGTTCTTGAAGCTGGCCGGAAAGTATGGTTCGATAGCCCAATCCTGTTGACATCGCAACCTCAGTCGTCGCAAAGCGGAATGGTCGCACCGAGAGGCTTGCTGGTATCGCTTCGTCAGCCAGTCGGGCTGGAAACAGTCGGTGTGCAAGTGTACAGATCCGATCAGAATTCGTCTGCTGTGAAGATCAATAACGAGCAGGTCTCTTGGTCTTCACTGCAAACCAAGCTGGGCCAGATATTGCCGAACACAAACGATAAGACTGCTCTAATCAAAGCGGACGGCCAACTGCCTTTTGATCAAGTGGCACGCGTGCTCGATGCCTGCGCTGCGCGCTGGATTTCGAGCAGTCCTGGTCACGCCCGAGCTCTAAAGCCGTCACGCGTAGCTGGTGCAACCCGGCGTGCACCAGCTGCGCCAAGTGGGGCATGGCTGCCGTTGAGTAACCAACGCAGACGCTTTCGCGGAGTACCAATGTAACGACGATCCCTAGAATTGCGCCCAAGCGGAATTGAAGTCCGCGAGCCAACCTGCCGATAGCAAATACATGGATCCTTCAGCCATTGCCCTGCAAGGTCTGCAGCAGGCCGAGACTCAACTGAACGCAACGGCCACGAAGATCGCCAGCGCCGGCGCAACTTCACCCGACGGCAGCACCCTCGACGTGGTCGATCTCAGCGTGGAAATGGTTGCGCTCATGTCCGCGCAAGCCTCGTTCTCCGCCAACCTTGCCACCCTCAAGACGGCTGACCAGATGTTGCAGAGCCTGGTCGATGTGAAGGCCTGAGCCTTACCACACGTGGCAAGCGTTCTCGGCCACCATCGGCTGCCCCGCCTTGCAGTTCCACGCCTTCTGAAATTCCGGCATGTTCTGCACCACTCCGTTCACCCGGTACTTTCCCGGCGAGTGCGGATTGGTGCTGACCTGCATGCGCAAATATTCCGGACGCTGCTTCTCGCACCACACCCGACCAAATCCCAGGAAGAACCTCTGCTCCGGTGTGTAGCCGTCGATGCTCTGCCCTTCCTTCCCGGTCTTGTCCTCGGCAATCATGCGCTCCAGCGCGGCGAGCGCGATGCGCGCCCCTCCGTTATCGGCCGTATTCTCGCCTAACGTCAGACGCCCGTTCAGCTTCATGTTGTCGACAGCCACGAAGTTCGAATATTCATCCGCAACGCAGCTTACGCGCTTCTCGAATTCTTTCCCGTCCTGCTCCGTCCACCAGTCGCGCAGATTCCCCGTCGGATCAAACTTGCGCCCCTGGTCGTCGAACCCGTGTGTGAGCTCGTGCCCGATCACCAGGCCGATCCCGCCGAAGTTCACCGCATCGTCCATCGACTTATCGAAAAATGGCGGCTGCAAAATGCCTGCCGGAAACACAATCTCGTTAAACGACCCGCTGTAGTACGCATTCACCTCCGGCGGAGTCATGCCCCATTCCTTGCGGTCCAGCGGCTTGTCGATCTTCGCAATCTGCCGCTTCGATTCGAACTCATTGGCCCGCTCCACATTCCCAATCAGGTCGTCCGCCTTGATCGTCACCGAACTATAGTCGCGATACTCGTCGGGATATCCAATCTTGTTGCGGATCGCCTCCAACTTCACCTTCGCCTGCTTCTTGGTATCGCCCGACATCCACGAGAGACCTTGAATATCCGCATCCAGCGATTTTTCCAGGGCATCCACCATCTTCAGCATGCGCTGCTTGCCGTCCGCGCCGAACGTAGCCTCGACGTATCGTTGGCCCAACGCTTCCCCCAGCGATCCGTCCACCAGATCGACGCAGCGTTTCCAACGGTCCTGAATCTGCTTCTGCCCGGTCAGCGCCTGTCGCATCTTGAAGTTCGCATCCACAAATGGCTGCGACAACCACGGAGCAGCACCTCGTAACACATGCCAACTCACATACGTCTTCAACGAATCCAGCGGCAGCGCCGCAACCACTCCGTTGACCTGGCGGAAGAAGTCAGGATTGGTGACATTCATCGCGGTGAAGTTCGGCGCTCCGACAGCCGCAAAATAGCGATTGAACGAGAACTCCGGCGCCATCGCTACTACTTCCTCGCGCGTCATCTTGTGATCCCGGTTTTTCGGATCTCGCATCTTGGTGCGGTCCATCGAGTTCGCCGCCAGCAAGGTTTCGATCATGAGCACAGTCTGCGCAGAACTCGTCGCCTGTTGCGGCGTCTGGCCCGCCAGCGTGAACACCTGCGTCACATACTCCGCCAGATGCTTCCGCATCTCGACTTTGTCGGCGTCGTCCTTGATGTAGTAGTCGCGATCCGGCAGCGACAACCCTCCCTGCCCGATGTAAGCGATCACCTGATCCGCGTTGTGCAGATCCGACGCCGAATAAAAATTGAACAGCGGATTTGGCCCGATCAAATGAATGTGGGCGATCTCCTCAATCAGCGCGCCCTTGTCCTTCACCGCCGCAATCCGAGCCAGTTCCGGCTTGAGCGGCGCAATCCCTTTCGCGTTCGCTGCCTTCTCATCGATGCATGACCCGTACAAATCGCCAATCTTCTGATCGATGGCGTTGCGCTTCCCCTCGACCACTGAAGCCTTCTCCAGGATTTGCCGCTCCACTGCTAGATTGCTTTCGTTGAGTTCCGAAAAACTCTGCCACGAGGGCCGGTCCGCCGGGATCTCCGAATTCTTGATCCAGTTCCCGCACGCGTACTGGTAAAAGTCCACACACGGATCGACGTTCTTGTCGATGTTGTCAATACTGAATCCCGGACCGGGCTTGGTGGAAGCGGCAGATTGCGAGAAACTGCTAGCGGTCAAAATCAAGACGAAGACCAGCACCAGGCGCATGAATTGCATAAACAAAATTCTCCTTGAAACAAGCGGATCACAGCAACGTGCGATTCTATGCTCCACTCTCAACCGTGGGCAAGAATCTTGGCCTGCCCCTGGGATTTGATCTGAAGAAACAACCTGGAATTGTTTTGTTAAGTCGCGCCATGCAACTCAATTCCCTTGTGCCCCATCCACTCCGCAATAACAGCCGCTGCGTCCCCTAATTCCACCCGGAAATCTGACTGGCATCCTCTGTGTCCTCAGCGTCCTCCGTGGTGAAAGCCTTCCTCTCCCATCTCTACTAACCCCAACGCGGTTATAATCGATGCTTACCGAATTTCTAACTCTGGGGCTCCCATGACTTCCAATGGCACCGGCAGCAACGGCTACACCGTCCCCCAACCGCGCGCAGACTGGATAGCCCGCCGCAAGACGGAAAACACAACAGGGAACTTCTCCCAGATGCACTACGCGCGCCAGGGCGTCATCACCGAAGAAATGGACTTCATCGCCCACAAGGAAAAGCTCACCCCTGAGCTGGTCCGCGACGAAGTTGCCCGCGGCCGCATGATCATCCCCGCCAACATCAATCACCCCGAGCTCGAGCCCATGGCGATCGGCGTTGCCAGCCTCTGCAAGATCAACGCCAACATCGGAAACTCGGCCGTCACCTCGGAAGTCAACGAAGAATTGAAGAAGCTTCACACCGCCGTGCACTATGGCGCTGACACTGTCATGGACCTCTCCACCGGCGGCAACATCCACGACATTCGCGAAGCTATCCTTCGCCATTCGCCCGTGCCCATCGGCACCGTTCCGATTTACGAAGCCATCGCCCGCGTCAAGCGCGTCGAAGATCTCAACGCCGCAGTTATGCTCGAAGTCATCGAAGAGCAAGCCGCCCAAGGCGTCGACTACATGACGATTCACGCCGGCGTCCTGATCCAATATTTGCCGCTGATTTCCAAGCGCATCACCGGCATCGTCAGCCGCGGCGGCGCCATTCTTGCCCAGTGGATGGCCTACAACCACAAACAGAATTTCCTCTACGAACACTTTGACGACATCATCAAGATCTGCAAGAAGTACGACGTCAGCTTCTCCCTTGGCGACGGCCTTCGTCCCGGCTGCGTCGCCGACGCCAGCGACGAAGCCCAGTTTGCCGAACTCAAGACTCTAGGCGAACTCACCAAGAAAGCCTGGGAACACGACGTTCAAGTCATGATCGAGGGCCCCGGCCACGTCTCCATGGACAAGATCAAGGAGCAGGTCGAAAAAGAAGTCGAGCTCTGCTACGAAGCCCCGTTCTACACTCTCGGCCCACTGGTCACCGACATCGCCCCCGGCTACGACCACATCACCAGCGCGATTGGTGCAGCCATGATCGGATGGTATGGCGCAGCCATGCTCTGCTACGTCACGCCCAAAGAGCACCTCGGATTACCGAATGAAAAAGACGTGAAAGACGGAATCATCGCCTACAAGATTTCCGCGCACGCCGCCGACATCGCCCGCGGACGTCCTGGCGCCCGCGACCGCGACGACGCCCTCAGCTACGCTCGCTACAAATTCGATTGGGAAAAGCAGTTCGCCCTCTCCCTCGACCCCGAAACCGCCCGCTCCATGCACGACGAAACCTTGCCCGACGACTTCTACAAAGAAGCCGCCTTTTGCTCCATGTGCGGACCGAAATTCTGTTCCATGAACTATTCGTCGAAAGTCGACGAATATAACAAGCAAGTCCACGGCATCGAAAAGAAAGATTATTCTGAGTTAGTTGAAAAACTAGTCTCTCTGAAATAGCCGCAGTGGTTATGTGGGGACCGCCGCCTTCGGCGGTCCGCCGAGCGCAGCTCGGCTATCCCATGAACTGGTCGCTCCAGCTCGGTCGATCGTGGTTGAAACGTGTGACCTGCGCTCCTTCCGTCTCTGATCCCTCATCCCAAAGTCCCACTGTAAGTTCTGCCAGTCGAAGTTGCAGCATTAGTCCGGTATCTGTAAGAAGTGCGGAATATCTTTCTGTCGGCTGGCCTCTGCTTCGTCATTCCCGTCGACGGTTAAGCCGCGTGGAATCATCACCCCAGAAATTATCGGTACGCGAAGACCAAAGTGCGTCAATCTGTTCAATCGACACATCACAGAACAGTCGGCGCACCTTGGAAGATCACATTTTCCAGAGGAGGACCCATGCATAAGCGCCTGGCAATCTCTATCTCCGTAATCCTGTTGCTCACCACGTTCGCCTGCTCGAAGCGTCCCAACGACGAGCAGATTCAAAAGGATATTCAAACCAAAGCTGCCGCCGATCCCGATACCCGGGACTCCGCCATCACCGTCGAGTCGAAAGACGGCAAGGTCACGCTAACCGGCAAGGTCGCGACTCCGGCGGCTCAACAGAAGTTAGAGCAGATCGCTAAGGAAGAGAGCGGTGCGACCGGCGTCGACGATCAAACGGCCGTCGATCCTCAAGTCGTGGCATCCGAGCCAATGGCAGCCCAACCGGCCGCATCCCAACCACCTCCGCCTGCTCCTCCTGTCGAGGCACCTAAGCCTCAACCGATCGTCGTCCCTGCTGGTACGGCCCTGACGATCAAACTGGGCACGGCACTGGGATCGAAGACCAGCCAATCCGGCCAGACATTTCTCGCGACCCTGGCCCAACCAGTGAGCGTGCAGGGAAAAAGCGCCATGCCCGCTGGATCGACCGCCAGTGGCACGGTGGTCTCCGCCAAAGCGAAAGGCAAAGTCAAGGGTGAAGGCGAACTTATCCTCGCCCTTACGAGCATCACGGTTCGAGGACATACCTATCCCATCAAGACCGCCACGCTCGACAGCACGGTCAAGGGCAAGGGTAAGCGAACCGCAGTCGCGACTGGCGGCGGCGCAGCGGGCGGTGCTTTGATCGGCGGGATCGCCGGCGGAGGCAAAGGCGCAGCCATTGGAGCTCTGGTCGGAGCTGGCGCCGGATTCATCGGAGGATCAGCAACCGGAAACAAGCAGATCGAATACCCGGCCGAATCAGCGTTGACGTTCACGCTGGCCGCGCCTTTGACCCTGCCGCCTTCGGCCGAATAGTTCAATCCCATCGGAAGCCCTCTCGCAGGAGGGCTTCCGACAACAGCCTTCTCACAAACATCAAAAGAGGGATCTAGGATGAGTGTCGTTGGACGACGCACCTGTTTCGGTATAGCCGCCAGTCTGGTCACACTTGCACTTTCCCTCGGGGGCGTCGCGCTCGCCCAAGAGCAATCGCCGACTACCGTCCTATTCACGAACGTCCGCATCTTCGACGGACACAGCGCCACTTTGACCTCTCCGACGAATGTGCTCGTGACTGGCAACAAGATCGAGAAAATCACAACGGACTCCATCCGCACCAACCGCAGCGCGCAAACCACCATCATCAACGGCAATGGCCGCACTCTCATGCCCGGTCTCATCGACGCCCACGTCCACCTGATGTTCTCCGGCGTGTCTCAGATCGTCGCCATGACAGCCGACATCGGCTATGTCGAGTT
Organism: uncultured Acidobacteriaceae bacterium; assembly: GCA_963731405.1. GTDB lineage: Bacteria > Acidobacteriota > Terriglobia > Terriglobales > Acidobacteriaceae > Sulfotelmatobacter. Next base: position 152,533 of record CAVSVS010000012.1, on the reverse strand, counting down.
GCAGGCTGCACAAGAGGCCGGGCGAACCTTGATGCGCGGATTTACCAGCGTACGCGATGCCGGGGGGCCGACTTTTGGCTTAAAGCGCGCCATCGATGAAGGAATCGTCGACGGCCCCCGCATCTATCCCTCGGGAGCTTTCATCTCACAGACCTCCGGGCACGGCGACTTCCGTCTGCCTTACGAGATTCCCCGCAGCCCCTCTGCCCCGTTGAGCTACGCGGAGGTGGTCGGAGTCGCCGCGATAGCGGACGGTGCCGATCAAGTCTTGCTGCGAACCCGGGAACAACTGATGAAAGGCGCCAGCCAGATTAAGCTGATGGCCGGTGGGGGCGTCTCTTCCAACTATGATCCGCTCGATGTCACCCAGTACAGCGAGGCGGAGTTGCGCGCCGCCGTAGGTGCCGCCCAGGATTGGGGCACCTATGTCCTCGTCCACGCCTATACCCCAAATGCGATCCAGCGCGCGATAACGGCTGGCGTCAAATGCATCGACCATGGCCAATTGGCCGACGAGGCAACCGCCAGGTTAATGGCCGAAAACGGAATCTGGTGGAGCCTGCAGCCTTTTTTGGATGACGAGGATGCGAATCCTAAGCAGGGACCCAATCGGGCGAAGCAGCTTCAGATGATGGCTGGAACCGACACCGCCTACAAGCTCGCGATAAAGTTCAAAATCAAGACTGCATGGGGCACCGATGCGCTGTTCGATCCCAGGATTGCCGCACGCCAAAATGCGATCCTCACCAAGATGGTGCGCTGGTACACGCCCGCCCAGGTGCTGAAAATGGCGACCGCAGACAACGCGGAATTGCTGGCCCTTTCAGGTCTTCGCAATCCTTATCCGGGGAAGCTGGGCCGGGTAGAGGAAGGCGCTCTTGCCGATCTCCTGCTGGTCGATGGCGATCCCATCGCCGATATCAAACTCGTCGACGACCCCGCGAAGAACTTCGTCGTCATCATGAAAGACGGCAAGATCTACAAAAATCTCACCACCGGCGACACTACAAGCCGATCGTCGACCCGCGCTGAAAACATCCAATAAGTAAGCAACTCGCTGAATAATCCAGTACCAAAACGCGTTTCTCTCACGTCAGCAGATCCTCCATCGCCTTGGCAATCTCCCGCGATGCGTCCCGCCCAATGTGCTCCCCCAGCGCCCGATAGCTCTCGAATTGCAGTTCGTCGAACCACTGGTCCGCCGTGCTCTGGTGCGGAAACGTCGGATTCACCTTCCAGTAGTGCCAAACATCATCCGGCAGCTTTCGCTCCACCGGGGTCCGTCCCGGCACTCCGTCCTTCGTCGGCATGCTCGCCTTGATGAAGATCAACGTTCCCGTATCGTGAAGGTTGTTGACGTCATAGTAGATAGTTCCAGTAACGTGATTGACTCCACTCTCACGCTGTCCGGCGATGGGCCGGATTGGCTCGCAATTGATCTCGATGCGCACCCCAAAATCCGTGCGCGCCTTCTCGATCAGGCTAAGCAGATTGTCAAAATCATACTGCGGATCGCAATCCGCATCGCAAGCCACAATCAAGCGGCACCGCCTCCGAATCAACTCATACACCGCCAGGTTCTCGAAGTGCCCACCGTCCGACAGGTAAACATATCCCTTTTGCTGATCGCTCTGGCCCAGCACCTCCGAAAGCAAATATCCCAATCCCAGCGGCGGCCCCAGGCTTGCCCAGTTCTTTTGGTATCGCGGATTCCCCATCCACCAGCCCAGACGCACGTCGAATAGCGCCATATAAAACGCCGTCGCCGGAGTCGTGAAGTAGCCCATGTTCGGACTCGCGGCCGCGCCCGAGATCGCCATTGCGGTCCCCAGTGAAATTCCACACTCGCTTCCCAGTTTTGCAACGCCCCCCGCTGCCCGTCCCTGCACGGTTCTCGAAAAGCTTGGCAGGAAGCCGTTGTCACAGGTGAACCGTCCATTCCCCTTCCCCGAAGCCCCCAGTTCGTAGCCTGCATACAATGGCGTGAATGCGAATGACTTTGCCCGTCGCGTGGCGTATCCCAATTCCTCGCCGCCCGTGATATTCAAAGCCGCATTCAGAATTGGATAAGGCCCGGGATAGTCATCCGAAAAATCGCTCAGCGGCACATCGTCCTCTGGATCGAATCCCGTGAACGGCTCCGGCTTGCGATCAGGATTCGACGCTCCCAGATAGCAGCGCACCAACCGGTTGCGATAAAAGTGATGCAGCGAAAATTCGTTTACATCCACCCGCCACGACAGGCCCAGTCCCGCCAGAAAAAAGATCGCTCCCAGCCCCGCCAGCCACACCGGGGACCCCATTTCCAGCACTCTCCAATAGTCATCCGACAAAGCATGCCAGTCCATTCCAGTATTGAACTTCCACACTTCCGCAGTATCGCCAATACTGAAAACCAGTCCGGTCGCCACCTGCACCGCCGTACTTAGCAGCAGCACCAAGCCAACGATGAAAACGTACGGAGCCGCCTTCGCCAACGGGTTCAATAAGCGCGGCGACTTCAGCGCCGACATGATCCGCGACGGATTCTCTTCCCCATCCTGGCAAAGGTTCACCTCCTGATTAGCCTTCGCCTTCGCGACGCTGGTCGCAACCCCAGCGGTGCGGGCGCTGCTGGCCGCTTTCAGCCCCAGGTAGTTGTGCAGTAGCCATAACAGGACAGCGCTGATCGACCATCCTTTCAATTCGAATAATCCCCAGCGCACGGCCAGTGGTCCAAACGCGCACGTTCCGGCCAGAAGCAGCCAGCCCAGCGTCATCAGCGTCAAATATCCGCCCAGTCGCGCCCACCATTCCCGCACCAGGTCCATCGACCCACGGCCCACCAGTCCCACATGCAACGTTCCCACAATCAAAATGATCACCATCACGGCACCGCTTCCGAAGACCACCACCACCCAACTAATGGCCGTCCAGGAAGGCAGATGGCTCAGTTGCAATGCGTAGGCGCGCAACAGGCATCCCCCAGCCGCGCCAGCCAATGGTGAAAACACCACCAGCGCGGGAACCGAAACCATCGCCTTCTTCGGCTTGCCGCGATTCTTGCGCCATAGCCGTCGGAGTGCAGCCATGATCGCCACCGCGCCCCACGCAACGAAATAAAATGCGGCACCGCATCCCATCCACAACCAGATTGATTCCGCGCTATATTCGGTTCGCCACAGTCCGCAATTCAGCAAAATGCACGACAGCACGATCGGCAGCAGCACCGTCACCGTCACCTTGACTCTCTGGAACGGCGTCTCCAGGATGGTGGTCGTCTCCCCCTCCTGCGTTACATTGATGGCCATCGATATCGAGGCCGCGAGAAGTACCAGCCCTCCCACGATCAGGAATGCGGTGCCGTCGTTGTTCCCCAGCACCAGTGGCAACAGCGCGCTCTGGCACAGCACGAACGCGCTCATGAACATCAGCGCCAGAATGGTCTGGTTGAGCAGCACGTTGCGCATCCACGTGCCCAGCATCGCCCACGTGTCCCCGGAGATCACGCTCTTGTTGGGCGTCAGATAATTGCTGTACAGCCGCAGCCAGTGAAACACCGACGGCTCGGCGCGCCGCTCCGTCTCGTACTTGTGCGGGCTCAGCGCCTTTTCTACTTTCGCGATAGAAAAGTCCGGTTCTCTCGTCAGTCGCCGGATAAACGCCGCCAGCCACGAACCAATGTAGCCGCCACCCGAAACCGTGGACAGGTAATCGAACTTGCGCAGCAGCCCTTTTTCCGCCAGCGCCTGCAGGATTCCCAGGTTGAATGTCGCACTGCGGATCCCGCCGCCCGAAAATGCCAGCCCAGTCAACTTGTTGGCGCAATCCTTCGTGCCAACCCCTCGCTTATCGCGTGAGCTCTGCACACGATCAATTTCGTCGCGCAAGACTTGTGGGAAGGTTGTGGGTTTAGGATCGGCTGGGTCGTAGGGTCGCGGAGGCACAACGCTGCCTGATGTCATGGCTTCCTCGAAACAGAAATGAACCGCTGCCGGGGGGAGGCATCACGTTATCAGAGTGGGCGAACAAGTCAAGCCGTACTTCATTCCTGTTCGGAAAACCGGAAAGCACGTTTGCCCGTTCTACTCGAATGCACCAAGTTATGCTCTGCTTTCGCGAAACCTTGGGACGAGATAGCTGCCACATGTCTGCGCGACTACGTCCTGAAACAGCAAAAACACCGCTGGGCCCGGGGCTGCTGGGAACAGTACCGGTTTCATCTTGACCCAACGGCGATGGGTTACTGGATTAACATGACGGAAGCATCGCGCCGAGATTCAAACCACAGGGCAAGCTCTACCCGGTTCCAGAGCCCGAGCTTGTCATAGATGACTCTCAGATAATTCTTCACGACGTGTTCAGTCGTTCCGATAGCCTCGGCAACTTCTTTGTTCTTCAGGCCTTCAGCAACGAGTTCGATGACTCGGTATTCACGTTCACTTGGGACACGGTTCCCGTAGCGTCCAATTTCAGACATTCTTGCCTCCTGTACAACAAGGTAGCGAGTTTCACTCGCTTGATACCGCCAGTGATTCCAAAACGCAGAAACAACCGGTTGAAATGGGCTTTTACAGTGCGCAATGCCATCTTGAGCTGGGCGGCGATTTCGGCGTTGTCACAACCCAGCAACAGCAGTTCAACCATCTGCTGCTCGCGCGGACCAAGTTGTTCGCGCGGACCGAGCCCAACGGTCTGGTCCTTCATCTCATTCTCCCCATTTTTTATCTCCTTAGCCGATCAGGCGCACACCCGACGTTTTCGCAACATTCATTTTTGTTTTTCCTGTAGATCAAGCGGGCAATCGACTATCAAAGCCCTGGAGAGTCTCTCGGGTAGACAGCCATCGAACTACCTTCGCCAGGTGTCGCTACACTGCGCCAGGCGCTTCTACGGAACAAGCCTCAGTTTGGCTGAAGGCGGGATTGAGCGATGCAGGACAATGCGATCTCCAAGCTTGCACCTGCCTCCAAGAGCGGTAGGACCCAGAACCGACGAAAGTCCGCAAGATCCACATCGAGTGCCTGAATGAGGTGGCTCACTGCTCGCAGTCGCAATGTGGATTCGAGTTCTTCGCGAATTATTCCTCTTCGGAGCTCCCTCCGGAGTCTTTCCATTTGTTCTGTGCTTGGGCAGGAAGTTTCTTTGTCTTTATCCAATTGTTTCATTGTTCAATTCTCTCGATAGAAACCGATTAGGCTTGTGATCGGACCAACTGTATACGAGCATAAGCATTGACGCGGTGATTGTCGTTGCTTCAGCGCAATTATCGGCGGCGATTCAGCCGATTTCACTCGGAGTGAACGGCCGAATGTTCTGCACAGATTCGTTGGAAGATTTGGTTGTCCATCCCGCCCTGAACGCTACCCAGACGATAACCGCAGAGAATATCCAAGTCGTATGCCTTGGCTAGCTGATTGCCGAGTTTTTCGACCTGAATCGCTGCCTCTGCGTTCCCTTGCGCCCACAGGAGATGCACACATTCTCCGAAAACCGCAACGCGGGTTTGTTCACCCCTCATAGCCTCAGCCGCTGTCACAATGAGACCACCCAGGAGTCTCAAGAATCGAACTGGCTCGGGCATGCCATTTAGCATGAATTTCGAGAGTGTGTCAGCAGCATCCAACGAGATGTATCTCCCCTGCTCAATCGCGACAGCAGTATCCAAGCCATAAGCCTGCAATCTTGGAAGAAGGCTGTTGCGGTGTGACTCGGTCGCGATGACGATCGCTGCATTCCCAGCCCTGAGTGCGGTCCCGATGAACCGAGTGATGTCATCCAAAAGACTGGCATCCCCAGAATAGAACCCCGCCTCGTGACGGCGAGCAACTTCCCGGTTGTGCTCAAGCGGTCGGAACACGCTATTGCTTCTGGGACTCTGGTCCGCCAATCGCCTACCCACAAACTGCCCGCCCCGCAGCACGGCGTCCACTGCAATTAGTAGCTCGCTTCCCGCATGCATCTTGACGACGTAGCCAGCTGCGCCTGTGGCAAGAGCTTCGCGCACCACATCAGCGGACAATTCCTGGCTCACGAATAATATTCTGGAGCCAGGAGAAAGCTTGCGAATCCGCCGGGCCGCCTCGATTCCACTTAGCGTCGGGAGGCCGATGTCCAGCAGGATCAGGTCAGGCTGCAGTTCTTCCGCTTTCTGAACGGCTTCTAAACCGTCCGAGACTTCCGAGAGGACGATCCATTCTGCCCGCTTCATCAGTAACGACCGAACATATCGCCGAAAAGGCTCATAGTCGTCCACCAGAAGAATGCGCACGGGTACTGCAGAACTAAAATTGCTGCTATCCATAATCTTTCCTATTACCTGCGACTTATTCAGGATAGGCGTTGCGCTTACGAACGTCGTTGCGATAGCGCACTAAGATGGGTTAACAGACGGTTAGCAGAGGCGGGTTAGCGGAACAGAGGGGTCAGCAGGAGAGAAGACCTTCAGGGGAATGAATGTGAACTATATTGCGTTCCTTGGTGACTACCCCAGCCTTGCTCCAACTGCTGAGTACGCGGCTGGCGGTGAACCTGCTGACATCGGCCAAGGATCCTAATTGTTCATTCGTGATTTGAACATCGATTCCCTGGGGATGGAGTCCGCCGCTTCGCCGGCCAACGTCAATCAGAGCCCGTGCCACACGAAGATTCGCCTTGCCTTCGAATAGGTCGGCGTGTCGATCGGATATTGTGCCCAGGAGTTGAAGGGCAATGAGCAACCCGTTCGTCTTGATCTGGGGATAGCGATCAGAGAGTTGAGAAGCCTGGCGGTGATTCCAGACAAGCAACTCTCCCGCAAGCACTGCTTCAGCCGTGCCTAAATAGTTCGGCGGGTCCGGTAGAAGAGTGGCGAGTCCGAAAGTTTCACCCGGCGTGAACAGCCGAAGGACGATTTCGTCCCCGTTGGCGGCTAGCCGGCTGTATTTGACTCGTCCGCTTACCACGACGAAGAGGTGTTCCGCCTCATACCCGCCCGTACAAACCGGCGTTTTCGGCATGACCTTTACAGTTCGGGCCTGAGCTAAGACATCCGCTTTCTCGGATGGGCTCAAGCCAGCCAGTAGCGGAATGGACAGATTTCGCAGCGCTTCGCTAGGCACGGGCTGCATCCACCTCGCGTCTAGAAACGTTCTGCAATGACGCGGCCTTGAGCATACTCTTGGGGCGACACTGTAATCGCGAATTACAACCGCTAGGCACGCGGGCAGTTTATGGGGTCGGTGAACTGCATCAGCATTTGCCTGAGAACATAGCATTCCCCGTGCATGGCTTTGCTGGCGGCGGCGTTGGAAGCGTTGATATCAACCGGCTTGTCGCAGATGAAGCAATTGTGTTTTGTTTGTGAGGAACGGACCTTACCGTTTCTCCGCGAGGGGATCTCTTCAGTCACAGCCAAAGGCAGTGGTCGGACGGCCATAATGGGATTCTTCTCCTGATCGAAGTGATCATTGGAGTTGAGAGCCATCTTGACAGGCAACTGTCAGAACTAATAGGCACAAAATTGAGGAAACCGAGCGTGAGCCCCTCTCGCCGTCCGAAATAAGTGCTGAACGATAACGCTCATGACCTGTCGATGAGACGCCATCTCCGATACCTCTGTGGAACACGCGACTCACGTTTTGAACGAGGTCAATGAGCGTAGAGGATATTGCAACAATCACAGCGTGCGGTCGCCGACTCGTCTGGCGCCTGGGGCGCTAATGACGAGGGTGGAATGGCTTTTCGTCTCCGCTCTCATTTACAGGCTCAGGACTCTGGATGTCGAGATTCACGACCACCGGATCCTGCCCGCTTCTGACGATCACCGCTTCACACGGCATATCTGGACGCGCGTTAATTTCCTGATGCGGAACGTAGGGCGGAACGTAAATGAAGTCTCCCGGCTCTGCCTCATCGCAGAACTCTAAGCGATCACCCCAGCGCATGCGGGCACGGCCTCGCACGACATAGATCACGGTCTCCAGTTCGCCATGATGGTGCGGAGCGGTTTTGGCGTGCGGCTGAACCACGACGGTACCAGCCCACAACTTACTGGCCCCTGTACGCGCGTTCGTGATAGCGGCAGCCCGCGTCATTCCAGGGCTCTGCGGTGTATTGGTATCGAGTTCCCCGGCCCGCACAATTTTCACGCCGTGTTGCTTCCAGTCCAATGTGTACCCCACTCCCAAATTGAGGGACTACGAACGGAGTATCCCAGCACCGCGTTTAGGATGCAAGTATGCTATGAGGGCACGACCGAGAAGCGTAGTCGAGAAGGTTTGTTTCGCCAACGCGAGACGATTAACCTCGCTCGCAGGCAACAACTGTAGTCGCGATTTGTTACCAGTTGACGTCTGGTCGGTGCCGTTTTCTGTGTTTTGCTTCTTGCTCGGGCCATGAATAACGAAAACGAAAAAGACAAGGAAAACGATCTCCGGCAACGCATCGTGAGCCTGGTTCGGGCGAACGAGCAAGCTGTGAAGAAGCCGATCACCGATGATGAAGTGCGGACGCTGAAGGCTGCGGCGGCCCGACTCGATCAGATGTTGAAGGCCGCAGTGGACGCGGACGGGCAAGTGCTAAGGAGCGCGGCGGCTCGACTCGATCAGTTGTTGGAAGACATTGCTACCGGGAAGGATGTCACCGGCAACCTCAAGCGGCGACGAAACTGGCAAAAAAGAGAGGACGGCTAGAAATTTCCAAGGTCAATGAGGGCATTGGGGATTTTGCAACAGTTAGCGAAGTCTTCACGACCGCTTAGAAGTTTCTGACGAACTTATGTATCCAATACGTCCAGAGGCAGACCAATCCCAAGAGACAAAGCAGGAAGGTCACAATCACCTTGACGCCTTCGAGGTTGATCTTCCTTAACACGAGGAAATCATACTGTGGATGGCTGATCGCCACAACAATGAGTGCTACGGGGATTTTGCAACAGTTACCGACTGCTACTGTCAGAATGGCGCAGTCTGCCGTCCTGAATCTCGAAGCTCAGCGTGTGCTCAGTGCCGCGCCAAACGTTCCCATCATTCTGGCTCCTTGCCAGCCAACGGCAGAGGATTGGGAGACACTCCGCGACCAATAGCTGTTCTGCCGCGTGCCGCTGTTGGCTTGGAACAGCCCAAACCGTTATCAGGCATCTGCCGCGAACGGTAGGGTGCCCTTGCCACTCAGGAACGAAACTCGCATCCAGAACAATATTTGGAGTGCCGATGTCCCAGATAGCGTACGGAGTACACTGCCGCACACACCGATGCCGAGTGAAGAGCGGAATCCAAGAGAGAACGCTTGAGTGGATAGCCAAGCTCCCTGCCAATCTTGTCCTTGGAAAACGAGTACGCCTCCTCGATGGGCTTGTCCGGCGTGATTTCGGGCTGCTCGCTCATCTCGGTAAGACTACACCGAGATTAACTACTGAGAACAGGCGATTACGCTCACCCGCCCTGCCGGGGCGTCTTGAGGTCGCGGTAGGGACGACCATTGCTGATCGCCCCCCGCGCGGATCCGCACGAGCGCTCATTAGCGCATGCGGCTCTTATCGCAGATGAATAACGGCCAAGCGTGCTGCTTGTCCGCACACTCGCCCACCCGTGGGACACGCGCAGTCCCGCTCTATGTCGGGTACGTGTCGAGTGGGAGAGTGTTCTCCTTGATCAGCAGCCTTCCCTCCTCACTCTCCGCCGACGTGCTTTCCGTCGTTGTTCGAATGATTCATCGGTACTATGCCGCTGTCCGACTCCTCGCAGACGTACATGCGGGCCGTGTGGCCTAAGCCTTCTCCCGCCGTCCTGCAACTCACTTTTGCCGCAGGCGTCTGCGAGGTCTCCCGGTTCTCGTGCTTGAAGTTTCTAGGCGTGTCTGGGGTCTTCGACTACGCCGGACCAAACGTCGACTCGCGCTATCGTCTCCGTTCGTGTTGCCTTCCGCGCATTACAAGGGCGTCGGCGTCCGGGTTGCATCTTTTCGGAGCTGAATACCCACCCCGCCTATCCTCTGTCTACGCTTCGCTGTGTCCCTCGCGGTAGCAGCGCAAGACTCGAGGCCGAGCGGATCGCTACTCCTTTCTCGTAAGGCTCTTTCATCCTCTACTTCAAGCCGGTTTAGCCCGGCGCACTGGAATGGCGATTTTTTCGCCGGCTAAGCGGCGCATGTTGTTGGCTCTCGAATGTCGTTGTATCATTCTCGTCCGGTCCGAGGTGATCGATGACCCGACAGCTCGCGTTCTCGGTAATACTCATTCCAACCTTTTTTGCGACTTTCGTGTTTGCCGGGACGATCCACGTTCCCGCCGACCAGCCGACTATTCAGAGTGGCATTAAAGCTGCGACTAATGGAGATACTGTCTTAGTGGCCCCGGGTACATACAACGAGGATATAAACTTCTCAGGCAAAGCGATTACCGTCACTAGCTCCGGCGGCAGCGCTGTAACGGTCGTCAACGGCACCGCGACCGGCCCGGTTGTGAGATTTGTTTCGGGCGAAACATCTGCCGCACTTCTGAAAGGCTTCACAATTCAGAACGGAAATACAAGCACCTATCCCCTCGTCTACGGTGGGGGCATACTTATTGAATCGTCATCGCCGATCATCAAAAACAATGTGATAAATGGAAATCAGGCAGGAGCTGGTGGCAATGGAGTTGCCGTTTTGGGTGGCTCACCTCGGATTCTGAATAACCGGATTACAAACAATTTTCAAAATTCCGGATTTAGTCTGGGTTCTGGCGGTGGTGGAATTCTGGTGAATGGCGGCTCGTCGCTCATAATCGCGGGAAACACAATCTCAAACAACATCACAACTGCATCCGGTGGAGGAATTGCACTTTACTCGATCACGGGCGGCGCAATTCTGCTAAACAACAGAATATCCAAAAATACCACTCAATTTGATAGCGACGGTGGAGGACTGTGGATTTACAACAGCCCATCCGTTCAGCTGATTCAGAATCTTATCGTTCAGAACTCGGGACGCGACGGCGGAGGACTTTTCCTTTTCACTTCTACGGGCTTCCTCGCCGTGAATAACACGTTCGCCTCCAACACGGCAGGGCTTGATGGCTCGGCAGTTACCATCTTCGGGGCGGACCCTGCGGTAATGTTCTACAACAATCTACTGATCGGTGCGAAAGGTTTCTACGCGGTTGATTGCGAAGGTACTGGCGGCTCCGTATTCATGAACAACGACGCTTATGAAGTTGGAAGCAGCGGCCTCACCGGTACTTGCGCGAGCCAGAGCAGCACAAACGGCAATATCTCTGTCGACCCGCATTTTGTCTCCAAATCGAACTACCAGTTGAGGGGCGGATCGCCTGCAATCGACGTTGGTGACAATGCGGCCCCATCTCTTCCCAGGGTCGATTTAGCAAGCAATCCGCGCATCATCAACGGAAATGGCGGCGCGACGGCAATTGTAGACGTGGGAGCGTATGAATTCCTTCCCGTCGTGTTACTGCCAAAGAGTCTCGCCTTCGGTTTGCTAGCCGTAGGCAGTACAACGAGCAAACCGGTAAAGCTGACGAATGCTCAAAACAAGACCCTTTACATCTCGTCCTACTCAACCCCAACTGGCTATTCCGTGAGCGGCTGCGGCCATAGCCTTGCGGCATTTACAAGTTGCACCTTGACAGTTATCTTCCATCCGTTGACCGCGGGCACGTTTAAGGGTTCGCTCATCCTCATGGATGATGCCGGAAGTAGCCCGCAGACCATTACCCTCTCGGGCAGTGCTCAGTGATGTGACATCCTCCTAATGAAGTAGGCTTTTGCCGACGGAATAACTGAGCGGTTCGTTGGAAGGTTTGGATCCAATTTGACAAGTTCTCACATTTGTCACTTGACGACAGGCCATAGCGCTCAAAATCCGTGCTTCAGGGTCAATGAGTGTTTGTGGGATTTTTCCGCACTCAGAGTTGCGCCATAACCCCCAAGGTCCGAAGGCCGTTCCATGAACCTTGACTATTGCGCGCCGCTGGAGCAGTCTTCAATGCCCAGAGGGATTATGCCGACATTCAGAACGCTACTCTTGAGGCGGCTGCGGCTCTGCTTGACACCAGAGCTTCTCCGAAGGGCGTTGGCTGTTTTTTGCCTTGCAGGTATCGGATACGGGCAAGGGAAGGTTGATTCGACACAGATGAGTTTCGCGGCTCCGGCCATCTCGTCTCAAGCGCCGTCAGACGAACTCCTGCAGGTTGCTGCAGGCTTCGATCAGTTCTTCTTGCACGACAATTGCACTGCGCAATACTCGCCCCAGCCTGACACCTGCCTCCACGATCGGCTTCACGAGCAATCATTCGCCTTTGGCGGAAAGCCTGGAACCGTGTACGACGTCACGCTGCGCATTCGCGGCATTTTCGAGCCCACTACGATCACTGGTGGCGATACGCCGGACCCCGCTCACCCATACTTCAAGGTCGGTGGTACGGTCAGCACCGGAGATTGGTCCCAGTGGGGAATCGAAGTCTCGGAACCCAAACAAACGTATTGGCTGAATCACTATCCCTCGGTCGGACACACCATCTACAAAGAGGACTTTGAGGCAACCATCGCTGTGGCCGCCGGTGCCACCGTTGTCATTCGGGTCGCCGACGGGAACGATCGGCAGATCGACAATGCTAAGATTGCCCCGGATCGGCAGCAGATCATTCCAGGAGTCGTGGACCATCCCCTCGCCGGCCAGATGTTGCGTATCGACGTGGTCCACGTCAAAACAAAATAAGCCATGTTCCATATCTCAACAGGCTTAAGTCAGTCAGCATTATCACTTCGTTAATCGCTGAGTGCTATCGCCGAGAAAGATTTTGCAGTCTTTGTACCTTCCCGACACGCGATTTCCACAAGACTACCAACGCGCGTGTGACATCTGCCCTTGCGGTCTGCTGCTGAGAAGGCAGAAGATGGTCAAGGCGTGAGCGGCAGCATGGAGTGCCGCCAAAAAGCCCGCAAACTCTTTGTTGTCAAGATTTTGACCTCTAACCCCTAGGCGCTCAAGATTTTGCAGACCATTTTTGCAGACCCCGCGCCCAGCAAGACTTTCAGAGGGGGTGGGGGAGGGGGGTACCCTCGGGAGCGGCGGATTTTCCCGAAACGAAACTGCCGAAAATTTAACTTTTCGAGCAATTCACAAATTTATTGTTAAGATTCGAACGCCGTCCGCGTATCAACCCTTGATCGTGCCGCAACCACTTCCCGTTGCTCGACCCTACTTTCCGTCCAGGTGAATATCGCCGACTCCCACATGTGCTCGCAGTTCGTACTTGCCTTCTCCGTGATACTTCAATTTCTTCCCCAGCCAACCGCTGGTCTCACCGTAACCCTCACCATGCACATCGCCAATCCCCGTACTCGCGTTCACAATCCGGTATGCCGCGCGCTCGCTGCCAATGCGAACGTCGCCCACGCCCACGCTTAAGTCCTTGTCACCCTGCACGTCACCCACGGTCACGTCGCCGACTTTCACATGCGCATCCAGATTCGTGTTCTGCGGCACTTCGATCTCCACATCAAACTGCGTGTTGCTGCTCGATGGCGAGTGGAACTCGATCGTGGCATCGTTCCCGCGAACGTCGAAGTCGACGCTCGCTTCCTTCACGTTTTTCTCGCGACTCGACTTGATCGTGTAATGCAAGCTGATTTTGTTGGTATCTCCGCGCTTCACATGCAAGTCGCCCACGCTCAAGCGGACATGCAAGTAGCCGCCAGTTGCGAAATCACGCGCATCGCTGTGGGTTTCCTCGTACTCCCAATCCTTGGCTGCACAAAACGGAACCAACAGAAGACAAAGCACCAGCGCTTTGTACAGAGCATTGAACCGGACAGGTGATCTTCCAGGCATGAAGCACCTCGCGGGCGCAAAGGCGCCTGTCTCTGATACGCGAACGGAATGGACGAAGTTCCCCGGAAATCTGGACCAAATCAGTTCTTGAAATCGGCAATCCCGTTCCACACCAGTTGGACGGCAATCGCCAGAATCAGGAAGCCGAAGATCTTGTTGATCGCTCCCACCGCGCTCGGCCCCAAACGGCGTACCAGCGGTCCGCCCATGCAGAAGAACAGCGCCACGCTGAGCGCAATCCCGGCGATGCCAATGACCATTCCGGCATACGCTGCCGCGTTTTCCACGTGAGCGGCGAGCGCCATCACCACGCCAATCGCGCCCGGTCCCGACATCAGCGGCATCGCCAGCGGCGTCAGTGAGATGTCTTCCTTCTCCACCGCTTCGTCGCTCTCTTCCGGCGTGATGCGCGAGTGCGACGTCACCATTCCCCACGCTGTATTCGCCACGATCAGCCCGCCGGCAATCTTGATGACCGGAAGAGAAATGCCGAAGAACTGCAGTACAAATCCCCCGAAGAAGAGAAACGTCACCAGGATGACAAACACCCACAACCCGGTTTTGTAAGCCGTTCGGCGCCGGTCCTGCGAACTCCACTTCGAAGTCATGGTGAAGAAGATAGGAATTCCGCCGAACGGATCGACAATCGGGAACAATGCCAGGAACGTCGCCGCCGCCGAAGCCGGCAAAGTGTGCAGCAAGTGTCCCAAGACATGGCTCGACGTCATTGCTATCGGTATCCTTCCAGCGTCTTTGCCGCCCGCTCCAGCGCAGCCGCCAGCGTCGCCAGCTGCTGCCGCGCCCGCTCGCTGTCGCCCTTGTCCAGAGCCTCATTCACTCCCGGAATCACCACCGCCGCGTAACCCGTATACTCGCCCGGCGCATAGATCACATGCCGGAACCACGAGCGATGCGGCAATCCCTGCGGCGTCAGCAGCGCGCGCTCCGCCCCGCGCAAAGCCGCATTCATGCGCGCTGCATCCTGCGGCGGATTCTTCTGCTTCGCCAGGATCTTCACACCCGCGCTCTCAAAGTGATGAGCCGCCGCATTCACGGGTCCGAAGTCCAGCGCATGTTCCCCGAACTTATCCTGCGCCCGCTTCTGAGCCGCCTCCAGATAAGCCGCAATCTCTTTGCCGTATTCCTCGTAGTCATAAGGCAGGACGTCGGCGTCCGACATACGCACCGCTTGCAGTCCAAACACCCGCGCCATTTGCTGCTCATACACGAAGTCCGGATCGCCAAACTTCTTGAACCAATTAAAGTTGTCGAACACCGAGTGGTAAACGCCATACGGACCGCTCGAACTCACGTCGCTCGACGGAACTCCCATGTGCTGCAGAAACGCCGTATAGTCCGACCCGCTGCCCAGGTCGCCGACCGGAACATCGCCCTTCACCTGCGCCACCGGTGTGCGACGGCTGTCGCCAATCGCCTCCGTCGGAGATTGCGTCAGCGGCGCGTCCGGTTGCGCCGCCTTCTGCCATGCCTCGTACACCGTCCCACCTTTCGCGCCGGGCACAACTTTGGTCACGTCGCGCAAAAACTGCTTCAGGCTCGGAACCGCCGACGCCCCGAACTTCGGCCCCGACACCGCAACGTCCATGTTGAAATAAGCCGCCGCGTTCCCCAGTTCGGACTCATGTTGCTCCACCCATTCGGTGGACCCCATCAAGCCTTCCTCTTCTCCATCCCAACTTCCGAAGATCAGAGTGCGCTTCGGCTTCCACCCCGACTTCAGCAACTCGCCGACGCCGTGAACCGCCTCCAGCATCGCAGCCGTGCCGCTGTTCGGATCCACAGCGCCATACACCCACGCATCGCGATGATTGCCCGCAACGACCCACTCATCCGGCAGCGCACTGCCGCGAACCCGTCCGATAACATCCCACAGCGTGCGGAACTGATAGTCCTGCCTGAGGTGCATCTTCAGCTTCGCCGGCCCGGGCCCCACGTGATACGTAAACGGCAACGCCCCCTGCCACTCCCGCGGCGTATCGGGGCCACCCAGGTGCTGCAGCACTGGCCACACGTCGTGATACGACATAGGTGTCACGGAAATGGTCGGGATTTGCGCCGACTTCTCGGGAGCAATGCGCTGCGACTCCGGTAGTGACGGCACCGACGCCACACCCGGGGTCGTCGGATCTCCCGGGAACTCGAACATGTAACCGACAGACCCCCGCTGCACGCCGGTGTCGGGCCGCCACGGGCCGTCTGGATATTTGTCGCCGCGCTTCCACCCATCATCCGCGGGATCGGAATAAATGATCACCCCCGCCGCTCCATGCTCCTGTGCGACGAAAACTTTGACGCCACGGAAATTTTGCCCGTAGCGAACCAGCACGATCTTGCCGCGCACATCGACTTTCAACTTCTGCAGTTTCTCGAAGTCGTCGGGCGTCCCATAGTTCGCATAGACCACGTCGGCTTCGACGTCGCCCGACGGAGACATGCCGTTGAAGGGCATGACCACCCGCGGATCGTCCTGGTACGGATCGTTGTCCACGTGCTCACGCGTGGGCCCGTGCATCTCCACTCCGGCCGGCGCGGTCAAGTCAACGCTGATCTCGGTGGGATAGTTCATCCACACTTTGTATTCGACGATCTCGGTCTCAAGCCCCGCGTCACGGAATTTCTGCGCGACGTAGTCGGCGGTCGCCTTGTCCTCGATAGTCCCCGCCATGTGCGGAGCCTGGGTCAGAATCCGCAGGTGCTCCTCCGCCAGTTTGGCATCCGGAACGGCCAGGAACCGCGACTCGATCGCGTTTTCGGCGGCCGCATCGCGAAAACCAAAAATGGCGGACGCCGCATTCGGGGAGGAAGCATTCCCACTTGCAGTTGGAGACGATCCCGAAAGGAATAGGGCTGAAGAGAGAATAGCGGCTAAGAGAAGTTTCATCAGGCTCCACGGTGAAAACTAGTAAGGTAGCACAGGCGCTCGGCCTCACGCGCTGAGGATGTATGGCTTCAATTTGAAGTTCCTTACCACGAAGGGCACGAAGTCACACGAAGGCAATGCAATACAGCGTCATCTGGGCGAACTCATACAGGACTGGCCGGCTGATTCGCCTAATATTCGTCTTCTTTTGCGAGATTCACCAACTTCACCAGTTGGTGCTATACTCTTTTCATGAAGCGAGCGACAGTTACATTGCCGGACGATCTTGCCGAGGCAGTGGAGAAATACACGGAGGCGCAGAATGTGCCCCCTGCGCTGACGGCCGTGGTTCAGGTAGCACTGCGCGAGTATTTGCAGGAACGGGGATTCTTGCGAAGTTACCGGCCTTTGAAACTCGAACCCTTGGGGAATAGTGGTCGGAGCGATGTCAGCATCAACCACGATCTGTACCTGACGGGTCTCAAGAAGTGACACGTGCAGTTCTGGCTGACGCCGGTCCCTTGTACGCCGCAGTGGACGAGGCTGATCAACACCATCGAGAGGCGAGACAGCAACTCGAGACGCTGGACACCAAGCGATGCGAGGTCGCGATTGCCTACCCGACATTATTAGAGGCTTACTCGCTCGTGTTGTACCGCCTGGGCATTGCCGCTGCGCATAAATGGATCGGGTTTCTAGACGGCGCCGCTCTCATCAATCCTGATTCCGAAGACTACGGGCGCGCAGTAATCACCGTCCGAAATTTTCCCGACCAAGGAATTACGTTGGTCGACGCAACTGTTGCGGCATTGGCGCTGCGCCTTGGTCTTGAGGTTTGGACCTACGATCACCATTTTGATGTGATGCGGGTGCCGGTGTGGCGGTGATAGAGGCAGACGCTGCCACACTGGTTGATACGGACGGCGTCGGCGCTATCGCACCTGCCCGGTCCCGATAATCTCGTACTTCGACGAAGTCAGCTCCGCGAGCGCGAACGGCCCGCGGCAGTGCAGTTTCTGCGTACTGATTCCCATCTCGGCCCCAAAGCCGAATTCCGCCCCATCGGTGAATCGCGTGGAGGCATTCCAGTAGACAGCAGCCGAGTCCACGCCCCGCAGAAACTTGCGGGCGTTCGCTTCATCGTGGGTCACGATTGAATCGCTGTGCTTGGTGGAGTAACGGTTGATGTGAGCGATCGCGTCATCGATATTGGCAACTACGGCCACCGCCATACATAGCCGCAGATACTCTTCGTACCAGTCCTGCTCAACCGCGGGTCTGACCTGCAATCCGGCAGCAAGGCTGCGAGCTTTACCGTCGCCGCGCACCTCAACACCCGCATCGGTCAGCTTCTTCACAATGCGCGGAACATATTCTGCCGCCACCCGCTCGTGCACCAGCAACTTCTCAGCCGCGTTGCACACCGACGGACGCTGCGTCTTTGCATTGATCACGATCCGGTCGGCCATTTCAAAATCGGCCGTCTCGTCGACAAAGATATGGCAATTCCCCGCGCCGGTCTCAATGACCGGCACCGCGGAATTTTCGGTAACGAATGTGATGAGCCCCGCGCCGCCGCGGGGAATGATGACATCAACCAGCCCGCGCGCCTTGATTAATTCCTGCACCGATTGTCGCGTGCTCGAATCCAGCAATTCAACCGCACCCTCGGGCACACCCGAAACCGCGGTCATAATCTCGACCAGACGCTGATTGCTTTGCGCCGCTTCCTTCCCGCCGCGGAGAACAATGGCGTTCCCGGTCTTCAGCGCCAGCACCGCCGTATCAACCGTTACATTCGGGCGTGATTCGTAAATAATTCCCACAACGCCGAGCGGCACACGCACTTTGCGAATCTGCAGTCCATTCGCCTTTGTCCACTCTGCCAAGGTTTCGCCGATGGGATCCGGCAGGGCCGCAACCTCTCGCACGCCCCGTGCCATGTCCTTGACCCGCGCCGAAGTTAGCAGCAACCGGTCGCGCATCGCGCCTTCAAGCCCGGAGTTCTCCACATCCTCGCGATTCGCCGCCAGAATATTTTTCTCGTTGGCCTCGATCGCATCGGCAATCGCCAGCAGCAAAGCGTTCTTCTCACTGGTCGAAAGCTGCGCCAGCTGCGCCGATGCAGCGCGAGCCCGCAGCAACTTTTCCTGCGTCGAAGCAGCGGGAGTCAAAGTGGCGGCCATTTCCTTTGTCGTTTTCCTAACGCGCCTTCATCGGCGGAAAATATGTACCGATCTTACGCTCCATACCCGCGGTAATAGCCTTGGGATGCCTTCCATTCACAATCGCCACGTGCACTCCGCCCTCGCTCGCCAGCTTGGCCGCGCGCAATTTGGAAATCATGCCGCCGCGGCCCAGCGAACTCTTCCCATTGCATTGCGCTTCAAGCTCAGGTGTAAGCTTGCGAATCACACGCTGCAAGCGCGGTTTCTTGCGCCCGTTCGGGACCAGGAATCCGTCGACGTTCGTCAGCAACAGCAGCCAGTCGGCCTTCACCGCCGTAGCCAGCAATGAACTCAATTCATCGTTATCGCCAAACGCACCTTCCAACTCCCGCACGGATACGCTGTCATTCTCATTCACGATCGGCACCACGCCGAGCGCCAGCAACTCGGCAAGGGCATTCTGCAGATTGCGATAGCGCACTGGCGAAGTGAAGTCGTCGCTCGAGAGGAGCAATTGCGCCACCACTTTCTTCCCAAAGAACAGGCGTTCGTACGTATGCATCAGTTTGCTCTGCCCGACAGCGGCACAAGCCTGCATGCCGGGAACATCGCTGGGCCGTTTCTGCAGCGCGAGTCCCGACATCCCCGCCGCGATCGCGCCTGAGGTCACGATCAAATATTCGTTCTTCGAGAGATCGAATTGATCGACCATGCCGCGCAGCAGGTTGATATCGATCTGCCCGCCGGGAGCAATAAGACTGGTGCCGACTTTTATGACGACTCTCATAATGTTGGGCTGCGGCCGGAGCGATTCACTCTTTTCGCTACCGCGAAACTCCAGCCTGAAGACCCGGCGGGCGAACTCTGCGGACCCAGCGGGGAGGGACAACATCTCTATCCTGCCGTTAGAATGACTTTCTGGCAAGATGAAAAATCCTGCCGAGTGCCTCGCTTATGCCTGCTTCCAACGCCACCAGCCGCTTTTCCGATCGCGTAGAAAACTATATCCGTTACCGGCCCGACTATCCTCCGGAAGCTTTGGCGCTCTTACGGAGTGATTGTGGCCTCGGGCCGCGCAATGTCATCGCTGACATTGCCTTCGGTACGGGAATCTGGACGCGCCACCTTCTCGAAAATGGAAGCGCTGTGTTCGGTATCGAGCCCAACGCCGACATGCGGCAAGCCGGCGAGCGATTGCTGGCGGAATTTCCCAAGCTCACCAGCATCGCTGGAACTGCGGAAAAGACCACGCTGCCAAATCAAAGCGTTGATTTTGTCACCGCGGCGCAAGCTGCGCACTGGTTCGATCGCGCAGCGGCGCGACAAGAGTTTGTACGAATTCTAAAGCCGGGTGGTTGGCTGGTTCTTCTATGGAACGAACGCGTCACAGACGCAACGCCGTTTCTTCGCGAATACGAACAACTGCTGCTTACCTATGGCACCGACTACCGAGAGGTTCGTCATGAGCGGACCATCGACGCGGTAAACGAATTCTTCGATCCGGCGCCCTACCAGGAGCGCAGTTTCGACATGCGCCAGGAATTCGATTATGCCGGCCTTGAAGGCCGCCTGCTTTCGTCATCGTACGCGCCGGGCCCAGGACATCCGAAGCACGAGCCAATGCTGCGAACGTTGAAGCAACTCTTCGAAGCTCATGCTGCCGAGGGACGCGTAGCGGTCGATTACAAGACTCGCGTGTACCTTGGACAACTGAAGTGACCTGATCTGGAGAAAACGTGTCCGACGAAAAATCTTTTCACATGACCCCCGAAGAATTCCGCCGGCACGGCCACGCCGTGATCGACTGGATTGCCGACTACCAAGCTCGCGTCGAGACTTTTCCGGTGCTCTCACAAGTGAAGCCGGGAAAGATCCGCGCCTCGCTTCCCACCAATCCGCCCGCACAAGGCGAATCGTTTGATGTGTTATTGAAAGATGTTGGGGAGTTAATCATGCCTGGCGTCACCCACTGGCAGTCTCCCAATTTTTTCGCATATTTTCCCTGCAACGCCTCTGGCCCCGGAATTCTCGGCGACCTTCTTTCGTCGGGTCTGGGCGTGCAAGGAATGTTGTGGTCCACCAGCCCCGCCTGCACCGAACTCGAAACCCACGTCATGGACTGGCTCGTCTCCATGCTCGGCCTGCCCGAGAAATTTCTTTCGTCGAACACAGGCGGCGGCGTTATTCAGGACACAGCTTCCACCGCCGCGCTCACCGCGCTTCTGGCTGCTCGCGAGCGTGCCACCAATTACCGCAGCAACAAAAAAGGATGCGATGGACGCCTCATCGCTTACGTTTCAACCCAAACGCATTCCTCTCTCGAAAAAGCGGCGATGATCGCCGGCATCGGCGTTGAGAACCTGCGGCAGATCGAAGTCGATCAGAATCTCGCCATGCGCCCCGACGCTCTAGCGCGCCAGATCGAAGTTGACCGCCGTGCCGGACTAACTCCATTCTTCGTGTGTGCAACCGTGGGCACAACCTCTTCCGACGCGATGGATCCCGTTGGCGCAATTGGTGAAGTCTGCCGCCAGCACAATCTCTGGCTACACGTCGACGCCGCGAAGTCGGGCACGGCCATGCTCTGCCCGGAGTTCCGTCACCTGCAAAGCGGAGTCGAACTCGCCGACAGCTACAACTTCAACCCGCACAAATGGATGTTCACTAACTTCGATTGCAGTTGCTTCTGGGTCGCCGACCGCAAGGCTCTGATTCAGACGCTCAGCATTCTGCCGGAGTACCTGCGGAATCAGGCCACCGAATCAGGCGCCGTGATCGATTACCGCGACTGGCACATTCAGCTCGGACGCCGCTTCCGCTCGTTGAAGTTGTGGTTCGTCATCCGACACTACGGCGTCGAAGGCTTACAGCACCACATTCGCGAGCATGTGCAACTCGCACAGCAGTTCGTGCAGTGGGTGCGCAACGACGCCCGCTTCGAACTCGCCGCACCCGCACCGCTCAACCTGGTCTGCTTCCGGCACAAGGGCGGAGACGCGGCCAACCAGACCATCATGGACCGCCTGAACCGCAGCGGCGATTTATACCTCACGCACACGAAGCTGAATGGAAAGTTGACCTTGCGTTTCTCTGTAGGGCAAACCCACACGCAAGCGCGCCATGTGGAGAAAGCGTGGCGCCGAATTCAAGAGGAAGCAGAAAAAGTGGGATAACGCTCCGTTCAGAATACAGGCATTTTTCGACTTCAATCTTCCCAGGGATTAAGAACCGCTGCGTGAGTATTGGCGAAGTCGCTTACGTTGCGCGACACAATCGTAAGGTTGTGTTGCATCGCGGTCGCCGCCAGAAGTCCGTCGATAATAGAGATCGTCCGGCCCTTTCGCTTTGCGTCCGCCGCCAGCGAACCCCACCGATCTGCGACGGCCGCATCGATCGGCAAGATTCTTCCAGCAAACCGGACTTGCAGATCCTGCTCCAACCAAGCTTCCAACTGACTTCTGCGCCTGCTTTGCGGCAAAGCGGCTACGCCTTTCCGAATCTCTCCAAGAGTGAGCACGCTGAGATAGAGAAGGCTTTCATCGGCCTCCTCCATCCACTTCAGGACGCGCGACTCAGGTTTGTTGCGGACCAACTCAGAGATGCAATTGGTGTCCAGCAGGAAGGCGCTCATAGCTCGATATCACGTCCGGCGTCGCGGTCCCGCTCCAGATCAAGGTCAACTCCTACGAGCGGCGAGTGCCGAAAAAACTGCACGATACTTTTCGGCTGATCTACCTTACCGACCAGTCGCGCAAACTGCTCCTCCGCGATCATGACCACGCCTTCCTTACCCTGACGTGTAATGCGCTGCGGCCCCTCGGTCCGCGCGCGTCGAAAGACCTCGCTGAACCGGGCTTTGGCGGTTTGAAGCTGCCACGACCCTCCGGCAGCCTTAAGGCCGACAATGGGAGTGGATAAAGCTCCGCGATTTGGCTTTTTGGCCGATTTGGCCATATTGACCTTTCCAATTCTGACTAGTCTGACTAGTCACCATGATGGCCCTTTTTTATTCATTTGGTCAAGAGGATTCGAACAATGCGAGAAGCGGAAGAATCGATCTGCCAACGATTTCTCGCCCTACGCCTTCGCCTGGTCCAATACCTGCCGCACCTTCCCCGCTAACGTCGACGGTGTAAATGGCTTGGCGAGAAAATCGATGCCCGGCTCGAGCACACCCTTGTGCACGATCGCCGTGTCGGTGTATCCCGACATGAATAAGACTTTGGTCTGCGGGCGCAGCTTTTGCATCACGCGCGCGAGTTCAGGCCCGCTCATATCCCGCATGATCACATCCGTCAACAGCAGATCAATCACGCCGCTGTGTTGCTCGCAAACGCGCTCCGCCTCCGAAGGATTCTCCAACTCCAGCACCGAATATCCGCAAGCCTTCAGCACGGCGACCGTCAGATTGCGAACGTGCAGATCGTCCTCTGCTACAAGCACGGTCTCGCTTCCACAGATCGCAGGTTCTGAGTGCTGCATCCTGGTCCAATGTCCTGCGGACTCCTCTACCCGCGGAAGATAGACCTTGAAGGTACTGCCCCGCCCCATTTCGCTGTAAACGCAGACGTGCCCGCCACTCTGCTGCACAATGCCGTACACCGTGGCCAGCCCCATGCCCGATCCCTTGCCCACTTCCTTCGTCGTAAAAAACGGCTCGAAGATGTGGGAGAGAGTCTCGGTATCCATGCCAGTGCCGGTGTCGCTGACCGCTAACATGACGTATTGGCCGGCGCAAACCCCGGCGTGCTCGTGCGCGTAGCTTTCGTCGAGTTCGACATTCGCGGTTTCAATCGTCAACTTTCCGCCGCCGGGCATGGCATCGCGCGCATTGATGACCAGATTCACCAGCACCTGCTCGATTTGCCCCAGATCGGCCTTGACGGCGCCCAAGTGCGGAGAAGGCGTGGTCACGATCTCCACGTTCTCATGAATGAGTCTCTGCAGCATCTTGTCGACGTCGACAATGATTGCGTTGAGATTGAGGATACTGGGCTGCAACACCTGCTTCCGCCCGAACGCGAGTAACTGGCGCGTCAATGCAGCGGCGCGCTTTCCGGCTGTAATAATCTGCCTGGCGCCACCATGCACGCTCTCTGCCGTAGGATCTTCGTCTTCCAGCATCTGCTGGGCATACCCCATCACAACAGTGAGCACGTTATTGAAATCATGCGCGACGCCGCCCGCCAGGCGTCCAATCGCCTGCATTTTTTCGGATTGCAAAAGTTGCTGGAACAGCAACCGATAGCGTTCTTCCGAAGCCCGAAGCGCTTCCACGTTCTCATAGTTGCGATATTGGCTCAGTGTTAAATGCGCACCGTAGCACACCAGCGAAACGATCACCGCGCCGTAGGCAACCATGCGATCGTGGTTCGCTGCGGGAATGGCGAGTGCCCACGCCGTAAGCGGCATCACCCCAAGGCCGATATTCTTGAGCAGCAACGCGCGCTTGTTCCAGTGTTCGACAGGCACGCTCGTGGCGGTTTCGGCAGGCTGCTCAAATCCAGCCGCCAGAATCGCAGCCACCACAAAGGGAACTGTCCACGCGAGACTCGACCAACTTCCTGAGGTCGTGTGAATAAAGGTGAGTGCGAAGTCTCCAACTCCCGCCGCGAGAGCGTAGACGATAAGGTATACCGACATTCTCCGGCATAAGGCGCGCACTAGTGGAGCGCGCGCCCAAACCGAACGCAGAGCGAACGCCGCCGCCAGGACAAAGTTGAGTGCATTCGTCAGGCCCTGCTCCATCAGTTCGAGGCTGTGCTCTCCCGCCGGGAGCGCGCGCAAAAACAGGAAATCGTAATAGATCAGAAACGCCACCATCAACATCTGGACGAACTCGAGCGAGCGGTACCAGTCCAGGCCTGAAGGATCTTCTCCCTCGCGCAGGAACAGCGCCATCACGATGGGAGCGTCATAACAAAGGTAGAGAAATTGCGAAATCGGAGAGGCAGGAACCGCTTGGCCGAGAAAGTTTTCGTAGTAAGTCCAAACAACGTTGGAAACCGCGTAGGCCACGAATGCAACGGAGAAGAGTATCCAGAACGTGCGCGCCACATTGCGACTGCGACGGAAGGCAGAAAAACAGAAGGCCGCCGCGGTCAGGCATGATGCAATCTGAATAAGGTTGGAAACCAGGTCCCTCGACGTCCCGGGCCCCAGCACCAGAAATCCTGCCACTTGAATAAGAACGAGAAGCCACGCAGCCCACGCGATTCGTCGCGACATAGCTGCGGATGGCGTCAAGACCTGCCTAAGCCTCCAATTTCCGCGAGTGGATTCCAGCCTCGACGCAGCGAGATCAACGGCTGACCTCCATCATGGATTGCAGAACTGCAGGAAGATTACCTGCTAGAGCGTCTGTCTTTTCAAGTGGTGTCGAAATGTTATGTCTTGACTCCTGTCAAGTCAATGCAAGCACCCGACAGTACGCGCAAGAACACAGAGTGGAATCGCAGTGGCATCGTATGTGTCGAGTAATTGGCGGGCTTCCGGGCTCAGTCAGCCGGCATGGGTGCAACTCTGGGTGCTGTTCGACGTTCCGTCCCAGGATAGGACGTGATTGCAGGGCTCTCCAACCACTTGCGCACTTCGGGAAGCGCCTTCCGCATAGCCGCTTCGCCTACACGGACCAGATCGCCGGCACGCTTGAAGTCATCATAGGCAAATCCCGCAACATCGGGTTCGATCACGATGTCGGCAGCTTCGCGCCACAGGCACGACATCGCGTCCTGCGCGATCGCGAATGATTGTCCGATCACATCAAACAGATTCCGCGGCGGGCCGCCGTTTGCCCACGTGCCTTTCAAATGCACAGCCAGCACTCTGTCCGCGCCCATCTCGCGCAGCGGCCGCGTGGGCACGGGATGCGAAAGCATGCCGTCGACAAGATATCGTCCGCGAATCTGCACCGGCAAAAACATTCCCGGATACGCGCAGCTCGCACGCACCGGATCGATCATCGATCCGGATTGGAATACCACGCCTTCGCCTGTGTTGAAATCGGTCGCGGTCACTCCCAGCGGGATGCGCAACTCCTCAAACGTTTTCACTTTCAAGATGCGAGCGAGAAACGAAACCATGCGGTCGTTCGAGGCAAAGCCGCAACGCGAAAGCGTCCACCGGGCGAAGGAGGTAAAGCGCACATTGTGCGCCAGAGCTTCCAGTTCAGCGAGCGAGGCGCCACTACAATATGCCGCGCCCATCAGAGCGCCGACACTCGTCCCCGTCACCACACTTACAGGAATCTTTTCTTCTTCGAGAACTTTGAGAACGCCGATGTGTGCGATGCCGCGGGCAAATCCTCCGCCCAACGCCACGCCAATCGTTGGAATCCGGGAGGATGGAACTGGCCCTGACTTGCGGGAAAGCTCCCGCCCAAAGGCCTGCACCGACCGAATGATCTTCCCCAGACCGTTCACTTGCCAACCCCACATCCGGCCGCCAGCTGCCGGAGTCCTACAACCCCTGCTGCCTATAAGATGCCATATTTCCACAGAGGGCTGTAGGGCACAATTGTGCCACTCTGCATTACGCTGGAGATGCTCAAGTTACGGTAATAGTTACCCTGCCCCCTGCACGCGCGTGACGAAATTCCTGTATTCCTGCTAAGTTGCAGACAGTATGGTCCGCGAGATTTCATCCGGGGGCGTGGTCATCCGAAAGAAAGAGGATGAGTGGTGGATGGCCGCCATTGAACTGCCCTCTGCGGGGCTGCCCATGGTCGTGGTTCCCGATGCCGCCAAGCGCGCCGTGCGGCCGAAAAACAAACCAGTTCTGTGCCTGCCGAAAGGCCTCGTCGATCCCGGTGAGAAGCCGCTCGAAGCTGCCTTGCGAGAAGTCCGCGAAGAAACCGGCATCACCGCCGTTCCCATTACCAAGCTCGGAGATAGCAAATATGTTTACGTCCGCTCGTGGGGCGACGGCGAGCGTGTCTTTAAAATTGTCAGCTTCTATCTTTTTCGCTACGAGTCCGGACGCATCGACGACATCGACGAAGCCATGCGCGTCGAAGTCGGTCGCGCCAAATGGGTTCGCCTCGAAGATGCTCCCAAACTCCTCGCCTATCGCGGCGAAAAACAAATGGCCCGCCAGGCGCTGGATTACGTCAGCGCCCACGCAGAACTGTGATTACTTGTTCGGGTACTTTGCGTCTTGCGGACTATCCTTCCGGCGGCGTCATCCGATAAAAGGCGTCATCCTGACGGAGCCGTTTTTCAGGCGGAGGAAGGGTCCTGCGTGGAGCACCAAAACCCCCAGTCCTTAACGGCCAGTCCTCGCCGTCAAACCCTGTGATTCCAGCCCTAGATAATTCATCCCCGATGCGATTACCATTACCAGTTCACAATTCAATCCTCTGTGTCCCCCGTGTCCCCTGTGGTTAAAGACTTTCATACCGAGGCCTGATCATGAAACGAATCAATAAAGTCGCCATCCTCGGCGCCGGAACCATGGGCGCCCGCATCGCCGCGCATTTCGCCAATGCCGGCGTTCCCAGCTATTTATTCGATATCGTTCCCCCCGACGCCGACGGTCCCGCACGCAATAAAATCGCCACTGCCGGACTCGAAGCTGCCAGAAAATCCAAACCCGCCGCCTTCATGGACCCATCCCTCGCCCGCTTCGTCACGGTAGGCAACTTCGAAGACGACATCAAGAAACTCGCAGACGTCGACTGGATCATCGAAGCCGTCGTCGAAAATCTCGACATCAAGCGCGCTCTGCTCCGAAAAGTCGAGGCCGTCCGCAAGCCCGGCACCATCGTCACCACGAACACGAGCGGCCTTCCTGTCGGAAAAATCGCTGAAGGATTTTCTGACGATTTTCGTTGGGCCTGGTTCGGCACGCACTTCTTCAACCCGCCACGCTACATGCGCCTTTTGGAAATCATTCCCACGCCTGAGGCCGACCGCGCCGCCATCGACGCCATCGCCCACTTCTGCGACGTACGTCTCGGCAAAGGCGTCGTCATCGCCAAAGACACGCCCAACTTTATCGGCAACCGCATTGGCACCTTCTCTGTGCTCAACGTCATTCGCCTCATGCAGGAGATGGGATTTTCCATCGAAGAAATCGACGCCCTCACCGGTCAAGCCGTCGGATGGCCCAAGTCCGCCACCTTCCGCACCATCGATCTTGTTGGCCTCGACATCCTTGGCCACGTCGTCGGCAACATGACGACCAATGTGAAAGACGAGCGCAGCGACCTGCGCCTGCCCGACTTCTTCACCCAGATGCTGCAAAACAAGTGGTTAGGCGACAAAACCAAAGGAGGCTTCTACAAGAAATCAAAAGCAGCGAACGGCAAGGAAGATGAACGCCTGGCCCTGGATTGGAAGACACTGGAATACCATCCCCGCCAGAAACCAAAATTCCCTGCCCTGGAAATGGCCAAGACGATCGAAGACACCGGCACCCGCCTTCGTACCCTTCTCGGCCTGGATGGCAGCGGCCCGCAGAAAGGCGACAAGGCCGGAGCATTCCTGTGGTCCGCTCTCACCGATCTCTGGACCTACTCCGCCAACCGCGTCCCTGAAATTTCCAACTCCGTCGTTGAAATTGACCGTGCCATGCGCCTCGGCTTCAACTGGGAACTCGGCCCCTTCGAACTCTGGGACGCTGCCGGCGTCGAGGCCACAGTCGCCCGCATGAAGAAAGAGGGCAAGCCCGTCCCCGCCAACGTCGAGCGCTTGTTGGCCAAGGGACAAAAATCCTGGTATCTCGACGATCCTAAATCTCCTTCTGGACGCAAGTACTGGGAGATGGGCACCGAAAGCTGGGAATCGATTCGAGTCCCCGCGGGCGTCTGGTCGGTCACCGTGGCGAAGAAATCCAACGGTGTCGTGAAGAAAAATTCCGGAGCATCGCTGGTCGATCTCGGCGACGGCGTGGCCTGCCTCGAGTTCCACAGCAAGATGAACTCCCTCGGCGCCGACATCATCACCTTGATCACGCAGTCGCTCAAGCCTGGCGGCCCGGGCGACGCCTTCGACGCCTTCGTCATCACCAATGACGCGACGAATTTCTCGGTCGGCGCCAATCTCATGCTCCTGCTCATGAGCGTGCAGGAAGACGAGTGGGACGACGTGGACCTCGCCATCCGCCAATTCCAGGGGATGACCCAGGCCATCAAGTTTTCGCCGAAGCCGGTAGTCTCCGCGCCATTCGGCCTGTGCCTTGGCGGCGGCACCGAAATTTCATTACACGCCGCAGCCCGCCAGCCCCACGCCGAACTCTACACCGGCCTGGTGGAAGTCGGAGTCGGCCTGCTCCCCGGCGGCGGTGGCTGCAAAGAAATGCTGCTGCGTGCAGTCGACAGCGCAGCAGCCTCGCGCGGCAAAGTCTCTGGCGAATCTCTCGCCGGTTCCGTCGAAATGATGGAGGCTATGAAGAAGGCCTTCGAAGCCATCGCCACCGCGAAGGTCGCCACCTCGGCTCATGAAGCTCGCGGACTCGGATTCCTCTCCGACTCCGACCGCATCACCATGAACCGCGAGCGCGTTCTCTCCGATGCGAAGGCTCGCGCCCTCGAACTCGTGCACGCCGGATACGAACCCCCGGTGCCTCGCACCGACATTCCCGCACCCGGCGAAAGTCTCCTCGCCGCACTCAAAATGGGCGTCCACCTCATGCGACAGGGAGACTTCATCACCGACTACGAAGTGAAACTGGGTGGCAAAATTGCCGAAGTTCTCTGCGGCGGCAACGTCACCCCGGGCACTCCGGTCAGCGAACAATACATCCTCGACCTCGAGCGCGAAGGCTTCAAATCCCTTTGCGGAGAAAAGAAGACGCAAGAAAGAATTCAGTACACGCTGAAAACCGGGAAGACACTCAGGAACTAAAAAGGGACAGCAGGGTGCCCCATACTAATCTTGCCGCACTTTGGCGAGATTAGTGCCTGCCCGAGCGAAGTCGAAGGGGTGGGGATTTTGATCTTCGCAATGCAGAACGACTGACAGCGGCTTTCTGCTTGACACCCGCATCGGATCAAGGGAAAATCTGCGGACTTGGTCCGGGATTGTGGGAATATCCCTGCCGCCTTGGACTCCGCTCACGATTGCATAAGTCTTATCTAACTTCCCTCTCTTCATGCCTGAACCACTTGCCAAGAAAGTCTTGCTCATCGGCTGGGACGCCGCCGACTGGAAAATCATTACGCCACTTCTCGATCAAGGTCTCATGCCTACGCTGGAGGACTTCGTCAATCACGGAGTCATGGGAAACATCGCCACCCTCCAGCCGATTCTGTCCCCCATGCTGTGGAACTCAATCGCCACCGGCAAGCGGCCTGACAAACACGGCATCCTCGGTTTCATGGAACCCGATCCGCAAACCGGCGCAGTCCGTCCCGTCACCAGCACCTCCCGCAAAGTCAAAGCGATTTGGAACATCCTCACGCAGCGCGGATACAACGCTCACGTTGTTGGCTGGTTTGCGGGACACCCTGCCGAACCCATCCGCGGCATCTCGGTCTCAGATCTCTTCCCTTACGCAGTCGGTCCGCTCGACAAGGAATGGCCTCTCCCGCCCGGCGCGGTTCATCCCGAAAGTATGCGTGACCGCTTCGCCGCTCTGCGTATGCATCCGTCGGAAGTGACCGAGACCGCCATTCTCCCCTGGATCCCGCGCGCCGCCGAAATCGATCAGGAAAAAGACAAGGGGCTGCAGCAGTTCTCCAAAGTTCTCGCCGAGAACTGCTCCATTCACAACGCGGCCACCTGGATCCTGCAGAATGAGCCGTGGGACTTCCTCGCCGTCTACTACAACGCCATCGATCACTTCTCCCACGGTTTCATGCACTACCATCCGCCGCGAATGGAAGGCGTCCCTCAAGAGAAATTCGAAATTTACAAAGACGTCATCAATGGCGCCTATCGTTTTCACGACATGATGTTGCAGACCTTGCTCGACCTTGCCGGTCCCGACACGACTGTCGTACTCGTTTCCGATCACGGCTTTCATTCCGATCATCTTCGGCCTCGTGCCATTCCCAACGAGCCCGCAGGCCCGGCGGTGCAACACCGTCGATTCGGAATCCTCTGCATGAAAGGCGATCACATCCAGCAAGACGAACGAATCTACGGCGCTACCCTGCTCGATATAACTCCTACGATCCTCACGTTGTTCGGATTGCCCGTCGGCGAAGACATGGACGGCCGAGTGCTCGTGCAAGCCTTCGAAGGGCCGCCGCAGATCACGCGCATTCCAAGCTGGGAAACCGAGCCGGGCGAAAGTGGAATGCATCCCGCCGATCTGCGCATGGATCCCGCCGCCGCCCAGGCGGTCTTGCAGCAGTTCGTTGCCCTCGGCTACATCCAGCCTCCGAGTGAAGACCAGGCGCGAGCCGCCGAGACCGCTTTGCGAGAGCAGCAATACAACTTGGCGCGTGTCTATTTAAACTCACAACGAATCGCGGAAGCTCAAACAATCTTCGAGCAACTCACCATCAAGTGGCCCGACGAATCGCGATTCTTGCAGCATTTCGCCCAATGCGCTCTCGCGCAAGGACACCACGAACAAGCGAAAACACTGCTGCATCAGCTCATCGCTTTCAAACCGAAAGCGGCGCCAGCCAGAAACTCCGATCCGCCAACAGCTACAGAAAGACCGGGCCCCGCAGACGCAGCCACCAACCCCCAACCCCGGGCATGGGTTGCCTTGCTCATGGGCACGATTCACTTCGAAGAAGGAGACTTGGATGCGGCCCTGGCCTGCCTTCAGCGAGCTGAACAATCAGATTCGCATCTCCCCGACTTACATCTGAGAATCGGCGAAACCTATCTGCGACAAAAGCGTACCCACGATGCCGAACGCGCCTTTCAACGTGCGCTTGAAATTGATGGCGACTGCGCCGAAGCTCATCTCGGATTGGCTCTCGTCCATTTACGGCAACGCCACAACGAAAACGCTGCCGAACAAGCATTGCTCGCTGTGGGCTTGCAGCATTTTCTGCCGCTCGGCCACTTTTATCTTGGCATAGCCTTGGCCCGCCTCGGCCACTACGACCGCGCCGTCCTCGCCTTCGAAACTTCCCTCACCATGCACCCAGGCCTGATCGCAGCCCACCGCTGGCTGGCCGCTCTCTATACACGCCCCGGCGGCGATCTGGGAAAAGCCGTGCGCCACCGCGAGATCCTTCTCCGCATCCGGCGCCAACCCCAGCTCCAAGCGGAAAAAGGCTGACAGCAATTGCGAGGCCTCCCGAAACTTCGCCGGCGCCCCTGCTAGCCGGAGAGCCGGATGGTGAAAAACGCAAGCGTTCCCGAGGAAAGAGCGACGCCGAGATACCACCACCTGGACGCGCGCGTGGCCGCGACAAACGCAAGCACACTGGCCAGAAAAGCCGCACCCAGCACGATCTTGTATTCGTGTTGCGCCCCCGCAAGGCTGTCTACGAAACGGTCAGCTCTTGGCGGGCTGAGCAGAGACACCCAGAGCAACACAATCAAGATCATTCCGATAACGCCCAGCAGATGAGAAAACTGGCGTCCCATTTGGAAGTCGCAGACCAGATCGTGGTCGCGATATTGCGTCAGTTTAAAGGACCGCGGGCGCGTTTTCTCCGAGACAAGTCAAAAAAACTCCTCCCCCGTGACCCAATTTCCCGTGATTTCTCACATGTGTGATTAGGGGAGGAATCCCAGCGCGTAAGGGTCCCCGCCGCTCGAAGGAGGAACCATGTCCACCGCCAACCTTGACGCTCGTCCTCAAAATGCCCAGTGCCGCGTGTCAGCAACGCATTGGTTGTTCCGCATGAAGGCGTTCCTCTCGCCTTGCCCTGGCCTCTCGATGCTCGGCACACTCTGGCTTGCCGTCACTCTCACGCCGGTGGCGCTACCTGCCCAGACCTACACCGACCTGCATGATTTCGACTGCACTGTCGAGGGCTGCATCCCTTTCATCGGACACCTCATGGCACAAGGCCGAGACGGCAATCTCTACGGAACGCTGCAGACCGGCGGCACCGCGAACATGGGTACGGTGTTCAAAGCCACTCCGTCCGGCACGATGACCACGCTGTACAACTTCTCAGGGGCGGACGGGGAAAACCCTCGCGGCGGGCTCACCTTAGGCACGGATGGCAACTTCTATGGCACCACCTCGCTCGGCGGGGTCAATAACCTCGGAACGGTTTTCAAGATCACACCTTCGGGCGTCCTGACCACGTTGCACAGTTTCGATGGAAGCGACGGATCGGAGCCGTATGGAGGTCTCGTGCAGGGGAAGAATGGCAGCTTCTACGGTACGACCTGTGGGTTCAGCCCTCCTTGGACGGCGTTTGCGATCACGTCCACAGGCAAATTCAAGACTCTGACAACCGGCATTCCACCTTGCAGCTTGGGAAATCTCTTGCTCGGCAATGACGGCAACTTCTACGGCACTGGAAATGATGGCGGACCTTCAGGCTTGGGAGCGGTGTTTCGTATGACGCCCGGTGGGACGGTTACGATCCTCTACAGCTTTGATGGACCGCACGGGCAATCTCCCAACAGCATGCTGGTTCAGGGCAATGATGGTTTCCTATACGGCACCACCAGAGCTGGGGGTGCAGGCCAATATGGGGTCGTTTACAAGCTCAGCCCAACTGGCAAGCTGACGCTGCTGCATGAATTCGGTTTGGACCCTAACGACGGTATCTGGCTGGACGCTGGATTGGTTGCGGGAAGCGACGGCAAGTTCTATGGCACAACTACTTATGGATTCAATCCAGGACCAACGCCAGATGGGACTCTGTTCGAGATCAGCAACAGTGGAAGAGCCTACTCGCCTCTGCACCTGTTCGCCGATACGACCCACGGAGCATTCCCGGAATCAACCCCAATGCAGCACACCAACGGCATAATCTATGGCCTCACCCAGGAGGGCAGTATCCCCAATAACGACGGGGTGTTCTATAGCCTGGACAATGGCTTGCCGCCATTCGTGTCTCTCGTGAGCCGGTGGGGCAGCTCCGGGCAAAGAGTCGGGATTCTAGGGAATGGATTCACCGGGACCAGAAGCGTGAAGTTCGGCACGGGATCGGCCAGCTTCACGGTCGTCTCCGATACGTATCTGACTGCGACCATTCCCGACGACGGCTCTGTCGGATTCGTAACCGTGATTACTCCCACGGGGACGCTTACCAGCAGCCGTCGGTTCAATGTGGTCCCGGGCATAACCACGTTCGCTCCGGCGAGCGGGCCGGTTGGGACGCAGGTCACCATCACCGGTTCAGGATTTACCGGCGCAAGCAAGGTCACCTTCGGAGGCGCGAAAGCCGCAACCTACACGGTCAATTCCGGAACGCAGATCACCGCAACCGTACCGAGCGGAGCAACGACGGGGAACATTGCAGTCACGACAGCGGGAGGTAGTGCGAGCAGCAGAACGGCGTTCACGGTCACACCCTAAAAGCGACCGCGTGGCAAGAAATAGTTCCTGCGCCGCCCGAGGTCTGGGCGGCTTTTCTTTTGCAGTCCGTCGCAGATCCTAGTTCGAGGACAGCACGTCTGTATTTCGCGTTACTTTTTTTCGGGCGGAAAGATAGTCTTCCAGTCGTTCTTCATGCTGACCACGATCCAACCACTCTTCTTCGCCTCCGCCATCAGCGCGTCGGAAAAAGTGCCGACGTGGGTCTCGGGAAGACCTCCGCCTGGGCCATAGGCGTACTCGCGTTCTCCATCATCGTGGTGCACCAGCATCATCAGGCGGGCACCGTCACCAGCCTGCGTCCATTCGAGCATTTGCTGATCGCCTCCCGAGTTGCCGAAGGCCGCCTGCGGCCGCTTGCCGATGAACAGGTTGATCCCGACAGCCTTGCCCGGACCATCGTCGATGAGGAACACTTTCGGTTCCCGCATGAGCATGGGCTTGCCGCCCTCATCCTTGTATGTGGTCACAAGACTCGACCCGACGACCTGCTCCGGCGGAACTCCATAGACTTGCTCGCTGTAGACGCGCACGAACTCCTGTCCGCCGCCCGTCACAATATACGTCCTGAAACCGTTTTCGCGGAGATACCGCATCACTTCCAGCATGGGCTGATAGACGAGATCGGTGTACAGGCGATTGAAGCGCGGAGCCTTGGCGGTCGTGATCCATTCTCTGACGAGAGCCGCAAACTCCTCCGTGCTCATTCCGGCATGCGTTACTCCTAGAATCTCCATCCAGTCCGACTCGGAGAACTTGCTCATCGCTTCCCGGTCGCCTGCGAGGACCGACTTGAACGGTTCCTTCTCCTTCCACTCCGGGTGCTGCGGTGCCATTTTGCCCAGGCGGTCCAGCGCGAACATTGCTTGTCCGTACAAGGGATGTTCCGTCCAAAGCGTGCCATCCTGATCAAAGGTCGCGATGCGGTCATTGGGTTCGACATACTTGGGACTGGATTTCTCCGTTGTCTCCTTCACGAAGGCGAGAATGGCTTGTTTGGCAGGTCCATCATTCCAGGACGGCAGAGGATCACGGGCATTGGCATTCACCACTCCGCCCAGGAGAACGGAAACGGCGAGCGCCGCTCTTACACAGACTTGAAAACGCGTACCGGGATTTCTCATTTGCGTGCTCCATTCATGCAAATCCTTCCGCCTCAAGGAAACACGCATCAAGTTATGTGAGAACTGTCACTTCTGACAGCGGACGATATCCTTGGGAACTGAACCGCAACAGATTCGCGAAAACCGATTTATCGCCTGTCGTAGCTCATCGGATGTACGATTCAATCTGCGAAAATGGATTGATGGTCTATTCGCGATAAACGCAAACGGCGCCAAAGTATGCTTGGAAACGATTCGTCAAACGGCGGTGCTTCCAGATGGGAGAAGCACGCGTGACAAAGTTCAGTAGCCGCATTCTTAACCGCGAACCGTATTTTGGTTCCCGGTCGACGTGGTTTGTGGTGTGCGTAACAGCCGCACTGTCGTACCTCGTCCCAAAGTTGGTCGGGACACTGATTTCGAATCCCCAAACCGTGTGGCCCCTTTGGCCAGGTTGCGCGATTCTGGTAACAGGATTGTTGTTGGTACGGGTCAGTGTTTGGCCGCTGCTCATCGCTGCATCCTTTGTTGGATTTGCTCTCGCTGACCTGCAAGCAGGCGTGCCGTTGAGTTCGATTGTCCGGTTCATTCCGGGCAATACTCTCGAAGTGCTTATTTCGGCGGTTGGTCTTAGATATTGCTTCGACGGTGTGCCCAGGCTTAACAGCGTCAAGGCCTTGGCCAAGTATTCATTCTTCACCCTCGTGCTTGCGCCGCTCGCAGGAGCGTTCTTCAGCGCGCACGGCGTCGCCCGTGAGTATTGGATGGGCTGGAAGATTGTCTTCTTATCTGAGGTGCTTGCCTTCGTCACGGTGCCCCCGGCACTGTTGAGCTGGGTGACTGAAGGGCGTGGATTGATGCGAAGATCGCGCGCCCATCACCTCGAGGGAGTGATGCTGATTGCGGGGTTGGTTCTTGTAAGTTACATCGTGTTCACGCTCCCTGAGGGCAGCACATCGCCTGCGCTGTTCTATACGCTGGTGCCATTTCTTCTTTGGTCTGCGCTGCGATTCGGATGGTTGGGTGTTAGCACTGCGCTGATTGCGGTGACCTCTCTGTCGATTTGGGGCGCAGTCGATGGCCGAGGCCCGTTTTCCAATTTGGTCCCACTCACCGACCCAATCCCACTGCAGACATTCCTGATTTTCGCTTCGATCCCTTTCATGGTTCTGGCAGCCCTTGCCGAGGAGCACGAGCAAGCTGCACACGTAGTCCGTGAAAGTGAAGAGCGCTTCCGCCTGGTTGCCAACACAGCCCCGGTGATGATCTGGACGGCCGGAACCGACCGGCTTTGTACCTACGTCAATCAGCCTTGGCTCGAGTTCACCGGGCGGCCGCTTGAGGCGGAGCTAGGAAACGGCTGGGCGGAAGGAATTCACCACGACGATCTGAAGCGCTGCCTGGAAACCTACGCCCAAGCGTTTGATCAGCGCCAATCATTTGCGATGGAGTATCGCTTGCGGCGTAAGGATGGAGAGTATCGCTGGATCGTCGACATCGGTGTGCCAAGGTTCAACCCAGACGGCACTTTAGCAGGCTATATCGGATCTTGCCTCGACGTCACCGATCGAAAGCTGGCCGAGGAAGCCCTTGCCAGCGTAGGGCGCAGGTTGATCGAGGCTCAAGAAGAAGAACGTAAATGGATTGCAAGAGAACTACATGATGACATCGGGCAACGCATCGCCTTAGTGGCGGTTGAACTCGATCGATGCGGCCAGCAGGTTACGAACGCGCCGACAATTGTACGCGACCATATCCGGCAAGCCAGTCAGCTCGTCTCTGACGTCTCGGACGACATTCAGGCAATATCCCATCGTCTGCATTCCTCGAAGCTCGAATACCTGGGCCTTGCCACTGCGGCCAAAACTTTCTGCCGTGACTTGTCCGAGCAACGCCATGTCCGAATTGAATTCAAACATTCGGATATCCCGGCCACCCTTCCGAAGGAAATCTCACTTTGCCTGTTCCGAGTCCTTCAGGAAGCCTTGCAGAATGCTGTAAAGCATAGCGGTGCGGCGGACGTCTCGGTAAAAGTCCAAGGCGCTCTGGACGGAATTCACTTGACTGTCAGTGACTCAGGAGTTGGTTTCAATTGGCGGCATGCGGTCAATGGTCGCGGGCTCGGCCTGATCAGCATGCGTGAGCGCCTCCGTTTGGTGAATGGCGAATTGTCGATCCAATCGGAACCTGGTCGTGGCACCACGATCCTTGCTCGCGTACCCCACGGACCCCAAGATCATCCCATCGCAAGCGCACGATAGAGCAGCAATAAGTTCTTCCGCGCCTCGCCAATGAGCGAATCGTAGCGGTCTGCGCGCTGCTCCTCTGAGTCGACCACAACAATCCAATTTACGGTCCGAGCACACCTCACGGATGCAAACCGAACCGCCAACCCGCCAATCCTATGACTCGGGGATTCCCTCAATTCCTTCTTTTTTAGCCAGTTTGCCGAGAAGCGTGAGCCCCCAGCCAATCGCGAAGAGCCAATAACTCAAGCGGGTTGTCCGAAATTTGTTCTTCTCTGCGTCTTCCCAGACTTGTGATGCCGCAGCAAAAACAGCCAGTGCGCAGGGTTTGATTTGCTGCTCGTTCTTGCCCCCCAGGAAGATCTCCGCTCCTTCCGGATCGTTGTCCTCATCGTTCATTTGTGCTGCCTTTTCCACGAGCGCATCGAGGTTAGCGATTCGTTCATCCGAACAACCGCGATCTTGATCATGAGGGAGTTTTGAGCGCAACTGTTTCAGGATATTAACCTGGCCACCCAGAACGAATATGAGGTTGTCCACCGCATCCTTCAATCTTGCACGATCTTTTTTGAAACTGGATGGACTATGTTCGACCATGTCTTTTACCTCATCCACCGCGAGCTCAATCCGATGTGCCGTGTCATTGATGACGATGAGCTCTGACTGAGTTTGATAACTCATCGCTGCAACCTCAAGCGAGTCACCAGCTCTTCGCGCTCTATCGCCGTAGACCTCTTTCGCGAGAAATGCGCAAAAGATCACGAGCGCCCCCACTACCGTCAACAACTGATCTTTTCTTCTTGCCCAACGGAGCAATTCGCTCTTGTATTGATTGAAAGTCGTCACTTTGACCTCCACGGCAAAAACCTGCGGACAGACGGACAGACGGGTGGAATGCACCCCCGATGTGAATTGGTTGGTCCGTCGACGACCTTGACCCGACGTCCCGTCTGCTATCCCGTTCGAAAGTGCCCGATTCCTGCAATCTTTGCAAGTGGTGAATGGTAGTATTTGTGCCGGAACAGGGGACCGATCTTGTACAGAGATGGAAGGTGAGTGTGGCTAGCGTTCCGATTCCGAGAGACCGGTTGGCCGCTCGTATTGCGATTGTGGACCGTCATATTCGGCTGGAGAACGAGCATGATCTGGAAGGCGTGCTCGCGACCTTCGGCGATCATGCGCGCTACGACGACGAGCCGTGGGGAGAACACTACGAGGGACGGGACGGCGTCCGGTCGTTTTACCAGCAACTGATGGCGGCTCTGCCTGATCTTGTGATTGATGTGCAGCGGCGACATGTAACGGATGACGCGATTCTCGTCGAGGTCATGATTCGCGGGACGCATCTGGGAGCGTGGCGCAGCCTTCCACCCACGGGACGGCGGGTCGAGATTCCGCTCTGCGGTGTTTATACCTTCGATGGCGATGACCGGTTGGCGGGGGAAAAAATCTATTACGATCGGGGAACCGTGTTGCGACAGCTCGGGGTGTTTCATGAGCCGCAGAGCGTGTTGGGGCAGATCTCGATTTTGGTGACACATCCGGTCACGATTGCGCGGGCTCTGGCGAGGAAGATTGTGCGCAGGTAGGGAGTCAAAACCTTCACCACAGAGGACACGGAGGACACAGAGTTAACGAAAGCTTGTGGCTCTTTGGTGCGCCTCGGATCCATTCCTACTCGCTTAGAGAGAGATTCTGGTCCGCTTCATCAATGGTGCACGCCTGCGGAGGAGCTAGAGTCTGCCTCACTTCAATCCATCGACCACGTACAGGTCGGAGAGGATCCGCCCGATGGAGTATGCGTAGGATTTGCCATCGGCACTGAAGCGGACGCTGGGAATGCTCTGCACTCCGGCGGGATCGGCGGGAACAATTTCTTTCCAGGGCTCGCGCTTGCCGGTCGCGATATCCACGCGGGTGATCTTGACCGGAATGGTGCGCGTGCGCAGCAACACACTTTTGCCGTCGGCCGTGAACCCCATCAGGCGCTCTTCGGGCCCGGGAACTACATTGAATGGCAGCGGCTCCCCGCCAACGAAGGAATAGAGCCAGCGCTGACGTTTGCCATCCACTGCGAGAAGATATTTGCCGTCCGGCGTCACCAAGCCGCCAAACCTACCTTCTGGTGTGATGGGTCTCGGGGTACCACCCTGGATATTGAGCAAGTAGGAACGTGGGCCGTGGTCTCCTTCAGACGCGGAGTAGACGATCGATTTGCTGTCGGGCAGCCAGGCAAAGTTGAAGTGATCGGTCTTGTCGTCGGTCAGTTGCCTGGGTTCGCCCACTCCGGTGGGAAGTAAGACCAGTTTCGCGGGAGAACCAACGGAGGACAGAACCCATTGACCGTCGGGCGATAGGGCGGCAAATCCACCGTCGCCAAGCCGCACCGCAGGCGAGCCATCGGTCTTGCGAAGAAAAATGCTGTAGTTCGAGCCCTCGGCTTCACCGCTCTCCGAGAAGACGATGGTCTTACCATCGGCAGACATATCGCCCAGGAGAGACCAATCAAACCACGAGAGGCTGCGCTCGCGCGTTTCACCGGGCGCCAGGGCAGAGATGCTGACCCTGGATTTGTCGGCGGTTAAGAGTACAAGGCCGTTACGGCTAATGTCGTGGATCGTCAATCCGCCCGGCGAGCGGTAGATGAGGCGCTCGTTGCCGGAGAAGTTCAGTGCATAGATGGAGCGCGCCGATCCGGAGGGAACAGCCGAGAACCAAACTTCTTTACCGTTCGGAGCCCACGCCAAGCCTTCGACGCTCGAGTAATAAGACGAACTGGCTTTGACGTGACCTTGAAGGTCGAGGATCAGTACGCGCCCGTCGTCGCCGCCGGGGACATGGTCGGCGATTGCGAGAAGATCGCCGCTGGGGGAAAAGCGCACGTGGCTCACCCATCCCTTGGGAATATAGATCGCATTCCCGACGGGGAATTCCAGTTGAACTTGGCCCGCCAGCGTGGGGCGGATTACCGCCATCGACTGGCCATCCGCCGCCCAGTCGGCCCAGAGCACATTTTCGAGCACTTCGCGCGGTGCACCGCCAGCCAGCGGAACCCGCGCCATGGTTCCGGACTGGGAGAACGCGCCATAGTCGACGGGATGGAGCGAAATGGCCATCTCGCCCTTGGAGGAAATGGAAAGAATTTGTGCGGGAGGCAGGTCGACGGAGCGCGAGTCCGAACTATCGAAACGGGTCGAAAAAATCTCTTGCGGCCTTCCGTCCCATGCGGCGCCGTAGACGATGGTTTGTCCGTCGGGCGCAAAACGCGCGTCGAGAATCGTCCCGTTGCGGAAGGTCACTTCGTGGAAGGTCGGGTTCGACGGCGTAGCGCCGCGGCGAGCGTAGCGGTAAACCCCGGCCCATGATGCCAGCAGCAGTACCGCGGCGATCAAAGGCATAAGCCAGCGGCGAGCGGGTCTTTCTTCGGTCAGGGCGCGTACGCCGCCGCGACTGGAAGTAGAGATATCGGTGAGAGCACCGAGGTTGAAGGCAACGTCGCGCGCGGACTGAAAACGTTCCGCTGGATTTTTCTCCAGGCAGTGGCGGACGATGCGTTCGAGCGCGGGCGAGACGTTGCGATTGGTCTCCGCGAGGTCGGGCGGTTCCTCTTTCAGGATCGCGCTCATGGTGTCAACGGCGGAGTCGCCATGAAACGCTCGCTTGCCGGAAAGCATTTCGTAAAGCACAGCACCGAAAGAAAAAATGTCGGAGCGGGAATCGGTGGCCTTGCCGCGAACTTGTTCGGGCGACATGTAGCCGACGGTGCCCATCACAGTTCCAGCTTCGGTGCCGACTTGCTGGGTGGGGGCGTCGCCGGAGAGATCGGCTTCGGGCCGCGTGAGTTTGGCGAGACCGAAATCCAGAATCTTCACGCGGCCATCGCTGGTCACGAAAATGTTTTCCGGCTTCAGGTCGCGGTGAACGATCCCCTTCTCGTGGGCCGCAGCCAATCCGCTGGCGATGTGCTGGCCGTAGTCAATCGCTTTGCGGGAGGGGAGAGCGCCGTTGCGCAGGCGGTCGCGGAGAGTCTCGCCCTCTAACAGCTCGGAGACGACGTAGGGCGCGCCGTTGGCTTCGCCAATATCAAAGATAGAAAGAATGTTGGGATGATTGAGCGCGGCGGCGGCGCGGGATTCCTGCGCGAAGCGCTGCAGGCGCTCGGCATCCGCCGAGAACGAAGCAGGGAGAATCTTGATGGCCACATCGCGGTTGAGGCGGGCGTCACGGGCCCGGTAAACCTCTCCCATGCCTCCGGCGCCGATGGGCGATTGAATTTCGTAGGGACCTAGTTTGGTGCCAGAGGTCAGAGGCATGCGTGCGCGGAATTATAACCTAGTGCGCCCGGCGGAGCCGCTGCTTTGGCGTGAGTTCACTGCACAGAGGTAAGACTCTTTACTCCGACGCGCGTGTTCCACGCACAGTAGCAATTCGCGCCGTATGCGAGTAGAGTATGGCGTTCCGGTTTACCTGAAAAGGATCCCTCTCATGGTTCGGCGTTCGGTGGTGGTCATACTCGGCCTCCTTCTTAATAGTCTCTTCAGCGTCGCAGCAACAGCACCTCCGGAAGGCAACGGCTCATCGCAGCTACAGCTGCGGGAGAATTGGTTTATCCAGCCTTCTACCGATGTGCGTGCAGACGGGGCAGCCATCTCAACCGTTGGCTTCTCGACGCGCGAATGGTATCCCGCCACGCTGCCTTCCACGGTTCTTAGCGCGCTGGTCGAGGACAAGGTGTATCCCGATCCCTATATCGGTACGAACCTGCGATCCGTCCCCGGCACGACGTATCCGATCTTTGAAGACTTTTCGAATATCAAAATGCCGCCCAACAGCCCGTTCCGGCAATCGTGGTGGTTCCGCACGGAATTCAAGCTGCCTCCCGAGTACACCGGCAAGACGATTTG
Source organism: uncultured Acidobacteriaceae bacterium (assembly GCA_963731405.1). GTDB lineage: Bacteria > Acidobacteriota > Terriglobia > Terriglobales > Acidobacteriaceae > Sulfotelmatobacter. Next base: position 110,032 of record CAVSVS010000012.1, on the reverse strand, counting down.
GCTGGGATTCGATGGCATCAATTACCGCGCTAACGTATGGATGAATGGGGTGCAGGTCGCCTCCTCGGAAAAGTTGGCCGGGACATGGCGACTGTTCCAGTTTGATGTAACTTCGGCGGCGAAAGCTGGAGAATTGAATTCTCTCGCGGTGGAAGTGTTCCCCCCGCAGCCGCGTGACTTGGCAATTACGCTCGTCGACTGGGCGCCGATGCCTGCCGATAAAGAGATGGGGATCTGGCGCGATGTGCACATTACAGCGACGGGCCCCGTCACCTTGCGTTATCCGGCAGTGTTGACCAAGTTGAACTTGCCCTCCACGGATCATGCCACATTGGTGGTGCGAGCCGAATTGACCAATGCGGCCGATCATCCAGTTGAAGCCGTAGTGAAGGGACGAATCGAAAATCTTGCTTTCGAGCAGCCAGTACACCTCGGTGCTAAGGAAACCCAGGTCATTCGCTTCACGCCGGAGAAGTTCGCTCAGCTCAGCGTTTCGAATCCACGTCTGTGGTGGCCGGCTCAAGTCGGGAAACAGGAACTTTATCCCCTCGACTTGTCGGTTGAAGTGCAGGGGCAACTTTCCGATTCAGCGCACATTCGCTTTGGCATTCGGCAGGTCACTTCGAACATCGATGAGAAAGGTCATCGCCTATTTCAGATCAATGGGAAGAATATTCTCATTCGCGGCGCCGGCTACAGCTTTGATCTGCTGCTGCGGTCATCGCCAGAGAGGCAGCAAGCCGAGCTTAACTATGTGCGCGATTTGAATCTCAATGCGGTGCGACTGGAAGGCAAATTAGAAAACGACCACTTCTTCGACCTTGCCGATCAGATGGGTATTCTCATCATGCCGGGCTGGTGCTGTTGTGACCAGTGGGAGAATTGGCCGGCCTGGGACAAGGAAACCGAAACCATCGCCGCCGCTTCTCTGCGCGATCAGATCCGGCGTCTGGAGCGGCATCCGTCCGTAATCAGCTGGATGTATGGCAGCGACTTCGCGCCTCCCGCACGCATCGAGAAGCTCTATCTGGATATCTTGCAGGACTTGGAATGGCCGAATCCGTCGATCTCATCCGCAGCCGGCAGAACCACCACGGTTGGTCCGAGTGGAGTGAAGATGACGGGGCCGTATGAATACGTCGCCCCATCGTTCTGGTATCTCGACACCCGCCATGGCGGGGCGTTCGGGTTCAATACCGAAACCAGTCCCGGGCCGGCGATCCCGCCAGTCGCTAGCCTGCGTCGCATGCTGCCGCCGGACCATCTCTGGCCGATTGATTCGGTGTGGGAGTATCACGCAGGCGGGATGTCGCATACGCTGAACGTTTTCACCGAAGCGCTGAACGAACGCTACGGGCCAGCGAAGTCAGTCGAGGAATATTCCCTCAAAGCGCAGTTGCAGGCCTATGAAGCCCACCGCGCCATGATGGAAGCTTACGGGCGTAACAAGTACACTTCGACGGGAATCATCCAGTGGATGCTGAACAACGCGTGGCCTGGCATGATCTGGCACATGTACGATTGGTATCTGCGTCCGGCGGGATCTTACTTTGGCGTGAAGAAAGCGTGTGAACCGTTGCACGTGCAGTATTCCTATGATGATCGTTCCATCGTGGTAGTGAACTCGTACTACCAGCCGTTTGCCAACGTCAAAGTCTCGGCCAAGGTGCTACAACCTCGACATGACGGAGAAGTTTTCAAAAGAGGCCGTGCTCAATATCGGTCCGGATAGCAGTACGCGTGCCCTCACTTTGCCTGCGATTAAAGGGCTGAGCCCGACTTACTTCGTCAGCTTGACGCTGGAATCGGCGGGGCAGATTCAGAGCAGGAACTTCTATTGGCTTTCCACGCGCGAGGAAACGATCGACTGGAGCCGGCAGGAGGAAGATCCTACGGGCGAATATGATATTTCGACCTGGTCGCCGACCAAGACCTTCGCCGACTACACGGCGCTGAATGGACTGCCGCGAGTGAACCTGGATGCTTCGGCCCAATACAAAAAGGACGGCGAGACCAGTTCGACCACAATCACCGTGCACAATCCGACATCGACGGTAGCTCTCGCCGTACATCTGACAGTCAACAAATTTTCCAGCGGGCGCGTCAGCCGGGAAGGGGAGGAGGACAATGAGATCTTGCCCGTGTTGTGGCAAGACAATTATTTCGCCTTGCTGCCAGGGGAAACGCGCCAGATCACCGCTACCTACCACGTAAGCGAAAAGAGCAAAACGGTTCCCAGTGTTGAAATTGACGGATGGAACGTCAATCGCACAACTGCCAACAGTCAGTAGTAGAACAATCCAGGCATATAAGGGCGAATGCAATGACCTCTCGACCACCGTTTGAAGCGCACCGCGGAGACATGGAAAAAGTTCTCCGGATTCTGCAGGACACACCCGCCATCGACCGCGAGTACATGGCTCCACTGGAAGAATTTCAGTCGCGGGTTCAACGCACGAACCAGGCATTGCAGAAGCATCGGCACACCGTAGGCCTGGTTTTTTCCGATGAGCATTATGCCGGCGATGTTCCCTATCTGGGTGGAAACACAAACATTTCCATCGAGCAGGTAGCGGGCGTGATCGGGCCGAATGGCTTTCACGTGGTCGCGGGACTGGAGGGCGGCTACGTCGCTGAACAACTCGCCGGCCGCTCGGGCGCAACCGTGCACAAAGTCGAACTCTTGCAGTTGGCCGACGAGAAATATCCCATCCGAGCGGAGCGTTTGGAAGACGTGATTCACGCCGCGGCCGGTGGCGAGGTCGATCACATCGCGCTGCTGACTCCGCGCCAGGTAATTCCCGCAGGCCTCGTGGAATATCTCGAAAACATGTACGGCAAGAGCGGCGTGGTTGACGCTCAGGAACTTTACTACCGCGTGAAGTACGAAAAGAGCGCAATCGAGATGCGCCTGATTGCCGACGCCTGCGTGATTGCCGATGCGATGTTACGCGCGATGCTGGCAGTGATGCGGCCCGGCCGCCTGGAAACGGAAGTTGCGGCATGGGGCGCGTGGGTCGGACGCATGCTGGGTTCGGAGCGCGACGGCTTTCAAATTATGGTAGGCGCCAACACAGCAAATCGTACGCTGATCGGCCCGGCCTTAAACCGGCCCATTCACGAAGGTGATTGGGTTCACCTCGGCGTCGCGCCGAAACGCGATGGGCTGACGTCGTGCATCCGCCGTTCCGTGATCGCCGTTGAGTCACCGGCAAAGGTAACCGCGGAGCAGAAGTTCTGGTTCGATCTGGTGGAGCAAGGGTACAACGTCGGCGAACGCTGGTATCGCGACGTCGCCGCCAAGCAATTGCCCGCACGCTTGCAGGAGCAATCATTGGTGGACTTCTTTGCCGGGCGATCGCAGGAAATATCCCAACGGATTGGGCGGGAGATCAATCTCGCACAGCAAAAGCCCTACACCGGCACGCACAATTCGGGCTACACCGAGTGCCAGGAATTCTTCGGCGCCATCACGCTCGACAGCAACGAACCTTTAGGCGAGCGGATCGTAACCATGCTCGACGTCGCCCTGCGCGGAATTGGAGACCGCTGGAATGACGTAGTGATTCCCGGATTCGATTTCTGCGTGGTCGAGAACACGCTGGGCAAGTATGGCACGCGAGTGGAGAACCTGACCAAGGTTCCCATCAACGTGCAGGAGTTGGTGGGACGCTGACTCTGCGGCATCCCACCTTCATCGCCGCTCGTTGTTGTACATTGCGATCAGATTGTGCACGCCGCCGCGTTAGTGGACGACCTGCGTAACCGACGCAGAACTTTTGGCGATGTTTGAGTCTCCATAAAAGGTTGCCGTGACTCGACTCGAGCCCACCGCAAGCGCCGATGTTGTGAGAGTCGCTTTTCCTTTGCTCAGTTGCGCTGTTCCAAGCGTTGTTTTTCCCACGGCGAACGTTACTGGACCGGTTGGCGTGACGGTTGGAGAGGTAATCGTCGCCGTAAACGTGACAGCCTGTCCGAGCGCTGATGGATTGGACGAGGACGTCAATGTGGCTGACGTTGTGGCTTGCGTGATTACCTGGTTCACGATCGAGGATGTGCTGCCCAGATTACTCGCATCCCCCACATATACCGCGGTCAGCGGATAGATGTCAGCATTGAGGTTCGACCGGGTCAACGTGGCCACACCGTTGGCATTGAGGGCAACGACGCCGATGCTGCGTCCCCACGTGAAGTTCACTTTTCCTGCAGGCGGGACTGACCCTGAGGTGGTGACGGTCGCAGTCCAGGTTACCTTCTGCCCATACACCGACGGATTCAGGCTCGAGACCAGGGTAGCGACGGTCGCAGATTTGGTAGTCGAGACATGGGCGTTCAGCAGCACACCCACAGTGCCGGGCGGAGTATTGTTCCCGCCATTACCAGCCGGGGTTGCGATCACGTCAGGTTCTCCATCGCCGTTGACATCTGCGACGGCAATCGCAGAAAAGCCGATACCCAACCCATAAGCTGAGCCATCCTGAAAGGTTCCGTCCCCGTTTCCGATGAGCAAACTTACACAACCCGAGTTTCCACTTGCGCACGCCAGGTCGATTGCGATGATGTCTGGGTGAGTGTCGCCGTCGACATCGGCAACCGCCACCGCGAAATAACTGCCGGAGCCGTACGTGACCGCAGGACTGAACGTTCCGTCGCCCTTGCCTCGTAGGACGCCGAGCACAGCGCCCGGTCGCGGGGGCCAAAACGCTCCGCAACCTTCGGAGCCGCAATTGCCGACTACGAGGTCAGGATTGCCATCCCCATCGACATCGTGGATAGCGACTGAAGCGGTGCCCTGCCCTCCAGAACCGTAGGGCGCTACCGCCTTGAAAGTTCCGTCGCCATTGCCCAGCAACACGCCGACAGGCCCGGGAGTGGAGCAGAAGACAATGTTGTTATCGCCGCAATAGTTGGTTACAACCAGATCAATCGTTCCATCGCCGTTGAGGTCGGCCAGCGCCAATCCGTTGGCAAAGTAGCCGCCTGTCAGATAGCTGGTCGGGGCGCGAAACGTTCCGTCTCCGTTGCCGAGCAAGATGCCGACGGAACCTTCCGGCGGAGTCAGTGGATCGCATGTACTGACGCAGCCGTTCAGGGCAACCACGTCCAGCTGGCCGTCGCCGTTTACATCTGCGACGGCAATTTTGAGGTTGAAGAAACCATATCCACCCGAATTGAAGTTCACCGCTTTCCGGAAGGTGCCATCCCCGTTGCCCAGAAGTACGCCAACTGCACTGTGCGCCGAGCATGTACCACGACGGATGAAGGCGCATCCATTGCCCACCAGGATGTCAGGCTTTCCATCATGGTTCACATCAGCCACGGTTAACGAATTGAGGTACGAACCACCGGATGCGAAGGTTCGCGCCGGTTGGAAGGTGCCGTCGCCGTTACCCAGCAACACGCTCACCGTGCTGGCAGCAAATCCGGTACTGGGATCGCTGGTCAGGTTTGCCACGATCAGGTCCGGCTTGCCATCTCCATTCACGTCTGCAACCGCTACCGAGTCGGGATCATATCCACTGGTGTCATACATTACCGGAGGAAGGAAAATTGGGTTTACGGGATTGGACTGAGCGACGGTCGAATTATCAACGGCCATCACGGGGACACTCCCCTGCTGAGCGGGAGCGGCCAGGGCTACGACATTGGCAGAGACCACGAGGAATAGAAAAATGTAATAGGACACACGAATATCCATACGGAGCAAAAACCGGCGAATCATGGAAGACCTCCCGAGGCAACCAACCGTTGTGGCCCTGACCCGAGTCCGAGCCGTGCCTTACAAAGTCTTTCTGGTGAAAGTTATCTTTGAATTGTGATCCTACGGCCCAGCGTTCAGGCGAAGAGGATCACAGGGGGAAGGAGACTACGATCAAAAATTAGCATCGATTCAAACGTTGGTCAATGCCACTACCGCGCGCGCCAATCGATTGCATCCGTACGATCCGCTGGCGCGGCCGGGAGGCCATGCCACCGGATCGCCGGAAACCACTTTGTTGCACTCTTGCTGCACTTCAACCCAGAGGCAAAAACTAAGTTGCGGGAGACCCGAGAAGAATCTCAAGAGTATTCACTCGTCGATTTGTCGCACTTAGAACCCCGCCGGTCGCTCGCCTCTCCCGCCTTCAGGCAATGCCTTCAGCCATCGCGCGAGGACCCGTATCAGGCCCTGCCTTCAGCCATCGCGCGAGGACTCGTATCAGGCCCTGCCTTCAGCCATCGCGCTCAGACTCGTATCAGGCTCTGCCTTCAGCCATCGCGCGAGGACTCGTATCAGGCGATGGCTTCAGCCATCGCAACCTGAATCGCTCCCATCGCGCCTTTAGGCGCTGCTCCACGCGCGTCAAGCGACTCTGCGCCTCGCGCCGCGCAGACTGGCCCGATTGGAATCGTCAGCCGCCCTCTCGCGAGCTTTGTCTGTGAATGAGCGGAACAGCGCTGCGATGCACTCTCGCACAATAGCAATCTTCATGAACCGCCTGCCCGTCTTCATCCGTTTTTGCACTTTCCAGTTTCACTGGCTGGTTGCAAACGGAACAGATTGGAAGCTCTTCCGTGAATCCCGCGGTGAACATCACTCACCCCCCCCGCGAACGGAACCGTATCATGATCATGGTTGTAAATCTCTCTATAACATCCGTAGCCCAATGCACTTGGCGCACTTGCATTCAAATCGCGGGTCCGAAGGAACCGCCAGGTGCCCGCAGTGAGCGCACCTTTGCCAGTCGCCGCCTTCCACTGGCTTCATCTCCTTAAATGCTCCGCCTTCCACGCAGTAGGGACATCGCGGCACCCTCTCTCGATCCTGCATCCCCGCTCTCCGGAAGTTGGAATCAGCCATGAAATATTTTTCGGCCGAAATGCTTCTTGATCCCCAGCAATCTACCCGAGCAAGCCCTTCTCTATTGGGCGGATGTTACGCTTCGCCACAAGGTCCGTCTGCACGCTGCCGTACATTTGTGCGTCTAGGTACATACAACCGTACAAAATAGGAGTACCGTTAGATTGTCTCTTCCAGCATCGTTCCGCCATTAGGTTCTTGGCGACGGTTCCTTGCGAAATCAGACTGATTTCCGCAGCGCAAGGAGCCCCTCATGCCCAAAAACTCTTCTACCCGTTTCTCCAAGCCTTCCACCTCTTCCTTCGTCGACGACGGACGCGATGGTAAGGAAGTTGGCAACACGATCCTGCGCAGTCTTCCCCGCAAGGAATTTGCCCAAATTTTCCCTCTCCTGGAATTCCTCCGCCTCCAGCTCCATCAAGTACTGCACGAACCCGGGGAAGACATCCGCTCTGGATACTTCCTGAATAACGGTCTCGGTTCCGTGCTCACCACGCAACCCGACGGCAAGACCGTCGAAGTCGGCCTCATCGGGAAAGAAGGATTCGTCGGTTTACCCGTCGTCTTCGGTTTCAAGACCAGCGGCCTGCGCGTGGTCACGCAAGGCGAAGGTACTGCCTACCGCATCGACGTCGACTCTCTGCTCAAGCTTCTTCCCAAGTGTCCCGACCTCGAAAAACAGCTGCAGCGTTTTTCCCTGATTCTCGGCATGCAGTCCACCCAACTCGCCGCCTGCAACCGCCTGCACGACGTGGTCGAACGCTTGGCGCGATGGCTGCTGATGAGCCAGGACCGCATCGGCGGCACGATTCTTCCCTTAACCCAGGAATTTCTGTCGCAGATGCTAGGCACTCGCCGCGCCAGCGTGACCGTGGCTGCCGGAAGCCTGCAGAAAGAAGGACTGATTCGCTACTCCCGTGGCAGCGTCAGCATTCTCGATCGCCCCCAACTCGAGACCGCCGCCTGCGATTGCTATGAAGTCATCGAGCGCCAAAAAGCCAAGTGGCACTCCGAAGTGAACTAGCCCGCGGATTTACCCGTTTGGACTCACGTAGGGACGGACGCATTCGTCCGTCCGTCGAGCGCAGCTCGACCAGGTTTTGTCAGCAGTCGAAAAAATAGGCGCCGGAAGGGCTCCGGCGCCATCGAGTGAGAACGTCTCGCGAGATGCGGTCAAGCGAGAAGTCAAAACTGATCTTGGTTTTGCTAGCAGCTAGAAGCTAGAAGCTCACTTACTCTCCGCCACCGACGGGCTCGCCCCAAAATCCCCCCGCCGATTATTAGCCGCTGTCCGTGCCGCCTTCGCACTCGGCTGGTTCACCGCCGCCGCTCCATACCGCTCCAACAGAATCGGCGCCATCGTGTTCTCGGCTTCCTTCACAAAAATCATCTTGTTCTCCGAAGCCATGTCCACGCGGACGAAGTCTCCCAGCTTCACCTGTCCCGTCGCCACCAGATTGGCTAGCGGGAAAACCAGGTTCCGCTCGATCGCGCGCTTCAAATGGCGTGCCCCGTACCGCGGATCCGTTCCTTCCTTCAGCAAATAATCCTTCACCGCCTGCGTGCAGTTGAATACGAACTGGTTCGTACCCGCAGCCATCAGCACGCGCTGCTGCACCATCCCCAACTCGATGTCCAGAATCTGCGACAGATGTTCATCCCGCAGCGTCTTGAACACAACGGTCTTGTCGATGCGGTTCATGAACTCCGGCGTAAACTTCCGCCGCGCCGCTTCCACCGCCGTCCGCTGAATCTTGTCATCGAACGATTGATCGACCTCCACCGCCTTCGGCGCAAATCCAAACCCGCCATCCACCAGGCTCGTCATCTCGCTCGCGCCCAGGTTCGAAGTCATAATAATGATGCACTGCGACAGATCCACCCGCCGGTTATCGCCCAAGGTCAACGTCGCCTTGTCGAGAATTCCCAGCAGCAGCTGCCACAACGAATCCGACGCCTTCTCGATCTCGTCAAACAACAAAATCGAAAGCTTCAGCTTCTCCGTGAACCACTGGTTCAACGCTTCCTGCGTCAGCAGCGGATGCGTCTCCCGGTGTCCCAGATATCCCGGAGGCGATCCGATCAGCTTCGCAATCTCGTGCGAGTGCTGAAACTCCGCGCAATCAATCTTGATGCAAGCCCGCGAATCCCCAAACAGCGCTTCGGCCATGGCTTCCACGACCCGGGTCTTCCCTGATCCCGTGGGTCCGAGGAACAGCAGATTCCCGACCGGACGTCCCGGCGCATTCAACCCCGCCAGAAACATCTGATAGATTTCGACGACCTTTTCGACGGCGGCGTCCTGGCCCACAATGCGGCGGCGCAGGGCGGCATCAAACTCTCCAGCATCGTTGCTGCGACGGTTCGGATCGAGCACTGTTGCGAGATTCGTTCTCATAAGTCGTTGCGCCCGGGGCTCCCGGTCACTTTCCCTTTCGGCCGTTTTCTTCGGCTCTTGTCTGTTTATTTCCGGACTTCGTAGGCCTCTTTCCGTGTCTCTAGCCCACATCCTGGAAGCGCCCCACTTTGTCGCCCTCGCTTCCCGAATCCTGCCGCATCCGGTTGCTACTGAAATAAGCAACCTGCTAGCCACGTCTCAACCAAATCCGCCACATTCCGCAACCCCAGCACCCGTCAACATTTAGCGTCTTCTAACCCCATTTCCCCACCCCAAATTCCCTCCCCCCAAAGAAGCGATGAGAAAACCTTTGCACCATCAAGGAAGGACCTATACCCAGTGACGCAACGACCCGACGAGAAGTTGCCTCAATCCCATCATGTGGGACAGCCCGTGGACGCCCGCCCTCGGCCGTCCAGCAAGCGAAGCGAGCACCCCGGAATGATACCCAAGCCAAACTCCCACCCGTTGACCTGACGACTGACTCCTGACTCCTAACCTGACGCCCGAACTGAGTACTGAGTACCGAGTACTGAGTACTACACCGCCAACCGTGTTACGCCACCCGTAACTAGCACTCTCAATAACTCACAGCTACGATCGCAATCAGTAGGTATTTCGCGGAGGATCGCTTGCGCCTTTCGTCAGTTCGCATCATTGCTGGAATTTCCTGCCTCTTTTTCGCCGCTGCCGCATGGCTCGTAGGCACGCACTCTTCATCCGACTTCACTGCTGAAGCTCAGACTGCCAAGCCCGTAGCCGCATCCTCCGCCCCCGCGAAGGCTTCTCAGCTGCATGCCGCCAGCGCTTCGGTCACGAGTGTTTCCAAGGACCACAACGCTGCCCGATCCCAAACCGATCGCCGCGCCCGGCACCGAAATCTACACCGCCAAGCGCGGAGAAGCAATCCCAACGATTGCCCGCCGCTATCTGGGCAAAACCAGCTACCTGACGTCCTCCGAGTTAGCCGACGCCATCCGCTCCGTCAACCACAAGTCCGACAGCTCTAACATCCTCAAGGCCAACGAAGATATCGTCATCCCCGGAATCCTCTCCGCGCCCGTTACCGAGAAGACTGTTCCCGTTCCCAAAGACTTTGAAGTCCGCGCCATCTACCTGACCGGAATCATGGCCGCCAGCGATCACGGACTCCGCATCATCAAGCACTGGCGCGAAGTCGGCGGAAACGCCGTCGTCTTCGATATCAAGGACTCCGACGGCAGCGTCAACATTCCCTTCGAGCACCCGCTGCTCGGCGAGCACAAGATCTACATCCACGACGTCGCCAAGCTCGTACGCTTCCTTCACCAGCAGAACATGCACGCCATCGCCCGTATCGCCATCTTCCGCGACGAGCGCCTGGTCAAGGAACATCCCGAACTCGCCGTCCAGTCCCGCAAGAACAAACAGGCGTGGCGCGAAAACGGCAAGCTGGTCTGGACCGATCCCTCCCAGCCCAAGGTCCAGGACTATAACATCGCTCTCGCCAAACACGTAGCCCAATTAGGCGCCGACGAAATCCAGTTCGACTACGTCCGATTCCCCGCCGAAGGCGACCAAAAAGACGCCCAGTTCGTCTTCCAGAGCGGTCAACCGGAAGCAGCCGCAGAAGTCGCAAGCACCACCGGAAATGGAGACAGCCCATGTGGCGACGGCCGCCTCGGCCGTCCCGCCGAAGCGAAGCAAGGCGGAACCTCCACGACCGCCGAAGCCACCGACACTCAATCTCCAGCCGCGAAGCGGCGCAAGAATGCAGCCCACGGCGTAAGCCGTGGGACCGCGCCTCAGAAACGAAACAAGTCCCGGAGGGGCGACAGACCGGCGCATGTACCGTTCCGCCTCGCGCGGCCCGCAACGCACCGACGTCATCACCGCCTTCCTGAAGAAGGCCTACGCCGAACTCCATCCCACGGGCGTCTTGCTGAGCCTCGACGTCTTCGGCGTCATGGCCTGGCAACGCCAGGTTGACCTCGCCCATACCGGACAAGACATCGTCGGCATGGCCCACTACTGCGACGTCCTCAGCCCCATGATCTATCCCTCGCACTTCTTCGGCATGGACGACATCGCCCATCCCGGCGACGAACCCGCCCACTTCATCGGCGAGTCCATGGACCGCTTCGAACTCATCACCAAGAGCAGCGGCGTCGTCATCCGCCCCTGGCTGCAAGCCTTCCACTGGCGCACCAAGACCTACTCGCCCGAATATATAAAGGTGCAAGTCGAGACCGCGAAAGAGAAAGGCGGCATCGGATTCTTGTTCTGGAACGCCGCCAACGACTACTCCAAGCCCTACGAAGCCATGCCCGAAATGAAAGCCGCCGACGCGAAGGAAGGCTCGAAAGACAAAGCCAAGTTCTTCCGCGGCGACGAACTTCCAATAGCGACCACGCAAGCCGCCCTCACTCCTGCAAAATAGCCTGCTCACGTAGGGACGGACGCATTCGTCCGTCCAGGGCCCCGGACTGATCGGGCCGCAGTCCTTTCCTCTCGTCCCTGATTCCCCCTACTACGACGTTGAAAGGTCCCTGCGGATTGGCTATCGCTCCGCCCTCCAACTTCCACACCTTCGCGCGCAAATTGCTTCGCTCGAACTTGACTCATCGCCTAAGGTGATAACCGTGTCGACTCCCACTAGACAAAGACGTCTCACCCACGGCGGTTGCCGAAGGCATGCATCATGGCTTCCACCGCCGGTTTGGGATGCAGGTCTTCGTCGAATGGTAGCGGACGCACCGGTCTACCATCGCTCCGCGGCTGCCGCTCCCTCAGCCAGCTGTCTCCGTCATAGAGCCCCCATGTGAGCACGGCCTCGACGGCCCGGTTTTCCAAGACAACGTTCAGATAACGGGAATAAGCTTCGGCCACCCCACGATCCCGAGCCGATATATCGGCCGGCAAGTCTTTGTCTCGAACATCAAGCTCTGTGACGAAAATTTTCAAACCCAGTTGTTCCACTTCTTGCAGGAAGCCACGCAACTTGGTGCCATGCCATTGCGCACCGATATGGGACTGGATCCCGAAAGCTCCAATCGGCACATCTTTTTTCTTCAAACCTTCGAGCATTTTCAGGATCGCACGCCGCTTGACCTCGTTATCCGGAGCATCTCCCTCGACGCCAAAATCGTTGTAAGTCAGAATCGCCTTCGGATCGGCTTCCGCTGCGGTTCGAAACGCCAATTCGATATAACCGGAATCCAGCAACTCCACCCACGGTGTTCTGCGCAAAGCATCGGAACGATCGGAAGCGGGATCGATCGCCTCATTCACTACGTCCCAGGAGTGCATCTGCCGGCATAGCGCTTCACCAGAGTGCGTACATGCTCTACCAGTACCTTTTCCGCCTGATCTTTCGACACCTCGCCCCGCACCCAATCGGGGGTAGCGTTTCCGTAAATCAGGGCGTGACCCCGCAATTGAATTTTCCTGGAGCGGGCAAAATCGCGCACCCGGTCGGGATTGGAAAGTTCGAAGTGTCCTCGGCTGGGCTGGGTCTTCCTCATGTAGACGGTGGCGGTGATGATTGAGGTTTGTTCCTCGTACAGATCGAGAAGCCGCGGCTTATTGAAGTCTTGTGGAAACAGAGGCGAGCCATACAGCAAGCTAGCCTGGGCAGCAGCCGCTTTCAGGCTGTCTTCGCCCCGCGCGTGAAGCACCGAGCTTCCAAAGGTTGTCGCAGCCGAGGCTGCGGCGCAGGATTTTACGAATTCCCGTCGAGTCAACATAGTTCAGAAATTAGATATGCGGGACGCGAATGTGGTCAAGCTAGGCCGGCGAACGTGAACCATCTCGCGCGTCTCTCCTAACGAATGTTCTGGCAGCACTTGGCGATGCGGCGAGGACGGAAGATTGCCAAGGTCGCCCATGGCCCGCAGATTAGCGGTTCAAATGTTCTGGATGTGGTGCAAGGGATGGGATTTCGAGCAAGTTAGAAAGTTCGGTTCGCACGCGTGTCAGCCCGGAAATCGCGATGGTGTGCAGTCCAACACCGAGTAATTGATTGGGCATCCCGCTCCTCTTCACCGAGAAGTTCGAAGTAGTAATCATGATCGAGGTTGTGGACCGAAGAGATGCATGGGTCGGACTGAGTTCCCGACCTGAATACTGTTTGCGAGCGAGCCTTGGTTGGATCGGCACATTTTCAACGAGAGCGAAATGGCGCACTCTTCCGCGTGCATGCCGAGGTGTTCAAAAAGTGCTTGACACCGCCGACATTGTTAGAGAGGCACTTTTTCGCCAACTATCGGGGCGTATCTCAATGCTTAGTGTCTTGTCGCCTCTGGCTGATACTGCCAGAGCTTCTTGGCTGCCGTGCCGAAATTGCCGAGATGGTAGACGGCTGCCCCGGCTACCTTAAAGGTGAAGGCGTCGAATGGTGTGGCTTTTATCCCTTTGACAAAATCTTCATGGGCAACCCCCAGCGTGACGTGGGGAATATATTTCGGGCCGCTGGAGTCAGGAATGAAATGCTCGACCCAGCCGATGGTATCGGAATTGGCGTCGTCGCCCACGAAAGCCGCTGCGGTACCGCCGCTCACTGAAAACGGCTCGACCGCGGCAATGACCTTCTCATGCAACTGCATCAGTTCAGGCGTGCGCTCGACGACAAAGACCGTCACCGCCACTCCTCCCCAAAGGACATAATCAAGACTCTCCGCTTTCAGCTGCAAACCTATGGGCGGTTCGGCGGCGTAAACCTTTGCGACGGCTCCAGTCACAGCATTCAGGTCCTTTACTCGAACGAAGCGTTGCAGCAACGTGACGTGCGGCGCGTGTGTGGCGTCCAGTGAATACCCAGCCGGGTAGTTCCCTCGCAACCGGGCGTTCACCGTGTTGGCCTTGTCGATCATTGCTTGATTTGGTTCGAGAAGGATGTCGATCGCGATCAATTCTTCGTTGGTAGTTTTGTTCGCTTGGGCATTGGCTTGATGAACAAGAACTGAAACGAATCCGAGTACACCTAGCAATGTGAAGATGGCGCTTTTCATCGTTTTCAACCTCAGGGTCACGAAACAAATCCCCCGGCGTGCTGATGGAAACAAAAGCCTAGAGCGCGGACGGTGTGTCGGTAACTGTTAAAAGTTACAGGAGAAATTGGAATCCGAAACGTGCGGCTCTCGACAGGTGTCGAGAACAGATGGGATGAGAAAGCCGGTCTCCGGCGGGATGCGGTGTACGCTCCCAAGTTATCGAGGTGCTCAAGGCACAGATAAAAAGGAGACCGGCAATGAAGAAGGTTAGCACTGCCCCGGTAAGAGCGACGAAGAATTTTGGTAGTGGCTCAAACTGAGCCACTACCAGAATTTTTCTCAACCGAAGCTGACCATTGGTTGGACCTGGACGATCGATCGAGTTGGTATTGCCTGCTAGACGAAGCGGGCGAAGTGCTGCTGGAACAGAAAGTGAGCACGACTCCGAAAGCGATGCGAGAGGTGTTTGGGGCCATGCCGCGCTGTCGGATCGCGCTGGAGACGGGGATGCATTCGCCCTGGGTGAGTCGACTGCTGAGGTTACGTCAACTAACCCTGTGGAGGGTAGGAAGACTCGTTTTCAATCGCCGCGCGGCGACATAGCCAAAGGAAAAGAAGAGGACTGTAAACCCCAGGGGGTCCAAGATTTGGGGTGGACTCTGGTAGCCCAGGGGCAGCGACAAATTGCCATACAAAGCTTCAATCGCGAAAAGAAATATGCCTACAGCCGGAACGAAGTTGGGCAGGATTAGGAACTTCCGAGAGAGTCTTGGCACGGCGACCACCGTTGCCAGGACCGCCAGCAAACAGGCGGCGAGGAGATGGTTGTAGGGCATCACTTTGTTGGACGAGCCTGTAAATAGGAAAAAGCCGACACCTGCTAAAGCTATCCCTAATCCCACTAAAGTCATTCCTTGCAGAAGGAACCGCAGTTTGCCCTGGCTTAGCTGCAAGAAGGCGAGCACAGCAACAACCACCACCAAGTACGAGAGAACCTCGCCCAGATAGGGAAGAGTGACGTGAAGCCAGTGCGGCAGAAGTCCCGCATCATCCAACAAAGGAAACAGGGGGCGGGCCTCAATCGCACTCAAAGCTCCCAGCCAAATGAGGACGCCCACCCCGCTCCGGCGGCGCATCAGGGCGGTGCCCCAGGCGCCCAATGCGACAAGCAGGAAAAGTGTTCCGAAAACGATATCAGAGGTTCGGTCGCGAAGTATCATTAGAACTTGATCTGTCAAGACCAACACTCCGTAGGCCGTGTTTCAGCCATCAGCAGCCTGCGTCACCACCTTTTACCTGTCAGTGACCAGCATCACGGCTCAAATAGCGAAAGCAGGTCATAGCCGGTCGAGCGTGGTGTCCTCGGGGTCGGTGCAATCAGATAGCGAGATCGATCCACTGGAGGCGGGTGGAAGCGCCATGAGGAGCTTCGCTGCTCGGCGTGGTGTAGCAGTGGCGCATTTCTTCGAGGGCGCGGCTGATAGTACGGGTATGGGGACCGCTGGCGTCCAGCGGCTTGCTTGTGGCTGTGGCGTTCGGCGAGCACCGTGACAATTTCGCGGTCGCACTCGGTGCGATTGCGCGGCGCCATGGCTTTAGCCGCAGGGGACCTGCCCTCTCGACGCTGACGCCTGACGCCTGGCTCCTGACCCCTGGCACTGAACGTTTTCCACAGCCCACCCCAAAAATATATTTCATTCTTGTGACATCCAACCTTTACTGAGAAAACTCAAACGGCGACAGTGGAGGTATGCCCCAGCGTACTCCCAACGAACCGGCAATCTCGTCAGCCCGAAAGCCGAAAGCCGGAAGCCGGAAGCCAATTCCCCAACCACCCTCCACCCCTGCCACCCGCGTTAAGTCCTTTGTTCGCAAGATTTTACTCGCAAGTCCTGTGTTTCCAAGATTATACGCAGATGTCGTCATCTCCTCCGCCCCTAACTCCAATGAAGCCAAGATTTTAGCCCACAACTACAAAAAAATTGTTGCCCTATCCAACGAGAGGAACACCCAAATGTCGCACCCCAAATCCTGCACTCATATCAAAGTCACCGGCGTACGCTGCGGCTCTCCCGCCCTTCGCGGAGAACAGTTCTGCTACTTCCACCAGCGCATGCTCCGCTCCGTCCGCTTTCCCAGCTCCCGCGTCCTCCGCTCCGCCCTTCTCGAAGACCCCGAGTCCATCCAGGCCTCCCTCATGGAAGTCGTCAACGGACTGCTTCGCGGCACCCTTGAACTCAAGCGCGGCGAACTCATCCTGCGCGCCCTCAACACCGCCGTCCGCAACATCCGCCACGTCCGCTTCGACCTCCACCAGGACGAAATGATCCGCGAGATCCCCAACTACCCCGACCAGCCCCCGACCGAGATCGACGAGCCATACGAACCCTCCGCCGCCCCCCGTCGTCCACCCACCCGCGAAGAAGTCGCCCGCTTCCGAGAAGCCGACCTGGCCGCATACTTCGGCGGCCCCGACAAGGTCCCCTCAGCCTACCGTTCAGCAACCCCATCCCACGCCGCCCCCACAAACGGAAATGCACCCCACACGTCCCCAACCCATGTAGGGACGGACGCATTCGTCCGTCCAGGTTTTGTGGGGACAGCCGCCCCCGGCTGTCCAGGCGGCCCAGAACTACCGGGCCGCAACGCAGTGCCCCCGAAGCCGCCACTTCCATCAGTCCCACCAAATCCAGCAGCCAAACTTTCCGAAGCCAAGACGCGCAAGCCGCCACAAAGTGTGAAACCCGAAGCCGGAATTGTGAAAGCCCAAGCTCCGAAGAAGCGCAAGAATGCAGCCCACGGCGCAAGCCGTGGGTAAGCGCAACCAAAAGCAGGAACAGGCCCCGTAGGGGCGAAAGAAAAGGTAGAACCCCCTGAAGCACCGGACCGCTTGAAAATTGCTGGGCTCCTTCGACTGCGGTTGCCCTTTGCGCTCAGCGCGCCAACATCACCTCGCTCGATGACAACATTTGGGAAGCCCCGTCTTTACACTGTCGTTACATGAGTCCACTTCGGGCTCGGATATAATTATTGGGAACGCAGCGCCCATCAAGGAGTCGGCATGGCAATTCAGAAGACCGAGAAGATCTGGCACAACGGGAAGCTTATCAACTGGGACGACGCGACTCTGCACGTGATGTCGCACGTCGTTCATTACGGGTCTTCGGTCTTTGAAGGCATTCGCTGCTACGAACTGCCCAACGGGCCGGCCATTTTCCGCGCCTACGAGCACATGCAGCGGCTGCTCGATTCCGCCAAGGTCTACCGCATGGAGCTTCCCTACTCGCTCGAAGAGATCGTCAAGGGGATGCTCGACACGGTGGGGCATAACGGGGCGTGGCCGTGCTACATCCGCCCGGTGGTGTTTCGCGGATATGGCGACGCCGGGGTCAACCCGCTGAATTGCCCGGTCGAGATGTACATCGTCAACTATCCGTGGGGAAAGTACTTGAGCGGCGATGGCGACGGCGTGGATGTGTGTGTCTCGTCGTGGACGCGGCTGGCACCCAACACGCTGCCGGCGATGGCCAAGGCCGGCGCCAATTACATGAACTCGCAGCTCATCAAGATGGAAGCCATTGCCAACGGATACGTGGAAGGCATCGCGCTCGACAAGTCCGGCTTCGTCAGCGAGGGCTCGGGCGAAAACCTGTTCCTGGTGCATCGCGACAAGCTGATCACGGCCCCGCTCGGCAGTTCGGTTCTGCCCGGGATCACGCGCGACTCGGTGCTGCAGATTGCGCGCGACCTGAATATCCCGATTGTCGAGCAGATGATTCCGCGCGAGATGCTCTACATTGCCGATGAAGTGTTCTTCACGGGCACGGCCGCCGAAGTGACCGCGATCCGCTCGGTCGACAAGATCAAGGTCGGCAAGGGCACGGTAGGTCCGATCACCAAGGCTCTGCAGAAGGAGTTCTACGCCATCGTGCGCGGCGAGAAGGGCGACCGCCACAACTGGTTCACAGCCGTCCCGGTCAGAAGCAAGGCGGGCAGCAAGCAGCCGGTCGGAGTATAATCACCCCGACCGATATCAAACTCGTTCCAGCGGAGGGGCGCCCCAAGCGCCCCTTCAGTCCGTTTAGCCCGGAAGAAACAAAACACAGCGAGGAGAAGACAATGTCCCAAATGACTCCTGAAGTTGCCCTCGGCTATCGAGCGATCACGCTCGACGGCTTCAAGAATGAAGTAGAGATCACCAAGAAGGTGATCGCTGCCGTACCGGACGCGAAGTCCGACTATCGTCCGGATGCGAAAGCGCGCACCGCGAAGGAACTGGCGTGGCACATCGCGAACACTGACGTTCAATTTCTAGATGGCATTGCCGACCTGAAGTTCAACATGGAGAACCCGGAGCACAAGCCGCAGACCTCGGCCGAAGTGGTCGCATGGTACGACGAGAACATGAAGCGCGGCATCGCGCGCGTGGAAGCCATGACCGCGGAACAGTTGTTGACGCCAGTCAACTTCTTTGGCGTATTCAACATGCCCGCGGTTGCGTACCTGGGATTCCTCAACAACCACTGCATCCATCATCGCGGAGAGCTCGCAACATATCTGCGTCCCATGGGATCGAAGGTGCCGTCGATTTATGGTGGCAGCTACGATGAGCCGTTCCAACCGCCGGTGGCGGAAGAGACTGCGGTCGCATAGGCGTAGGTCGATTGCTGTTGAGAAGCCGCCCCGTCGGGCGGCTTTTCTATTCCGCGGTAGCACTGGCGTGCGGACGGCCATCGTCAGGGATGTAGTAGAGCAGGATCGTCTTCCCGATTCGCGCCGTCGGTTGATAGGCCTTCAGCCAGTCGAATGTGCCCGCAGGATAGGTCATGTGGAATGAGTTCCCCAAGCGCAGGGCGCGCAGGCTGATAGCGAACCATCCGGTAACAGGTCGTCCTGCTTGCGGCACTTCGAAATCGGGCAGATGCATTTGCCTGGGATCTGCACTGGACCAGAGCGCGACTGTCACGTGGTCAATGTGTCTGGACTGCAGTTCGCGTGACAAGCGAAAGAAGTCCTGGCCGCAGTCGAGGTCGCATCCTGCAACCAGGACGCGGCTGGGATCGCTTCCGGCGAGTTCGTTGAAGTAGGCGATATACTCGCTGCTGGCGCGCACCGTTGAAACAGCTTGCCAGCACAGCAAGACGAGCAGCGCAACCCGCGGAAGCCAACGCTGAGTTCCCTGCATGTTCCAGAGGTAAGCAGATCCGCGGCCGGCTACGATCGCGAGCAACGGAAAGACTACGAGAACGTGGCGAACGCCAGCGTTGTAACTGACTGGCATGGTGATGACCAGCACGGCGAGCGCGGCTAAAGCTGGAGCAAGGGCACGCCATCGTCGGCGCGGCTCAAACGTTCTCAGCGAGAGTACGCCGAGGAACGCCAGGACGAGCAGTGGCAGTGGCGACTTCACGGCGACGCCTACGAGGAAGAAGTACCACCATCCGCCGGGCTTTGTGCGGCCCAGCAGGTAGGCCGTGGGCCGGGATTTGTCCAGCACCCAAGCGTTGGCCGCGCCTTTCACCACAGCGGGAGCGGGCATGAGCGGGTTAGTTGTGATCAGCCAGCGGGCCGCCCGCGCCAGCGGAGCTGGGAAGTGCTGGAACGAAGGCATGGACTCGGCGGAAAGATTCATCCCTTCGCGCACATGCTGCACCGCAAAGCCATACGTGGCCCAGACGATTAGGCTTGCGAGAGCGAGGACGATTGCGATGTGCCGGACGATGAGGCGGGGCGAGGCATTCTCGCCGACGACGGTGCGAGTGGAGATCCATTTGGCGAGAAGGATCGCGACTGCCACTGCAGGAGAGAAGATGAGAGTCGTCGCCTTGGAGGCAAGCGCAAGTCCCGCAGCCAATCCGAACCAGAGAGCGGAACGTTTCGTTGGCTTGTCGAGCCATTGGACGAAGGCGAAGAAGAGTGCGACCTGGGTGGACGCGGCAACGATGTCGGTGTAGGCGATGCTCGAGAACGCGAGAATGTTGGGAAGCGTGGTAAATAATGCGGCGGCCATTACCGCGGCCAAGTCGCCGTACTCGCGGCGGGCCCACAGGAATACGATCGCGGTCGCGAGCAGGAAGAACGGCAGCACACCCAATCGTGCCAGCTTCAGATTGCGCAGGTAGTGTCCGGAGTCGTAGAGGATCGCGTTACCGACGTCGTTATAGGTGATGTCGTGATTGACTAGCGGCAGGTGAGGGTATCGTTCACCGGCAAGGTAGAGCGGCAAGCCGATCGCAATCCGGGACAGCGGCGGATGGACGGGATCGAGCGTGTAGGTATGGTGATCGAGTAACTCGATAGCCGCGGCGACGTGACATATCTCATCGAATGCCTGCGCGGTCTGAGAGTAGGTAGAGACAATGCGGACGACACCGATCAAGGCGAACAGCACGGCAAGGAGTACGGGCCATCGTGAGTTGCGGGTCTCACCTGCAAATGCCATTGAGGATCAATTCGGAGATTGGAAAGTGAGTATATAACAGGGGCTCAGCCAGTCGTGGGTCCCGGGCGAGTTAGGCTGGAAGAGTGTTCAGGAACGGACACGGGATTTCGCTTTCGGACAAGTGGCTCGCACGGTTGCGCGATGCTGATGCCTTAACTTCCGTCTTTTCAGTACCCTCTTTCCACACTTCTTGGCAGGACGAGTGTAGGCAAGCATAGTTTGGAAACCATCCGTGGGACTTTCATTCGAGGTGAAGCATGGGATCTGTCCTGAGGAATCTTCGCTATGGCTTGCGCGGGTTGCGCAAGAGCCCTGGATTGACCGCAGCCGTAATCGCGACACTCATGCTGGGCATTGGCGCAACGACAGCCATCTACACAGTCGTCTATGCGGTGTTGTTGGCGCCGCTTCCGTATCCCAATCCTGATCAGTTGGTGATGGTGTGGTCGAAGGTGAACGGGCACAACAATGGAATCTCGGCCGGCGACTTTCTCGACTGGAAAGCGCAGAGCACGTCGTTCCAGCAAATCGCGGCGTGGACTGGGGGCAGCTTCAATCTGTCGACGAATGCTCAGCCCGAGCAGATCGAGGGGATGCGCCCGACGCCCGGATGGTTCAGCATGCAGGGGATTCCGTTTTTGATGGGGCGCGACTTTTTGCCGGAGGAAGGGATCCCGGGAAAGGACCACGCGGTCATTCTCACTTACAAGTTGTGGAACCGGCTGGGCGCGGACCGCAACGTGATCGGGCAACCGATGCGCATCAATGGCGAGCCTTACACCGTGGTGGGTGTGTTAGCGCCGGGAATCGCGGATCGCTTTGATTTTCAACTGGCGGCTCCACTGGCGTTCCGGCCGGAACAGATCAATCACGACTATCACTGGCTGATCGCGATGGGGCGTTTGAAGAATGGCGTCACCCTGCAACAGGCGCAGGCTGATATGGACGCGGTGACAAGCCACATTGCGGCGGCGTATCCCAATTCAAACAAGGGATGGGGAGCGTCGGTTGAGCACCTGAAGAATGATTTTCTCCCGCCGGAGCGCATCCACAATCTGTGGCTGCTTCTAGGGGCGGTGGGATTCGTGCTGGTGATCGCGTGCGTAAACATTGCGAATCTGTTGCTGGCCAAGGGCGCGGCGCGGCAACGAGAAGTCGCGATACGGAGTTCGGTGGGAGCCAGCCGCCATCAGATATTTATCCAGTTTCTGACCGAAAGCGTTTTGCTGGCGCTCCTAGGAGGCGGGCTGGGGATTGCGCTGGGAGCGGGCTTGCTGCGGGCCATTCTGGCGATGGTGCCGCCGGGGATCTTGCCGTCGGAGGCGGATTTCCGGTTGGACATTCATGTTCTAGTAGCGGCGCTGGCATCAACGACGCTGGCAGGAATTCTATTTGGTTGCGCGCCGGCGTGGTACGCATCGCGCGTGGATCCAGGAGAATCGCTGAAGGATGGCGGACGGTCGGGCACGAGCACGGGCAGCCACAAACTGCGGCGAGGACTCATCATGGGAGAGTTCGCGTTGGCGCTGTCGCTGCTGGCCGGCGCTGGACTTGCGATTCACAGCTTCTGGAACCTGACGCGAGTGGACCTTGGTGTGCGCACCGACCATGTGCTGGTCTTTGGGCTGGAGCAACCTCATGGGAAGTTCTCGAGTCCGGAGCAGATGAATACATATAACCAGCAGATGTTGACCGCGTTGCGCGCTGTGCCGGGTGTGTCGGCTGCCGCCACAGTGACGGGAATGCCTCTGCGCGGGACGAGTGACGGCATGCCATTTCGTTTGGTTGGTGGCCAAACGTTCGCGGATCCGTCGCAGCGACCGGGGACCGGATTCCAGTCGGTCTCGCCCGACTACTTCAAGACCTTTGGCATCGAGGTGGTGAAGGGGCGCACGTTTACGGACCAGGACTCAGCGTCGAGCGTGCGGGTTGCGATGGTGAACCAGGAGTTTGTGAGCCGCTACCTGAAGGGGCTCGATCCGTTGCAACAGCGAGTGTTGATCGAAGAGATTATTCCCGGGCTGCCGAAATTAGGCCCCGAGATCCAGTGGCAGATTGTGGGAGTGTTTCACAACGTGAGGGCTGGAGATTTCCGGGAGCCGTTTCCCGAGGTCGATGTACCATTCGCGCAGTCGTTGTCTCCGAGCGTGAACATTGGAGTACGGACTGCGGAAGATCCGGCGGCGATGTCAAAGACGATTGCGGCGGCGGTGCACTCTGTCGATCCGGAGATTGCGCTGGGGCGGCTGCGCACTCTTGATCAAGTGAAAACCGAATCGCTGGGCGAAGACCGTTACACGATGGTCTTGTTTGCCAGCTTCGCGTTGGTGGCCTTGCTGCTGGCGGCGGTAGGCATTTATGGATTGATGGCGTTTGCGGTGGCGCAGCGAACGAATGAGATTGGGCTGCGTCTGGCGCTGGGCGCGAGCCGGGGGAATGTAATCTGGCTGATTCTGCAACAAGCATCTCTGCTGGCGGCGGTAGGACTGGCGTTTGGTCTTGCCGGCGCGGTGCTGGTAGGGCGGACGATGCGTTCGACGCTGTACGGAGTGGGAGCAATCGACGCGTCGGTGATTGTTGCGGTGGGCGTGATCCTGTTTGTCACGGCGCTATTTGCGTCGTACTTGCCCGCGCGGCGCGCGGCGATGATCGATCCGATGCAAGCGCTGCGAACGGATTGAGTATCGACTCGGACATTCCAACTCGAGGAGGCGATGATGCCGTTGCTAAACCTACGGATCGCAATTCGCCAGCTGTTGAAGTCGCCCGGCTTTACGGCGACAACCGTGCTCATGCTTGCCCTCGGTATCGGGGCCACGACGGCCATCTTCTCCATCGTCGAAGGAGTGTTGCTACGGCCGCTGCCCTTTCCACATTCCAATAGGCTGGTGCAGCTTTCTGACATTCTGCAAGGCGTGGATGTGGGAGGGAACGGCGAGGCCGGCGTGACTGCGCCGGACGTTCAGGCCTATACGCGCGACACGCATAGCTTTGATAGCATGGGCGGGTATACACAGACCGTCTACGAACTATCGGGCATTGGCGATCCGGCACAGGTGACTGCGGCCCGGCTCTCTGGCGGAGTACTCCCCACGCTGCAAGTTGCGCCCCTGATAGGCCGCTTCTTCACGCAGCAGGAAGATGACAACAAAGTGCAGGTTGCCCTTCTGAGCTACTCTCTCTGGCAGAGCCGCCTGCACGGCGACCCACACGTTCTCGGAAGCAAGATTCTGCTCGATCGCAAGCCCTACGAAATCATCGGCGTGATGCCGCGCAGTTTCGAGTTTCCACTCGTTCCGGGACACCTGAACAGCAGCCAGCTGTGGATTCCAATGAGCTTTGACCGAGACGAAATAACGACCGGAGCAGACTCGTGGAACTTCAACATGGTGGGAAGGCTCAAGGCTGGAGTTACCCCGGCGCAGGCGGAGAGTGATGCGCAGCGCGTGGCCCAGGAGACCATGCGCAACTATCCCCCCGCTATTGCGAATGTACACATACGCTCAGTGGTGCGCTCGCTCCATGAGGAGACCGTAGAACAAGCGCGTCCATTGGTGCGCACTTTGTTTATGGCAATTGTGGTTGTGCTGTTGATCGTCTGCGCCAATTTGGCCGGGTTGCTGCTGGTGCGGGCGATCCGGCGCCGCCGCGAAATCGCCATGCGCCTGGCGCTGGGAGCGCGCCCCTCGGTGCTGCTGCGGGAGGCTATTCTGGAGAGCCTGATGTTGAGCATCACGGGAGGTCTTCTCGGATTGGAACTGGCCGCGATGACTTTGCGTGTGGGCGTGAGCTGGTTGCCCGAGACCCTGCCCCGAGTTAACGAGATTGGCCTTGATTGGCGTGTCGTGGTGTTCGCCATCATGCTGGCGGTGATCACCGGAATCGTTTGCGGGCTGGCTCCGGCTTTTGCCGCCCTGCGAACGAGTGTGAACGAGGCTCTCAAGGAAGGTGGACGTACGGGCACGGCCGGCGGAGGGCACGCGCGACTGCGCTCTGCGCTGGTGGTCGGCGAAATTGCCATCGCGCTGGCGCTGCTCGTCGCTTCTGGCTTGCTGCTGCGGAGCTTTGAGAAGATGCGTGCCGTGGATCTCGGCTTTCGCCCGGACCATGTCCTCACGGCTTCCTACTCGCTGCCGCAGAAGCAATATGCAACGCAAGCGGCTGTGGATGGGTTCAATCACGAACTGATTCGCCATCTTCGGCAGCTTCCCGGCGTGAAGTTTGTGGGCCTGACCTCGTTTCTTCCGGCTTCGGGCGGCGACAGCAATACCGTATTCGAAGCGGAGGGCTATGTCGCGCCCAAGGGCGCCGCCATGAATCTCGCCACGAAGGTGATTGTAGAAGGCGACTATCTACAGTCGATCGGTGTTCCGCTGCTGTCCGGGCGTTATTTCACTTCAGCGGACACAGCGGACACGCAACTGGTCGCGCTCGTGAACCGCAAGCTCGCCAAGCGCTGCTGGCCGGGTTCAGACCCGGTCGGCAAGCGTCTGCGCATGGGGTTGCAAGAACCGAAGATACCGTGGTTGACGGTGGTGGGTGAAGTTGCGGATGTGAAGGAAGCATCACCCGACGTGCCGAGCAAAGAACAGTACTACCTGCTGGTCGGACAGTATGAGAAGGCCGTGGGATCGCTTGCCTCTCCCACGGATCTAAATGGCGACGGGGGCTACATCGCGATACGCACGGCGACGGAGCCGGAGCAGATGGAAAATGTTCTTCGCGCCACAGTCCGCTCCCTTGATCCCCAGCTGCCGCTTGCCCAAATCCAGACCATGGAGCACGCGGTCTCGGAGACCGAGGCTCCTCGGCGGTTCAACACAATTCTGATTTCGGCATTCGCGTTGGCAGCGGTGTTGCTGGCGGCGCTGGGCATCTACAGTGTGATGGCGTTTTCGGCGGCGCTGCGGGTGCAGGAGATGGCAATTCGACTCGCGTTGGGATCGCCACGGTCGGGAATCCTGGGATTGATCTTCGGCTCGGCGGCCAAGCTCGCGATCGCGGGTTGCGTCATTGGATTGGTGGGCGCGGCAGCGGCGTCGCGATTGCTGCAGTCGTTTTTGTTTGGAGTGAGTTCGTTTGATCCGATGGTGTTAGCGCTGGCTGCGATTTGCGTATTGCTGCTGGCGTTGGCGGCTGCGTATTTGCCGGCGCGGCGGGCGGCGACGGTTGATCCGATGCAGGCATTGCGATCAGAATAATCAGAGTTCCTTTTAGCGGTCGAGTAACTCGCGCAGCTGCTCGAAGTTATCGACGATGTGGTCGGCGCCACTTTCGCGCAGCGGCTGTTCCGCGAACGAAGTAGTGAGGGCGGCAACGCGGCATCCGGCGGCCTTTCCGGCAGTGACTCCGGCGAGAGAATCTTCGATGACGAGGCAGTCGGTAGCGGCTGCGTTGAGGCCGCGGAGTGCGGTGTGGAAGATCTCCGGATTGGGCTTAGGGTGGGTGAAGCCGGATGTATCGACAACGAAATCAAAACTGTCGCTGAGTCCGAGCAGGGCGAGTGCGACTTGCCGGTTACGGGGAGTGGCTGAAGTGGCTAGCGCGATTCGGAACTTCGTCCTTGCCCAGGTTACGAACTCTTTCGCGCCTTGGATGGGTCGGGCCAGATGTTCCACGGTCTCGAATTCCAAGTGCTTCAGGCGAAGCATTTCCTGCACATTGACGGTGAGGTTGGGGAGTGTGGGGACGACTTCGCTCATCATGGTTTCGTCGGGGCGACCTTTGTATAGATCGTAGACGGGTTCGGGCAGAGCGATTCCGAAGCGAGCGAAGGCGCGTTCTTTGGCGAGCTTGTGGGCGGGCTCGGAGTCGATGAGGACGCCGTCCATGTCGAAGATGAGGGCGGTGGGGTGCACGGGTCGCGGGTTCCAGTGGTAGATGCGGCCGCATCGGCGGACGATTCGGAGGTCGCGGATGTTTGGCGATGGTGGCGGAAACTTTAGGGGCTGTCCTTGTGCAGCATCGAGGCCATTACCTAGGTCATCTTGGGCAAGGTGACGATTCGGAGGATCATGATAGCGAGATGTACCCAGGGGAAAAGTCCGCATGAATATTGATGACCTGCTTCGGATAGCGACGGAAC
Organism: uncultured Acidobacteriaceae bacterium; assembly: GCA_963731405.1. GTDB lineage: Bacteria > Acidobacteriota > Terriglobia > Terriglobales > Acidobacteriaceae > Sulfotelmatobacter. The sequence continues at coordinate 83,296 of CAVSVS010000012.1, read as the reverse complement.
GGCGAGCCAGCGACTTGCACTTGAAGGTGGGAAATTATCCTCACTTGCGCATTGACGGCGAGCTGGTGCCGTTGACCGAACAGCCGCGTATCAGTGCCGAAGATATGTTGAACATGGCGTTCAGCATGATGTCGGCGCGGCAAAAGCAGAAGTTCAAAGAGACCACGGAAATCGATATGGCGTACGGCGTGGCCGGACTGGGACGGTTCCGTGTGAACATCTTCCAGCAACGCGGCAACGTGGGACTGGTGCTTCGTGTTATTCCGACCAAGATTCGCGCGCTTGACGAACTGTTTCTGCCGAAGGTGGTGGAGCAGATCTGCGATATGCCGCGCGGGCTGATCCTGGTGACGGGCGTTACGGGTTCCGGTAAGTCGACGACGCTGGCCGCGATGGTGGATCGGGTGAACTCGTCGCGGGCGGAACATATCGTCACGATTGAGGATCCGATCGAATTTCTGCACCGCGATAAGAAGGGATACGTCAACCAGCGCGAGGTAGGGGTGGACACGCCAACATTCGGCGCGGCGCTCCGCGCTTCTCTGCGTCAGGATCCGGACGTGATCCTGGTGGGCGAAATGCGAGACCTGGAAACGATTTCGACAGCGTTGCATGCGGCCGAGACGGGGCACATGGTGTTCTCGACCCTGCACACGCTGGACGCGGTGGAAACGATTAACCGTGTAATCTCGATTTTCCCGCCGCCTGAACAGAAGCAGATCCGCATGCAGCTGGCGGCTGTGCTGCGGGCCATTGTCAGCCAGCGACTGGTTCGGCGTTGCGACGCGGAAGGACGAGTGCCGGCAGTCGAGGTGATGATTAATACCGCTTACATTCGCGAGTGCGTGCTGGTGCCGGAAAAGACGCGGTCGATTCGCGACGCGATTGCGGCAGGTACTTCGCAGTATGGCATGCAAACGTTTGATCAGTCGTTGTGGGATCTGTTCCAGGCGGGGCTGGTAAATTACGAGACCGCGCTGGAGAACGCTTCCAATGCTGACGACTTCAAGCTGCGTATGGCGGGTATTGCGTCGACGGCGGACATTTCGCGGCAGTCGATGCAGTCGGCGGGATTTGGGAACCGGTAGGCTCTGAGTTTTGCTTTGTTCATTGTGTTGCCTCCTTGGATGGGCGTGCATGGGCGCGCCCTTTTTTATTGGGAACAAAAACCTTTTCACCACGGAGGACACAGGGGACGCGGAGGAGGACTTCTGCGAGTTCCGCTTAACGCTCATTTGCTTTGTGGTTTGGGCCATTTGCGAATATCGTGGAGGTATGGCGTTCTCGCGTCCAAAAAGAAGGCAGTATTCGGAGGATGAGCTTTATGAGTATGCCGTAGGTGCGCTGGGGCGGCGCATGCGGACGGTCGCGGAGTTGAAGCGACTGATGCGGGCGCGCGTGGAAGAACCCGAGTCGGAGTATGGGCAGACGCTGGTGGAGTTGGTGATCCGGAGGCTGAAGGATCAGGGATATCTGAACGACTCGCAGTATGCGGCCTATTATTCTTCGCTGCGGCGCGACAATCAGAAGCTGGGGCGGATGCGAGTGGTCACGGAGTTGAAGACGCGTGGCGTGCATGGGTCGGTGATCGAAAAAGCGGTGGAGGCGGCTTACGAGGGCGTGAGCGACGAGAAGCAGGCTCGCGAGTTTCTGCGGAAGAAACGGCTGCAGAAGCCGAAGGATCAGAAGGAGACGGCGCGAGTCTTTCGGCAGCTGGCACGAGCGGGATTCGGGATGAAAACGATCTTTACGATCCTGAAGAAGTGGGATGTGGATGACGAGGTTCTGAGTGCGCTGGAGAGCGAGACGGCTTGAGGAAGGCGCGGGCTTAGTCTCTTGCGTTGAGCGTTGCGATGTCGCATACTCGCATGCAGACTTCTGGGGTTCCAAAATCGAGGAGGACATTATGAAAAGACTTCTGAAGGCACTGTTGGTTGCGTCGTTGCTTGGCGTGGCTTCAATCGCGCTGGCGCAGGATGTTGCGACAGACACAAAAAAGGCCGCGGACGATACGGCTAAGGCTACGGATAAGGCGGCGAAGAAGACTGGGCACGCTACCAAGACGGCGGCGAACGATACTGCCAAGGGTACTGAGAAGGCGGCAGACAAGACTGGCGACGCAACAAAGAAGGCTGCGAAGGATACGGCGAAGGGGACCGAGAAGGCGGCCGACAAAACTGGCGACGCAACAAAGAAGGCTGCGAAGGATACGGCCAAGGGAACCGAGAAGGCGGCAGACAAAACAGGAAAGGCCACCAAGACCGCGGCTAAGGATACGGAAAAGGGCGCCAAGGACGCGGGCCACGACGTCAAGAAGGAAACCGAGAAGGCCGTCGACGCGATTAAGTAAGTCAAGAAAAACCATTTACCACAGAGGGCACAGAGCACACGGAGGAAGGCCGCTCTTCTACTTCTTCGTCTGTCTGTGCCCTTGGCTATTTGCTGATGTGCTTCGGGCACGTACTCCGCGAACCGAAGACGTCCCGGGCAACGGCAACAGGCCTGGTTCATTTAGAATGGCTTTTCCATGCTGACCGGTTCCGAAATCCGCCGCAAATTCCTGGACTTCTTTGTGCACAAGGGACACAAAGAGGTGCATTCGTCGTCGCTTGTCCCGGCTAATGATCCGACGCTGCTGTTTACCAACGCAGGGATGAACCAGTTCAAGGATGTTTTTCTGGGGCTGGAGAAGCGGGATTACTCGCGGGCGACTACGTCGCAGAAGTGTGTGCGGGCGGGCGGCAAGCATAACGATCTGGAGAATGTGGGATTCACCAACCGGCATCACACATTTTTTGAGATGCTGGGGAATTTTTCGTTTGGCGATTACTTCAAGAAGGATGCAATTGCCTACGCGTGGGAGTTGATTACTTCGCCGGAGTGGTTTGGGATTGCGAAGGACAAGTTGTACGTTACAGTCTTCAACGGCGAGGGCGGACTGCAGCGCGATGCCGAGGCTTATGACCTGTGGGCGGCCCAGGGCGTGCCCAAGGACCGCACCTTTGAGATGGGGTTGAAGGACAACTTCTGGCAGATGGGCGATACCGGGCCTTGCGGGCCGTGCAGCGAGATCTACTACGACATGGGCGTGGCGTCGTCCGATCAAGGGCATGCGGACTGTGCTTTCGGGTGTGATTGTGGACGATATGTCGAGATCTGGAATCTGGTGTTCATGCAGTTTGACCGCGATGCCAGCGGGAAGCTGAATCCGCTGCCCAAACCATCGATCGACACCGGAATGGGGTTGGAGCGAACGGCGGCGGCGCTGCAAGGCGTGGTTTCGAATTACGACACAGACTTGTTTACTCCGCTCATCAAGCGGGCGGCGGAGCTAACGGGTAAGGACACCCCCGATCATAGCGGTCCTTTCGTTCGTCCGGTTCACCTTGAATTGAACCCTGGTTGGGCATCTAGTCACAAAGCCGCCGGATCGCTGAGGGTTATCGCCGATCACTCGCGGGCTGCTACCTTCCTGATTTCCGACGGAGTCCTTCCTTCGAATGAAGGGCGCGGATATGTGTTGCGGAAGATTATCCGGCGGGCGATCACGCATGGGCGGTTGCTAGGGCAGACGAAACCGTTTTTGTACGAGATGGTGTTTGCAGTTCGCGATCTGATGCGGGATGCTTATCCGGAGTTGAATGAGACGGCGGATCGAGTGTCGAAGGCGGTACGGGTCGAGGAGACTCGGTTCGCGCACACGATGGATGTGGGGTTGGAGAAGCTCGAGACCTTGCTCAAGAGTTCACAGGAGAAACTCGCGGGTGAGGACGCATTCAAACTCTACGACACTTTCGGAATGCCGCTTGACTTCATGCAGGATGCGGCGCGGGATCAGGGGATTGAGTTTGATCGCGCTGGATTCGATCGCGCGATGGACGAGCAGAAGTCGCGGGCGCGGGCTTCGTGGAAGGGGGCGGCAAAGCAGACGGCGAATCCGGCGTATCAGCAGTTGCCGAAGTCGGAGTTTGAGGGATACCGGCAGACGCGGTCGGATGGATGCGAAGTTCTGGCGATCATTCACAACGGGCAAGGAGTACGCGAGCTCAGGGCGGGCGAGTCGGGTGAGGTCATTCTGGATCACACGCCGTTCTATGCCGAGGCGGGTGGGCAGGTGGGGGATCGGGGATGGCTTTACTCGGACGATCACAATACTGTCGTCGCCGATGTGACCGGTTGCTATTACCCGATTCAGGGGGTGCGTGCACATCAGGTGGTCGTGAAGTCCACCCTCAGCGTTGGGGATCGCGTCGACGCTGTGGTCAACACCGAGGTTCGGCAGGCGACGATGCGGAATCACACGGCAACGCATTTGTTGCATGCTGGTCTGCGCGAGGTGTTGGGGAAGCATGTGAAGCAGGCGGGGTCGCTGGTGGCGCCGGGACATTTGCGGTTTGATTTTTCGCATTTCGCGGCGGTGGAAGATGAAGAGTTGCAGGATATTGAGGACCTCATTAACAAGGAGTTGCTGCGCAACCAGAAGGTGGAGACCTTTGTTGACGTGCCGATCGACGTCGCGGTGAACGAGTATCACGCGATGGCGCTGTTTGGGGAGAAATATGGGGACAAGGTGCGCGTGGTACGCATTGGTGATTTCTCCACCGAGCTTTGCGGGGGGACGCACACTGGGGCTACGGGAGAGATTGGGCTGATCAAGATTTTGAAGGAAGGTAGTGTGTCGTCAGGGGTGCGTCGCGTGGAGGCGATCACAGGCGAGGGGTCGTTGCGGCACTTCCGCATGGATCATCAGTTGGAGAATGTGGTGTCGAGTTTTGCCTCTCCCACCCCTTCGCCCCGCTCAGGGCAGGCTCTTTCGCAAAAGGCGCGAAAGGATGGGCCACCCTCTTCTGATTCACCGCACGACAGTGAAACTTCTTTTTCTCCGGCTGAGGCGCTAAGAGCAGAACTGGAGAAGAAGGATGCGGAGATCAAGCGGTTGACGCGCGAGTTGGATCAGGCGCGGATGAAGTCGGCGTCGTCTTCGACGGCGAATGTGGGCGACAAGATCAAGGAAGTTAAGGGCGTGAAGGTGCTGGCGCACCGCGTGGACAACCTGGAGCGGGGGCAGTTGCGGACGCTGGTGGATCAGTTGCGCGACAAGATTGGATCGGGCGTGGTGATTTTGGGATCGGCATCGAACGGGAATGTCGCGCTGATTGTCGGAGTGACGAAGGATTTGACTTCACGGGTGCAGGCGGGCAAGGTGATTGGGCCTGTGGCGCAGAAGGTTGGTGGCAAGGGCGGCGGACGTCCGGACCTGGCGGAAGCTGGAGGGAAGGATGCGTCGGCTCTGGATTCGGCGCTGGACGGGGCTTACAGCGTGGTGGAGGAGATCCTGGGATGACAAATCCTGAACCGGTCGACGAGCGGCTGCAGTTTGTGAAGCACAAGGGTCAGATGATCTACGTCATCGATTTCAGCCGCTGCAGCAGCAAGGAGATGATGGTTCTGCTGGATCTGGTGCGGGCCGATATCTCGCGGCATGCTCCGGGGTCGGTGCTTACGCTTGCCGATTTCACCGGGGCGCACTTCGATAAGAATGTTGCGATGCACATGAAGGAAGTGCTGACGCTGGATCGTCCTTATGTGAAGCGGTCGGCTTGGGTGGGAACTGAGAGTGTGCCGCACGTGTACTACGAGAACTTCAAAACGTTTTCGCAGAGAGATTTTTCGACGTTCCAGACGCGGGAAGAGGCGATGGATTGGTTGGTGGGGGAGTAGGGTTGAGTTTCGGGTTTCGGGTTTCGCGAAAAACAAGGCGGCGGTGGGGTGGAAATCCCTTTTGCGGCCGCTGGTGGTCTTGGCTTACAAGGGGTTCTTCGCTTCGCTCAGAATGACAGAACTGCGTTTGTTCTCACTTCTCTTTCTCACTTCTCTTTCTAGCTTTTCTCTCTAACTTCGCCATTTCAGTGTGACCGGAGTTGACATTGGGTGCTTCATTTCCGTTCCCATACGTTTCGATTCCAGGTGAGCGGCCTTTAGTTGGAAGTACCATTTGGCGGGGCGGTCGGCGTCGTCGATCAGCATGAGGTGAGGGTTATGCTTCAGGCCTTCGGCTTGGAGTTCCATGGTACGGCGGTCTTGTTCGACGAATTTTGCGAAGACAAATCTCAGCAGGTCGGGAACGAACGGGACCCAGCGAAATAAATTCCAGGCGGCGACTACGTCGATACGGCAGTGGCTGCGTGTGATGGGCGTGACCGTGGTGAGACTGGAGAACCAGTATTTTCCGGCGCGAATGGTTTCGGTGCGGACGTTGGGGAGAACGAAATCGATGGTGGTGGTGATGGAATCGGCGTCGGCGTAGAGGCGAAGTAATTTGTAGGGCGCGGAGTTGGAACTGGGAGTGTGCGCACTCATGCGGAAGCCGTTGGGAATGGGTTCGAAGTTTTTCTGTTTCTCGTGAATGCTGTGCTGGGTGCGCCACCACCATGCCTGGTGGACGAAGGGGCCATGGGCGGGATCCATGAGGCCGATGATGCCGTGGTCGATGCTAACCGGCATTTCCGCTTGCAGATAGGCCAGTTTGTATTTGTCGGTAAATTTTTCGATCTGCGGAGCGGCGTCGGGCGGTTCGGGTCGCGGTGAGAATCCGGCGCCGGGCGGCGGCGGATCGGGAATGAAGACCCAGATGAACTCGTCCTGTTCCTCACAGGCGTAGCTGCCGGCGTAGATGCGATCGACTTTCAGATTCTGATCGGCGGTGAGCGACGGGATGAGCTCGCACTGGCCGTCGTGCACGTCGAACTGCCATCCGTGATATCCGCACTCGAGATTTTCTCCATCAAATTTTCCGCAGTGGAGCGGCATGCCGCGGTGCGGGCAGGCATCGCGCAGGGCGAAGGGCTGTCCGAGGCGGTCGCGTCCGATGACCAGAGGGATTTCGAGGAGGGTCGCTTTGTAGAGCTGGTTGCGGTGAACCCGATCGGCAGGCAGGGCGCGATACCAGAATCCCGTGAGCATGAGCGCGTCGGTGGCCTGGCGTTGCGGGAGGTCGAGGTCGGGCATGGGAATCGATATTCGATTTCAGAATTCAGATTTCTGATTGGTGATTGAAACACATATGCTAGCATCCGCTGGACCCTGCAAGAAAACACTTAACCACAAAGGACACCAAGGTTCACGAAGGAAGATAGAGCCTCATGGAATTCATTGGGCATTTTCGGCGGCTTACGCCGGTGCAGAGGAATACGTTTATTGCCTGTTTTTTGGGGTGGTCGCTGGATGCGTTTGATTTTTTTATTCTGATTTTTTGCGTCAGCGCGCTGGCAACGCAGTTTCAGGCGAAGATTTCGGTGATCAGCGAGGCAATTTTTCTGACGCTGGCGATGCGTCCGATTGGGGCGGTACTTTTTGGGCTCATGGCGGACCGGTTCGGGCGGCGGCCTGCGTTGATGGTGGACATTATTGCGTATTCGGTGTTCGAGCTGGCGTCGGCGTTTGCTCCATCGCTGAAAGCGTTCTTGATTCTGCGGGTGTTCTTTGGAATCGCGATGGGCGGCGAATGGGGGGTGGGAGCGGCACTGGCGTTTGAGACGCTGCCGGCGGAGGGGCGCGGATTTTTCTCGGGCGTATTGCAGGAAGGCTACGTGGTGGGCTACCTGATGGCCGCACTGGTGTATGGCACGCTCTTCCCTTTTATTGGATGGCGGGGCTTGTTCGTGGTGGGGGCACTGCCGGCGTTTCTGGTGATCTACATCCGCAGCAAGGTAGAAGAGTCTCCGGCATGGATCCAGGGACGGGTGTCGCGATCGGCCGAGAGCGGGCTGGGCAAAGACATCCGAGCGCATGCTGGCATCTTTATATTCATGGTAGTGCTGATGTTCGCGTTCAATTCCTACAGCCATGGCGCACAGGATTTGTATCCAACGTTTCTGCAAAAGGATCATCAACTCTCGCCGCAGATTGTGGGATTGATTTCCATCATCGCCAACGTGGGAGCGCTATTGGGAGGGATTTTTTTTGGAACGTGGTCGGAAAAAATCGGACGACGGAAGGCGATCGTGATTGCCGCGCTGCTTTCGCTTCCGTTGATACCGTTGTGGGTCTATTCGCGTACGCTGCCGATGCTGGCGGTGGGGGGATTTCTGATGCAATTCATGGTGCAAGGGGCGTGGGGAGTAATTCCGGCGCACTTAAATGAACTGTCACCGCCGGGGGTGCGGGGGACCCTGCCTGGGTTTGCATACCAGGTCGGGAATCTTTTCGCGGCGCGGAATTCGGTGATCCAGGCGAAGCTGGCGGAGGGCAGGTTTGGAGGCCTTTTTGCGCCAGTCCTCGCGTGGACAGTGCTGCTGACGACGGGCCTGGTGGCGCTGGTAACGTGGAGCGGCAGCGAGCGCCGCGGCGCCGACATGTCGAAGACGAATTAGCGGGGCAAATCGATATTCTTCATGGTGTGCAAGTTTTGGCACACCGGGAGTATGGCACGAAGGAAGGATTGTCAGAGGCGGTTTCCTGTGTTACGGTAAGGTAAATTTCACGCCTTCGTTCACATTCATAGGGTCCCAGATACGGTGGTTTTGCGCGAATGCGTGTACCTGAGGTAGCGCCACGATGAAGGAAATTATGGATCCCGTACACGCCGGGGAAGCCTCCGAAAAGGAGAACTTCGCCAACCGCAAACTGATTCGTCCCACACTGCCCCGCCTGGAGAATTACAATAACCACAACTTGGCTTCGATGCCGCAGGAACGACGCGAGCGGCCGGAGCGGCACGACCGTGGAGAACGAATGGAGCGAGCAGACCGGGGAGATCGCGGTGATCGCGGCGATCGGCATATGGGAGGCGGGAAGAAACCCTCGCCACCCGAGCAGACCAACGCGGAGAATTTCTATTATCAGAAACAGATGCAGTCGCGAACGCCGATGGTGATTGTGCTGCGCGATGGAGAAGAAATACGCGGCATCATCGAGTGGTATGACCGGAATTGCATTAAGGTGAACCGGGACAACGGCGATGCGAATCTGATGATTTACAAGCCTGCGATCAAGTATATGTTTAAGGAAGGAGAGAACCAGCGGTAAGGTTCTCTCGACGCTTCTCCACTTCTCGTGCAGCGAGCGCGCGAGAGTTGGGGCATCCAGTTCAGCGAAGTTATGTCTCCCGCCAAAGTTGTCTCCCGCAGAACATTCTTGCAGTCAGCCACTCTGGCATCGGTTGCCAGCATTCTTCCCGGAACCCATGTACACGGTTTGTCGTTTCGTCCGGATGCGGCCTCGGCAGTTCCATCTCCTCTGGAAGAATTCGGCTATGGAGACGTTGCGCTTAATAGCGCTCTGCACGAGGAGCAACTGCGACAGACTCACGCAGTTCTGATGGACCTGAGCGATGATGCCCTGCTCAAACCGTTTCGAATGATGGCGGGACAACCCGCGCCGGGTGAAGATTTGGGCGGATGGTACCGTTACGATCCGGCATACGATTTTCATACTTTTGATGCGGGGTTCGCGCCCTCGGCAACCTTTGGGCAATGGGTGTCGGCGCTGGCGAGGATGTATGCGATTACGGGATCGCAGGCGGCGCGGGAGAAAGTGCTGAGGTTAAACCGGCTTTACGCGCAGACCATTGACGGAAAGTTTTACGAGAACAACCGCTTCCCTGCTTACTGCTACGACAAGCTGGTGTGTGGATTGATGGACTCGCAGAAGTTCGTGGGCGATCCGGATGCGTGGTCGATTTTGCAGAAGACGACCGAGACGGCGGTGCCGCATCTTCCGGGCAAAGCGATTGAGCATGGGCAGAGTTGGCGTCCGGGGAAGGATGAGTCGTGGACCTGGGATGAGTCATACACGATGCCGGAGAATCTTTTTCTGGCGTACCAGCGAGGGGCGGGTGAGCAGTACCGGGCACTAGCGGTGCAGTATTTGAACGAAACCTTCTTTGACCGGCTTGCGGCTGGGCAGAATGATCTGGCGGGGCGCCATGCGTATAGCCATGTGAATTGTTTGTCGTCGGCAATGCAGGCCTATCTGACGCTGGGAAACGAGAAGTACTTGCGTGCGGCGAAGAACGGGTTTGACATGGTGGCAGCGCAGAGTTTCGCGACCGGAGGATGGGGACCGGATGAAATGCTGCGGGTCACCGGGAGCTCCGACGTTTATGACAGCCTCACCAAGACGCACAGCGGGTTTGAGACGCCTTGCGGATCTTATGCCCACTTCAAGCTGACGCGGTATCTGTTGCGGGTGACGGGAGATCCGCGATACGGCGACAGTATGGAACGGATGATGTACAACACGATTCTGGGGGCGAAGCCGCTGGAACGGGATGGGCGGACATTCTATTACTCGGATTACAACTTCAAGGGACGCAAGGTATATTCCGACCATCGCTGGCCGTGTTGTTCGGGGACGATGCCACAGGTGGCGGCGGATTATCGGATCAATACTTACTTCCGCGATGGACGTGGGATTTATGTGAACCTGTACATTCCGTCGACGGTGCGGTGGACACAGGACGGGGCGCAGGTTTCATTGACACAGAAGAGTGAGTATCCGAACGAGTCGCATGTCGAGTTTGAGGTGAAGACATCAAAGGCGGCATCGTTTGCGCTGAGTTTGCGGATTCCGGCTTGGGCGGAGGGTTCTTCGGTGGCGGTGAATGGGAAGCGCGACGCGGCGTCGGCGGGGGCCTTTGCGCGAGTGCAGCGTGAGTGGAGAGATGGGGACCGGATTGAGGTGGAGCTGCCGATGAAGACACGGCTGGAGGCGGTGGATCCGCAGCATGCGGACACTGTGGCGGTGATGGTGGGGCCGGTGGTGCTGTTCGGTGATCAGGTGCTGGGTCTCACGCGAGAACAGTTGCTAGCTGCGAAACAGATGGCACCGGGGTTGTGGCATGTTTCCGCAGGTGGGCAAGTGATGAAGATGGTGACGTGGACGGTGTTGGAGGATCAGCCGTACACGACGTATTTGCGGGTGAGTTAGCAGGACAGCCGATGGCGGCTGTCCCCACATATCTGGTTGCCGCGGCCTACGACCGGCAACGACTCTCATAACTTCGGCAGCACGATTCCTTTCTGCGACTGGTATTTACCTTTGCGGTCGGCGTAGCTGATTTCGCAGATTTCGTCGGACTGGAAGAAGATGATCTGGCAGAGGCCTTCATTCGCATAGATGCGCGCTGGGAGTGGTGTGGTGTTCGAGATTTCGAGCGTGACGAAGCCTTCCCACTCGGGCTCGAAAGGGGTGACGTTCACGATGATTCCGCAACGGGCGTAGGTGCTTTTGCCGACGCAGATCGTCAGCACGCTGCGGGGGATTTTGAAATATTCGACGGATCGGGCCAAGGCGAACGAATTGGGCGGGACGATGCAGATATCGGTCTGCACGGTGACGAACGACTTTTCGTCGAAGTGCTTGGGGTCGACGATAGAGGAGTTCACATTGGTGAAGATTTTGAACTCGTCGGCGACGCGCAGGTCATAGCCGTAGGAGGAGAGTCCATAGGAAATCACGCCCTCGCGTACTTGTTTCTCGGAGAACGGGTTGATCATGTCGTGTTCCTGGGACATCTTGCGGATCCAGCGGTCACTTTTCAGCATGAAGCTCCTTGGGGAAATTGTTTAGTACGTCATTTACACAGTCGTTGTCCAGCGCAGCCCCTAGCTCGCTGAGCACTGAAATCGTTTCGGACGACAGATATAGTCCCTGCGGCTCTTCGTTCTCGCCATGATAGGTAACTAGCTCCAGATAGGTGTCTGCTTCCGGACCTCGATACCTCTCGATGTCCTTAAAAAGAGGCCTATATCTGTCCAAGAGAAGTCTTATTCCGCGATCAACATCGGCACCGACGATATCGACTTTTGCGGAGCGCCATTGCCACAACACCTCTTCGGTCCCCTCCCGGCGCGCCTTCAACGGTTCAATCAGACTGCCTGGGATATTCGTCTCGTGGTGAAGCTTGCGGATGGAAGCCTCATCGTTCAATACGCGAAGATACGCTTGAAACCTCATGAAAGCCTGTTGGTACCTAATGTTATCGAAAGAGATCAATCAATATTCCCGCAGAATCTGAGACGAGAGAACTCCTTGCGAGGCTGGTATTGGCTTCGCGGCCTGCATGAGATCCTTCGACTGCGCATGATCGTCTTTCAGACGATCCCGCTCCGCTCAGGATGACAAACATCGCTTGGGAGTGCATGTCAGTTTACGGGATAGATGCTCCCGTTGACAATCTTACTTATCTCCCTTAGCATCAATCACTTGAAGCATTATCTTGCGCCTGCACCCGGGAGCCGCTTGTGATTAAGCTCGACATCATCAATGAAGTGGTGGCCAAGACGGGCATCACCAAGACCAAGGCCGAGTTGGCCGTGGAAACCGTCTTCGAGAGCATGAAGAAAGCACTGGCCGGCGGGAGCCGCATTGAACTGCGGGGATTTGGAGTGTTCAACGTGCGACCGCGCAAGACGGGGATTGGGCGCAATCCGCGCACCGGGGCCGAAGTGTCGATTCCGCCAGGACGGGCTGTGCGATTCAAGCCGGGCAAAGAGTTGCAGTCGATCGACTAGAGCCGCATGGGAGGCGCCTCGGGGCTAAAGCCCTGAGGCTAGTTAAAGTGCTGATCACAGCGCTTGAAGCACACCCAAAAGCCATACTTCCTGAAGCAGCACTTCCTTCACAACTTCATCGCGCATTCTGCGAGCTCAGAGCTCTTTTTTCGCCGGGGCCGCTACGCAGCGATGGGGCGAACTTTTTTGGAGGCGAAGGAAGGACTGCGTGCCGAGAGGACTTGGGCTCTCAGATACGCGAGTTGGCGGACGATGGGGCGCAATTGCTTTGCGACCGGGATTACGGCTTTGCACCACAGGCGAAACAAATTTTCTTTCAGCACAATGGTGAGAGGTGCGGGGTAAGTCTGCGGATACTCGCAGAATTGCTGCTTGAAGCGTGCGAGAGAGCCGGGGCCAGGGCCGAGGTTATAGCGGCGGGCGCCCAAGCGATACATGTCGCGCATGGAGTGCCAGTGGAGGAAAACGGCTGAGCCTCGATGGTCCGCGTCGAAGGCTGCGAGTTGACAATGCGCGGTGGAGCGGTCGCGAAAGACCAGAGTGCTGCCGACCAGTTTGCCCTTCCAGCGCACGCTGTAAAGACGAGCACAGTTGTGGGCACGAGCTTGATGCATGCTTTCCATGTAAACCGAAAGTGGGCGCTCGAGACGGAAGTGCTTGCGTCCGGCGCAGTGCTGGTAAAGAGGCCAGGCACGCGCAAGGGATTCCGGAGAGTCGTCGGAAAGAAATTCGTATCCGGCTTCGGTGGCACGGCGGAGTTTGCGGCGTACCTCGCGGTCGAAGGTGGCTAATGTGGCGGCGTCGCTTTCGATCTGCTCGACGATATAGTCATTGGACGTGATCGGGTAGTCGAGCAAGTAGGGACAGGCATCGATATCCTCGGCATGGCCTGCGGTTGCGAGTTGGCTGAGCACTTCTGGCTCGGAGTGGGTGAAGCGAATGAAGATGTAGTCTTCGGCGCGCGCCCAATCAAGCAAACTCGAGATCATTGTGCGAGAGAATAATTCTCCGTTCTGCAATCGCGTGGGGCCACGGAATACCAAACCAATTTTTGCCCGGCCGAAGCCGAGAGTCAGGATGGTTGCAAAGGCCAGCGGGTTGGATTGTGAGCCCCACGCCAGATAGCGGGGCGTAATCCACAGAGGGCGATAGGGCTCATTCCAGAACGGATATTGATAGAGCGAGGTTTCGCTGCGGAGCAGAATGTCATTCCAAAGGGTCAGGTGTTGAGGACGCACCTCGAACCAGGCGGCATGGATGGCCGGGAACGAGCGGACCTCGATTTCGGAAATCGGGGCAGCCAAACTCATGGGCAAACCAAGTTCGGGGGAGATGGTTTTTGCCAAACAGACAAATTGCCGATTGTTTTTCGGATCAGGATGGACGGCTCACTCCGGGTATCGCGAGAACAGGGGCCCGGATGGGACGTCCTGACTATTGGGGTATCTTACGGGTTTTGGAATACGCGTAACATAGCCCATTCGTGCCAGACAGAGAGTGCCATTGCCAAGGCTACGGCACGGATGCGTGCTCCCGTGGGTTCGCGGCTCGTAGTAGCATCAAAGCAGCGACCGTGATTTCAAGATCGCTGGGAAGCACCGATCGAACATAGCAATGGCGGAACCTGGTTCTCCGATTCCTACTTCCACACTCGAGTATTACCGTGCGTTGCCGAAACCGCTAGGACGGCCGCCGCGAGATCGCTATTGGTTGCATGCATTACTACTGCTGGCGACTTGCTTCACGACGCTAGTGACGGGCGCACGCATGCAGGACAACTTTGCGCGGAATCTACCCGCACTTTCTCTATCCGACGATGCAGCGATCTTTCCCATCAGTTGGTTCTTTTCGGATCCACATCATGCGCTGCAAGGGCTGCCGTTCGCGGCGGCAGTGATGCTGTTTTTTCTGGCGCATGAAATGGGTCATTATCTTTACTGCCGCCGCTACGGAATTTATGCGACGCTTCCCTTTTTCATTCCAATGCCCACGTTGATTGGCACAATGGGGGCGGTCATTTTGATTCGGTCTCCCATTCGTTCGCGCAGGGCGCTGTTCGATATTGGAATTGCGGGACCGATCGCCGGATTTCTGGTCGCACTTGCATTGCTGGTGGTGTCATTAGGCTGGTCGAAGCCGATGCCGGCGTCGCTTCATCCGGGCGTCGTCGACATTGAGATCGGCTACCCGCTCATTTTTCAGTGGATGCATGCCTTCGTGCGAGGTTTGAATCCGGCGAGCCCAGTGTCGGGTCTTCCTTTGAGTCGGATCCTTCTACCCCCGGTTGGAATCGCGGCGTGGGTTGGGATGTTTGCGACCGCTTTGAACCTGTTGCCGGGCGGGCAACTGGATGGCGGACATATTTTGTATTCGATTTCTCCACGCGCGCACTGGTATGTATCTCGACTGGCGATCTTGATTCTGCTTCCCATGGCGTACTACTTCTGGGCGGGATGGCTGGTTTGGGCCATTCTGCTCCAACTCAGTAGCTTGCGCCGTCCGCCGGTGGCAGAGTTCCCGACAGTGTCAGGAGTGCGTGCATGGTTGGCGGTGGGTGCGCTATTCATGCTGATCTGCACCCTAAGCCTGGCGCCATTGGGAAGGCACCCACTGCATGGAGCAGGGCCCGAATTGTGGCAGGCAGTGCGCGAGCTAGTCGCTTTCTTTCGAGATACAGTGTTGCACTGGTTTCGACGCTAGCGAGGTCGCGGGATACTCCGCAAGCGGCTGTGTCCTGTGCCGCCAAGTAGATCAGCATTCCCAGAATCAACCACACAAGCAGGCAGAGCCATTTGCGGTCACGCGAAACAATCAGGAGAGCGCCGATAGAGTCTCGGTGTTAACGAAGGCCGCGGTGTATGATGTCGGCTCGATTCCGGGAATGCTCATGAAAAGGTTGGCTCTGGTCGCACTCATACTAGTCGCAGCCGCATGCGGTTTCATCGGCTACTCCTACGGTTGGAATACTTACGGCTCGGCTTGGCGCTTGGTTGTTGGCCCGCGGAAACGAGCGCTTCGTGACATCACGTTCGAGCGAACTGAAACTCGCCGGATGCGTGGACAGTACTTGGCCGAAGGAGTGCTCGCTTGCTTCCGGTGTCATTCAGAAAGGGATTGGAGCCAGGATGGCGCACCGGTGCTGGCCGGCGCGAAAGGCGCGGGGCACCGCTTCGACAAGGAGGACATAGCCAACCTGACCGCGCCCAACATTACGCCGGATCGTGAGACTGGCGCGGGGCTGTGGACGGACGATATGTTGGCGCGGTCGATCCGCGAAGGGATCGGGCATGATGGGCGCGCGTTGCATCCGCAAATGTGGTCGGCATCCTTCAGCAAGTTGCCGGATGAAGACGTGGCCTCGATCGTGGTATACCTGCGCAGCATTCCGGCGATTCGAAATCCCCTGCCAAGGACTCGGTTGACGCTGGCGCAGCGATTTCGATTCAACGTGCTGCCAGAACCGATAACCGACGCCGTGGCGGAGCCGAGCTTTGCGAGCCCAAAAGAGCGTGGAGAGTTTCTGGAGTTCGTTGCGGATTGCGCCGGATGCCACACGGATTGGTATCACCCGGGGTCCGCCGTGAATGGCCAGCTGTTTGGCGGGGCAATCTGATCGCGACTCCAACCGGAGAGAAGATATTCAGTCCAAACCTGACGCCAGATCCGAGCGGCATTTCCTACTACGACGAAAAGATGTTTATCCAAGTGATTCGCACCGGAAAAGTGGGGGCGCGGAAGCTGCATGCAGTGATGCCGTGGGCGTTTTATCGAAACATGAGCGACGAAGATCTGGGGGCGCTCTTCGCGTGGCTACGGGCGCAAACGCCTGTGAAGCATTTGGTCGACAACAGCGAGCCGCCAACGTATTGCCGACTGTGTTTTCAAAAACACGGCGGTGGGGACAGGAATTGATTGGGTTACATCAACCAGAGGGCGTCTACGTCGACGATGACCTGGGCACGGGGAATTTTCTTTTGCGTGCTGTGAGCGAGCATGGCGCGCAAAGTTGTGTTGAGCTTTTCGCGGCTCGGAGATTTTAGAACGAAGTGGTATCGATAGTCTCGCTTTAACCGCATGATGGGTGCGGGAGCTGGGCCGAGCACCCGTACGCCTTCATGGCGAGTGGAGTCGAACCACTTTCCCAAAGTTCCGGACCACTGCAGGGCGTCGTCGAGGTTGTCGCTGCGTACCAGAACGTTGGCGAGTGCGGAGTATGGCGGGTAGTGCATCCAGCTGCGGAATTGTAATTCCTTTTCGTAGAAGCCGATAAAGTCGTGGCGGGCGGCGTATTGCACGGCGTAGTGATCCTGGAAATATGTTTGGAGGACGACTTTGCCGGGAGTCTGGCCGCGCCCGGCGCGTCCGGCGACTTGCGTGAGGAGTTGGAAGGTACGTTCGGCGGCGCGGAAGTCAGGGAGGCCGAGTGCAACGTCGGCTCCAACGACACCGACCAGCGTGACGCCGTGAATGTCGTGCCCTTTGGCAATCATCTGCGTGCCCACGAGGAGGTCGAGTTCGCCCTCATTGAGGCCGTTGAGGGCGCGCTCAAAATCTTCGTGACTGCGAACCGTGTCGCGGTCGAGGCGCGCGATCCGTGCCTGCGGGAACATGCCGTGGAGCAACTCTTCGAGTTTTTCTGATCCTGTTCCGAGGAAGTAAACATATTCGCTGCCGCAATGGACACAGGATTTCGGTACGGGAGCGGTGTAGCCGCAATAGTGGCAGACCATTTTGTGCTCGCGCTTGTGGTGGGTGAGCGCGATGGCGCAGTTCTGGCATTCGAGCTTTTTCCCGCAGGTGCGGCAGAGGACGACTGGAGAATATCCTCGGCGGTTGAGCAGGACCATGACTTGTTCTTTGCGGTCGAGGCGTTCTTTGATTTCGGCGGCGAGTTTGCGGGAGATGACTTGCTCGTGTCCGGTTTCCTGAAACTCCTGGCGCATGTCGATGATCTCGACTTCGGGGAGCGGGCGCTGCTCGACACGATCGGGGAGTTCGACGAGTGCGTATTTGTTTTTCTTTGCGTTGAAATAGGATTCGAGCGACGGTGTGGCAGAGCCTAGCACGACAACGGCATTGGCCATCTTGGCTCGCATGACTGCGATGTCGCGGGCGTGATAGCGCGGGGTTTCTTCCTGCTTGTAGGAGGAGTCGTGTTCTTCATCGACGATGATGAGAGCGAGGTCAGTTGTCGGAGCAAAAATCGCCGAGCGCGTACCGACGACCATGCGGGCATCGCCGCGCTTGATGCGGTGCCATTGTTCAGCACGTTCGCGGTCGGAGAGTGCGGAGTGCAGAATAGCCACTTCGTCACCGAAGATCTGATGCAGGTCGGCGGCCACGGCTGGGGTGAGGCCGATCTCCGGGACCAGAAGGATAGCGGAGCGGCCGGACTCGAGGACTCCGCGCATGGCCGCTAGATAGACCGCGGTCTTGCCAGATCCGGTGACGCCGTGGAGCAACATTCCGGAGAATTTGCGGGCAGCGACGCCTTCTCGCATACGCGCTAGAGCGGATTGCTGCGCGAGGTTCAGGTTGAAGTCAAAGAGAGTGGGGCGGGGCTTGGAGCGGGAAACCGTGAATGCCGCTGGGGCTTCCGCGATTTCGACAAGGCCGCGTCGGACGAGCGTGGAGAGCGTCGTGCGGGGAATCTCCAGTTCCTGCAGCGTTGTGACGGGGAGTTTACCACCGGAAGCGGCTAACGTATCGATCAAGACCTTTTGGTTGGAGTTGAGCTTGCCATCGGCGGATTTCAGAATCGCTATTTTGATCGTGCGGGTCGCGTCTTGCGGGGCGGAAAGGTCTTGGCGCGTGAGCCATTTTTTGCGAACCATTCCTGCGAGTAGGGCGCGGGAGACATGGGTGGCGGAGCGGATGGTTTCTTCACGGACGAACGCGGCGGACTCAGGGGCTGAAGCCCTTTCTTCGATGAGGGCTAACGGCACGGCTGAAGCCGTGCCCTTCCCGGGTCCGATCTCTGTGCCCGGGTCTGCGGCAGAATCGTCTTCGAAAAAATATCCTGCGAGGTAGTCGAGGACGCGAAACTCGGCAGCTTGCTCTTCCGGGGAGCGGCGCGAGCGGGCGGAGGATCCGGACATTCCTGCTAGATGCAGCGCCATCTGGCCCTGTTCTGTGACGCGATAGCCAATGGAGCGTTTGAATTCCGCGGTTAAGGGCAGCATGGTGCGGAAAACTTCGCCGAGAGGAGCGAGATAGTAGTCGGCGATCCAACGGCCCAGGTGCAGCAGTTGCTCATCGAGAACGGGGGTGGTGTCGAGCGCGGAGAAGATGTTTTTTGTCGTGACGGAAGGTTTGCGATCGTGAAGTTCTACGACAATGCCCGTCATGCGTTGCTGGCGAAATGGGACCAGCACGCGGCCTCCGACTACGGGCGTGGCGTTCGCGGGGACACGGTAGGTAAAGACCATGTCGAGCGGAACCGGAACGGCGACGTCGCAGAATTCGGGCATTGGATTCAGAGAATAGCAGTTCGGAACTCGGGCTTCATCGACAAAGAGTGGAGCTTTGCTCGACGGACAGCCGATGGCAGCTGTCCCCACATGAGTTGTGCTTATTCTGCGGGCTTTTTGGGTGGCTCTAGGCCTAGATACTTCATGACCATCTGCAAGTCTTTCCAGGCTTCGCCTTTTTGACGGGGATCGCGCAGGAGAAATGCGGGATGGTAGGTGACCGCAAGTTGGGTTCCCTGCCAGGTGGGATCACTGCTGCGGGCGCCGGTGGGCATGAAATCGTAGAAGCGGCCGCGCAGTTCGGCCATCGATGCGTTCATGGCGAGCAAGTTCTTCGCGGCGACGGCGCCGAGAGCGACGACAACTTTGGGCTTGATGACGGCAATCTGGCGCATGAGAAACGGGGAGCAGGTTTCAGTCTCATCGCGTTCTGGCGTGCGATTGCCGGGCGGGCGGCACTTCACGACGTTGGCGATGTAGACATCCTCGCGGCGGATGCCCATGGCTTTGATCATGTTGTTGAGCAATTGTCCGGCGCGACCGACGAAGGGCTCGCCTTGTGTGTCTTCGTCAGCTCCGGGGCCTTCGCCGACGAACATCAGGTCGGCATGCGGATTGCCGACGCCGAAGACAATTTGCTTGCGGCCCTGCTTGTGAAGCTTGCAGCGGGTACAGTCGCCGAGATCTTCGCGGATGAGTTTAAGCGCGGCGACGGGATCGGTAACGGACTGTTCCGGATTTGAAGTTAGGACTGGGAGAATATTTTCGTTAGCGATTTTTGCGACTACGGATTTTCTTGCGGGCATTTCCTCTCGCGGTTCCTGGAATGTGGGAGGCGAAGACAGATCGTCAATATCAGCTGCGCCCGTCGTGGATTCGGATGGCTGTGGTTCTCGGCGGTAGAAATCGTATATGCCCATCTCGTGGCAATAGCGGATGCGCTCGGCAAGGGCGCGGCGGAGATCGGGATCGAGAACCTGTGGCATTTGTGCGGTGCGGAATAGGCATTATAACTGGTCGCGCTCGGGGACCGGGCTGAGTTCTCGAGAGAACTCCAGGATGGGCCTGGAGCACGCGCTGCGTACATGGGGTCCTTCGCTTCGCTCAGGATGACAATTCTGAGTAACTAAATGGATGACAGTCTGGTAGTGATGCTATGGACGAGATCTTCGAGCGAGCGTCACGCTTTGACGGTGGACTTGCGATGCTGGCGGAGGCGGACGACTTGGTCGAGGACGCGCTGAGCTACTTCCCACTTTGTGGTTTCGGGGACTTCGATGACCTCGTCGCGGCTGATGATCGTCACGGCGTTGCGGTCGGAATCGAAACCGACGCCCTCGCGAGAGACGTCGTTGACTACGATGGCGTCGAGGTTTTTCGAGACCAGTTTCTGGCGGGCATTCTCGAGGACGTTCTCGGTTTCGGCGGCGAAGCCGACGACGAGTTGGGTGGATTTTTTGAGAGAGAGCTCTTTCAGAATGTCGGGCGTGGCTTCGAGTTCCAGGGTCATCGGGCCCTTACGCTTGATCTTCTGTCCCGCAGCAGCCTTCGGTCGATAGTCAGAGACAGCAGCGGTCTTGATAACGACGGTCGCCTGGGGAAGAAGCCTAAGCACGGCGTCGCGCATTTCTTCGGTGGACTCGACTCGCGTTAACTCAGCGGCTCCCGGAGGAGTCAACGAGGTTGGGCCGCTGACAAGAAGTACGCGCGCACCGCGGCGTAGCGCGGCCTCGGCCATGGCATAGCCCATGCGGCCGCTGGAGCGGTTGGTGAGATAGCGGACGGGATCAATTTTTTCGCGCGTGGGCCCGGCGGTGATCAGGATCGTTTCACCATTCAAGTCCTGCGAGGCACCGAGGGCCTCCAGTACGGCGGCGACGATGGATTCGTTTTCCGCAAGGCGGCCTGCGCCAGTCATACCGCAAGCGAGGAAGCCGGCACCGGGCTCGACAATCTTCACACCGCGCTGCCGCAGGATCTGCAAGTTCGCCTGCGTGGCCGGATGATTCCACATGTTGACGTTCATGGCGGGCGCAACGACCACCGGGGCAGTGGTGGCGAGATAAAGCGTGGTCAGAAAATCGCTGGCAATCCCCTGTGCAAATTGAGCCAGAATGTCGGCCGTGGCGGGCGCGATGACGAGGGCATCGATGGATTGCGCGACAGCGATGTGCTCGATGGCGGAATCGATGTTGGGAGTGTTGCCATCACCGGGAGCAAACATGCCGGTGATGACCTTTTCTCCAGAGAGGGCAGCAAAGGTGAGGGGGCGAACAAACTCCTGGGCGGCGTGGGTCATCACGACTTGCACGCGGATACCGCGATCCTGCAACTGGCGGACAATTTCAGCCGCTTTGTAGGCTGCGATGCCGCCGGTGACGCCGAGGGCGATTTTCATGGTTTATTGATTGTCGATCTTCGATGGTTAATTCAAAACGGTTGTTGCCGGAACCCGCAGTTTCGCGATCAACCATTCCCAATCAGAAATCGGACGATTCCCTAGTCCTGGCCCAAGGCCTTGTCGAGAGCCTCTCCGGCTTGCTCGGCGGCGCTGCGGGTTTCAGGAATTTCCCACTTCACCTTGCCGGCGCGGATCTCATCTTGCGCGATACGGCAGGGCTTGCGGGAATTGGTATCGACCACTGGGGGCGCGCCGGACTGAAGCTGGCGCGCGCGCCGTGCTGCGACCAAAATGTATCGATAGTTGCTGTCAAAGCCTTCGATCAACTTCATTGGGACTCTCCCTCAAAAATCAGGTTTGAAGTCTATCCGTCTCGAACGTCGAATGATGCATTTCAGGAAACACAGCCAAATCTGGGGCTGGTCCGGTTGTTTCTACTCGCGGCTTCCGACGCCCGCTTCGGCGCCCTTAAAATGATACCGCGAAATCTAGGTATGTGCCGAAGGTGGCATGGTACTAAAGGAACCAAGGATCGGGGCCACCCGCTCCCGGACATTTGCCAGTCGCTGACGATCGGCCAGATCCACGACTTTCCTGTCTTCGGCAGAAAGGGGCGCCTCCGACCGCCGCAAGCGTTCCGACAACACGATGGCCTCGAGGCGATCGATGGACTCCTCGAGATCATCGTTGATCAGAATGTAGTCGTACTTGTTGTAGTTCTCAATCTCACGCGTGGCCGCGGCCAAGCGGCGCGCGATGACTTCTTCTGCGTCTTCGCTGCGCTTGCGGAGTCGCCACTCCAATGTTTTGCGGTCAGGAGGCAGGACGAAGATCGTGACGGCCTGGGGCAGCTTCCGTTTGATTTGTGCGGTGCCTTGCACGTCGATGTCGAGCAGCAGGTCGTGGCCTTTCTCTCCGGTCTCCTGCAGAAAGCGGCGCGCCGTGCCGTAGTAATTTCCGTCGAACTCGGCGTGTTCGAGGAACTCGTCGCCCCGAATCATCTGCTCGAACTCGTCGCGAAGGACGAAGTGGTATTGCTTTCCATTCTGCTCGCTGCCGCGGAGTTTGCGCGTGGTGTAGGAGATGGAAAAGTCGAGGTTCGGAACCAGCTTGAGCAGTTCATTGACCAGGGTCGACTTCCCCGATCCGGAGGGAGCCGAAATTATATAAACGATGGGCGTATAGGCTGAACTCATTCCAGGTTTTGTACCTGCTCGCGCGATTTTTCGATTTCCGCCTTCATGGCTAATCCGGCTTCGGTAATCTTTAGCGCCTCACCGGCGAGGCCTGATGTTTTCGAAAGCAGTGTGTTGGCCTCGCGATTCATCTCCTGCAAGAGGAAGTCGAGTTTCTTGCCGATTTCGCCGCCTTGTTCAAGCAGTCCTAAGAAATGCTGGACGTGGTTTTCAAGGCGGACGATTTCTTCCTGAATGTCGCTGCGATCGACGAGCAAAGCGGCTTCCTGCAACACGCGCTCTTTATCGACGGTGGAACCCAGCAGTTCCTGAAGTCGGGATTGCAGGCGCTCGCTATAGTTCTGGAGAACGGCGCGTCGATGCTGCTGCACGGTCTTGCTCGCTTCCGACAAATGGACCATGCGATCGCGCAGTTCGCGGCCGATACCGCGGCCTTCTTCCTCGCGCATCTGATTCAGGCGATCGAGGGCCTCGCCGACTTTTGCCATGACCGCCGCTTCAATCACGCCGTCGGCAGTTTCGTTGGCGGAGTCGAGGGCTCCGGGAATGCGCAAAACGGCATTGAGGTCAGGGGCTGCGGCGATGGAAAACTCGGCGGCTGCGGCGCGGAAGGCGGCGATGTATCCGCCGATGATTTCGCGATTGAGAGAGAACGTTTCACTGGTGGAGCGTTCCAGGCTGAGCGAGATTTCGACGTGACCCCGGCCCATTTTCTCTTTCAGGAGACGACGGAGTTGCATCTCGAGAGAATCGGTTCCGGAAGGAAGGCGGAAATGAAGATCGAGGAAGCGATGGTTAACGGACTTCAGAGAAAGCGCGAACGCCATGCGACCGTTGGAGGTGGCGGGCGGTGCGGTGGCTAAGGTGCTATCAGAGCGTTGGATCTCACCTCTGACCTGAGCAAAACCTGTCATCGAGCGTATGGGCATAGGGGAAAGTGATCTCAAGTTTCTGCAATGGCTCTGGGCGCATCGGCGTTAGCGAATTGCAATTCGTAGAGACGGCGATAGGTGCCCAGCTTCTGCATCAATTCTTCGTGGCGGCCGATGTCGGCGATAGTTCCGTTTTCGATTACCACGATCCGGTCGGCGCGACGCACCGTCGAAAGGCGGTGCGCGATTACGAATACGGTTCGGCCGCTCATCAGGTTATGCAAGGCGGATTGCACCAGCGCCTCCGACTCGCTATCGAGGGCGGACGTGGCCTCATCCAGAATCAGGACTGGCGCGTCTTTCAATAGCGCACGCGCGATGGCCAGGCGCTGGCGCTCACCTCCGGAAAGCCGCACACCCCGTTCCCCGATGACTGTATCGTACCCTGCCGGCAGGTTCACAATAAAATCATGGGCGAGGGCGGCGCGAGCGGCGGCCTCGACGTGCTTCTGCGGAACCTGGGGTTGGCCGTAAGCGATGTTATTGCGGACCGTGTCGTTGAACAGGACCGTCTCTTGCGTGACGATGCCGATCTGCTTTCGCAGGGATGAGAGAGTTACGTCGCGGACATCAAAGCTGTCGATCAGGATGCGTCCGGCGGTTACGTCGAAGAAGCGCGGGATGAGGTGAACCAGTGTGCTCTTGCCGGCGCCGCTGGAACCAACAATGGCGAGAATTTCACCATGCTTCACTTCGAGATCGATGCCGCGGAGGATCTCGCGCGAGTCGTCGCCATCGGCCTGGTAGGAAAAGCAGACTCCTTCGAACCGAATGCTCCCTGAAAACTTCGGAAGAGCCTTGGCGCCAGGTTTTTCGAGGACGACATCTTCTGCGTCCATGAACTTGAACAGTTGCGAGGATGCGCCCAGAGCCTGTTGAAAACTGTTATTGAAGACGGCAAACTTGCGAACCGGATTGTAGAGGGCCAGCACCGCGGCGACGAAGGTAACGAAGGCGCCAAGCGTGAATTCGTTGTGAACAATGCGGCTGCGGCCCAGGGCCAGGAGCAGCGCGATTGCGATTGCGCCAAAGGTATCCATCAACGGTGAACTGATGGCGGCGGCCGCTACGGAACGCAAATTGGCGCGGAACAGTCGCTGCGCGGCGGTGCGGAAGCGAGCCACCTCCCACGATTCCATGCCGAAAGCTTTGACGATGCGGTTCCCCGTGATCGTCTCGTGCAAGATGTTTTGTACGTCTGCCATCTGGTCCTGGCCGCGACGGGTTGTTGATCGGACGCGCCTTCCGATGCGCACTGCGGAAAAAATAATGAAGGGCACAAACAGTAACAACACCCAGGCAAGCTGACGACCCAGGACGATCACCACTATGGCGGTGAACAGGAATGTGAAGAGCTGCTGCAGGAATTCGGCGAGCACGCTCGACATGGCGAACTGGATGCGTTCAATGTCGTTGATGATGGTCGAGATCAATGTCCCCGTTGTGTGTTTCTGAAAGAAGGCAACCGAGCGCCGCAGGACCGAGTTGTAGAGATCGTTGCGCAGGTTGGTGATCATGCCGAAGCCGGCATGGTTGACGAGATAGGTCCCGGCGTAGTCCAGAATTCCCTTCAACACGGTCGATGCAACTAACGCGAAGGCGACGATGTTCCAGGCATTGTGAAAGTACGAGGGGACGAACTGCTGCAGATAGATGGGTTTGTCGATCTTGGGAATAGTGAAGAGAAGAATGTTTTCCGAACCGGAGGCGGGATTCAGCACGCGATCGAGGATCGGCTTGAGCAAGACGAGGCGGAAGGCCTCGAGGAATCCGACGGCCGCAAGCAGGACGACTCCGGGGAATAGTTGGAGCAGGAAGGGGAGCACGTAGCGGATGAGGCGCGTCAGTTGCCGCATGGAGCTCCTGCGCGGTGCAGGCCGCATGCGCTTGCTGCCGGTCGAATGGAAATGAAATGCAAGGCCCTATTCTACTTGAGTCGCGCGTAGCCAGAGAGCTGTTTCCGTAGTGAATTCAAGGGTGCGGACCCTTCCAGGCATCCTAGAAATCGCGCTCGGGTGGGGGCTGAACCGATAACAGATCGATAGTTTCGGAGCGACTCTTAACGTTCACTTGCAAATCGGTGAACCGCCAAACGCCGCGGTTCCTGGTTGCGACGGCGCGGATCGAGCCACTGCCGCGCGGGCCCGAGATGGGGATCAAGAGATCGGCGTTGCCGCTGTTGCCATTTACGTTGAGCTGACCGGAGACGAGCCAGCCCGGGTGGATTGGTGCGCCAATTGTGTCGCGCACTTGAGAATTCTCAACAGCCTTGGCCACGGCCTGTTTGTACACATCGCTGTTGTGAAATGTCGTGGTCATGATCGTCATGACGATACTGCCGAAGATTCCGACCAGCAAGAACAGGATTAGGCAGCCGAGAGGAATCTTCCAGAGTGGCCTGCGTTCGAGCCAGCTCTTCTTCAAGGGCTCGGGCTGCAGTGGGTAGGGAGGCGTGGTCATGGCTCGCCTATTTGGGACTGTCGCGATGAACGATCTTTACGCGATATCCGGCGTGGCGAAGGTGCTTGCCGACTTCTTCGGCGATCATGACGGAGCGATGCTGTCCGCCGGTGCAGCCGAAGGCAATCGTCAAGTAGCTCTTCCCTTCGTGAATGTAGTGCGGCAGCAAGTAGACGAGCAGGTCAGAGATGCGAGAGATGAACTCGCGAGTCTGCGGGAAGGAGCGAATGTACTTGGCGACGTGCGGGTCGCGTCCTGTAAGCGGACGGAACTCGGGGACGAAGTGCGGGTTGGGCAGAAATCGGACATCGAAGACGAGGTCGGCGTCCTCGGGAACGCCCTGACGGAATCCGAAGCTCACACATGAGACCAGGATGCTTTTTTCGGAGGATTGTTCCTTAAAGCGCTCGGTGACGTGGGCGCGAAGCTCGTGAACGTTGAACTTGGAAGTGTCGATGACGAAATCGGCGACGGCGCGGATCGCTGCGAGGTGGCGGCGTTCAGCCTGGAGCGCGGCCTTGACGGGGGAATCTGTGCCCAGTGGATGGGGGCGGCGCGTCTCACTGAAGCGACGCATCAGGACGGAGTCGGAGGCTTCGAGGAAGACGACCTTCGTGGGAATCATACGGGCGACGGACTTCAAGATCTTGGGAAGCTCTTCGAGCTTGGAACCTTCGCGCACGTCCAAGACGAGTGCTGTGCGGCGAATTTCGCCCGACTGCACGGCCAGGTCAGCAAACTGTGGGATGAGTTGGACCGGGAGGTTATCGACGCAGTAGTAGCCGAGGTCTTCAAAGGCCTTGAGCACCGAGGCTTTTCCGGATCCGCTCATGCCAGTGATGATCACGAGTTCGGGCGAATGCTGCGAGGCGCGAGAGGGCTTTTTCGTCGAATGCTTCTTTTTTTTCGGTGCGGGGCCGGAAGACGGACGGGGCGTCATAAATTGGATAGTAGCATCCGGGCAGGGCGCTTGCTCCGCGTTACTGATTGTTCATTCAGATACCGTCGGGTTCTGCCTAGTGCGCACGGGCATTGTGCTGCAGTGCGCGCGGCAGGTAAGCTATGGCGTCATGAAAAAGTTCGAGGAACTGACGGAACGGGAGGTGTTGGCTCTTGCCATTGCCTTGGAAGAAGAAGACGAGCGGGTATATGCCGATTTTGCCGAAGGGCTGCGGCCGGACTATCCGGCAACGGCTTCCATGTTTGATGGCATGCGGGAGGAGGAGTCAGGACACCGGCGGCGTTTGCTCGAACTTTTCCAGAAGAAATTCGGCGAACACATTCCGCTGATTCGCCGCCAGGATGTGCGCGGGTTTGTGGATCGTCCGGCGTTGTGGTTGGTGCGTCCGTTGCGGATTGAAGCAGTACGCAAGGAGGCGTCGACGATGGAGGTGGAGACGCGGCGCTTTTACGAAAAGGCGGCGGTGCGAACGCAGGATGCAAGCATCCGGCAACTGCTGGACGATCTTGCCCGTGAAGAGCGAGAGCATGAGGAACGTGCGCAGGAACTCGATAAGCAGAAGCTTCCGGACCATGTGAAGGCGGACGAAGAGGTCGCACAACGGCGCTTATTCGTGCTGCAGATTGTACAACCGGGCTTGGCGGGACTGATGGACGGGTCGGTTTCCACATTGGCGCCGGTATTCGCTGCCGCGTTTGCGACGCAGAAAAGCTGGGATGCTTTCCTGGTCGGTCTGGCAGCCTCGGCTGGGGCGGGCATCAGTATGGGGTTTGCGGAGGCGCTGTCGGATGATGGCAGCCTTACGGGGCGCGGACATCCGTGGGTACGAGGATTGATCTGTGGGGCGATGACGGCGGTGGGCGGCATCGGGCATACGTTGCCGTTTTTGATTCACGATTTCCGCGCAGCGCTGTGGGCCGCCGGGGCAGTGGTGGTGGCGGAGCTCGGCGTGATTACATGGATACGGAAGCGTTATATGGATACGCCTTGGGTTACGGCGGCGCTGCAGGTCGGACTGGGAGGCGTGCTGGTATTTATTACCGGCGTGCTGATTGGGAGTTCGTAAGTGATTGCAGATTGCTGATTTTAGATTGCAGATTGAAGAGTCGAGCGGGCAGGCGTTTCAAGTAATAATGAAACGTTAACAATCTGCAATCTAAATTCGTTTACGGCTGCGTGTCTAGCGGGTGCGTGGTCTTTTCATAAAACTCTTTCTGCATCTTCGGGCTGACATCGTCGGCCTTTACTGCTTGGATCGCTTTCACGACTGAATCAATCCACCACTTCATTTGGAATTCGCCGAGTTCTTTGGTGGCGGCCGCGCCTTCGCCAGAATAGTGGTTCGGGAAGCGGGTGTACCACCAAATGCCGGTGTAGACATCCTCGGGAAGCTTCTGGCGAGCTTGGTCGGAGCCCGATTCGCTGGTCGCGCGGTCAGGGTGCACGAGTTCGGGATGAGCGATCATCATCTTTGACGTTTCGCTCTCGCCGGCGTGCATATCGATCTTGGTCTTCCGCGCCGGACCACCTTGCTGTGGGGTGCGTTCGTCGAAGACGTAGACCACGTAGTCGTGGGTCTTGTCGAGCTGTGTCTGCGCGAAATAGGGGAGCAGACTTTCGTTGCCGCCGTGGCCATTGACGATCAGAACTTTCTTACAGCCATTGCGGGCCATCTCGTCGGTGGTTTCTTGAAGCAAGGCGAGTTGCAAGTTACGGCTGTAGGCCATGGTGCCGGGTTCGTGGCGGGCTTCGGCGATCTGGCCGAAATAATATTCGGGGAAGACGACGACATATTCCTGCTCGGCGGCGTGCAGCGCGGCGTAGCGTACATCGAGCAAGTCGGTGCCGATCGGAAGGTGCGGGCCGTGTTTCTCCAGGATGCCGAATGGCAGAACACAGGTTCCCTGCGAGCGGCGGATGCCGTCGCGGAAGTCGGAGGCTGTAAGTTCTTCCCAATGCACGGAGAGCTTCGCGGTTTGCGCATGAAGGAAGCTGGGAAGGGCGAGAATTGTGGACAGAATGAAGGCGAGAGTGAAGAAGAAGTTTGTGCGAGTGATTGTCATGGAGGAATATCCCTCGGCGCCGAATTCTAGCACGCGAAAGCCTCTATTAAAGCGTATCAATAAAAGGTTCCGCCTGATCTTGCGAGGAGTGCCTGCAGGCGCACGGTGGCTGCGATTTGTGCCTGCGCGACGGTGCGATGTTAGCGCGTTCCCCCAATGCAGGGGTATCGGGACCCAACATCGCAATCCAGATATTTTCCGATCCCTTCTGATCGACGCCCTGCTCCTTCCAGTCCACCGCACCACTTCCACGGCCATGGGCCATCAGATTCGAACCCTGCTCTCTGGCGTCGCTGAGCCACCAGCAGCTAAAACTCCAACCGGAGCGCGAACTGCAGTTGGCGGGCGGTTCCCGTTCCGACCGGTCCGATATTGATCGTAGAAGCAATCTGGCCAAAGCCTTTTGCCGAAACGTCGGCGGTCGGTGATCCATATTGAGGGTGGTTCAGGATGTTGAAAATGTCGGTTCGAAACTGCAGGCGTACGCGCTCGGCAAGAGGAATTCCCTTGGAAACGCCAGTATCGATCTGCCATGCTCCGGGCGCGCGCAGCAGGTTGCGGGGAGCATTTCCCCAGGTTCCCGAGGCAGGAGTGGCAAATGCGGCGGGATTGATCCAAGCCCCGATCGACTGTCCTCCAGGTGGTGTCAATGAAACTCCGGGAACAAGATCAGGACGCTGGTTATTTGTGTTGCCGTCAGGAGTATCCGCGGAACTTCGGTCAATCGTGACATTCACAGGGAATCCGGTTCGCGCATTCACTAGAGAGCTGACTTCCCAAGCGCCGAAAATCGTGCGGAGTATTCCGGGGCTGCTCAAGTGGGACTTGCCTGCGCCAAAGGGAAGTTGATAGATTGCGTTGAAATTCAGAACGTGGCGAGCATCGAAGGCACCGCTGGCGCGCTCGCAGGCCATGCAGGAAACATTCTGCGCAACCAGCGAATCTCCATCTCCACTCCCGTTTGAACCGTCGTCAATTTCGTGCGACCACATGTAGTTGGCCGCAAACAAAACTCCATGCGAAAAAGATCGTCTGACAGCAACGGAAAGGCCCTGATAGCTGCTGTTATTTTCGGTACCTCGCCAATCGATTTGACCGAAATCCGGATAAGGACGCGTTCCAGTAAGAGGATCAATCACGTTGACTTCGGAAAGGGTCAACAGATGCGTGCCCTTGCTGCCCACATAGGAAATCGTGCCTACGATTTCGCTTGGGACACGTTCTGGTAAAAAGCCTCTTCTTCCGGACCGAACACAATGACCGGTGGCCGGGACCGGTGATCGACCCAATAAGCGACATCAGTCTTTGGTTCTGCGGATCCTGACTGCGCAAACGCCGCAGTACCCGCGAGGAGGAAAGCCGTGATTGGAAGAAAGATGTTTCGTCTCATAGTATCCGTTGACCTCCGTCTCACGATTCGCAGCCAGGCGAAGTTGTAATCCGGCGCGAGAGTGTGTGTTACCAGACCGGAAGCGCCAGAATTCGTTTTCACTCTAGAGAAGAGAAATCCCTGAGGAAACTGACAGAACTGCTAGAAAGAGCTAGTTCGGGTTGTCCTGGCTTCTCATCGATGGGGTTTATATTTAAGATCTGGCTGCATGGGAAATCGTTCGCCGGAGAATTCGCAAGGCGCACATGGTCTGCGAGTACTCGCAGATGGCCGATCAAATCCTGAGGTTCACGGATTTGAAATGAGGCAGGTTGTCGATGATTGTTATCGGGATAGCGATCACACTACTGTTATTGCCCGTGTTACCTAGCCAAGAGGTTCCCGTCGGAACTGTCATTCCCGTGATGCTCCGTACCAGTCTTAATGCGTCGAAAGACAAGCCCGAAAAGCGAATCGAGGGCAGGGTAATGCAAGATGTACTATTGCCCTCTGGGCTCAAGATCCGGGAGGGAGCGCGCGTTCTCGGTCATGCTGCAAACGTAAAGACGGGGTCGTCGGGGTCGAGCATTGTCGTGAAGTTTGATGCCATTCAGATCGACGGTCACATGATTCCATTTACGACCGGAGTGCTGGCGGTAGCCTCCATGACCAGCGTACACGACGCGCAACTTCCGATCAGCCTCAACTCGGACGCGGTACCCGAGACTCAATGGGCGACGCGCCAGGTAGGGGGAGACCTGGTCAGGCGCGGATGGGGTAAGGTGTTCTCTTCCGATGGCAGTGTCGGCAGGTGGGTAGGAGGATCTTCGGTCGTGGCAATGCCGACACCAAATCCAAGAGCTGGATGTAGTGGTGGTCCGGGATACGAGCGCGAACAAGCGCTATGGATATTTTCGAGCGCGGCCTGCGGCGCGTATGGTCTCCAGTATCTAAGGATCGCCAGTTCCGGTGTAATGCCCCCACTTGGCGAGATCGATTTGACTTCGAGTCGGAATGTCAACATCCGCGGCGGAAGTGGTTGGCTTTTGATCGTCGCGAAGGAATTTCGGCTAACCGACACGCGCTAGAGTTCAATTGGCGTTAGCCACCGACACTGCCCAGAGTTGGCGACGTTTTTGTGAATGCGGGCTGCCTCGGAAGCAGAGAGCATCCTGTGTGCTCGACTGTCGTTCGCTCCATCACGAATCCCCATCTTCCAGGCCGCATTTCTGGAGCGCGAGTGCCAACGGAAAGACTCGCAAGATCAAAGTCCCCACCCTGTCGCAAGAAGAGCGACGAGGGTGGGGCGACCTTCCGATCAACGGGAACCCTCTCCGGTTCTAGGGAGCCTCGATCAACTCCATTTTGCCGTCACGGGTGCGGTGCAGAACCATTACTTTGCCTTTGGGATCGCGGAAGACAAAGACGTCGCGGTCGCGGAAGTGGGCCTCTTTGATGGCTTCTTCCAGCGTCATGGGGCGCATGGCAACGGCTTCGTCGGAGCGAACCAGGTGGACCTCGGTGGTTTTCGCTACGGCGGGGTATTTGTGGACCATCACTGGAACGGCGGTCTTTTCCGACGTGCCCACTACGGTTTGAGTGCCAGTGTCATCCAATTGCGCGGAGTGGCCGTTCCACTTTTTGACTTCCTCGGTCTTGCGGGCGGAACGCTTCTTCGACATCCAGCGAGTCTTGTACTTGACGGCCTGTTTCTCGAGATGGTCGAGGGCTTCGTTGACGGCGATGGTCATGTCCTTGGCTTGCGCAAGGCCGACCAGCGGGCCATTGCGGGGACTGATGGTGATTTCGGCTTTGTGCCGGTGCTTTTCGACGGCGAGGATGACCTTGGTTTCGAAGCGGTCGCCCAGAATTTTGCGGATCTTAGTAAGGCCGGTTTCAACTTCTTTGCGGATGGTGGAAGTAACTACGTAGTGTCTGCCAGTGTATTCCACGTTCATGAGCGCCCCTCCTAGAAATTCGAATGATGAGCTAAATCGGGCACTGCATTTGGAAGCGAGCCAAACGCGCGATTTATACGTCGCATAAAACGCGACGCTTTGCGCGGCTCGCCCAGATCCTTCAGCCGCAAAAGCAGCGGCTTCAGGATGACCACGCTCATTTCTTTACCCGGCGCTGGTGCGTGCTCGGGATGCGCATGTCTTCGCGGTATTTGGCTACGGTGCGGCGGGTCACCTGGATGCCTTGCGATTGCAGGATGCGGGTGATCTGCTCGTCGGTCAACGGGCGGCTGGGATCTTCTTCTTCGATGAGTTTCTTGACGCGGCGTTTGAGGATGAGCAGCGATGTGCCTCCGCCCTCAGGCCCCTGAACGCTCTCGCTGAAGAAGTATCGCAACTCGAATACGCCTTGTGGTGTGTGCGCGTATTTGTTGGCCACTGCGCGGCTTACCGTGGAAGGATGCACGCCGATTTCTTCGGCCACCTCCTTGATCATCATGGGTTTTAGTTGATCGATACCTCTTTCGAGGAAATCCTGCTGGCGGGCGACGATGCAATAGCAGACCTTGGTGATCGTCTGCTTGCGCTGCTCGATGTTCTTGATGAGCTGGATAGCGCTCTTGTAGCGCTCTTTGACGTAGTCGCGAGTACTCTTTTCGTTGGTGCCGTCGCGGGTGACCAGTTTTTTGTACGCGGGATTCAGGCGAAGCTGCGGCAGGTCTTCGTCGTTCATGATAACCAGCCACTCGTCGCCGTGCTTAACGAAGGCAACGTCCGGTTCGATGAGGCGTGCCTGGACCTTGTTGTAGCGCAGACCGGGGCGGGGATCGAGCGTGCGAATGTAGTCCAGGGCCGCTTGCACGGCTTCGATAGGACGCCCAATGGCCTTGGCGATCTCTTTGTGCTGTTTGTTCTGGAGGCCGCGCAGATGCTGGTCGACGACGGCCATGGCGTCCTTCAGAACTTGCTCCGTGCCGTTGCCGTTCTTGTGTAACGCCAGTTGCGTCTGGTGATAAACCAGTTGGCACATCAGGCAAGAGCGCAAATCGCGGCAGGCTACGCCCGGAGGATCCAGTTGGCGGACGACCTCGAGGGCTTCCTGCAGGTCAGCGGCAGTAAAGTTGGGCGCGTAGGTTGACGCGAGATGCGGTGCAGGCTCGTGCGCGGGAGCGACTGCGGCGGCGGAGTCTCCGGAGCGCGTGGAGAATGACACTTCTGGGCGCGGTTCCGCTGCTGTCGTGACAGCGTCGATCAAAGCCGTATCGGAATTGTCTCCGGCATTTAGATCAGCAATCTCATCAACATCGGTCGTGTCCGTCGCTGCGATGGGAGAAGTTTCATCCGCCTCAGCTCCCGTCTCGGGCGCGACTTCCGTGAGGCCCAGGGCCTGAGCCTCAGTCACGATTTTCTTGGCGGTCTCCGCGTCGGTCTCGGGCGCGGCCGGCGGAGCCACGCCGAGCAACTCGTCGTCGCTGGCGATCAGATATCCATCTTCGTTCAGAT
This sequence comes from uncultured Acidobacteriaceae bacterium, assembly GCA_963731405.1. Lineage (GTDB taxonomy): Bacteria > Acidobacteriota > Terriglobia > Terriglobales > Acidobacteriaceae > Sulfotelmatobacter. Next base: position 49,468 of record CAVSVS010000012.1, on the reverse strand, counting down.
TCCCGATGATGAGGTCGGCAGCCTCGCGCACTTCGCTGCGCAGGCTGAGCGCGCCCAACTGCCACGCGAGGTGGTCCGTGAGGTTGGTTGGCTTGGAAAGGAAGTTTTCGAACGACGGGCGCTCAATGTCTTCCATCTCGCTGTGCGTGCGGTAGCCGGGATCGAGATAGTCCTGGAAGAACGATCCGAAGTCGATCTCTTCGAATGGATCTTTCTTTTCGACGGCGGTGATGGGATTTTCTTCGTTGCTGGCGGCAGCGGCGCGCTCGCGGTCTTCTTCTTTTTTGCCAACTTCGTCGAGCAAGGGGACCGAGTCTTCGAGCTCTTCGAGAACGGGGTTCTCAACCATCTCGGCGTTGATCATGTCCTTGAGCTCAAGCTTGTTGAGCGCGAGGACGGAGACCATCTGCACGAGCCCAGGCGTGAGGATCTGGCGCTGGGAGAGCTTTACGCTAAGTTTGTGTTGCAGTAAGACCATGGGCCCGACCGAATCTCCTTACAACCCCAACACCATCAACCACTAAGGACACTAAGGTTCACGAAGGAAAACTTGGTGACACTTCGTGTCCTTCGTAACTTCGTTACACCAGCGAGAAACTCTCGCCCAGGTACACCCTTCTCACTTCCGGATCGCCTGCCAGCTGGCCGGGCTGACCGTGACGGAAAATTCTGCCGTCGTCGATGATGTAGGCCCGGTCGGTCACCGAAAGCGTCTCGCGGACGTTGTGATCGGTGATCAACACTCCGATGCCGCTGGCACGCAAGCTGCTGATGATTTTTTGCAAGTCCAGCACGGCAATGGGGTCAATCCCGGAAAACGGTTCGTCCAGCAAGATGAAGGTAGGGTTGATACACAGGCAGCGGGCAATTTCCACGCGCCGGCGCTCTCCCCCGGACAGGGCGTATCCGCGATTCTGGCGGATATGTTCCAGGCCAAGCTCGTCAATAAACTTCTCCATCTTCTCGCGGCGCTCGTGCCAAGACATTGGCTGGGCCTCTAAGACCGCGAGGATGTTCTCTTCTACCGTCAGTTTGCGAAAAACCGAAGCTTCTTGCGGGAGATAGCTGATGCCATACTGACGGGCCCGGAGGTACATGGGAACGTCAGTGATGTCCTGACCGTCATACAGCACGCGGCCAGTATCGGGAGGGATCAGGCCAACGATGGCGTAAAAAGTGGTGGTCTTGCCTGCGCCGTTAGGGCCTAATAAACCAACAACTTCGCCCTGCTCGACCGTCAGGCTGACACCATTTACGACGCGGCGGCCACGATACGATTTGCCAATTTCTTCCGTGGCTAGGGTACGCATTTATCTTGCCAATCAGCGGGCCACTCGCGTCTGTGTTACCACAGGAGTACTTGTTCCACCTTCTACGAGCACCCTATCATCGCCCCTGAAGAAAGTCAACGAAACCCCGGTAATCTTGCCCTGTTCGGCATCAAAAATGCTGGGCGGTCCGCCCGTCAGGACAAACTTGTCGTCGGCGACGGTGTAGACCAGGTTCTGCCCGTCCGCGCGGCGGTTGGCTTGCTGAATCACCACGTTGTCTTGGGCGACCATCCGGTCGAGCTGCCCGGGCCCCGCGGGCCCTTGAGGGTTCGAGGCCTGGCTTCGCGATAAGAGATACGCGTCGACGGTTTTGGCCGAGGCAGTGAAATCCGAACCCCTGGCTATGACGCCGGTTTCATAGTGCACTTTACGCTCAGAATCGGCGTAGGTGAGCTTTGATGCGGTGATCGCAATGGGGCTCGACCTGGAGAGGGGAATAGCTTTGTCTGGCTCTTGCCGATTTTTATCGGTTCTGCGCGAGTCCCCCAGATTCCCTTTGTCCGAGTGGATCTTCTCGGTTTGGACGAGAATCGTCTGCACGGGCTGGGTTGGAGTGCCTTGGGCGATTACGAATCTGCGATCGCGGTCGAACTGAATGGTGGGGGCCTCGATGATATTCGCGTCCTGCCATAGACGCGCGTTCCCGGAATAAAGGACTACTCCCTGAGCGTGGTGGGCCGCCATGGTGTGCGCGGTAACGTGAATCGGAGAAGAGGATGCGAGCAGGGCACCGTCCGGTTGCTCTTTCAGTTCGTTGTAGGTGCTCTTGACGCCGCCATCGGCGAATGCGTCGCCAGTGGCGCGATTGATCCGGATCGACTTTGCCGTAGTCTCCATTCCCCCATTGTCGATCCGCGGACTGCCCGTCAGACTGAGCATCTGGTCGGCAGGTGTGTAGCGAGCCGCGTCAGCCCATGCCTGCATGCGTTTGTCGGCCGCTTGGCTGTCGGTGTAGACGACGTGGCCTTGTTGAGTGATGGAATCGATGCCGCCCAAAGGAAGAAACCCGGCTTCCACCGAATCGCTTGTGCTGATGCGGTCAGACTGTCCGGGCGTGGAGTTGACGATGCGGGCATTGGGTGCACCATGAATGCTGGTGAGGCGATTTCGGCCATCGGTAGCTGCAAATTGTGCCTGGAACTGGCCGGCGGTGACGATTGTTTTCTGCGGTGGAGAGGCTGGATCAACGCTGGGACTGTTCTCCCGGGCTTGAACCACTGTAATTTGCGCGGCACCTGAGGTTACAGCTTGCTGAAGGGTATGTCCGCCTGCGACGGTGAAGTCGATGACCGGCGCGGTGAGTTCGAAATCCTGGGGGCTTGGGGCGACGTTTCTTGGCGCTCGCTTGCTTCCGGGAGCCGCGTTTTGAGTAAGCCGCACTCCGTCGGCTGCCCTTACCTTCTGAAGCTGGTTCTTGCCCGCAAAATCGAGGATCACGCGCCCGGCGTCGCCCAGGATTGCTTGAGTTCCCGTCTGTTCCATGTGGACACTTCCGGTCAGAGTGGCTGTGCGCAGCAAGTCTTCTTTGCCCGTAAGCAGAAATTCGGCTTGGTCAGCGCGGCCTCGCATTTCCGAGGGTTGCGGTGAGGAATCCACGGCGACGTGATTGGGTGAGGAGAATGCTCGCTTCGGGCCCTTCGTGCGAGTGACAGTGGTGACGTTTCCACTTGCGAGGATGCGCTCGACCTGATTCTCGCGGCCGAGTTGAAAGCGTGCCTGATCCGCTCGCAGGCTTCCGCCTTCGTGTGATAGATGAGGATGGTCGAGCACGATCTCGCGGGGATCGTTCGTAATGACTCCGCGATCGGCTTCGATCACCGCAGCATGAGAGCCATTCAGCACGACGTGGATTTGCGACGAAAGGGTCAGCGCGTTGCTCTTGCCCGCATACTTGACACCCACCGCCCATCCGCTGGATTGGGGCGTTCGAAACTCGACGCGGGCGTCCGTCATGGCATTGCCGCTGTCTTTGTTGAAGATGAGGTCTCGGGTCTTCAGATGGATGGGATTCTTAAGTTCTCTTGGAGTGGATTGATCAGGGCTGACGAGGCCTGCTGGGTTCGCGACCAGATCGATCTGCACATCGCCCTTCGCCGTGACGTCACCGGTTTTCTGGTTATAGGCAAAATCGTCGCCGTAGATCTGGTCGAAGCGCGTCGAATCACGGCCGTAGAGCACGATGCTGACGTTGTGCAACTCGGCGTTGCCGTTGAGCTTGAACTCTTTGAAGTTGCTGGCCTGGATGGTAAAAAGGGTGCGTTTGCCGTCGGATTTGGAGAACTGAAAGCCGCTGGCAGTTTGCTTGATGTCGTATCCGATCTTGCCGGGAATCTGCTTCAAGACGTTGGTCGCCCGCGAGCGAGCGTAGAAATACATCCCCGTGACCACTAATGCGAGCAGCACGGCGGTCGCGGCCAGCAAGCGTCGCAGACGGTAGACCTTGAGCGGCATCTGGGTTCAGTGTAATGCTAAAAGCAGTTCTCGGTTCTCAGTTTTCAGTTCTCAGTCTCTCATCGCTCAGGCTGGTGGCACACGAGGGACAATGGCGCTCCTGATATCCTCGTTGGGGCTGGGGTCACGGTGGCTGTCGTCTTTGCGTCTAGTGCGAGGGCGGCACGTCCTCGCTACAGCCGTCAGGATGCCGGCGCTACGAAACCCTTTTAACAGAATGAATACTTTTTCTCCGCTCTTGCTCGACTTCCATAACTTGCGGGTGATGCGCGGGCAAAAGGTCGCGCTTGACGACTTCAGCTTGCGGATTGGGCCTGATGAGCATGTGGCGATTCTGGGGCCGAACGGGTGTGGCAAATCGACTCTGATCAAGACGATTACGCGGGAATGTTATCCCGTGGTGCGGGAGAACTCCTGGATGAAGCTGCTCGGCCACGAGAGTTGGGATGTCTTCAAACTCCGCGAGCAGATGGGAATCGTCTCTAACGACCTGATGCTCTCCTGCACCAGCGAAGCCAGCGGCCGCGATGTGGTGCTGTCCGGGTTTTTCAGCAGCACCGCGATCTGGCCGAATCATACGGTCGACCCTGGGAAGATCAAGCTTGCTAACGCCGCTCTCGAAGAACTTAAAATTTCGCACCTGGCGGATCGTCCGGTTTGCGAAATGTCTTCGGGAGAGGCTCGGCGCGTGCTGATCGCGCGGGCGCTGGTCCACAAGCCGCGGGCCTTATTGTTTGATGAGCCCTGCAATTCTCTGGACTTGTCGGCCCAGCACGGCGTGCGACACACCATGCGCGCGCTGGCCGAGTCGGGTACGGCGATCATTCTGGTGACGCATGAACTGGCAGATATTGTCCCGGAGATTGGACGCGTAGTCCTCATGAACCGAGGGCAGGTTGTGGCTGACGGGCCCAAAGAAGAAATTCTGCAGGTGGAGCGGTTGGCAGAGCTATTCGGAGTGCGCGTGGAGATGGCGCGGCGTGACGGGCACTATCACTTGTGGTAAGGGCCTCTGACTGCCTAGTGCTCTTTGGAGCCGACTTCGATGAGACGTTTGGTCATCAGGACGAGTCCGAGAATCTGGGTCCATTCAGAGACGATGTTGCCGACGACTTGACCCCATTTGCTTGCGGGATCCATTGCGCGAAAGGCAATAATCCATGCGATGCCGGTGATCACAAGAAATATGGTGAGGGAGTGCTCGCGGAGGAATTCCGCTACTCTGGAGGGCAAGATGCCCTTGGGTTGCTTACTCTCGGCGGAGCCCTTTTCGTAAAGGAACTTTGTCATGACGATCGTGACGAAGACGCCTGTCCAGTCCGCGATTGCGTTCCCGAAGAAGGAACCGAGGTGCGTCGCTGGGTCGGAGGATCGGTAGAGGACGATCAAGAAGATCACGACTGCGAGGGCTGCTAGGCTGAGGGAGTGCTTGCGGAGAAATGGCTTGGGCTTTCGGGTTGGCGTCATGGGGGTACTTTAATGGATCCGATGAATTGGCGACATCGGGTGTTTCGGTCGAGGCTCGCGACAATTCGATGGGTTCGGTCGAGGCTTTCTTCAAGACAAAGGGCCGACATCAATACCGATCAGATGGAGTCTCTCACCCGTTCCACGAGTCGCTTGGGCGCGGTTAACGCGTAGCTTCCCGATAGAAGCTCCTTCACTTCAGCCCAGTCGATCTTACCGACATCCAAGCGCAGCGCGATCCACCCGCGCGATGCGAGGTAAGCGGGAAGATAGAAGCGGCGGGGTTGCGCGTCGACCAGCGCCGTCTTGTCACCAGGCAAGACCTTGCAGGTCAGCCCGACGATGCCGTCACCGTGATGGTTATCGAGGTAGTAGGCGAATGTCTTTTTCCGAACGAGAAACTGGGCATGGGATCCGTGGACCTGGTGAGTGACCTCAGGTAGTAAGAGCGCAAGTTCAGTTATGCGGATGAGGCGTGGATCTTCGGAAGATTTTGCGATCCGAGCCATAAAACTTCCTTGGAAATACTTGCATGGTTGGCCGTTTGAGGCCACTCCAATCAACGAACCGGAATTTGAAAGTCTCGCAGCAAAAGTTCCAAGCCGCCGTATTCAGGATGATCGTTGTTTCCTATGGTGAAGGCGACATCGATCGCATCGCCTGCGAGCAGAGGAGTCTTCTGCATGCGTTCGGCCATGTGCCAGCCGAGGGCGTCGAAGGTGATTTTATTTCGAAAGTCACTTCTCCAGTCTCGACTCTCAGTGCCCAATATGCTGCCGACCGCATTGATTTCGGCCACGGCTGCGGCCTTCTCTTCGCGACGAATGGCGGCGCCATCGGGATGGCACGTTGGGGTGGCTAGGATGGCGGCTGCAGAAAGTTCCCGCGCTTCTGCTCCTGCCCTGACTTTCAGCTTGACGTGCTTATCTTTCAGAATGCGCGGAGGTGCGGCGAGTTGCACGCCGCGTGCAGCAAATATCGGCTCGGGATTTCCCATGCCGTAGGGCTCGAGCAATTCGAGAGCATGGAAAAGTTCGGGTGTAATCTCGGTCAGATCAAGTTCGGCATCCAGATCGAGAGTCGGATCGAAATCTGCGAGCGTGAGGCGAGTACGGGCGAAGGCGTCCAACTTCACTCGCAGATCTTCAACGTTGGCTGACGGCATGGCGAATCCGCAGGCATGGGAGTGACCGCCGTAGCGCGTGAAAAGAGGACCACAAGACTCGATCGCTTCGAGCAAGTGAAAGGCGCGGATGGAGCGGCCGGAGCCGAACGCTTCTGCACCGTCGCGCGAGATGACCAGCGCGGGACGGTTGTAGCGTTCGACGACTCGGGTTGCGGTGATGCCGATGACGCCGCGGTGCCAACCTTCTCCGTCGACGACAATGCAGTAGGCGTCGCACAGAGTGGGATCACTGGTGAAGCGCTCGTCCACAGCGCGCAGGATTCTGCGCTCCTCTTCCTGGCGGTCGGTGTTGAGATGGTCGAGTTTGGCGGCCAGTTCACGGGCGCGCGTAGGGTCTTTCACGCTGAAAAGTTCGATCACATCGCGAGCTACGTCCATGCGCCCGGCGGCGTTGATGCGGGGCGCGATGCGGAAACCGACCTCCCCGGATGTGGGAGGTCGCTTGGTGGGGATCTGTGCAACTTCGAGCAAGGCCTTCAGCCCTGGATTGACGGCCTTGCGCAGTGCATCGAGACCCAGCGATGCGAAGACCCGATTTTCGCCGGTGAGCGGAACGGCGTCGGCGATAGTCGCAATCGCGACGACTTTCATAAACGACATGAGTAACTTGTTTTGAAGGGCAGCGTCCAGTCGGCGTTGCATCAATCCCTGCGCCACTTTGAAGGCAACGCCTGCTCCACAGAGTTGTTTGTAAGGATACTGGCATCCGCTTTGATTTGGATTGACGACTGCCAGCGCGTGTGGAACACCGTCGGGGCCGGGGAGGTGATGGTCGGTAACAATCAGGTCGACGCCAAGGCGTTTCGCGGTTTCGGCGGGTGCGAAGGCGCGGATGCCCATGTCGACACTAATGATGAGCCGAATCCCGGCGGCCGCGGCGCGTTCGATGACGTCGTCGCGCATGTCATAGCCTTCGCGAATGCGGTGGGGAACGTGGAAGTCGGCGGAGCCTCCGCAGAGTTCGATCGCAGTTTTCAGAATGATGACCGCCATGGTGCCGTCGACGTCATAGTCGCCGTAAATGAGAATCGGCTCTTTGCGTTCGATGGCGGCATGGATGCGCTCGACGGCTGCGCGCAGACCGGTCATGCACTCAGGGGCGTGAAGATGAGAGAGTGAGGGCGAGAGGTAGACAGAGGCAGAATCTGCATCGATGATGCCGCGGCGGACGAGCAACGGCGCGAGGATGTGGGCAGCGTTCGCAATTCGGCGATGGGCAGGGTTCAAGCGCAGACCAGCAATCAGAGGCGCGATCGCCGATTGATCGGTTGTCTTTTGAATCCAGCGCATGGGTGAAGAGGCAGTTTACTACTGGTAGGGGTGTGAAGACTGGGATTCGCTAACCTTTAGCTGCCGCCGGGACGGCAGCGCTACTGTTAGTTTTCTTCGTCCTGGTCGGGCTCGTCCATGGTGAGGCCACCGAATTCGTCGGAGACTTCCAGAAGGTGCTGGTAGCGTTCATACCAGTCGGTGCTGACCTCGCACAGAAACATCGATCCCTGATAGGCCCAGCCTAGCTGGAGAAATCCAACTTTACCGACATGGGCACGGAGCCAGCGGGCATCTTCCACATCGTCACCATCAGTGAACTCGGAGTTGGTGAGGCGTTGAACCATTTCGTCAAGTTCGTTGCGCTCGAGAGTCCACGCGTGCATGGTCAGGAAGGGCGCGCCAGCTGCCTTGGCGAGTTCGACAAAATCTTTCCAGCCGTCGGGATTGCCGCCCATCTCCCACATGACGCATTGCACCTCGTCATAGTCCACATAGCCGTGAAAGCGGCGCATGCCATGACCTTCGATGAAGGCCACCATGTCGTCTTTTACTGTGGAAAGATCGTCTGGAATGGGAGACATGTTGTGGAAAGCTCGCAATTCTTTATTGTATGCTGATCGCCCCTCCGTTGCCAGCATGAGGCCGAAAGATCAGTGAGCGGGCGTAGCAGCCGTCATCAGAGCAGCGAACATGCGGTAAAACCGCTCGGTGTTGAGGTCGAATTGAATTTCGACGGGCTGCGACGCGGGTCGCATCGTGTCTTTGATTCCCCATGTGAGCGTGTTTCCATAGCCGGCACCGCGATCCAGATCGACAGCCATGTAGCGCTTCTCGCTTTTGGTGATGAGTGAAGGGTCTAGCCATGCTGCCGCAGCCAGTTCGTCCCACATGATATCTGCGCCCGGCGTGAGCATGGCGAATTTGGCGATGTAGCGTGCCAGAGGAGTGCCGCTAGCTTCGATCTGCTTCACGAGTGCAGGCGTCATGTGAGTCCTGATGGAAATGTCGGTGGGCGTACAGACGATCTTTTTCCAGGGAGCGCGTAGGACGATTTCTGCCGCCTCCGGATCGAACCAGAAATTGAATTCGTGGCGGGGATTGTTCAGGAATTCGGGGTTGTCCGTTTGCGGACTCAGGCTGCCGCCCATGAAAACGAGTTCCTGCACGAGTTCGGGGAACTTCGGATCGAGAGAAATGGCGAGCGCCAGGTTGGTCATAGGTCCGCCTTCGTAGATCGTGACTTCGTGGGGAAACTTGCGGACCATGCGAATGAGGAAGTGGGCAGCGTCTTCGTCAGAGGGTTTTGTGGTAGGAGGCCCTTCCGGCAGCGGCGGTACTACGAATGGTTCGTGCCACCAGCGGTCGTCCCACGCGCCGGCGTAGGCGACTTTGCCGTAACGTTGTTGCCACATTTGGGATTCTGCGCGAGTGCGAACCAGCGGGAAAGTAGCGCCAGGCACGACGGGGATATCGGTGCGACCCATGATTTCGAGCAGGCGCAGGGTGTGCGCTACTTCTTCATCCCGCCACGCGTCTCCGCTTACGACCGTAATGCCGAGTACGTCCACCTGTGGGGATTGGATCAGAAGCGCGAGCGTCTGCATATTGCTGCCGCCGGGGCCGGAGCAGTCTTCGTTGATGATGACTTTGCGGCGAGATTGGGCGGGGCAGAGGACGGCCGATGTCAGGAGCAGCGTCAGGAAGAGAGATTTCGTTGTCAGCATTTTTATTGTCGTGGGGGCCTACCCTCAGGGCTGAAGCCCAACATCTATCAAGACGTCAAGCGGCACGGCTGAAGCCGTGCCCTTCCCGGCAGAGAACTAGTTCCCGCTCATCGGTATGCGGGGCTCATTCTGCGCGAAAGTCAAGAGTTCATGGTTTCCGCGTCCGAACCTCCATGATTCCCTTCCCAAACTTCGCCATGCACGAACGGCGTCACCTCTTCCCGATCGGGCGGGTCATCAGGTCAAGATAGATCTTATAGAACTTTTCGGCGTCGATATCGAATTGGACATTCGCCAGGCGCTCGTATGGCGGGACTTTGGCCGACGAGTCCCAGAAGAGAGTCTTGCCGTAGCTGGCTCCGTGATCGATGTCGATGTCCATGTAGAGCTTCTTCTCGCCAGTGATAATGGACGGATCGATCAGGGCAATGCCGGCGATCTCGTCCCACATGTATCCGGGCAATGAATATTTATCCAGATAGTCGGTGACCGGTGTCCTCGCCTTGGCGATGGCGGCCTTCATGTCAGTGGTGTAACGAGTCTTGACCGAGATATCGATTGGCGTGATAGTCATCTTCTTCCAGGGGGCGCGCAGGACAATGCGAGCGGCCTCCGGGTCGAACCACCAGTTGAATTCGCGGCGCGCGTCGATGGCTCCGCTATCAATTGCGCCCTTGTCGGCGTAGAGTCCGCCTCCCATGAGTACGAACTCCTTGGCGAGCGTGGCAACCGATGGGTCGAGCTTCAATGCGAGCGCATAGTTGGTGAGCGGACCGCCTGCCCAGAGCACAACTTCTCCAGGATACTTGTGGACCATCTGCACAATAAATTCAGCCGCAGTACCGGGGCGTGCCTCGAGGTGCGGCTCGCCCTCAGGCATGGGTGGAACAACGTTGGGCTCGTGATAGGGCTCGCGGAATTTGGTGGAGCGGTTGGGCTCGAAGTCGGTCCAGCAGCCTTTGTATTCGAACTTGCCGTACAAAGCCTCCCAGCGCTCGGTCTCTTCCTTGGAATTCAGCAGCGGATAAACGGCGCCCTGATACACAGGGACGTCGGTGCGGTTGGAAATCTCGAGCAGACGCAGCACATGTTGTGTCTCTTCTTTCACCCACTGATCGCCGCTGACGGTGGTTATGCCAAGGACATCGAACTTCTCGGACTGAAGAAAGACGAGGATGGCTTGCTGGTCGCTGGTTCCGGGACCGCGGGCGTCCTGGTCGACGATGACTTTGATTTTCTGGGCGGAGGAAGAAGCAACCAGGAGAGCTGCCAATAGGAAGATGCTCGGCACCCTCCACGTCCATCGATCCACAAGTCCTCCTGTGTTGTGAGCAAGATTAAGGGCAGACCGAGCATGCTCAGCCTGCCCTAAGTCCGAAGGCGCATCACGCTAGAACATTAGCTTGAGTGCGAACTGAATGACGCGCGGATTGTTCACCGTTCCGTTGACCACGCCGAAACTCGAACCCGCGTTAATGTCCTGCATCTGGCTGGCGCCGCCCTGTAAGTAGAACTGAGGCGTGGTTCCAGGCGTTGAAGAATTCAGCGCGGAAGTCCAACCGCATTCTTTCGTACGGTAGCGGGAAATGCTTGATGAAGGAGAGGTCCGTGTTTACAAAATGCGGACCGTAGAGCGGCGCGCGGTTGGCGTTTCCAAGTTCCCCGGCTGCGGGCGGATGCAAACGCGCACGGATTGAACCAATTCTGAAGAGTATGCACCGAGTCCGGTGCGCGACTGCAGAGCCAAGATTTGCAGCTCAATCGGTTCCACCCCGATTCCGGTCGCCCACCTGATCTGGGCCGGTTCAGGCTGTTTCCGTTCCAAGAGAAACCAACGCCAGAACCATTGGCGCTGTCGACGACAAAGAGCGGGAAACCGGAGGTGACTCGCTGGATTACGTCCACTTCCCAATTTCCTAAGATCGCGTTAACGGCCCCGTTCCAATTAGAGCCAAACTGCTTACCCTTTCCAAAGGGAAGGTCGTAAGTCACGCTGGCGGTGAATTGATGATTGAGGTTGAGCACAGACAACGCCCAATCGTTCCCACTTGTGCCCGGCAAAGGAAAGTATGTGGCGCCTGGGAACGTACCCAAGCCATCGGGCATGCCGGAGTCGAAGGTGCGCGAGTAGGTGTAACCCAACAAGGCGTAGAGGCCGTGGCGGGCGCTCTTGGTCTCGGCTTTGATCTGGAAAGAATCATACTGAGCCTTGCCAATATCGTTGTTATTGGCGACCGTTAAGGCGAACCGGAAAGGTGGGTAAACCCCACTTAGGTCCGAAGGCCGTTCCACCTGGGCCGCAGCCCAATGTATATCCGGCGACAGAGCCGCATGCAGCCGGAGAACCTACGTTTAGGTTCAATCCGTCAACCAGAATGTGCGAGCTTCGCGAGCCAGCATACCCAGCCGTCAACACGATGTCACCTGGCAACTGGTGCTCGATATTCACATTGAACTGCTGCACGCGTCCTTGCTTGAAGTCAAGGTTTTGCGATTGAAGCGTGCCGGGGAACGACTGGGGGCTCGGAGGGGTGGTGATCGGCACCAAGTTTTGGTTCTGGTCCTTCTGGAGGAAAAGATATCGATTGCCGCAGTTATCGGGCTGCGCCAGGCCTGAGTTGTTAAATCCGCAAGGACCCTTAAAGTTGTCGGACTCGGCAAAATAAGGCGGGTTCTCCCACAAGCCCTGCGCGCCCTGGTTCCAGGACGAATCGTGGAAGATCGCATAGCCGCCGCGGATCGCCGTCTTCTGAGATCCGAAAGGTTTCCAGGCGACACCTATGCGAGGCTCGAAGGCAGTTTTGTCCATTTGAACACCAACACGCCCATCTGAACGAACGCAGATTGTGCACGCGCCAAAGTCTGCCGAGCCAGCGACGAAGAATTTTCCACTGTCGAAGTCGAAGTTAGCCTGCCGATTCTGGGCTTCGGTAATTGGGGTCACCAGAGCCCATGCCAAGCCAAGATTCAATGTCAAATCGGGAGCGACGCGCCACGTATCCTCCACAAAGGGACGAATCATTTTCCAGCGACGGCCCGTCGTAGCTCCGAAGAATGTCTGATCGTGGATGCCCCCTCCTAACTGGCCGAGCAGGAGATCAGCCGTGGCATCGCCGGTAAGACCGAAGTTGATGAAGAAGCCGTCCTGGAATGCATTGGTCTCTACGTTCATCTGCTGATCGCGGAATCCGCCGCCGATTTTGATGTCGTGCTTGCCGCGAACCATGTCGAAAGAGTCGGAGATCTGAAATACGTTGGTTCCACCCTGGAAGGGAGCGAAGCCGCGATCGCCCAAGGCCCAGTAGTTGTTCATCAAGGTGGAGCTCATTCCGCAACTCATGCAGTCTTTAGTCGACTGAGTCGTGACCCCCGCTGGGGCGTTCGGACATTTGCTGTTGAGATTTGCGCCCAGGATGCCGATATTGGCAGCCTCGCAAGTGCCGTCTCCGAAACGAACGGATGTGATTGAAGATTCGGTTGTAGCCAAAAGTGAACTGGTTGATATTCCGGCCACTGAAAATGTGGGTTTCTGAGATCGCCACGTTGCGGCCATGATTGGTAATGGTCTGACTGCTTCCAAAAGCATTCGCTTCCGCGAATCCTGGGGAGCCGCCGGGAACGAATGAGGTCGCCTGATCGTAGCTGAACCGACCGAAAACAGAATCCTTGGTCGAGAAAGTGTGATCCACCCGAACGTCGAACTCATTTTCGTCCAGTGATCGCACCGGCACATTGGAGAAGTTGGTGATGGTATTCGTGATTGATCACGTTGGGCTGCGGATAAAGCTTCATCATTGCCAATCCTGATGGATCGACGGACGGATTGACGGTCGGATCGAACATGGTCCGAGGGAATCTTGTTGCAGTTCAGGCCCGTCGCTTGAGACCCAGCCGATGCCGGCGGAGCAGCGGATTCCCGGAGCCGTCGCATTGGAAGGGCTGAAAGTGATAAGGACTAACGAGATCGGGAAATATGAAGCCTAGTTGTATTCGACGTGGGTACGCCCCGGGTGCCGCCCAAGGGATCCTGGGTATAGTCTCCGTTCATCATCGCCGCTGTTGGAATTAGTCCGCTAAAGGGTATGCCGTGGCGTTGCCTCTTCCCCTGATAGTCGGCGAAGAAAAACGTCTTGTCTTTCTTGATCGCTCCGCCCAGCGCGCCGCCGAACTGGTTCAGGTTGAACTGCTCCTTCTTGACGCGAAGAAGCTGCTGGCGTCGAGCGAGGTGTTCCGGAAAAACTCGAATACCGATCCGTGGAGCTTGTTGGTCCCAGACTTGGTCGTAATCAGAACCGTCGGACCCGCACGCGTCCCGTACTCGGCGGAGTAGTTGTAGGTGAGGACCTTGAATTCCTGGATGGCGTCGATCGAAGGCAGCACCGCGATTCCTCCGGCGGTCAGCTCGTTGTTGTCGACGCCGTCAAACAGCCAATCTGTGCTCTGGGCTCGCGAACCGCCCACGGAGAGAGAATAAATTCCGCGCGCCGCCACTTCGCTGCTGGCGCCTTGCGTGAAGAAACTGTTCGGGTTGGTTTCCTGAGTTACACCCGGAGTCAGAGTCGCCAACTGAACAAAATCGCGTCCATTCAAGGGGAGGTCCGCGACCTGTTGTGCAGTGATGACCTGACCCAGAGTCGGGTTCGAGGTCTGTACCGCAACTTCAGTTGCGTTGACCTCAACGCTGGTGGTTACCGACGCGGGTACTAGTTTGAAGTTGAGTTCGCGATGTTCGTCGACTTGTAGGCGGACGTCCTTCGCTTCGGTGGTCTTGAAGCCGGTGGCTTCCACCTTGATCGCATAATCGGCGACGCCAAGAAGGGGAACAAGAAAGTGCCCGGTATCATCGGTCATGGCGTCGCGCGAGACGTTCGTGGCCTGCGCCGTGACCGTCACTTTCGCGCCGGCTACGACTGCCCCAGAGTTATCTGTGATTGTGCCGGAAAAACTTCCCGTCGCCTGACCGTGCAGGAATGGGCTGAACAGACATACCAGCGAACAGAGAATTACCGCGAGGCGCGCCTTCTGGCTCGACATGATGGAACCCCTTTCGATGGTGACACCGCCCAAAGAAAAGAACTCTCCCTCTTCCCCCGAAGATGGAGGTCCCCAGACCGCAGACTCGGCTTATAAATTGCCCCTCAAGGGTAAGTCAAGAAGTTTCGTAGTGGAAAAGGGTTAGAGGCGTTCATTCTTCCGCATGGTCCGATGCAAAAAATGTTTCATCACGGGGAGTGTGTCATGCCCCTGTCAATCCTGTGGAAAAACAGCATGAAACTCCTGCGAAATGACCGGAGCGTTTGAATTAGAAGTCCACGAGCACCACTGAACCGTCGGAAACACAGACTGTCAGGCAGGCGAGTGTTTCACGAGCGACTCGCCCATTCGGCGTCGAAGCGAGCCCGGTCAAAGAACGATTTCTGCGTTCCGATGCCCGTGGTCGACAAACCTGCATAAAGATTCGCGCGGCGTACCGCTTCCCTCTCGGGCACGCCCTCGCCAAGAAACACGGCGAAACTGCCGATGAAAGCATCGCCGGCGCCGGTGCTGTCGATGGCGTTGACCGCGAACGGCGGAACGTGCTCGCTTCCTTCCCGTCCTGCGAGCAGAGACCCGTTCGCTCCCAAGGTAATGATCACCCTCCGGATGCCGCTGGATACCAGTTGCGCAGCGACCTTCTTTGCGTCTTCAACGTTTCTGACCGGAGTTCCGGCGATGGTTTCGGCTTCAGTCTCATTGGGTACGAAGTAATCGAGATCTTTGAGTGCGGCCAAGTCGACGGACTGGGCAGGGGCGGGATTTAGGATGCAGCGGATTCCGTGCTTGCGCGCGAAGGCGATCGTGTAATAAACCGTCTCCACCGGAATCTCGAACTGCAACACGATGCAGTCCGCGGACTTCAAGGTCTCGGCGGCAGCGTCGACATCGGCGGGCTTGAGCGCATCGTTCGCGCCCTTCACGACGAGAATTCGATTCTGGCCGTTGGGGTCGACGAAGATGGGCGCCACGCCGCTCGACAGCCCTTCCACTTGCTTCACATGTGTGGGATCGATTCCCTGCTTGCGAAAATTCTCGATCGTCGCGGGGCCGAATAGATCGCTGCCTACGCGCGCGACCATAAAAACTTCCGCGCCACAGAGACGCGCCGCCACGGCCTGGTTCGCGCCTTTGCCTCCAAACCCGAGATCGAACTTCTGCCCGAAGATGGTTTCGCCCGGTTTTGGAAATTGATTGGTAAACGTGGTCAGGTCAATGTTGGCGCTGCCAACCACAACAATTCGAGAGCGTTTAGCCATGATCGTATTGTTTCTCCGAAAGCGCGAGGCAGGCCGAGTCTATTCAGCGTGCGAAACTGTGTCAACGGTCCGAGTGGCAAGGTGATCGCTGCGTGAATCGCGAAGATCGGATTATTCGCCGTACGGGACCCAGATATTCTTCACTTGCGTGGCGTGCTCAAGGAACCAGCGGCCTTCCGCAACTTTTGGATTGAACCAGTCGATCGCGCGGCCCTCGTTCGTCCAGACCTGTTTCAAGTTTCCGGTGGACATTGCCTTCGCGGCCGAGACCATGGCCTCGTCGCCGTAACACCAGAGGCCGTCGACGTCGTCGTGTTCTGCGAGTGTCTTCAGTAGTTGCGAGGCGTAGCCGGTTACGATGTTCACGGCTCCGCCGGGCACATCACTCGTGTCGAGAAGCTGGTAGAGGTCGGCCGTGATGAGCGGATATTTCTCGGATGGAACCGCGACTACGGTATTGCCCATCGCCAGCAGGGGCAGCACGAGCGACAGGAAACCCAACAGCGGAGCCTCCGAGGGACAAATCACCCCGACAGTGCCGATCGCCTCATTCATTGCGATTGCGATATTGCGGAAAGGAGGATTGTGAACAGCGCCGTCGAACTTATCTGTCCAAGCAGCGTAGGAGAAGATACGCTCGATGCTGAGTTCGACTTCTGCCGCCGCCTGCTTTTCACCAACCGATTTCGAGAGGCGTTGCGCGATCTCGCTCTGACGCTGGGCGAGGTTCTCGGCGCAGTAGTACAAGACCTGGGCGCGATTATGCGCAGTCGCTTTCGTCCATGTACTGGCTTTGCGGGCCGCTTCGACGGCGTTGCGAATGTCTTTCCGGTTACCCAGCCCCGCTTCTCCAAGCAGTTGACCATCGCGAGAGCGCACTTCCATGCTGTAGCCGGAGTCGGGACGCGCTTGTTTGCCCCCGATATACAGCTTGACCGTACGGTCGATAGTCGGCGCGCTGGCTTCCGGGGTGTGGTCTGACTCTGCCGCAGTGAGAGCTTTCGCTGCTGGAAGTGTTGGAGCATGCTTGAACCAGGCGGGCTCCATGTATTCGAGCAAGCCTTCCCGCCCGCCTTCGCGGCCGTATCCGCTCTCGCGGTATCCGCCGAAGCCGCAGGCGGCATCGAAGAGATTAGTGCAGTTCACCCAGACAACGCCGGCTTTAAGTTGCGCGGCGACATGAAGCGCCACGTTGATGTTCTCGCTCCACACGCAGGAAGCCAGTCCGTAGGCGGTGTTGTTCGCAAGTTCGACGGCCTCGCTTGGCGTGCGGAACGTCATTGCGGCAAGAACCGGCCCGAAGATTTCCTGCTGAGCAACAATGGAAGTGGGATGGACATTGCTGAGAAGGGTAGGCGGGTAATAGAAGCCGCTGGACGGCAACGCGACTTTCGGCTGCCAGCAAGTTGCGCCTTCGGCGACGCCTTGCGCGACCATGCGCTCGATCCGATCGAGTTGCACCCGAGCGACGATGGCGCCAATGTCGATTGCTTTGTCGAGCGGCGCACCAATGCGGAGGCCGCTCATGCGATCGCGAATTTTGGAAATCAAAGGTTCGGCAATACTTTCCTGCATCAACAGGCGCGAACCCGCGCAGCAAACTTGCCCCTGGTTGAACCAAATTCCGTCAACCAGGCCTTCAACGGCGCTGTCGAGGTCGGCATCTTCAAAAATGATGAAGGGGGACTTGCCGCCAAGTTCGAGCGAAAGGCGCTTGTGGCTGGAGGCGGTCGCGCTGCGAATGGCGCGTCCGACCTCCGTTGATCCAGTGAACGCGATCTTATCGACGTCTGGGTGCTTCACAAGCGCTTCGCCGGTCGAGCCGTCGCCGGTCACGATGTTGACGACGCCCGCGGGCAATCCTGCTTCCTGACAGAGTTCTGCGAAGACCAGCGCAGTGAGAGGGGTAAACTCTGCGGGCTTCAGGACCACCGTGTTTCCCGTCGCCAGTGCCGGGGCAATCTTCCACGCCAGCATGAGCAACGGAAAATTCCACGGAATAATCTGACCTACGACGCCACATGGTTCGTAGTCAGAAAATTCCTGCTCCAACAACTGAGCCCACCCGGCGTGGTAGTAAAAGTGTCGAGCTACGAGCGGAATATCGATGTCACGACTCTCGCGAATCGGCTTGCCGTTGTCCATCGTTTCGAGAACCGCGAGAAGCCGGGAATGCCTTTGGACCAGGCGCGCAAGGGCATAGAGATAACGGGCTCGAACATGCGGAGTGAGGGCCTGCCATTTTGGAAATGCCGCACGAGCAGCGCGCACCGCGGCATCGACGTCGGCAATGCTGCCTTGCGCGATTGCTGCTAGCTTTTCGCCATTCGAGGGATCGATGGTATCGAAGTATTCTCCGGCAGCGGGAGGGTGCCATGCTCCGCCAATGAAAAGATTGAAGCGTCGTTCGTGGCGCTCCAGCCAAGCTACGGCTTCTTTGGGATCCTCGGGTGCAGGGCCGTACTCCATGCTAATGAACTTTTCGGCAATGCTCATTGGGCTTAGCTCGCTTTGTTTCAGTACGACGATTTCGCCGCAGTCAGTTACGCAATTGGATGACGATGCTCGGCCGAGTAGCGTCCGGTTGCGAAATGTTCTAATTGCCGCTCGATGTCTCCGAGCAAGCCACTTGCGCCGAATCGGAATAGTTCCGCTCGCGTCCACGAAAGACCTAATTCATCTTTCATCAGGGCCAACCAGTCCAAGGATTGCTTCGCCGTGCGAATTCCGCCTGCGGGTTTGAAGCCGACCGCCATACCCGTCTGGTGCGCGTATTCGCGGATAGCGCGAACCATCACCAGGCTCACAGGAAGCGTGGCATTGGTGGGCTCTTTCCCCGTCGAAGTTTTGATGAAATCGGCCCCCGCCATCATAGCCACCAGGCTGGCGCGTGCGACGTTGCGAAACGTCAGCAGATCTCCAGTCCCAAGAATGACTTTCATATGAGTACTGCCACACGCCTGCTTGAAGGCCGTGACTTCATCGTAGAGAGCCTGCCATCGGGCGCCGAAGACGTGAGCACGTGTGATGACGACATCGATTTCGTTAGCCCCTGCTTCGACCGATCGACGAATTTCCGCGACGCGCTCTGATAGCGGCGAAAGGCCGGCGGGAAATCCCGTAGAAACAGCCGCGACGGGAACGCCACTTCCTTTCAGGGCGTGCAACGCTGTTTCAATAAAGGTGTGATACACGCAGACAGCACCGACTTTAATGTCGAGTTCCTGGATTCCGAGTTTCTGCACAAGGTCCTGCTGGATGGGCTGCCTTGCTTTAGAGCACAAGCGGCGCACGCGTTCGTCAGTGTCGTCACCAGAAAGCGTCGTCAAATCCATGCAGGAGATCGCTCGCAGAAGCCATGCAGCTTGCCATTCTTTCTTGACTGTTCGGCGAGCAACTTGCGTCTGCGCACGACGTTCCACGGCGCTCGTGTTTACCCGAACGTCATGTACCCAGTTCAGGTCGAGGGGAATACCGGAATTCGAAAGCAAGGAACACCCTGCGAGGCTGGCAATCGCGGTCGACGATTGGGGCATTCCGCCTGCTAGGTCGCCCTTTGGTTGAGGCGCGAAATCAGATTGATCGTGATCGACCGACATTGCACTTTTTCTGTCTTGCGATTGAACCCCTGATACTGGAACGCAGCCAGCCTGTTTGCACCGCAATTGTACGGCACTCAATCTTGCAACGCGAAATCGATTCGCAATGCGGACCGGGGCGGAGGGCCGGTAAGAAAAAATCTGGAAGTCGCCCCCAGGGTTTACAATGACGCACGATTCAGCGGATTTGAGAGAGCTTTCCCCTACGCTGTGCTGTCATTGCTATGCCCAAGAAGACGATCTCTATCGCCGTGCGGAAAAAGTTGGAGCGAGCGGCGATCAAGGTGATGAAGAACGCACATGCTCCTTACTCGGACTTTCACGTCGGAGCGGCGATCCTGCTGTCGAATGGCAAGGTTTTCTCCGGATGCAACGTGGAGAACGCTTCCTATGGCATGACCAACTGCGCCGAGAGAACCGCAATCTTCACAGCCGTAGCAGCGCTGGGTCCGAAGATCGAAATTCATGCAGTGGCCGTAGCCAACGACCACGGGGTCGCATGCTCACCGTGCGGAGCGTGCCGACAGGTGATCTATGAATTCGGGCCCGACGCGACGATCTTTTTTCAGGGCGCTGCCGGTCCCAGGCAAGCACACATTACCGAACTCCTTCCGGAAGGATTCCGCTTACAGTGACCGGATCGAGCGCACTTCAAACTTTCCGCGCGATCGATGTAATTCGCAAGAAGAGAGACGGCGTCGAACTGTCACAAGCGGAAATCGAAGGCCTGGTGAACTCTTACACTGCGGGCGAGATTCCCGATTATCAGGTATCGGCGTGGCTGATGGCGGTGGTACTGAAGGGCATGAGTCGTCCGGAAACGGCAGCATTGACCGACGCGATGTTGCATTCGGGTGAGGTGCTGGACCTCTCGTCGCTGCCGCTCCGGAAAGTCGATAAGCATTCCACAGGTGGAGTCGGCGACAAGACTTCTCTCGTACTGGCTCCGCTGGCGGCCGCCGCTGGCGTGGCGGTTCCGATGATCAGCGGACGAGGGTTGGGACATACCGGCGGGACTCTCGACAAACTGGAGGCCATCCCGGGCTTCAACGTAAATCTTTCGGTCTCTGAGTTTCGCCGCATCCTCGAGATTTGCGGCTGCGCGATGATCGGGCAGACCGCAGAAATTGCGCCGGCCGATCGCAAATTGTACGCGCTACGCGATGTCACCGGCACGGTTGAGAGCCCTTACTTGATTTGCGCGTCGATCATGAGCAAGAAACTGGCGGAAGGCATTGATGCTCTGGTGCTCGATGTCAAGACCGGATCTGGGGCGTTTATGAAGAACGAGAAAGACGCAGCCTTTCTCGCCCAACTGATGGTGGAAACCGGGGAGCGGATGGGCAAGCAGGTAATCGCCCTAATTACCGACATGGACCAGCCCTTGGGAAACATGATTGGCAACGCGCTGGAAGTCGTCGAAGTCGTGGATGTATTGCGCGACGGCGGCCCCGCGGACTTGAGAGAGCTGTGTTTAGAAACGGCGGGATGGATGCTGTATCTCGGCGGCGTTGCAAATACCGTTTCGGAAGGCAAGCAGCAGAGCGCGCAGATCATTTCCTCTGGTAAAGCGCTCGAGAAATTTCGTCAGATGGTAGAACTACAGGGCGGGGATTCCCGGATTGTCGACGACACAAAGCGGTTGCCACAAGCACCCCACACCATGCAGGTGACGAGTTCAAGGGCCGGATGGCTCACCGCGATGCAGTGCGAACAGATTGGAACCGCCTGCGTCATCCTCGGGGGCGGACGTGAGCGCAAAGAAGATTTGGTCGATCCTGCCGTGGGCATCGTGCTGCACAAAAAGGTTGGGGATCGGATCGTTGCCCGTGAACCTATTGCGACGCTCTATTACAAAGCGGAAGCCAAGGCCGCGCGTGCACGACAGTTGATCGAGGCAAGTTGTGAAATAACGGATTCTGCGCCATCGACCAAACGTCCACTCATCCATCGAGTCATCGGTAAATCCGCGGAGAAAAACTGAATGGGACGATTCACGGGAATTCTGGGTTTGTTGACCATGCTCGTGCTCGCCTACGTTTTCTCGACCAATCGGCGCGCCATTCGCCTGAAGACGGTAGCGTGGGGCTTGGGCTTGCAGTTTGTGTTCGCAATCTTTGTGCTTCGCATCGACGCCGGGCGAATCGCATTTCAGAAAGCTGGAGACGCCGTAACGACCTTGTTGGGTTATGCCTACGCCGGATCGCACTTCGTTTTTGGGGATTTGGCGAAGCCGGGATCACAGCTGGGATACTTTGCCTTTGGCGTCTTGCCGACCGTTATCTTCATTGCCGCGTTCTTCGCGGTGCTGTACCACTTCGGAATCATGCAGATCATCATCCGGATCTTTGCCTGGGTCATGACGCGTGTAATGGGAGCGAGCGGCGCCGAATCGCTCAACGTCGCGGCCAGTATCTTCATGGGGCAGACTGAAGCACCGTTGACCATCCGTCCATTTCTTCCGGATCTGACCCGCTCTGAACTGATGACCGTCATGACCAGCGGAATGGCTCACGTGTCCGGCGGAATCATGGCGGCATACATCTCGTTTGGAATCGACCCAAAACATCTGTTGAGCGCGGTCATCATGACCGCTCCCGGAACATTGTTAATGGCGAAGATGCTGGTCCCGGAAACCGAGCAAGCAAAAACCGCCGGCCGGGTGATCATGAGCGCGGAAGAAGAAAAAACAGAGAAGGAAGAGAATTTGCTCGGCGCAATTTCTCGCGGCACAACCGATGGTCTCCATCTAGCGCTGAACATCGCCGCTATGCTGATTTCGTTTCTTGCGCTCATTGCGCTTACGAATGGCATTTTCGGCGGCATCCACCACTACATCGCGAGATTCCCAGAGAGTTTGGAACAAGTGTTCGGAGCGATCTTCGCTCCCGTGGCATGGCTCATAGGTATTCCCAAGCACGACTGTCGGATCGTGGGCAACCTGCTCGGTACACGCATGGTACTGAATGAACTGGTCGCGTTCTCTGTGCTAGGAACCCAGAAGGCCATGCTCGATCCACGCTCGGTGACGATCGCGACGTTTGCGTTGTGTGGCTTCGCGAATCTCAGTTCGATCGGAATCCAGATCGGCGGCATTGGGGCGCTGGCACCCAACAAGCGAGGGGAACTCGCACGACTTGGTGTGCGTGCAATGCTCGCAGGAACAATGGCCAATTTGATGTCGGCCTCAATCGCTGGCATGCTGCTTTAGAATCACAGTCCATTCCACTTAAATGAGGCTCCAGTGAAAAGACTTTTCAGCCTAGGCAGTGTGACTCTTTTACTCGTCTGCATTTTTCTCACTCACGCAGTTGCGCAAGCTCCGCAGCGAGTAATCATTGATACCGACCCGGGTGTAGACGACGCCATGGCAATCCTATTGGCATTGAATTCTCCTGAGCTGAAGGTTGAGGCACTAACCGTTGTGCCGGGCAACGTCGACGGGCGACAGGGCCTGGAGAACGCGCTGAAACTGACATCGTTGGCCGGGCGATGCGATCTGCCCGTCGCCGGCGGGGCGCAGCATCCACTCAATCAGAAGCTGATCACAGCACAGTTCTGGCATGGAAAAAACGGCCTGGCTGGTGTCGAGTTGCCGCCCACGAAATGCAAAGCCGATTCTCGCTTCGGTCCCGACCTGATCATCGAACTAGCTCATAAGTATCCGCATGAAGTCACACTTATTCCAGTCGGCCCGCTTACGAATATCGCGCTAGCGGTCTCGAAGGATCCTTCCATCGTTACTTTGGTGAAAGATGTCGTGATCATGGGAGGCTCGATCACTGGGGGAAATGTGGATGGAGCGGCCGAAGCGAATATCTATGGCGACCCAGAGGCGGCGGCGATTGTGTTCAATGCAGGCTGGATGGTGACGATGGTTGGATCCGACGTGGGCGAGCGAACGTTGATCACCCGCAAGTACCTGGCGGACCTTCAGTCCTTGCACGGTCCGGAAAGCGATTTCATCGCGAAACTAGCCGACTTCTACTTGACGCGCTCGGAAAAGAGCGGCTACCAAGGAGCCGCTATGTACGATCCGCTGGCAGTGGGCGTAGTAATTGATCCGAAACTGGTGACGCTCAAAGACATGCACGTCGACGTCGAAACCCGGGGCGAGTTCACACGCGGCGAGACGGTTGCCAATCGAATGGGCTCGAATGAAAACAACGTTCTTCACGGAGATCACTACGAAATTGAGGGCGCGATCGAGTTGAAAGCGAACGCGCGAGTCTGCACGGCGTCGGATGCAGATCGCTTTCTCCAACTGTTCATCAGCCGGATCAAAGGAAAATGAATTGTCTGCGAAATCAGCCGTTGGCGCGGGCGACCAACAAAATCGCCAGCGCATAGAAGACGAACATAAGAGTTAAGTAAAGCTTGGCACGCGGTCCCGAGCCCGCGAATTCCTTCCAAGCTAGAACGCCCCACAAGGCTGCAACCATCGGCGCGGATTGCCCGATGGCGTACGAGATGGCCTGTCCCGTAAATTTCCCGGCGGTAAGGTTAAAGACTGTGCCAAGGCCCCAAATGCATCCACCGAAAAGGCCTAGCAGATGTCCAGAGGGTGGACCGCTGAAGAATCCGGCGAAACTCACCGGTTCGCCAACGAGTGGATGCTTCATGAAATATATATTCCACAGAAAACACGAGAGCAGCGCACCAAGCGTCAGAAAGACCGCTGCGCTATATGGCGTGAGAGTATTCCCTCGCGTCATGGAGTAGGTCATAAAGGGACTCCACAGTCCCATCAGCACGCCAGAAACCACGCAAGTGACGATGCTCTTTTTCGAAACAGAACGCCCGGCGCTGACCAGACTTCCGTAGGCTTTTCCGTCGAGAATCACGGCGATGAATGCACAGGCAACCCCAACCGCCAGAAATATTACGTTGCCTTTCGGCTGAATGATGAAATTGAGCACGACTCCAACGACGAGGGCGATTCCGATGGAAACGGGGAAAGCAACTGCCAGTCCGGCCATGTCAATTGCAGCGACAAGCAGGAGATTCGCTAGATTGAAAATCGCACCGCCAACCAGCGTGGAAACGATGTTGGAATTGTCGGCAGAGTGAACATTGTTCAAGAAACTGGAGGCGTCGTTGCCACTACTGCCCATGGTGAAGGCGAGGATTAGAGAAATGAGAAAAATACCAATTGCGTAGTCCCAGTAGAACAGTTCGAAACGATAATTCTTGACGCCCTTGTAAGTATTCGCCCAGGAACCCCAGCAGATCGCGCTGGTGATCATCATCAACAACGCAATCGTCAGACTTGGCGGCGTGAACATTCGTGCTGTCTCCCTTGGAAAGTGTGAACTGTACACTTCTTTGCATCGCGCTACAAGTCCGATGAGATTGTGCAAAGTGCAGTGGAATTGGCCTTCCAATCGTCTGCTATCCTATCGCCCGTGACTCGCACGTTCTTAATCGACACCGACACGGCATCGGATGACGCCGTAGCACTCATCATGGCTTTGCGCGCACCTGATGTTCGCGTCGCCGCGATTACAGTCGTTGCCGGAAACGTCGAAGTACAACAAGCAACTCGCAATGCGCTCTATACGGCCGAACTATGCGGAGCCAATGTGCCGGTATACTCGGGCGCGGATAAGCCCTTATTGCGCACCTATTCGAATGCAACCTGGTTTCACGGGCGCGACGGACTGGGCGATCACAACTATCCATCGCCAAAACGATCCGCGGAAAAACTGCATGCCGCCGATGCCATCATCGAAACCATTGAAGCGAATCCAGGTCTAGTTGTAGTGACCCTCGGCCCGCTCACCAATCTCTCCTTGGCGATGTCGAAGACCCCAGGAATCGCGACGAAGGTCAGCCGCTGCGTTGTGATGGGCGGGGCGCCTTGTTGCGAGGGCAACGTGACCCCTGCGGCGGAGTACAACATCTGGGTCGACCCAGAGGCGGCGCGCACCGTGATGCGCAGCGACCTTCCCGTGGAACTGATTGGCTGGCAACTGTGCCGGGGAGACGCCGTGCTGCGCGAGGACGAGATCCGTCAGGTTGAGACGCTCAATACGAACCTTTCTCACTTCGCCATGGAGTGCAATAGTCACGCGCGCGCGGCCTACAAGGTCCAAACAAACGAAGATGGCATCTCGTTGCCGGACCCGGTCGCCATGTGTATCGCCTTGGATCAATCTGTCGGAACCTCGTGGAGCGAGCACTATGTCGACGTGGAGACCCAGAGCGAACTGACACGCGGAATGACGGTTGTCGATCGACTGAATGTCGCGGGCGACGAACGGAACCGTGCAGTCTGGGCTCCGACTCTTCGGGGGCCAAAGGCCAAAGTGTGTTGGAGCATCAACAACAGGCGTTGGAAAGAAGCGCTTTTCGCCGCGCTTCGTTAAGAGACTCAGCTAGCCGTTCACCTGCGCATAGGTTGCTCGCCGCAGAAATTCTCCCTGCCCCGCTCGCCCGAGAAATTTGTCGCCTTCCACGATGACGCGGCCGCGCGACAGAACGACATCTGGCATTCCTGTTACCTGGATGCCTTCAAACATGGAATAGTCCACCCGCATGTGATGAGTTGCAGCGCTGATTGTATGGCGGCGCTTTGGATCGAAAATCACCAAATCCGCATCACTGCCGACGGCGATTGTGCCCTTCCGCGGATACAGCCCAAACAGCTTGGCTGGCGTAGTTGACACTAGTTCCACGAACCGATTGGCGTTGAAGCGTCCTGCGGCGACGCCGCCAGAGTAGATCAGACTCATGCGGTGCTCCACACCGGGACCGCCGTTCGGGATTTTCGTGAAATCATCGCGGCCCATCTCCTTTTGCTCCTTGAAGCAAAAAGGACAGTGATCAGTCGAAACGACCTGGAGGTGGTCGTGTTTGAGGCCGCTCCAGAGCTTCTCCTGATTCCACTTCTCACGCAGCGGCGGAGTGAAAACGTACTTCGCCCCTTCAAAGCCGGGTGCATCCATGTTCTCTAGCGAGAGGTATAGGTACTGGGGACAAGTTTCGGCATACACGGGCAGCCCACGGTCGCGGGCTTCGCGAATTTTTTCTAGCGCATCGTTGCAGCTCAAATGAACAATGTAGATGGGCGCGCCAGCAATCTCCGCTAGCGCGATGGCCCGCCCTACCGCCTCAGCCTCGGCCGTTGTAGGACGAGTCAATGCGTGATACTTCGGCGCCCGTTTTCCTTCTGCAAGTGCTTGCTGCACGATGACGTCAATTGCGCTACCGTTCTCGGCGTGCATGCAAACCAGTCCGCCGTTCTTAGCTGTCGTCTGCAGAGCCTTGAAGATGCTGCCGTCATCGAGCATGAAAACCCCGGGATAGGCCATGAATAGTTTGAAGCTGGTAACACCCTCGTGCACCAGATCATTCATCTCGTCTAGCTGACCGCCGGAAACGTCGGTCACGATGCAGTGAAACGCATAGTCGCAGGTGGCCTTGCTTGCAGCCTTGCTCATCCATGTGTCGAAGGCTTGACGAAGAGGCTGGCCTTTATACTGAATCGCGAAGTCGATCAGCGTTGTAGTCCCGCCAAACGCGGCGGCGCGAGTGCCAGTTTCAAAGTCGTCAGCGCTGGTGGTGCCTCCGAAGGGCATGTCCAAGTGCGTGTGAACGTCGATTCCTCCAGGAAGAACGAGTTTGCCCGTTGCATCGAGAATCTTCGTGGCATTCTGTGCGGGAAGATCGGCTCCGATGGCGATTATCTTGCCGTTGGAAACGGCGACGTCGGCGGTAAACGTATCGGTTGCTGTCACCACAGAACCGTTCTTGATGATCGTGTTGAAACTCATCGAACCCTCCGGTCGCATCCCGACCGTGCCCTCGTCGGTGAAAAGAATTCTATGCTACACTGCCGCACCTTAGCTCCTCACAGCCAGTAGTTCAATTTCTTCCATGAGAGGTCCGGCTATGCAATTCGGTATCACATTGAAACCCGACATTTCGGTCGAACGTGTCGTCGGCCTCACTCGGCAGGCGGAAGGCGCTGGATTTGAATTCGGCTGGATTTTTGACTCTCATGTCTTGTGGAAAGAACCATACCCCCTTTTGACGCTGATGGCGGCCAATACCAAACGCATGCGGCTCGGCACATG
This sequence comes from uncultured Acidobacteriaceae bacterium, assembly GCA_963731405.1. Taxonomy (GTDB): domain Bacteria; phylum Acidobacteriota; class Terriglobia; order Terriglobales; family Acidobacteriaceae; genus Sulfotelmatobacter. The sequence goes on along the minus strand of CAVSVS010000012.1, from coordinate 22,067 downwards.
CGTCACGAACCCGGCGACACGTGACCTCACGGTAACTGCGAGCCTCTTCGCCACGCTCAACCTGATTTCCGGCGGACGGATGGAACTCGGGATTGGTCGGGGCGACAGTTCCCGGCGCGTGTTAGGAAAGAAGCCAGTAAGTTGGTCGCAACTCGAAGCGGCAGTGGCGGAGTTTCGCGACCTGACTTCGGGTAAGGAGGCGCACCATGACGGTCAACCGACCCGGCTCACCTGGGCAAAAGACTCGCCGCGAGTTTGGATCGCGGGCTATGGACCGAAAGTTCTGCACATGGCGGGCCGAGTGGCAGATGGAATCATTCTGCAGTTTGCTGATCCGGCGCTAATCGCATGGTGTATGGGCTTCGTGAAAGAGGGCGCGCGTGCCGCAGGACGTGACGCGAGCAAGATTGAAGTGATGGCAGCGGCTCCAGTGTGGATCTCGAACGACATGAACGTGGCCCGAGAGCGAGTGCGCTGGTTCCCCGCATTGGTGTCGAACCACGTGATGGATCTGATCCGGCAGTACAAGCCGGAAGATCTGCCCGCTGCACTAACTTCATTTGTACAGGATCGCGGCCATTACGATTATCAACACCATTGCGAGGTGAAAAGCGATAACGCGGAATTTGTTTCGGATGAGGTTGTGGATCGCTTTTGCTTAATCGGTCCAGCTGAAGGGCATCGCAAGAAGCTGCGCGAACTCGCCGGTGTCGGCGTCACCCAGTTCAACATTTACCTGATGTGCGGGGATGAAGAGCAATCACTGGAGAGTTACCAACGCGAGGTATTGTCTGAGTTTGGGAACACGAAGAGAGCCTGACGATAAGATTACCCGGCTTCCTGAGAAGCAATCACGGCATGGCCCTGCAACTTCATGATTCCGTAATAAGCAACGAATGAAACGGCGAATCCTACGAACCATGAGTAGTCGTACAGGACGCGGAGAGAAGGAATTGCAAGCCCGGATAGTGCGGTACCCGCTCCGAGCGCTAACGCGGCCACTGCGCCCCAATTGAATCCTCGCGAGTATTCGTAGATCCCGCCTCGCAAATACAGATCATCCACCCGCAACACTCGTCGCCGAATCACGAAGTAGTCGCAGATCATGATTCCCGCCACAGGGCCCAGAAAGGCCGCGTAGCCTCCCAGCCAGCCGAGAATGAACGTGCGGTAGTTGGCCAGAAGCCTCCACGGCATCAGGGCGATTCCCATGAAGCACGTGATGACGCCGCCAGTACGAAAGCTGATGCCGCGCGGCCACAAGTTGGAGAAATCATTTGCGGGGGAGACCACATTTGCGCCGATATTGACGTTGAGCGTCGCCAGCAGAATTGCGATCAGCGAAATCACGACTGCGACTGGAGAATGGAAGCGGCTGAGCAGTTGTACAGGATCCCAAATCGCGGTTCCGTAAATCACGACGGTGGCTGAGGTCACGACGATTCCAACGAATGCGTACAGCGTCATCGTCGTTGGCAAGGCCAGGGCCTGTCCGATCACTTGTTCTCGCTGATTGCGTGCGAACCGCGTGAAGTCGGGGATGTTTAATGAAACCGTCGCCCAGAAGCCAACTGTGCCGTTGAGAGCGGGAATGAGAAACTTCATAAAATCAGGAAACGTAGTGAACCGTGAAGGAACGGACAGCATAGGCCCGAAGCCGCCTGCCGCGTGATAGGCCCACCCAAGCAGGAGCAATCCGACGCCGAGTAAGACGGGCGCACTGATGCCTTGCAGAATACGGATGTATTCAATACCCTTCAGGACAACTGCCAGGTTGATCAGCCAGAAGAGAAAGAAGCAGACGGCCGGTCCATAGGCGAAGTTTTTCCAACTGGGAGCAAGTGTCGCCAATAAGGTGCTGATGGCTTCGCCGCCAATCCATGCCTGAATGCCAAACCAGCCGCAAGCAACCAGTGCACGCAACACGGCTGCAATATTTGCACCCAGTACTCCGAACGAAGCTCGCGCTAACACCGGAAAAGGAATTCCATATTTTGCGCCAGGATGCGAATTCAGCAACATCGGCGCCAAAACGATCACGTTTCCAACGAAGATGGTCGCAACCGCCTGCTTCCAGTTCATTCCTCCCTGAATCAAACTCGCCGCCAGCATGTAGGTGAGAATGTTCACCGACATCGAGATCCAAAGCGCCGCGAAGTTGTAGGTGCCCCAGTGCCGGCGCTCGGGAGTAGCAGGCGCGAGGTCCGCGTTGTACAAGGGGCTAGATTCAATACGCGAGCGGATTTGAGCGGGATTCGGGAGCGTCATCGGTATTGATCACAGAATTGAGAAATTACTAGTCCTTCAATCCGCAGCGGCGGATGCTCCGCTTTGTGTTGTGATTGGGCCATACGTTTCCGGCCGGCGGTCACGGAAGAACTGCCACACCTTGCGAACCTCGGCAATCATGTCGAGATCCAGATCGGCGACAACCACTTCGTCTTTGTCACGACTGGCTTGGGCAATAATCTTTCCCCGTGGATTGCAGAAATAGCTCTTGCCGTAGAATTCGCCAATGCTCCACGGCTTCTCGGTACCCACGCGGTTGATTGCTCCGACAAAATAACCGTTCGCCACTGCGTGCGCCGGCTGTTCGAGTTCCCAAAGATATTCCGATAAGCCAGCAACAGTAGCGGACGGATTGAACACGATCTCTGCACCGTTCAATCCGAGGATGCGCGCCCCTTCCGGAAAATGGCGGTCATAACAGATGTATACCCCGACGCGAGCGTACTTCGTTTCGAAGACGGGATAACCAAGATCGCCTGGTGTGAAATAGAACTTCTCCCAGAACCCGGGATGGCAATGCGGCAGGTGATGCTTGCGGTATTTGCCAAGATAGCGACCATCGGCGTCAATCACCGCGGCAGTGTTGAAATAGACGCCGGGCATTTGCTCCTCATACACGGGAACCACAATTACCATATGGTTCTTCGCCGCGACCTTCTGCATCAGTTTCGTGGTAGGGCCGTCCGGCACGCGTTCAGTCATCTCGTACCACCGGGCGTTCTGCTCGGCGCAGAAGTAAGGCCCGTAGAAAAGCTCCTGCAGACAGAGAATTTGGGTCTTTTTGCGCGCGGCCTGCTCGATCAATTTCAAATGCTTGTCGATCATCGCCTTCCGAATCTGCGCGAGGGGCCGATCGGTGCTGAGCACGTTGCTGGCCTGAATCAGGGCGCAGCGGACATTGCGGGGCATGGGACCTCCCTGGTTTGAACTGTCGAGGAACGAAACTATAGCAGATGCGCACTCGGACGCTGGCATTGGGACGTTAGTCTACCCAAGGAGGCTGATTCCAAAAATCGTTCCAGCTTCGCGATTGCATTTGTCCTCCTCCAGCGCTAGCATACCCCGGTCGCCTTCTTCGCCCGGCATCATTCTGACTTGATCTAATTTGTTTGCACAAGGAGGAAGTATGGGCATCGCAGTTTCCCCTCAGATTCATCCGCGCGTTGCGGAGTTCATCGACAAACCGCGAAAGATGTTGATCAACGGCACGTGGACGAGCGCCGCATCCGGAAAGAATTTTCCCACCTATAATCCGGCGACAGGCGAGGTTCTTGCCCAAGTTGCAGAAGGCGATCGCGAAGACATCAATCGGGCCGTAACCGCGGCACGCAATGCTTTCGACAAGGGTCCGTGGCGCCGCATGACAGCTTCCGAGCGCGGCCGGCTGATTTGGAAACTTGCCGATCTGCTCGAGCAACATACGGAAGAGTTTGGCTACCTGGAAAGTCTCGACAACGGAAAGCCGCTCAATATTGCGAAAGCCGCCGACGTCCCACTCGCGGTCGATCTGTTCCGCTACATGGCGGGATGGGCAACCAAGATCGAGGGCAACACCATTCCCCTATCGGTTCCGTACACGCCAGGCGCGAAGTATCTCGCTTACACGCTGCGAGAACCGGTCGGAGTCGTCGGACAAATTATTCCATGGAACTTTCCCCTTTTGATGGCGGCGTGGAAGCTTGGGCCTGCCCTGGCGACGGGATGCACGGTTGTGTTGAAGCCGGCAGAACAGACTCCGCTCTCCGCGTTGCGTCTCGGCGAACTCATTATGGAGGCTGGTTTCCCCGAGGGAGTTGTCAACATAGTTCCGGGTTATGGCGAGACTGCGGGAGCCGCTCTGGCGGCGCACCCCGATGTCGACAAGGTCGCTTTCACGGGGTCTACGGAGGTCGGCAAATTGATCGTCCATGCGGCCGCAGGAAACCTGAAGAAGGTTTCTCTCGAGTTGGGTGGAAAGTCTCCCAATGTCGTATTCAAAGACGCCGACCTCGAGACGGCTATCCCAGGTTCTGCCAGCGCAATCTTTTTCAATCACGGTCAGTGCTGCTGCGCCGGTTCCCGGCTGTACGTCGAGAAATCGATCTACGATCAAGTGGTTGAGGGAGTCGCCGAACATGCTAAGAAAATCAAGGTTGGGTCTGGCCTGGACCCTGACACCCAAATGGGCCCCTTGGTTTCTGAAGAACAAATGAACCGCGTGTGCGGATATCTGGAGGCCGGATTCTCCGAAGGCGCTAAGGCTGTCGTAGGCGGGCACAAGGGCGGCGACCGTGGATATTTCGTCGAACCCACCGTACTCGTGAACACGCAAGAAAACATGAAAGTAGTGCAGGAGGAAATCTTCGGTCCGGTCGTCGTCGCAATGCCATTTACCGATCCGGAGGAGATTATTCCACGCGCGAATGACAGCGACTACGGTTTGGCTGCCGCTGTATGGACGCGTGACATTGGCAAGGCGCATCGCATGGCAGAGCAACTTCGCGCCGGCACCGTGTGGATCAACTGCTACAACATCTTCGACGCGGCGCTACCCTTCGGAGGCTACAAGCAGTCCGGGTGGGGACGCGAGATGGGGCACGATGTCCTTAACCTTTACACGCAAACTAAGGCGGTGTGCACGCGCATCGCCTGACAATTTATTTCAAACAAAGAGGACGGTGGTGCACTCCACCGTCCTTCTTTTATATGCCACCTCTCGAAATCTTATCTCTCCATCAGTAGTACTTTTTCTGCATCGTCGATCTCGGTTAATTTGACCTCGATCACTTCGTTCGCGGTTGTTTGCACATTGCGTCCTACGAAGGTTGCTTCGACTGGAATCTCGCGGTGTCCGCGGTCAATCAAAACGCAAAGTTGGACCTTCCGAGGCCTTCCGTGAGAAAACAGGGCGTCTAGGGCGGCACGAGTGGTACGTCCGGTAAACAGAACATCATCGACCAATACGATGTTCTTGTCCTCAATTTCAAAACCGACTTCTTTTTCCTGTACAACCGGTTTAGGTCCCAGAGTGGAGAGGTCATCGCGGTAAAAGGTGATATCTAACGATCCCACAGGCACCTTTGCGTTCTCAATGCGGGTAATGATCTTGCCCAATCGTTCAGCGATTGGGACTCCGCGCCGCCGAATTCCGACGAGTCCCAGACCGTCGATCCCGCCGTTCTTTTCGACAATCTCGTATGCAAGCCGCACCAGTGTGCGTTCAATTTCGGATGCCGACATAAGCTGCGCTTTTTGCCGCAGCCCGGTCTTACGGGAAGGATTTTTGGCATTCATGAATTTAATTGCCTCTACGGCTACGAAGCCGGCAACTCAATGTAGTCAACGTGGTCGCGAAGGTCAAGCGCCGCGTTACAGAAGTGTTGAAGAGGATTGCAGAGAAACAACTCTTATGAGTCGGATCGATTGATCGATTCCGCAGCTTCAAAGGCAGGGTCGAAGGTCGTCTTCTCACTTGGACATTCAGTTCGTATGGTCCGCGCGAGCGGCGGATTTCCTTCTCGGATTGCCACTAATCCAATGGCGTCCGGGTTTTGGCTCGCGACGTCTGTCGCCACAATTCCCACGCCTTGATTTCTGCCCAGATCCTTGGCCAGGTACAGAGCCGCATCGGCCAGGGCGATCGATTCCTCAGCACAGATCGCTTCAAATGCGCCGCGGGTCCACGGATATGCCGCCCATCCTACTGAACAAGTTTTCTTGACGGAAATGCCATGACCAAGATCGAACGGCTCGCCGGACATCACTTCCAGGACGCGGCTGCAAAATGCAGGCGTACCCGACGGGTCGGTGGAACGGCTCATGATCAGGAATTCTTCTCCGCCCCAGCGCACCAGTACATCAGACTTGCGCACTACGGTCGAAAGCCTCTGCGCAACGAGTTGCAGCAGCCTATCGCCTGCAGGATGTCCGTGGCGGTCATTCACTTGCTTAAAGAAATCGACGTCTACCATGATGAAGACGAGGTCGCGATGATCGAGTTTCCGAATGCCGCTGCCACGGGCGCGCTGGTAATTTCGCAGCACTTGGCCCGCCTCTGCGGTAACGATCTCCTCGAGATAGCGACGATTCCATATGCCCGTGAGCACATCGGTGAACGAAATCTCCTGCAGTTCCAAATTTTTCCGTTGTAGCTCCAGGCTATGCCATCTCAGCGAGTGTTCCTTGTTTTCCAGTTCGTCCTTGAGACGGCACATCTCATCCAGGTTGTTGCGCGATGATCGAAGAAGACTGAGTAGTTCCTGATCAAGCAAATGTTGTTTCACAAAAACCAGAGCACCCATTACAACCATAACGCCCACGGTCAGCAGCAGTCGATAGGTGCGGACGCTCTGCGGAGCATTGCCTGCAAATTCGGCCCATCCCACCATCAATGGAGTGACGAACACCGCCACCATCGCGAGGCGCGCTTTCCAGATGCCATAGCCGCGACTCGAAGACCCCACTGCGGAATCCTCGTCTGTGGTTTCGTACGGCAGGAACCCTATTCGCATAAACCAGGCAATCCCTGCAATCAGAGGAATGTCGAACAAGCTTCCGGTGTAGTAGAGATGCAAATCGATCGCTTCGCTGGCCATCAGCGAAGCGACACAATAAATTAGGGTTGCCACGAACAGATCGAAGTAAATCCTTCGCCAAGGCCCGTGGCTACGACGCCAAACAAGCACTAACGATGCTGCAAGCACAAGTTCTTCGCAGACGTAAAGCAGGTCAAAACTACGCCCGTACACGGATTCGACCGGGTGCACGTATTGCCATGGAATCACGACAAATAGATAAAGATAGAGCCACCAGGCAAGCAGCAGAGCAAAGTCGAGAGAACCAACGTGTACCGTGCGATTGTTCTGTTGAAGGTGCGGTTGGAGTGCGACCGCAGCCATCATTGGAACGATATGCAGAAAAAGAATGACATCGCCGAAGAATGGATTCGGCGCTTCATGTCGCAAGTAGACTTCGACATACGTCCACATGAGCTGCGAAATAAGCCACGTGGCGAGTCCCAGAGCTAAGAGCGCCCAGAATAGCCGCGCTCTTGGCGTAGCCCTCCTCATGTTGAGAGCAACACCAATAGTTGCTGCGAACAAAATCAGATTTTGTAGAATGTCGCCGAATGCGGTGAGCGCGAATCCTCGGGGCGCCAGTATCGACACCAAAATATGAACGCCCACCACCGCAGACACGATGACCGTCCACTTCCCTGCGCACTGGAGCGGAGACTTACCCACGGCTCAGATTGTAGTGTTCACGGCCCCCGAGGAATGCGTTACAAAAGTAATCCGTCAGCACCGAAGAGCTGTTTACTGAAGAGCGGCTTCGAAGGCCGCGATAAAGCGGTAAGCATCTTGGAATGAATTGTATAAAGGGACCGCTGCAACTCGGAAGGTGTCTGGCTCACGCCAGTCTCCGATCACTCCATTCTCAGCCATTCGGTCACATAGCTGGCGACCTGCACGTGCCAATCGGATGGAGAGTTGGGCACCTCTACGCTCCGGTTCGGGTGGTGTGATGATTGAGAATTTATGAGAAGCGTGTTGTCGCAGCAAGAATTCCATGTACGCCGTGAGCGAGATACTCTTGGCACGCAAACGTTCTATCCCTGCTTCCGAAAAAATCTCCATCGATGCGCGTAAAGCCGCCAGAGCGAGAATCGGTGGATTGCTCAACTGCCATCCTTCCGCTCCCGCCATCGGGTGAAAGTCGGGTCCCATCTGAAATCGAGTCCTCTCTTCGTGGCCCCACCAACCTGCAAGGCGCGGCAGCTTCCATGCGCGCCCATGACGTTCGTGAACAAAACATCCGCCAATGCACCCAGGACCGCCGTTCAAATATTTATAGCTGCACCACACCGCGAAGTCAGGCCCCCAATCGTGCTGGCGTAGTGGGATATTGCCGGCTGCATGCGCCAAATCAAATCCCACAACGCATCCTTTTTTCTGGCCTGCCTGAGTAATGCCAGCCATGTCGAAAACCTGGCCGGTGGCGTAGTTCACCCCTCCCAGCAGGATCAAGGCAATGGAATCACCTTCGCGATTGATCAGTAAGTCGATATCTTCCTCGCGCAGGCAAGATTCGCCCTCACGAGGCGCAATCTCGAGCAACGATGTCGCCGGATCAAATCCATGGAAACAGATCTGCGATTTCACAGCGTACTGATCGGAAGGAAACGCGCCATGCTCGACCAAAATCTTGTGTCGAGTCTGGGTGGGACGGTAGAACGATGCCATCATGAGGTGCAGATTAACGGTGAGGGAATTCATCACAACGACTTCCGAGGGTTGCGCTCCCACCAGCTCTGCAGTCTGCTCAGTCAGCAAACGGTGATACGGCATCCACGGATCCTTTGCGTGGAAATGTCCCTCGACTCCCAGGTTCGCCCAGTCCCGCAGTACCTGGTCCAAGTGAGATGCAACGGTTTTCGGCTGCAGTCCAAGCGAATGGCCGCACAAATATATGATCTCTCCACCAGCCTTCGTTTTGGGAAACAGGAAGCGATCGCGAAAATGCGCGAGCGGATCACGGGAATCCATTGCCCTCGCAAAGTCCTCGCCGGTCTGAAAGGGTGTGCCCGTCACGATGCTGACTCCAAAGGTGTGAGTTGGCTGCGGATCAATTGGTCCGCTTTGCTCCAGTCGAGATCTTCGATGCGGTTGATCGGATCACACAGTTCAGTGAGCATTCGATCCTGGGCCTGCCCCCGCGTGAGCGCCGTAGCATACGGAACCCGATGGAATGTCACCATGGAGTACTTGGGCACAAAAAGCTCTGGATATTTCGATTCCAATGCCAACTCCACCTTCTTGCGGAACAAAAAACGTGGATCGGCAACCCGATCTCGCATCTCTGCAAAATTCTCGACTGCCAAGTCAGCAATCGCGTCGGTATTGACTTTCCGCGCATTTTCAAATTCGTTGAATACACGCTGCCAGTCGGCGCCGTGCTGGTCGAGCAATTGCAACAACGAACTGCAATCCTCAAACCCGCAATTAATTCCTTGTCCGAAGAAAGGAACAATCGCATGAGCCGCGTCTCCCAATAACAGAGCGCGCCCGCCTACGTGCCAGGGTGAACACTTGACCGTCACCATTGCTCCGGTGGGATTGGCGAAGAAGACATCGGCCAGTTGCGGCATGAGTGAAAACGCGTCCGGAAACCGCGACTCAAAGAACCGGGACACCTCTGAGCTGTTGTTTAACGAAGCGAAGCTATCGGGTCCCTCAAATGGCAAAAAGAGAATGCATGCGAATGAGCCGTCAACATTGGGCAGAGCGATCAACATGTAGCTGCCTCGCGGCCAGATGTGCAGCGCGCCGATATCAAGAACATGTTTTCTATCCGGGCCAGCCGGAATGATCAGCTCTTTGTATCCATAGTCGAGATATTGTTGCGAGAAGTTAAATCGGCTGAGTTTCAACATCTCGCCGCGGATCGCTGATGCCGATCCATCACAGGCAATCACGACGCTTGAATCGATCGACTTGGCCTCGCTGGTCTGCTCATCGCGTATCTTAAGCCCGCCTGTCTTAAGATTGATTCCAGTACAACGTTGTTGAAAACGGATTTTGACGCCCTGCTGTTCAGCAGCATTGATCAGCGCGATATTCAAGTCGGCCCGGGAGATTGAATGAATAACCTCAGCCTCGTTCTTCCCGTATGGCTGAAACGTCAATTCCGAAGCGGCCGAGTGCATCATTCGGCCTTTCATCGGAATGGTGATCTTTCGCATCTCGTTCCAGAGGCCGGCCTCGGTCAGGGCGAAGATGCCGCGCGTGGAGAGCGCGAGATTGATTGATCGTCCGGCGCTCATGCGGACGTGCCGCATATCTGGGCGGCGCTCGTAAATCTCAACTCGGAAGCCACGCTTGACCAGGCCAAGAGCCAAGAGAGGTCCGTTGAGTCCGGCTCCAATCAGTGAAATCGTCTGGGCTCTTTCAGTCATGGTCAAACGACGAGCTTAGCTCTGCATGGTCTATTCTGTTAGGAGTGTCCGTGCTTCCCATAACTCCGGAAAGAACTTCTTGTCCAGCGTCAGCTTCAAGTACGATGAGCCAGAACTGCCGCCAGTTCCCATGCGAACACCGATCACGCGCTCCACGAGTTGGATGTGGCGCAGCCTCCAGCTCACAACAAGCTCATCAAACTCAGTGAGCCGTTCGCAGACGTCAATCCAGTCGCGGTTGTTTCGTTCGTCACGATATAGCGAAAGGACCGCCCGGGCGCGCGCGTCGAATCGCTCACGCTCGTTCGAATTCTCGGGGAGTTGCAGTTTACCGATCGCTCGTAACGCATCGAAGAAAACATCGTGCAGGGACGGCTCGCGCAGCCTTCGTTCCAGCAGGGCATGCGCTTCCGGTGTGGGCTTGTGATACCGCAGCATCTTCTCGTCCTTCAATCCGCACAAAAACTCAAGCTCGCGAAACTGTTCCGATTGAAATCCGCTGGCAGGTTCGAGCTTGCCGCGGAACGCCAGAAAGTGCGTAGGGAGCATCGTCTCAAGAATCGTGAACTGCTCGACCAAGACTCTCGTAATCTCCGTACAGCGTCGCAGCAATCTGGCAGCTTCGTAGACTTCGTCCCGCGATTGAGGATTTGATCCCGCAACCTTCAAATTGGCAACAACCGCATCCAGGTCATGCATCAATTCCTTGAACCACAACTCGTATGTCTGGTGGACAATGATGAACAGCAGTTCATCATGATGCTGCGGCGAAGACTGTGGATGCTGTAGTTTCAGCAACTCAGGAACTTTGAGATATGAACTGTATGTCAATTGTTCGCCGTGCGGGACGATCGGGGTACCAGGCGCGGTAAGCTCCGCAGGAACACTGCCCTCTTTCTGCATGCCAAGAAACTTGAGCGCATTGCCGCCCAGCAACCGATTCTTTGTATCAGCACTGAAAGAACTCGATCGAATCAACGAGCCGACTCGATGTTCTCCCAGCGGAAAGGGATAGTCCGAGCCCAGCATCACTTGCTCGACGCCCATCGTCTCGACAAGATAGTGCAGCGCGCGCTTGTCGAAGACCGCCGAATCTACATAGAAGCGGTGCAGGTATTGGCTGGGCGGCAGTTCGCACACACCGTGTGCAACGGGATGATGCTGCCAGGCATTCTCCAATCGTCCCATTAGAAATGCGAAGCTTCCTCCACCGTGAGCGAAGCAGATGCGCAAGTTCTGCGGCAACTTGTCGAACGCTCCGCCCAAAATCATGGCGACGATTCCGAGCTGGGTTTCAGCCGGCATGCCCACGGTCCAAGGCATCATGTACTTGGGCATACGCTGCGGCGCCAACATATCCCAAGGATGAACCAGCACGGCCGCTCCCTCATCCGCGCAGTGGTGTAGGAACGTCACAATGCCGGGATCATCGAGGTTTTTGTCGGCGACGTGATTGCCAATCTGGACGCCAAGATGACCGGCCCGCATACACCGGCTTAGTTCTTTACACGAAGCATCTATGTCTTGCAGAGGAACCTGGCACAAAGACTTCAGCCGGCCCTTGCCTTCTGCGCACAATTTGAGCGCGGCATCATTGAACAATTGCGCGCAATCCAACGCATGCTCGATCGGCCTCTCGTAGGCAAACAAAACGGGTGTCGCCGAAAGAACCTGCATTTCGACGCCATCCCGATCCATCTCCTGAAGCCGTACTTCGGGATCCCAGCAGGCGGAATAGATGTGGCGGAAAAAGCGATCGCCCACCATGATGTCCGCCTTCTCTGCCTCGGTGTGCTTGATCCAGGGCCAGTCAGGCGTCCCGTAGCGTGCCGCCAGATCCGGCCACGTACGCGGAAAGAAATGATTATGGATATCAATCACAGCCATTACTGTTTGCCCGGGTGCATCGTCCCGCAATGTTTGCAGCTGCGAAGGCTCTCGCTGTTATGGAACTGTTCAAACAAAGGCGGGAGATCGCGAACGATGCTCTTCAGTTTTACTTCCGCCCGGTGCAAGAGTTGGTGGCACTTTGGACAGTACCACTCAAATCCATCCATCGCGCCCTCGGGACGCGGCATCTCAACTACCACACCGATGCTGCCCTCTTGCAGTCGTTGGGGAGAATGTCGCATGTGCTTCGGCAGCAGAAAAATCTCGCCCTCTTTGATCGGGATCTCGAGCGGCGGCTTTCCCGGAGTCTCCATGATGCGAAGGAAGATGTTGCCCTTCAACTGATAGAAGAATTCTTCGGTCGGGTCGTCATGGTAATCTCGCCGATTATTTGGTCCACCGACCACCGTGACCATCATTTCGCCGTCCTCCCAAACTTGCGCATTGCCCACCGGCGGTTTGAATTTCTCCTTGTTCTCATCGATCCAAGCTTGAAAGTTAAACGCTTTGAGACTCTTGATAGACGGCATTGTGGCTCCCTTATCTCATTTTCTCCGGTTTGTATGCCATCGCGCGGATCTCGATCAGCAAATGCGGATGCGGCAATTGGTGCACGGCCACGGTCGTTCGAGCTGGTCCGTCGAAGCCGAAGAATTCTCCGTAAACGTCGTTGTATCCACCGAAATCGTTCATGTTTACGAGGTAGGTTGTCACTTCGACAACATCCTTAAGACCCGCACCCACACTCTGAAGGATATCTCGCACGTTTTCGAGGACTGCCTGGGTCTGCTCTCGAATGTCGAGACGCATCGTTCCAAACGCATCGACTTCGGCGCCGGCAATGGAGTTGTCGGCGCGGCGCGCGCTCGTTCCCGAGACAAACAGAAAATCCCCAGCGCGTTTGACGTGCGGGTACTTGCCGCGTGGTCGCGCCTTCTCCGAGAGCACTTTGCTTTCTACTTTCCCCATGTTTCGGTTCTATCAATGCGACAACGCAATTCCTACAGCCGAATGCAGATGTTGTTCAGCTCGGAATAAAAATTCAGCGAATGCACACCGCCTTCGCGTCCGATACCGGAGAGGCCCGCGCCACCAAATGGCGTCCGCAGATCGCGCAGGAACCAACAGTTCACCCAGGTGATGCCCACGTTCATCTGCTGCGCGACCCGGTGACCCCGTTTCAGATTCGTCGTCCAGATCGACGCGGCCAAACCGTATTTCGTGTCATTCGCCATGCCCACCGCTTGCTCTTCCGAATCGAAAGGCGTGACATGGCAGACGGGCCCGAAAATTTCTTCCTTCACGCAGCGCGCCGACTCTGGCAATCCAGTATAGATCGTTGGTTGCACATAAAAGCCGTTGTCGAGTTCGTCGCCAAAGTGGGGAACCCCGCCTCCCGTCACGGTCGTGGCTCCCTCTTCCAATGCCAATTTGTAATAGGACAGGACCTTTTCGCGATGCTGCACGGAAATCAACGGCCCTACATCAGTGCTGTTGTCCAGCGGCGATCCTAGACGCAGGCTCTCCGCCTTCCGCTTCAATGCTTCCACAAAACGATCAAAGAGTGCGCGTTCTACGTAGACCCGTTCCGCGCACAGACAGACTTGCCCAGTATTGAGAAATGCCGCCTCGCTAATCCCGTTCACCGCCTCTTCAAAATCGCAATCGGCAAACATGACGGCCGCATTCTTACCCCCGAGCTCAAAGGAAACCGGTTTCACCGAGGCAGCCACCGTCTTCATAATCGCGGCACCCGTCTGCGATTCGCCGGTAAATGTCACTGCGTTTACATCAGGATGCCGCGTCAGAAATTCTCCCGCCGAATTTGGCCCGAACCCGTGAACCACGTTATAGACGCCGTCAGGAATTCCGGCGTCCTTCATTGCTTCAGCGAGGAGCGTCGCTGTCGCCGGAGTTTCCTCCGAAGGTTTCACGACAACCGTATTACCGCACGCCAGGGCCGGCGCAACCTTCCATGTCAGCAACAACAGGGGCAAGTTCCACGGTGTAATGATCCCAACCACACCGAGCGGCTTGCGAATCGCATAGTTCAGCGCACTCTTGCCGTCGGGCGTTTCAGTGTGAAAGGACTCGATGCCGGCTGTCTTAATCAGATCAGCGAACACCCTAAAATTGGCCGCCGCGCGCGGGACATCAAGTCTGGCCGCAAGCGATAACGGCTTGCCGGTATCGGCTACCTCTGCTGAGGCGAAGCGATCGAAACGCGCCTCGATGGCATCGGCAACTCGATGTAAGCGTGCGGCGCGCTCTCGAACTCCAAACCGGCCCCACTCTCCTGCCAGCGCCTTCCGGGCTGCCTGCACGGCCCGATCCACCAAGTCTTGGTCCGCTTCTGCGACCTGCGCAATCACGGCGCCGTTTGCAGGATTCACATCGGGGAATTCCCGCACACCTCGCACGAACTGGCCGTCAATGTAATTCAGGATGGACTTCAATTGGCGAGGACCCCGCCGCATCGTAACAGCCCCGGGCAAAACGAAGCAACGTCCAGGCGGAACGCTCAGCCGTTGCGCTCCTGCAAGTACCGCTGCAAAGCATCTTGCCATGTGGCCATGGAAATTCCGTACCGCTGCAAACTCCTGGGTGAAAGAACAGAGTAGGGTGGACGCGGGGCCGGACGAGCCATCTGCTGAGTGCTTATCGGACGAACCTCGGTCGCGAGCCCGGCGCCATTGACAATCGCGCGTGCGAATTCGAACCATGAGCACTCCCCGGCATTGGTCACATGGACGATGCCGCTGGCACCCGCGCGGCACAACTCGATAATTGCTTTTGCCAAATCGACCGAATACGTTGGGTCTCCACGCTGGTCACTCACAACTTCCAACGTCGGTCGGCTCGCCGCGAGTTTCAGAATCGTGTCGGGAAAGCACTTTCCCCCCGTTCCAAATAGCCACGAAGTCCTCGTTATGCAGACGTCCGGCAAGATTTCAGGAAGCCGGATCTCCGCCTCCGCCTTCGAGCGTCCGTAAACGCTCTGCGGATTGCGCCGATCATCCGATTCGTAGGGCGTAGTTTTCCTTCCATCGAATACATAGTCAGAACTGACGAACAGAAGCTTCGCGCCCATGCGCTGAGCGGTATGGGCAACGTTCATCGGCCCGTCACGATTCACAGCGAACGCGTATTCAGCATGACTCTCGCAATCGTCTACGTTTGTATAAGCTGCCGACAGCACAATCCAATCCGGCCGGATACTCTCGACAGCTTTACTCACCTGATGCGCATCGCGAATGTCCGCGTCCTTCGAGCCGAGTCCAACTAACTCATCCCCATGCCAATGCCGCATGAGTTCCTGGCCCAGCAGCCCGGAGGCGCCAAAAATAACTACTCTCATTGAGTTCCTCGAACTATTCGAATGTCTCGGCGTCCCGAAGAGAGACGCCGCGCTGATCTTTCGCCGACACAATGGGCTCCTCGTCGAGTTCCCATTGAATTTTCAGGTCCGGATCATTCCACGCCAGAGTGCGTTCATGTTGCGGCGCATAGTAGTCGGTAGTCTTGTATAGAACCTGCGCTTTCTCCGAGATAACGCGAAATCCATGGGCAAAGCCCACCGGAATCCACAACATGCGCTTGTTCTCGCTCGACAGGCGCACCGCTTCGCATCGGCCGAATTTTGGAGAACTCCGGCGCATATCGACGGCGACATCCAGGATCTCGCCCTCCACGACACGTACGAGTTTTCCCTGGGGCTGTTTGATCTGATAGTGCAGTCCACGCAAGACATTCCGCCCCGAACTGGAGTGGTTATCCTGAACGAACCTCTCCGCAATTCCCACTGCCGCGAAGGTTTTCTCGTTGTAGCTCTCCAGGAAGAATCCGCGCTCGTCGCCAAAGACACGTGGCTCAAGAATCACTACGCCTGAGAGAGAAGTCGAGATTGTTCGGATGGCGTCCATCAGTAGCCCAGCAGCTGAATTGGCCTCAGAATACCCTCTCTCGCAATAATTGCAGAAGGTATGCGCCGTAACTGCTGTTTTTCATCGTGCTGGCAATGTGTTCAACTTCGGCGGCCGTGATATAGCCGGAGCGATAAGCAATCTCTTCCGGGCACGCCACCATCAGCCCCTGGCGTTTTTCAATGGCCTGAATGTAATTGCTGGCGTCCATCAAGGATTCGTGCGTGCCAGTATCGAGCCATGCCATTCCGCGACCCATCACTACAACTTCCAATTGCTTCTGCTTCAAGTAGGCTCGGTTGACGTCGGTGATCTCAAGTTCGCCGCGAGCACTGGGCTGCAACGACTTGGCAATCTTCACCACCTGTTCATCGTAGAAATACAGTCCCGTTACGGCATATCGCGACTTTGGCTGCTTGGGTTTTTCCTCGATGCTGAGAGCATGTCCCCCGGCATCAAACTCCACCACGCCGTACCGCTCCGGATCATGGACTGGGTAGGCGAAAACTCGGGCTCCGTGGACTTTGCTCGCCGCTTCGCGCAGATCCTTCGCCAGATCATGTCCGTAAAAAATGTTGTCGCCTAATACAAGAGCGCACGGACTACCCGCCAGGAACTTTTCTCCCAGCAGAAACGCCTGGGCAATGCCCTCAGGCTTCAATTGCACCTGATATTGCAGCCGAATCCCGTACTGGCTTCCATCCCGCAGCAAAGCCTCAAGCTTGGGAGTATCTTCGGGAGTGGAGATGACAAGAAATTCCCGGATGCCCGCCAGCATCAGCGTGCACAACGGGTAATAGATCATGGGCTTGTTGTACACGGGCAGCAAACTCTTCCCCATGGCCTGCGTCACTGGGTACAGACGCGTGCCCGACCCGCCCGCCAGAATGATGCCCTTGTATTGCGTATTTCCTTGCATGGTGAGATTTGTTTTTCGCTTTCGGTCGTCGCCCCTAGCCCGAATAGTGCGTGGCAACCCACTGCCGATAACTGCCACTGGTCACGTCTTTCACCCAAGCTTCATTCTCAAGATACCAGCGAACCGTCCTGCGAATGCCCGTTTCAAATGTCGCCTTCGGTCTCCAGCCCAGTTCATGCTCGATCTTGCGCGCATCCATCGCGTAGCGGCGGTCATGTCCCGGACGGTCTTTGACAAATGTAATCAGATCACGCCGGGAATCTCCGACGCGGGGCGCCAACTCATCGACCAGATCGCAAATCATTTGCACGATTTCAATGTTGGGCTTCTCGCTCCAACCCCCGATGTTGTAAGTCTCCCCGGGAAGCCCACGCTGCAGCACAGTTGCGATCGCCTCGCAGTGATCCTCAACGTAAAGCCAGTCGCGGACATTCTTTCCGTCCCCATACACCGGGAGTGCTTTCCCATCTCGCGCGTTCAAGATCATCAGCGGGATCAGCTTTTCAGGAAACTGGAAACGGCCATAATTGTTGGAGCAGTTCGTCGTCAGGGTCGGCAGTCCGTAGGTGTGATGGTAGGCGCGCACCAGATGATCAGACGCCGCCTTCGACGCAGCGTAAGGACTGTTCGGAGCATAAGGAGTGGTTTCGCAAAACGGGGGATCCTCTGGCCCGAGCGAGCCATAAACTTCATCGGTCGACACGTGCAGAAACCGGAACGCTTTTCTTTTGTCCTCCGGCAGCCCGCTCCAGAAATTTCGAACCTCTTCCAGCAATGCGAAGGTTCCATCAAAGTTCGTCCGGATGAAGTCTTCCGGACCGCGAATGGATCGATCGACATGGCTTTCCGCAGCGAAGTGGACAATGGCGCGCGGCTGGTGCGTTTCCAAAAGCCGCCGCACCAGATCGCGTTCGCCAATGTCGCCCTGAACAAACGCATATTGGGGGAGCGCCGCGACGCTCTCCAAATTTTGTAAGTTTCCCGCGTAGGTCAATTTGTCGAGATTTACGAGCGATGTCGACTCGTCCCGCATTTGCTGCAGAATGAAGTTGGAACCGATAAATCCCGCGCCGCCCGTGACCAGAATCGTATTTTGCATGCGTGTCTTGACTGGCTTCCAGCGGCGGCGGGCTACCCGTCGCGCCCCAACCCACTTGATTGTAATAAAAAAGGACGAGGCTCACCCCGCCCCACCAGTGAAAGGTATGTTTTTTTCTACTGTCGACTGCGATCCTCGTTGTTCGAGCGCAGGAAGAGGCAGATTTTCAGCCTCGAAGACGAGAGAATTATGCTGTGCGCACAGGCAGAAAGGGCATGAGATTCCGCACCAGTCCCAGGATCGAGTCTTTTGCGTTCCCTGTGTGAGGGTCAGGCTACCCGGCGCGCAGGTTTACTCCTTGGCCGCATCCGCCGCTTCATTCTTTGATTGTGACTGGCTTCCGACGGCGGTGTGCTTACCCGTCGCGCCCCACGCACTTTATTGTAATAAAAAAGACGAGGCTAACCTCGTCCCGCCAGTGAATGTTGCGGTTTTTCTAATGTCGACTGCGATCCTCGCTATGTGAGCGCGGGCGCCGATACTCTCTCAGCCTCAAGAATACTCGCCAGTCCGGTATCGGCGATTCATGGTTGCGGGGCTTGCGTGGATTCACACGAAAAAACGCTGCGCGCGAGAAGGGAATTCGAGAGGAGTCCATTCTCGCTGCGGTTCGTGAATAACGGACGCAATGGCTCCTGGACGCCGCACCACGGCGGCGTCGATCATTTCCTGCTTTCCGAGAGAGAGAGGCGCTTTCCGGAACGCGAAGGAAGGCCTATTGCCTGATGTCGATTCACGAACACCTGCCGCCGCATGCGAGAAAGGGACTGAAGGAAGTGGGATGGGCGAAGGGGATCGAGCTGGTCAAGCTGGCAAGGCGGGACCGGCAGAACGTCGATTGTGTAACCTGTTTGCACAAAGCCCGTCAGATGCCGAAGGAGGACTTCAGAGAAGGAACTGACGGGAAAGGAGACGGAACCGTGGGAGATTATCTACTCTGCGACCTGAAAGCTGTCGGAATGATTGTCTGAAGGAGGAAAAGTACTATCAGACCGTGCGTGCCATCGCACGTAGCCTACGAGGTAGGAGCGGGGCGGCAACAAACCGTTCGACGCCCTCGGACAATGTACCCATACCCGCAAGGGTAGCATCGGAACCGTGAGGCGACGGTGCATCTACTAGCACAATGTGGAGAGGGCCTAGGCTTGATAGCAAGGTCAGAATACACGAATGCTCGTAAGCGTCGTCAATTTCAGAGAACCTAAAATGCTGCGCGGTTCTTCTCGCAGTGGGCACGGAACGTAGTAGATGTTCCGTCATGGTCATACCACACTGCCGGCGTAAAGAGCGGACCTAACCTATCGTGTCATTCCAACGGAACAGGATAAATCCGTATCGCTCCCTCAAGGGAAAGCACATCGCAAGATGGGCCGATGGCGGCGCGGACATGAGAGGAAGGAGAAAGCGAATGCCGCTCTGTAATGGAACGGATACCGGTTGCGTCAGTTCCATCGACAACATCACCGGTCGCGAAAACGGGCTGACTTCCTTCAGGTGCTTCACACGAGAGAACTGGGCAAATCGGCATATGAGGCAAAGCAGATGACGACAGCGCAAGCTGTGGGTGCGGTCTCACGCGAGGCGGCAGAATGGTACGCCATTGATTGGCAAGCCATCCACCGTAACGTTCGCCGACTCCAAGTGCGTATCGTGCAGGCGACGAAGGCTAGTAGATGGGGCAAGGTGCGAGCCTTGCAACATCTGCTGACCCACTCGTACAGCGGCAAGGTTCTCGCCGTTCGACGAGTGACGGAAAACAATGGCAAGAAAACCCCTGGGGTGGACCAAGAAATCTGGGACACACCAGAAAAGAAGACACAGGCTGTACATGCACTCAAGCGTAGGGGCTATCAACCTCAGCCTCTTCGACGTGTTTACATCCCGAAATCGGACGGCAAAACGATGCGCCCGCTCGGAATTCCCACTATGAAAGATCGAGCCCAACAGGCATTGCATTTGCTTGCACTCGATCCCGTGGTGGAAACCACTGCTGACAACAACTCCTATGGGTTTCGCCAGCAGCGATCCTGCGCCGATGCGATTGAACAGTGTTTCAAGACACTGTCCAAACCAAATCCGCAGTGGATTCTAGAGGGTGATATCAAGTCCTGTTTCGACCGAATTTCGCATGATTGGCTTCTGGCTCACGTCCCCATGGATCGAGCCCTTCTCCAAAAGTGGCTGAAATCCGGGTATATGGAGAAACACGTCCTTCACGAAACCACGGATGGGACCCCACAAGGCGGAATCATCTCACCAGCGCTTTCCAATTGCGCGTTGGATGGATTGGAGCGGCTCTTGAAGGAAAAGTTCCCGACAAACAAGCCTCTCTCTTCCTTCGGAGGTAAATTTCCCTGTGTCAATCTCATCCGTTATGCGGATGACTTCATCATCACCGGTAGAACCCAAGAACTACTGGAAGGAGAAATCAAGCCCCTCGTCGAGCAGTTTCTGCAAAAACGAGGGTTGGAACTTTCTCCCGTGAAGACGGTCATCACCCACGTGGAGAAAGGTTTTGATTTCCTCGGACAAAACGTGCGCAAGTATCCCAACGGGAAACTGCTCATCAAGCCTTCCAAGAAGAACGTTAAGACTTTCCTGGGCGGCATCCGCAAGACAATCAAAGCCGCGCTGGGCATGTCGGCCGCCGATTTGATCCATGAACTCAACCCCAAAATCAGGGGCTGGGCCAACTATCATCGGCACGTGGTGAGTAAACGCACGTACGTCCGCGTTGATCACGAAATCTTCTCTAGTCTATGGCGATGGGCACGACGAAGACACCCGAACAAGAACACGCGCTGGCGCAAACAGAAGTACTTTGCGCTGCATCGTGGTCATGACTGGTCCTTCTTCGGTGAAACGTGTGATGACGAGGGGCAGCCCAGTCAAGTTTGGCTGCGCCACGCCCGTAGCACACCCATCAAGCGACACGTTAAAGTCAAAGGTGACGCGAACCCCTACGACCCTGCCTATGAAACCTACTTCGAACAACGCGAAGGAGCCCATATGCAGGAAACGTTTCGGGGTACTCGTACCCTTCGTTTTCTCTGGCATGAACAAAGCGGGCTCTGCACTGTGTGCTATACCAAAATCACTCGGATCACGGGTTGGCGCCTTCACCACTGCGTTCCCCGCGTGATGGGCGGTTCGCACAGTACCGAAAACCGCGTTCTACTTCATCCCGAGTGCTATGACAGGGTTCACAATCAGCGCATTTCTGTCTCGAAACCGCGTCTCCCCGAAAGAGGCGTTCGAAGGGCTTGAGCTGTGTGAGGGGAAACTCTCATGCACAGTTCTTAGAGGGCTGGACGGGAGCAATCCCGTCCGGCTACTCGGTTCAAACTCTACCAGAGCCAGATGCCGGTCATTGAGAAGGCGATCGAGACGGCGGCTCTGATGCTGGGAAGCGACCGATCCCGTGGCTACTGCCTGGAAATGATCTGTGCGGACTTCCTGGCCGGCGCCAACCTGGACCACGGAGATCCGGAGACGCTGCTGTTCTCGATGACGAGGTTCTTCAGGTTTCTGCCCGAAGAACAGACGGCTGACATTTCTTGAAAGCCTTAGTGAGAAGGCATCATGAGCTGATTCGCCCAACATCCGCACGCGTGTGTCTGGATCCGATTGCGTACGAGGGTCTACGCCGGCAGGTGCTGCACCGCGACGGCTGGCGGTGTCAATTATGCGGCTCGATGTCGAACCTGGAAGTCCACCACAAGCAGTTCCGCAGTCACTCAGGCGATGATTCCGAGGAAAACCTCGTCACGCTCTGCACAGCCTGTCACAACGAGGCCCACAACAATGTGCCATTGAAAAGGAAAAAGTCGCACGGTGTCTGACCAGGCCAGAAATAGACGATTCTTCTATGACAACGCAATAGGGTTCAGATTCATTTAATCGCAATCACGGCGGTGAGAAAGCGACTCTTCTTGCGATGGGCTCTCCAAGGATTCAGAAAGGGCAAAATTGGCCATTTGAGGGAATCTCCCTCAAATAGAACAGCGTGAGTTG
>CAVSVS010000011.1:0-108795 GCA_963731405.1 uncultured Acidobacteriaceae bacterium | reverse complement strand
CTTTTTCGAAGTTTGTTGGTGGCCCAGCGCTGAAGCGCTGGGCTAAATTGTTTGGCCGCGCTGCGGCTGCCCACGTCAAGGACTATAAATTTGGACCAGCCCGTGCCTGCGTATGGCGGAGGCATTATTGTTCCCTTTTTCTCTTTCTGCCTCCCCGGCCCCTGGAAGTAATCTTTTGATATCGGCAGGGATTTCGAGTTCATTGCTGTCTCCGGAAGCGAGTTCGAAGATTGATGTCTCAATCTTCGGACGAGGACTTCCTTTGTTTCAGGGCTGTCTATATTTGTTTGCGAAATCCAGAACGCAATCAGAACGGTCGGGAGGAAACTTATGAAATATCTGATGTACACTTCGCCCGTCACAATTTGTCCCGGAGGCAAGTCGCACAACGTTAAGGGACTGGCGCCCGAAGCTGCTGACCTCAGGCTCCCGTGGTTCCACGTCTGCTGGGATTGTCGTATTGTGTTTCAAGAATGCGAAGGGATAGTACCCGACGTGGGGGACGTAGCGAACTTAAAATGAAGTTGTAGTCACCTGCAAGTACCCTCGCTACTGAGTCACCAAAACTTTCTTTGTTTAAGCGAACACCTCATACTGGCGTCGAACTGAGGTCGCAGCAGGTTGCCGATCCAACCTTACATTCAACCAACCTCACAACAACTGCTGGACTACTGACTACATCGCTGAGCTCGGACTTACTCAACAACCACTTTCTAACTCGCACCAACTACTACTACTACGAGCACCGACAGCCGCGCACTCGACAGCGGGGTGCTGGCGGCCACTGACTCGTGACTCCTGACTACTGACCCCTGACTACTGACTCCTGCTCCTGACTACTTTTTTGCTTCCGGGGTACTGGGCTTCCAGGGATTGGCGTTGGCGGGGGCTTTGGGGTTGATGCCGAAATCCCAGACGTAGAGATTCATGGCGTCGGTTCCCTTCGGATCTTCTTTTCCCATCATTTCCACTAAGGCGTATTCGCCGGGCGTGAGTGGCTCGGTGGGGGTGAGTTTGAGCCAGCCTCCGCTGACGTTGGTGATGGTGGTCTTGACGATGTGTTGTTCCTGGCTGATCTTGCCGGTGACCTCGCGCTTGACGCCGCCGACGATGCGCTTGCTGCCTTTAACATCGGTGCGGACGATGCGGAAGCGGTCGAAGGGAACGATAGCCTTTTGCGGCTGCTGCGGAGCGGGGTTGCGCGGTGTCTCGGTTGACGCGGCCGGGGCCGGGGCGGGAGAGTCGTCAATATTGATGTAGAGCGAGGGAACTCCGACGTGGGCCTGAGTGGGGGCATGGGCACCTTCGAGTTCGACGGTTTGTTTGGGGCCGGACAGAGGATTGATGGCTCCGCGAAGGATGTTGGCCTTGGTGTTGCGGCTAACGTCGCCAGCGGTCTGCTGGATTTCCACGAGTTGCGGCTCTCCTTGAAAACTATCGAGGAGAAAGACGCCGGAGGGTTCCGGCAGGCGAAGTCCCGGGGCGACTTGCGGGAGTTGGGCTTCCGCCCGTTCGCGATCCTGTTCAAGTTCCTTGTCGAGTTCAGCGGCTTCGGGAATGGAAGTTCCGGCGGTGCGCTCTTTCTCGTACTTCTCGGTGGCAGGCCAGTCGACGAGCGAGGTGGGGAGTTCTTCCCAGTCTTCGCGTTCAGCGCTGAAGTAGCGGACGCGGTCGCCTTTCGTTTCATACTTGGTGACCAGTTGGTAGGAACCGTCTTTCAGGATGAGGCGGCGGGCGAGATTCTGGGCGGGCGCGGGCAGGGTGAATGCGAGCCAGAGCGTGGTAGCGAGCAGGAAGACCGTCCGGATGGATCGTCGCGAAACGCTGTGCAATCTCAGGAGCATGCCTTCCAATTATCGTCTGGAGTGGAGGAAAGAGTCGAATGGTTTGGCGGGGGGTATTCGCGGTCGAGGAAAGCGCTCACCACAGGGGACACAGAGGGGCACCGAGGGAATCACTGGATGAACCATTGGGGGGTGCTTGTAGTATTCTGATGAGCGCGAGTGCCACCGCCCAAACAATGAAACTTACTTCCATCTTATTTTTCGCATCTTCTTTGTTGTGCACGACAGCTGCCGTGGCGCAGTCCGGGCCGGCGCCGACCGTGAGTTCGGGCCATCCGCAAGGCGACACAACCGGTTTCGTACGCGTCGGTGACGCAATTGAATGGGCTGCTGGCACAGCTGGAAGCGAGTTCGAAGAATACGCAGACGGACCTGATGAAGCTGCGCATCGATCATTGGAAGACGGACGGTGCCTCGAAGAAACAGAGTCTGGCGAATGTAGATTCCATTCAGCGCAACCTGCAGGGAGCGTTGCCGGAAATTATAGGCCAGTTGCGTGCGGCGCCGGAGGATCTGCCAACGAGTTTCAAACTCTATCGCAATCTTGATGCGCTGTACGACGTGGTGGGAAGCGTCGCGGAGGGTGCTGGCGCGTTTGGTTCGAAGGACGATTTTCAGGCGCTGTCGAACGATCTGAGCGGGTTTGAAGGGTCGCGGAAGCAGCTGGCGCAGCGGATTGAGACTTTGTCGGCGGCCAAGGAGGCGGAGATTGTGCGGTTGCGCGCGGATCTAAAGACGGCGCAAGCGGCGATTCCGGTGGCTCCGCCGAAGAAGATTGTGGTCGACGATAACGAGCCTCCGAAGAAGCCGGCAACGAAGAAGAAATCGACGAAACCGGCGGCGAAGCCGGCGGGGCAGACGCCACCTCCGGCGGATGCGAGTAAGCCGCAGTAGGTAGTACTCAGTACTCAGTACAGTACGACCCCACCGCCAGTAACGACACGCACGATCACTTCTGACTGACTCCTGACTCCTCGAATCTGGTAACCTTCCCTCCGCATCTACATTCCAACTTTAGCTTGTGTGACGTCTGACTGCTGAGGTTGAGGTCGACATTCTTTATGAATCTGCATGGCAACTCGGTGGCGACGGTGTTTGGGCTCATCATCATTTGGGTGGTGTTGCTGGACGCGTTTGAGACGGTGGTGCTGCCACGGCGAGTGACGCGGCATTTCAAGCTGACCGCGTGGTTTTACCGGCGCACTTGGATTCCGTGGCGGGGAATTGCGCGGCGCATCAAGACAACTTCGCGGCAACAGAATTTTCTGGGATATTTTGGGCCGCTGTCGCTGATCCTTCTGATGGGCTTTTGGGCGACGGGATTGATCTTTGGATTCGCGCTGCTGCAATACGGGATCGGGGGCCACGAACAGCTTAACAAAGAGCCGCTCACCTTTGGCCGAGTTGTCTATCACAGCGGGGAGACGTTTTTCACGCTGGGGTATGGCGACATTGTGCCGACTTCGGATGGGGCGCGGGCACTCTCGGTGATCGAAGCCGGAATGGGTTTTGCGTTTTTAGGCGTCGTGCTGGGCTACATTCCCGTGGTCTATTCGTCGTTCTCGCGGCGGGAGATTCAGATTTCGATGTTGGATGCGCGGGCCGGATCACCTCCATCGGCGGTGGAGTTGCTGGCGCGGCTGGCGGGCAGGTCGGATGATCCGGGCGTGGACCAGAGCGTGCTGGATGAGGTGTTGCGGGATTGGGAACGGTGGGCGGCGGAGTTGCTGGAAAGCCAGATTTCATATCCGGTGCTGACGTTTTTTCGCTCGCAGCACAGCAATCAATCGTGGCTAGGCGCGCTGACGACGATGCTGGACGTGTCGTCGCTGGTGCTGACGGGGATTGAGGGAGTGCATCCGGGGCAGGCGAAGTTGACGTTTGCGATGGCGCGTCATGCGGCAGTGGACCTGGCGCAAGTGGTGAATGCAAGATACGATCCGGCTGCCGGCGACCGGCTTCCGGCCTCCGAGCAAGACAGCTTGCGGGATGCGTTAGCGGGGGTGGGATTGCGGCTGCGGAATGATGACTATGGGCGGGACAAGCTGACGAAGTTGCGATCGATGTATGAGCCTTATGTACATTCGACGGCGCGGAATTTGATGCTGACGTTGCCGCCATGGCGGTTTACCGAGAAGGCGCGCGATAACTGGCAGGCGGGACCGTGGGACAAGTTGATTCAGGCGCGGGGGCTGGCGGTGTTGGGGCAAAAGACGATAACACCGACTTCAGTGGGAGAAGATCATTTCTGAGTATCGCGCGAGGTTCAGGGTCGGTTGGCCTGCTTACTTCGTGGTTAGAAGAGACGTGGCGAGCAACGTCTCTACGATGAGTGCTAACATCCTTTCTTTCCCGGGTTCCTTCAAATGAAAAAAACTGGTGAGAACGTGGTGCGCATTGAGGCGGAAGCGCTGCGGGCGCTGGCGGACCGGATTGGCGGGCCGATGGCGGAGGCGTTTCAACGCGCGGTGGAGTTGATGTTCGGTTGTGCTGGGCGCGTGGTGGTTACGGGGATGGGAAAGAGCGGGTTGATCGCGCGAAAGATTGCGGCGACGTTGAGTTCGACGGGGACTCCAGCGTTGTATCTGCATCCGGTGGAGGCGTTGCACGGGGATCTGGGGATGGTGGTGCGGGGGGATGTGGTGCTGGCGTTGTCGGCGTCAGGGGAAACGGAGGAGATTTTGGCGCTGCTGGCGACGATCAAGCGGCTGCGGGTGCCGTTGATTGCGATGACGGGGGATGAGATTTTTGAGGACGTACACAGCAGGTCCCTCGACTTCGCTCGGGATGACAGAGCAGGGGAGAGGACGACAGGTCGAGGGAAACAGTCTACTCTGGCGGCGGCGGCGGAGGTGGCGTTGGATTGTTCGATTGCGCAGGAGGCTTGCTCGTTGGGACTGGCGCCTACGGCTTCGACGACGACCATGTTGGCGTTGGGGGATGCGCTGGCGGTGACGTTGAGTGAGCGGCGCGGATTTAAGGAAGAGGACTTTGCCAACTTGCATCCGGGAGGAAAGCTGGGGAAGCGGTTGGCGCGGGTGGAATCGCTGATGCATGCCGGAGATGCCCTGCCTTGCGTTACGCCGTCGACGAAGATGCCGGACGTAATTTACGAAATGTCGCGAAAGAAATTGGGTGTGACGGCGGTGGTGGAGGGGAAGAAATTGGTCGGCATCGTCAGCGATGGGGATTTGCGACGGTTGCTGGAGAAGCGCGGCAAGGATGTGATGGATTTGACGGCGGGCGAGGCGATGACGCGGGATCCGAAGACGATTGCGCGGGGGGAGTTTGCGGCGACGGCGTTGGCATTGATGGAAGAGAAGAAGATCACGTCACTGATGGTGGTGGATGGAAGCGGGAAGTTGGAGGGGATTGTGCATCTGCATGATCTGTGGAGCACCGAGTTGGTGTAGGGAGCGGATGGGAGAGCGAGACGTTCTCCCGCGCAGATCAAGACGAAACTTGCGACGAGGACCCGGCGGCCGTCGCGACCGTTCTCTGCGGTGTTCGCGATCCACGGCTTTGTCGACGCCTCCGAATCTGCTCGGGCCTCTCATTTTGTCCCCACGTCTCGTCCCCACGTCGAGATCCGCCTACCGAGGTCAAGTCCGGTCCCAGCCTGCCACTCTCACGTTCGACCATGTGGCCAGCGGCTAATTAGCATCGCCATAGAACAATTCCTTGCAGCGAATCAGAAAGAGTCCCCGTCCGGACATGTCCGGCGGGCATCTGCCGCCTGCACCTTTGGCTCTCTACACTGAAATCCTGCCTCGAAGCTGCCGATATTCCTGAGGCGGGGGAGATTTTTCCCTAGGCGTCCAAGTGATTGATCTTTCAGCCTTTCCAGCGAAACGCGTCGGGCTGGGGAAGCCCGAGATGAGACAGCACGCGATAAGCAAATTCGCGGGCTAAATCATCTAATGAAGTAGGACCGTAATAGAACGCCGGAATCAGCGGAAAGATGGTCGCCCCGGCATCGGCGGCCCGATACATGTTGCGGATGTGGATTTTATTGAGCGGCGTCTCGCGCACGCACAACACCAGCGGACGCTTCTCTTTAAGGGTGACGTCGGCGGCTCGCTCGATCAGTTGCGCGGCGACGCCGTTGGCGATACGGGCCAGAGTGCCCACGCTGCATGGGATCACGATCATGGCATCGGCAGGATAAGAGCCGCTAGCCACGTTCGCCCCGATGTCGGCGTTCGATTGAACTTTGATTTTTCGCGAGGAGTGGCCAAGAAGGCGACCGGTCAAATTGGATCGGCCCTTCAGGCCTAGCTCCTCCGCCATAACGCGGAGCGCGCTGTCGGACGCGATGAAGTTCACGGTCTCGACCCGCTTGTCGCGCTCGACGGCGAGCAGAAGCTGCCGCAGGAAAATGGTCCCGCTGGCTCCGGTGGTCGCGACGGTCAGATTCTGCGGTGGATGGTTAGGCACGGTAGTCCTTGTGAAGAAACGCCGTGCGGCACTGGAGAGACCGCAATAGCGGCGCTCCAGCCCTGCAGGGGCGGCATGTGATAGCCCGGTACGTAAGTGCCGGGGAGCAGCAAGAGAAGGAGCGAGTCCCGAAGGGGATGGCACATTCTCAACCGAACTTGCTCAACCGAACTTCGGAGCATAGGGAGTCCACGGACCAGAAGTCAAGAGAAGCAGAAATGGCCAGCACCGCTAATCTTCGATCCCGCCGCAGCGCCGCGCAGTTGCACGCGCTGGCGGGAGTGGAGCGCGAGATTCGCGCCCAGGATTCGCACAGCCGCCGCAAATACCTTCGCGAATTTAACGAAGCCTATCGTAACTACGAGTCGGTGCTCGATGCCCAGCAAATTCAGGCCTCTGTCTACTCGGCCGACGTCGTTCTCATCGGCGACTACCACGCTCTGCCTGCCGCCCAGCGCCACGCCGCATCGCTGATCGAGCAGCGTGCTCTGGCGGGAGATCGCAAAGTTGTTCTGGGAGTTGAAACCATTTTCGCCCGCGACCAGCATATCCTCGACGAATGGTGGCGCCGCGAAATTGACGAGGCCGAGCTCCGCCAGCGTATTCGGTTCGATCTCGATTGGGGATATGACTGGGCTCCTTTTTATGAACTGCTCGTCACGGCGCGCGATCATGCCGAGGCCCTGTACGGCCTCGACTGCATGCCGCGTGAGGATTTGCGCAAGATTGGTGCCCGCGATCGCCATGCCGCGGCCAAGATCGCTGAAATCCGCGAGCGTCATCCGGATGCCGTCATCTTCGTCCTGTTCGGTGAATCTCATCTCGCGCCCGGGCATCTCCCGCAGGCCGTTCGTGAGCAAGCGCCCGACGCCAAAATGCTCACCGTCCTGCAGAATATCGATGCTCTCTACTGGCGCGCCGCGGGAGAGCGCGCCGATAAAGTGGAAGGCGTCCGCGTCAACGATGAGGTCCTGTGTGTCTTTACTGCGACGCCGCTGGAAAAGTACGAGAGCTATCGCTTGTTCCTCGATCAGTGGAGCCGCTGCGAAGATAGCCCTGACTTCGCACCCACGATCTATAACTTGATCGATAGCCTGGTTCGTTTCCTCGAGATCAACCGGTACTCGCCGCACAACAGCACGCAACCGAAGTTCCTGGTCGACATGCTTCCCGAAGTTTACGGAGGGTCATCGGACGCCATGCTCCGCCGGCTGCTATCGCGCAAAGGAATCGGCGAAAACGAACGTGAATCGATGCTGACCTGTGTGGCGGAACGTGGCAGCGCCTACCTGCCTCAGGTGAACGCGTTCTACGTTCGCGAGTTTCAAATGATCCACGCCGCCGAAGATGCCACGCGCTTCCTGCATCAGGCGTGTCAAGGCCTGCCGCATCGACTGAACGGTCGCGTAGAACAGGGAAGTAGTGCGAATGGAAACGGTCACTACGAGCGCAAAGCTGTTGACGATTTCTACGCGCGCGTGATCGAACATGCCGTGGCCTACTTTGGCTCGCGCATCCTGTATCCCTCGCGGCCTGCTCCCCAGGACGAGTCGCCGGTGTCTCGGGCCGCCTGCGAGAAAGCAGCGCAGGCAGCCATCCGTGGCGAGGCGGAAAGATCTGAGTCGGTCGCTCGCGACTTGGGGTACCGCATCGGAAGCCAGATCTACGACGCCTACCTCGCCGGAAGAGTTGCACCCGGCGGGCTGCGCCGCCTGTTTCTGGCCCATCTCGACGAACCCGGCCTGGCCCGAAAGGTCTGCGCCGCGGTGATCGCCAAGCTGCGTCCGGCTTCCCGCTCTATGGCGCGGCCCACCCACGCCCAAACCTAAAGTTCCGCAAAATGCTAATCTGCTTGGAGCTTTGAACGCCGAATCCATCCGCAAGCTTTTCGAGGAAGTGCGCAAGGGCAAGCTCACGCCTGACGACGCCGTGGACCGCCTGCGCCACCTGCCCTTCGAAGATCTCGGCTTCGCGAAAGTCGATCACCACCGAGCTCTGCGAAACGGAATGCCCGAGATCATTCTCGGAGAGGGCAAGACTCCCGCGCAGGTCGCAGGAATTTTTGCCCGTCTCGCCAAGCACGGAGGCAACGTTCTGGCGACGCGAGCGAGCGAAAAACAATTTGCCGCGGTGAAGAAGAAAGTTCGCGCGCGGAATTTCGCGATCTGGCCCGCGCGATTGTTCTGCAGCGTGATCCCACGAAGTACGGGAAAGGCATTGTCGCTGTGGTCTCCGCTGGCACCAGCGATATTCCGGTGGCGGAAGAAGCCGTGGTTACTGCCGAACTGATGGGCAACGAAGTCGAGCATTTCTACGACGTTGGTGTTGCCGGCATTCACCGCCTCCTCGCCAACCGAGAAGCTCTGACGAAAGCCCGCGTCGTCATTGTCTGTGCGGGCATGGAGGGCGCCTTGCCCAGCGTCGTCGGAGGGCTGGTTGGAGTCCCGGTTATCGCCGTTCCCACCAGTATCGGTTACGGCTCATCGTTCAAAGGGATGGCAGCTCTGCTCGGGATGCTGAACTCCTGCGCCTCCAACGTCAGCGTGGTCAATATTGATAATGGTTTTGGAGCCGGCTACGTTGCCTCGCTCATCAACCGGCTCCGTTGAATCGATGTCCGCCGAGGAGTAGTCATGTCTATTCTCACTGCAGAATCCAAGCATCTGATCGATCGTCCTAACTTCGCTCACCTGGCCACTCTCATGTCCGATGGTTCTCCGCAGTCCGTGCCGGTTTGGGTCGGCCGCGAAGGTGAGAACCTGGTCATCTGCACAGGAGAGAACTCGCTGAAGGGAAAGAATACGCTGCGCGATCCACGGGTGGCACTCTCGATTGTGGATCTCGCGAATCCCTATGAAGAAGTTCAGATTCGCGGCCGCGTGATCGAGCGCCGGCCCGATCCCGATCTGAAGATGATGGATCCCATCTCAAACAAATACACGGGGAAGCCTTTCCCGATGCGCAATCCAGACGGTCGGGTGGCCCTGATCATTGAAGTGGAAAAGGCGCGTTATACAAAGCTTCCGTTCGAACACACGCCACCCAAATAGGTACTCGCCTATGTGGCAGGCATCTTGCGTCTCTGCTGGATCACCTGCGCTACTCGAAATACCAGGGCGGAACAGGTGATGACAATCCAGATTGCGCTCCACGCCGCAAGCACCCGCGAGTTTGAATCCCCGAACAGGAAGACGCCGCCGGGCAGCAGAGCACTCGGAACCGCGAGCAGAGCAAACGTGAGATCTCCCGGGTTTTTTCTGGGTAAGGCTCTGCGACGCCGCCATTGCACCAGGTCGTCCACGAAGCGGCCAACCATGTACCAGCAGAGCAAGCCGACACTCCAGAAGCCGTATAGTCGCAGTTTGTAGTTGGGCAAAGCGTCGGCTCCGCGAAGGCCGAATTCGAGAGGGATCGCTATTGCGGCAGCCGGCAAATTGATCCCTTCCGCCCATTGCATGGCAGTGAGACCGGGGTTAAGCCCCTGTGTTGCCTGCAACAGTGGAGCCCAGACAATGAGCAGCATGGCAACCATTTGAAGCGCCGGCAGCGCGAACCTGAAACGCATTGCGCCCGATTAGATCACATCTGACCACAGAGGTCACAGAGACCGATCTTCGCGGAGCGTCCTCTTTGATCTCTGTGTCCTCTGTGGTGAAGACGTCGCGCGCAAAAAAGGGGCGCAGCTTTCAGCCGCGCCCTCGTGGTGCACCGCTACATCAACTTTACAATTTGTCCTGAGCCGACTTTCCTTCGATCTCCAGTTTGTTGTCCACGCTAAAGGCGCCAGGTAACTGGTTTGCTCTGATGCCGGCAATGTCCTTGTCCATCTTGTTATCGACGGAGCCGTAGAGCGTCACGTGACCGTTCGCCACGATGATGCGAATCGGACGCGCCGGATCGGTTGCGTACTTGCTCAACACGGAGTCGCTATAGATCACGCGCAATGCCCGCAAGCGAATCCCGTCGTCGAACGGCGAGACCGGTGCGATCGAGACCCGGTCGATCACATCCTTCACGCCTGGCATGTTGGCGATGTCGGCCATCGCTTCGTCGCGGCCAACGCCGGTACGATCCTGACCCTCGACTGTCACCACGCCATCTTTGACGCCCAATGCGAAATAGTCGAACGTATTGTCATAGCCCACGCGCACGTAACGCAGCTTCTTGGCCAGTTTCTGCTCAAGTTGCTCGTCAGTCACGTTGGGTCCAGACACGGTTAACAGGTTGCGGACGCCTTGAGCATTTGCGGTCTTGCGCGCCATCTTCGCAGCGTCTAACTTGCCCTGGTAAAGATCGACCGTCCCGGTAAGGGTTACGATCCCATCTTCCACGCTTGCCTTCACATTGCCGAACTGGCTTTTCGACGCAAGCTTGTGCGTCACGGCCGTCTGAATTTGATTGTCGAAGCGAGCCGCACTCTGTGCCATGAGCATCGTGCTCAACAGCCCTACCCCCAGAAGCGTACCCGCCAGTTTTACTAAGCCTTGCTTCGTCATAAAGGTCACCTCCGACCCGTTGACAATTCTTTGACAATTAACTGCTTGGTTAATTCATTCGATGCGGCGGGGCGAGGCCGAGATGCATGTCGACGCAAGTGAAAATGGCCGCTCAGAGGGAGCGGCCGCACAGCGAAACTATTCTCGCGGACGAGTGTTTTATACCAGTGAGCAGCAGCAGTGTGCCTGCCGCAATTTTTACTTCTCGTCACGAGAACTTGAAGGATTCGCATCACTTTCTGACTGAGGGCCAATTCGTCAGAAGGACAGGTTGCCTGGCTAACACCTGACTGAGTCCTGCGTCGATCTCTACGCTGCGACGCTCGAATGTGCCGAGGCCTGCCGGAGTCCACTGTGCTTTTGTAAAGCCAGCTTGGTTAGGCAAGTCCAGCAATCTTCTTAAGCGCCGCGCTGTATTCCCGAATCGTTTCCGGTCGCGCCCGGTTGTAAATGAATTGCCCCTCCCGCCGCGACTCAATCAGGTCGGCATCCGACAGAACTGCGAAATGGTGCCCGGCGTCAGATCGTAATCGTTCGTGGTCAAACCTCAATCCGTGGCCGCCAGTTGTGCGCTGGCGGCCATTTTGTTCCCTCTTCGAGCCGCCCCATTCCTGCAAAACCTTATTGACCGCGCCTGAAACCTGTGATTAGATGCCCGAATCCAAAGCGGGTTCGGCGCCGGAACCCGCCACGATTGGGGCGTGCGACAGAGGTGATGTATATGAAGCATAGTTTGTTGCGTGCGGCCCTAGCTGTAAGCGTGCTAGGCCTTGTGGTCTTTTCTTTGAGCCTGGGCGCCAGCGCACGGGACGTCGTCCTGCCCGCCGGTACTCTTTTGCAATGCACCATGAGCGAACCGAATTTCTCCTCGGCCACGGTCGACGTCGGGGATCCCGTCCTGTGCCACCTTCGCGGAATCACCGAGTTCGGCCAACAAGCTTTTCCACGCGGCAGCTATCTGGTCGGACATCTGGAATCTGCTAAGGATCCCGGGCATTTCTGGGGCAAGGGCTCGTTGAAACTCCAGTTCGATCGCATCGGCCTTCCCACGGGGGATCTGCCTCTTGAGGCGAAGATCATCGCGACCCGTGGCTACAAAGTCGATAAGCAAGGAAAGATCGACGGCAAGGGACATCCCAAGCGCGACGTTGTGGAATGGATGATTCCGCCGCTGTGGCCTTGGAAAGTGATCATGTTGCCGGCACGCGGACCTCGTCCCACGTTGAAGGGTGAGACGGTGCTCAGCATGCGCCTGATGGACGATGTGCAGATCCCGCAGGTGGCGCAGACCTACGGCCCCAGCTGGCATTTCTTTGGACGGCCGCAGAGCCAGTCCTATCGTGACTCGGTCTACGACAACGCCAAGCCGCAGCTGGCGCTTCGGAACACCTCGTTGGCGGACGGGATGAGCTCAGGAGTTCCGCAGGCGACCTACGCGAGCGTGGTCACGCGAACGGTGGAACCCGCGGTGGGTAGCACTTCTCCGGGCATGCCTGTGTTCGTGCTGAACAGCGGCGCCCTCCTGGCAGTCAGCGGATACGGCTATCAGGACAGTCGCATTACGTACTCGCTGGCCGGCGGAGGGTCGGGCGTTATCAGTACCGATGACGTCGACTGGACTACGACAACGAGGGTGAATGCGAAGCGCGGGGTCAGGGTTACGCTGCACGGGACTCACGTTGCGGCGGGGACGCCGGGCTTGTAGGTCATGATCGTGCGGGGACAGCCGCCTTCGGCTGTCCCGCTAGCGCAGCTTGTAGTGCTTGAGGCCGCCAGTGTACGCTGGTGGCCTTTCTTCTGCGGGCGAGGCGATTTCGAAGTGATTGTGCCGTCCCTTGCGGGGCTCGCGTGCTCGGGCACTCTTACCCGGCACTTACGTGCCGGGCTATGACATACCGCCGCTTCGCGGCTCGGTCTCGAATGCCTTTCATGAGATCGTTGCGACCTTTGCTCTGCGGTGGCATCTAGAGGACGTTGCTTCAACGCCGGAATTCCACGAAGGATGATCATCATGTCCAAGATCAACATTGCCGAGAAATTTTCCAAGATCTCTGAATACTGGAAGCCCTACATCGCTGCCGAACTCAACGGCCAATACGTGAAGCTGGACAAGTTAAAGGGCGAATTCGTTTTCCACCATCATGAGAACGAAGACGAAATGTTTCTTGTGGTGAAGGGCCGCTTCCGCATGGAATTCCGCGACCGTCACGAATGGATCGAAGAAGGCGAGTTCATTGTGGTGCCGCGCGGTGTTGAGCATCGTCCGGTTGCGGATGAGGAATGCTGGATCCTTTTGTTTGAGCCGGCCACTACTCTGAATACCGGCAACGTGGTGAACGAACGCACTTTGTCTGAGCTTGAGCGAGTATGAGGCGAACGCGTATACAATGAATCGCATCCAAGAGCCATGGAACTGATCGTCTAT
The DNA here is from genome assembly GCA_963731405.1 of uncultured Acidobacteriaceae bacterium. Classification (GTDB taxonomy): domain Bacteria; phylum Acidobacteriota; class Terriglobia; order Terriglobales; family Acidobacteriaceae; genus Sulfotelmatobacter. Next base: position 95,593 of record CAVSVS010000011.1, on the reverse strand, counting down.
TCCTCAGCGTGGTGCCCCGACTGCCGCGAGGCCAAGCGCTTTCTGGCCAAACACAACATTCCTTATCAGGAGATTGACGTCGCGACCACGCCCGGCGCCATTGAAGAAATCGTGAAGCGGACGGGAAAGCGCGCCATCCCTCAGTTTGTGATTGACGGAGATTGGGTGCAGCCCTATGACCCCCGCAAGGGCTTCCTCTATGACGAAATGGCGCGGCGTCTGGGTGTGAAGAACCCATAAAGCCTTATCCGCAGGATTCGAGGGGTTAGGGCTTTGATGCTCGTCCCCTATCGCCTGTACATCTCCTTCAGTACCGTAGCCAACCCGACCGTGAAGGGCGAAGATACCTACTCCAAGTACTCGGCCTCGCAGAGCGCCCCCGCTTAAGAAGCTGAAACAGAAAGACTTGGGCGAGTACCGAGGACGCTACTTCGACACTCATGGCCGACCCCGATCTTAACGAACCTCCGAGCTCCGATAAGTCCAATACGCCCGCGCCTGAAACCCATTCTCCACAGGTGTCCAGCATGGTTTGTGACAGCTGGCAGGAGATGGTGCAGGCTGTTTTAGGAATCTTGTTGCTGCTGGGTGCCTTGGCGCTGCTCCACTATTACGCTCCAACGACGGCGCAGGGAGCGCCACCCAGCGATCTGGAAAAAGAGGTGCGTGACCTGACCGCGCAGGTCGAACAGCTCAAGCAAGATCAGGCGATGCCTGCGGTGGTTCTAAACCGCTATCGCAATTCCATTGGATACATTTACGGGGTCTATCAGGTTGGCTTCGCGAACCAGCATCCGGTCGTTCGCGCGCGGGTCTCGGGAACCGGATTCCTTGTAGGCAACGGGCTGATTGCGACGAACCGGCATGTTGCCGAACCCTGGTACGGCGATTCAGAAGCACAGAGGCTGATCGATCAGGGAGCGACGGGTATGTTGGAGAGCCTGGTGATTTTCTTTCCCGGCTCGCCGACTCCAGTCAGCCTCTCGCCCGCTTCGGTGTCAAAGACTTCCGACCTGGCAGTCTTGAAGGCGGAGGATATGAATCTGGTCCACGGCCTTTCGACACTGCCTCTGGCGAAATCGCCTGGGGCTCCGGGACAACTGGTGACCGTGATCGGGTATCCAATGGGAATTGCCGGGATGGTGGCCAAGTCGCCCACGGGAATTTACGAACGCCTAGCCTATCGCCACAATGACATCAGCGCCGCCAGTGAGTTGGCTGCGCTGTCTTTGATTCGTCCCTCGACCACTTGCGGACATCTGGGCGACGTGGTGGGTGACAAGCTTATCTATGATGCTCCTACCGCGCACGGCGGAAGCGGCGGGCCGGTTTTCAACACCAAGGGCGAGGTCATTGGCGTCAACTCAGCTTATATGGACGGATTTACGGGCGGGACGCTCGGAGTGTCGGTAGATTTGCTTCGGCCACTGTTACAGGAAGCGCAAAAGCAAAAACAAAACTGAGATTGGCGTTCACGGCTCGGGACCGAATCTGGCACCAACTTTCCTCGCACTCGCTTCGCGCAACCCATCGCCATTCAGATTTTCGATTCGTGCCCTCATCAGGGAGCCTTGTTCGTGGGAGAACAATAGGAATCCCATGGACTCGTAGCGCAGGGTCTTCTCCTTCCATACGGCCGTCATCACACCGGAATACGAGTGCCCGTGGCTTCCTAAAAGAAGATGGCCCAGTTCGTGCGCCGCGACTGCCCCCAGCAGCCGAGACAGATCGGCGCCGGATTGACGGCACGCTTCCTCGATGCGATCGAGGAAGACGTCGCTGTACTTCCCGACTCCCCGTTCGTCCAGAAATGCCAAGCCGAAAACCAGATCGGACGACGTCTTTCCGGTGGGAACAATGTGCAGGACAAACTGGCCCGGTCCCGGCGTCCGCTGACAGGCGTCTTCCAACTTTCGAGATGCAGCAAAACAATTTACCCATGTGATGGCAATTCCGGCGGAGCGAAAGATTCGGGCTGCCTCGAGCTCTGATTCATTCACGATCTCTGCGGAGAGTGGGGTGCTGTTCTGTACGAGCACAGTAATCTCCGCATCGTTGTTCTCGCTGCGCGCCGCCGCAAAATTTCCACATAACAAAACAAGTGCCGAAGTAACCACCAGCAATCCTCTTAATCGTCGGAACCCCATTGCCCTACCCTCCGTATCCTTTGCAAGGTGGGACTGATTGCTGCGTGCCTCAAGGCCCGGTGGATGATTCGCAGGTGAAATGCGGGTAACGAGCTAAGCTCCAAACCGTCAAACGGTTACTGGGTTCGGTGACATGGGGGAAATGCAGTGAGCGTTCTAAACTCCGGTATCGTGGGGAACACAAAACTATCGACGAGCGAGGGAACGCGCCGGTTTGGCGTGTACGAACTCGACTTGCGAGCAGGAGAGCTGCGGCGTCAAGGGATGAAGGTCAAGTTGCAGGAGCAGCCGTTTCAGGTGCTCATGCAACTTCTCGAGAAGCCGGGCGAAGTCGTTACTCGCGAGGAGTTGCGCAACCGGCTATGGCCGGCCGACACGTTTGTCGACTTCGATCACAGCTTGAACGCCGCCATCCGGCGAGTGCGCGACGCGCTCGGAGACTCCGCCGAGAATCCCCGGTTTGTGGAGACCGTGGCGCGCAGGGGCTATCGATTCCTTGCGCCGGTGGATACAGGCAACGGAATTCATGCCGTACCGGCTGCAGTTGAAACCGCCCCCCACAAGGGTTTCCGTTTTCACATTTGGTGGGTTCTTGCCGCAGCGTGTGCGGTCATACTCGTTCTCGTTGGGATCAAATTCGGATTGCTGCTGGCCCAGCAACACCGGCCTTCCGTCTCCCGCGTCTCTCAACTGACCGCCAATCCTCTGGACGATCGCGTTCGAGCCGCGGCCATCTCCCGCGATGGCCGCTATCTTGCCTTCTCCGATGAAACCGGCTTTTACGTTCGCCAGATTGACTCCGGAGAGACGCATCCCATCGCGCTGCCTCCTGGCCAGGCTGCGGCATCGGTTGCCTGGTTTCCCGACAGCGTGCACATGGTCGTGGGTCTGACCGGATCGGCCCGCGAATCCAGCCTCTGGCAAGTTTCCGCCATGGGCGGAGCTGCCCGCAAGTTGATCGACGAAGGGCGCTCGCCCGCCGTTTCTCCGGACGGCGCCACCGTCGCTTTCATCGCGGGAAAAAAGCTTCGCGAACAGATTTGGCTGGTCGGCGTAGACGGAACGCAGCCGCGCAAACTTGTCGGCGAAGAAGGCGACTTGTTTGGGTCTGTAACCTGGTCGCCTGACGGAAATCGAATCGCCTACACCAGAGCTCACTTCGATTATGGCTATGGCGCGAAGGGCGCAATTGAAATTTGCGATCTCAAAGGTAAAATGAGCAGCTCCACTTTGCCCATCACCAGCGTTGTGTCGCTCGATGGTCTGGGTGGTCCACTGATCTGGGCTCCGGATGGACGCTTGATCTTCTCTCTTTATGAATCACGTCCGCGCCAGCTGGACTCGAATCTGTGGTGGATTTCGCTGGATCGTCAGGGCAAGCCGGTTCTTCCAGCGACCCGTGTGACCAACGATGTGGGAGCGGTCAACAGCATCAGCGTTTCCGGCGACACCAAGCGTGTCGCGTACCTGAAGGGTGTTCCCGAACCCGATGTCTACGTGGGCCAGCTGGAAGGTTCCGCGATTGTCGGAGAGCCGCAGCGCCTGACTCTCGATGACCGGCAGGACATGCCGTTTGACTGGACTGCTGACAGCAAAGACGTCATCTTCATGTCGGATCGGAATGGAACCTTTAATATTTACCGGCAGGCTACGGATCAAGCCGTGCCAGACATTCTTGTGGGTGGCAACAATCCGGTCGCGCAGCCACGCCTCAGTCCCGACGGCACTCAACTGCTTTACGTCGTGTATCCGAGTTGGGGGGAGACGGTTGCCTCAGTACCTCTCATGCGGGTCCCAATCGGGGGAGGCACTCCGCAGCAGATCCTGAAAGAACATTGGATCAGCAACCATCAATGCGCACGTGCCCCGGCCTCGCTATGTATCTACAGCGTCGCGGCAGAAGGCGCGCTCACTTTCTTCACTTTCGATCCCTTTCACGGAAAAGGTTCTCAGATTTACCAGATCAAAGATGATCTTCCTCAGCTCTATAACTGGAGCCTATCTCCCGACGGAACGATGTTGGCCATCGCCAAAGGAAAATGGGGAGACGAAGAACCCAAGATTCATTTCGTATCAACCCATGACGGCGCGGACCGATGGGTGCCCGTCTCGGGCACGCGAGGCATGGCATCGCTCGACTGGACCGCGGACAGCAAGGGATTATGGGCGTCCTCGGTGAACGAAGAGAACGCGCTGCTGCATATTGATCTGCAAGGTCACGCCGTTCCAGTCTGGCAGCCGAAAGGAATGAGCGTAGGATGGGCCATCCCGTCGCGCGACGGCCGCTCTCTAGCGATCCTCGGCAGCAGCGGCAGCGCGAATGTCTGGATGGTAGAGCGGCCGTAGGATTTCACGCGAGCTCCCAAAATATAGCCGCCGAGCGAAGCCAGAATCCAGCTGAACCGCGCACGCTATCACGTCTCGCCCTTTCCGTAGATAATCATGGCGTGCCCCAACTGGAAAATTTTCGTCTGAAAGTCTTTCGCACGGTCGCCGAACATCTGAATTTCCGCAAGGCCGCCGAGCATCTCTTCCTCACTCAACCGGCGATCACGTTGCAGGTGAAAGCGCTGGAGGACGATCTCGGCGTTCGTCTCTTCGACCGCGCCGGCAGCCGGGTCTCGCTCACTCCGCAAGGATCTCGTTTGCTGGGCTATGCCAATAAGATCGCGACTCTCGTTTCGCAAGCCGAGCAAGAACTCGGCTCCGCAGATGGCAAGGTTTCCGGCGAACTCACCCTTGGCGTATCGACCACGATTGCGCAATACGTTCTTCCGCGTCTACTCGGAGCCTTTCTCGAAGAGCATCCCCGAGTCCAGTTCTCGTTACACAGTGGCAATACCGGCGAGATTGTTCAACTTTTGCTTGCGAACAAGCTCTCCATTGGGCTGATCGAAGGCCCCGCCCGCGACCGCGGTATTCGCACCGAACCTTTCATGCAAGATGAACTGGTGCTGATCATGCCCCCGAGTTTCGCATCCGACGAGATGTCGCGCGCCCAACTGCTTGCTTCCATTCTCCTGATGCGGGAACAGGGTTCAGGTTCTCGCCGCGTCGTAGAACTAGCCCTCGACCATGCCGGCCTCAAGCTGAAGTCGTTCAAGAACGTGATGAATCTCGACTCCACCGAAGCAATCAAGTCTGCGGTGGAGGTGGGATTGGGCGTCGGCTTCGTATCCCGTTGGGCGATTTCCAAAGAGTTGGAACTGGGCGCGCTCAAGGTTGCCGAGGTCACAGGCCTCAAGGTGGATCGCCATTTTTCGCTCATCTCCCGCACAGGGCCCGGACCCCATGGTCCCGCGAGTGCGTTTCGTACGTTCGCGCTCGAGCGTGCGCGCCTTCTGGCGAACCCCGGGCGCAAGCCCTCGCGGCCAGCCAAATCCTCTCGATAAGCTCCGCTAATCGCCCATCAAAACTACTGCTTGGACGCGGCTCCCGGCAGGCAGGCACACTCAATGCATGAGCAAGAACGTATTCTTTCTGGCCTTGATCCTCGCCGCGACCGGCCTCGTCTCCCCTCCTTTTGCGCTGCTCGGAGGCCTGATCTACGGACTCTCGGCGGTGCATCCCTTTCAGGCCGAAAGCAAGCGGCTGGCGAAATTTCTGCTGCAAGCCTCCGTGGTCGCGCTTGGCTTCGGCATGAATCTACATCAAGTTTTGCATGCCGGACGTTCGGGCTTTCTCTATACAGCCATGAGCATCACTGCCGTCATGTTGCTCGGCCTCGCTTTCGGGTACCTGCTGCATGTTGGGAAGAAATCTGCATTCCTGATCAGCGCAGGAACCGCCATCTGTGGCGGCAGCGCGATCGCCGCAGTTGGTCCAATTGCCGAAGCCAGCGAAGAGGAAATGGCTGTCTCGCTGGGCGCGGTATTCATTCTGAACTCGATCGCCCTGTTTCTATTCCCCCTGATTGGATACGCCCTGCACATGACGCAAGCGCAGTTCGGACTCTGGTCGGCCTTGGCGATTCACGATACGAGTTCGGTGGTAGGCGCGACCGCGAAGTACGGGGCAACCGCGCTCGCCATTGGAACCACCATCAAACTGGCACGGGCTCTCTGGATCGTTCCTCTGTCGTTCGTGACCGCCGTGACTGTGAAGAGCAAAGCCCGCATCCAGTGGCCGTGGTTCATCCTGCTGTTCTGTCTGGCGGCGCTGCTCAACACGTTGTTACCGTCATTCACTCCGACCTTTGGAGTGCTCAACCACCTCGGCAAGATTGGCCTCACGGTAACGCTATTCCTGATCGGCACAGGCTTGAATAGACAAACGCTGCAACGCGTCGGGGCCCGTCCGTTGCTTCAGGGACTCGCCCTCTGGATCATCGTAGGCTCAGGAACCCTGGCTTTGATTCTGTTCAATTGGATTGGTGTCTAAGTAATTCCGAGTGTTCAGCAGAGTGATGCAAATAAAAAACCGGGAGGCTGTCGCCTCCCGGCCCTGAAACATCCGCAACTCTAGAAAGCCCATCGCAGCGAGAACTGGATCAGCCGCGGATTGCCCGTCGTTTGTACGATCTTGCCGAACGGCCCGCTGGGATCGGCCAAGTACGCTTCGATATCCGTCACAGTAGGATTGGCGAAGTTGGTGTGGTTCCACATGTTGAAGAAGTCGGCCGCAAAGCGAAGATCCTGCCGCTCTCCAATTTTGAAATGCTTGAGGAACGACACATCCCAGTTTTGCTGGAACGGCCCGTGGTACACGTTGCGTCCCAGATCTCCGAAACCCGTCGTGCAGAAATTTGGATCGGAGGCACATTGGGCGGGATAAAGCAGTGGTGCCGGAGTGAATGCTGTTCCATTCAAATATCCATTCGCAGCGCGCTGGCGAATGTCGCCACTCGAGAGTCCGCTGGCAACACTGGCTCCCGGCGCCAGGCTCGCTCCCAATAGCGGGGTGCTGCCCTGTCCCAGGAATCCAGTTCCCGCACCGGAATCGAAGATCGAGAACGGTACACCTGACTGGAAAATAGAAACGCCGCTGATTTGCCAGCCTCCGAACGCCGCCTTCTTAACCCCGGTGGCATGCGCAAAGAACGGCAGATCGTAAGCGTAGCTGACCGCCAACCGGTGAGGCCGGTTGAAGTCCGAAATGCCTCGCGACGCGTTGATGTTGCTCTGATCGTTGTACGCGGTGTTGAATGCGGTGTTCCCGGTCGACGTCGCATCAATGTTTTTCGAGAACGTGTACGCCGCCTGGAAATAATTCTGTCCCCATCGCCGCGATACGGTCGATTGCAGCGCGTGATAGATGGAGTACGCATCGTTGGCGAAAAGCTGGTATCCGCTGTAGCCGTTCAGACCCGGCGCCGGAGTACGCGCAATCGCATTTGCAAACGTATTGGTGGAGATCGTGTAGCTCTGTCCTGTGTTGTCAGTCACCGTGAAAGGAGTCTTGGACGCGTCCACCGACTGGATGGCATCGCGGGTTTCACGCAGGTGAATTCCGCGGGTTCCCACATATCCAACTTCCAGCACCCAGTGTCCACCCAGTTCGCGCTGCACGGTCAGGTTCCATTGTTGCGTGTTGGGAACCACGAAATGCCGAGGCACCTCGAGGACAAACAGATTCTGCGTGCTGTTGACACCCGGGCCCGAACAGCCCCCGTATGTCGCGGCACCATTCGTGTCGGGGAAACTGGTGAGCTGCGCCAGGCAGGGAAGCCACGCTGCTGAGAGAGATCCCGCGGCAGGCACACCATTAGGATTCGTCGCCGGTGTTCCCGTGAAGAAGTCAGACATGGTGAATCCCGGCGTTTGTCCGAAGAACACGATCGGGATAAAGGGCGACTGGAAGCTCAACTGGTCGACCGCTCCCACATCCTCGCGCACGTAGTAGATGCCGTATCCGCCGCGCACGGTGGTCGTGTGCCGCCCCATCAAATCGTAAGCGAAACCAACCCGCGGTCCCCAGCCAGTCGAGACGCTGTTCTTAAACGTGGAGCCCGCAGCGCTCCCGGTCAATCCGGTCACGCCCAGCTTGTCGACGCACTTGGGGTAAATGAAGGGGTAGGTCCCCGAGTTGGTCAGGTCCGATTCGATGTTGCCGATGTGGCAGTCGCCGTCGGTCCATGCGCCCAGGAATTCCGTGCGCAGTCCCAAGTTCACGGTCAGGGTTGAAGTGGCTTTCCAGTCGTCTTGTGCGAAGATCGCGGAATTATTCTGGCGGTACTTGTGGTTGTAGACGCCGCCTCCGCCGAAGCTGAACTCCGGAGTTCCGCCGACAAAGTTCGCGAAGTCGGTCACGCCGGTGTTGGTGAAGAAGAGCTGCCCGTTGAACACCTGCGGAAACAGCTTGTCGAGATTGGCGCGAACATACTGTCCGCCAAAGGTAAACGTATGCGCACCCTTCACCCAGCTCAGGTTGTCGACGAAGTTGTAGTTGTTCTGGTTTTGGGATTGGTTCGCCTGCGGCGTTGGGCCAAACTGAAATCCAGAAGTCGCGAATGTGAACTTATAAATACTGCTGGTCAAATTGTTAGTCGGCCGGTCGATTCCCGCGTCGGTAACCGTGACGGGATTTACGTTGGTGGCGCTGTTGTTGATGTGCACCAGCCCGAAGCGGAAGTCGTTCACTAACCGCGGAGAGAATACATGCGTCTCCGAAACGATGAACAACCGGTTATGAATCGGCAGTTGATACGGAAAATTTAAGTCGGTACCGCTGGCTGCGGCACCGAGGGAAGCCTGCAAGCCTCCCGCGCCGAAAGGGGATGTCCTGCTCCGAATCGGAGTAAAAGAAGCGGGCAGCAATTGAATCCTTGGAGTTGCGGAACTCATGATCCCAGTTCGCCGTGAACTGATCGTCCGTAAACTTGCCCGGCTTGCTGACGGTGAACTGCACGAGTTGTCCCGGCGCCGTGCCGGCTGGGACATTATTCGGAAGAGGGAATAAATATCCATTGGCCGGAGCCCCGAACTGGTTGCTTTGAAACGCCAGCAATGAGACGGCTACCGGGTCCGCGCTAGCCACACCAAAATCTGTCGCCAGCTGTGCCGCCCCTGCCGCGCCACGATCGGAGGCGGGAATGTACGGAATGAACGTGCTGATCAGCGTTCCCGGAGAATCTCCGCTACGCTGCCGCGTTCCCTGGTAGTTCACGAAGAAGAATCCGAACTTCTCCGCGTTTCCCAACGGACCACCCAGGCTGCCGCCGAAGATGTTCTGCTGGACGACTGGGCGCGGCGATCCGCTGCCCTTCAAGAAATATTCATTCGCGTCCAGGGATGTGTTGCGGAAGAATTCATAAACGTCGCCATGGAGCGTATTCGTTCCCGACTTCAGGATCGCGTTGATGTTGCCCCCGCCATTGCGTCCCTGGCTCGCGTCATAGAGCGAAGTCTGCACCTTGAATTCCCCAATCACGTCGGGATTCGGGAGCGGGGTGTTGGTCAGTTCCGCAACGTTGTAGTCGGTGACGCTGACACCTTCGATCAGATAGTTGTTGTTGTCCTCGCGCTGTCCGTTGACCTGGATGCGAACGTTGCCGCGTCCTAGTTGCGCCGCCGCATTCAGTTCGCCTTGCGCTCCAGTCGAGAGCGTCAGCAATTGCTGAAAATTTTGCGTCGCCAGCGGGAGCGCGCGCACGGTATCGCTTTCAATTGCTTGACCGGTGGTCGCGTCGCTCGTGTTCACGGTCTGGACCTCAGCCTCGACCTCGATTTTCTGCTGGACAGCCTTCGTCGAGAGCTTGGCGGTCATGCGCGTTGTTTCCGTCACGCGCACCACGATATTTGTGAACCTACCTTCGGCGAAGCCGGAGCTCTGAATGCCGAGGGTGTACGTTCCCACCGGAAGCAACGGCGCCGTAAATGTTCCGTCCGGACCACTCGTCACAGTGCGCTCCAGCACGTTCGTATCCTGGTTGGTGATGCGCACTTCGGCATTGGCGACGACCGCTCCGCTCGGATCCACCACCGTTCCTGTGATGGCCCCCGTGGCTCCGCCTTGGCCGAAGGCCGGCGCCGTCAAAACCAATGCGATCAAACTGAGAACGATGAACCTGATTGAGTAACTCGGCATGTTCTTTTACCTCTCCCCATCCCCAAAACTGGAAACCTGATTCGTTTTATTGAGCGATCCAGAACTCGAAACATCGACGACCCCAAACAGAGCTTGCCGGGGCAGGAATGCGCGACGGCCGCTTCCGGTCGCGAGGTCCGCAAAAGAATGAACTATTCCCTGCCATCGACGCTATAGGTACAGCTCTGCTTGTAGGTGCTTGCGTGGAGTGGAAAAAGCTTATCGAATAAGAGCGACCGTTTGCAAGAAGAGATCTGGCACGGAGTAACAAATCAGTTTCCAGCCGTAGTGTCAGCCTTCGCCGAACTCCCGGTATCGTTCCAGCACGTCGCGCTGAGAAATGACGCCCTCTAATTCGCGAAAGTCGAGGCGGCTCACGACCGGTACGAGCGGCCACCGGTTCACATAGCGAAGCGCGGTCTCGAGAGAATGATCGGGATGCAGATCAGGGATACGGCGGATTGGCAACAGCGAACCGAGATTCGCCCCGGTTTTTCCCTCCGCCGCCATCGTCCGCAACTGTTCCTTTGCGACGCTACTCCACCCGCGCGGGTTCAGTCGCACCAGCACCTCATTTTCCATTGCCGACTCCGCCTTTTGCAGGGCCTGCTCGACGGTCTCTTGCGCATCGAGCACCGGGTCCAGCGCCGGGCGCATCGCGTCTTCCACGCGCAGGATGCCTTCTTCCCGCTGCTCCTCCATCGAGGGCAATTCCAGTCCGTCCTGGCGCGTTAAGAGATCGAAAATCGCAATCGGCTGCAGGCCGCGCGAAATCACATAAGCAATCGTGTTCGCTACGATGACGGGCACGATGATGGAGTAGTTCCCGCTTACCTCCAGCACCATGAACACCGATGTCATTGGCGCCCGCAGAAATCCCGCGAACAGCACTCCCATTCCGACCAGCGCATAGGTGCCGGGAGACCCGCTGAGATGCGGCAGAATCACGTGTTCCGCCCCACCGACCGCAGCACCCAGCATCGCTCCGATAAACAGGGTTGGAGCGAACATGCCTCCCGGAGTTCCGCTTACGAACGACAGTAGCGTAGCGATAATCTTTAGTCCTGCAAGGATCGCCAGGAATTGCCAGGTGAAACGCCCGTGCATGGCTTCGTCAATCGCCTCATAGCCGGCTCCCATGATCTGAGGCGCGCCCAGTAGCGCGATAATTCCGATGAGCAGTCCGGCGGCTGCAGGCTGGAAATACTGCGTCCAAAACGGTAGAGCTTTGCAGAGCGGCCGCAGTGTCGCAATGCCTTTCGCGAAGAGAACCGACGCCAACCCGCCAACGATGCCGAGGATCGAATATGCGATCAGCTCCGACGGGCGTTCCAGTTGCACCGCGGGAATTCGAAACAGCGATTCCGATCCGAGGAACCAGCGCATTACCACCACGCTCGACACTGCCGACAGCACCACGGATCCGAGGATTCCCGCAGTCCACCGTCCAATCACTTCTTCAATCACGAACAGGACAGCGGAAATAGGAGCGTTAAATGCCGCCGCCAATCCGGCGGCCGCGCCCACCGGGGCTATCAGGCGCATTCGATCCCGCGAAATATGCATCTGCCGGCCGAGTACCGAAGCCAGGGAGGCCCCGATCTGCAGCGATGGATCTTCCGGGCCAAGGGAATGCCCCGATCCTATGGCCAAGGCGGCCGTAATGAATTTGCCGATGGCCGTCCGAATTGGAATGCTTCCGTTGTAGATGTAGAGAGCGGCCTTGGTCTGATTCACCCCGCTCCCGCGCGATTGGGGAAAGAAATGGATCACCAATGCAGCAATCACTAAGCCGCCAAGCATCGGCGCCAGCAGAACTCGCGGCGTGGAGAGCACCGCGCCCGATCCCAACAAATACAGACGGCACCAGCCAATCGCAAATCGAAAGCAGACGACCGCTAGCCCGGAGAAGACTCCGATGAATACGGAGAGCACGAGAAAAAACCGTTCTTCTCGAAACACGGCTTGCAGAAGGGCTTTCGGCGAACGGCCATTGACCGGCTTCGCGGCCACGGAGGTGCCGTCCTCCATTACGACTCCGCCTTGAGCATTTGTCGGTAACTCCAAATCAGTTTCCCTCGTGCAATTTTGCGATGAGAAGCAACGCCATATCCGAACCCTCAGGAGGCCCACACGTAGCATTGGTTTGCCGTTCAATTTCAAAGACCAGGTCCATCGCGGCCTCGACCAGGTCCGGATCTCGCTTGAGTTGAGCTTCGGAAATTCGCGGTTGCATTCTTGTCCAACTCGTCGCGAGGCTCGATTGCGCGGCGGTGGGCAATGCCGGCCCTCGCGAAGCTCCACAGGCGCGCAGCCTTCCTCCTGCGGTCTCGAACGCCTCGACCACGGCTTTGTCGCGCTTTGTAACCGAAAGCTGCCGCCGGAACGGGTCCATATTCAAAACCAGTTGTGCCATCTTGAGTCGCTCTGCACTCTGCATGTCGCCTGGGTTCTCGGCCACCGCGGCTTGCAGGTAATGCTCGGCCAGCGGATAACGACCCAGTTGGAAAGCCGCAAACCCAGCCCCCGCTAAGGCCCGGCCGCCGCGCTCTTCCTTTAGCCGCAGCCGATAGGCAGCCAGTGCATGTTCGTAGTCCTGTACTTGCATGAACAGATCTCCCACTCGCTCCTGTTGCGCAGGATCCTCGCCCAGGTTCTCAGCCAATGCGATCAACTCTGCCTGGGCTTGCGCCTTGGAATTTGAGTTCAACAAAAATTCGATCAGTTCCATTCGCGCATCGCGGCTCTTCACTTCCTGATCGCGTGGCCACGCCGCATAAATCGCGTTGTGGTAGTACCGAAGCGCCGCTTCTGTCTGCCCTTTCTCGGCTGCAATGCGCGCCAGTTCCAGATTGACGAGGCCATCTTCGGGCTGGCGCTCCCACAAGTTCACCAAGTACGTCGACGCCTCGGCGGTTCGCTTGAGCCCGATCAGAGCTTCGGCCAGATTGAGTTGATAGGTATAGTTGTCGCGCGAGTAGAGCAATGCCGAGCGAAACTCCATCACAGCGCTGTCGTAGTGCCGCGCGCTCAGGTCCACGACGCCACGCGTGAACCACCGGTCCCCCAGCGAATCCCGCTGCGCATGATAGGCGCGCGACAATCCTGTCACCGCCACGAAAAAGAGGACCGCCAGCAAAGCCAGCAGCGCCAGCAACGTCGGCTGCTGCTGAGACAAGGCGCGACGCAAACCCTCCAGTTTTCCTTCAGTCGTCGTGTCTGCCTGCGCCTCGTCCATTGGAGAATCCCTATTGATACTATCCGGCACTCCGAGCAGGAGTTCAACCTGCACGGGTTCAGTAGCGCCAGCCTCTGGTCGCTTCGCGGGTGTGTCGGCCGCGGAACGGCGAAAGGTCAACTATGCGCGTAGAGGAGAATAAGCAGGAGGAATCAACAACGAAGAGAGGGTGCGAAGCCAGACAACATACTGTTCAACTGAAAATCAACACTGCGAATCGCGTTCGAATGTAGCAAGATAAGAGCTGCACCGTCGCGACTCGTATGAAATGCGGTCAGCGCACCACGCTCCACCGCCATTCGCACTCCAGCCGCCGCGCGAGCCGCGTGCATCACAGTAACCGGTCCGTGTACGGCAGAATACGGCCCCTGCGCCGACGGAAAGAAGAAGACCGCCAGCACGCAGACCACGGACACCATCGCAAGCCAAAAAGCCAGTCGTTTCATTTGCTCTGTGCCATCCTGACCTTGCTGCGAACAGTGAGCCAGCCCGGCTCCCGTACGTGCTCGGCATGAAATCTTACCAAACGCGCCGCGAGAATTGCCGCTCGGCCCAGGTATCCCACGACCTTGCGTTCATCGGCGCGGTCGACGACCGGCAGTCGTCCAATATCGAAGCGTAAGAGCTTTGCTGCCGCCTCCGATACCAATTCATCGGGGTAGGTCACGACGAGGTGCGTGCTTCCCGCTTCCTGTACCGTTGCGCTACCGGAGGGATCTTTATCCAGAGCGCGCAAAATATCACCACGTGTAATGATCCCCGCCAGGATGCCACTGCTATCCAGGATCAGCAGCGCCTCGTGCCGCGCCACCGCCGGATCGTGTTGCGCAATCCGCTCCGCCAGTGCTCCTACCTTCGTATCGGCGGGGACGACGGGCGCTTCTTTCTCCATCGTCTCGCCGACGGTAGCTTGCGTCAGCGCATCGGCTTCGTAATCCTGATGCACTCGCAAGCCGCGGCGCGCCAGCTTCTCGGTCATGATTGAACTCGTGGGCATGAAGAGCATCGCGATCCCATCCGCAATCACCGCAACCAGCATGAGCGGCAATACGGAGTTGTAGTCCCGCGTAATCTCAAACGCGAAAATGATGAACGAAAATGCCGCTCGCGACGCCGCCCCAAATACCGCGCCCATCGCCACCAGTGCAAACGCTCCCGGCGAAAGATGTGCGGACGGAAATGCCAGATTCGCAACCATCGCGAACAGCCCGCCCATGGCGGCACTCCACATGAACGTCGGTGCCAGCAATCCGCCCGAAGTTCCCGATCCCAGCGAGATCACCAGGGCTGCGAACTTCGCAAGCATCACCACCAGCAGGATCTTCCACATCAGATGCCCGTTGAGAATGTCGCTGATGGTGTCGTATCCCACTCCGAAGACTCGCGGTACGAAGAATCCCAGAATGCCAAGCGCCAGCGCCCCCACTGCCGGCCACCACAATTCATCAAAGGGAAGTTTTTCGAACAAATCTTCTACCCAATAAAGTGCCTTGCTCAATCCCACGGCAGCCAACCCGCACAGTGGTCCCAGGACGAGATAAAACGGCAGTGCGTGCGGAATCCCGAAGTCCATCGCCCCCACCTGGAACATCGGTCCGGCACCTAACAGCTGCATGTGCACCGCAGTCGCCAGCGTGCTCGCGATGACCAAAGGAATGAACGACCTCGATTTGAATTCAAACAGCAGCAACTCGATGGCAAGAATGACGCCGGCAATCGGCGTGTTGAATGTCGCCGACATTCCCGCCGCCGCGCCGCAAGCCAGCAGCACTTTCCGTTCGACCGCCGTGGTATGCAGTACCTGTCCCACTAGCGACCCGATCGCTCCGCCGGTTTGAATGATCGGACCTTCCGCGCCAAACGGTCCGCCGGTTCCGATTGCGATCGCTGCTGAAATGGGCTTCAGGATCGCCACCTTCGGCTCGATCCGGCTGCGGTTGGTCAGTACCGCTTCCATCGCCTCCGGAATTCCGTGCCCTTTGATCTTCGACGACCCGTACTTCGCCATCACTCCTACGATTAACCCGCCAACCACCGGCACGAGGATTACCCAAGCTCCCAGATGATGCGATCCCACACTTCGGAAGGTAGTCGACCACTTGTGGAAGAAGAACAAATTGGTGAACAACCCAATCAGTTTGTAGAGCGCGTAAGCGACTAATCCAGCTACGAGCCCTATGGCGGCGGCCAGGAACGAAACCAGCACAATACGAAACTGCGCTGGCGCCGAAACCGATAACGTCGAGTTCGAATGATTGTTAATCGCAATCTCCTAATATTTTGGGAACGAACAACCTGGAACCATCAGATTCGGATGGGCGAACTTGAGTCGCGCCCCTAACTCTTTGGTGATCATGCCGGCTCTAGCCGCTGAGGGAGTCCTTGCCTCGCGACTTCGAGCCGTTCTTCTCTGGCATCACTCGCCGCAGCGCCGCCACCAGGCTCGGCGCCGCGGTCTGCAACTCTTCGTGATGATGCAATGCCAATGTCTCCAGCACCCGTTCTCCCTTGGGCGTCAGCGCGAGCAGCACCTCGCGGCGGTCGTCCTGTGCCCGTTCCCGCCGCACGTACCCTCCACGCTCCAGCCGGTTAACCAACTCCACCGCGCTGTGATGCTGGATGTGCATGCGGTTCGCCAGTTCCCGGATCCGCGGACGAATGCCCTCCGGCATACCTTTGATCGCCAGCATCAGCTGGTACTGCCCCCGCTCCAGTCCAGCCTCCTGAACGGCCCGCTCACTGAAACGCAGGAACTTCCGAATCTGGAACCGAAACTCGGCTAAAGCCTGGTAATCCGACAAGGTCAGCTTCTTCATCCCGCCGATTGTATCGTCCCGCGATGGTCCATACCTATTATATCGTGAAACGACATATAATGCTTAGCCCATGATCTGCCTGTGTAACCCTTTGTCGCCAACCAGTTATCGCATTGCCGCCTAGCCTCTGCCCCAGCCGTCCATTTAGAATCCTTAGTCCACAATTTCGCCGCACCGACAGGAGACTCCTACCGTGATTCCGCGCTATACCCGCCCCGAGATGGCCCGCATCTGGAGCGACGAAAACCGCTTCCGCACCTGGCTGGCCGTCGAGGTCGCCGCCACCGAGACTCTCGCCGAGGCCGGCATGGTTCCCAAAGACGCCGCCCGCGCGATCCGCGAACGCGCCGACGTCCGCGTGGAACGGATCCACGAGATCGAAGCGGAAGTTCGTCACGACGTGATTGCGTTCACCACCGCTGTCGCCGAAATCGTCGGTCCACATGCCCGCTGGTTTCATTACGGCCTCACCTCCAATGATGTCGTCGACACGGCGCAAGCCCTGCTCATCCGGCAGGCCTCCCAGGTGATCGCGCAAGACCTCCAGCGCCTTTCGGAAGTTCTCGAACGACGTGCGTGGGAGTTCAAAGACACTCCCATGGTCGGCCGCACGCACGGAGTCCACGCCGAACCCATCACCTTCGGTTTCAAGATCGCCAACTGGTATTCCGAGACGCAGCGCAACATTGCGCGCTTCATGGCTGCTGCCGAAGATTTGCGGGTGGGAAAGTTCTCCGGGGCGGTCGGAATCTTTGCTCACCTCACGCCCGAACTCGAAGAGAAGATCTGTGCGCGCCTGGGACTGAAGGCGGCGGCTGTTTCCTCCCAGGTCATTCAGCGCGACCGCCACGCGCACTATCTCGGCACGCTAGCCGTGATTGCATCTACCTTGGACAAAATCGCCACCGAGATTCGTCACTTGCAACGCACCGAAGTCCGGGAAGCGGAAGAGTTCTTCAGCGAAAAACAGAAAGGGTCCTCCGCCATGCCGCACAAGAGGAACCCAGTAACCTGTGAGCAGATCAGCGGTCTCGCGCGCGTAGTCCGGAGCAATGCCCAGGCTGGACTCGAGAACGTCGCCCTCTGGCACGAGCGCGACATTTCGCACTCCTCCGCCGAGCGCGTTATCCTGCCAGACTCCACCACGCTCGTTGATTATCTTCTGAGCAAGACCAGCAACCTCATCGACACCATGTTCGTGTATCCCGAGCGGATGCGCGCCAACCTGGAAAGCACCCGCGGCTTGATCTTCAGCGGACAGTTGTTGCTGGACCTGGTCGAACACGGGGTGAGCCGAGAAGACGCATATCGACTGGTCCAGTCTCATGCCATGCGCGCGTGGAAAGAGAATCTGGACTTCCATCAACTCGTGCTAGCCGACAAGGAAATCACCGGCAAAGTTCCGCGGAAGCAAATCGAATATGCTTTCGATCTGCCGCGGCAACTGAAAAACGTGGACAAGATCTTTGCTCGAGTCTTCCCGCAGAAAAAGAGCGCGGCTGCGAAGAAATCGAAGCGCAAGGCGCGCTGACCGAGCGAGGGCATTCGGTCTAAACTGATCAATCCAGCAACGGTCGCGCCGATCCGCCGAGCAGAGATGTATTCATGTTGAAGATGTTGTGGTGCCCCTCGGGGCCGCCCCAGGCGAACATGATGGAGACCATGGGGAATCCGCCGGCCCGTAAGGTGAAGCCACCGGCGAAGCTGTGGCGCAGATGGTTGAAGTCCAAATCGCTTCGGTTTAGCGCGACGCGCCCTTGGTCGGCCATGAACTTAAATCCAAACGGTCCCCAGATCGAGTGCTCGAAACTTTCCTGGAGCAACAAGATGTTCGGCGCGCGAAAGCGGTAGTCCTCATAACTGCCCAGCGACATGGCGCTATTGATGTCGGAACCGCCCAACGTCTGCTGGAAATAGAACGGCACCGCGCTGGTCGCAGAATTCATCGACTCGGAAAGGAGAAATCGAATGTTGATCGATCCGTTCAGGTTGCGTGATCGAGGAACCTCCGGGCATTTCTCTCCACTCGGCGCGCACGAGTCCGGACCAGTCCCAGTAGTGCTCTTCGCGGCCGACTGTGTGTAGCCATAGAGATAAAGCGTGTTGTTCAGATCCACCGTCCAGCGCTGAAACGAATTCTGAGAACTTGACGGCGCAAAGAATTGCTCATACTTTCCCATGTAGTTCAACTGCACATAATCCGCAATCACTGGCTTGATGCGAAGCCCTTCGGCGAACTGGACAAATCCCGGCTGGCTGGTTAATCCCGGCGCGGTCGTGTTGGTGTACAGCGTCTCGATCGATGGCGAGGATTGGCCATTCTCTCCCCGAATATCTACAAAGCGGCCGTTGATCTCGCCGAGCAGTGCCAGATTCAGCTTGCGGATCGCGGCCCATTCGTAGACGGGCTTGATCGCATTCACACCGACGATGGTTTGGGTCATCCCAAACACCGACGTTCCCGCCAACGGAGAATCATTCCCCAGGCCAAAGTAGTTCAGCTTGTTCAGTGAGATGGTCTGCGCGTAGAGGTTGAACACAGTGTAAGGATGCACGGCCAGCGTCGGCTTCTTAGCCTTTGCGGATTGCGCCTCAGATCCCGCGGCGGTCGGCACGATGACATGGATTGTTTCGGCGGGAGTGTGGACTAGAGTCATGTATCCTCCGGCGCGCCAGGCTCCGCTGAAGGCGCCGACCGCATCCACGTCCCAACTCATCCGCCAGTTCTGCGTGTTCCTGGCGGCGACGAACGCGGCACCCAAACCGAATCCGTTTTGCGGCGGCATGCTTCCCGCGGCGATGTGCAGAGGATGATCGGTGAATAACTCGATCGCGCATCCGGGCACAGCTTTGAAGCTGGCTTTGCACGCATCGGAAACGCGCTCGCTCTCACGCCGGAAATCTGCTTGCAGCCAGTTCTCCTGGCTCATTGCGAACTGAGTCGTCGCGCACAGCGACGCAAGCCACAGCACCACGACAACGCTCCACCGCATACACTCTCCTGATCGACGAGACGGTCTTTACCGTTACTTCTTGCGCCTGGCTTTCCCGCTGCTTTGCTTGGCGCGCTTCTTGCTGGGATGCTTGCGCTCTGCTCTTTCGTCGGCGACGGCCGCAATCTCAATGACCTTTCGGCGCTTGGGAACGGCTTTGATCCGCGCTGCGGCAGCATCGGCATGCGCGTCCTGAATGGCCTGGGTCACCTCGCGAATGTATCTGGCAGCCTCTCCCTCGGTCTTGATCGCATTGACATAGATCTCGCTCCGATAGTGCAAGGGCAATCGCCTCGCGGCGTGGTGCAGGTAGTCGATCTGCGCCTTCAGCAAGGCAGACACTGGACGGTTGGGATCATAGGCACTCTTCGGCGGCCTCGGCACGTGGATCATCGTCATCGTTCCTCCTCCCGGCGCAAATACCTACACATCAAATTCCGGACAATCGGTCCGCATGGTGCTCAGGGATAGCAGGTTCCTCGCCGGATCGACCGTTCCCGAATTCGGTTCGATAAAGACATCGGCACTGGTCTCGCGCGGCGAGCGCGGCGAATAGTCTCCCAGAAAAAACTTGGTTACCGTCGCGGGAATCGACGCGTGGTCGAAGACGCGATCGACAATGGTTCCTTTCTGAATCCATGGCGAGACCAGAATCGCGGGCACGCGCACGCCAAGGCGGTCGAAGGCAAACGGCATTCCCGTTCCCGTGTCATTGGCGGATGCCGTGAATTGGTCCTTCGGACAGGCAGGAGGAACGACGTGATCATAGATTCCTCCGTGCTCGTCATAGACGATCAGTAGCGCTGTGTTCGGCCACAGCGGTGAGTTCTTGATCGCCTGATAGATGGACGCAATGAAGAGCTCGCCATGCTGCACGTTGTGGTCGGGATGCTGATCGTTCGCGGTTTCCTCACCGCTGTCGGTTTCGTGATCGCTGTAGTTCGGCTCGACGAAAGCATAATCGGGCAAGTTCCCCTTGGCGCAGTCATCCAGAAATTGCGGATAGGTTCCAAACAATTCCGGCTGATGCTGCAGCAGGTTGGTGATCTCCATGGTCGAACTTGCGGTGTCGTAGTAGTACAGCTTGGAGGTGTGCTTCGGAGTCGCGTCGATCAGCCGGTTATAGATGCTTTTGAAGGGCTCATTGATATAGAGCAGATTCATGTCGACGCGGCCGAACGAGGTTCCGTAGTGGGCGAAGGCACGGTTGCAGATCGTCGGTCCCGGAATCGACGCGAACCAGCGGTTGAATACCGCAAACTCCAACGCCAGCGTTGTCAGCACAGGCAAGTCTTTCTGCGCGAAGTAATACATGATCTTCTGCGAATGCTTTAGATCGCGCTGCTGGTTGAAGTAGCTCTTCACGAAGCCTTGCATGTTGGCCACGCGGGTCGGGCTGGTGTCTCCGCCGAAGATCTGCAGATCGACTGCAGGGAAATGATGATCGGGATCAGGCTGCAACTGCGCTTGGAACTCGGCGAGCGGCTGCGCCTTCACCGGATTTCCGTTTGCATCCGGATTGCTCAAATCGGGCGTGACTCCGTCGATCTTGGGATTGACAGTGGTCAATGAGCCCAGCATATGGTCGAACGATCGGTTCTCCATCATCAGCACAACAATGTGTTGCAACTTGTCGAGTCCAGTCGCCATCAGAGACACTCCTGCGATCAGTAAATAGTGCAACCTGCAGCAATAACGTTTCCGAGAAATGAATGAGCAGTATCGCGATTGAGACTAGACAACTCAGAACGCGATCATGTCAGAACGTTGTAACTTCGGGGCCGAATTACGAATTCAGGACGAAGGTCGCGCAGAACTGCGGGGGAATTAAGTATGGTGGAAATGTATCAAAAAAATAGTTGGCCTGAGGAGTTCGATCGGAGGTTCTGCAACAGTTTCGTTTCGGGAAAACGTTGAAGGCGAGGGGTACCCCCTCCCCCGCCCCCTCTGAAGGCCTTGACTGGCGCGGGTTTTGCAAAAATGCCTTGCAAAATCTTGAGCCCCAATGGGTTAGAGGTCAAAATCTTGATAACAAAGAACTTGCTGGCCTCTTGAAGCGGGATCCCGGTACCGCTCACGCCTTGACGATGATCCGCTTTCTTTTGGGCGGGCGCAAGGTTAGATGTCACAGGGCGGCTGTGGAAAACTGAGCGAGGCCATAAACGGCTCCGGAAAAGGCGAAGGCACTTCGCAGGACACTTCGGTGTAGAGTAGGCGCCAAAAAGATGGTTCGCGACTGTAACAAGTGACAGTTCCGGTGAAACCAGACCGAATCTACAGTTACTCAGCTCAGAGGCCGCCCTCGTCGGGGTCGACGGAGGCTCAACGCTATTGCACAACCTTGATTGAAAGCGCGGATTGGAAGCGCGCGGTCTCGAGCATCGA
Source organism: uncultured Acidobacteriaceae bacterium (assembly GCA_963731405.1). GTDB lineage: Bacteria > Acidobacteriota > Terriglobia > Terriglobales > Acidobacteriaceae > Sulfotelmatobacter. The sequence continues at coordinate 73,989 of CAVSVS010000011.1, read as the reverse complement.
GGAGGAACTATGATGAGAAAGCGCATGGCGCTCGCGATCGCTCTAGGCATGGCTGCCCTGGTTATGACTGGAAGGTCCCAATTTCCGCAGGGTACTGCTTTCGCTCAGAATGCTTCTCCTCACATCACCAAGGAACCTGTCGACGGCAACTATCCGCCCATCACTGACGAAGATATTCAGATGCTGCGCAAGGACATCCGGTCCCAGCGAAAGCAGCTCATCGCCGCCAACATGAAACTGACCGACGCCGAAGCCGAGAAGTTTTGGCCGGTGTACGAGCAGTACATTTCAGAACTGGTGAAGAGCAACAACAGAAAGTATGCGCTGATCAAGCAGTACATGCAGAGCGGCGGCGCGCTCACCGATACCGATGCGGAAAGCGCGGTCAAGCAGTGGGTGGACGTCGATCAATCGGTGGCGCAGCTGAGATTGCAATACATTCCAAACTTTCGCAAGGTCCTGACGCCCAAGAGCATGGCCCTGTTCTACCAGCTGGACCGTCGAGTGCAACTGATGATTGATCTGCAACTGGCTTCGACGATCCCACTGGTTGAACCCTAAACGTCGAAGCAGTTTCCAGTGGAGTCCCTTAGAACCTGCCTTCCGTACGGTCTCGACAGGGGCGATACTCCGTCCTGCAGGGCCTTATTTCATCTGGAAAATTGGCGAATCGGCTGGTAGCATCCGGCGCATGTTCAAACTACTGGCTGTGATGCTGAGTTTCCTGGTGGCAACCTCTTCGGCTGCAGATCTCTCGACGCGCAAGCACTTGAACCTGGCGACGATCAAAACGATGGTCGCTGCCGCGGAGGCGCAGGCCAAGAGGCTGAATGTTGAAGTGACGATTTGCATCGTGGACGAGAGTGGCAACCTGCTTTTTCTGGAGAAGGCAGACGGCGCATCGCTGAACACGATTCAGTTCGCGCAGAAAAAGGCACGGCACTCCGCCTTCTACCAGAGTCCGTCGAAAGATGGGGCCGACGCCTTGAAGAAGGGGAATCTCGACGTTCTGGCCTTTCCGGACTTTTTCCCGAACCAGGGTGGGCTGCCGATTAAGGTGGACGGGCAGACGATCGGCGGAATTGCGGCTAGCGGCGCGAAATCGGAGATCGATGAGGCGATCGCGCAGGCGGGGCTGGATGCGGCGTTTAAGAAATGACGCCTCGGGAACTTCGAAAAACAATGTGGAGAAACTGGTCGGCCCGCCGTTCGTGCTCGGCCTGCTGTTTGCGCTCGGCCTGCTGTTCATGCTCAGCCCGGCTGTGCTCTGGCCGGCTCCGTGGAAGAGCGGCCCTTAGAGGGCCGCGATAGATGCTTCTATTAGAGAACAGGGCTTTAGCCCCTGTGGAACTGCGTCCAGCCTCAACACCCCCGGCGCCGACGAATAGGGATACGCCTCCGGCCTTGCTGCCAACTTCGCACGTACGGGATTCATCCGGATGTACTGTTGTATGCGCCCGTAATCCTCCAAATCATGTACGCGATGATTCGTGAAACTCGCCGGCCGCTCTTCTACGGGACTGTCCGGAGCGTCGTTCGTCGCGACGAGCCTTCCGCGGTCGAAGGTTTTGAACATCGGAACCTGCACTCCCGGGGCGCATGGAGTTCCGTGGAAGAGCAGAGAAGCCCTCGCCGAACATAGCGACTTCAGACTGTTTTGGGCACGCCTTCTCGCGAAACTATCTGCGGTGCACTTTGCTCGAAACTAGAATGGAATGGCGTGGCGATGAGGAATGCTAGAGTATCCTCCGTGGACTTTGCCGAAATTCGCTCTCTCGTGATCGTTGCACTCTTCTCGGAAGACCAACTCTTAGATCAGTTGGTACTGAAGGGAGGCAATGCGATAAATCTCATTTACGGTTACGGCTCTCGGAGTTCGCTGGACATCGACTGTTCGATCGACGGTGACTTCGCCAAACCAGATGAAATCGGCGACGTCTTGCTGCGGGCGCTACAGGCGAGATTCCGCGAGAAGAATCGGGATGTCTTTGACTTCAGCTTCGGGCGGAGGCCCTCGTTACAACGAACCGACATTGACAACCGATGGGGAGGATATGCGGCGGAGTTCAAGATCATCGAGCGTGCGCACCTTGAGCAAGCAGAAGGGAGCCTGGAGAAAATGCGGCGCACTGCCGTCGAAGTTGGTCCCATGCATCAACGGACATTCCGCGTTGACTTCAGCAAGTATGAATTCTGCGGGCAAAAGCGGCAGGAGGAACTGCACGACTATGCGATTTACGTCTACACTCCCGAAATGCTCAGCCTCGAAAAGCTACGGGCTATCTGTCAACAGATGGAAGAATATTCACCGCAACGTAATCGGACGCCTCGTGCTCGGGACTTCTATGACATCTACGTTGTCTTGAATGAGGGTCACGTAGATTGGGCACAGAGAAAGTGTTTAGAACTCGCGCAAGCTATCTTCGCGGCCAAAGATGTTCCGCCCGGTCTCATCCAACTCATTCCCCGCTACCGCGACTTCCACCAACAGGATTGGCCATCGGTTGAGAACTCTGTGAGCGAGAAGTTGAGGGATTTTGGCTTCTACATTGACTTCGTGGCACGCGAGAGCAATAAACTACAGTCCCTTTGGGTAGTGTAGGCGCCACTGATCATCGAATTCCGATTCTTTCATTCCGTAGGTGAGATAGAAATCAAAGTTCAACCCAAGGTTCGTGAGCCGTCCGTACCTCTTCTCGTCATAGCCCGCCCGTTGCATGTAGAAGCCTATGATTTGATGGTAGGGATAGACATAATTGAGCTTCTTTAAGGTGGCTATGAGCGTATTCACGGAAACGCGATCTCTCGCGGACTTGTAGGCTTCAAGAACTTGAAAAACGCCTCCGGAGTAAATCGGGCGGACAGCGATGTCGATGAGGGTCCTTTCGACGCTAGTTGCGTCCAGTTGCTCATGGAGCGGTCCCTCTATCTTCACAACGCCCAGGTTCCCTGTGCTTTTGCCGCTCAGCAGAACAATCCGCCATTGTTCGTACTCTAGAACATAGCCAGACCTTCTCTGCTGGTTGGAAAATGCGCGGTCGATCGCCCCCTGTGTTAGCTCACCCTTGGGCGCGGGTTTGGGGCTCTGCTCTTGGTTGGCGTAGATCGTTTTAGGGACTTGATCGCTGAGTCCGTGCAAAGAGACTGCCGTTCCATGAGACAGGTAGGTTCTGGGCTTTACGGATAATGCAACTTGGTAGGCCGAAACTTCGCCCCAGGCATAACGCACGAATCCTGAATAGTTCGCGGACGCCAGTTTTATCTCTGTCAGCTTTGACTTCTCCATTAAGAAACTGATGAAGTAGTTGGTCCCCGTGCTCTGGGTAAGCCGCCAGAATCCGCGATTCGACGTCAAGACCCGCGTTAATTCCGACTTTGTATAGACGCGCCTAGCACTTTCATCAAAGAACTTGATGATATCGGCTTTTGCGATCTCTATCCGAGAAGCAGGTCTAGGCATCTTTCTTTACCATCCTTGCGGAATACAGCTCGGTATATATACCGAGCTGTTTCCGCAAGGATGGTAGCTGAAAACATTGGGGATAGCAATTCTCGAATTATGCCGCCCCACGCAGCAAGGTATATATACCTTGCTGCGAACGGAACCTTTCTTCGTAAACACTTTAAAAATATGGGGTGTTTGAAATATGTGTCCTATATCACTGGGTATATATACCCAGTGATATAGAAGAGTTCTAACTTCACCAGCTAGTGCTTCCGCAGCTCATGCACCGGTAGCGACTGCCGTTTCTCGTCATGATGGTACCGTAGAAGCTGCAGTTGGGCGCGTCCCCCAAAGTGACTACGCCGTTGCCCGACGCACCGCCCGCTCGACAGCCTGCGGTAATTGCATCGAAACGAAATAGTCGTCCGGGTATAAGTAATCTTCGCCAGACTCGTCAATGACGCGAATTTGGTGAAGTACAGACGCTGCTTTATCCGGAATGATCCGATAAATCTTGCGCAACTCCAGCGAAGCTGGGTAGTCCTTGTTCCGGACGCAAATGACGTATTGTCCTCTGCGCTTCACGAGCTATCGCCGATGCTTGAGATAATCGCTCAGAGAGTTGGAGTCGGTCTCTCGCAATACAGTTCCAAGCTTAGCGTCACTGCGAAAGTCCTCAGCGAAGTCCTCTCCGTATTCGCGGCGCAACGTCCCCACAAGAGTATCGCTTCGCTTACGCCGAATCTCGCCGTCAGCGTCGCGACACCGATCATCTAGCCCGTGATTGCAATTGTTGTTACCCATACATCCTCCAAAATGCTCACGAACATCCGCTGGTGCTGCCGCAGCTCATGCAGCGGTAGCAGCTGCCGTTTCTGGTCATGATGGCGCCGCAGAAGCTGCAGCTGGGGGCGTCGCCGAGATCGACCATGCTGGAGAGCGCGTCGGCGGCGTGGATCGAACCGGCTCCGGGCTCCCGGGTTCCGGCTTCGGGACGGCGGGCGGTGGAGGACTCATCCTGACTTCCTACGCCTTCCGGCTGAGATGCACCCGCCGGGCGCAGCCTGAGATTTTCGAAGAGCATCTGCTGCTGGCCGGTGAGGAAGCGCAATTGCAGCCAGCGGAAGATGTAGTCGGTGATCGACTTGGCGTAGCCGAGGTCGGGGTTGCCGCTCCATCCGCTGGGCTCGAAGCGAGTGTGGGCGAATTTTTCGCAGAGCAGGCGCAACGGGACGCCGTGCTGCAATGCGATCGACGTGGTCAGCGCGAAGCTGTCCATCAGGCCGCTGACCGTCGATCCTTCTTTCGCCATGGTGATGAAGAGTTCGCCGGGCTCTCCGTTGGGATAGAGGCCGACGGTGATGTAGCCCTCGTGGTCTCCGATTTTGAACTTGTGCGTGATGGAGGCGCGCTCTTCCTGCAGGCGGTGGCGCACGGCGCGAGGAGGAGCGTTCATGTCCTCTTCCTCGACGTGCTGCGAGGCGGCAATGCGGGCATCGTCCTTGGTGGAGTTCGCGGTCTTGGTGCCGGCGGCGCTCAAGGGCTGCGACTTCTTGCAGCCATCGCGATAAACGGCGACTGCCTTCAGGCCGAGCTTCCACGCCTGGAGGTAGGCTTCCATGATGTCTTCCACGCTGGCGTTCTCGGGAAGATTGACCGTCTTCGAGATGGCGCCGGAGATGAAGGGCTGCGCGGCAGCCATCATGCGAAGGTGTCCCATATAGGCGATGGAGCGTGTGCCCTTCGCGGGCTTGAAGGAGCAATCGAAGACGGCGAGATGCTCGTCCTTGATATGCGGCGCGCCTTCAATGGTGCCGGTGGCGTCGATGTAGCTGACGATGGCGTCGGCCTGCTCGTGGTTGTAGCCGAGCTTGAACAGGGCGGTGGGGACGGTGTTGTTGACGATTTTAATCATGCCGCCACCGACCAGCTTCTTGTACTTGATCAGGGCGAGATCGGGCTCGATGCCGGTGGTGTCGCAGTCCATCATGAAGCCGATGGTTCCGGTTGGCGCGAGCACTGTGACCTGGCTATTGCGGTAGCCGTGTTTTTCGCCGTGGGCGAGGGCTTCGTCCCAGCATTGTTTGCTGGCTTCGTAGATGCTGGTCGGGACGTTTGTTTTATTGATGCCATTCACGCTTGCGCGGTGCATGCGGATTACGTCGAGGAAGGGTTCGCGGTTGATGTACCAGCCGGGGCAGGCTCCGCCGGGCATGGTTTGTGCCGCCGGTGCGCTCCCCTGCGCTTCGCTCAGGGTCGCTGGACGGGCGAATGCGTCCGTCCCTACGTGTGCAACGCCGGCGCCTAGATTTGTTTCGGACAAATTCTTTCTTGTGGCTTCTGTGGCTGGTACCAGGGGCTCGCATTGTTCGGCGATTCTCGAACTTTGCAGATAGGCTTCGCCGCACATGATGGCGGTGACGCAGGAGGCGTAGTCGCGGCCGGCGTCGCTGTCATACGGGAGGCCGGCGGCCATCAGCAGAGCGCCCAGATTGGCATAGCCCAACCCTAGCGGACGGTAGTCGTGCGAGTTGCGCATGATCTGTTCGGTCGGATATCCGGCATTGTCGACCAGGATTTCCTGCGCGGTGATCAGGACATCTACAGCATGCCGATAGGCTTCGACGTCGAAGGTGCCATTCGGCGCGAACTTCAGCAGATTCAGGCTGGCGAGGTTGCAGGCTGAGTCGTCGAGGAACATGTATTCGCTGCACGGGTTGCTGGCGTTGATGCGCGCGGTGTTTTTCGAAGTGTGCCAGCGGTTGACGGTGGTGTCGTATTGCATGCCGGGATCGCCGCAGTGCCAGGTGGCTTCGGAAATTTTGCGTAGGAGTTCTTTCGCTTTGTACGTCTTGACGACCGAGCTATCGGTGACCGACTTCGTGGAGAAGTCGACGTCGCGAACGACGGCGTACATGAAGTCGTCGGTGACGCGGACGCTGTTGTTGGCGTTCTGGAAAAAGATGGAGCTGTAGGCGTCGGAGTCGGGATGGGAGCCATCGTATCCCACGGAGACCAGCGCGTGAGCCTTGGCTTCTTCTTTCTGTTTGCACTCGATGAACTCGATGATGTCGGGATGGTCGACGTTGAGGATGACCATCTTGGCGGCGCGGCGAGTCTTGCCGCCGGACTTGATGACGCCGGCGAAGGCGTCGAATCCTTTCATGAAGCTGAGCGGGCCGCTGGCAGTGCCGCCGCCAGAAAGCGTTTCGGTGGATCCGCGCAGGGGCGAGAGATTGGTGCCCGTGCCGCTGCCCCACTTGAAGAGCATGCCTTCGGTCTTGGCGAGGGTCAGGATCGAGTCTAGCGAATCCTTTACCGAGTTGATGAAACAGGCGGAGCACTGTGGCTTGGAATATCCGGTGACGCCGAATTCGACTTGCTGCGTCTGGGGGTTCCAATGCCAGTTGCGTCCGTCGGAGTTGGGCTCGATGCGATCGCATCCCACATTGAACCAGACGGGCGAGTTGAAGGCGGCGTACTGGCGGACGAGGATATGGACCAACTCGTCGTGAAAAGTGGCACTGTCTTCATGAGTGCGGAAGTAGCCCTGGGCCATGCCCCAGTCGCGGATGGTTTCGGCGACGCGGGCGACGAGCTGGCGGACTCCGGTTTCACGCTCGGGAGTGCCGATCTTGCCATGCAGATATTTGCTGGCCACGATGTTGGTGGCGGTCATGGACCAGTCTTTGGGGACTTCGACGTCTTTCTGCTCGAAGATCACGTTGCCCTGGGCATCGGTAATCTGAGCCAGACGGAGATCCCACTCGACTTCGTTGTAGGGCGAGACGCCCGGCTTGGTGAAGAAGCGGCGGAAGGAGAGGCCGGAGGACTTCTTCTTCGCGGGGACAGCGAGGTTGAGGGCGGGCGTGGTGGTCGCTGCGGATTCGTTGACGGTTTTGACTTCTGCCATTGGGCTCTCCATTAATTAGATTCTATGCGTGCTGCGCCGATTCAGCGTCCGGGCGGCGGGCGGGGGAATCGGGGTGCTGCTTAGGTCTTTCAAAGATCGGGACTTACGCCGGGTTGCGTCAGCGGCTAAAGCCGCATTCATCTCGTGCGGGATACGGCACGACTAAAAGTCGTCCTTCCCGAAATCTCTTTCCAAAGAACGGTTGATCGCAGCACTGAAGCGCTGCGCCACCCAAAACCTTCCGGCTAGAAACCGGAGGGGAATGGGGAGGGACAATGAATGTTGGTGGCGGCTCCCGAATTTAGCTGCGGGGCCGTTGAAGAGACGGAAAAGCCAGGTTCGGTGCGCGACCCGCTCGCTTCGCTTCGCGGGACCCTTCGACCTGGCTCAGGGCAGGCTTCCGAGGCGGCCGTCGCCACATGAGGATCGGATGTGGCCGCGCGGCTCGGCACGACCTTAGCCGAGCTTTGCTCGGGGCGGACGAATGCGTCCGCCGCTACGTGGCCATCGGTTGTGACGGTAAAGAGGGAGGATTGGCGGTCATCAGGTTGCGGAACGTATTCGGTCGCTGGGGTCAGTTCCAGGGAAGTGGCGAAATGGGAGCCAATGCCGGTCGCCTTTTCGGTGGCGGAGACGATCCACTGATTGAGGGCGTTGCAGATACTGCGACGTTGGGTCTGGTCGTCGATGACGACGTAGCGGGCGAAGTAACGGCCGGATGTAAGCCGGGCATTCATGGAATTGGGGCGCGACACCATGCGATCGAGGACGAAAGCCATGTCTTCGTCTTCGAAGAACTGGGTGACGGCAAGCATACGGCGGGGGGAATCGGCTTCCGGCTTCCGGCTTTCGGCTTCCGGCCTTGTCCACGAGACCCCGCTCGCTTCGCTTCGCGTGACAGCCCCTTCGACTACGCTCAGGGCAGGCTTAGCGGACGTCTCCACATAGTCATTTTTCTGGCCGAAGTCCATGACTTCTTCGGCGAGGGCGAAGACACCCGGCTTGCTGGGGACGAACAGGAGACTGTGATGGGAATCGCAGCGGAACCAGCGCGACCACTGAAGGCGGCGATAGTCCAACGGACGATCGAAACCGTGGCGTGCTAAAGACTCTGAAACGAGGCGAGTTAAACCTTCCATGATCGGGCTCCTGGGTCCTGCTGCCGCACCGGAGAAAAAGGCGTTCCCTTGGTCTGCCGGCGGGCAGGTTACAGATGACTGCATTTAGCAGTTTCAGTTACGTCGTGCCCCGGGGGAGGGTCGGGGAACGGCCACCGCACTAATTGCCGGCTTCCGGCATTCGGCTTCCGGAAGGTCGGAATGCTTTGTTGCATAAGGTTTCGGGCGCCGGGCTTACGGATCTGAAAGCCCAGGCGCCTGAGCCTTTTTTGCCTGTGGCGCGTGCCGAGTCACCTCTGGCTGGCACGGACCGCAGAGCCTCTTCTAGTACTGCTGGGAATTCCGTCCCATTCCCGTGAGGCGGAATTTTGTTGCTTGGGATTGCAAAGTTACTCCCGCAGGTTGTGCCTGTCAAGGGAGAAACACTACAGGTTGTATCCCTAGCAATGACGGGCTTGGTGCGTCGTTCGAGCCTGGTTTTCCACATTGTGGAAAACTCGGCTCAGGCTGGGTTCGGCCGGATTCCCATCTTGGAACCCTAATTCACGGCGCGGGCTGGGGCGCTGTGAGTCAGAAAGTGCTTGGTCGTTTCTCCAGGGGTCTGTATGGCTGTTATCTTTTTCGCCCCTCCGGGGCTTGTTGCCTTTTGATCGACGTGACCCACGGCTTGCGCCCCGGGCTGCATTCTTACGCCGCCCTTCGACTTCGCTCAGGGCAGGCTTTCGCGGCTGCATTGCATAGTGTCTTCTACAATTTCGACCTGCAGCCGATGACGACCCCAAAGTTCACATCAGCCGGACGTGCTGGGCGGACGCGCGGCGGTCGCGGCAGGGCTGAGGGAGTTTGCGGCGATCGCGAATCGGCTCATCGCGTCCCACCATGCAGGCTTCGACGCGCTTACGAGGCATGGTCGATTTTTCGAGATGCACTTCTTCGATCTCGAGCGGCTCGAAGGGGAGGCGGTCGAGCTTCGGTTCGGTCATCGCGGCTTCATTGGCGAGTGAGTCGGGCTCGGACATAAGAACATAAATGTCTTCGAAGATGCGGCGGGGGGCGATGCTGAGGACACCGTCGAACGATTCAACGAGGTAGTCGCCCTTGCGTCCGCAGTGCTGGCGGCCGAGATGGTCGACGAAGGTCAGGTTGGAACTGAGTTGTTTGGCTTTTACCAGAAAGCGGGTGCGGTACGTCTTCCATTCCTCTAATTTCATTTGCCAATGCCTCGAAGTGGCTGTCTTACTCGACTGATGATTGAACGCGATCCAAACTGGCTTGCCGGCCAGAACAAGGTGGATTTTTTTGTGAAGAGCGAAGGTGACTGTACGTTTGAAATGGCCGCGGGTCAATTCAGTATTTTTGGTGCAATTGAGGAAAAAGAATGGCCGCGGATTTCGCGGATCAACACGGATGAAGCGATGGCTGAAGAACGTAGCCTTGATGCGCCAGATGATGGTGGTTTTGATCTGAAGAGAGCAGTGCTGCAGAAATCTGATAGAGTGGGCCGCCGGAATATCCACAGAGGGCGCACAGGAAATGCAGAAAGGCAGTACTCAGTACTCAGTACTCGAGTACTCGGTTCTCAGTTCGAGGAGGATGGCTTGATGCGAAAGGTGACTTTAGGATTTCTCGCTGCGTTCTTCGCGATTTGCAGTTCGTTTCTATGGGGACAGACCTCAAGCAAACCGGTGGCGGTGCGGTGTGGGAGTTTGTTTGATGGACGTGGAGATGGGGTGCGCAAGAATGTGGTGATCGTCATTGAGGGAGAGAAGATTCGTGAGATTGCCGCGAGCGCGCCTGCTGGCGCGGACGTGATTGATCTGTCGCGGGAGACTTGTCTGCCGGGACTGATTGATACGCATACGCATGTTTTGCTGCAGGGGGATATTACGGCGGCGGATTATGACGAGCAACTACTGAAGCAGTCGCCGGAGTATCGCACGATCCTTGCAACTGTGAACGCGCGGCGGGCACTGGAGTATGGGTTCACTTCGATTCGCGATCTGGAGACCGAGGGCGCGGGATACGCCGACGCCGATCTGAAGAAGGCGATCAACAACGGCGTAATTCCGGGGCCCCGGATGCAGGTGGCGACGCGGGCTTTGGATGTGACCGGGGCGTATCCGCTGCAGGGGTATGCGCCAGCGGTGACGGTTCCGCATGGCGTGCAGTTGGTGGATGGTGCGGACAATGCGCGAGCGGCGGTGCGGGAGCAGATCAGCCACGGAGCGGACTGGATCAAGGTGTACAGCGACCGGTCCTATCGGGTGAGCGAGGACGGCGTGCTCGACGATATCCCGACATTTACGCCGGACGAGTTGAAGGCGATTGTGGATGAGGCGCACCGGGAGCGACATAAAGTCGCCTCGCATGCGATGGCACTGCATGGTGTGCACAACTCGGTGGAAGCGGGAGTGGATTCGATTGAGCACGGGAACTATATCGCCGACGAAGATTTGAAGGCGATGGCGGCGCGAGGAATCTTTTATGTGCCGACGATTTACGTAGGTGAGTACGTGGCGCAGGGGCGGGCGGCGGAAGGGGCTCCGGTATGGGTGAAGATGATTCAGATTCATGAAGACACATTTCGGCGGGCGATGAAGGCGGGAGTGAAGATCGCGTTTGGAACGGATGCGGGCGGGTTTGATTGGAAGGTGAATCCGGCGAAAGAATTTTCGTCGATGGTGAAGTTTGGGATGACTCCGGCACAGGCTCTGCGCGCGGCTACTGCGACTGCAGCGGAGTTGTTGGGGATGCAGGATTCTTTGGGGACGATCGAGGCAGGGAAGTTGGCGGATATTGTGGCCGTGCCGGGGGATCCGCTGGCGGATGTGTCGGTAATGGAGAGGGTGGATTTTGTGATGAAGGGTGGTGTGGTGGCGCGCGCTCCGGCAGACCAAAGACTAAAACCTTGAACCACGGGGGACACGGGGGAGACACAGAGGGAATCAAAAAGCGGCGCCGGACGAATGCGTCCGGGGCTATGGGTTGTACTACAGGAATTACCCGAGCGCGGGTTGATGTGGAGAAGGACGACAATTGGGCAGGGAACTTAATTCATAAAGGAGTTGAAAAACGATGACTAAAGACCCTGTTTGTGGCATGAACGTGGATGAAAATAATTCTCAATATCAAACCCAGTATGGCGGGAAGAAGTTCAACTTCTGTTCCGAGCAATGCAAGAAGAAATTCGATCAGCAGCCGGAACAGTATGCGCGGTCGGTATCAGCCGCGTAGGTTGCGGTTACGAGCACACAAAAATGGCCCCGGACGAATGCGTCCGGGGCTACATGTTTTGAGCTTGCGTCAAGGTAGGCGTCGAGAGTCGTTTCGAAGTCAGCCTCAACCGAAGTCAGTAGTCAATTTCCGTCGCCCATCTGATTAGAGTCCGCCACCGGCAACTGCTGCGGAAGAACTGGTCCTTCCCTTCGGGCAAGAACAAGTTCTGCGGAATGTCCGTTGAAAATCAGTTCCCAACTGGTGATCACCACCGAGAAGACGACCCCGTCTTTACTCATATGTCGCCAGGTCTCAGCCGTGCTTTGTTGGGGATGCTTTGTCTCTCTTAGGAGTTCCGGTATATCTTCCGCGGGACGAATATCGAGCAGCGTCATAGCGAGGAACTCTGCACGGGGAAAGCCATACGCCCTGGTGGCGGCGTAGTTCACTTCAAGGAAGGCTAGCGTTTCCCGGTCAAAGATCCACATTGGATATGGGTTCTCCGCAAACGGCAGGCCCAGAATTTCGAGTTCCGGCACAGTGCTCTTCTCCCTTTGCCAGTTGCGACGGAATGACGCTTCGACGCGTTTCGTTTTATTTTTCGGCAATTCGGCGGGAAAACATTAGGCTGGCGGTACTGGACCGGGGCTCCTAAGCGTGGCGTGAGGTAGTCCGATCTTCTCCGTGCCCTCTGACGTCCTTTGGTGTTTTCAAAATCTTAACCACAGAGGGCACGGAGGATACAGAGTCACTCGTTGCGACCATCTTCTCGCTGGAAAAAATTAAGCCGTCAGCTTTTGGCTGACGGCTCAATGGCTGAAATCTGACGGCTTATTTCTCGTACAACAAGACGCCTTCCGCCTTTTCTGCGTCGACCGGGCGGTAGAACAGCTTGTTGTCTTCGAGGAAGACCTCGATGAAGGCAGGGCGCGTGGTGATGGTGCCCTGAATCAGCGCCTCCGACAACGGGTCTTCAATGTATTTCTGCAGCGCGCGACGCAGCGGACGCGCACCGTAGCTGCGATCGGTCAGGGTCTGGCTGAGGATCCACTTCTTGGCGTCGTCCGCCACCGTAACCGTAATGGCCTTCTGCGCCAAGTTCGCGTTGAGCTGCGTGACCATGAGTTCGAGAATCTGAATCAGGTCGGCCTCGCCCAAAGCCAGGAACAGTATGATTTCGTCCAGACGGTTGAGGAACTCCGGATTGAAGGTGCGCTTGACTTCGCCCTTCACCAACTCTTCCACCTTATCGGAAATCATGTCTTCCTTCGACGACTGGAAGCCCAAGCCCTCGCGCTTCTGCAAATGCCGCGCGCCGATGTTCGAGGTCATGATGATGATCGTGTTCTTGAAATCGACCGTGTTGCCGAGGCCGTCGGTCAATTGGCCGTCTTCGAAAACCTGCAACAGGATGTTGAAGACATCCGGATGCGCCTTCTCGATTTCGTCGAGCAGGACAACCGAGTACGGAGCGCGCTTCACACGTTCGGTGAGCTGCCCGCCCTCTTCGTAGCCGACATACCCCGGAGGCGAACCAATCAGCTTCGAGACCGAATGCTTTTCCATGAATTCGGACATGTCGAAGCGCACCAGCGCTTTTTCGGTGCCGAACATGAACTGCGCCAAGGTGCGCGCGACTTCGGTCTTGCCGACGCCCGTAGGACCGAGGAACAGGAACGAGCCGATGGGCCGGTTCGGATTCTTCAAGCCAGCGCGCGAACGGCGGATGGCGCGAGCCAGTGCGCTAATTGACTTGTCTTGCGAAATGATTCGCTTGTGCAGCTCTTCCTCGATCCGCAGCAGCTTTTGCGTTTCTTCTTCTTTGATCGAGGTAATCGGCACGCCAGTCCAGCGCGAGACCACGTCTTCGATGTCCTCGCGATTGACTACGCCCGTGGAAGACTCATCCAGATGATATTTCTCGCGCAGGGCGCGCAGGTTCTCGCGCTCTTTGCGTTCTTCATCAGAATAGAAGCGAGCCTTCTCGAACTCGTGGTTCGCAATGGCATTTTCCATGCGGTGCACGATGAACTTGATGCGCTTCTGCACCTCGGTCAACTCTTCTGGCAGGGAAGTCTGGCGCAGCTTTACGCGAGCTCCAGCTTCGTCGACCAGGTCGATGGCCTTGTCGGGCAGGAAGCGGTCCGGAATATAACGGTTCGAGTGCGAGACCGCGAAATTGATCGCTTCGTCGGTGTAGGTGACCGCGTGGAACTTCTCGTAGCGATCCTTGATGCCGAACAGGATCTTGATCGCGTCCGTCTCGTTCGGCGGCGGAACCTTCACGGCCTGGAAGCGCCGCTCGAGCGACCGGTCTTTCTCAATCGACTTGCGGTACTCGCCCGGAGTGGTGGCGCCGATGCACTGGATTTCCCCACGCGACAATGCCGGCTTCAGGATATTGGCGGCATCAAGCGAACCTTCCGCCGAACCCGCTCCCACCAGAGTATGCAACTCGTCGATAAAGATGATGGAGTTCTGCGACTCCATCAGCTCTTTCATGATGGTCTTAAGCCGCTCTTCGAACTGACCGCGATACTTGGTGCCGGCAACGATGAGCGAAAGGTCAAGAGCCAGGATGCGCTTGTCAGCGAGGAACGATGGAACCTCCCCGTCGGCGATGCGCTGAGCCAGCCCCTCGACGATAGCCGTCTTGCCTACGCCCGGCTCGCCAATCAGCACCGGATTGTTCTTGGTGCGCCGGCAGAGAATCTGGATAACTCGATCAACTTCGCCCTCACGCCCGACCAGCGGATCCAGCTGGCTATCCATGGCGGCCTGGGTCAAATCGCGCGAAAACTCCGCCAGCAGCGAACTTTCGCGCTGGCGCTGGGGCTGAGCCTTTTCCTGCGTGCTGCGCGCCAACTCCTCACGAATGGTCGAAAGCCTGAGGCCGCGCTCATGCAGAATCTCGGCCGCAAAGCACTTCTCTTCTCTCAGCAAGCCCAACAGCAGGTGCTCGGTCCCAATATGGCGGTGCGAAAGCCGCTCCGCCTCTTCGGCGGCATAGGCGAGAACCCGCTTGCATTCATTGCTGAGCGGCAGATCGACCGAGGTCGAAACCTTCTCGCGAATGGTGGTATGTCCCTCAATCTGCTTGCGAATGGATTCGACCGAGGCATGGGACCGCAGGAAACGATTGGTCAGGGCCTTATCTTCACGCAGGAGTCCGAGAAGCAGGTGCTCAGTCTCTATATAAGGAGACCCGAATTGGCTGGCTTCGTAGCGTGCGAAAAAGATGACGCGCCTGGCTTTCTCCGTGTAGCGTTCAAACATAATGCCCCTTCCCCCTGACCTTCCTGGTCGAGAACTGCTGCTCGCCGACCTACCGAAACTCGATCCCTGGACCTGCTCACCTTATTCTATGCTTATCGATCCCTACATTATGCAATCAAAGGGCCCTAAAACCCAAGCACTGAAACGATTCTGCAAACCTTTGATCACGTTACCGAAGGAACGGTTGTCAAGTGTCATCAACTCGTCATCCCCGATGTCATCTTCTTGCACTTTTTCTGACTAATCTTTCAGCTCCAGTCCTGATTTCCAGCCTCCTTCGTTATGCCGGCAACGACTCCGGCGAAATCTCCTCCACGCGCCCTTTCTGCAACCTCAGAACACGATGGCATCGCCGGGCAAAGGAAAGGTTGTGCGTGGCAATGAGGGAGGTGAGTTGGTGCTCGCGATGTAACCGCGCAATCAGGGCGAATACGGCTTCCGCTGTCTGTCCGTCGAGGTCTCCCGTGGGCTCGTCCGCCAGCAACAACTTCGGACCGGTGATGAGCGCGCGGGCCAGAGCCACCCGCTGCTGCTCTCCGCCCGACAGCTCCCCTGAGCGATGATGCGCGCGCTGCTCCAGTCCAACCTCACGCAGCCAGCGTGATGCTTCTGGCTCGGCCTGCTGCCATGTCTGCCCGCGTAACAGCAGCGGCATGGCCACGTTCTCTGCCGCCGTGAACTCTGGCAGCAGATAGTGGAACTGCCATACGAAGCCGGTTTCGCGATTGCGAAAGTCTGCGGCCTCGTCGTGCGATAAGGAATTCAATCGCAAGTGGGCGCAGTATACGTCACCTGCAGAAGCATGATCAAGAGCGCTCAGGATGTGCAACAAGGTACTCTTCCCGGCTCCCGATTCCCCCACGATGGCAAGCATTTCGCCTCGCTTCACTTCAAACGACAGATTCTCAAAGAGCACCAGATCCGATTCGCCGGACCGGAAAACCTTCTTCAGGCCTTCCACCCGAAGCATCGACTCTTGTTCCGTTAGATGCACACCATGTCTCTTTCGTTCCAAACGCTAAAGGATCGAGGATCGCATCCTAGGGTTTGGCCAGTATTCGCCGCCTCTTAAGAGTAGTGCGTCTTTGTTTCATTCCGTTACCAGTTCATTTCTTGCTACCTTCTTTTGGTCTGCGCGCCGCCATGAGGAACGCAATGAAAAGAATGAGGATCGAAACTCCTGTGGCAGCCATAAAGAGCGGAAAGCCCTCCAACCCGAACGATCTCAGCAGCTTCACCATAGGTATCGGCTAATGGGTTCCCCAAGAAAATGAGGCCTCCGTAATGCTGAGCCGGACTTTCCTATTCATACCGCAGCGCCTCGGCCGGAAGAATCCGCGACGCCGACCACGAGGGATAAAGCGTTGCCACAAACGAAATTAGCACGGCAAACAGCGCCACCCAGAGTCCGTCGACCCATCGCGGCGCAAACGGAACGTAGTCGATGGAGTAAACCTCGGGCGAAAGGGAGAGCACATGATAGTGTCCCCCGGCATAGGCGATGGCGTATCCCAGCACCAGGCCAATCGCGGTCCCGATCACACCGATCAGCACTCCTTGGGCAATGAAGAGGTTGCGGACCTGGGCGCGCCGCGTCCCCATGGACATGAGAACGGCAATATCCTTGGTCTTTTCCATGACCATCATAATGAGCGAGATCAGGATGTTCAGGGCGGCAACGAAAACAATGAGCCCGATCGTGATAAACGTGACCAGCCGCTCCAGCTTCAGGGCGTGAAACAGGGCCTTGTTCTGCTCCTCCCAATTCGTGGCCATGAACCCTTTGCCGGCTGCGTCTTCGAGTTCTCGGGAGATCGGCGCAGCCTGGTAAATATCGTCAACTTTGAACTCGAGGACGGAAATCAGATCGCCCAACCCGAACAGTTTTTGTGCGTCCGACAATCGCACGAATGCCCAACTCGAGTCGTAGTCGTAAAACCCGGAACTGAAGATTCCGACGATGCGAAAGCGGTTGTACTTGGGAACCATGCCGAAGGGAGTCAGTTCCCCCTGCGGGCTGGTGACGAGCACGGGGTCGCCGACCCTCGCTCCCAGGTTGTCGGCCATGTCCTTGCCGAGCACGATCGGCGGCATGGCCGAAACGCGCTGTTGCACCGCCTCCAGAGAATCCGGAGATGATGTGGCGCGGGCGCCCCCGCTTTCATCCGGAGATGAAACTTGCGGACCTGAGTTGGGGTTCTCTTCCAGCGCCGCCGCCGACCCTTCCTTCACGGAATTGAGCAGATCTCCCACCTGCCGCTCGTACCGGGGGATCATGCCTTTGAGCACCGCCCCTCGCGCCCGTGGCCCCCGTGAAATCAGAACCTGCTCGAAGATCGCCGGCGCCGCCGCGACCACATGCGGCTGCTTCGCAAGCCTCTCCATCAGCGGAGGCCAATCCTTGATGCCGTCATCGGCGATGCGCTGCAAGCTGATGTGCGACGTGGAGCCGAGCAGCCGCTGTTGCAAGTCCTGCCGAAATCCGTTGGTGATGGCCATGGCAACGACCAACGAAGCCACCCCGGCGGCCACACCAACAATGGAAATTCCTGTGATGATCCCGATGAACGCCTGCCTTCTTTTGGCGCGGAGGTAGCGGCTCGCGATGAAAAGTTCGAAGCGCATGAAGAGGCTGTCAGCCGTCAGCTGTCAGCACTCAGCTTGCGGCCAAACTGGATTATATCGAGTGTTATGACGCGAAAAGTCTTAACGATAGCGTCATCCTGACCGGAGCCGTTGTTCAGGCGCAGGGAAGGATCTCGCGGGCACTGCGATACCGCCACAAGAAAAAAGCCCGAGATCGCACGCAAGGCTGCTCCCTCATCATGCTCATCAGATCAGTCTTGGAATCACCGCTGGCACCGTCTTGCGATAAAGCAGATACTCCTCCCCAAACCTCTTCTCTAACTCCGCGTCCTCCAGACGGATCATGACGGCGCCGGTGGCAATCGCAAATGCGGTGAGCAGCCAGCAAACCACGAGACCCGTTCCCATACTCCACGCCAGCATCTCGCAAAGATGCCCAAGATAAACGGGATGGCGAACCCGCGAACGAATTCCGGTCGTGACCAGGCTCTGCCGCTGGCTCCCGCTGCGAACCTCCGGCAGACCGCCCAACTGAGCCCAACTGAAGTGCGCGCCAGAATGCGAATAAATGTAAAAGCCCGCGGCAAACAAAAGCACAGCCGGGACCCAGGTCCAGGGTGTGGAATAAAACACAACACTCCTCCACGGCCCGGTCAGTGCGCCGATCCCAATCCACATGACGATCCACGCCGGCACTAATACGCGAAACGGTGATGCCTCCCGCGCACGCCAGCGATGCGCCCGCGGATGAACCATCAGCCAGAACGACGGGACAGTTGAATAGAGAACGCAAGCTAACCATCCCACCGTCCGGAGGAGATACATGTACCGATTTTACAGTCGCGATCGAACCATGTAGCCCCGGACGCATTCGTCCGGGATCGCTCGCTATCGCTTCTCTGGGCGGACGAATGCGTCCGCCGCTACGTGTTCCATACCGCTTCTTGAACAAGATACCCTCGGTCATCTACCCGATTCCCTGCCTTGGCGCGATAATGTGAAAATGGCGCGTGCTTTCCTGGATGATCGTTGGCTCCCGAAGTCAGTCCTCTGCCTCAGAAATTACGACCGGCACAAATTCCTGCTCGACCTTATCGCCGGAATCACCGTTGGCTTGGTCGCTCTTCCCCTGGCGATGGCGTTTTCAATTGCCTCGGGACTAACTCCGCAAGCTGGCATCTACTGCGCCATCGTCACCGGTTTCCTGATCTCCGCGCTCGGCGGATCAAAGATGCAAATCGGCGGACCCACCGGCGCATTTGTCGTCGTGGTCGCAGGCATCGTCGCGGTTCATGGCGTCGATGGCTTGTTCATGTGTACCGTGATGGCGGGCGTTTTGCTCGTGATCATGGGCATTACAGGACTGGGCACCGCGGTGAAATTTATCCCGCGCCCGGTCGTGATCGGATTCACCAACGGCATTGCGGTCCTGATCGCCAGCACTCAGGTCAAAGATTTCTTCGGCCTGCATCTCGACAAAGTTCCGGGCGTCTTCTGGCTGCGCATCGAAGCGCTGGCCAATAGCTTCCACACGTTATCGTTTGAAGCCACCGCCCTGGCTGGCTTCACGTTGCTGGTGCTGATTGTCTGTCGCAGCCTGTCGCCGCGCATCCCCGGGCCGATTGTGGCTCTACTGCTGGCCACCTGTGCCGTGTATTTTTTCAAGCTGCCCGTGGCAACGATCGGCACAAAGTTCGGCGGCATTCCCGGCGGCCTTCCGCATCTGCAGATCCCAAAATTCCGTACCGACCTCATCCACGGCCTGCTAGGCCCCGCCTTCACTGTCGCCATGCTGGGCGCAATCGAATCGCTTATGTCGGCCGTCGTCTCCGACCGCATGAGCAACGACCGGCACAATCCTAACGTGGAGCTGATGGCGCAAGGCGTGGCCAATGTCTTCTCCCCCATGTTCGGAGGACTGCCGGCCACTGGGGCGATCGCACGCACCGCCACCAACATTCGCTCCGGAGCGCAATCGCCCATCGCCGGAATCATTCACGCGCTGACCTTGCTCTGTATCCTGCTGTTTGCCGCTCCGCTGGTCAGCTATGTACCCATGGCGGCACTGGCGGGAATTCTTATGGTCGTCGCCTACAACATGGGCGAGTGGCGCGAGATTCCGCAGTTGCTGAAGCTGACCAAGACCGACATTAGCATCTGGCTGGTAACCTTCGCGCTCACCGTATTTGCCGATCTCACCGTCGCCGTGGAAGCAGGAATGATTCTGGCGGCTCTCCTCTTCATCAGCCGCGTAGCTTCGACCACCACCGTATCGCAGGTGACCGACGACTACGTCGAAGACGGCCGCGTGCACATTCTGCAGGACAAAGACATCCCCTATTACGCCACGATTTTTCGCATCCATGGGCCGTTTTTGTTTGGGGCGACTGACAAAATCGCAGCCGTTATCGAGAACGTGCATCAGTTGCCGCCCGTCGTTATCCTGCGACTCCGTAACATGACCGCCCTCGATGCCACCGGGCTCTTCGCCATAGAAGAAGTCGCCCGGGAACTGCACGCCAGCAAGCGCACTCTCATCCTGTGCGGCGCACGCGAGCAGCCCGCGCAGCTGATTCATCAGGCTGAATTTGCCGAGGTAATCGGCGAAGAAAATATTTGCGACAACGTGCAGGAAGCCTTATCCCGGGCCGAGGAAGTGTACGAGGGTTTGGAGCAGAAGTTTGTGGGAGCGAAGAGCTAGAAATACAAACAATCGAAAGCTCCGTGATAAGAGCTCCCACGAAGGTCACGTGGGATGTTTGCGCTTCCCTAGGTGGGATGATCGATGCGCAATCTATTTTTTGACCGGCTGCGTCTGAGCCGCGGCAATGCGCTGGCGTGTGGCAGCCACGAGCGCGGCGAAGCGCGGGTCTGAATGCAGAGATTGGACCTCGTCGTCCTTTTCCAGATGGTCGATGTCGTCGACAGCGTCCAAGCCATCCGCATAGGCCCGCAGGTTGACGAGGGCCTCATCCCGCTTGCCCTCTAGCGCAAGGACGCGAGCCAAGTTGAGGGCCGCGTTTGCGGTGACTTCATGCGAGGGGCCGAGAACCCGGCGCAGCCCAGCGAGCGCTTCCCGCAGAACCTTTTCCGCTTCGGAGTAATTCCTTTCTTGGATCAGGACGGATCCCAGATTGCCCAAGGTGAGTAAGGTGCTGGCATGTTCCAGGCCCAGCGTCTGCCTTTGCGCTTCAAGCACTTCGCGGTACAACTTTTCGGCTTCAGCGAAACGTTTTTCCTCGTCCAGAATCATCGCCAATGTACCCTTGGCAACCAGGGTGCCGGGATGCTGCGGTCCAAGGACGCGCCGGGCGGACTCGATCAACTCTTTGTACATTTCTTCTGCGTCGGCATAATGTTGTTCCTCCGTTAGAATGCCGGCCAGATTGAACATGTCTCTCAACACTGATGGATGGTCGGAGCCCAGGGTTCGTCGATCCATTTCGAGCGCTTCGCGAGCTGCCTTCTCGGCTTCCGGGTACTTGCGCTCATGAGTAAGGGTGTCAGCCAGAAGGGAGAGCGCCGTTGCCGTCAACCTGTCTTGCGGCCACTTCCGCCTTGCCACTTCGAGCGCATCGCGATTCAACTTTTCCGCTTCGTCGTAACGTGATTCAAACCCAAGAATCCTGGCCAACTGTACCGTGGAATCCACGGTGTCATGATGCTCAGGGCCAAGCACCTGGCGGCGAGTCTCCATGGTCTCCCGACACAACTTCTCCGCCTCGGGATAATGGCTTTGCGCCAGCACTGCGACGGAAAGATCCTGCTGCGATTGCAGCGTGTCCGGGTTCCGAGGACCGAGAATACGCTGCCGAGTTTCCCAGGCTCGCCGGAGCAGCGGCTCGGCCTGTGAGGTAAGCCCTAAACTTTGATACACCGTGCCCATCACGTTCATCATCTGCGCCTGCAACTCCGGGTCGTTCGCCAGTCCCGTGTCGATGTCTTTGGCCGACTTATCCAGGATCTCGCGCGCCCGAATGTCGTTGCCGCGCGCTTCACTCGGATTTGAAACCTTAAACATTCCGGTCATAAACGCAGTGACGCGATCGGCGCGATCGCGCTCGCGCGTAATCCGCCGCAATTGAATTGCCTGCATCACCGCGAACCCGAGCAACAAAAGCACCAGAGCCGTTGCCGCGGCCACTCCAAATTTATGGCGCTGTATGTACTTTTTCGTCCGGTATGCCGTGCTTGCCGGGCGTGCGACTACAGGCTCGTTCCGCAGGTAGCGATCGAGATCGGCGGACAGTTCCGAAGGGGTTCCATAACGGCGGGTGCGGTCTTTTTCCAAAGCTTTCAACGCGATCCAGTCGAGGTCCCCTCGCAGCAGGCTTGCCAGTTGCCTGGGATCGGTGTTCCGGCGTTGCGCGGCGGTCGTCGAGGTAAAGCCTCCGCTGATTCTGGTGCTCGGACTCAGTGGATCCTCTTCGTGCAGCTTGCGCAAAACCTCATGAAAGGGTTTGGTCTTCCACTGGCTCGCATCAAAGGGCAACACACCGGTAAGAAGTTGATATAGCACTACGCCGAGCGAATAAACGTCGCTGCGAGTATCTACATCGAGCACCGTGGGATCCGCCTGCTCCGGACTCATATATCCCGGTGTGCCCAGCATTCCTCCGGCACGCGTTACCAGCGTCACGTCCTCACCTTGCGGTGAGATGGCTTTCGCAATGCCGAAGTCAATAATGCGCGGCATCGGCTTGCCATCGACTTCAACCACCAAGATATTGGACGGCTTCAGGTCGCGATGCATGATCGCTTTCTGATGCGCATGTTGAACGCCTTCACAAACTTTGATGAACAGGGCCAGCCGCTGGTGAATCGAAAGATGCTTCTGGTCGCAATAGTTGGTGATGGGAAAACCTGGCACATATTCCATCACGAAGTACGGCTGACCTTCAGGAGTCGAATCCGCATCGAAGACCTTGGCGATCGCAGGGTGATCCATGATCGCTAGCGTCTGCCGTTCCATGTCAAAACGCAGCAACGCAGAGCGGTCGAACAGTCCAGCTTTGATGATTTTCAGCGCAACCTGCCGCTTGACGGGCGCGGACTGTTCGGCCAGCCACACTTGACCCATCCCTCCTTCTCCGAGTTTTCTGAGAAGTCGATAAGGCCCAATCGAGCCTAGATCGGGTAAAGACGCGCCCACTGGGGCAATGGCCGAGTCGACGGTAGCTTCGAGGTCGGAGCTGAGGTCAAAGTCGTAACGGGTTGGCTTAGCTGTCGGGTCGCTCACGCTTCCTTCACTGGGAAGAAGATGCAAATCGGCGCCAAGTTTAGCACTCCGAACGGAGGAGTGCACTCGCTTGGCGCCGAACTCGCTCTCTCAGAAGCTGCGGCGTCATAGCATGGTTTTATCGTGTGACGATTTCACCCTGCGAATTTACGTTCCCCTCCTTTTCAATCCGACGATGCCATAACGGAAGCCGTCGACGGCTCTAGAACTTAAGGCTTAACAAGTACTGAATCAGGTCATGCTTCTCGCCGTCATTGAGGCCAAGGTTCATGCACTTGTCGTAGTGGTCGACTACGGCGTTCAGATCAGCGAAGCGTCCGTCGTGATAGAAGCCGCCGGTGAAGTGGGTCGAGAGCGCGCCGATGGGTGAAGTGCGATAGCGCATATCGGGCCCACGGTTTGCCTGGAAGTTGTCGATGCAGACGTCGGAGGGCTGGTGGAGATTCCATCCCGGCTCAGTCCAAAGCGGTTCTGTATGGCAGTTGTTACATCCTGCCTTTCCGCTAAACAGCTCGTCACCCCGGGCGGCAGCGGCCTTATCGATGTGCACGGTCGGGTTCGGCGCGGGAATTGACAGCTGATAGAGCTGCAGAGCTGCTAGCTTGGAAGTAATGAGGTCGTCGCCGGGGTTGATATGGGGCAAATCCCCAGAGCCGTTGGCAGCGGCAATCGGGAACTGCGCTGCATTATTCAAGCGTGGATCGAAGAACCTGCCTTTCCCATGCATTTCAAGATTGGCTACGAATGCGTTCCAGTGCGGCACAGACCCCCAGCCGATCCAGGTGTGGAGGTTCACTCCCCCTAGCCCGAAGGCTGGAGGAATGAGTGAGGCACCGGAAACGTTCGTTCCCGTGACCACACCATCCGTTACTTGTTGCGCATTGAATGCCTTTCCGTCCAGGAGCAGCTCCGCATCGAATTTTCCCGGCCCCCAGCTATTCAGTACCTTTCTTACGGTGGCTTGATCTGTGGACAGCAAATTGGCAATCACGCTTAGATCGGGTGCGAGAGCCACGATTGCTCCCACATTCAGATCACGGTTTGCCCAGCCGTCCAGTCGACGACCAATGCATCCGGTCGCGGGGTTTGGTTTGATCGGGCCGGCACACGATCCAGGAACCGAATCGTCAACGGTTGAATGGCACAAAGCGCATTGAATGCCGACGGACTTCAGCGTCCCTGAAGAGTTAAAGTGTCCAGTGATTCCCACCACGGCATTCAACTTGAGGAGTGCGAGTGTGACGGCGGGGTCATCGAAATTGACTTTGCCTTTTTCGATTTGTTCCAGCAAGCTCCGCGGAAGGGCGTCTACGTCTATTTTCAGGCCCACCGCCAGAGCGGTTTTGGGACTTACTCCGGGGCCAACACCACCAAATTTGGCTCCCTCGATGGCTTGGTGAAGCTTCAGTGTGTCTCCCCAAAATGCTTCGTCCCCAAAGGTGTCAAAGCGAAAGATATGCTCTCCTTGTAGTATTTTTTGGGTTGCGTTCTCAACAACACGGTTGTGGCCGCTGTTGTTGTCCGCACCTGCCCGTACCGAACGACTGACTGCAATCATGCAAGCCAACAATAGGACCACTACCGTTACGATCACCTGCACACGAAATCTTGGTTGCGACATTTAGAACCTCCTGAGTTCTTTCGCGGAGACTCGGGACATGAGGAATCCATGCTCCCTTCTAACCATCGAACGGGTATCTCATCAGCATGGGTTATGAGTCGAGTGCCGGCAGACGACTCCCACGCCGTGCCCTAGAACGTGAAGGGGGACCTCTCGCCAACGGACAACGAGACTGATCTGAGTTCTTCAACCGACTTTCTCGAGCTTTTCTAGGACGCGTGCCCCAACGGAGGAATCAGCGGATGAGCAAGCCCCTAATTTCTGAGGCTGGCACCTTGCCGGGAAAGGGTCGGCGTAGGTAGAGAGTTAGTTACACGAGATTGGTTACAGACCTATCGCAAGACGGTGTAGAGAGATTGTCAGGTCTGGTCGCGGCCGATCGGGTTGGGCTTTCCACACTCCATGTGTGACATCTGCCCTTGCGCGAGCGATGACAATCACGAGATCATCGTCGAGGTCGTGACGGTATGTAAGCGTGGCGCGGGTACCGTTTCGGGAACTCACCGAACGATCGTACGTGCAAGCTCTTTGAAATCAAGATTTTGCCCGCAAGTGATTGAGTTCCATAGATTACTTTGCGATTTCCCGCTAACCCCATGATCCCAATAGACCGAGGGGGGAGGGGGGTACCCTTCAATCCGTCGGATCCCATTCCGAAACTCGCAATGCGAGAAAAAAAATGCGTTTGGAAGAGGCACAGGTGAGACAGAACGACCTTTTATTTGTCGATCCTCTGGACGACCGAGAGAATCTTCCACTGGCCGTCGGATTTCGAGAGCGTCATGTAGTCGACCCAGCCCGGAGTAACCAGTTTCGCAGAGGCGATGGTTCCCGCTACATCAAGCACAGTCACTTGCTCGGTACGGTCCGCTGGCGGAAGGTTGGCCGCATGATTGGCGCGAACGTCCTGCACCATCTGCAGACCGGTTCGCTCCCGAACGGGAATGTCGCCGTGAATCATGTGCTTCAGGTAGTGAGGATGGAGCGTCCGCTCCATGCGGTTAGCGTCGCCGGTGTAATAGGCTTCGATGTAGTCCGTTACCGTGGCGCGCACAGCGGATGCGTCATCGGAAGTCTGGTGGGTTTGCGCGTGAGTTGGAAGGTTGACGGTGAGAAACAAGCTGAGGGCAAACACTGGGACGAGGCGGTTCATGATCCGTGCTCCGCGAAGTTGCAGCGATTCGGGCACGTCGATTATGACTCGATTGCCGCGAGGGGAAAGTACACTAAAGTCCATGGCTAGGAACGCGGGAGGACAAGCCGGACTCTGATCCCTTATCCTCTACACTGTCGGTGAGGTTCTACCTCTTTCCATGATCGTCAACTTCGCGGAACGCGCGCATAACCACAATTGGGAATTGGATCCTGTCGTACGGTCTCTGTTGGACACGGATTTCTACAAGCTGCTGATGTTGCAGTTTATCTGGAAGCACTTTCCCAAAACGCGCGTGGAATTCTCGCTGATCAATCGCCATCCCTCGGTCAGGATGGCAGAGATCATCAATATTGAAGAGTTGAAAGTGCAGTTGCAGCACGTTCGCGGGCGGCGCTTTCGCAAGTCAGAACTGGTCTGGCTCGCAGGCAACACGTTTTACGGGCGCCGCGGAATCTTCGAGCCGGCATTCCTGGAGTGGTTGGAGCGTGACTTCCACCTGTCGGATTATCAGTTGCGAGTTCGCGATGGACAGATTCACTTGACCTTTGAAGGCGCGTGGACTGAAACGACGATGTGGGAGTTGTATGCACTCGCGATCCTCGACGAATTGAAGACGCGGGCGCAATTGAAAACGCTGAGCGAGTTCGGGCTCGACATCCTGTACGCGCGGGCGAAGACGAAGTTGTGGAGCAAGATTGAGCGACTACGCGGTGTCCCGGGCTTGAGCGTGGCCGACTTCGGAACTCGACGGCGACACAGCTTTCTGTGGCAGGAGTATGTGGTCTCCGCCATGGCATCCAACCTGGGCGACAACTTCATCGGCACATCGAATGCCTTTCTGGCGCACAAGCACGATCTGGAAGCGATTGGTACTAATGCGCACGAGATTCCCATGGTCATGGCAGCGCTAGCGCCCGATGACGTGGCTTTGAAGGCCTCGCAATATCGCGTGCTGGAACTATGGCAGCAGACCTACGACGGCGCGTTGAAAGTGATGCTGCCCGATACGTTTGGAACAACGCAGTTCCTGGCCGGAGCGCCCGAGTGGGTTGCGGATTGGACCGGCCAGCGCGTCGACAGTAAGGATCCCTACGTCGCAGGCGATGAGTACATTGCGTGGTTAAAGACGCACGGTCGAGACCCACGAGAGAAGTTGCTGATTGCTTCGGATACGCTGGACGTGGACGCAATTCTCGGGCTGCACGCGTATTTTGGCGGGACGCTGGCGAAGGGATTGGGTCCGGGAGACTTCCTTAGCGCTGCTGACTTTGCAGACCCCAACAAGTGGACGCCCGGACGACGTGTGCGGGTCAGCGCCGGATGGGGAACATTGCTCACCAATGATTTTCGAGGATGTAATCCGAACGACGGTGGAGGCTTTGACCCGATCAGCCTGATCTGCAAGGTGACGGACGTTGAGGGAAAGCCGGCAGTGAAGCTCTCCGACAATTATTCCAAGGCGCTGGGACCTCCATCGGAAGTGGAGCGGTACCGCCGGGTGTTCGGGACAGAGGGAATCGCGAACGCTCCGCTGGTGGCTTGAGAGGGAACGTCCAACGCCGCCCAACCAGAGTACATGTCCTTTTGATTCCGGCCGTACCCTTGTGAATGCAACGCCGCGCTGCCAACATCGAACGGGGCGCGAATGAAAATTCTTCTGGTTGAGGATTCCTACTTCGAACGGCGCAAGGTCGGCGACTATCTGACCGAGTGGGGACTCGACTACGTGGCTGTCGGCAGCGGCACCGAAGCCATCAAGTTGCTCGAAAGCCCCAATCCGCCCGAAATCACTCTGCTCGATTGGGTACTCCCAGGAATGGATGGCATCGACGTTTTGCGGCGCATCCGAAAGCTGAGCCACGGCAATTATGTCTATACCGTGATGCTGACGGCCAAGAAACAAAAGCAGGATCGGCTGAAAGCGATGGAAGCGGGAGCGGACGACTACTTGTCGAAGCCGGTAGACCCTTCGGAGTTGCGTTCGCGCATCATGGTTGGCAAGAGAATCGTGGAGTTGCAGCAATCGCTGCGCTTCGCCGCCACGCATGACTTCCTGACCAACCTGATGAACCGGGCAGAGATTCTTGCGACTTTGGAACGGGAGTTCTCGCGCAGCGGACGCGATGATAAGCCCACCTCACTTATTCTGGCGGACATCGATCACTTCAAGAGAGTGAATGACACTCTGGGCCATGCGGCGGGCGATGAAGTTCTGAAGGAAGTAGCGAAAAGACTCAAAGCTGATTTGCGACCTTACGATGTGGTAGGGCGGTACGGCGGCGAAGAATTTCTTCTCATCCTACCCGGCTGTAACCTGACGACCGGGGCGCGCCGCGCCGACGAGATTCGGAAACTTGTCGCGAAATCTTCCATCGAGACGCCGTTCGGGACGACGTCTGCTACGGTCAGTATGGGCGTGACCGCGACCGATGCCTTGCGGGACTGCTCTGTTGCCGAGTTCCTTCAGGAAGCCGATGTCAGCTTGTATACCGCAAAAAAGAATGGCCGAAACCGTGTGGAAGTCTTCTCGACGGCTACCCGTTCCACTGGCGCAGGTCAAAGTTAGACTTTCCTCGTCCCTCTCGCCTGACAGGCCAAAAAATCCTCGGAATTGTTGTTAACCATTTTCGTTTCCAATCGTTGTGTGCATAGAGACGCTGGGAGCGCGCGTCTCACGAGGGGAACAGCGATATGCACAGGCAGCGGGTGTTGGTGGCAGGCATTCAGACGATCATAGTATTTGTGGCTTTATTCACGGCTGTCAGCGCGGGACAGGCTACGCGTGCCGCACAACCTGGGGCACCTGCGAACGCTCCGCAGATGAGCGAAAAAGATGTGGCCGCGATGCAGGACCAGCTTCTGCAATTGTTGCGCGTGAGTCCTACGCTGGCAGAGGTCGTGGCCCGAGATCCTTCGCTGCTGTCGAACACGGAATATGTAAACCGCAACAATCCCGAACTGGGGCGCTTCCTGCAGGAGCATCCGGAGATCGCGCACAATCCTGACTTCTATCTGTTTAACAACCTGCATGGTGAACACGAGCCTCCCAGCGAGACTCTGGAGCGCAAGCTGTGGCCTCAGATGTCGGAGCAGAGACAGTCGGGCATTGACCAGGAACTGATCAGCGACGGCGTGCCGTTCCTGGTTTTCGTTTGTGTTCTCGGCGCTTTGCTCTGGCTGGTGCATGTTCTGCTGGAAAACCGGCGATGGAGCCGCATTTTCAAGCTGCAGACGGATGTTCACGGTAAGCTGCTCGAGCGATTCGGCACCTCACAGGAAGTGTTGACGTACATGAATACCGATGCGGGCAAGCGCTTTCTGGAAGCGACGCCGATCGCTGTGGGCTTCGAGCAACAAGCACCGGTTCCAAGTCCGGTCGCACGGGTGCTCACGCCGCTGCAGATTGGCATTGTGATGACACTGCTGGGAGTTGGCCTTCTCTCCTTGCGGCACGGCTTCACCGAAGGTGGCGGCATTTTGCTCGTGGCTGGCACCGTCGTCCTGATGCCGGGCCTGGGGTTTATTATTTCGGCGGGGATCACCTGGGTGCTGGCGCGACATCTCGGCCTAATGCCGGATAGCGCCGAACGACACTAGAATAAATTTCGCTGCCTGATCCGCAGCAGCCGATGACGGGCTGCTCGGGAACGCAGCCATGAGGAAAACCGATACGACCGGGGAATACGCAATCTCGAACCTTGAGGCTCGCGTGGCATCGCGAACGGATGAACTACCGATGGACAGCGATGCCTTCGCCGGCTTCTATCAGCGCTCCGCGCCGGCCCTGAGGGCTTATCTGGTGCGGGTTTCGGGGAATGCTGCATTGGCAGATGACCTGCTTCAGGAAAGCTATTTACGCTTCCTGTGCGCATCGCGGCCGGAAGGCGGCGAGGTGAATTACCGGCGCTACCTGTATCGGATTGCGACCAATTTGTTGCGAGATCACTGGAGGAAGCCGCGAGCCGCATGCATTGAAGACGTTCCGGAGCGGCTTCTGATGGCTCGTGACGGGTTATCGGGCATTGAATCGCGGGCTACGCTGAATCCGGCGTTGGCGCAGATGCGCCCGCGCGAGCGGCAACTGCTTTGGCTGGCGCATGCCGAGGGCTATTCGCACCGCGAGATTTCGGAGATCACCGGGCTGAACGCTGCCGGCATTCGATTGCTTCTGTTCCGGGCGCGGCGAAAAATTGCGCGTCTGCTCCGTCAACAGACCGACGCGGTTCGGGGGGACGCATGACGTTCCGTACATGCTCCTATGAAATCGAGCTGACGCAGGCGTTGAAGGATGGCCATTGGCCCAAGGGCTGCGGTACCGAACTTCGTGCTCACGTAGACGGCTGCGGCAGTTGCAAAGATCTCGTTTTGGTGACACAGGCGTTTCAAGGCGCTCGCCGGGAGTCGGAGCAACTGACTCCTTCCAATTCGCCAAGCCTGCTGTGGTGGCGGGCGCAACTGCGCCGCCGGAACGCTGCGACCGAGCGTGTGAGCCGGCCCATTACCATCGCGCAGACCTTTGCGTTGTTTGTCTATGTGTTGGTGGCAGTGGTTTTTGTCGCGTCGCAATACAACCACGGCTTGCATTGGGCGTCATGGTGGTCGGAGCTTGCGCCGCGCGCAGTACATTTTCTGCCTGATATATCTGGCAAAGTCGACTTGAATTCTTTTCTGCTGATCTCCGGTCTTGGCGTAGTGGCGCTGCTGAGCGGGCTGGTGGTGTATCTGGCATCAGAAAAATCCTGAGTCCAGGGCGCGCACATCCTCAACGTTCTGTGGCACAGTAAATAGTTCATGCCTGCCACCACCGACGCCAGGGCCGGACGCGCCGCTTTTACCCATCCCGGGTTCGTGCTTTTCCAGGTCGCCCGGTTTCTGATCGTGGCCGCGGTCGAGATGCAGGCTGTGGCCGTGGGATGGCAGGTTTACGAGATCACGAAGAGGCCTCTCGACCTCGGCTATGTAGGGCTGGCGCAATTTTTGCCGGCAATTCTGCTCTTCCCAATCTCCGGGCATGCGTCGGATCGCTTCGAGCGACGAAATGTGCTCTCGGCTTGCTACGCCGGATATGCGGTGTGCTTTGCCCTGCTGCTTGCTCTTGCCCAGCATGGCGTCCCGCAGATCAGGTCTATTTATGTGGTGTTGGTGCTGATTGGAGTGGTGCGGTCGTTCAACAGCACTGCCAGCCGCTCGATCCTTCCGCAGCTGGTTCCCGAGGAGCACTTCCCGAACGCGGTGGCATGGAACGCCAGCATCTTTCAGGCGGCGACGATTCTGGGGCCGTCGTTCGGCGGCATCCTGTACGCGGCGTTTAAGGGGCCGTCGGTAGTGTATGTGGTCGCGATGGTGACGGCGATCGGGGCGACGTTGTCTTCGTTCCGAATCCGGCCCGAAGTAAAAGCGCGGCCGAGAGAGCCGATGTCGTTGAAGACGGTATTTGCAGGGCTGCACTACATCTGGCAGAAGAAACTGATTCTGGGGGCGATTTCGCTGGATCTGTTTGCTGTGCTGCTGGGTGGTGCGGTCGCGCTGCTTCCGGTATACGCGCGGGAGATTCTGCATACCGGACCGTGGGGATTGGGACTGCTGCGCACGGC
This sequence comes from uncultured Acidobacteriaceae bacterium, assembly GCA_963731405.1. GTDB lineage: Bacteria > Acidobacteriota > Terriglobia > Terriglobales > Acidobacteriaceae > Sulfotelmatobacter. The sequence goes on along the minus strand of CAVSVS010000011.1, from coordinate 42,825 downwards.
TCCGGGAGTGGGAGCGGCGATTATGGCGGTAATGGTGGCGCACTGGCCGTTACGTGGCAAGTCCGGTCCGACGCTGCTGTGGTCCGTAGCGGGCTTTGGAGTGTTCACGATTATCTTCGCGCTCTCGCACAATCTGGTCCTCTCGCTGATCGCGCTGTTGCTACTCGGGGCGAGCGACATGATCAGCGTGATTATTCGAGCAACGCTCACGCAACTTGCGACGCCGGATGCGATGCGCGGGCGCGTGACCGCTGTCGACATGATTTTTATCGGGACTTCCAACGAGTTCGGGCAATTTGAATCGGGCGTGACGGCGCAATGGTTCGGGACTGTGCCGGCAGCGGTGTTGGGAGGGATTGGGACTTTGGTTGTGATCGGGCTGTGGGCCTGGCTCTTTCCAGAACTGCGGCAGGCGGGGGAATTGACTGCGATTCGGAGTGAGGAACTGCGGGATCCGGCTGAGAGTTCGGCTCCGCGATAAGTACTGTAGACTTCTGTGGTGATTGCGGCCGGACTTCGTCCTGGCCGGACAGCCGAAGGCGGCTGTCTCCACATGTTTCATTCAACCTTCTGGCTTCTGTGGCGCTGCGAACAATGCCGTAGAATGTCGGTTTCATTCTGCGCGAGCTAGGATCGGCATTGATCGAACGCTACTTCCGTCTCACTGAAAACCAAACTACGGTGCGCCGCGAATTTCTGGGCGGGGTGACCACCTTCATCACGATGGCATACATCGTCGTCGTGAATCCGCAGATTCTGGCTCAGGCCGGGATGCCGGTTGAGGGCGTGGTGTTTGCGACTTGCGTTGCGTCCGCCGCCGCCACACTGGTGATGGGGCTATATGCGAACTATCCGATCGCACTGGCGCCGGGCATGTCGTTGAATGCCTACTTCACCTATTCCGTTTGTCTCGGTATGCATGTGCCATGGCGGACTGCGCTGGGCGTGATCTTTTTTTCCGGCGTCTTTTTTCTGGTTCTTACGGTTACGCGGGTGCGGGAGCAGATCGTCAACGGAATTCCGGAGTGCCTGAAGTTTTCGACGGCCGGTGGGATCGGGATGTTCATCGCGTTTGTCGGTCTGCGAAATGCGAAACTCGTGGTGGCGAATCCGGCAACGTTCGTGAGCTTGGGGAGTTTTGCCGATCACGAGGCGCAACTAGCGTGTGTGGGATTGGCGATCATGCTGATCCTGATGACACGGAAGATTGGCGGGGCGATCCTGATCGGGATATTCGCGACCACCGTGCTTGGCATCTTGCGGGGCATGGCGAAATGGCCGGCGGCGATCTTTTCGTGGCCGCATCCTTCGTTGACGTGGCTGCAACTCGACTTGCGCGGGGCGCTGCACCTGGGGCTGCTGGAAATTGTTTTTGTGTTTCTCTTCGTCGATCTCTTCGACAACGTGGGCACGCTAGTGGGCGTGTGTGAGCAGGGCGGATTCGTCAAGGATGGAAAGATTCCGCGGGTGGGGCGAGCGCTGGTGTCAGACGCGGTGGGAACCATTTTTGGCGCGTTGACCGGAACATCGACAGTCACCAGCTACATCGAGAGCGCTGCGGGAGTAGCGGCGGGCGCACGAACCGGGCTCAGCAACATTTTTGTCGCGGGCCTGTTCCTGCTGGCGGCATTCTGCGCGCCGCTGGCGTCGGCGATTCCGGGGTATGCGACGGCGCCTGCGCTGATCCTGGTAGGGGCGCTGATGACGGAATCCATTGCGCGCGTCGAGTGGAACGAATTCACGGAAGCGATCCCGGCTTTTGTCACTCTGGTCGCAACACCACTGACATTCAGCATCGCGACAGGACTAAGCTTGGGACTGATTTCATTCACCCTGGTAAAAACAGCAGCGGGGAAGTTTCGCGAAGTGAGCGCGGTGATCTGGATTCTGACGGCGTTATTCATTCTTCGCTACGTTTATCTTGCCGCGGGGTAGTCACCGTGAGACGTACACGAGATGAAGAACAGAGTGGGTCATCCTCGTCGCGTCTTTGTGCGGTGCAGTGATTGGTGTTGTCATCGTGCGGTACGGCGTACACATCACCTCGAGCCTTCCTGCTTTTGCTCTCGACCGGGCTGCGCTAGAACATGGACGTTATCTGGTCGCTGCTATCCCATGGATTCTGTTCAGCTTGTACTGGGAGATAGCGGCAAAGGGAGCGGCCGAAGCGAAGAGTTCGGAATCTCCGTCCTCGCGCGCATTTCATGTCCTGCTGGCGAATGTCGCCGTACTGCTGGTGATCGCTCCGATCCGCGGGCTGGGGCGATTCTTGCCGGCATCGTTTGTCAGCATGGCAGCGGGAATCGTCGTGGAACTACTGGGATTGTTTCTCGCCATATGGGCGCGTCGAGCTCTCGGCCGTAATTGGAGCGGAGAAATTTCGATCAAGGTGGAGCACGAGTTGATCCGATCCGGACCGTACCAATGGCTTAGACATCCTATCTACACGGGATTGCTGGCAATGTATGTGGGAGGCGCGCTCATTACCGGTGAATGGCTTGCGGTCGTCGGCTGGCAATGGCGGTACTCGCTACTGGCGCAAGATTCGTCTGGAAGAGGCGAATCTGAAGGTTGCTTTCGGGGCGGAGTACGACTCCTATCGGGGCGATACATGGGCGCTGATTCCCGGATTGTTCTGACTAAGACCTATGGGACGTTGACGGTCACGGTCGCGGTGGTGCGCCCATATTGATTGGTCGCATACAACGTGTAGGTGGTGGTCACGGTGGGGGTCACGGTTACGCTCGTGTCGCGCACCGCACCCGGACCCGGTGAGACGATGACGTATCCACCGCCGGAGGTCGTCCACGAGAGAGTCACGCTGCCTCCTGATGAAACATGCGTGGCGGATGCGGTGAAGGCACTGATCGTGGGCGCTGATCCCGTGGGATAGTTTGAGTTCGTATAGACCGGATTGATTTGGACGACTTCGAAGGCGGACGCGGGAACGGTTTTCAGCGAGTCCAGGTCGGAACCCCAGCGGTTGTCAGACACTCCGGTGACGTAGAGCGCGCTGCCGTTGTCGGCGAGAATCAAGCCATAGGTCTTCATCGCGGTGAGGATAACTTGCATCTGCGGCGAGAATGAAGAGATGTCGTAGCTGGATTTCAGGCGCAGTCGCATGCCCATGGGCGGCGCGGACGGATCGCTGGAAGTCGCGGCGGAATGCGATGCTGGAGGAGTAAATGCGGCGCTGGTTCGCGGCAGAGTGAAGCGGAAAGCATGTTGTATTTTTCCGGCGGCCACTTCGTCGTAGCGCACGAGGCCGGGGAAGATCGGGAGTCCGGCGGCATCGGCGGAAGTCCATGTGTAAGGACGTTGCTGGTTGTCCGTAAGATCCCACACGGCGGTTGAGTCGGCGTTCCAGCTGCCGTCGGAATTGACCGAGGAGTTATACAGTTCGTAGAGAAAGCAATTGCCGTTGTCAAGCACGAGCACGTGACGATCGCCTGTGCTGGAGGATCCGCCCTCGACCGGAGCGTTCGACGGGACGGGCATGGGTCCGGGATCGCCTTCGTCTCCGTAGGCGCCCAGGTTCACATTGACCAGCGGCTGGTTGCCATCGACCACGACATAGGGAATTCCGTACGTGGGATCGTTGCCCCAGTCAGGATGAACATTCACGGAGCCGACCCAGTTGCTAATGATGCTGCTGGAGTTGGGATCGAGGGGCGCGGCAGAGATATCGGTGTTCCACAAACTGTCGCTGGAAAAAGGAATGAAACCGTTCAGGCTCGCGGTCTGTCCGGCCGACATGACGTTGCAGGCCAGGTTGCTGCCACCGGTTCCTCCGCCTGAGCCGCCGTTACCACCATTGCCGCCCCCATTTCCAGCGGGATGGGACACGCCTGAACATGCTGTGAGCGCTATTGCAAGGGCGAAGAGAGCAAGAGAGACAAGAGAAAGCTTGCGGGCTGAACAGGGGCAGCGCATCATACAACGATTGTGCGCGACCTAAAGTCCGACTGAAAGAGGACTTTGGGACATGTACCGACTCCTCAGGACAATGCAAGGGAGAACGCCTGCTCACCTCCCTTTCAACAACGTTTTGGCAGCACCCATGTTTTCGTACTTGTCGTAGATGCGTACCACGACCACGTGTTCGGCCTTGCCATCTTTGTCAGATTCGACATCGGCTTTGAAATCGTAGTCTTCGACTTTCGCATCGGAGATCTGACCGACGGGTTCAACGTACTTCCACTCTCCTGCGTCGACCGAATATTCGGCGCGCTTGATGGTCGAAAATCCATCTTCGGCACGGAAGCGAATGTGAAGATGCGTGCCTTCGACCGTGGCCGTGAGGTTTTCGACACGCGGAGGGGTGGTGTCGACTTCGAAGCGGCGGCTCTGCTTGGTGGCGGTTAACGCTTCGCCGGGAGAGTGTGACGGCGCGTCCGAGGCTACGACCTTCACGGTGTAGCCTCCGTCGGGCAGCAGGCTGGCGTCGAAGGAATACGCTTTGTCGGTCAGGTTGTCTTTCAGGAGAAGCCAGCGAGATTCTCCGTCGCCGCGGTAGTAGACGTCATAGACCAACTGATCGTCGTTGTCATCGTGGGCATTCCACTTGACGCCAATGGCGTCGCGATCGCGAGTGCTCGGCACAGGCGATTCGAAGTGTCCACCTGACGAACCGCTGACGTCGTTGCCCAGATTGAGTCCGGGGGATTTCGCGAGAGGCTGGTAGCGAACGCCCATCTGCACGGAAACATCGTCTACCTCGGGCGCCACATTTTTGGGCAGATAGTTCAGAGTGACCGTGTCGACCGCGGGCTGGATGTTTCCCGCGTGCAGCACGGCCTTCCACTGGGCATAGCGTGCGGGGGGGACTCCCATCTCGGATCCAGTCGTCAGGTTCACGGGCTTCCACGGACTCCAGTTGCGGTCGGGATTGTCGACGTTGCCGCTGCGCGCTAACAGATCGACATTGCCGGAGCCGCGAAATTCCGCGCGACCCCAACGGGAAAAAACCTTGGCATCGAAAACATCACTTTCGTACGTGCCTTCGGTTTGTGGGCCAGGACCGAGGACAAAAATCTTGCCGAGATTGCTGCTGGCGGCATAGAGTCCGCCACCGGGAGCCTTGGCGAAACCGGTGACCTGCGACGCAGGAGCCTTCAGCAAGTCGGAAAATTCGTCGGCACCTTCGATGGCAAAGACGTGTCCGCGATTTCCGGTCCCGCAGAGAAGAGTGCCGTGGGAATCGAAAGCCAAGGCATAGACGATGTCGTCATGAGATGTCCATACGCGGGATGGGGAACCGTCGCTGGCGATGCGGTAGACATCGGAGCCTCCGCTCGCTCCGCCACCGGGAGACGGGAAGGGGACGGTCGAGGTGCTGGGCGTAAGAGTCAGCGTCATGCCCGGAGTTTGCGGTCCGGTTGACGCCGGAGTGGAGCCCACCGAGAGCGTAGTAGAAGTGCCTGCGGGCGATGTTGTTGCGCCAGCACGCCGTTCGCCGACGCCGGCGGCATAAATGTTGCCCTCGCGATCCAAGGCGAGGGCTGTAATTTCTTTTTTCGGCGCGCTGTAGAGAACGAAGCCTTCGCCTGCAGGAGAGATGCGGTAGACCAATCCACTGCCGTCGGTGCCGGCAATGATGTTGCCCTGCGCATCAAAGGCCAGCACGCGGATGTGGGTGTCGTCGCTCTTGAAGAACACCGAGTGTTCGCCCTTGGGAGTGATCTTGTAGATCTCTCCGTGATCACCGGTGGCGACATATAAATTGCCAGTCTTGTCGAGAGCAAGATCCCAGATATATTTCGTGCCTGGCGCAAAATATTCAGAGGAACTCCAGGATCGGTCGAGGGCCGGCTTTGCCGGGTCCTTCGGCGCGTCCTTCTCTGCGGTCTTGGCATCGGCCTTGGGCGCTTCGTTTCTTGCTGCCGTCTTGTGCTCGATCTTGTAGACCTTACCGTCGGGCGCCGTCGCCGCATAGATCACGCCACCGGGACCGACCTCGAGGGCTTGGACCTGCAGTTCCTGAGGTTCAAAAATGATGGCCGCTTGACCGTCAGGAGTGATGCGGTAGACGCGGGCTGGAGATCCGGTAGCGGCGTAGACGTTTCCCGCTTCATCCGCGGTGACAGCCCAGATGTAGGTGGAAGGCGTCGCATAGAGCAATTTGAACGACGGGGCCAATCCCAGACCGCCGGAACTGCGGATGGCCACGCCGGTGGCCGTTCCTTTTGTGAGGTCCTCGAATTTCGACTGCTCCCAGGTGCGGGTGCCGTCGGCAAAAGCTGCTGTTGGTAGAACGCCAATCGCGAATAGGGAAAAAAGAAGAATGCCTAAAGCAGTGGAAAAAGAAACCTTGCGCGGACTTCGCAATGTCGTACCTCGATTCAAGAGTGATCCCGAGATGCCTGGTTACGCGCCTCATCCAATTTGATTGGAAGATTTCAGGTTAACACGCAGACAGGATGCAGTCGCGCGATTCCATGCGGGTTTCGCTGGGTCAGTGGGGCCCACCCGTTCGTCACTCGCGCAAGCATGGTATCGTAGATTTTTATGGATTCTGCACGTCAGAAACTGCTAAGTACGCTCGCACACAAGTCGTTCAAGCTAGGGGAGTTCAAACTTTCGTCTGGCGGTACCAGCGACTACTACATTGATTGCCGCACGACCACGCTGGACGCGAAAGGGTCCCGGCTAACGGGTGAAGTTTTCGTCGAAGAGATTCGGCAGCGCGGGTGGAAGCCTCGAGCCATTGGTGGGCTTACCATGGGAGCGGATCCGATCGTGGTTGCGGTTTCGGTAGTCAGCGGCGAGCTCGACGGATTTCTGGTGCGCAAAGCCGAAAAGCAACACGGGACGGGACAGCGCATTGAGGGCTTTCGCGAGAAGGGTGCTCGCGTTGTGATCGTGGACGATGTTTGCACCACAGGGGCATCGACAGTACAGGCGATTGAAGCGGCACGCGAATTCGGATTCGAAGTGGTGGGCGTGATGTGCCTGGTGGAGCGGGAGGAAGCCAAAGGGCGTCCGAACGTGGAGAAAGCGGCCGGGGGAGTGCCGTTCATTTCAGTTTTCACGGCGAATGACGTTCGACAGCAACATATCTTGCAGAACGATGACACGCAGCCGGGAATTTTTGCGGTGGCAGCGACATGCGAGGTTTGCGGCAGACCGGCAGTTACGAACAATCCTAGAAAACTGTGCGCGGCTCATACTGTGGCCTGAATCGGCACGGCTGTAGAGACGTAGCTTGCTACGCCTTGCTGCCATCAGCTTGCATGTGGGTAGAGAGACGTTGCGAGCAACGTCTCGACAAAAAATTATGATTCAGACTCTGGAATGGACCGACAAAGGGGTGCGCTTCATCGATCAGACGAAGCTGCCAACGGAAGAAGTGTATGTCAACTGCAAGACGCACGAGCAGGTGGCGGATGTGATCCGCAACATGGTGGTGCGCGGGGCACCGGCAATCGGCGTGGCGGCCGCGATGGGCATTGCGCTGGGCGTGAATAATTCCAAGGCCGAATCAACGGGCGACCTCAAGCGCGACTTCGATCAGATTTGCGACGTCATCGGTAAGACGCGTCCCACCGCTGTGAATCTGTTCTGGGCAATTCGCCGTATGCAGGAAAAGTTTGAGCGCATCCGCATCCGGCCGATTGCGCAGATCAAGCGGGATCTCACCGAAGAAGCGCAGCGCATGCACGCGGAAGACATTGCTGCCAACCAGGCAATGGGACGACATGGCGCCACACTGATGCCGAGTTCTGGCGGAGTGCTGACGCACTGCAATGCCGGCGCACTGGCGACCGCGGGATACGGGACTGCGCTCGGAGTGATTCGGGCGGCAGTCGAGCAGGGGAAGAAGATCCACGTGTATGCCGACGAGACCCGGCCGTTCCTGCAAGGCTCACGGCTTACGGCGTGGGAATTGATGAAGGACAACATCCCGACCACCGTGATCTCCGACAACATGGCGGGAGTCATGATGAAGCAAGGCAAGATCGGAGCCATTGTGGTGGGCGCGGACCGCATTGCGGCAAACGGGGACGTCGCCAACAAGATTGGAACGTACACGGTGGCGATTCTGGCAAAAGAACATAACATTCCGTTTTATGTGGCCGCGCCGATATCGACCGTCGACCTGGCATGCCCCGACGGGAGCCAGATCCCTATCGAGCAGCGGGATGCCAAGGAAGTCACCCACATTGCGGGAAAGCAGATGGTGCCCGATGGTGTCGGGGTGGAGAATCCTGCGTTTGATGTAACCCCTGCTAAGTACGTGGCTGCTATCATCACGGAAAAAGGGGTCGCGAAGGCGCCGTATGGGGAGTCGTTGCGGAGATTGGCCGAATAGGGGGCGAAAGCACATCCTTGAGCGATTATCTATCGAGGTTCATCGGTGGCCGCCGGTGGAAAATCCTCGAAATATTGATCGATCCCCGCTACTAATTCTCTGAATCCGGGTTGAATCTAGCGGCGACTCGACCATTTCCGAGTGAGCCGAACTTCGCGCCAATCTTTTGTCAAGGGGATGTTATGTCGTTACGCAATCGTTTCGCTCTGCCCATCATCTTTAGCAGCCTTGCCATTCTGGCGGCATGCGGTGGGGGCGGCATTTCTCACATCATTCCGCCACCACCCTCGGGCAACTTCACGAATAGCAATCTAAATGGCACTTACGTGTTCTCGATAACCGGCGGTGATTCAAACTTTGCCTTCTTGACGATGGTGGGTACGTTTACAGCCGATGGCAATGGTGGAATCAGTGGCGGTGCGCTGGATTTGAACGATCCCCTCGTTAGCGCTCCGGTCGTAAATCTGCCCATCACAGGCGGCAGTTACAGCGTTACCGCCGATGGGCGCGGACAAGCGACACTTTCTGCGGCAACACCGTTTGGGAATTCACTCACGGTCGATTTTGTTCTGAATACAAATAGTCACGGATTAATCACGGAATTTGATAACGCCGGCACCGGTAGCGGCACGCTAGATTTGCAGTCGTCGGTTGCGCAAAACCAGATCGCGGGATCATTCGCCTTTAATTTGACGGGCATCTCCAGCTTTGACAACACTACAGGCGCGCAACACACGTTTGCCACGGTAGGCGCATTTACGCTGGACCCGGCTGGCAACGTCACATCTGGTGTGGAGGACTTCAACGATAACGGCAATTCGGTAGGCATCACAAACCTGGCAATCACGAGCGGGAGCGTCAGCCTCGCTACCGTGCCCGGACTGGCCACTCTGAGCACCAGTGAAGGGACTTTCACCTTTGATGTGTACCCGATCGATTCGACTCACTTGAAGTTCATTGAAATCGATGCATTCCCGATCATGGTAGGCGATGCCTTCCCGCTATCCGCGTCAATACCAACGGGCGCGAATGTATTCACATTCTCTGGACTTGACCTGATCCTCCCTGGCCCATTTACGGCGGCCGGCCTCATCGTGACTGACGGTGCAGGCCAAGTCACAAACGCCTCAGCGGAGGATATTAACGATGCCGGAGTTGCTTCCACTCTCACTGGCTTTACCGGCACTTACACTGCCACAACCGGCGGACGTTCCGTGCTCACGCTCAACGGCTTCGACAATGGAGCCAATGGGGGCGTCGGCAACTATCAGTTCGCGGCCTATCCGTCGAGCGGTGGCACACAGTTGCTTGAAATTGATAACGCGGGACTCACCGCCGGCGTCGCCTATCCGCAGACGAGCACGACGCTAGCATCGGGTGAAGGCTACGGGTTCAATCTGACGGGTATCAATGGGGGAAATGGCGGTAGCAGTTTCGAGGAGGATGATATTGCCCAGTTCGTGAATACCGGCGGATCTTTGACTGGGATCATCGACTTCAACGATCAGGGCATTGGAACAAACTATGGGCAGACCTTCGCTGCCGGCTTCACTGCCGACGCAAGCATCGCGGGCCGAGGCGTGATGACCCCGACCACGAACTCGTTCAATCTGGTTTCCTACGTGGTCGACGGTTCGACTGCAGTATTCGTGGAAACTGACCCTTCGCAACTTGGACTGGGCTCCTTCGGAGTGCAAACGTCAAGCGCGAGGTCGAATGTGGCGGCGACGCACCTTGCTACCTTGCACTTGAAGGCGACGCCGGGAAAGAAGTCGCAGCGGCGACGAACAAAATAAAAGTTTCCAACACCCAAAAACGAAGGGCGTGGCTCACTATAGTACCTTTGGCGGCCGCGCCTTTCTTACGTTGCACATCAGCTTTCCGAAGGCCTTACCTTCCCCACGCTCGCGGGGCGCGATCCCAACCAAACGACGATTCGGTAGAGAATTAGGATTGCCAGCACGAACGCGTATTCCAGAGGCTTCTTCAAATCCGCTTTCACCAACCAGGCGTAGTGGATCACTCCCACGGCGGCGCTGAAATAAATCAGGCGGTGCAGAGCCTGCCAACGCTTGCCGCCGAGTTTTCGGATCGACCACTGAGTGGATGTAAGCGCCAAAGGAATCATTAACGCAAACGCTGTCATGCCTGCGGTGATGAATTTTCGCTTGGCGATGTCAGCCAGCATTTCGTGAATGTCAAAGAACTTGTCGAGCCATACCCAGGTCATCAGGTGCAACGTGCCGTAGAAGAAAGCGAACAGCCCAAACATCCGTCGCAGGCCGATCAACCAGTACTGGCGGGTCAGCTTTCGCAAGGGCGTGACGGAGAGGGTGATCAACAAGAACGTCAGCGTGCAATCGCCAGTGGTGTGCGTGATTTTCTCAATCGGGTTGGCTCCGAGCTGTCCGTGGAAAGCTCCCCAAACAAGATTGGCGAGCGGCAGAAGGCATGCCAGAAAGATCGCGGGTTTGAGGTAGCGAGGCATGGAAAGAGAGGTCAGTGGCTAGTGTTCGGTGGCCAGCGGCTAAGATTACTCCCTTTTAGATAGTTGGCTTAGAGACTGGTCCTTGTAGGGCGGGCATCCTGCCGCCGGGACGGCGGCGCTACACAGAACTGTCATGGATCCCTGCCGCTCGCCAGTACTCCCTAAAAATATTTCTTCAAATCCATCCCGTTGTACAGGCTCGCTACCTGATCGCCGTATCCGTTGAAGATCAGGGTGGGCCGCTTGTAGAACTCGCCTAAGCGTCGTTCGGATGCCTGGCTATGGTAGGTCGCAACGGTGGGATTCACATTGGAGTAAAAGCCATACACGGGAGGATTGGCGAGGTTCCACGTGGTTTGTGGTTCTTTGTCGGTAAAGTGAATTTTCACGATTGCCTTGGCGCTCTTGAAACCGTACTTCCACGGAACAATAATGCGTAGCGGGGCTCCATCCTGATTGGGAAGGTCTTCTCCATACATTCCGAAGCATAGCAAGCAGAGAGGATGCATGGCTTCATCCATGCGCAGGCCTTCCACGTACGGCCACTGAAGTACCTGGCGGCGTTGACCGGGCATCTGGCTGGGATCGTAAATGGTGGTAAATTCCACGTACTTCGCTTTGCTGGTGGGATTGGCGCGCTTGATCAGTTCGCTGAGGGAAAAGCCAATCCAAGGCACGACAATCGACCAGCCTTCGACGCAGCGGTGGCGGTAGATCCGCTCTTCCGGTGGCGCCATCTTGAGAATCGTGTCGAGATCGAGTTCCTGTTTTTTGTCGACCATGCCGTCGATCTTGACTTTCCAGGGACGGGTGCGAAAATTCTTGGCGAGCGCAGCCGGCTCGTCTTTCTCAGTGGAAAACTCGTAGTAATTGTTGTAGCTGGCGACGTCCTTGAAGGGAGTAATCGTTTCGGAAGTGCTCAGAGGGCTCTTTTTCAGCCCTTCGATCTTTGTTCCCGCCAGAACCGTGGAAGGCGCCATGATTTCACGCAAGCCAAATCCAGACGCAGCAGCAGCGCCCGCAATAGCCACTCCCCCTAAAAACTGGCGGCGATTCAAATACAGGCTTCGAGGCGTAATCTCCGACGAACGAATGTCTTCCGCTTTCTTGATCAGCATTGGAACCCCTGTCCTAAATTTACGCGCTTTCGCCCCAAACGGATTTGACCCATTCCTATCTTCCACTAGATAGGACGCCGAGGGCGGAAAAAAGTTGCATGGGATCAAAGGACTAAGGGATGTAGGAACCGCGGGCTAACCCAGAACTTCGCGTACTTTTTGTGACAGGCTCTTGAGCGTGAACGGCTTCTGGAGAAAGGCAGCGTCGCGCTCGATGGTGCCTTCGCTGATGATCGCGTCTTCGGTATATCCGGAGAGATAGAGGACTTTGGTTTCAGGACGCAACTCCGCAAGTTGCTTGATCAGTTCACGACCGCCGATACCAGGCATCACGACATCGGTAATCACAAGGTCAATCTTGCCTTGGTGTTGAGCGGCGGCAGCCAGGCCAGCCTCGCCGTTCTCCGCTTCCACAACTCGATATCCCTTGGCAGTAAGCGTGTCTCTGACCAGTTGCCGGACGGACTCTTCGTCTTCTACCAAGAGCACGGTCTCAGAACCTCCCAAAACCACCGGGGTTGACTGCGGAGCATGTTTCTCGGCAGTGCCCTCCACCCGCGGGAGGTAAATGTGAAACTTGGTGCCGCGGCCTTCTTCGCTCTGCACCAGAACATATCCGCCGCTCTGCTTGACGATGCCATAAACCGTCGAGAGGCCGAGGCCTGTGCCCTTGCCTTTTTCCTTCGTGGTAAAGAAGGGCTCGAAGATGCGCGACTGGGTCTCTTTGTCCATGCCCATGCCGGTGTCACTGACGGAAAGCATGACGTACTGACCGGGCCGGATGAAGGTCTGCCCGCGTCGATGATTTTCATCGACCACGATATTCTGCGTCTGCATTGTGAGCTTTCCGCCATTGGGCATTGCGTCTTTGGCGTTGACCACAAGGTTCATCAGGATTTGTTCCAGTTGCCCGGCATCGGCCCGGGTGTGCGCCGCCTCGGGAGATAGCTGTGCATCGAACTCCACGTTTTCGCCGATCAACGGCCGCAGCAAGCGCTCCATGTCTTGCACCACGGCATTGACGTCGATGACCTTCAGCTCGAGCAACTGCTTACGGCTAAAGGCAAGGAGCTGTCGCGTCAGAGTGGTGGCGCGGTCCGCGGCTTGCTGGATCGCACGTCCTTTCTCGTGCAAGGGATGATGAGCGTCGAGGCTCGCCAAAATCACTTCCGCGTAACCGCTGATCACCATCAGCAGATTATTGAAGTCGTGCGCTACGCCTCCCGCCAGGCGGCCCACAGCTTCCATTTTTTGCGCCTGACGAAATTGATCTTCCAGCACCCTGCGGTCCGTAACGTCTTCGGCAATGGCTTCCAATACATCGGCGGGTTCGTCCGCACTGCTGACGGCCCGACCGCTGATGCGGACGGTGACGGAACTGCTATCTTTGCGCTTCCACTTTACTTCGATTCCATCGAGGCGTCCGGTCCGCCGAAATTCCTCAATCAAACGAGTATGTTCCTCGGCGTGCGCAAATACTTCGTTCTCTGGATCGAGCTGAAGAATTTCTTCGGCGGATTCGTAGCCGAGCATGGTGATCAGCGCCGGATTTACGTCGAGGAATCTTCCTTCCAGACTCGACCGGTAGATTCCGTACACCGAACTCTGCACCAGAGAACGGTAGCGCGCTTCGGACCGGCGAAGCGCCTGCTCGTTCCTTTTAATTTCAACGGCACTCGCCAGCTGGCGCGCCACGAAGGTCAGGATTTCTTTATCGCGCTCGCCGTACCGAATGTTTCTGGAGTACGTCTGCACCACCAATGCGCCAAAGGTATTGTTGTTGACCTTGAGCGGAACGCCCATCCAGTCCAGGGATCGCGATCCGTTGCGCGCCACCTCACCGCGGTCTTCCATGGCCTGCAACACCTCGGGTGTGGCCAGCAGCGGCTGCCCGGAACGGATGAGATGGTCGGTCAGCCCGGTGCCTAACTTTTTCGAGGGAGGAGCAGAATCCTGTTCATCGACGAAATAAGGAAAGCTGAGCAGATCGATGGACGGATCATAGAGCGCGATGTAGAAATTGCGCGCGTACATCAGCTCATCGACGATGCTATGCACCGCGGCAAAGAACTGTTGCAGATCATGAGCGCTGCTGCTCTTCTCGGCCACTCGATAGAGCGCGGAGCTCAGAGCCTCGACACGTTTTCGGTCGGAGATATCGTGGTATCCGGCGTAGAAGCCTGCCATCTTGCCATTTAGAAGAAGAGGGGCGCAGGAGACGGAAACATCGAGCAAGGTTCCATCTTTCTTTCGGCGCTGCGTGTCCAGGGTGATGCGTTCGCCCTTCGCCAGCGCTTCCGTCACCCATCGGGATTCTGCTAAACGCTCTGGCGGGACCACGAGATTCTCCAGCGGCTGCCCGGTGACCTCAACGGCATCGTAGTTGAACATGCGAAGAAACGTCTCATTCGCCCAGAGCACCTGATGGGTGCTGTCGGCGATGCTCAAACCATCGGGCGATGCCTGGAACATCTGCTGCAGAAATTGCAGCTGAGTTTCTGCGCCGGGCTGATCGCTTGCGGATGAAGGGGAGTATGGAGGCAGAGGGCAAGACGTTGGCGAACACGAGCCGTTGGGCGGAGAAGCTGGCGTTTCCGGATGTACGAAAGCGGGTGGAGCTCCGCTCTCCAGGGCTCTTTTGAGCCGGCTGGCGCGGGAAATGTCCGCCCTTCCTGATTGGGTGACACGTTCACCCATCCGCGAATCCCCCCTCGAAATACGCAGTCAAGGAATCGTAGAACGATGGGTACTAGGCCGAAAGGTTACGGGGGTAATCCCGAAATGGCTGGTGCCGAAATGGTTAACGATGGTGGGCGTTCGTGAGCGCGGGTTACTTTCGCGCGTCCGGCTGATAGGTAGTGTCGATGAGCCGTGGCGAAGGGACCGGCCCCGGACGAATGCGTCCGGGGCTACGGTTTTTTGGCCAGACTAGCGGGCCATGGCCGGCTCTTGTACGGACTTGCCGGACTTGAAGGTGGCGTAGCGCTTGTTGACCTCGTCCCAGTTGATGACATTCCACCACGCGGTGAGGTATTCGGGACGGCGGTTGTTATATTTCAGGTAATAGGCGTGCTCCCAGACGTCGTTACCGAAGATGGGATAGAGGCCTTGCGAGATGGGGCTGTCCTGATTCGGAGTGCTCATGATTTGCACTTCGCCGCCGGATTTTCCGGCGAGCCAGACCCATCCGCTGCCGAATTGCTTGGTGCCAGCATCGTTGAATTTGGTTTGAAAATCCTTGAAGTTGCCAAAAGTCTTTGTGATGGCTTCGGCGATCGGGCCGGAGGGATCGCCTCCGCCTTTGGGTTTCATAGTCTTCCAGAACATAGTGTGGTTGACATGGCCTCCGCCATTGTTGCGGACGGCGGCGCGGATGTCTTCTGGAATGGCGTTGAGGTCGCGGATGAGATCTTCGGCAGATTTGCCGGCCAGTTCGGGATGCTTCTCGATGGCGGCGTTGAGATTTTTCACATAGGCACCGTGATGCATGTCGTGGTGCAGGGTCATCGTCTGCTTATCGATGATGGGTTCGAGTGCGTCATACGCATACGGTAGGGGGGGTAGTTCGTGAGCCATTGTTTTCCTCCAGGCTTTTGAGATGACGGGAAACGTCGATTCGATGCAAGGTGAATTTACTCATTATATCGCCGGGCGACCTACTTGCGGCCTAGCAGGCGGATGCGGGAGGTGAAGGAGCGGCCTTGGCAGCCGGTGAAGGTAGGGAAGGGATGTGTGGGATCGATGGTGCTGTTGACGACGTAGGGATTGCAGCGTCCGGTGATGTCGTCGAATCCGAAGCGGAGGGCTAAGTAGTATCCGAAGAGGTGAAAGCGTTTTTCGGGTTGCAAGTTAAGGGAGAAATACGTGGGAAAGCGCTGGGCGCCGGGTGCGCCGATGAGCTCCTGTTGGTCGTTGAAGAGGCTGAAGGGGAATCCGGTGCGGGCTTCGACGGAGTAGGCGATTTCGAGTTTGTGGATGATGGGGAGGTTGAAAAAGGGAAGATAGCCCCAGGAGAGAAAGCGGTTGGGAGTGTCCCAGGGATAGGGACCGGGTTGTTGCGGGCTGAGGATGGGGTTGTCGACGTTGAAATCGAGAGCCTGGTTGGAGCGGGCGGTGGAGCGGGTGTAGGAGCCCATCAGCACGAAGCTTTCGCGAAAGTTGTGGCGGAGGCTGATTTGGAAGGCGCTGTAGTGATCCTGACGAGTGTTCTCGAGGATGTAGTTTCCGGCGGCTGTGTTGTTGGGAGTGTCGTAGACGAATCCGTGATTGCCGCGGCGCTGGATGAATTCGGCTTTCATGTAGATGGCCGCAGGGAGTTTCTTTTCGAGGCCGATGCTCCAGTTGAGGAAGCGCGGGAATTCCAGAGTGTTGTTGTTAACGGAAAAAGTCGTGCTGATGGGGCCGGTGGTGGTGATGCAGTCTGCGGCGCAGGTTGGGTCGGGAGTGGAGAAGAAAGTGTCCTGGCGCGTGCCGGCGTACGGGCGGGCGATTAAAAAGATGGGCGTTGCGTCGTAGACGATGCCAATGCCGGCGGAGATTTTGGTGTTTCCGGAATTGTCGAGGACATAGGTACCGGCGAAACGGGGAGAGAAGACGGTGTGGTGGATCGTGTTGTCCCAGTCGAGACGGATGCCGGGCTCGATAAGCAGGCGGTCGGTGATCGCCCAGCGATCTTCGGCGTAGGCGCTAAGTTCGGTGTTGAGTTGCTCGTGCACTTGTCCGCCGCCGAAGGTGGAGTAGCGGGTGCAGGGGAAGGTGCTGTCCTGCGGGGCATTGAGGCAAGTCACGCCGGTGGGTAATGAAGTCTCAGCTCCGGTTAGAAATGAGATGGGCTGGCGCGCGAAGGTGGAATCGTAGTCGATGCGGTCGAGATCAATCCCGAGCTTGAAGTCGTGGCGGCCGTGCCACTGGTGCGAAGGCAGAAACAGGTTGTTGAAAAACTGCCAGCGGCTGGCGTGAGTTTCGTCGCCAAGATAGTAGCTTCCGCCGGTGGTATCCGGATTGACAGTGTAAGGAAGAGTTCCGTAGGGAGTGAGATGGACGTTGTATTGATCGAAGGCGAATCCGGTTTCGAGAAGTTGGCCGCCGGCGAAGTAGTGCTGATCTTTGAGGCTGGCGACGTAGGCGGATTCAACGTCTCTGGGATTCGACAGTTGCGGGCTCAGCGGTGAGAGGAACGCGTACTGATTGTCGAGGTGATTCAGCAAAAAACTGGCAGTCAGGATGTTGCGGTTGGTGAGGTTGGTCTGCACCTTAGAGAGATTCGCGAGACGCAGAATGTGGGAGTTGTCGGCGCCGACGGGGAGTTCAGTGAACACAAGGTTGTCAGACGCCCCGTCGAAAGCGTCATAGAACCACGCTTTTCCTTTCTCGATGGGGCCAGAAAAGGTAAAGCGCGGGACAAACTGGTCGTAGCGCCATCCGTGCTTGTTTTGGATGGAAGGGATGAAGTTGGTTGCCGTGAACCGGAAGTGGTCGTCGCCGATGCCGGTGTTGAGGCTTAGAACGCCGCCCGATCCTTTGCCGGACTCGGCAGGTTCGCGCGAGGGCGTGACCTGAATGGAGCGGAAGGCGTCGGTACTGACGTGGACGAGCAGTTGCCCGTTGGCAGGTTGAGTCACGTTGAACCCGTCGAACAGGGTGAGGGTCTGATAGGTCTGGGCTCCGGTGATGTGGGGTTGGCCCGTTTGGTCCTGCACCACGCCGGGGATGAAATTCAGGGCGTTGCGATAGTCGTGCGTGCCGGGATAGACGATGTTGATGACCTCAATGCCGCTGATCGTTTCCTGCGCAGAAACTTGGCCGGGGTCGATGGCGGGAGGCGATTCGTGCACGTCGACCACTTCCCGGATTTCCTGCTGGTGCGAGAGGGAAACATCGATCGTGGATGTCGAAGTGATTGCGACGCTGGGCTGTTCGACCGCGTAGAAACCCTCTTTCTCGACGCGGAGTTGATATTGGCCAGCGGGAAGTGTTGGGAACTGGCAACGTCCGGTGAGGTAGGTCAGGCAATGGACGGGCGGCTGCGATGGCGATTGGAGAGTGACGCGGGCTGAAGCGACGGCGATGCCGTTTTCGTCGGTGACGATGATCGTGGGCGAGGTGGTGGACTGGGCTGCGGCGGTAAGGGAGAGAACGAGCGTAAGCAGAAGAGCGCGCATGCCGGTCAGGGCCATTTTACGGTCGGGCGGGACTGTTGGTTCGATGTCTGATCTGAGGCTCGGGTTTTGTCGGATACGGCCGCTTTTCTGTGTTTTCCGAGGATGGAACGTATTCTCAAACGCTCCAACCTGCGATAAACTACCGAAACCCGCTCCGGAGATTCTCAAATGGCTTTTCTAAGTTCCCGGCAAGCCCTGCAACTTGCCGCCGATTTCGCCTTTACCGCCGAATATATACGAGAGACCAATGCTGAGTTTCGGGCCCAGGCAAATTTTTACGAGATGGCGAGCCGCGCCGCTTTTTTGAAAGCTCACTTGATCGCCAGGGATGAAGCGATGCGTCCGAGCTTCGGCGAACGTTTCCGGCGGGCAGTGTACGCGGTGGCTTGAATTATCCCTCCGAACCTCCTACTAAAGCGCTGCGCCGCCCGGAATTAAAGAGGTACAAGCAACATCGCCCGCCGCGAACCGTGCTCTCATCGGTCTGGCGCATACACGAGTTTCCTTTAGAATCTTTGCGCTGATTCTACTTCCAACCTCTGGTTGTTGGGCTGCGTTCTGAACCAAACTTGAGAAAAACTAACGAAAGGCTATTGCGGGTCATCGCGCTATTCAAATTTTTGAAGGCTGCAAGCTTGATTGCGCTCGGCATCGGAGCGTTCAAGTTACTGCACAAAGATTTGGGTGGATTCCTGGAACACTGGACTCTGGCGTTGGGGCTTGATCCGGGGAACCGCTTCGTGGATGCCACGCTTGCCAAGGCCTCTCATCTGAGTCCAGAGCAGATCAAGAAACTGGGATTGGGAAGCTTCTTGTATGCCGCGCTGTTTCTAGCCGAGGGGACGGGCCTCTGGCTGCTGAAGAGATGGGGAGAGTGGTTGACGGTGATCATCACCGGCAGTCTGGTGCCGGTGGAGATTTATGAGATTTACCGGCATCCAAGTGTGGTGAGAGTCGCGGTGCTGGTGGTGAATGTTGGGGTAGTGGGATATTTGATTCACCACATCCGCAGCAAGGATGCGGTGTGATGTGTGCTGGCGGCGGTCGCAGCCGAGCTTTGCTCGGCCTGTCCGCGTCGAAAACCCGGACCCCACGCAACTAGATCATGCTCTGGAGGCGAGATATTCGCAAACGCGAAGGATGGTGTCACGCTGGCCGTCATTTAGGGTAAGGAATTCGAAACCGTAACGAAGCCCCTGGCGGTAGCGGACGATGGCTCGCACTTTGATGGGATAGGGCGTAAGGGGTAAAGGTATTTCGAGCGTGACGATTTCGCCGGGTTCGAGGCTGCCGGTAAGAGTGGCGCCGATGCCGTCCTGACCCATTTCGGTGGAGCGGCCCCAGCAGGCGCGGAACTCGCCCGCCTGGAACATTTTGACTTGCAGGCGTACGTCGATACTAAAGCGAGGGAAACGGCGGGTGAAGGTGACCTTGCCCGCAGGCTGATTGGCGGGCAGGCGCGTACCGCTGCCACTATCGGCACCGGCGGCGGCAGCGCGCGCTTTGGCCTCTTTAGCCATTCGGGTTTTCCTTTTCAATCGTGTGCTTCAAACCTTATTTCCCCTTCGACCTTCTTCCATCAAAACTTGCTGAACCATCAAGGCTAGTTCCCATGCAGAGGATAGCCGGGTTCCAGCGGCAATTTACCGGCGACCTTAACGACGGCGACGCTGCTGTTGATGGCATAGACGTCGACGACGCCAATGGCACCGGGAATGGAAGCGACTTTGTTCACCAGGTCTTCATCGGAATCGACGACCATGACGGCGGGATGACCCGCACGTCCATGATTCGCGGTAGTAATAAGATCCTTCACCTGCGATTCCGGCAGATCATAGATTTTTTCCAGGAGGACCTTCATTTCGGGTGCGGAGGGGTTGCGCATGATGAAGGTGACCGACTTGCCGTCCGGCCAATGGTTATTCTGGCCTTTGCAAACCTTAACGAGGTCGGGCAGTGTAATAGCGGATACGGAGTTGGCCTTGTTGGAGACCACCGCGAGATCGCGCGCGACCGCCAGCGATGCGCTGGTCGCGAGCAGGAAACACAGAGTTAGAGTTCTACGGTGGAACACACGCTTTCTCCCGCGAAGCGGAATGGGCCCTGCAATGGATTTTCGTGCATCTGGGGTGGTGACTCAACGTAACTAAGGTCATGTATCCATGGGGTCGAGAAAAACGGAGAGAGACGGAAGGGGGCGGTGCTACTGAGGGCGTGGTTGAGGGATTACGCTGCCTCAGGTTTGCCCGGAGGATTGCCGTGCAAGGAGATATCGTCGAGAAGGCGGTTAATCTCCTTCACGAGCGCGCGCAGTTTATCCGGATCTTGTTCGGACGCAGCTTGAGCGCAGAGTTCTTTCCACCGTTCGGTGCGTTCGTCTGGCATGGCACATCTCCGAAGCTGAGCATCCCTGGGACGAGTGATGCAGAAGCGAAGAATAGCCAAGGGCAAAAACTCTTTCAAGTAAAGAATTGTTGGTACGGTAAAGCACAAACGTTGATGGGCTAGGGCATGGATGCTCCCGTGATGATGTGCAGAAATCCGTCACCTGTGCCTGTTATGGCCATCGAGTCGGGCGGCGTCCGCTATCCGCTGTTCCCGTCATTTTTTCCAAATTCGCAGGCGCCGAAGTTTTCTTTTCCGGAAGGGACTTATCGCCTTGAAAGCCGAGGCCTTGTTCCAACTGGGACATGAGAGCGCGAAGGTTTTCCTCGCCGGTATCAAGCACCTTGCGCATTTCCGCGCTGGCCGTCATGGCTTGCTCGAAGGCCGCGCGAGCCTTGTTAAGAAGCGGGAGGTGCTCGAGGAATGCAGAGGCGTTCGTCGTGAACTCGCTCACCGCCTCGGTGTACATCTTGAGGCTAGGCGAGGGCAGAGGCGACCGGGTCGGTTCGGCGGGAATGTTCGGTGAGACGGCCGCGATATTGTCGTTCTCGGACTCGTCGTCTCTGAGAGACTGAACCAACGCGTCCCCGAGCGACGCCAGGTCCGGGGCATTCTTGGATGCGGGATCGGGTTGTGTGCCGATCCCATCAAGTTTTTTCCACATTCGTTTACTCCTTTGTATTTTCAAGACTGACAGAAGTGGTGGTATCCGGAATTCCATTTGACTGCCGTATCACCTTCAACGGTTGCTATGCTTTCATTCTGAGCGATCGTCTCGCAGGCTCAAGTCTTTCTGCAAAGTGGGGCCGTAACTTGCTAGTTAAGGAGTGGCGGCTTTGCGGCGATCATGAGAATTCTTGCGCCGTTCCGGGGGCAGGTTGCGTCCGGTAAGGATCGCGGTCGCCCGGTTGCGGAGACGCTGAGTGCACTGATGAATTGCGGATTGAAGATCATCAAGAATCGACTTCACTCCGGCAGAATCCTCGGCAGCTATGGCTTCGGTACAAAGTTTCAGGTGCGGTCATCGAGCCGACGAGCGCGCAAACTCATAGAAACAATCCAATTGTCAAAATATGACTCACTTTTGGATATCACAATTCAGGAGGGAATTCCCTACCCTGCATGCCGTAGAGGAGTGGCGGCAGCTGAATTTGCTGCAAAGCCGCAAACTCCCGTAGGAGGCTCTTCATCCAAGTTAGTCGAGGTCAGGCCTGGATTGGGCGTAACCGGCTTGTCGGAGCAACAGGCGGGATTAAAGCCAGTCTGGAAGCCCAACTTTTTCGTCGTTTCAAGGGGTTGGCAAGTTCAAGGCGATAAGGTAGGCTATGCCTTCCCGTTGCGAGGATCAGATCCCCTATGACAAATCGTGTCAGCTACGCCCCACAAGATTTTCAAAAAATGTGCAAGCAGGCAGAACGAGACCTCGAGTCAAAAAAGCTTGTGGTTCTGATGGAGCGCGTGAAACGGCAAATCGCGGAGCGGGAGAATCCCGACGAGAGGTTGCAGCGTGCCAGCGACACGACGCGCGGAGCAATGAGGCTGCCCAGCCGCTCCGCTCCGTTTGAGAGGTGAACTGCCACAACGATTTTCCTGCGATTCAATTTTCGGATAAGGCGGAGGAAAACTTTTCTATTTCCAGCATTTAGTTTTGCGCTAGAATGAGCGCTACTTTCTTGGCTGACTCGCTTCCCGCGAGTCGGCCATGTGCCTTCCCCCAGGAGGTAGTAGATGTACCGGCCCTACACGAGTCCTTCAGTGGACTCTCGTCCGTTTCGCGATGTGGAATCTCAGCTTCGCGACCTCACGCAGGATTTTCAAACCTCTTTCAACACAGGAAATTACGATCAAGCCGCCGGGCTATTCGCGAGTGACGGCGTGCTGATGGCGCCACAGTATGAAGCGGCCTACGGTCAAAAGGCGGTGGAACGACTGTTGCGCCAATTGGGCGAGGCCGGATACGGAGATTTGCGCCTGGAGACGACCCGGGTAGAACATTCGGGCGACATGGCGATGGAAGTCGGACGGTTTTCTATCATTGTGCACCGAGCCGACGGGACTTTGATGCCAGAGCACGGGAAGTACGTGAAAGTTTGGCGGCGGCTGGGAGTGTGGCGTTTAATGGCCGACTGCTGGAGCCGGACGGTGCTTGTGGTGGATGAGCGCGCGGCTTGAGTTTGAGCTGAGTGAGGCGGGGCTTTTACGGGTGCGGAATCCAGATCTGTACTTGTGAGGCGTGAAGCACGGCGGTACGGTCGAGTGATGATTCAGGAACAAACGACGATCGCGGCGAGGCGTGCCACGGAACCGGCGAAAGTGACAGATCCCGGGCAGTATTGTCCGAACTGCTCGGCACAGTTGCGGGAGAGCCGGTGTAAGTTGAAATGTCCGCAGTGCGGGTTTTATTTGAGTTGTTCGGATTTTTATTGAAAAAGAGCTGTCAGCTATCAGCCGTCAGTGTTCAGGTCACGTCTTTGCGATCGCACGGCTCCGAAGTTGCAAGCTTCAGGGGCTAAAGCCCATACACATTTCATACGCTTTACGCGTCCCTAAAGGGCCGCTCTTCCACGATGTTGCAGGTCTCGTTTGTGCAGAGTCCCGCGGGTGTGCTATCGCCATAACGATTCCTTGTCCTGACAGGTTTGCGGGGTTGCGTCTACAATTGAGGGCGAGCTGAAGAAATCATAACTAGGAGAGAATCATGCAACGGAAGGCTAGTGCGGTTTGGAAGGGTGGGTTGAAGGATGGGAAGGGATCGATTTCGGCGCCGGGTGGGGTGCTGAACAATACTCCGTATTCATTCACGACGCGGTTTGAGAACGCTCCCGGTACGAATCCTGAAGAGTTGATTGCGGCGGCGCATGCGGGATGCTTTTCCATGGCGTTGTCGGCGCAACTGGGTGGAGCAAATCTGACGCCGGAGAGCATTTCGACGTCCGTCACACTTTCACTCGATAAGCTGGATTCGGGGTGGACGATTACGGCGAGCCACATTGATGTGGTGGGCAAGGTGCCGGGCGCGGATGCGGCGACCTTTCAGAAGTATGCGGAGGCGGCGGAGAAAGGGTGTCCGGTGTCGAAGGTGCTGAACGCGAAGATTACGATGACGGCGAAGCTGGAGTAGGAGCTTCCGGTGGGGAAAGAGAACCTTTAACCACGAAGGACACGAAGGTTCACAAGGAAACTGACGCTCCGTGGTTTGACAGGGGGCGTCGTGTCTGTAGAATAGAAATGTAAGTCTTCCTGACACGGCGACGATGGGTCGCCGCTGCAATGAAAGTCCACTTGCCATCGTGGCGGAATTGGCAGACGCGCATGGTTCAGGTCCATGTACTCGCAAGGGTGTGGGGGTTCGAGTCCCTTCGATGGCACCAAGATCCAACACATTGTTGATTTGTGATTGCTGATTTTTGATTGAACCCCTGCACGACGGGAGGTTTTTCAATCGACAATCAAAAATCAGCAGTCAACAATTTGGGTTACAGACGTGAAAAAGGCGATCTCTTGCGAGATCGCCTTTTTGCAATAAGGGGATGGTCTACAGCGGCTGGACGTTCTCAGCTTGCCAGCCCTTGGGGCCCTTGGTCACGTCGAACTGCACGGTTTGGCCCTCTTGCAGGCTGCGGAAGCCGCCTGCTTGAATCGCCGAGAAATGCACGAAAACATCTTCGCCGGACTGGCGGCTGATGAAGCCGTAGCCCTTCGCGTCGTTAAACCACTTTACTGTTCCTTGTTCTGCCATGGTGTTAGGTGTTCCTTTATTTGTAAATCGATTTTACGTAGAGAGATTCGGAAGTACTACGAGAGGTTACTGGCTGTTGAGGCGAGAACTGCTCACGTCCGACTCGGACAACGTACATATGCATGGTACGTGGAATGGCGCAGAATAGCAAGGGGAACCGTAACGGGGCGAGTCCGAGGCTTTGGAACGGCGGGAGTGCCGCAGCGTTGTGTAGAGCGCGCGTGTTCGAGAGATGATTCCCTCAGCCTGAACAACGGCTGCCCTCAGCATGACGCCGAACATCCGTTTCAGGGGGAGCGGAGTGAGAGCAAACAGCGTATACTTGAATCACTTAACCTCGAAGACTCAGGCCCTATTTGCGCCTTCGCGATTGAGAGATCGAGAGGCGTCTTTTCTGTAGTGGTGGTGTGTGCCCTAAACTGTTTGCTCTGGGCAGCGGTTTGTTCGAGGACGTGTTTGTGACAAACCCTTCGGGCGTTGCGATCACGGTCGCCAGCGGTCCTAACAAGAGTCTTAGCAGAAACAACGCTTCATCAACCTGCCCGAATGACAGGAGTGCAATATGTCCGGAGTGAATGGCGACAAATCGAGGTTTAACCGCGTACGCCGACAGAACATTGCAAAGCGCATGCGTAATCGGTTGCTGCTGAAGAATGCGGTGCCACCGGCGAAGGCAACCGCGAGTTCTGTGTTGAAGCCGGCGAAGGCCTAATCCGTGCTATTGATCGCGACCGAGTTATTGGCCGTGAGTGAGAGATTGAGAGAGGAAATGCGATGAAGAATCTGTATGTAGGTAATCTGCCCCACAGCACAACCGAGTCCGAGTTGCGGACGGTGTTTGAAGCACACGGCGCGGTGGAAAAAGTAAGCATCGTGACCGATCGCGAAACGGGACGCGCTCGCGGATTCGGATTTGTGGAAATGACGAATGCCGCTGAAGCTGATAAAGCAGTCGCGGCATTAAACGGAACGGAGCTTGGTGGACGCGCTTTGAAGATCAATGAGGCGCAGCCAAAGGCAGACCGTCCGCGGGGCGGTGGTGGAGGCGGCGGCGGGAAGAGATTTGGCGGCGGAGGTGGTGGTGGTGGCGGACGCGGCCGGGACGATTATCAGGGACACGCACGCCAGCCGCGCGAACCGCGCTGGTAGTTTTCTTGTTTTCGGAAGGCAGCTGGACGCGTGGGTGTGCGATCTGGCAACGCAAGCAATAAAACCAAGGAGGAATTGTGAATGCCACGAGGAAGATCGACGTTTACTAAACGCCAGAAGGAACAGACGCGACAACAGAAACAGCGCGACAAGGCAGAGCGCAGGGTACAGCGCAAGCAGGACAAGCCGGAGGGCGCGGTTGTCGACGAGATGCAGGAACTGAGGGAACATGCCCAGGCGCAGGCTGCGCTATTCCGCATTGGGGCTGAGGATGAGCCTGGGGCGGAAGTGTTTATTCCGGGCGTTGGCAAACTGGAACGCTAAGGAAGTCGTTTAAAAGAATCGCCGGGGCTCTACAGGCTCCGGCGATTCTTGTTTTCGTAGGGCTCAATTTCCCTCAGCGGTTAAAATCGCAGATGAACCGGACGGTTACGGCACGAATGAAGTCATGCTCTTCCCGTTCGTGGTGAACTTTAAGTCCTTCGTAGTTCCAAACTCCAGGTCCTTCGCAGTTCTAGACAAAGACCTCGCCGGGCAGGGCAGTCAGCGTGCGCGAGGCCAGCGTGTTCTGGATCAGACGCTTGGGCTGCGCCGCGCCAGACGAATCCATCTGCATGCGTTCGATGCGCAGTTTCAGAGTGCGCTCGATGTTGCGGAGTTCCACGACTTCGACGCCTGCTGCCAGAGTAGTGGCGCGGCCGGTGGAACCGGCACGCCCGGTGCGACCGACCCGGTGGATGAAATCCTCGGCGATCTTGGGCACATCATAGTTAACGACATGAGCGACGTCGTCGCAATGCAGGCCGCGAGATGCGATATCGGTAGCCACCAGTACCTGGAAGCGGCCTTCCTGAAATCCGTTGAGAGCGCCGTTGCGTTGTGACTGCGAGCGATCGCCATGAATCATGGTGGCGGTGAAGCCGTCGCGAGCCAACTCTTGCGCCAGTCGTTGAGCCCCGCGCTTGGTGCGGGTGAAGATCAGAGTCTGACCTTTCTCGGCGTAGAGAAGTTGCCGGAGCACGTCGAGCTTTTCGCCCGGTCGCACTTCGTAGGCTTTCAGTTCAACGCTCTCGGCGGGCTTCAGAACCGATCCCAAGGCTACGCGCACGGGATCGCGCATGTATTCATGCACGAGCCCGGCAACGGACTGCTCCAGGGTTGCGGAGAAGCACAGTGTCTGCCGGTTCTTAGGCAGCACGGCGAGGATGCGGCGGATGGCGGGAAGGAATCCCATGTCGAGCATGCGGTCGGCTTCATCGAGCACGAGCACCTTGACGTGACGCAGGTCGGCGAACTTGCGGTCAGTCAGATCCTGCAAGCGCCCTGGAGTCGCGATGATCAGGGACGATCCGGCGCGGAGGCCTTGAATCTGGGTCTTTTCGGAAACCCCGCCGATAACGAGAGCAGCTTTGGGCATGCCCTTGCTGCGAAGCTGTTCGTATTGTTCGTGAACTTGCATCGCCAGTTCGCGCGTGGGTAAAAGCACCAGCGCGTTGGCCTGGCCCGAGGGCTCTTTGCGAAGCATTTCGATGACTGGGATCAGGAATGCAAGGGTTTTGCCGGTGCCGGTCTGGGCGGTGCCGATTACGTCTTTTCCCTCGAGGGCGGGCTCAATGGCGCGCTCCTGAATCGGGGTTAAGGTGATGAATTGCGCTGCCGCGAGCTTCTGCTGCAAAGCCGCAGACAAGGGCAGTTCGGTAAATGTGGTCATTCTAGGTTGTTTCTTTCTGGAGGGGCCCGTTCAAATACACGTCGATCCACTGAGATACACGTGAAGCTTCGATGCCGCTCACAATTGTTTTTGAATTCACGCTGGAACTAGACGGCGGGCAGGAAAGGCGGAGATGAATCTGATCCAACGAGGGACCACCGCGTCACGAGCAAACCGTGGCAAAAGCGTCAAAAAGAGTATAGCACAGAGAAATTCTTGGTGCGGTTACTTGGGTAAGCAGAGATAACGAGTCAGATTCCCGCAAAAATTCCGGCTCGTATACCGTGAAAAGAAGCGATGCACGCATCAAACTTCGCAGACTCGTGTTTACAGGATAGTCGGTACCCACCAAACCCAATTAATGGCACAAACTAAACTCGCTCGCTTCTGGCATGGCCCAGACCTTGGCCGGGATACCCGCGCCGCGGTTTCTCTCCACGGGCACACGAGCTGTTCCAAAGAGAGTCTTCAGCTAATCCCGGAGTTAGCGCGCCGGGTGCCAATGCTGCATGAGGCATTGGAAAGGCAATGCCGAAGGTCAACGATTCCAGTGGATTTTTCGCGGGCGTACTGGACTCCGCCGCTGAGTCCGAGGCTTGCCTACGAAACGGAAAAAGATCAGATCGAGAATACGCTGGGACTGAACAGCCTAATCTCTCTCACCGACCACGACACGATTGAAGCGCCGCTGCTGCTGCGCACGGTGGCGGAGACGGCCAAGACCCCGATCTCACTCGAGTGGAGCGTACCCTTTGGGGGAACGATTTTTCACCTGGGTGTGCACAATCTGCCACGTGGGCAGGGGTGCGCGATCATGGAGAATCTGGCCGTATATACGGACAATCCGAACGACGGGCGATTGTGTGAACTGTTGGCCATGCTCGATGCGCTTCCGGATGTGCTCGTCGTGTTCAACCATCCGCTATGGACGCAGACGTGCGTGGGCGTTCATCGGGACGCGCAGGCTTTGGACAAGTTTTTGAACTGTGCCACGACGTTTCTACATGCGTTCGAAATCAACGCGACTCGCAGCGCCAAAGAGAATGATCGCGTGGTGAAGCTTGCAGAGCAGTACGGTCGGCCTCTAGTTTCGGGCGGCGACAGGCATGGATGCACGGCCAGTGGGGCGCTGAATCTGACGGCGGCAGAAACCTTTGGCGAGTTTGTGAGCGAGATTCGGCAGAAGCAATCGAGTCACGTGCTGTTGATGCCGCAGTACACTGAGCCTGTGAGTATTCGTACGACGCGGACGCTGCTGGATGTAATTCGCAACTATCCGGAAAATCCGGTCGGGTTTCGGCGGTGGGATGAGCGGATTTTCCACCCCGACGCGAATGGGGGCGCGGATCGTCCGATCTCCTCGTTGTGGAATGGGCCGCCCGAGTATGTGGAACAGATTTTGGGAACCGTCCGGTTACTAGAGAATGCGACCGTGCAACGCGTGATGGAGTTACTGTTCCGACGGGGAAGAGTCAAGGATGTGGATCTTGCGATCGCGAGTGAGGTCGTTGCGGGAGAGGCGGTTCCCGTCGAAGTTGTTTCGTCTGAGGCGCTGACGTAATGAGAGCTGACGTAATGAGAGCTGACGTAATGAGAGAAAGACTGCGAGTCGCGTTCTTTTCTTGCGTCTACCACGAAGTGGACGGCGTGGCGGAGACCAGCCGGCAATTCGAGTCGTTTGCCCGGCGGCAGCATTTGCCATTCCTCATGGTGCATGCGGGGCCGCGGGATGAGATCAGGACCGAAGGATCCGTGACCCGGGTGCAGTTCCAGCGAAGTCCCATGAAGTTTCCGCTGGACCAAGCGCATGACTACGACCTGCTCTTTCTCCGACACTATCGGAAGCTGGAACCATTGTTGCGACAGTTCTGCCCTGACGTCGTGCAGATTACGGGGCCGAGTGACGTGGGAACACTGGGGGCATACGTCGCGCACAAGATGAGAATTCCGCTGGCGGCTTCGTGGCAGACCAATCTGCATCAGTACGCGCGACGGCGTGTAGCGGCTGGCGTTTCGTTTCTGCCAAACGACGTTGGTGCAAAAATGGCGGAACTGGCGGAGCGGTTGAGTTTTCGTGCCTCGGCGCGGTTCTACAAGATTCCGCGGCTGTTGTTTGCTCCGAATCAAGAAATGATCCAGGTGCTGGAGGCGACGACGGGAAAGCCGTGCTACTTGATGTCGCATGCCGTAGATACGGCGGTATTCACTCCTGAGCTTCGCACGCGGAGGGACGGTCCGTTCCGCATTGGGTATGTGGGGCGGCTTACGACGGAAAAGAGTGTGCGGTCGTTAGCGCTGCTGGAGCAGGCGTTGTTCAACCGGGGGTATCGCGACTTTCAGTTTGTGATTGTTGGGGAAGGCGCGGAGCAGGAATGGCTGCGGAACAACATGCAGCAGGCTGAATTTACCGGAGTGCTGCGAGGGCCGGAACTCTCACGGACATTCGCGGACTTCGATGTTCTGGCGTTTCCCTCGGAGACCGACACGTTTGGGCTTGTGGTGCTCGAGGCATTTGCTTCGGGAGTACCGGCGGTGGTGACTGATCGTGGGGGGCCGCAGTTTTCGGTACGTCACGGGACCAGCGGATTCATCGCGCGCGATTTCGAAGAGTTTGTGAGTTACACGGCGCGATTGATGGAGCAGCCGGGTTTGCTTGCATCGATGCGGGCGGTGGCGCGGACGCAGGCTTTAGAGACTTCCTGGGATCAGATTTTCGAGGGAATGTATGAAGCCTATGCACGGTGCCTGTCGAGCGTGGCGGTTCAGAGCCAGAATGTTTTAGATGTCGCGACGACCAGAGTGTAGCGTAGGGGGAGTTTCCCCAGGGGCCAACACACTGGTCCATTCTTGGCTCTTACCGCACGGCTGAAGCCGTGCCCTTCCACCAATCGTTGGAGCTTCCCGAAATACGTTGACTCGCTGAGAACGCCTTCCGGCGCATCTATGAAACCAGTGACTTTGCGTGGATGGGAACGGGCCGTGTGCTTGCCTGCAAAGGTGCTAGGCAACGGGCTTGAAATGGGGCACAATCAGGGCGGTACGGAGGGTGGGGGAATTTGAAGATTTCGCAAAAGGGACTGTACGCGTTGCAAGCGATGATGACGCTGGCCCGTCGGCACGATCAGGGTGCGATCAAGATCCGGGAGATTGCGGCGGAGAGCGATTTGCCGGAGAAGTTCCTGGAACTGATCCTGCTGGAGTTGAAGAATGCGCGCATTGTTGACAGCGTGCGGGGCGCAAGAGGCGGGTACCAATTGCGTCGTGATCCGTCAGAGATTCCCTTGAGTGACATTATCCGGCTGGTGGATGGTCCCCTGGCGCCGATGGGAGATGCCGAGCAGTTGCGCGGACTGATCGACAAGGATGCAGACCACCGGGCACTGTATGAAGTGTTCCTGGCGGTGCGCGACGCCGCCGCGAAGATCCTGGAGCATACGACCGTTGCCGACCTGATCGCCGATGGCAAACCTAGAAAAGGCGCCGGTGCGAAGAGCGCGACGGGAACCGCGAAAAAGAAAGCGGGGGCGTAGCTTGCCCGCAGTAGCAGGAATTCTCCTTGCGGAGTGCGTGCGGACCTAGTGCACCGGGACGCGGTAGACGGTCACCGAGTAAGGGTTCAATTTCGCCGGAATCTTTCCCGCCTTCACTTCCGCAGTGGAATACTTCGGGGCGACATTTTTCGGTTGGTCCAGGCTGTTTTCCGCGTTTAGGTCAGCGCTTTCCAGGGTTGTTACCTTCGCCGTCCCAGACACACTGAGTCCGCTTAAGTTGATTTCAGTGACTCTCGCAGACGAGGTGACGTTGATCGCTTTTACGATCAGTTCATGGGTGCGGTCGTCGAGCGAAGCGCTAGTGTAGAGTCCGCCTTGCGCCTGAGGGGTGACAGGTACAATTCGTGTTCCCACATTGTTGGCAAATACGCTCTGGACATAGTAATTCGGGGTGCCGTAGGAGCGCAGGTTGTCGAACCAGATGGCATCGGGCGTCCATTGCCAGGCGTCCACGTGAGCGAGCAGAGGAGCGTAGGATGCCATGCGGACAACGTCAGCATTGCGCTCCAGGCCGGTCATGTAAGCAGCTTCTGCAATGGCGGCATTCCAGTTGTTGTGATTGTCGGGCTTTGCCACGCCGGAGGTCTGGGCGGCGTACTCTCCGGCGAAGACTTTGGGTCCCGACCGATCGTAGTGGTCATAGCGTCCCGTGTTGGTGAGGAACCACTGGGGATTCATGTAGTAGTGTTCGTCGACGATGTCGGCTTTCAGCGTGCGCCAGTTGGACCACAGAAACTCGAATTGGTCTCCGGAGGGTGCCGGGCCGGCGGCGACGACCAGGTTGATCTCAGGGTGTTTTGTTTTCAGTGCCGCTGCGAATAATTTGTAGCGCTCGACATAGGGTTGTCCCCACTGCTCGTTGCCAACTCCGATCATGGTTAGGTGAAATGGCGACGGATGGCCCATCGACGCGCGCAGCTTTCCCCAGGGTGAAGTGACTGGGCCGTTGGCGAATTCGATCAGGTCGAGCGCGTCTTGAATGTATTCCTTTGTATCGCTCAATTGCGCGAGTTCGCCGGAGTTGAACTGGCACGCCATGCCGCAGTTGAGAATCGGCAGGGGGCTCGCGCCAATATCTTCGGCGAGCTGGAAATATTCATAGAAGCCGAGACCGAAAGACTGGAAATAGTCGGGCGCGGGCCGGTGGTCGAATTCATCATTCCAGCGGTTGACGATGGTTTGGCGTTCGGCAATGTCGCCGACTGTGGTCTTCCAGCGGTAGCGATTCACAAGCCGCCGGCCTTCCACGATGCACCCTCCGGGGAAACGGATGAATCCGGGGTGCATGTCTGCCAAGAGCTGAACCAGGTCTTTGCGCAATCCGTTGGGACGGCTCTTCCATGTGTCAACGGGGAATAGGGAGATCATATCGAGATCGACATCTCCCTTCTCGTCGAGAAACAAATTGAAGTGAGCACGCTGGGCGGTGGCGTTGGCGCGGATGACGGTGTCATAGCGCTTCCATTCGCCGATGAAGCCAGTGAGCGTTCCGGTCCCAATTTCGCGACCGCTCTCGTCCGTGATGGTGGCCCTCACGGCTTTCGGTCCAGCGCTACGGACATATGCCGAGAAGCGATACTCAGCTCCGCTTTCTACTCCAATGCCGCGAAAGCCGGAGTTCCACAGACCGAAGCCCGGCTCGTAGGCGCGCACCCGCAGATAGTGAGGATTGGTGGCATTGAGCGCTCCTTCGGTGCGGATATCGATTTCGCCCTTCGTGCTGCCCAGTTCTCCTTTAGGGGTTATGGGGAGGTTGGCGTGCCATCCGGTGAGAGGTTGGTCGAATTCGAAGGAGCGGTTCTTGATGCGCTCGGGATAAAGTCCGCCGTCGGCGGCGAAGTTGATGTCTTCGAAGAAAATACCGAACATCGTAGGAGAGATAGCTACTCCGGGATGGGCGGCATCGACCGCGATCACGGTCGGACTCGGCTGATCTTTGCCAGTTGGCAGGAGAGGGGAGAGAACGAGGGCGAGTAGCGCGACAGAATATTTTGGGAGCATATGATTCGGGAGAATTCTAACGCCAGGCGAGCGACCGCGCGCAAAATTGAAGTCAATCGACAAATCTGTGCTCCGTTCGGGAGTGAGTGGTCATGCTTCAAAATATGAAACGCCTTATCTGGCGCGGGAAGAGCGTGATTTTCACAAATCCGAAGCCGAGTGTGGGCTGGCCGCTTGTATTGACTTCAATCAATAGATCATGCGCAAAGTCGCGCCTGATGCGGCGTTTGCAGGAGACTCGTTGTGTGGTTGCACCAAATTCGGTCACCGGCTTGTGGACGGGCTGCACTCGATTGAAAACACGTGTACTTACAAAGGCGTAATTTTCGTTGACGAAAAAAATAGAAGGAGTACAACAGGATCGTTCTTTGACAGCTTCTTAAGTTTTTCCGGTTGGTGCGGCGTCCGGGGCTCAAGCGGAGTCACTGTTCTGATCGCAAGATTGGGACGGAGGGTGAGCGAGGGTCTATAGCAAAGCGCTGGTTGAGGAGAACGAAGAAGAAATGTTGAAGGCAAGATAGAGTTCCGAGGCGTAGGGTAGGTTTATCCGGTTGGCGGTGAGCCCGGAGCCCAAGCGAAGATCGCGTTGCCAGCAGCCCGCAAGGGTAGCGGCGAAGCAGGTCGAGCAAGGGTCAAACGCGAGCTACTGGCCGAGACGAATGGACCTTACATTACCTCGGAACTCTTAATTTTTGCTGTCAGCCGTCAGTTCTCAGTTCTCAGCTTTTCCGACCTTCGCCTCCCTGACCTTCGGCTTCGCCTTCCTTTTAGAATCTACTTTTATAGGTGTCTTCTGTACCGACCAGACGTGCAAGATTGCGTCTACTGGACATTCCTATTGCGGTGGGTAGGTAATTGTGGAAGAGTCGAAATCGATGTCTAGCACGCCCGATTTCGCATCCATACATGCGGTGATTGCAGAGATCCTTCGCGCAAACTACGCGCTCAGAATGACAGTGCCTGTTATAGATTCGTCGCTCGCGACTTCAAACAAGGCGGAGACATGAAGCAGTTTTCGACGGCTCGCGGAGTTCTTGATCTGATTATCCTGCTGGGTTGTGTGGCGGGGATGGCAGGGTGCCAGATTGATATGGCCCAGGCCGGCGAACAGCAGGCTGAGGGCCAGACCGCACCGAGCGGGCAAGCTTCACAGGA
Source organism: uncultured Acidobacteriaceae bacterium (assembly GCA_963731405.1). Lineage (GTDB taxonomy): Bacteria > Acidobacteriota > Terriglobia > Terriglobales > Acidobacteriaceae > Sulfotelmatobacter. The sequence goes on along the minus strand of CAVSVS010000011.1, from coordinate 9,056 downwards.
TGAGCCCGAACTTGTGATCCAGAACGATTCGGCGCTGCCAGATACGTATCCCCATGCGGATTATGAACTGCGATTCCGAGCTCACGGTGGGGTGCCAGTGCTGCATTGGAAATTGGAGAAGGGCGCGATGCCTCCAGGAATCAAGTTGGAGGATGACGGGTTGCTGCACGGGCAGGCGGAGCGAGCGGGCGAATTTCAATTCACGGTTTCGGTGACCGATGGTGGCAAGCCGCAGCAGGCGGTGCAGAAGGGATTCGTACTGCACGTGCGGTCGGCGTTGAGTCTGAACTGGCGGAATCCGGCACGAGTGAGCGGGAATCGGATTGATGGCAGTGCCGTGGTTTCCAACACAACTCCCGACGACATCGATTTGACGTTCGTGGTGCTCGCGGTGGCAGGGAATGGGAGGGCAACCGCGATTGGGTATCAGCATTTTCTGCTGCGGCGGGGCACGATCGAGAAGGAATTGCCCTTTGGCGAGACGCTACCGAGCGGGGGATACGTGGTTCATGTGGATGCCGTAGGCGAAGTGGCGACGAAGAATCTGATCTATCGCGAGCGGATGGAGACGCCGGGGGCGCTGCAGGTGACAGTCGGACCGTAGGATGTAGGAACCATCAGCCGCGCCAAAGGGTGCAGTCTGCGAGAGTAAGATGCCCCTTCGGCAGGCTCAGGGCAGATTCTTGCGACAGCCGACAGGACCCGGCGCTACTTACCTCGAGCAAACTCAAGTAACAATCACAAGGTTTCGTGATTCAGATCACGCACCGGTGTGCGGGAAATAACCCAAGTTCGCCGATTTCAAGTCGGGTCATCTCCAATCCCATTCTGGAAAGCCTGCTTCAACTCCTTTATTGTCTGCCACATAGTCGCTGATCCGTCGGTGTAGGGATCCTTCCACGGTTTGGCTCGCGGCGTGCCATTTACCTTGCGTGGGTCGAGCGAAAGCCAAGCAGTTCGGCAAGGCTCTGAGCCCCGGGAGGTTGTGATGCGAGCTCCTTATGGTCTGAACATTCTTGATAACTGCCTCACGTGCCCGGTGAGAGGGGAACATCTGTTCTGCAATCTCTCGCTCCAGTCGGCGCAACGGTTGAACGACGTTAAGTCGACCGCGGTCTATCCCAAGGGGACGATGCTTTTCATCGAAGGGCAGCAGCCGCGCGGGGTATTTGTGCTGTGCGTGGGAAAGGCAAAGTTGTCGACCTCGTCGCGCGACGGCAAGACCATCATCACGAAGATCTCCGAGTCGGGGGACATTCTGGGGTTGAACGCAGTGATCTCGAACCGTCCCTACGAAGTGACGGCCGAGATGATGGAGCCTGGGCAAGCGAATTTCATTCCGCGTGATTCCTTTCTGATGATGCTGAAGGATTTTCCGGAAGTAGCGGTGCGGGTGGCGCAGCAGCTAAGCCGGAACTACTACACGGCGTATGAAGAGATCCGCACGCTTGGCCTGGCGGCGTCGCCGTCGGAAAAGTTTGCGAAGCTGCTGCTGTCGTGGACGAGCAAGAGCTCGCAGGACGACGATTCGGCGCAGGTCAAGCTGACTTTGACGCACGAGGAAGTGGCAGAGATTATCGGCACGACGCGCGAGACCGTGAGTCGTCTGTTCTCTGAATTCAAAAAGAAACAGTTGATGCAGTTGAAGGGTGCGACGCTGGTGATCCGCAGCCGCATCGCGCTAGAGAAGATTGTTCAGTCGTAGGTTTTTGGAGGGGGTGAACGCGGAAGTGGCTAGACGGAGGGTTGACCGCCGTGGCTAAAGCCCAATCAATCTCCGTTCTCGACGCGGCCCTGAAGGGCCGCTCTTCCACGGAAGGAGCCTCAGAGTAGTAGCCGGGCAAGCTAAGATCGGCGTCCTTCCAGGCATCTTCGGTTACTTGGCGAGCGTCAGAACGACGACGCGATCGATTTCGCCGGTTCTGGGCGGCGCGAGCTTCAGAATCACGCCATCCTGGTTTTGAGTGAATTCGATTTTTCCTCCGTCGGGTAGAGAGCGCGCTCCCGCAACATTGGTGACGATGGGCGGGAGCGCCAGAAGTGGAGCCGTCCAGTTCAGGACGTGTACGTAAACCTTATTATCCTTTTGCGTCGTTGCTCCCCAGTCTGCGGGAGAGATGGGACCTCCGCGAGTTCCGTAGATGGATTCTCCATATTTTGAGAGCCATTCGCCGACTGCCTGCAGGCGGGAGACGAATTGGGGATCGATTTCGCCATTCGGGTAGGGTCCGATGTTCAGCAGCAAGTTGGAATTGTTGCCTGCGGCCCGGACCAACTTCTGCACTAGCTCAGCCGGGCTCTTGTAATTGCTGTCGCCGATGTTGAATCCCCATGCGCCATTGAGCGTGTCAGAGCTTTCCAGTGGAATATTTGTGCTCACATATTTTGTGTTGAAGCCGGCAGTGTTCTGCCCGGGGAGATCGCGCTCGAAGGTCTGGACGTCTTCGCCGGGCTTGGGCGTCTGATGATGGTTGGGAATAATAAGGGCGGCGGGCTGTAATTGGTGGATGAGCGCGTAGGTCTTGGTGAGATGCCAGTCGGCGTCAGGCTTGTCCCACATGCCGTCGAACCAGATGCCGCCGATCGGGCCGTAGTTGGTGAGGAGTTCGCGGAGCTGGCCGTCCATGTAGTTGTCGAGATAGGCATTGAAGTCGCCGTGATCGGGGCGTCCGTTGGGCCAGTTGGTGACGCCGCGCGGATAGTAGTCGGGATTGTGCCAATCGAGTTGCGAGTAATAGAAAAAGAGTTTGATGCCCTGGCGGTGGCACTCATCGGCCAGCATCTTCAGAGGATCTTTCTTATAAGGAGTCCGCTGCACGATGTTCCAGTCCGAAACTTTCGAATCGAACATGGCGAAGCCATCGTGATGTCGCGACGTAATGGTGATGTACTTCATGCCCGCGGCTTTGGCGAGGGAGACCCAGGTCTGGGCGTCGAATTTTTCGGGATTGAAGAACGCCGGCAAGCGATTATATTCGTCGAGCTTGAGCTTGCGATCGTGGAAGATCCATTCGCCGTCGCCAAGAACGCTGTAGACGCCCCAGTGGATGAACATGCCGAATTTCATGTCCTGGAATTCGCGGCGGGCTTGGAGGTTCTCGGGAGTGGGCTGGTATTCGGATTGGGCGGAAACGAGTGTCGCAAAGATAGTGGTGAGTACGAATGACAAGGTGAAACTTGCGCTGAGGAAGGGCCGCACGTTTCGCATATTTTCTCCTAAATAGCCGGCTATAGTCTTGTGAACCTGCGATTCTACGACAGTTGTCTCGGGAACCTCAGCTTTGCCATTGGCTCACTCGTGGAGCCAAAGTAATCGAGCTGTGCTCGAAGGACAACCGGGGCCGGTCGTCCCCACACGGACCTGGCGATCCCCGTTCCAAAAAGTATCGAAATGTGCAATTTTGAACAGATTGCGAGAGATGACGTTGATAAGCTGCCCTCCAATGTAATGTGGTGTGAAGGAACTATCGCGGTTTCTCCATCAACCCCTTGGCGGTCAGTTCCTTCGTCTCCCATGGTGGCGCAGCGTGTTTCACCTCTGCTGCGCCACATCTAAGTCGACGTTTACCCGCAGAACCAAGTTGGAGCGGCCCCCACGTTTTCCATACAATCTTGAGATCAATACCCATACTTTTGATGGACGGCAGGAAAGATATGGCCCACGATAAAGGATTGGTCAAAGTTGAATCCCGATATTCGGTGGAAGAGACTGTAAAGCGGTTGGAGGCTGCTCTTGCCGACAAGGCGCTGCGGGTCTTCGCGTTGATCGATCACAACGGCGAGGCGGAGAAAGTTGGGCTGGAGATGAGGCCGACCAAGGTTCTGATCTTTGGGAATCCGAAAGGTGGGACACCATTGATGGTGGCGGCTCCGAGCCTGGCGATTGATTTGCCTTTGAAGGCGCTCATTGCGGAGGATGCCGCAGGAAATGTTTCGGTTACATACAACGATCCGGAGTATTTGAAAGAGCGGCATGGCGTGCCGGAGGAGTTGATCAGGAATCTTGCGGGTGCAGGCGTTGTGATTGGGAAGGCTGTGGAATAATGCAGTCGGTCTGAAATGACGGAGAATGCCGTGACGGAGAATTTCAATCCCAACCGAGCGCGCGATCACCTCGCCAATGAGCGTACATTTCTTGCGTGGGTGCGGACTGGGGCGGCGATCGTCGTGTTTGGATTCGCGATTGGGCGGTTTGCCATTGCTATCCGGCAGTTGTCGGCATTACAGGGGCATCCGGTGAGGACGGCGGGGATTTCGGTCTGGCTGGGTTCCTTTACGATTGCTTCTGGGGTCCTGTTAGTTGTGGCGGGATTGATGCGGTATCGCAGGACGCGATCGCAGCTGGATGCCGGGAGGTTTGAGCCAGCGGGGTTTGTGCTGGATTTGATTACCATTTTGACGGTAGTGTTTGGGCTGGCGCTGGCGGGATATTTGATTTACGCGGAGAAGAGCTTGGGATAGCTGCGGGCATGGGTAAAGCCCTCGTCTTTTCCTGCCTTCCAACGCGGCACGTGAAGGACCGCTCTTCCACGGAACGGTTAGCGCGCGGATAACGGGAGATCATGGCGAACGATCAGGAAAAAGAGGCGGCGGCGCGGGCGAGTCTGCGGTTCGTGAAAGATGGGCAGGTGGTGGGGCTGGGTACGGGGTCGACGGCAGCGTACTTCATCAGGCTGCTCGCCGAAGAGGTGAAACGAGGGTTACGGGTCCGAGGGATTCCAACTTCAGACCGGTCGCGAGAGCTGGCCGAGAATCTCGGAATTCCTCTGACGACGCTCGACGAGTGCCAGGCGATCGCGGTCACGGTGGATGGCGCGGATGAGGTCGATCCGCAACTGCGTTTGATTAAGGGTGGCGGCGGCGCGATGCTACGCGAGAAGATCGTGGCGTCGGCGACGAAGCAGTTGGTGATTGTAGCGGATGCATCGAAGCAAGTGCCGATGCTGGGGAAGTTTCCGTTGCCAGTCGAAGTGATTCGCTTCGCACAGGCGCTCGTAGCGAAGCGGATTACCGCGCTGGGAGCGGCGGTGTCGGTGAGAAAGAATGACGATGGGACGCCTTACGTGACCGACGAAAACAACTACATTCTGGATTGCCGGTTCGGGCAGATTCGCGATGCGGACACACTTGCCCGAGAGTTGAGCGAGATGCCGGGTGTGGTGGAGCATGGGTTGTTTATCGGAATGGCGAGTGTCGTCTTGTTTGCGCGCGGGAGCGAGATTGTGGAGCTGAGAAGATAGGTTAGCCGAGGTTGTGCTCCGCACGTCCGGGTCTGAGATCCGGCTCCGCACGTGCAACAGCAGGTTCCTCGACTTCGCCCGGAATGACAAGATCTGTTATGGCAACTGGGGCACAGACTCGGGGATGGAGTGGGCCGTCGCGGCGGCGCGTGCCGCGGTTTCAGATGCAGGCGCCGTTGGATATTACCGTCCTTCGATCGGGGATTCCGGATACGGTGCCGGGACGCTCGGTCAATGTGTGCGAGCGTGGGATCTCAGCAATGCTCGCGGGCGAACTGGTTGCGGGCGAGACCGTTGGCATCGAGATGCAATTGCCGACTGTTTCGGCTCCGCTGCGCACTCGCGCGATGGTGCGATATCAGGATCGACTGCGATGCGGCCTCGAGTTTGTTGGGCTGTCGGCGGAACAGCGGACGGCGATTCGGAATTGGGCCAAAGGGGCGACGGCCGAGAAGCAGATTGAAGCAGAGACGGGCCATGCCATGATGCAGAAGGCGCCGGGCGCGGACGCTGCCAGCGGTGCTCCTAGCGGGGGTGAACCGCGCAGGAAGAGGCGACGTCGCCGGAGGGCATTGGCTGTCTTTCTTGGTTTCTTGGTATTGGCGGCGATTGGGGCCGGGGTGTTCTGGTGGCGCTGGAATCGGGGCTGGGAAGAACTGGAGTTGGGGCTGAAGAATTCGCAGACTGTGTCGGCGGAAAAGCCACAGGCACAGGTGTCGGCGGAAGTGATGCAGAAGTTGCTCGTTCACAGAGTTGAGCCGGCCTACCCAGCCGACGCCCGCAAGGCGAATCTTCAGGGAATTATCGCACTGGACATTATTGTGGGCCGGGATGGTTCGGTGGTGAGCATGCACCCGCTAAACGGTCCGGAAGTGTTAGCACGGGCTGCGATGGACGCATTGCGCTGGTGGAAGTTCGAGCCCTACCGTGTGAATGGAGAGCCTGCCGTCGTGGAAACGACAGTAGCGGTGGAGTTTAAGCGGTAGGCGGCGCTCCGTCTCTTGGCTTCTTGGAGCCGTCCTTCCTTAATATCTCTCAGCAATGCAAATCAGGGCTTCTTCTTGCGAAGGTTGTGCAGGATCGCCGTGCCGCTTATGGCAAAGCAGACCACAGCGCCTAATGCGGCGACCAGCATGAGGTTTGCGCTGAAGTGAAAGCCGTCGGCGACGACCGCCGCAATGGCGAACACGAGTCCCAGTATGTTGATCCAGAGCGGCGCGCGAACTTGGGTCGTGAGGTCTTTACGGAGACGTAATTGAAGTAATAGTGCGGCAAGCCCGATGGCTGCGACGACTACCAGGGCGAGTGGACTGGAAAACGCGGAATGGCTCGTATAGATCACCACCAGCGCGAGCGCGAGCAGGAGCAATCCAGCTGCGACGATCGTCCAGCGGCGGGACCTCGGCCCCGGGGGCGGATTGGAAGCGGCGTCTGGCAATCAGGTCCGCTCAAAGTTATACAGCGTAGGATGGGGGACATTCAAATTCCCAAGGCCACGTAGCTCTTCTGTAACCTGCTTTGTGGCGGCTTTTCGTCCACAGACATCGCATCCTCTACCTTCACCTTCACATCGGGCTCAGGCGTTGGGAAGAATGCGGCTGCCACCGGCTAGCCATTCGGCATGACGTGGGTCACCGTTGTTGACGGCGTAGAGGACCAGTTCGACTCGAGTGGAGATGCCGAGTTTTTCGAAAATCCGGTAGAGATATTTTTTGATGGTGTGCTCGCTGAGGCTGAGTTCGCCGGCAATCTGCCGATTGCCCAGGCCTTCGGCGACGAGGGCGACGACTTGTTCCTCGCGTGGGGTGAGGAGCGAGGTGCCCCGTGCGTTCAGAACGCGGAGCGAGGGGACTTCTGAAATCAGATCGATGACGTAGTTGAGTTGTTCCGTGTTGGCCCAGATTTGTCCCGCGGCGACTCGCAGAAGGCATTTGCAGAGCAGGCGCAGATTGGCATCCGTGATGGGAAAAATTCCGCGTGCACCAGACCGGAAGGCACTCACCACAAGTTCACGATCGCAGGTGTCGACGAGGAGCACCTTTGGAATCTCCGGGTGAGAAAGGTGGAAGCGCCGCAGCGTGATCACGGTTTCGGAGGGGTGGGTGGACGGGTTCAACGACAGGATCGCAATGGCCGGATGTTTGGCCGTAACTGCCTGGAGAATCGAAAACGTATCCATCTCACAAGTCTGGACCCGAAACTCGGAGTGGCGGCGGAGAGCGCTGGTCAACAACTGCGCTTGCATTCGATTGGAGTCTGCGATGAGTACACCGATGGCATTAGATGTGGCGGCGGACGAAGGGCGCATCAAACAACTCTCCAAATACTAAGAGAAGCGATGTGGCGATTGTAGGGAGGGGAAGTGGCGTTCACAAGGAAACTAGTCACAAAATTCGAGGGCCGCTCTCAAATTGGGAATCGAGAATTCTGTATCAATCCGATCACGAGAGTGGAGCACCGCCCTGTGGAAACGTGACCCTGCGATTCCAGATGAAACGCAACGAGGATGCGGCGGAGAGCTGTTGATTCAGGGTCTTCTGACAATTGCTCAGCGCGATGAGAGTTCACTTTGGGAAAGCTACATGCCCGGTCACCAAATGTTGTGACGTAGCAAACATGCAAGTCTACTTTTGTGGGTACTCCAAATAGAGACTGTTTCCATTCTTCCTCAAGAGCCGGAATACGGAAATTTGTTGGTTTCTAAAACGACGCTACGTTCTGCCGTCATTTCCCAAAAACGGAGAAGGGTCCACTTTTGTGTACGACACTTCCCATGTCTTGTCCGATTGCAAGCGTGCGCTTAACGTCCGCAGTAGAGAGTTGCTCAACGGAGTGACACTCGGCGCCAAAGAAGTTGGCGCAAGGGTCCATGAAACGTTCGTTCATTATCATCCGATTACTCGCAATCACTTTCTTAGTTCTAGAGAGTTGTTCGGCCGGTTTCGCGCAGGATAAGAATGAGGGCCCGGGCGGAACCAAAGATACTTCCCGATCCGGCTTTACCGGAGCTGGAGCGGGAGGGAGCAGTACAACGGCCGCAAAACCCGGAAGAGCGGATAGCCTGGGAAACCCCATACTCGGAGGGGAGCGCCATCCGCTCTACCGGTTACACCCCAGCGACGTTGTGGACATCAGTTTCACCGTCGCGCCGGAGTTCAACCAGATCCTTACCGTGCAGCCGGACGGCTACATCACCCTGAAAGATGCCGGAATGGTCGAGGCCGAAGGGCAAACCCTTCAGGAATTCAGCGAGGCTATCCAGAAGGCGTATCGGGGATATCTGCATGATCCTCAAGTAGCGGTGTCCCTAAAGGAATTTGAGCGCCCATATTTCATAGTAGGCGGCGAGGTGGGGAAGCCCGGTAAATATGAATTGCGTTCTGACACCACCGTGGCCGAGGCGGTACAGATTGCCGGGGGGCTGACGCAGCAGTCGAAGCACTCCCAGGTGGTGCTATTCCGCCGGGTCAACGACGATTTAGTGGAAACGCGCCTGCTGAATCTGAAGAAAATGCTGAGCGAAAGTAATCTCAAGGAGGATGCTCATCTGCGTCCCGGGGACCTGGTCTTCGTTCCGCAGAATTCGATTTCGAAAATCGCTCGCTTCCTCCCGAAACCGTCCCTGAGCATGTACATCAACCCAGCACAATTCTAGAGAAAGATTTCTCTTACTCGCATGCCAGCAGACGAAGACTTAAATCGCGGTCGAGAACAGAATCCGACCATGCGGGAACTGGTCATGGTTTTGTTCCGGCAGCGAAAGGTCTTCGTCTGCGTCTCGAGTGTGGTTCTGGCACTCGCCCTCCTGTATCACCC